>JAGWHB010000037.1 GCA_028867035.1 Nitrososphaerota archaeon | reverse complement strand
AGACTATTGTGTGTAGGGTGTGATAGGTGTGATGATGTCAGAAGCACAGCGCGAAAGGATGGCGGACATGGGAATCGCGGACGAGGACGAGTTTCTTGAAGTCCTCCAGTCCGAGCACGAGATGAGGGCGTGGGACTGAATGTCGAACCAATACACTCCTAAGCCCTCAATCAACGAGAGGGAATTAAGGGGCCACGCAATCGCCCAGAATTTCGGGTGGGTGAGACGGGTCGATGAAACTGTCTACATGGTTCACTCCCAGAAGTTCGACAGGGAGTATCAGGTCGTCCAGACCGAGATAGGTTGGGTCTGCGAGTGCCCCGACGCCAAGTATAGGGGCCTGAAGTGCAAGCACTCTTGGGCCGTAGAAATCTCGTGGGAGATGCGGAAGCGGGTCGAGAGCCAAATCACCATCGAGGCGGTCAGGGTGGACAACTGCCCCCGTTGTCGGTCGGCCCTCGTCGTCAGGCACTCTGTCAGGCACAACAGGAGCGGCGACCTTCAGCGCTACTCCTGTAAGGGGTGCGGCCTCAGGTTCTCGAAGAACCTCGGCTTCGAGAGCATGAGGGTCAACCCTCAGGCAATCACTCAGGCCCTCCAACTCTACTTCACGGGCGAGAGCCTACGGAACGTCCAGAAGTTCCTGAGACTTCAGGGCGTTAACGTCTCGCACGTCAGCGTCCTCAAATGGATTCGGAAGTATGTCTCGCTGATGGAGGGATACGTCAGCCAGATAACCCCTCAGGTCGGGAACACATGGAGGACTGACGAACTCTACCTGAAGGTGAAGGGGGACATGAAATACCTCTTCGCCATGATGGACGACGAGACCCGCTTCTGGATAGCGCAACAGGTCAGCGACAAGAAGGGAACCTCAGACGTGAGGCCCATGTTCAGAGAGGCCGAGAAGAGAGCGGGGAAGAGGCCGAAAGTCCTCATCAGCGACGGCGCTCCGAACTTCGCCAGAGCCAACAAGAAGGAGTGGTATTCGAGACACCCAGAGCGGAACACCGTCCACGTCCCCGACATCAGACTCGGAGGCGAAGTCCACAACAACAAGATGGAGAGACTCAACGGGGAAATCAGGGACAGGGAGCAGAACTTCAGGGGCCTCAAGACGCCAGACTCGCCCATCCTGAAGGGATACCAACTCTTCCACAACTACGTCAGGCCCCACGAGGGACTTGGAGGGAGAACGCCTTCAGAAGCGGCTGGCGTCAAAGTCGAGGGAGAGGACAAGTGGAAGACCCTCATTCAGAACGCGGCTCGTGGCCCGAAGGTTAACACCGAGAACTCGGAGGAGGATGGCCCATCAAGTTAACAGAGCCTCAATCAGGTCGATTTATTAGAGCCCTTTCCCTTCCCTCAGGCCGATGTTGTCGTAGGTTCCTCGCCCTGCACAGACTTCACGAAAATGGGTCTTCCTCCATCATGGCCTTCAGTTCGGCGGTTCCCCCCGAATGTCGAGAATGGAATTAAGCTGTTCAACCGTTTCAGGGAAATAGCGATAGCTGTCTCGCCTCGCCTTTGGATTCTTGAAAACGTCCGGAAGGCCCAAAATTTCGTGGGGCCAGCTAAGACGCACTATGGTTCCCGCTATCTTTGGGGTGAGTTTCCCGACTTCATGGTTTCTTTCACGGGCGATGAGTTCGGAAAATGGAAACTCCCGCCAAGTCTTGAACGGTCGGCTATCAGAAGCATGATACCATATTCGCTCGCAAGAGGGGTAGCAGAATCTATGAAATCATCAATCATTCAAATGGTGGAATCGGGTTCTGTCAAACTAACGGGCCATCCTTCTGACTCTGGGCGTTGTAAACCTTCGGGCCATGACTGGCGTTCTGAATGACGGTTATCCAAGGGTTTGAACCCTCGACTTGGATTCCTGCCTTCTGAGCAGGGGTCGCCCCGTCTAATGCTTCATGGGGTCGGAAGTAATTG
>JAGWHB010000036.1 GCA_028867035.1 Nitrososphaerota archaeon | reverse complement strand
GGCCATCCGTAGCAAGCGTAGCGGCCCCAACTCCTTTGTCTATGCTGGTTTAAGGTTCCACTTACAAAGATTAAGCTTGCTTTGAGCCCCCGACTTGTTTTGTCCCTTTTGATATTCTAGATACATAGTAATTGCCAAGAAGTTAAACTAACCACCACCAAGTTAAACTTGGGGTTCGCCATATATACCGAAGATACCACCGCTAATGATGCTTGACAGGGCTGGCCCTTGATTAGTCCCCAGCAGAGGGAGTTCCAGAGGACGCTAGAAGCCTCTTCCACAAAGGTCATCATGGACTACCTGATGGGGCAGCTAGGGTCCCAGGCTTCCAGCTTCGTCTCCGAAGAGTCGAGGTACATGAGCAGGGCCAAGGTGGTCAAGGAAGCCTCCCTCGGCTGGGTGTCCTCCGGCACGGCCAGGATAACCCTCTCCCATGAGCTGATCGAGAAGCTGGGCTACAAGAAGGGGGACGACATAGTGACGACCGCAGGCCGGGCCGTCCAGTCTGACAGGGACTTCCTGAACTTCCTTGTCACCGGGGACGCGGGGAACTTCCCCTACGTCGTGATTCATGTGAGGCGGGACGTCTGAAGGGCTCCAACGCCGTCGTCCTCGTCGCCTATTGGGCCTTCGCCGTCTTCATGTTCTTCCTCCTTGTCCAGAGGCTCCCCGATGGGATGGGGGGCGTCGGATGGGGCGGACTGTTCGGCGGCGTGGGAGCCGTGCTTTCGGTCGCCCTCATCAGAGGAAGGAAGGAACCCGAGCCTGATTCCGTGGAGACCAGCCTCAAAGAACCCGAGCCCCCGATCACCAGGACGAAGGACAATTCCGGGAAGGCGGCGGAACTCACAGACCAAATCCCCCGCCCTCAAGCATCCAGAGAACCCGACTTCACTTCGCAGCTCGACAAGCGCACGATCCCCGTGTCCATCGAAGTCATCCTCGAAGGCGAACTCCCGCTCTCTGCACTTACACAACTTAGCATCAAGACGAAGCGCATCACGGTCGAGAAGCCTCAGACTGAGAAGGAAAAGCAGGCCGAGCCAGAACCCGAGCCGAATCCATTAACAGAGCTGACCACATAGTGGTCGAATGGCAGAACTGGCAGATGGCCCTTGGGATGCTCCCGATGTACATCGGGTTTGCGATAGCCTTCATAGTCCCCCCTCCCTACCAGTCGGTCGTCTTCCTCTCGGGGTACATCTTTTCGATGCTGTACACGCTGTTCCTCCAGTCCATAGCTTCCCTGCTGGCGAAAAGATACCATTGGATAAGGGGGATTCCGACTTCGGATTCCGCGCTGTGGAGCTGGGGCAGGAGGCAGTTTCAAATCCAGAGGCGGGGCTCCTCCCCCAAAAAGACGGACTTCATCGAGGGGGCGACCCTTGCGGACGGCAGCTTCGCCATAGCCCCGAGCGGAGCGAAAGGAATCTATCAGACCTACCTTGACCCTCTCAATAAGATAAAGCATCCGAGGTACAACAACCGGGGAGCCATCCCCCTCTTTGTGGTCAGGCACATCCATCCTTTCGACGACCTGATGCCCTACGAGGAAGGTCCCGTGCTCTACAAGGGGATGTCCGGGCGGGCGAACACGACCTGGGGATGCTTTGATGAGGTGATGCCGGACGCCGAGGAGCTGAGGACGCTAGAGAAGGGCAAGGCCCCGAGCGTCGTGAGGATGCGGAACCATGTCCCCTTCATGCTCGACGACGGACGGATGTGTCCGGTCTTCGAGGTCGAGAAGGCGGCTGGCTCCTACGACATCGAGAAGGAACGGCTCCAGGCGGTCAGAAACAAGTTCATCGCGCCGAGGCTGACGAGATGAGCGTCCCCATCAAGGACCCTTCAAAGACCAATCTCACCGAAAAGCAGCTTGAGGATTGGGCCAACGCTCACCCGGAGCTGGCTCAAAGGCTGGCGCGGATGAGCCCGGAATACAGGAAGATGGCCCAGAGCGTGGGCGAGACGGAAGCCCGGCTCTCCTCCGAGCGCCAGATGGGGCTCCTGATGAACAACAT
>JAGWHB010000035.1 GCA_028867035.1 Nitrososphaerota archaeon | reverse complement strand
CGCGCGTTCTGCAAACTCCCCGTTTTCAAAGATGGACTAGCCCGGAAGCAAGCGATATAAGAACGATTGGCCCTAGATTGTCGAACGGGGCTCGTTTTGGGGGATTTGGTGGTGGTCCTGATCGGGGACCCTGGGGGGTGGAACTCGAGGGTTTGCAGGGACGGTAGGGGGGTTTCCACTTTCCAGTGGAAACATAGGGGCGGGAGAGAGAGAAATACCTATAAGGAGTGGGGTAGGCCAGGGTGGTATGGAAGAGACTCGAAGGGAGAAGCTCACATGGCTGACTAATGAAGCAAAGAAGCTGGACAAGACAAGGGACTACTGGGACAGGCTAGACGCATTGACCTGGGCCGCACAAAAGCGTTGGTTGGTTTCAAAACTGACGGCGAGAGATTATGCAAGGATCGCGTTGATGCAGACCCATGAGTAGGACCAAGATAGAGGAGCAGCTTGCGATCGCACAGGCGTCAGTGTGCTCGGTGTGTGGGAGGGTCTGCATGAACCTTTACAATCTGAAGCTGCATAAGGAAGCGAAGCATTGAGCGACAAGAAGAAGCTCCTCTGCGAGAAGTGCGCCAGGGATGCGGTGTGGAGGCCCACCTGCGTGGGGTGCTGGGAGCCGAGTTTTAAGTGCAGGTGCGGGGTGAAGGAAGTTAGCCCCAATGGTGGAGGTTCCTTGACTACTACTGTTCAAGACGTGGCTGCGCCTAGGGTGGGCCCATGAACAAGACTGACGGAGGGAAGGCGACGCGCTCAGGGATGGAGGGGACGTAGGATGAACGGACTTGACGTAGCAGCACTGGAATATCATGAGAGGAACAGAGGGCTATTGGAGCTGGGTGGTCAGGTCGATGAAAGCAAGACCTGCGGCTTGTGCCAGTGGAAATACTCGTGTGGTCACTCTTCAGTTCTGTCAGGATTGGAAAGCGCGATATGTTGCGAACCTCACCTCTTCAAGCCTTCACAGAATGGCCTACGATGGTGCTACCATCACCAACAGCTCGAGTCAGAATCAGAGGAGATGCGCAAGCCTTGACGCCAGCCTTGACCGATCCACTTCCGACGACGAAGGCCTTGGGAGCGATTCCTGCATGAGCACACATGCGGCTGACCCAGATTGGAATGATTTCTATGATGCTCTAATCAAAGAGGGGCTTGACGCAGGGACGGCAATAGGCTGTTGTGAACTCGCCAAATATCTTCTTGACGATGCCTCAAGAGTTCATCCCCTTGCCTTGCGACGATGGAAGCAAACTGGAATCATCAACCCGAAAGGAAAGGTCGTAATAGCATCAGACCTGAACGATGAGGAAAGCGGCTCTCTGAGCTGGCTACTTGCGGCCCAAGTATTCCAAGGAGACCTACGAATGAAGATGAAGAACGGCCAACCTTCGTATCAAATAACTCCCCAAGGAAAAAGAAAAGTGGAAGGGATGGGCGTCAAAGCATGAGCGCGAAAAGCAAGGCTGAGAGTGAGGGCGCGAAGGAGAAGAAGGTCATAGCGTTCATTCGTAGGTCGCATCACAAGGGCGAAGGTTGGTTCCTGCTTGAATGTCTATACTTCGATGGAACGCCCTTTCATGCCCCAGAGCCTCATGGTAGAATCGAACGGAGCGATTTGGATTGAGCACCCCAGCCGCAGCGAAGGTCAAGGACGCGAAGCCCCTGACTCATTCGGGCTCAACTCCGGATACAGACCCAGTAAGGCTCCTCACAAGCGAGCATCTTTCCCTCATGATGGTCTTTGAAAGGATAGAGAATGCCAAATGGCATTACAACCCTTGCTGTTGGAATCGTGAACGGTGCGAAACGCCCTGGGGCAAGGACATCCCCATCTGGTATGCGCACATTCCGCCTGATAGTCTTGTTCAGGAATGGGCTGGTGGAGACCCCGCATATGGCGTGTTCATCCTCTGCGAGAAGCATTACCAAGCCCTGAAGTCGGCTCTCGAATCCAGCTCTCCCCCTGAGGCCCTGCGGAGGAAGGCCGAAGAACGAATCAGCGAACTTGAGGGCATAAGGATTCACTACACCGTAAAGACCTACCACAAGGACAAGCCG
>JAGWHB010000034.1 GCA_028867035.1 Nitrososphaerota archaeon | reverse complement strand
TTGCGCTGGTTGATTTCGGCGTTGACCTCCCTCTTCAGAATCCTGAGGGTCAGGTCGTCCAGGGAAGAGACGAAGATAGGGACGTCCCGGGTGCATAGGACACGAGCCTCAAGCCTGCGCCTCTCTGCCTCCGCTAGTTTGACCTTCTGACGCCACCCAGTATCTGTCTCAGGCCTTCCCCTCATCTCTTCCGGCCCTTCATCCTGTCCTTAATGGCTTGGAAGTCGGGGACGTCCTCCTTCTCTGCTAGCTCCTTCAGTCTCTCAAAGTCGGGCTCGTTGTCGTTGTTAGATACTACGGGCTGCTTGCGCCTCACGTTGCAGATGCTATAGCCGGTCTTCTCGGTGCCGTGCCTGTAGTAGTCATAGGTGCCGTATCTAACTCCCCTCCCGTTCTTCACCCACTTGTGATAGGGCCCTCTAGCGCCGAACTGTCCGCACACAGGGCAGCGTATCCCCTTCACCCTCCGGGGACTCATGGCTCTGTATCTGCCGAAGTGGTGAGGGCCGGGATCGCCTGGGTCTCTTTGCACCGCACGCACGTGAAGGTTAGGGCGTCGGTTGACTGGCCTGTTAGAATCCATGCGTGGTAATGGTGGCCCTTCTCGCCTAGCTCTGGACGTCCGGCTCTCCTCATCACCAGGAGACGCTTGTTAGGTGGTGCGTCCTTCTCTCTCTCCTTCCGGGCCTCCTCAAGCTCTTTGGCCTCTTCCTCTTCCCTGCTCATGGCGAACACGCCTCACAGTCTCCACATGCACAAGCCGCGGCGCCAATCTGAATAATTGCAGCCTGGCAGCCGTCGCACATGCAGAGTATCGGTTTGTCGGTTGTCCGGTTCATGGCGTAGCTATCCGTATCTAACGTATTTAACCGTATCTAACTGAAAGAAAGGAGGAGGGCCGGGGCTCTCGCGAACACCGGCCCGATGTGATGGTCTGGGAACTCTGCGACGTGGTGCAGATAGGCTATGTCTCCTTCCACCCGTCCGCACACTTCGCAGTTGTAGCTCATGCTAGGACGCCTAAGACAAAAGACGACACGCAAGCGAACAGTAGCAGCTTGCCTAGTGTCGAGAGCTCTACCTGGATGGTCAAGAGGTTACGTTACCACGGAGCCCGAAGGCGCCGGGCATTGGAGGAGACCAGGTTACTGTTATCTGCTCGAAGTTGGCGTTCGCGTTGGGCTGGGATCCCGGGCCGACTGATATCGGGGTGCTTGAACACGGGTTAAGGCCCGCGCCGAAGCTCCCTCCGTTCTGGTAGCAATAGGTGGCCGGGCCGAAGGCGGTCGCGTTGGAGTGAAAGACCGGCGTATATGTTGTGCCCGTGTTGACGTTCTGAAGCTGGAGGACCAGGCCGAAGGTTTGTCCCGTGTAGACTAGGCCCGAGAATGTGCAAGAGGCCGACTGTCCTGTTATGGGGCAGTTGACCGGGGAAGCTCCGTTAGTGTTCCATGACATGGAGACGAAGGACAGAGGAGAGGCGACGGTTACTTTGTTGGTGAACGTGAACTGTGCGAATAGGCCCTGTGCGAACGCTGAGGCTGAGACGATGGTTATGGCGATTGCAGAGGCGAGGAGTATTTTTCTACGGTTTGACAGTCCTTTCAATTTCTGTCGGCGTGTGTTAGATACTACACTTAGATACGGATAATGGTGTAATACCCCTACCCCCTAGGGTCTATTGTTTTAGGCCGTTAAGAGGAAATAGTAATTTCGTATCTAACTACCTTTAAGAACCGGTTCTTCCTGGAGCCTTCCGCGCTGAAGGAATCCCTCTCTCAGGTGTGCTATCTCACGCTTGGGAGAGGGGTTAAATTCAGGTTCTTCTAACCTCATGTCAATGGGCGAGATAGCGCTCGGTGTTGACTCCTGAGCACGGCAGGTTCTCACGTCGGCGTTAGCTCGCCTATTTCCAGCGAGAACGCCCTTCGTAAACCCCGTAGTGGGGATCAAGTCCTCCCCCCCACGTCCCGAAGCAACCCCAGGCGCGAGAAGAGCCTCCCGGGTGAAGCTTCAACGTGGACTGTCAAACGTCCGAAGAGACGCTCCCCGAATCCTAGCTAGACTGAAGTTATCCTGGGTGTGGCCCAGGGGATAGGGGAACGAAAGACGGACGTGCAG
>JAGWHB010000033.1 GCA_028867035.1 Nitrososphaerota archaeon | reverse complement strand
AGAAGATGTGCCAGCTCAGGATCAAGTTCATGCTTACCCAAGCTGCTAGGTCGAAGTCCCACAATATGGATGAGAGTCTGGACCGCGCCCTGGTGATTGCGTGAGACTATCCATTAAGGCCCTGCTCGTCGCTTCAGCCATCCAAATCATACTCGTCGGCTATCGGACAGTCCTCCTGACTGTGACGGGCTATCTCACTTCAGACGAGGCGAACTACGCGGTGACGGCCATGCAAGGGGGCATCTATGGGACGAGATATTTCTTCGGTTGGTTCAACATCGCCATCTTCAGGCTCTTCGGTGTCCATGACCTCCCTACTTTCGAGGCCCTGTTCCCATTCTATCTCGCCTTCTGGGTGCTGGGGTTCCTCATCGTCGCCTACAAGATTCTTGGGTTGCTGACTGATAATGAGCGCACGAAGGCCCTTGTCCTGCTATCCATCTCCTTCCTCCCAACCTTCTCGCTACACTCCGCCGAGTTCATTTCTGAGCAGGTGGCCTTGACGATGGGAGCCTTTGGGTTCTATGCTTGGCTGAGGTTCGACAAGGACGGGAAAGACTGGAAGTGGCTGGCGTTCTCGGCTGTGGCTTTCGTCTGCGCCACTTACACTCGCACGGAATATGGAATGTTCCTCCTAGTGGGTTCTGCCTACTTCATCTACCGGGCAAGACTCAAGGCCCTCCCCTTCGTCCTAATCGCACTCCTGATTGTGGTCCCAGTCCCACAAGGAGGAGGTTCCAACGCCACCCAGACGGCGGTGAACCTTATCGGGGTCATAATCCAGATTCCGAATATTTCCCCGCCTACGAGCGGAAGCACTGGCACAGGAGGGACCATCACCATGACCTCCACGGGGCCTCCAGTAATCACCGTCACCAATCAGTCGCAGATACCGCATGGCTCCCCTCCTCCGGGGAACTCGAACTATGCTCCCGTTGCGCTCAATCCAATCGGGTTCATCTTCTGGACTCTGGTGCTCTTCGGGCTGGGATCCGTGGGGGCCTTCGGGCTCTTCGGTGTCCTTGCGGCGGGAGCCTTCAGGCTGAAGACTGATGGGGAGAATGCTCTGTTCGTTGCTTCGGTGGCGATGTTCCTCGTCGTGGCGGCCTACGACTCCCAATGGTACAAGTTCTACACCTCGCAGGGAGTCGGGACTCTGATCCGATATGCAAACCCGATGGTGCTGGGCTTCCTAGTGGTCGCGGTGAGAGGCTGGGAGTCCTTCGGTTGGAAGAAAGGCGCGGCCCTATTCGTAGTCTCGCTGGTCACACTAGGCGCGGCCTCCCCTGTGGTGCTGGCGAAGGCGCAAGGGAACCTTGGGCTGAACTACTCGGTGACATCTATGACGGTCTATGAGCCCTTGCAGGCGCGGAATTGGTTGCTCTCACAATCCTCATGTATAATCTCGGGGAATGTCTGGGTGCCTTCATCTTACTCTGCTGGCTGCTATGTCAATTATTCAGACGGGACGCTATTCATCGGTGTGAAACCGCCGATGTCAATCTACATCAACAACGACTGGAAGGTGGGGTTGCTCGACTTCCGCGACATCGGGTACAACGTCTACCCAAGCGCGACTGGCTCCATCGGTGGGGCTGCCATCCAAAATCTCTTCAACAAGACTCATTCTTCGCCCTTCTTCATCGCCAGCACGGTCCCTGTGGACTCCAACTGCACCATCGCCGCCGCGAACATGGGGTACAACCAAGACGCGAAGTTCTTCATCCAGGCCTTCTGCATCTGGCCCCACACCGTCATCCTGAACAGTTCGACGGGCTCGCTGACAGAGGTCTTCCCGCCTTGAACCTGCATCGTGAAGCTATCAGGCTTCTGGTGAGGGAGAACGATCTGACTCTTGCCTTCATGTGGAAGATGAGATTCCCGAAGGCCCATGTCCTTTTCGACCTTCCCCCCAAGCAGGCTCCCACGGTGTCCGTCGGCGACCACAGCTTCGGCAGCAAGATATTCCTGCTCACGGAACGTCCTTCCACCAAGAAGCTCACCATCGGCTCCTACTGCAACATCGCCTATGGGGTGACGATAGAGTTGGACTGTATGCACAGCACCAGGGCCCGCTCCCTCGGCGGCTTCAGAGGCATTCGCTACTCAAAGGGGGATGTGGTCATCGGGAATGATGTCTGGATTGGATGTAGGGCGGTGATTCTATCTGGCATCCACATCGGGGATTCGAGCGCCGTGGCCGCAGGTGCCATCGTGACGAAGGATGTTCCCCCCTTCACGGTGGTAGGCGGAGT
>JAGWHB010000032.1:1684-2296 GCA_028867035.1 Nitrososphaerota archaeon | reverse complement strand
CCACCCGCGAGCTCGGCGACGCCTTCATCGAAATCGACGGCGTCGTCCTGTCCGAACAGGGCAACAAAGTCGCGATCAAAGACGAACTCAGCGCCGAAGACGCCACCGGATTCCGCGCGAGCTACGAACAGACCGAGTACACCCTCGGCAAAGCGTCGGTCGATGTCACCCTCTACCTGAACTTCGGGGAAGGATCGATCAACGCACTGCTCGGCGAAATCTACCGCGAACGCAAAGTGGTCGAAGTCGCCATCAAGCCGAAGAAAGGGCTCGCCTCGAAAACGAACCCCAGGTGGGTTCTGAAAGAAGCGAAACTCGGCTCCAACCCGCGTGAAGTCACCGGCCCGAAGAAACTCCTGACCGTCTCGGTCAGCTTCGCGAACGCCGGCAACGCCGGGGTCGAAGAGATCTACGTGCCGAAGGCCGGAGAAGCCGAATAGCCGCACATCCAGGGCGTCGGGGGAGATCACCCCGACGCCCTTCCTGTTCCTCGCCATGTCCCGAAAGGGGATGTCCTAGATGACCGATGCACCGGCGGCCGCGAGCGCGGCCATCGAGTCGAAGACGACCGACGGATTCCTGACCAAGGATGCGCTGACCAGCGGGCGTACC
>JAGWHB010000032.1:0-1674 GCA_028867035.1 Nitrososphaerota archaeon | reverse complement strand
CCCGACGCCCTTCCTGTTCCTCGCCATGTCCCGAAAGGGGATGTCCTAGATGACCGATGCACCGACGGCCGCGAGCGCGGCCATCGAGTCGAAGACGACCGACGGATTCCTGACCAAGGATGCGCTGACCAGCGGGCGTACCTTCAAGACGGAAGAGGACAGCCTGTATGTCCCTGAGCTCGGGGGCAAGCTGCTCCTGCGAGGTGTCAGCTTCAGGGAGCAGCGGCAGATCCAAGCCAACCTTCCCGACACCATCCAGGGCTTCAAGATCGAACACACCGCCTTCACCCTCTCGAAATACGTGAAGCAGCCAGTGCTCACCCAGGACGAGTGGACGAAGGTTCTCTCGAAGGACGGCTCGGATGGCGGGAAGCCATTCCCCGCGAAGGCCGTGACCCGGATCAACAAGAAGATCGCGGAGATCGTCGACATCAGCGACGAGGAGGAAGAGGCCGCGGCCTCCGAGTTTCCGGGATCCTAAGACGGAACTTCGTTTCTTGTTCCAGCTTTCCGATCGACTGAACAAGTTCGTCTGGGAGGTAGAAGAAATGCCTCGGCGCGAACGCGTCTATTGGCGGCTCTTCTGGGAAACCGAGCAGGCCGAGCGTGAACTTGCGCAGGCGAAGGCCAATTGATGCCCGTCGCGGTGGGATAATTACGAGACGACAATGCCCCCGCGCAGCTAGACACTGCCGGGGGCCGGACACCTGGAGGAAGCCAGATGCCAGAGCCAGCCTACAAGCGATGCGTGACGTGCGAAGCATCGAAGCCGACCGGCGAGTTCTATCGGAACCGCGAGGCGAGGGATGGTCTTACCAGCGAGTGTAAGGAGTGCCGTAAGTCGCGCAGTCGGACGTGGAGACAGGAGCATGGGGAGCAGGCTCGCGCGAACGGTCGACGGTGGGAGGAAGAAAACCGTGAGCACGCCGCCGAACTCCGCAGACGCTGGGAGTTTGAAAATGCAGAGCGGCGTGCCAAGCAGTCTCGTCGGTGGTTGAACGCGAATCGAGAGACGAAGCGGGCCAGCGGGCGGCGTTGGCGTAGGAAGAATCCCGATAAAGCTGCGGCTGCCTCGCGCCGCTATAGGCACCGATATCCCGACAAGGTGAAGGCCCGTAACGCGCTCAATCATGCAGTGCGCGACGGATACATCCAAAAGCCCGACTGCTGTGAGCGGTGCCGCGCGAGAACGGCAACGGACCAGTTGCACGGCCACCACCACGATTATTCACTGCCGCTTGACGTGGAATGGCTCTGTGTGACCTGCCACAACCTGTTTCACAACCCAGCGCAGGAAGGAGGGGAAATCGTTGATTCCGGCGTCAGAACTTCGCGTGATAGTCGGAGTCAGCGGGATTCCGGAGGCCAATAGAAAGCTCCTGCGGTTCGACGCCCAGTTGAAGGCGCTCGCGAGCAGCGACCCGACCGTCACCCTCCGTGCCACTGTCGACCACTCGGGCTTCGACGAATTCGAGGCCTTGAAGGCGGCGGCCGGGATGGACTCGACCGCCGAGGTCCACATCGAGGCGACCGGCATCGACGTCGTGACGGCCCAGTTGGAGGCGATCCGGGCCATGACCAAGGTGCCGATCGTCCAGGAAGTCAAACTCGAGATCGACAGGTCCTCGCTCGCGGCCCTCGGGGCGGCCGACCTGGTGGGTCATGTCGGTGGAG
>JAGWHB010000031.1 GCA_028867035.1 Nitrososphaerota archaeon | reverse complement strand
GCTGCTCCCTTGTTGGCCGCACCTGCAATTGCCATGTTTGCCGAGTCACCCCGTATTACCGTCCATCGGTGTGTAGACTTTGATTCTTAAGGCTTTAGTGGTCGCGCCTGTTGCGCCTTTTGCGGATGCGCTGAAGGCTGTGCTTGCTCACGCTCGGAGTCTGCGGGGTGCCTTGCGCTTGTGGTAGCCCCAGACGCCGCGAATCTTCCCGTGGGTGTCGCCCTGGCCCCATGTGCCGGCGGTCTTTTTGTTCTGGCCCCAGACTCCGGCGACCCGCTTCCGTTTGTTCATGCTCTGAGCCTCCTTAGCGTGGTCGCTAGATTGATTTGACGAAGGCGGTGTGCCCGCGCCGGCTCCTTCTCCCGTTTGGCGACGCGCCTCAGTTTCGCAAGATTGATTCGTCCGCCTCTTCCGATGGCGTTATGTTCCTGTGCGAACCTTCTCAACGAGCCTGGGTGCTTTATCGCCCCCTGGATGAACCGTTGAGCCAAGGTCTTTCTTCGCTATCGCACCCGCCTCGGTAGGGATTGAAACGTGAATTAAGGGTTTCGTAAGTTGCTCCCTTGAAAGGTAGGGGTGCGTGGTGTAGGCGCACAGGCACATTCGTTTCGTGGGGTCGGTCAGGGTGATGCAGTCGGAGTGCTGTCCGGCTCCGCAGGCTTCGCAGATGAGTCCCACATTTTTCAGCAACAACTGGCGCTCTAGGCCGCCATCTCCACTAGGTCTAGGAACTTGACCCATTTACGGCTTATCCATTCGTCCCGCTTGCTCTGCAACGCCTTCAGCGCCTCTCCCCTGTGCTTGTAGTAGTCCACGATGGAGGTGTAAAGTTTCTGGTCGGACGGCCTGATGTTCATCTGGTTCCTGAACGCGACCGCGAGTTCTCCGTAGTTGGGGATGTCGTAGGTGTCGAACTTCCCGAAGAGCGTCCTTCGGGCGTCGTCGCCGTCAAGTATCAGCGTCGCCGTCTTTCGGTATTCCTCATCGTAAATCTTGTAGGTGAAGTAGTCCACGGTCTCTGTCCCCTCCATGAGTTCGGCCTCGCACAGCCAATAGAAATCCGCGAGCCACTGGCCCCGCTTCTCAATCATGCTCATCAGTTGCGAGACGAGGATGATGTCCACGTTCAGCTTCCGCGACAGCGCGAGGAGATAGGAGTTCAGCGAGTAGAGCCCCGTCCCTCTGGACTCGAAGCCACTGATCGCCGCCTCGTCTATGATTATCAGCATCTCGGCGGGAAGGTCTGTCCTCTGCTGGACGGTCACCGTGAAGTCGGCGTTGGTGGTGTAGTTCTTCTCGCCCCCCTCGACCATCAGCTTCGTCGCAAGAAACTTCAGGATGTCAGGGACATAGATGGCGTCGGTGATGGGGACGTTGCTGATGCGGGGGACGTCGGGCCTGTTCTCCTTGGCGTCCTGCACGAACCAGTCGGCGGCTGTGGTCTTCCCTCCGCCTCTGGGGCCGATGAGCATGACGAGCAGGCCCGCCTTGATGGAGAGAATCTTCTGGTCTAACTGCTGGCTCATCTACTTCTTTTGGTCCTTTTGATTGAGTTTCTTGGAGCCCTCTTCGAGCAGGTTCGTGACTGCGGTTCCCGACTCGTCAGCCCCGACCGCTATGAACGAAGCCACCTTCACATACTCGTCCCTCGCCTTGCCGTCCAGCGATATCGCCTTCTTCTTGTATTCGTATTCCCAGATGTCCATTATGCCGCTCAGGGTCTTGGCGTTGAACTGGTCTTTGCCCCTTTCGGGATAGTTGGTCGTGGGGTCTTTGCTCACCCACTTCGCCATCATCGCCAGCGTCGCCATCGTGAACACCGCAGGCACACGGGTCTGGGCGTCGATGTCGCGGGGGTTGATGGTGATTAGCGGCTCTCCGAGTTGGTCTTTCCGCGAGCCCCCGATGGGCTTCATCATGCTACGGATTGATTCGGGCTGGTCGGGCATCTAAGGCACCCAATGGATTATCGTCGTCGGCGTGACATGGAAAGCGCCGTTGATGGCGAGCCCAAGGAACGAGCCTAACAATCCTATGACAATCAAGGCACGAATCAGAGCGGGCGTCAACTGGAACCCGCCCTCGGCTGATGCGGCGTCGATGTATTGCCCCGCCCCTGCGTCGGTAAGTATCTCCTCAAGCTGGTCGTCCCACTTCACCGTCCCGTTCTGCTCAAGCGGCTCCGAGTAGAGCATATCGTAGACCAGCTTGCGAACCTTGTCCGTGCTCTTGCCTCTAAACCCCTTCTTGATTTCGACCTCTATCAGCTTGTCCAGACGCACGAAGTAGCCGCCCTTGTCCCATTGGAACAGGAACTTATCCTTGAGCCTTCCCCACCTGTCGGG
>JAGWHB010000030.1 GCA_028867035.1 Nitrososphaerota archaeon | reverse complement strand
GGATCAAAGGCTGCATGCTCCTCCCCGGGGCTTTTCGCAGCTTGCCACGTCCTTCGTCGCCACCCAAGCCAAGTCATCCACCATACGGCGTCGGTGCATTACGGATGAGTATAACATCCCGGCGGATGCTTGCGCGAACCCTATGCACGGCTTAATCGCGTTCCCCGCCTTGCGAGCGAGGGCGCTGGCCCTTCGCATCCTGTCCGAGGACAGGACGCTGCATCTTTAGCGTGTGTTGTGCTCTACATAGATACTTCCTCGTTGCAGTGCGTGGTCGTAGTCCTCGACTGTTACACTAAGGAGGTGATCCGGCTGCAGGTTCCCCTACAGCCACCTTGTTACGACTTCTCCCCCCTTGCCGAACTTAGGTTCGATCGGCCCAACAAGAGCCGGCCTCGCCTAAACCCAACTCGGGTGAAGCGACGGGCGGTGTGTGCAAGGAGCAGGGACGTATTCACCGCGCGGTGATGACACGCGGTTACTAGGGATTCCATATTCATGAGGGCGGGTTTCAGCCCTCAATCACAACTGGGGTAGGGTTTGAGGATTGCCTTCCTCTGTCGAGGTCGGGACCCACTGTCCCTACCATTGCAGCCCGCGTGTGGCCCAGGAGTTTCGGGGCCTCAGCCGGTACCTCTAGCTTCTGACCGCGATTTCCTGTTGGCTAATAGCTCCTTCAGCTTCCTGTCTTGTTCTGGGTGGCGGAAGCCGATTTCTTTATCGAACTTCTCGCACTCTTCGTAGCCGTTGATCCACAACCCATGGCTTCCGTCTTGCCGATCGTAGGTTGACACACGAATGTTTCTTTCTTCGAGTTCTTCGGCCACCCAGTCACGAATGGGTTCACTCATGACTTTGAAACCGACTCGAGGATAGTGATATTCTGTGTCTTCGTGTTCCTTGGTCATTTCCTCTGGCCACCCTTCGCCGTCGAACCATCCTCTTACGACCCAGAGTTCCTCTTCATCTGTGAGGGCCTCCGGAGGTTCGATTGACTCCGCCTTGGCACCTGGCGGAATATTGTATTTTTCGGTGAGCGTGTCCCAGAGTTCGTCGTTGTTAATCGAAACTTTGTAGACTCCGGCTCCTTCGTCCCAGAAGGTTGAGTGTTGGATTTCTTGTTCTTCCAGAACTGGTTCGACTACGTCTGTAATGAACTCGTGGTTGCTGCTTGCAACCACGGACCTGTTGTTGTCAGGTTCGATGTGCCCATCGGAAGCCACGACCCCAGCGTAGTAGGGCTCCAAGGCTTCCTCGTTGAACCCCAGTTCTCGAAGGTGTTCGTTTTCGATGCTTTCTGTGTCTTCGATGTGTTCGTACTTTCGAGCTAAACTCCTGAAGTAATCTAGCTCGTCAGCACTTTCGAGTTTGTCGTGTTTGTCGTGTCGTTCGTCATCTTCGAAGTGTTCCGTGATGGAATGCAGTTGTGGAGCTATTTAACGCCAACAGGAAACCACCATGATCAGCCGAGTGTACCGTATACTGACCTCGGCGGATGCGGCGTCGACATCCTCTGCCGTGGCCCTCTCCTTCCTCCGCTTTAGCAGCGGCAGTCCCGATAACTAGCCTCCGCCCATCGCTGGGCAGCTAGCAATTATCGGCAAGGGTCTCGCTCGTTGCCTGACTTAACAGGACGCCTCACGGCACGAGCTGGCGACGGCCATGCACCTCCTCTCAGCTCGTCAAGTAAAGTCTTCAGCCTGACTCTCATCCTGCTGTCGCTCCTGGTAAGTTTCCTGGCGTTGACTCCAATTGAACCGCAGGCTTCACCCCTTGTGGTGCTCCCCCGCCAATTCCTTTAAGTGAACTGCGACGGAAAATATTCTCTCCCGTCGATTCAGCCTTGCGACCGTACTCCCCAGGCGGCGAGCTTAACGGCTTCCCTGCGACACTTCGATCGCGAACTGCGATCGAATCATCTAGCTCGCATCGTTTACGGCTGGGACTACCCGGGTATCTAATCCGGTTCGCTCCCCCAGCTTTCACCCCTCACCGTCGAGCGCGTTCTGGCGGACCGCCTTCGCCACTGGTGGTCTTCCGCGGATCAAAGGATTTTACCCCTACACGCGGAGTACCGTCCGCCTCTCCCGCCTCCTAGTCCCGCAGTATCCTCTGCAGGCCAGACGTTGAGCGACTGGATTTAACAGAGGACTTACGGAACCGGCTACGGGTGCTTTAGGCCCAATAATCGTCCCGACCACTCGAGGAGCTGGTATTACCGCGGCGGCTGACACCAGACTTGCCCTCCCCTTATTCCCCGGCTTATTTACAGCCGAGAAAAGCCCCCTTTAGCAGGAGGCACTCGGACTAGCCTCGTCACGCTTTCGCGCATTGCGAAGTTTTCGCGCCTGATGCGCCCCGTAGGGCCT
>JAGWHB010000002.1 GCA_028867035.1 Nitrososphaerota archaeon | reverse complement strand
TTACCAGAGCCACGAAGCACTCAGGGCATTAGCGGAGAACCCTAAACCCAGAGGGAACATGAGAAGGATCATCTTCCACTGGAAGTCTAGGTATCCAAAAGGTAATCAAGCGGTTATCGAAGCCCCAAGACGGTATGAGTACCCTAAACCCCGAATCGACAGACTACGAGATCAAGATAACGGATGAGCTTGAGGCCTTCAGAAGGGCCGTGCGGGAGTTCGCTGAGAAGGAGCTCGCGCCGGCGACCCAGAGGATCGACAAGGAAAACCAGATGGACATGGAGCTGGTCAAACACGCCGCCAAGCTCGGGCTCTTCGGTGTGCCTTTCCCCGAGGAATACGGTGGAGGGGGCGGGGACGACCTCTCACTTGTGATAGCCACCGAGGAGATAGCGAGGTTCTCTGCCGCTTTCTCCGCAGTCGTAGGGGCCACCTACCTGGTGTCGACGCCGATCTTCCTTTTCGGGACAGAGGAGCAGAAGAGGAAGTACCTGGTCCCCATAGCCAAGGGAGAGAAGATAGCGGCCCATGCCATGACCGAGCCGGGCACTGGCTCTGACGTCGCCGCAATCGCGACCACCGCGAAGAAGGTCGGGGACAAGTACGTGATCAATGGCAAGAAGATGTTCATCACCAACGGGGACAAAGCGGAGATCTTCCTGATCTTCGCGAGGACCAGTCCCAAGGAAGAGGGGAAGAGGCACCACGGGATAACTGCTTTCATAGCCGAGAAGGGGATGCCCGGGCTGACCGTCGGCCAGCGGACCGACGTCATCGGGCTGAGGGGAGACCAGCCCGTCGAGCTCATATTCGAGAACCTCGAGGTGCCCGAAAGCAACATAGTCGGGGAGATCGGCCGAGGGGTTAGGATCGCTCTCACCTGCTACGACCACGGCAGGGTCGGGGTCGCGGCCCAGGGGACCGGGCTGGCCCAGGCTGCGCTCGAGGCAGCCCTGAACTACTCCACCCAGAGGCAGACCTTCGACACCTACCTCCTGAGCTACCAGCAGGTGCAGTTCAAGATAGCTGAGATGACCGCGGCGGTCCACACGGCGCGCCTCCTGACCTACTGGGCCGCCACCTTGACAAAGAAGGGGAAGGACTTCATCAAGGCCTCTTCGATAGCCAAGATAGTCGCCACCGAGGCTGCGGAGAAGAACGCCCACATGGCTATGCTGATAATGGGTGCATACGGTGTCTCCGTCGACAGCCAGGTCGAGAGGATCCTCAGGGACTCCCAGATCATAAAGACCTACGAGGGGACCAACGACATCCAGCGTCTCACCATCATGAAGGAGGTCGCCAAAGAGATGGGAGTAATCGGCTAGGCGCGGCCTTCAGAGAAATTGAAATACGATTGACATATCGAAACGGCGATAATCCATGAAGCGCGTCGCAGTCGTAGGGATCGGCCACAGCAAGTTCGGGAGGAGGACGGACGTCAACGTCGGGGAGCTCGCCTTCGAGTCGATCAAACAGGCGGTCGACGACGCGGGGGTGGACAGGAAGGACATAGGCAACGTGGTCGTGGGCAGCGCAGGGGGGTGGTACGAGGAGTCTCTCCCCGCCGTGGTAGTCGGTGAATATGCGGGGCTCAGCGGCGCAGGTACGATGAGGGTGGAGGCTGCGTGCGCGAGCGGGAGCGCCGCGGTGAAGGCTGCTTACAATAGCATCGTGAGCGGAGAGACAGACGTGGCGATGGCCGTGGGCGTCGAGAAGATGACGGAGGTGGACACCTCGACGTCCGTCGAGCTGATTGGAAGGGCCGGGTCATACATGTGGGAGTTCGAAAACTACGGGATGACTTTTCCCGCCTACTACGCCCTCTATGCCGTGGCCCACATGAACAAGTTCGGGACCACCGAAGAAGACATGTCCAGGGTAGCGGTGAAAGCGCACCACTATGGCGCGATGAATCCCCTCGCCCAGTTCCAAAAGGAGATCACCCTCGAGAAGGCCTTGGGCTCGCAGATGGTCTCTTGGCCCCTCAAGCTCTATGACGCCTGCCCGCTCTCGGACGGGTCGGCCGCTGTGGTCCTCGCTTCCGAGGAGACCGCGAAGAAATTGACCGACACCCCGGTCTGGGTCAAGGGGGTCGGGTACTCGTCCGACTCCGCGAACCTGAGCCGCAGGAGCGACTACGTCGGCCTCCGTGCTGCCGTCGACGCCGCCGGGAGGGCGTACGCCATGGCCAAGGTCACCCCCCAGGACATAGACGTGGCCACGGCCCACGACTGTTTCACCATAGCCGAGCTGATGGCCTACGAGGACCTCGGCTTCTGCAAGAAGGGGGAGGCCGCTAAACTGATCCGAGAAGGGCAGACGGAGCTGGGAGGGAAGATACCGGTCAACCTCGACGGAGGCCTGAAGGCGAAAGGGCATCCGATAGGCGCCACCGGCGTCTCCATGGCAGTCGAGATAACTAAGCAGCTCCGGGGGGAAGCGGGGAGCCATCAGGCACCAATCAAGAACGGAGTCGGGCTGGTCCACAACATCGGAGGGACCGGTCACTACGCCTACGTCACGATACTATCGAGGGACTGACTTGGCCGAGAACCCCCAGCTGCATTCTCGGAGGGCCCTTACCCTCAGGTTCGACATCCCCATCTCCAGGACCCACGAGTTCTGGGACTCCCTGAAGCAGGGAAAGTTCGTCACAACGAAGTGCTCGAAGTGCGGCAACGTCTCCTTCCCTCCGCAGGCAGACTGCCCGAAGTGCATGGGGAGCGACTTCGAATGGCTCGACCTCGGCCTTGAAGCGACGCTCGTCACGTTCACCCACGTGCAGGTCACCCCCGCCAGCTTCGTCGGAAACGGTCCCTATACCATAGCCATCGGCGAGTTCCACGGGGGCCTGAAGGCACTCGCCTGGCTGGAAGGGGTCAAGCCGGAGGACGCGAAGCCCGGGATGAAGTTGAGGGTGGAAGCGAGGACGAGCAGTGAAGGGAACCCGTACTATGTGTTCGTCGGGGCCTAGAATTCTTTCGGGACGTCCCTCATTATCTCTGCGACCCTGATGAACCTGTCCTTGTACATCAGGATCTTGGTCAGCGACCCCCTGAACTTCAACTGTCCCTTCAGGACCGCGGACTGCATGTCCAGCTCCCCCTTCGCGACCTTGACCCAGGAGTCGTATGTCCCGTCGAACGAGAACTCAGCGGCGGCGCCCGGAGCAGCCTTCTGGAACGTGGTCGCCCCGTTCTCTACGCTCATCACGTAGCTCTGTCCTAGGTCCGTCACGTTGAACGCGATGCTGGTCTTGAAGTTCCTGGTGGTCTCCGCCCACTTCGGGTCCTGGGTGAGGGCCACCTGCACATGCGAGACATACTCATCGCTCATGTACTTCGCCATTGGAGTGCGCCTCCGACGCTCTCCTTTTGAGGTTAACTACAGCCCCGGAAGTGAGCACCGTCTTCAGTGTCTTTCCGCCTATGATCAGCGTGTTCTCCGGGTCACGGAGGACCGGCGCCACCTGATTGTTCGTCTTCACTATGACCGCCCGCGGGTTCCCGTCGACTGAAATCAGTTTGACTTTCCCGTGTCTGCGCTCCAGGACGGCCGCCAGGTCCTGCTTCTCGTTTTCCGACAGGTCAGCGTCGGCGACGAGCAGCACGTATCTCTTCGCCATTCATCCGACCCCGAGCAGGCCCAAGTAGAACTGCCGGGCCCCGCCCTTGAGCATGAATATGCGCGGCTTGACCTTTATCCTCACGGAGTCCCCCCCGGAGAGCGCCAGAGAGCCCCCAACCAGGCGCTGCTTGTCCAGCCGCAGGAAGAAGGCGGAGTGCTCGTCCAAGAACGCGCTTATACCTGCCGCGATCTCTTTCTTCATCCCGCCGGGCATCCTTGAGACGAGCCCTTTGAAAGCAGCCTCCGCATCCTCTCCTGTGAGATGGAATCTCGCCCTCACGATCTCGTTCCCGAAGTGACCCTCCAGGCTCTCAGTCTCAGGCCCTGACTTCACCCCCAACAGGTCTCCCACCGCCGCCTGGACTTTCACAGGATCTTCTGTCTGGTGGAGCAGGTAGGACACCTCGACCGACTGTATAGGGCCTTTCACTGCGGCGGTCTCCCTCGAGGTGTATATCCGATTTTAAGCTGCACCATCGCCTGTCGCCCAGAGGAACAAGAACAGGAGTTAACCATAACTAGGCGCCCCCTTCGGTGCCCTACGTGCCCAAGAAGCTCACGGTCGAGGACATCATCTCGGACGAGCTCAAGCGCGAGATGAACATGGACACAGACACATTTGCAGTGATCGACGACTGGGACTCTGTGATGAACAGCGTCTATCAGATGCCCATCGAGTACGCGGGCTACACCAAGATAGTCGGAGAGATGAAGCTACTCAGGGAGATGGTCGACACGCTGGAAGAGGAGGGCTTCGACAGCGTCAAGCGCAGCGAAAGCAGGAAGAAACAGCTCGCTCAGTTCACCAAGACACTGAGCATGTATTACAACGTCGTGTTCACGAAGGGTAAGAGGAAGGTCGGCTACGGTGCGCTCATCCATTTCCCCAAGCTCAAGGCAGACCCGGACAGGAGCGGAGGCATCGTGCTCGCAGCCAAGATTATCATCGACGGCGGAAAGCGCAGCACCACGTTCGAACGGGGGAAGTTCGACGACTTCCTGGTGGAGGTCAAGCCGTTCATCAACCTCCTCGGCGACCTTTACCGCAAGACCCGAAAGATGTAGGCAGCGATGAAGCGCTACGTTCTCGGGGTCGAGAGCACGGCCCACACCTTCTCGGTGGCCGTCGTGTCCTCCGAAGGCGCCATACTCTCCAACTCGAAGTCGGTCTACAGGCCCCCCGAAGGCAGCGGCATCCACCCCTTCGAAGCTTCCCAGAGCCATCAGGCCGCAGCTCCGTCGGTCCTGGCAGAAGCGGTCAAGGCTTCCGGGGTGTCCTTGGGTGATCTTGAAGCGGTCGCATACGCCATGGGTCCAGGCCTCGGCCCGTGTCTCAGGGCGGGGGCGGTGGTGGCCAGGACCCTCGCGACTTCCCTTGGGATACCTCTGATCCCAGTCAACCACGCCATCGGCCACATCGAGCTGGGCTGCCTTCTGACCGGGGCGAGGGACCCCATCGTCCTGCTCGTCTCCGGGGGCCATACGATGGTCATCGCTTATTCCGGGGGGCGCTGGCGCGTGCTCGGCGAGTCGCTGGACCTCACCCTCGGCCAGCTCCTCGACCAGTTCGGAAGGCACCACGGGCTTTCCTCCCCCTGTGGGAGGGCCGTCGAAGAGGCGGCTTCGAAGTCGACCACCTACCTGAAGCTGCCCTACTCCGTCAAGGGGAACGACGTCTCGTTCTCGGGGCTCCTTACCGCTTCCAAGCTCCTGGTCGATGGCGGCAGCCCCTTCGCCGACGTCTCGTACTCCATCCAGGAGACAGCTTTCGCCATGGTCACCGAAGTCACCGAGAGGGCCCTCGCCTTCACAGAGAAGAAGGAGGTAATGGTCGTAGGAGGGGTGGCGGCGAACAGGCGCCTTTCCGGCATGCTGTCGGCGATGGCGGCCAGGCACTCGGCGCATTTGACCGCCGCGCCCCTGGAGTACAGCGGGGACTGCGGCGCGCAAATAGCCTGGACTGGCATGCTCGCCTTTGGGGCGGGGACGAAGGTCCCCGTCGAGGATTCGAAGGTCACGCAGTCGTGGAGGCTCGACAATGTCGACATACCCTGGCGCAGATGACTCGAAGGGCCAGCTCATCTACAGGGGAGCGGAGGCCGACTTGGTACTTGGGCGGTGGCAGGGGCTGGAAGCCGTGCTCAAGGTGCGGAAGCCGCTTGCCTACAGGCTGCCCGTCCTCGACGACGCCATAAGGCGCCAGCGGACCCTGCGGGAGGCTGAGATGATGCATCAGGCGAAGAAGGCTGGGGTGGCGACGCCCTTCCTGTACAACGTCGACGTCCCGAGTGCGACCCTGACCATGGAGTACGTGCGCGGAGACAGGTTGCGTGACGTGGTCGGCTCCATGACGGCGAAGGAAACCGAAGGCGCGTTCTTCCAGTTCGGCAGGGACGCGGCCAGCCTCCACTCGGCGGGCATAATGCACGGGGACCTCACCACGGCCAACGTTCTCAGAAGAGACGGCAGCCTGGTCTTCCTCGACTTCGGCCTTTCATATCGTACGCCAAGGCTCGAAGACCACGCCGTCGACATAAGGCTGATTAAAGAAACTCTGATCGGCGCCCACCACAGGGAGGCCCGCTCCGCCCTTGAGGCTTTCTACCGTGGTTACTCCGAGGGCGTCGGCCCGGCGAGACACAAGGCCGTCCTCAGGCAGCTCCGGGGCATTGAACGCCGGGGAAGATACGCCCGGGTCGAATGAAACCGCCACTTCTCTGGCAATGTTTATGAGCCCAACGCTCAGGACTTGCCTGAACGGTTCCATAATGGCTCGCATTCACTCTCACAGGCACGGGAAGTCTCACCAGACCAGGCCCCCTGGTGGGAGCACCCCCAGCTGGGTGACGACCTCCCAAGAGGAGGCTCTCACGGTGGCCGTCAAGCTTGCGAAGGAGGGCGTCTCTCCAAGCAGGATCGGACAGACTCTCCGGGATGACTACGGCGTGCCGCTTGTCAAACCCCTGACGGGGAAGTCGCTGGGCACCATCTTGACAGAAGGGAAGGCGGCCCCCAAGCTCCCCCAGGACCTTCAGGACCTCATCGATAGAGCCCATCGGGTCCAGAAGCACCTTGGCTCCCACAAGAGCGACAGGAAGAACGTTCATTCACTTGAACTGGTCGAAGCGAAGATCTACAGACTGTCAAAGTACTACAAGACGAAGGGAATCCTTCCAAGCGACTTCAAGTACACTGCCGTAGTGGCGCAGCTGGCGTAATCCGGAGGCGGGCCTGTGGCCGACCTCGAGGGCCTGATTGCAAGATACGGAGGCCTCTCCCCCGATATCATGGGGATAGCTCGCAGCGGGAAGAGGATGCTCGTCGTCACTCACATCGATGCCGACGGTCTCTGCAGCGGCTCCATAGTCTTCTCTTCCCTCATGCGCAAGGGAGCCAACGTGACCCTGAGGACAGTCCCGGACCTCGACCCCGGAGCGATCGCCGAGATCGGGTCGCAGAGCTACGATTTCGTCATCTTCACCGACCTCGCCTCCACCCTTATCCAAGAACTCGAGTCTGCGCTCGGCAAGAGGTACCTGGTCATAGACCACCACCAAATCTCGGAGGAGGACAGGGCAAACAGGTCGGTCGTCAACGCCTGGGCCTTCGGGTTCGACGGCGGGACAGAAGCATGCTCTTCAGCAATGGCATATTTCTTCGCCGTGGCCCTCGACCCCACGAACGACGACCTGTCCCCCCTGGCCGTGGTCGGCGCCCTGGCCGACAGGCAGGATTCGGGCCCGGGGAGGTCCCTGACCGGCCTCAACAGGGCTGCCCTCGAAGCCGCACAGTCTCGGGGTCTGCTGACGGCGTCGAAGGACCTGATGTTCACTGGGAGGGAGACGAGACCCATCCACGAGTCGATAGCGCTGACATCCACCCCTTTCCTGAAGGGACTGACCGGGAGCAAGGACTCCGTCCTCGCGATCCTCCATCAGTCAGGCTTCGCGCTGAAGGACGCCGGCACATGGAGGACGATCTCCTCCCTCACGCCTGACGAAAAGAAGAATCTGACCGAACTGATAGCCAGGACCCTCGGCATGGAACAGGGCGCCACCGACGCTCTCGCGAGCCTTGTGGGCGAGGTCTACACCCTCCAATTCGAGGACGCGTTCACACCCCTGAGGGACGCGAGGGAGTTCGGGACCCTCCTGAACTCGTGTGGAAGGATGGGCGCGGCCGGGATCGGAGTGTCGGTCTGTCTTGGCGACAGGTCCCAGTCGCTCAAGGACGCCATGAAGACGCTGTCGGAGTACAGGTCTGGGATCAACAGGGCTTTGGACGGGCTCACCTCAGAGCCCTCGAGGATCGAGCAGCACGGCAGGCTTGTGCTGGTGAACGGGGAGGGGCTGGTGGACGAGAAGCTCCTCGGCCCCGTCATATCCATACTGACATCTTCCCCGGAGTTCAAGGACAAAGTGGTCGTCGGGAGGGCCACCAGCCGGGATTCTGGCTTCAAGATCTCCTCCAGGGTGGGGGACTCCTTCGAAGGGACAGTCAACTTGGGTTTGATTATACGCGAAGCTGCAGAGGCCGTCGAAGGGGTCGGGGGCGGGCACGCAATGGCGGCAGGAGCCAAGATCCCGTCATCCAAGGTCGATACGTTCTCGCAGGCAGTCATGGCCAGAGTGTCCGAATGAAGACGACGGTCCAACTGATGGTGGGCTGCTCCGACGCCACCGTAAGGAAGAAGCTAGCCTCTGTCCTGACCCCCGACAACGAAGGTGCGCCCCAGGGGATGAAGCTGTCCATGGCCGGTGCTGGCAGGGGCCTTGAGTTCAAGATAGAATCCGGGTCTCCTACGTCCGTCCTCTCGACTGCTCTCGCAATCCTACGTGACGTCGCACTGTTTCAGGAGGTATGGCTTTTATCGCAAAGCAAGGATGCCAGGGGCCACAGGGCGTGAGAAACGAATGATGGATATCAAGCTGGTGAGGGAGAACCCAAAGGCGATAGTGGCCAGCCTAAGGCTGAGGGGAGCCGAAGACAAGGTGCCCCTTGTCGACGAAGCCGCCGCAGCAGACGCAGAGTGGAGGAAGCTCAAGACCGAGGTCGACAGGCTGAGGCACAGGCAGAACGAGCTCACCGGGGAGGTGGCAGCCCTGAAGAAGAAGGGGGCGCCGATTGAAGACAAACTCGCGGAGGTCAAGGGTATCCCTCAGAAGATCAAAGAGCTCGACGCGAAGGCTGACGAAAAGAACGCCAGGCTCACCAAGATACTCATGAGCCTCCCCAACATCCTTCACGAGTCGGTCCCCCAAGGAAAGGACGAGACAGAGAGCGTGACAGTAAGAACCTGGGGCAGGCACCCTGACTTCGGCTTCGTGCCCAAGAACCACATCGACATCCTGGCCGGTCTCGGCATGGTGGACGTAGAAAGAGGGGCCAAGGTCGCTGGGGCCCGCTTCTTCTATCTGAAGGGGGACGCGGTCAAACTGGAGCAGGCTCTGATGCAGTTCGCGCTTGACTTCCTCCGGGAAAAGGGATTCACAGCCGTGGAGCCTCCCTTCATGCTCAACCGCGCCCATTACGAAGGGGTCGTCAACATCGACGACTTCGGACCCGTGATATACAAGGTCGAGGGGGAGGACCTCCACCTCATCGCCACGTCAGAGCACCCTCTCGTGTCGATGCACAGCGACGAGATCCTGGACGCATCTCAGCTCCCCATAAGGTACAGCGGCTTCAGCCCGTGCTTCAGGGTCGAAGCCGGAGCCCACGGCAAGGACACCAAGGGGATTTTCCGCGTGCACCAGTTCTACAAGGTCGAGCAGGTGGTCTTCTCCCGGCCCGAGGACAGTTGGAGGATCCACGAAGAGCTGATCGGGAACGCCGAGAAGATCTACCAGGAGCTGGGGATTCCACACCGCGTGATCGCCCTCTGCAGCGGTGACACCGGGTTCATGTCTGCCAAGACCTACGACCTGGAGGCCTGGCTGCCGGGCCAGGGCAAGTACAGGGAGATGGCTTCGGCCAGCAACGTCACCGACTATCAAGCCAGGCGCCTCGCCATCAGGTACAGGCAGAAGCAGAGCGACCCGACCACCCTGGTGCACACCCTGAACTCCAGCGCAGTCGTCACCCGGACCCTGGTGGCTCTCGTGGAGAACTTCCAGCAGAAGGACGGGACTGTCAAGATCCCGAAGGTTCTCGCCCGTTACATGGGGAAGATAGACCGACTTCAAAGACGCTGAAGTTATAAGCGCGAAGGGAACGGGGCGGTTTCGTTTGCCGAAGAAAGCTGCGAAGGTGAGGGACAAGTGGAAGCTGAAGACGTGGGTCACTGTCACAGCTTCTCCTTCTTTCGGCAATGCTCCCATCGCCAGGGTCCCCCTTACCGACGTCCTGAAACCGGAGGGCAGGGTCATCGAGACGACACTCTACGACATCCTGAAGCAGGACCCCCAGCACTACGCGTTCAAGCTTTTCTTCCAGATCGACAGGGTGGAGGGAGAGACCGCCTACACCGTGTTCAAAGGGCATGAGTATTCCAGGGAGTTCCTCAGGAGCCTCATACGGAGGGGCTCCTCGATGTCTGACTTCATACACGACTACACCACGAAGGACGGCTATGTGGTCAGGGTGTACTGCACTGCCCTGTCCCAGGGGAAGATGAACAGCTCGAAGAAGCACGACCTTAGGCTTATCATGGACAAGGTCATTTCGGAGAAGGCGTCGGGCATGAGCTACGAAGGATTCGCCCAGGAGCTCGTGCTACAGAAGGTCGCTTCTGACGTCTACAACGAGGCGAAGAAGGTCACGCACCTCAGGCACGTGGGCGTCAGAAAGAGCAAGCTGATCTCCAGGCCGGAGGCAAAGAAGGCCGAGCAGCTAGCCCCTCTTGCCGCTTGACACAATCTTGACGATGTCTCTGTTCTTCAGGACGTGGTCTGCAGCCAGCCGCATGCCTGTCCTTGCGTCGACGGCGTAGAGGAAGCCCT
The DNA here is from genome assembly GCA_028867035.1 of Nitrososphaerota archaeon. Lineage (GTDB taxonomy): Archaea > Thermoproteota > Nitrososphaeria > Nitrososphaerales > Gagatemarchaeaceae > UBA183. The sequence goes on along the minus strand of JAGWHB010000002.1, from coordinate 435,509 downwards.
CAGCGAGCTCGCTGTGCACAGTCCGGGCGAGGTCGAGGGCTGTCGCGCCTCCCTTCAGGACGAAGGCGTCCGGAAGGACTCGTCCCTCTCTGTCGGTCAGCTTTGTCTCATCCTCCACCGGAAAGACGACTATCGCCTTCAGCAGGTCGAAGAAGGCCCTGTTGACCGCGTCCTGCACCCCTGTCCCCCCGAAGACTTTCATGACCCTTTCGTCAACCAGTCTGAGCGCGTTGGCCTGGGGGGCGGAAAGCTTCTGTTCCTCACGAACTGAGAACTTCGGGTCTCCGGGCGTGTAGCCCACCAGCCCATGTTCAGCCGCCCTTCGCAGGAGGAGCTCCGCTTCGGAAGCGCAAGGTATGACTTCCCTTCCTGTGTCCTTCAGTCGCCGGATGTTGGGGGGAGACGTGGGCAGGTCGGCTTTGTTCGCTGCCAGGAGGGACGGCTTGGTCAGCTTCCTCGTCTCCACGACGAGTTGCATGATCTGATCGTCGGTCCACTGACTTGGCTTCTCAGTCCTGAAGCGGAGCCGGAGGAGTACCTGTTCGACGTCTGCAAATGTCACGGAGAGCCCCGAGAGCCTTTCGGCGAGGTGCTCCACTATCTTCCCTCCTGCCTGCTCCAGGGACCTCGTTGCTTTCTCCCAGTCTCTCTTCAAGATCCCGAACATCCAGAGGTCGAACTCGTGCTCCACCATTTCGATGTCCCGCAGAGGGTCATGTGTACCGGCTGGGACCTTCCTCCCTTCGAGGTCCGTTGAACCTGACGCGTCCACCACCTGGATCAAAGCGTCCGCCTGTCTAAGGTCGTCCAGGAACTGGTTTCCGAGTCCCTTCCCCGCCGACGCCCCTTCGACCAAGCCCGCCACGTCGACGATCTTGACAGGGATCAGCCGCTTCCCGTTCACGCAGATCGAGTTCCTCGGCGTATCTTTGACTCCCATCTCACCGTGGACGCACTCGGTGACGATGTGGGCTATGCCCACATTCGCCTTGATTGTGGTGAACGGGTAGTCGGCGATGGGGACGTCCTTCAGGGTCGCGGCCGCGAAGAAAGTCGACTTCCCGACATTAGGTTTGCCGACGACCCCCACCAGCATCGGCCGGCCGGAAGAGCCGCCCGTTATAACCATCTAAGGGGCACGGATCATCATGGCGAAGGTCTGCGTCATAGGTGGAGGGACCGCGGGGCACGAGGCCGCGAGGGAGGCTATTCTTTGTGGGCAGGACGTCACCGTCCTCGAGAGGTCGGAGGCACATATCATTCCCTGGAGGTCTTGGCCCGACCTGATTTCGAGTCCGGGGAGCTCAGCCCATATCATCCCGCCTGCCTCGAGGGGGACTGCGTCTAGCACTGAGATCCTTGGGGAGGTTGCCAGGCTCGTTGGCCCCGGATTCGTGAAGACTGCACGCGGCCTTCGTTTGAGCTCGGATGTCGTCGTACTCGCGACCGGGTGCAACTTCGAGCAGAGGTTCTTCCCGGGGCACAGAAAGCGAGGGGTCACCGTCCTGGACGGAGCCGAGAGATACGCCGAGCTCGGCAGGGCCCTGGGATCCATGGACAGCTCCGTGGTGTGGGGCGAAGGGGTTCGTGGGCTGGCGGTCGCCGAGCGCCTTGTGGGTTCAGCGAGGAGTGTCAGCCTCTCCGCTTCCTATTGGTCGTACGGGGAGCCCACCCCGCCGGTGTGGGCGGTCCTCTCCGACTCCGCCTCAGAAAAGGGGATCGTGATTTCGAAGGGGAGCGTATCCAGGGCCGTGGGCCAGGGCTCGGTGGAGGGGGCCGTCGTCGACGGGAGCGTGATATCCTGCGACTCTTTGGTCTTCGTCCCACGCAGGATACCTTCGACTTCGCCCTTCCAGGGGAGGACCGGTCCCCACGGTGGGATTCTCGTGGACTCCCGTATGAGGACTGGGGTGTCTGGAGTCCTGGCATCGGGAGGATGCGCGGAGATCGAGCACGGCCTCCCCCCTTGTTCCTCCCTTGAGGGAGAAGCGGCGATGACAGGGAGGATAGCGGGCGCCAATTCAGCCGGCGGGGATCTCCGCGCGAGCCCGGTCAGGTCGGTCGAACACCGCCTGTTCGGCCTTAGATGGCTCAAGGCAGGCGTGGGGGTCGGATCCGCGAAGTCTCTGGGTCTGGACCTGCAGGCAGTCAGTCACAGATGGGACCGCTACTCCGCCTGCACCATCGTCTACGAGCGCCGCACTGGCAGGATCATGGGAATCGAGGCCATAGGGCCAGGAACCTCGTTTCCCATCACGATTCCCAACTTCGCATCCGGCTCGGAGAGCCTCAGGACCGTTTCCTATGGAGGGGTGTCAAGTTCAAGCGATATATCGCTGATTTCAGACACCGCGAGGCTGGGTCTCCGCTCTTGGTCAAGGTCCTCATCTGCGATCACGTCGAAGTTGAAAGATTGTCCCTCGGACCTGCGATCGCGGTCGACTACAGGCCGACCATAACAAGAGAAGAGCTGCTTTCGGTCGCCGGAGGCTACGATGCTTTCATCATCCGCAGCCGGACGAGGATCGACCGCGAGGTTCTGGACAGGGCAACCAAGCTGAAGCTAGTCGCCAGGCCGGGGACCGGGTTGGACAACGTCGACGTGGACTACGCGAAGGCCAAGGGGGTCACAGTCGTCAACAGCCCCGAGTCGCTTGTCGAGGGGGTCGCCGAGCACGTGGTGCTGCTGATGCTGGCCCTCAGCAGGAGACTGGTGGAAGCGGACGTCGGCACGAAGTCCGGCAAGTGGGAAAAGAACTCCCTGATGGGAAGGGAACTGAAGGGAAGGGTGCTAGGGCTGGTGGGCTTGGGGAGGATCGGACGCCGCATAGCGGAGATAGCAAGAACCCTTGGGATGTCTGTGCTGGTGTACGACGTCATCACGATTCCTGACGAGGTCCTGACCGAGCTGCGGGCGAGGGTCGTCACGCTCGACGAGCTGTTCTCCTCCTCAGACTACATCACCCTGCACGTCCCCATGACACCGGAGACAGCCCACATGGTCGGGGCTGCCAGGCTGTCCCACATGAAGAAGGGGTCCTGCCTGATCAACACCTCGCGGGGAGGAGTGGTGGACGAGGAAGCGCTCGCCGCCGCCCTGAAGGATGGCCGCGTCGGCGGTGCGGCATTGGATGTCTTCGAGAAAGAGCCTCCTGCAGGGGCGATCCTCACCGCTCCGAACACCATACTGACTCCTCACATCGGCGGCCAGACCGAGGAGGCCCAGGCGAACGCCATCGCAGTCATAGGGGAGAAGGTAAGGGCTTTCTTCTCATCGGGTTGAAAACCCGATAAACGTTATATCCATACCGAGAACGAGGCGCCCCGATGCCTATGTACAGCCAGGTTTCGAAGACTTGGCAGCAGATATTCCATGAGAAGGCAGGGGACATCAGGGCCAGGGCCGTGGAACTCCGCAAGCAGCCAGCGTCACTGAGGGTAGACCGCCCTAGGAGGCTGGACAGGGCGAGGGCCCTCGGCTACAAGGCAAAGGAAGGGGTCGTCGTGGTGCGCATGCGTGTCTCCAGGGGCGGGATGAGGCAGCAGCGCCCGACCTCAGGCAGGAGGCCAAAGCACATGGGTGTCCTGAAGATAAAATCGGCGGTCTCATCGCAGCAGGTGGCTGAAAGGAGGGTCTCTGAAAGGCACCCCAACATGAAGCTACTCGGGTCATATCTGGTCTGGAAGGACGGCATACACGCCTGGTACGAGTGCATCCTCATCGACCCCCAGCATCCGGCGATAAAGAAGGACTACAACTACAGAAGGACTCTCGGAATCGTAGACTAGCTACTTCTTCATCTCGCTGCTGTGGCCCGGGAATATCTTGGAGTTCGGGTCAACATACGCCTTGGCCACATTGACAGCCAGCGCCGCCTGCGCGTAGCCGGTCGCAATAAGGTTCAGCTTGACCCCGTCCAGGGGACCTGCGATGTCTCCTGCGACGTAGACGCCCGGGATGTTGGTCTCCATCTTGCCGTTGACCCTGATCTCCCTCCCGTCTATCTGGAGCCCCCAGTCCTTGATGGGGCCCAGGTCCGCCCTGAACCCTATGTTGACGAGTACGGCGTCCACATCCAGGGCCGTCTCGACCTTCGTCCTGTTGTCGAACACCACCGCCTGCGTCACTTTGTTCCCGTCCCCCGTAACGCTCTTGACCTCGTAGAACAGTCTGATGTCCACGTTCGATTTCATCAGCTCGTCGACGCTCCCCTCGTGCGCCCTGAAGACGTCCCGGCGGTGCACCAGAGTGATCTTCTTCGCGATGTCCTTGATGTTGAGCGCCCAATCCACGGCGGAGTCCCCTCCTCCGACTATCAGCAGGTTCTTGTCCCTGAAGATGCTCTTGTCCTTCACGAAATAGTAGACCCCCCTCCCCTCGTAGTCCACCGCTCCCTTGGCTTCCAGCCTGTTCGGGGAGAAGGCGCCCACGCCCGCTGCGATGAGTATCGCCTTCGAGTAGTGCTTGGTCCCCTTGTCGGTGCCGAGCTCAAAGACCCCGTCGGCCTTGTGCAGGGTGGTGACCCGCTCCCCTAGGACCACTACGGCGTGGTACTGAAACGCCTGGTCGATCAGGCACTTGACCAGGTCCTTGGCGAGTATCTTCGAGTATCCCGGGACGTCGAAGATGTATTTCTCGGGATAGAGCACCGCCACCTGGCCCCCCGGCTCCTCGAGGGCGTCGATGACCTTCGTCTTCATCTGTCTCAATCCCGCATAGAACGTGGCGAAGAGTCCGCTCGGACCGGCGCCGATTATGGTCAGGTCGAAGACATCGGCGGACATTCGGGTTCTGAACTGGCCATCTGCAAACAATGTATAAGCGTTCCCGGATTCTAGGCCAATCCGGCCTGAGCGGGGTCTCGAGGTTTGAGTATTTCGCGCAACAGCACCGTCGCATATTCTCCCCGCGAGAGCGTGAACTTCAGGGAGACGGCCCCCTCATCGACGTCCCAGGAGGCGTCGGCCATAGCCAGGTGAGGTCTCCTGAACGCCCCCTCGGAGGAGACTTCCTGCATTTCCTGGACGTAGAACTGGCTCGCTGAAACTCTCTCGGACTCGAGCACCTCCGCCAGGCAGGAGTCGAACCTCGAGCCGTAGTCGCGATGGGCGTATCCCACGACCTGCATCATAGGGACCGCATCGCCGGTGGGCTTCTCCCTCACCCCCCTGACCCTGGAAGTCAAGAGCCCGTCCGCCGACGCCTCGGCCCAGTTGTCTCCTTCCTGGACCGCAGAGATGTCTATGCCCTTGGCCATCGCACGGCTCAGAGTCCTGTTGAAGACAAATGATTGGTAGGCCTGGACGTAAAGCCTGCGCAGCTTCAGCGGGACCGCCCTCAGGGCCCTGACCCACTCCCCCGGATGTTTTTCGAGCTCTCTGACCACCATGCTCTCGACATCTTTGCCCCTCGGTAACGGCGAGCCGTCCGCGCTCTCCCCTAACAACACTCTGACCGCCGTCTCGAATTCCCGCATGATTATCGCCTTCCCGATCCTGTGGGTCCCCGGCCCACCTACTCCGAACCTCTGGTGCCCATAGTAATTCGGGACCTTCCCGCCCTTTGCGCACTCCACCGCCTCGGTGACACGAGCCCCGACGTCTTCACTGCATTCTCTGATGATGACTTCGAACCTGTTGCCCAGGACTGAAGCGCGTGAGAGCGGCCGGGGTAGGTACCCGACGAGGGTGGCGTTGAACCTGCCGCGGACTATGCTTGCAGGCGCGGCGGACCTCGTGCTCGTAGGGGTCACATACTGCACAGCCGACGCCCTGCTGTCTTTTAGGCCGCCGTAGCTGATCCTGCTCTTCAGGTCGAAGGAGATCTCTCTGGCCATGTGCATGGTGTCGATGGAGCGTTTCTCGACCCTGTAAAGGGGGAAGCAACCGGGTTTGCGATCCGTTGAGAATCCATCTGTCGAGATCACTTCCTCCACCCTGAAATCATCAGCGGTCGTCTTCACCCTGCCGTGGCACGGTTCACCGGAGGTCCCATAGCTCTCGATTCCGACCGCCAGTTCGGCGTCGGCGGCTATTATCAAAGCAGTTTGAGCTTCCCTGTTATCCCGTCGACCTCTCCATCAGGGGCAGGGCCTATTCCCACGCACGTGACAGTCCCAGGGTCTATCTGGGTCAGTCCTCGGTCCTCGATCAAGGCGGCGGGAAGCCCGGCGGCCTTCGCCTTCTGGAACATGTCCCTCAGCGCTTCCTCGGAATCGACCTTGAGCACTATCTTCGCCTGTCCGCCGTCCTTCCAACCGTCGTACCAGTTCTGCCTCCTCTGCTGTGCAGACTCGGCCGCGGACAAGGACGCATGGGCGACCTGCGCCGCAACCTTCCCCTTCCCCATCTTCAGGTCCGACCTGACGACGATGGCTTGTTTCATGCCGAGACGTTTCAACGGTTATTACGAGTCCGATTAAGCCTTTGCAGCAAGTTCCGCAAATTGACCCAGACCTACGACATAGTTGTCGCCGGAGGGAGCATCGCCGGCCTGACTTTCGCATCGGAGGCTGCAAAGAGGGGGGTCAGCGTCCTTGTGGCGGAAGAACACGACGAGATCGGGGAGCCAGAGAAATGCGACGGCCTGGTCAGCCTCAGGGGGCTCAGGAAGTACGGATACCCGCCCAAGGAAGATGTCATCCAGAACCAGATCCACTCGGCCGTCATCCATTCGCCTTCTGACAGGCATTTCGCCGTGAACGCCACGGCTCTGGACGTCGTGGTCCTCGACAGGAGCGCCTTCGACAAGCAGGTCGCCGCCGAAGCTGCAAGGAATGGGGCCGAAGTCAGGACGGGAGCCCGCGTTGGAGCCCCTGCCAAAAGGGAGGGGGGAGTGGAGGTGAAGGTCGGGGACGAGCTCGTCCGATGCAGGCTCTTGGTGGACGCCACGGGCCCGGCTTCGAGCCCGCGACGGGGGATCCTGCCGGCGGCGAAGTATGAGCTGGAAGGGGAGTGGATAAGGGAGCACGTGGTCGAGGTCTACCTGGACGCTGCAAGATATCCGGGTTTCTTCGCCTGGGTGATACCATTCGGCAAGCACAGGGCGAAGGTCGGGGCCGCAGGATATGGGATCAACCCGTTCAGGGCCCTCGACAGCTTCCTCGAAGGGAGAGGGAGCACGATACTGCGCAGGGTGTCTGCGCCCATCTATGTCGGCGGCCCGGCACCCAGTTTCGTCGAAAGGAGGAAAGTCTTGGTGGGGGAGTCGGCAGGCCAGGTCAAGCCGACCACGGCGGGGGGGATAATGACCTCCATCGCAGGTTCCGTCATCTCGGCGAAGTGGGCGTCCGCCGCCCTCAAGGAGAACAACATGGGGTCCATGGCCGGGTATCAGAGGGAGTGGGAAAGCGTATTCCTGAAGGAGATGAGGACCATGCTGCGGCTGAGGGGAGTCCTCGAGAAGCTCTCGAACCCCGATCTTGAGGCGGTGTTCAGCGCTCTGGCAACGCCCAAATTTGTCATGAAACTCTCCCAGACGGACTTCGATTTCCATGCCACAGCCCTGCTGGGGGCTCTCGGTGTCTCGGGCCTACTCAGGGTCGCCAGGGTGGTGGCTTCCGCGGAGGTCCGCTCCCTCTTGGTCGAGGGCTGAAAACGCGTTTTCATTTCAGCAACCTATATCAGCGAGCGCAAAAAGGGGGCTCAGAGAAATGTCCCAGGGTACGGTCACGCTTCCGCTCTGCAACTCATGCAACAGGCCGATCAAGCCTGCTGAGAGGGCTGTCCACTTCAGCTGCCCAAACTGCCACGACACAGTGATATGGCGGTCCGAGAAGTGCAGGAAATTCTCAAGGCACTATAAGTGCGTCAACTGCGGATTCGAAGGACCATAGGCGAAGTCTCCTTGGGATCCTACGTCATAAGGCTCAAGCTGCTTCCAGAGGACGTTTCCACCGACCACCAGAAGATCGTCGATTCCGTGGCCAACCTGCTTCCAAAGCCCGCCCAGATTCGCAGTCAGAGGGTAGAGCCCATAGCCTTCGGCCTCTCAGCGATTATCGTCGACGTCGTGGCTCCTGAGGAGGAGGGGGTCATCGACAAGATAGAAGAGGTCGTTTCCAAGGCGCCGCTCGTCGGGCAGTACGAGTTGATCGCAGTGAGCCGAATGTCGAGCAAACTACCCCCCAGTAGCCCCCGTCAGCCCTAGAACGACCAATCAGGCCGGGATACCTTTTATACCTCCAGACGACGACTGTGATCGCCGTTTCTGTTACGATGTGTAGACAATGAGATACCCCCTCAGATATGCAGCCTACGAATGGATCAAGGAGAAGAAGACTGCCATAGACAGCGAACTCCTCGAGGCCCTTAACAAGAACGGGAACAAATGCTCCCCGGATGAGCTCGACAAAGTTTTGATGCAGCTTGAGATCCTAGGCCTTATCACGGTCAGGTGGGTTGGAAAGGATAAGCGTCGGATCGAGTTCCAGGAGAAGCCGACTGAAGAACCGCGGATGCCTCGCATAAGCGAGTGACCGAACCGATAAATCGAACTCACTCAGGGTGGCATCGCCCATGGGCGTGGACTTCGGCGACTCGATACCTCGAGAAAAGATACAGCTCGAGGACATCTCCGGGTGGAAGCTTGCCGTCGACGGCTACAACACGCTGTACCAGTTCCTCGCCATCATAAGGGGGATGGACGGGGGCCATCTGAAGGACTCCCAGGGAAGGGTCACCTCCCACATCTCCGGACTCTTCTACAGGAACGTCAACCTGATGGAGCTTGGGATGAAGCTTGTCTACGTCTTCGACGGCAAGCCCCCAGAGCTGAAAATGGAAGAGATCAGGCGGCGGTCCGAACAGAGGCGCGAAGCGAAGGACCAGTACCTCAGGGCTCTTCAGGCGGGAGACATGGCACAGGCAAGGAAGTTCGCCGAAGCGTCGACGGTGCTCAGGAGGGACATGGTCTCCGATGCGAAGGAGCTCCTAGATGCCATGGGCATACCTTGGGTCGACGCTCCATCCGAGGGGGAGGCTCAGGCTTCCGTCATGGCCTCAGAAGGGACTGTCAAGGCGGTCGCCTCCCAGGACCACGACTCCCTCGTCTTCGGCGCGCCCGTCCTTGTGAGAAACGTCACGATTTCCGGAAAGAGGCGGCTGCCGAGCAAGGGCATAGTGATCAACGTCGTCCCTGAGCGCATCACTCTGTCGTCCGTCCTCTCGGCGACGGGCCTGACCCGGGAGCAGCTCGTAGACTACGCGATCCTCCTTGGGACGGACTTCAACCCGGACGGATTCGAAGGAGTGGGGCCCGCCACTGCGTTGAAGTATCTGAAGAAGTACGGCCGCCTGGAAGAGATCAAGGAGCTGAGCGGGAGGCTCGAGCAAGTCGACTTCAAAGAAATCAGGAAGCTGTACCTCGACGCCCCCGCGGCCAAAGGTGTCCAGCCAGAGTGGAAGCCCTTGGACAGGCAGCGGGTCGTCTCCTTCCTTGTAGGCGAGCACTCCTTCTCAAGAGAAAGGGTCGACTCTGCCATTGCCAGGGTGCAGAAAACGAAGGTAGGGGAGTCTGAGACTCTGGAGAAGTGGTTCGGCTGAACTCTGGCACCCACACCCTCCCCACGCTTCACGACATAGAGGCCGCGGAAGCGCGGATTCGGAAGTACATCGCACCGACCCCCCTCGAGTATTCGAAGGGGATCTCTGACCTCCTCGGCAGGGAGGCCTACGTCAAATTGGAGACATCCCTTCCGATTCACGTGTTCAAGATCAGGGGGGCACTGAACAAGCTTCTGACGATGACGGACTCCGAACTGAAGGACGGTGTGATAACAGCTTCGTCAGGCAACCACGGTCTGGCTATCGCCTACGCGTCAAAGCTCTTCGGCGTCAGAGCCACGATCTGCGTCCCCGAGAACGTCAACCCCCAGAAGCTAATGGCCATCGAGGAACAGGGAGCGGAGGTCATCCGCTCAGGCACCGGCTACGACCAGGCCTACGATAACGCCATCACGATCGCACAGAAGCGCGGCCTGGCGTTCGTCAGCGCCTTCGACGACAGGGACATCATTGCCGGACAGGGCACCTGCGGCCTGGAGATCACCCGACAGCTCCCCTCGCTGGACTCCGCCGTGGTGGCGATCGGCGGGGGCGGCCTGATATCCGGGATCGCCACGGCGGTCAAGGAGACCTTACCCAAAGTCCACATGTACGGAGCCGAGACCGTCGCGATACCCTCGATGTACGAATCCCTGCGAAGCGGCAGGAGGGTCAGGGTCGAGCCCAAGCCCACGATTGCTGACGGCATGCAGTCCGCCATCCCGGGAGAGCTCACCTTCGAAGCTGCCAGGAAATACCTCGACAAGGTCGGGCTAGTCACCGACCTAGAGCTCGAAGACGCGATCTACGACCTGCTCACATTGGTCAGGATATTGGCGGAGCCCGCCGGGGCCTCCCCCCTCGCAGCCATGAAAGGGTCCCTCAAGGGCGAGCCCGGGGAGAAGACAGTCCTGGTGATAAGCGGGGGCAACATTTCTGTGGACCTCCTGCGCTCCATACTTACGCGAAGAGCGAAAGGAAGCTCCTGACATCTTTCACCATCAGGTATGGGTTCACGGCCCTCTCCTCTGCAAGGGTCCTCGATGGGACGTCCCCATAGTCGTGGCCAGGGTATATGACTGTGGCCGGAGGAAGGCGCAAGACCACGTTGTGGAGACTGTTGTACATCGCCTCCGCCCTCTCCCTCTCGAACCTTCCTATCGTCCCCACGAACAGCGTGTCCCCAGTGAAGACTTCGTGGCCGTCAAAGAGGCAGATGCTGTCCTCGGTGTGCCCCGGGGTGTGCAGGACCCTGACTGCCTTCCCCCCGAGGAAGAGTTCGACTCCGTCCCTCACCCTCAGGTCGCATTCGATCGGAGAGTCCTCGTGGGCAACTACCTTGGCTCCTAGTCTGGTCGCCAGCTCGCTCAAGGTGGAGACGTGGTCGAAGTGCTCATGCGTGGCTACGCAGTATCTGACGAAGGCCCCCGATTCTCTCACCGCTTCCTCAATGGGACCGGTCTCCCATCCGGAGTCAACCACCAAAGCATCCTTGGATTTCTCTTCAACGACGACGTAGACGAAGTTCGCCATTGTCCCCACGGGCAACTGTTTCACAATCAAACCAATGGCCCTGCCCGTCCGCCACTGGGTTCACATTTATCAAGTTCCGATTGACCGGGAACTCGCCTTTGGCCAAGCTCCCCGGCAAGAGACCCTCCGAGTCGGAAATGACCACGGCGAGGCTCATGATGCCGACGGACGCCAACGTGCTGGGGAACGTGTTCGGCGGGGCGATAATGAGATACATGGACGAAATCGCCGCCATAGTCGCCTGGCGCCACGCAGGCAAGAACGTGGTAACGGCCTCCATCGACAGGATGAGCTTCTATGCCCCCGTGTATGTGGGCAACCTCCTCATCCTCAAAGCAGCCGTCAACTTCGTGGGGACCACTTCGATGGAGATCGGGGTCCGCATCGAGGCCCAGGACCCCTCCACCCGCAAGGGGACCCATACGAGCACCTGCTACCTCACCTACGTGGCCCTGAACGAAAAGGGGAAGCCCACGCCGATACCTCCATTGGTCCTGACGACCGCAGAAGAGAAGAGGCGCTTCAAAGAAGCGTTGGCGAGGAGGAAACTGAGGGAAGCCGAACGGGCCGTGCTCAAAGCGGACTGACGGGATTGCACGTGGTTGATTTCCGGCTCAAGAAAACTAGAGCACCCCGCTATTAGCCGCCGCAGAAGCTGTCTGGCTCGCTTGCGGGACTTCTCTGAGGGTTTCAGCGTCGAGAAGATGAGGAGCGGGAACGCCGCCATATACATCCTGAAGGACCAGTTCGAGAAGTTCTCCTCATCACCGCAGAAGGTGGACGCCTGCGAGTCCATCGCGACGTGCCTCTATCAGCTGGAGCAATATGACGACGCTGCCGGTTGGTACGAGACCGCAGGGAGGCTCATCCTTTCCGAACCGAGCATCACGCCTGCGATGAAAGCACTCAATGCCCTGGGGGACTACGAGAAGGCGCTGGATTGCTACCGCAAGGGAGACGACGAGGAGAGATTCACGGAGTGTTCGACGCTGATACGCGAGTTGAAGCGCGCGTGCGCCTCAGCCTGACCCTCCGTCTTTGTCTTCTTCCGCCTTCGCGTTCACCCTGTTGACTGTCTTCAGGTGGCATTCTTCGCAGACAGGCTCTTCCCTCGGTCCGACCTTGAATGTGTGCAGGACGACTTCGAGCTCAGTGTCGCAGAAGTAGCACTTCGGCTTCAACTGCCACCTCTTTTCGCGGCGAAAACCCTCCTCTTAACAACCTTCCCACGCCCCTTGTAGTACCACACTTCCGCGTCTCCATTCGAACTTTTTCCCCACTTTACAAGCTCTTCGAGTTCCTCCTTCGTCGCCCTGGCCTTGCCGCTCTTGACCTGGATCAACAGGACCCTGCCTTCCTTTGCTGCGAACACGTCCACTGCTCCATGCGAGGCAGCGCTCCTGCCGACCATCCAACCTTCTTTCTTGAGGGCATTCATGGCTGCGTATTCTTTTGCCCTTCCAGAAACGTACCTCTTATTCGGGAAGAGATTTCACCTGTTTCACTAGAACAGCTCCTCCGTCAAAGGCATCTCGAACCATGTAGCCGCTCAAGTCTGGTTTGATAAACACCCTGATGAAAGGCACCTGTAAGGCGTCTTATCGCCAATGCATATCGCCTCACATGGATTCTGTTCTCTGAAACATATCTTGCGTGCAGTTTGTTTCCATGGATTCGGACACTATCATCTGAACAATGTCTTTCTCCCCAATGGGTTCGGGGAACAAACAATACTCCATAGACGGCGCAGCGCACGGGCCTAGTGCTCCAATCCAATCGGGATCTCAATCCTTTCAGGCTTGAATCTATTCCGCTTCTTGTGATAGTTAAGCGGGGCGTACCCTTCGAACTTCTTTGGTACGGGCTTGCGCGAAAGTAATCTCCTTCCGGCTCGCGACATACCAACAGAGTAGCTAACCTTATCATGGCCGGATAAGTGGCGGAAATCGTAACTTGGACGAGATCAAGCGGTCGCTGAAAGCCATCGAGGGTAGGTTCTCAGAACAACTCGAGCGGCGGGACCGAGTGCTTAAGGAGAGCAGGGACGTGATATCCGCATCATCAAGGGCCATAATCGACGTCCACACTGGCAAGATGAAAGACGCGGAGAAGGGGCTGGCCCACGCAAGGGCACTGCTGGGAGCGCTCAAGAAGTCGTCCGACGGCGCGACTGCCCGCTACGTGGTGTCCCCCGAGGCCGAGGTGGTCGAAGCGTCGGCGGTGGTCGCCCTCGCAAAAGGCAAGTCCATCCCATCCATGGACGACCTGGGCGCTTCGCCGGAGGCGTACCTTCTGGGCCTGCTGGACACCGTGGGGGAACTGAAGAGGCTGGTCCTCGACTCAATCCTTCAGCGGAAACTCGCGAAGGCGAAGAGGTACTTCGAGGTCATGGAAGGCCTCTATTCGATGTGCTCTCCTTTCGCTGTCTATGATCACGCTGTTAGTGGGGCGCGCAGGAAAATAGACGTCGCCCGCATGCTTGTCGAAGACACCAGGGGGCTGCTCGCCGAGGAGATGGGGAGGAACTCTGTCAGCAGCTCGATGGCGCGCCTCGAGAAGAGACTACGCGCCAGAGCCAGCTAGAAGTCGTTCAGCAGCTTGCTCGTCTTGATGTTCGGGTAAGGCGAATCGAGCCGCACCACCCTGACCTTGAGCCCCCTCTCGGCTGCTTTCTTCTTCACCTCTTCTTCCATGTGGTACTGGTCGTAGCCCAGCGCAACGACGTCGGGTGCCACTTTCTGCAGCGTGACATAGATGTCTCCCTCCACCCCCAAAATCGCCGCGTCCACCTTCCTCAACCCTGAAAGGAGCTTTACCCTGTCCTGCTCGCTGACCAGGGGCTCCCTCTTCTTACGCTTCCTGATCGTGCTGTCTCTGGCGACCGATACCACGAGCACGTCTCCGAGGCTCCTCGCTTTGTCAATGGTGTAAACATGGCCGTAATGGATCACCTCGAATCCACCGCCGATGAACACGACCCTGATCGACCTCCGCCCTTTGGGGGTCAGGACAGCGTCCCCGTCACTTGCTCTGAGGAGGCCGAGTCTGGACAGCCCCTCGACCTCGGACCTTGCTTCTTCGACTCCAAGGCCCAGCTTCGCAGCGAGGGTCTTCGGGTTCGCCTTCTCCCCCTTGATCCCCATCGAGAAGACCGCAGCGAGTACGTGCTTTCTTTTCATCTGCTACCAGTCTATCCTGACGACACCTGCAAAACCCAACGAGTCCAATAGACCCTCGGCGTACCCTATGCTCAGCATCGCCATCTCGTCTTCACCGTTGGCCAGGAAGGTCTCCGCATCTTTCATGTACAATTCCGCGTTCTCAACCACGGGTTCATACTGGGGTCCGAGCCTGTTTCTCACCGAGTCCAAGGCCTTCCTCGTCTTTGAGACATACTTCGGGACAAGGGTCTGCGCGGTCCTGAGCACCCCGTCCGAGTTGCCCCTGACATCTGATTCGCCGATGGCGAATATGGCCGACACGGCCTCCGTCTCAGTGAAGTGAAGCCTCCCCGGGATGATCACGCAGTGCGGTGGTTCCCCGAACTCTCCCTTCGAAAGGGACTCGAAGCCCCCTGCCGCTTTCGCTGCGTCCTCCCTCCCGACCCTCGAAAGCACGATGGCGAACGTCTTCTCGCTGACGACTCCCCGCTTGAAGTTCCCTTCCGCCAAAAGCAGGCCAGCCATCGCGTCTGCCGGGGACACGCCCTCTCCGCTCTGGGTGTCGTATTCGAGCAACAGCAAGGTATGTGCACCCTCGAGGATGTTCTGATGGAGGATGTGGTAGGCCTGGGTCAGCCTGCCGACCGACTCCCGCGTGACGGTAACCGTCCTCGAGAATTTGTACGAGTGCAGCCCCGACGCGCTCGCCGCCGCCGAGGCGATGGTTGCGGAATGGATTACTCGGGTCTCCACCCCCTTCTTGATGGCTCTAACCCGCAGCTCGTTGTGGGTGGTGGCGATCATAGGGTCCCCAAGGACCGCAAGTGCCACCCTCTTCCCCTCGGCTTCCGTAAGGATCCTGTTTCCATCCTCTACGAAGTCCCTGTCGACCACGACGGGGCGCTTCCCCGTGGCCCTTTCGATCTCTGTAAGGAGCCGAGGCTCGTGGGGTGTGGTATAGTACTCGAGGTAGACCGTGCTCGCTGACTTTAGCTCGTCAACTCCTTCGAGAGTGATGCCTGACGCCCCGAGACCAAGGCCCACGAAGCTTAGACGGCCCATTTCCTATCATCTATTTCTTGGTGGTATAAGAAGCAAGGAACAGTTTCGACCAGGCCCCTCCCGCGATGGTGCCCCATCCACAATTGAGGTTATATTCTGGATTCCGCGTTTTGGATACGAGTGGGCTGATAACACGAATGCTTTTAATTCCATCTAATTCCGCGCTGGCTTCGCGGGCCCTTGGCTCAGCCAGGTTAGTGCGCAAGCGACCTGAAAGCGGCTGGCTCTTAGCTAGCTAGTGGGAGTTACCAGCATGCCGTGGGAGGTGCAAACGCGCCCACGAATTCGAATCCCACAGGGCCCGCTCTTCAGTTACTTGCAGTCAATCTTTTGGTGTCAACCTTGAATTATCCAGCATTCGACAATCCCGATTTTGCTTACGAGTCGGGTGTGCACATGGGCGATGGCTCTTTGTCTGGAGGGTTGTCGGCCGACTATCGGTACGTGATTAGCGGGAATAAGAAAAAAGAGACTCAGTACTATGTGGAAGTTCTGGTCCCATTGATTAAGGATCTCTATTGCATCTCGCCAACAATAGCCTTTCAGAATAATTCCGTTTACCTCAGGGTGTATTCCAAGGAGCTTGTATTGTTCAAGCATCGCGAACTTGGATTTCCAATCGGTCCCAAAAGAGGGCTTCGGATTCCTTCGTTCGCCATATCGAGTCGGCAATCCACAGCTAACGCGCTTTCCGGTCTTTACGACACCGACGGAAGTGTAAAAATTAGACATGACAAGTCCGGGGAATACCCTCGAATATCATTCTCGCAGAAGGACGATGGCCCCATCAGGCAGACGAAAACGCTCCTCAGGTCCTTTGGGATTTCAAGTACGATGTATCGCTGCGAATCCTTCGATGCGAGGAGTGGAAAGGTTTACACCCAATGGTGCCTCGACATCAACGGATTCGAGAACTTCGACATCTTCGTCAATAAAATAGGCACCCGCAGTCCATATGTCAGAGAGAGAATGCAGGCAGTCGAAGCTGTAAGGTAATCCATTGGTTCGAATCCCTGCGGGCCCGCCACGATTCCAAAACTGAGAATTGTGTCACTCGCTTAAAACCGGAAAATTAGGGCGAAATCCGAGAACGTGTCCCTAAGGACTGAGAGAACTTCGAAGTTCCCTTTCCCTAAGCTCGAGCCAGAGCTGAGGAAGAACAATTTCGAGGAGGTCCAGCTTCCCTACACCATGGAGGAGGCCATGGCCGAGGCGAGCAGGTGCGTCACCTGCGGCAGCCCCATCTGCATGGATGTTTGCCCCCTTCAGACCGACATAAGGGGGATGTGCGAAGCCGTGGCGAGGGGGGACCTTACGACGGCCTATCACAGGATAAGAGAGACGAACGCCCTCCTTGGTACGACGGCCAGGTGTTGCCCGCAGCTCGACAGCCTGTGCGAAGCGGCTTGCGTGGTCGGGTCCCAGGGGCAGCCGGTCGCTTCGGGCATGATCCAGCGGTTCGTCGCTGACTGGGAGAGGAACGTGTCGCGGCAGCCCGACCCCGGCAAGCTGGGGAGCACTGGCAAGAAAGTCGCCGTGATCGGGGGAGGGCCCGCTGGTCTGGCTGCAGCAGAGCTGCTCCGACGGTACGGCCACTCGGTCACCATCTTCGAAGAACTATCTACTCTCGGTGGCACCGCTTGGTACGGGATCCCCGACTACCACCTGCCCAAAGACGTGCTCCAATACGAAGCGTCCCGCATAGTTGGGATGGGGGTCGACGTCAAGCTGGGCGTAAGGGTAGGGAAGGACATCAGCTTCGACGAAATACGCTCCGATTACGACGCCGTTCTGATCGCGACCGGGGCCAAAGACGTCCCGAAGTCAGATACGCCCGGCTCGGACCTGGAGGGGGTGATCGACGGCTACAAGTTCCTCGAGGACGTCTTCGTCGCAGGGGTCGAAGCCTACTTGGACAGGCCGAAATATGACCTGGGCAAGCGCGTCCTTGTCATCGGAGGAGGGGACAGTGCCCTCGACTGCGCGAGGACTGCCCTGAGACTGACAGGGGGCGAGGTCACGATGGTGTATCGCAGGACGGAGGCGGAAATGCCTGTCGATGAAATCCTGATCCAGGAGGGGAAGGAGGAAGGGCTCAGACTGCAGTTCCTCATGGCCCCAAAGGCCTACGCAGGCGAAGGCGGACATTTGGCAAAGGCGACGATGAGCGTGATGAAGCTCGGCGACCTGGACAAGTCCGGGAGGAGGAGCCCCGTCCCCACCGGCGAGACTTCCGACATGAGGTGCGATACGGTCATCGTGGCAGTCGGCCGGGGACCCAGCACCTTCCTCCAGAAGGAAGCGCATATCCCGACTGGGCCCAGAGGCGCAATCTCCGTCGACGACCGATCCATGACCTCAGTGCCGGGTGTGTTCGCAGCGGGGGACGTGGTGACCGGAGAAAGCCTCGTGGTCAGAGCGATGGCCAAGGGACGGGATGCGGCACAGCGACTCCACGAATTCCTCCTCGGAGCCGAGGCGAAGCATACTTCCATGTACGAGTACTACTTCACTAGAAGGATCACCGGCCGCTACTACAGATCGATGATGGACGGAAACGAGGACAAGCTTCCGCCAATCTGAGCGCCGAGCGAACTTCCCCCCGCAACCCCTCACCTCGACTCCCCGCGTTCCATCCGCCAAATTCGACAATCGTAGTATTTTCTGTGATTGAACGCCGTTTCCTTGAATTTTATATCCTAATCTTTAGCCATCCGGTGGCGCGCGTGAATTCGAGAACTGCGGTCGCCGCGGTCTTGATTATCATCCCATTCATCGTCTACTTCGCGATCCCGACCTATAACACGGTCAACCCGGAATGGGGGGGAGTCCCGTTCTTCTGGTGGTATCAGACCGTCTGGCTGGCCATCAGCGCCGTCCTGTTCTATGCGGCTGCCGTGCTCATAGGGAGGAAGGGGTAGATGCTTCCTACCGACGGAGTCGTCGCGTTCATCGCCCTTTTCATCATCTTCGTCGCCCTTGGGTTCTTCGGGGGCCGCTGGAGGAAGGGGGATCTGAGCAACCTAAGCGAATGGGCCCTGGCCGGGAAGAGGCTGGGGACCTATCTCGTCTGGTTCCTGGTGGGTGCTGACCTGTACACGGCCTATACCTTCATCGCGGTGCCCTCGGGGGTCTTCGCGAAGGGAGCAATCTACTTCTTTGCGGTCCCCTATGTCGCGCTGACGTTCGGCATCGCTCTCCTATTCATGCCAAAGCTGTGGACGGTGGCGCATCAGAAGGGGTACATCACGGGCGCCGATTTCGTAAAGGGGACGTTCAACAGCAGGACCCTGGCGATGCTGGTTGCCATAGTGGGTATCGTCGCTGAGCTCCCATACATCGCGCTCCAGATCGTTGGGATGCAGGCGGTACTGAATGTCATGCTCGCGGGGATCGGGGACGTCAGTACCGTCTCTGAGGTCTCACTGATCGTCGCGTTCGTCGTGCTGGCGGCTTTCACCTACACCAGCGGTCTCAGGGGGGCCACGCTTACCGCTGTCATGAAGGACATCCTGATCTTCGGGACCATAATCGCAGTGATAATCGTGGTGGCCGTGTCGGTCGGGGGTCTGGGGGCCGGTTTCACCGCCAAGCCCGCCTACTCCACCCTAGCCTCCACGCTGCAGAACGCCTACTGGAGCATATTCGTCGTCAGTGCACTGGCGCTCTACCTTTACCCTCACGCGATAAACGGGGTTCTAAGCGGCCAAGACGCAGAAAAGGTGAGGAAGAGCACAGCCCTCCTCCCAATCTACGGGATCGGGCTGGCGCTTCTCGCCATGTTCGGGGTAATGATCTACGGTAATCCCGCGGCAATGGCGCTGGTGAAGTCGCTGGGCGGAAGCGGGACGCTGGTGGTCCCAGGGCTCATCCAGACGGTCCTCCCCAGCTGGGCGACCGGGATTGCTTTCCTCGGCATATTCATCGGAGGCCTGGTGCCGGCGGCCATCATGGCGATCTCACAGGCCAACCTGCTTACGAGGAACATCATAAAGGAATTCAGGCCCAATCTCTCTTCCGCTTCGGAGACTCAAATCGCAAAGTGGTCTTCGATTGCATTCAAGTTCCTCGCCCTTGCATTCGTTTTTGTGGTGAACACCACCTACGCCATCCAGCTGCAGCTGTTCGGGGGGATCCTGATTGTCCAGACCCTTCCCGCCCTGTTCGGCGGTCTGCTCACCAGCAGGCTCAACAAGTACGGCCTGATCGTCGGCCTGGTGGCGAGCGAAATCCTGGGCGTGTACTTGGTGGAGGTGGCAAACAACTATGGGACCTGGAACACCTCGTTCTACAACACGGGCCCGCTGGGTCTGTTCTTCATCGGAGCGACCACCCTCGCCCTGAACCTGGCCATAGTGCTAGTCTGGACCGCCGTTTCTAGGCCCAAACCAGCCGCTATGTGAGCCGCATATCTCTAATTAGTCCCGCATCTTTCCAGCGGTCGTGAAGGCGGTTCGCTATCACTCCCCCGGTTCGCCGGATGTTCTTTCCTTCGAAGACGCCCCCGTCCCGGAGCCGCGTGCCGGAGAGGTCCTAGTCCGGGTCAAAGCGTGCGGTGTCAACAGGATCGACATCTGGGCCAGGAGCGGGCGCTACAACACCGCCCTTCCTCATACTCTCGGCACCGACGTAGCGGGCGAGGTGGTCGTCAGCAACGACCGGGCGGTCATGCCGGGGTCGAATGTCCTGGTCTATCCTGTCCTATCGGACGGAACCTGCGCCTACTGCCGCAGAGGCGCGCCGAACCTTTGCTTATCTCGGGGCTTCGTGGGCGTCGCCACGGACGGAGGCTACGCTGAGTTCGTCAAGGTCCCGGCGAAGAACCTCATCCCATCTGAGAAAGTCGACCCCAATGTCGCGGCCACCCTCCCGGTGAATTACGGGACGGCATGGAGCGGCCTTGCGTCAAGGGCAAGGGTCGGGCCCGACGACACTGTCCTCGTCTGGGGCGCGGCAGGTGGCCTGGGGAACGCGGCCGTCCAGGTCGCGAAATACCTCGGAGCGAAGGTCATCGCGGCCGTCGGTGACGACGCGAAGTCGTCCTTCGTGAAGTCCACGGGTGCAGACCATGTCGTCAACAACAGGACAGAGGACTTGGCCGAGAGAGTTCGCTCCTTCACGGGCGGGCTCGGCGCCTCCGTCGTGTTCGATCATGTAGGCGGGGATACCTGGGGGAAGAGCATCGAGTGCCTTGCCAGGGGAGGGAGGATGGTAACCCTGGGCCTCACATCGGGGGCGAAGTCTGATGTGGACGTCCGCAGGGTGTACTCGGACCAGCTGAGCATCATCGGCACCTACGGACAGTCGAAGGGGGACATCGAGCACGTCCTTGAGCTGGTCGCCGAAGGTAAACTCAAGCCGTCAATTTACAAAGAACTCCCCCTGTCATCCGCCAGGGATGCACACGAAATCATCGAATCGCGGGGGATCCAGGGCAAGATTCTTCTGCTCCCGTGAGCGCATTCGGCGACCTGTAGCTCGCTCTGTTTATAGCCCGAAGTTAGCCGGCCCGGGCTGATGTACACCAGCACCATCGTCGATGACGAGGCCCACGCCATGAGCGTGATGAAAGGGATGGAAGAGGCTTGGGTGCGGAAGGACGAGGTGTACTTCGTCAAAGTACTCCAGAGCGAGCCGAGCCTCGTCCTCAGGGTCCACGCCGTCTGCATACTCGCCGAGGTGGGAGGGGAGAAGTCTATCCCCGCTCTCGCCGACGTACTGCTCAACGACCCCGACCCGCTAGTGAGGCATGAGGCGGCTTTCTCACTGGGGCAGATCGGCCTCTCCGAGGGGAACAGGGCCCTGGCGAGAGCCGTCATCGAAGACAAAGACCCCATAGTCAGGCACGAGTCTGCGGCTGCCCTGGGTTCCGTGGGGAGCGCCGATTCAGAGGAAGTGCTGACGAGGGCCCTGTCTGACCGGGACGAAATGGTCAGGAACTCTGCGAAAGCTTCCCTCTTCAACATCAAATTCCTCAAGCAGTACTCGGAAGGGACCACGGCTCGCGAACGAGCTCCTCGACCCTAGTCGAACCCTTAAGGAGCAGAAGCCGGGCCGCCTGGCCACATGAGGCTTGAAGGCAAGCGTGCCCTCGTGACCGGCTCGTCCCAGGGCATAGGCGCCGAGATAGCCAAACTGTTCGCGAAGGAGGGAGCCACCGTCGTAGTCAACCACCGTTCGGGGAAGACCCATCACGAAACAGTCGTGAGGGCGATCAAGAAGGCGGGGGGGAAGGCACTCGCAGTGCACGCGGACGTTTCGGACCCATCCAGCGTCACAGCCATGTTCGCCGAAATAAAGGACAAGGTCGGGGGCCTCGACATCCTTGTCAACACCGCGGGCCTCGCTGACCGCAGCCTCTGGAACCTGAGCATCGAGAAGACGAGCCTGGACATGTGGAAACGCGTCTTCGCGGTCGACGCCTTCGGCACGTTCCTTTGCACCCAGGGGGCAGTCAAGTTGATGAAGTGGGGGTCTTCCATAGTCAACGTCGCGTCGATCCCCGCCCTTGTGGGAGACAAGGAGGGCCTCGTCTACGCTTCAGCCAAGGGGGCGGTGATATCCATGACGCGCATGCTCTCGAAGATGCTCGCTCCCAAGACCCGGGTCAACTGCATGGCTTTCGGATCGATAGCCACCACCTGGGTCGACTGGCTAGGGAAGGACCAAGCCGAGGCCTATCGCTCCGCCATCCCTCTGGGGAGGTTCGGGAAACCGGCCGAAGCGGCGAGCCTAGCGCTCTTCCTCGCGAGCGAAGAGTCGAGCTTCATCACGGGCCAAGTGATAGTACTGGACGGCGGGGAAGCTCCCCGCTAGTCTTCCGCAGCTTTGTACAGGCCACCCGCCTTGTCTATCTTCACAAGGGCGTCGTCGATTCCGTCAGCCTCCCCCACAATCCCTTTCTCTATCGCCTTCTTCCAGAGGCCAATGTAGATCTCCAGACCCTCCTTCACCTGCTGCTCCCTACCCCCTACGGTCTCTTCCAGCTCGTCCAGGTAGTCTTTGACGCTTCTTGCCTTCGCGCTCACAGGATCGTCGCTTCCCCGCCCACGCCTGACAGGTACCCCTTGTACCCCAGCTTCTCGACCGCCCGGAGGACCGCGCCCTCGTCCTCCGCCGACGTGTTGATGAAGACGGAGGGGCCCGTCTGCATCGAGTAGTACGCCTTCACCCCTTCGTTTCTCAGCTCCCTCACCCTTCGGATGATCCGGATCGAGTCCTCTGTCATTATGACCAGCCCGCTGTCCCCTGTCATCGTCAGACTGTGGAGTTCGAGGGTGTCACGCTCGGCAAGCCTCCCCAAGACGTCGAGGTCGCCGCCGAGTATCGCCTTCTGCATCTCCTCGCAGCGCTTCTGCGCAGACTCGACCCTGGCCTTGAAGAATGGGGACGTAAGCACCTCCCTGTGCGCGTCCTCCGTCCTCACCCTCGACGGAAGGGGCACGATTACCATCCGGAGGTCCAAGTCATGGGAGTCGGCGAACCTCTCCGCATAGGTGCTGTCGTCGTCCTTCCCGGCGTACAGCCTCGAGAAGCCTCCGACGAGGGACCTGGAGGCTGACGCGGCGAACAATCGAGCTGTCTTCGAAAGCTCCGTGAGGTCGGGGTCGTCCCCGACGAGCAGCCTATGGCTGAGGAGGGTGAGGGCGGCGCCAGCCGACGATGAGTACCCTATCCCCTTGGCCTTCCCCGAAGGGATGTTACGGCTGTCAATGCGGAAGTCCCTTACCCCCTTCGTCTGGTCCAGTCTCGCGACCACCGCCTGGAGCCTGCCGTTCGCCGAATCGTTCTGTTTCCCCTCTATGTAGACGCCTCCCTTCTTCGAGTCTGTAATGGAAGCCTCCGTCTTCATAGACGTGGTGTTCACAGAGATGCTGTCGTGATATGGGAGCCGGAGCTTCCAGTCCTTCAGGCCGTGGTACTTCACGAGGGCCTGCATGGTAAACGCGACCGCCCTGTACTCCACGCTCACGCCACCTCTATCTCCAGCCTTCCTGCGGTTTCCGGGTTCTTGAGCAACCCGACCATCTCCCTGGGCAGATCACGCGAAGATGCGTCCGCCTTTATTGCCAGAGTCCTGTCGCTCACGAAATCGCTCTTCCTGATCACGATGTCGTGAGGATGAGAAAGCTTGAGCCTGGGATCCCCCCGGGCGTTCATCTCGAACGTGTGCCCGCCGACTATAATCCTCATCTTGACTCTCGCGCTTGCCAGCCTCAGCCTCTCTTTGACCCTCTGGTCCAGCTGGGCACACCCCTTGCTGGCGCCCACGCCTATGATGCAGTCCCCGTTCTCGGTGAGATACTCTTCCGTCGTCACCTCTATCGTCGTAGGGTGCGTCGACCGGACCATCCGATGGCCTCTGAACCGCACCGTCTCCTTCAGGACCTCCCCCTCGGAGACAGCCAGGTTCTCTGACTCCATCAAGACACCTTCGGCTGGAGGCCGTTGCAGTGAGGACAGCGCTCCGAAGCGATTGGGACAGGCGTCGAGCAGAAGACGCAGAACCTGAACCCCGAAGGAGGCGCGATGGGCCCGGGGCCTTCCTCGAGGAACAGGCTCGCGACAGCCATGATCGCTCCCCCGATCACGAAAGGCACGCTCCAGAAGTACACGAACGGCAGCATCAGGGCGAAGAAACCCGCACCCACCAGGGCCGTGATAAGACCACCCGCAAACAGTTGCGGACGCATGGCCCCCGCTTCCGGATAACGCCTTTATAGTTTCGAAGGGGCGCCGGCGCAGGTCTGCAATGACGACCGAATACGAGCAGCTTCTTTCCAAGATGGTCGACGAGAAGAGGGCCAAGCTGGCTGAATTGACCGGGAAGAAGGGGGCAGAAAAGGCATCGGCGAACCTGATGTCCGACATAAGGTTCCTCGAAGTAGAGCTCCAGAGGTACCAGCAGGGCATGGCCCTGTTCAGGACCAAGTCCCTGCCCAAGGTAGGCAGATGGGGCAAGGAAGAAGTCGAAGAGAAGAAGGAAGCAGAAGCCTAGACGATTTGACGCTTATCCTGTCCGAAGAGGACGTCGTTGGCCTCCTCGAGATGAAGGAGGTGCTCGCGACCGTAGAAACGGCCTTCACGCACCAGGGGCTGGGGGAAGTCTCGAACACCATGAGAACCCGGTCGGTGGGAGACTCCTCGGTCCTGAGCGTCATGCACGCCAACTCCTCGTACCTTGGACGGGGAGGGCTGAAGGCCTACATGTCATCGAAGTCCGGGGCCAGGTTCGTCGTCGTGCTCTTCGACGGCTCCGATTCGAAGCCATTAGCCATCATGGGAGCCGACGTGCTAGGGAGGTTCCGGACCGGCGCAGCCTCGGGGGTGGCGACGAAGCACCTCTATCACGAAAGCTCGGGGACATTGACTCTCTTCGGCTCGGGCAGGCAGGCGATCACGCAGGCGCTCGCCATCGGCGAGGTGCTGAAGGTCGAGCAGGTGCGGGTCTGGAGCCCCGACCCCAATCACAGGGAAGCCTTCGCCCATCTGCTCGCTGAAAGGGGTTTCAGTGCCCATGCCTTCGACTCGCCCGAGGCCGCCATCAAAGGAGCTTCTGTCGCATGCTCGATAACATCTTCAAAGCTTCCTTTCCTCACCGACGAAGGTCTGAAACATGTCTCCCATCTGAACATATGCGGCAGCAACGTCCCCGATCATGCAGAAGCCACCACGGCCGCCGTCGGGTCCTTCGACGCGGTCATCGTCGACGACCTCGAGCAGGGGAAAGTCGAGTACGGCGACCTTATCCAGGCGGAGAAGGCCGGGACCTTCTCCTGGGACTCCGCGGTGGAGCTCGGGGCCGTGGTCGCGGGAAAAATCCAACCGACGGGGAGGACGCTGTTCAAATCAGGCGGCGCTGCCCTCGAGGACGTCGCCGTAGCTAGCATGCTCTATGACAAGGCGAAATCGGATTCCCGTTACGCGAACGTAGAGCTGGTCTGACCCTTACATCGGGGGCATGCCGCCCATTCCGCCCATGCCTCCCATCCCGCCACCCGGCGGGCCCGCTGGGCCCTTCATCTTGCTCGAGGCTATGACGTCATCTATCCTCAGTATCATGGACGCTGCTTCTGTCGCGGCGCGCAGTATCTGGAGCTTGACCGCCAGCGGCTCCCACACCGACTTTGCATACATGTCAGCGACCTTGCCGTTAAGCGCATCGACCCCGTACCATTTCCCCTCCTTCCCGTGCCTGGCCCTCAGGTCCACCTGGGTGTCGATGGGATCCATGCCCGCGTTCTCGGCGAGTGTCATCGGTATGCTTTCCATCGCATCCGCGAACTTCAGTGCCGCGAGCTGCTCCCTCCCCGAAAGCTTCTGGGCCCAGTTCCTTAGCTGGAACGACACTTCCTCTTCGGGAGCGCCTCCGCCTGCCACCACCGCCGGCAGTTCGACTACGTCCTTGGTCACCATCAGTGCGTCGTGGAGCGCCCTCTCCGCCTCATCGACTATCCGCTGGGTGCCTCCTCTCACGAGGACAGTGACCGCCTTCGGGTTCTTGCACCCTTCGACGAACACCCACTTGTCGTCCTCGAGCTTCTTCTCTTCGACGAGCTTGGCATAGCCCAGGTCCTTGGTGTTGAGGTCGTCGAGGTTCGTGACCATCCTTGCCCCCGTCGCCTTCGCAAGCTTGGTCATGTCGCTCTCCTTCACCCTTCTGACCGCGAGGACTCCCGCCTTCGCCAGGAAGTGCTGCGCGAGGTCGTCTATGCCCTTCTGGCAGATCAGGACGTTGGCACCTGCCGCCTCCACCTTTTCCACCATCCCCTTCAGTATGCTAGTCTCCTCGTCCATGAACTGCTGCATCTGCTGGGGGTCGTTGATCCTTATCTCTGCCGAGAACTCCGTCTTCTCGATCTCCAGAGCCGAATTGACCAGGGCGATCTTCGCATCGTCTATCCTGCGCGGCATCCCTGAATGGACCACCTCTTTGTCAAGGACGATCCCTTGGATCAGTTTGGTGTCCGTCAGCGCCCCGCCCGGCTTCTTCTCTACCTTCACGTTTTCGATGTCAGCCTTGAACCCCTTCTCCCTCTTCTCGGCGATCTGCAGGATCGCGTCCACCACTATCCCCGCGAGATGGGGCGAATCCTCGTTGACGAGCTTGGTCAACATGCTCGTGTTCGCAACCTTCAGGAGGTCTGGCCTGCTTTCAGGGTCGACCTTCTCCGCGATCTGCTCCAGTATGCTCTGGGCCTTCTCCGCAGCCCGCGAGTAACCGTCCACCACCACGACGGGGTGCACGTCCTTGTTGATGAGGTCCTCGGCCTTCTCCAGGAGCGCCCCCGCCACCACCACAGCCGATGTGGTCCCGTCGCCCACTTCGTTGTCCGTGGCCTTGCTTATCTCGACCATCATCTTCGCCGCTGGGTGCTGCACGTCCAGCTCCTTCAGCATCGTGGCGCCATCGTTGGTGATGGTAACATCCCCCATCGAATCGACCAGCATCTTGTCCATCCCCCGCGGCCCCAATGAGGTCCTGACGACCTCGGCGATGAGCTTCGCGGCGGCGATGTTGTTCCTCTGAGCCTCTCTCCCCCTCGACTCTCCGGAACCTTCCTTCAGAATTATGACAGGCTGTCCTGTGGCTGACATTTTGAACGTGGGTATACAACCAAATGGGGTATATATGAATTCCCCAGCAAGTCGGCTCTCTTCACGCGAGTCAGAAATTCTTAAGTGGTGTCCGCAGCCGGAACCTGCAGGAACGTTTTGTCTGCATCTCCAGCGCTCACAAAGAAACTCGCCGCCGAAGCCTTCGGGACATTCGTCTTCGTCCTGGTCGGCGCCGGATCCGCACTGGGTACCGCCAGCCTCGGGAGGTCAGACCCAGGTGCGTCCTTGCTGATGGCTGCCCTGGCGAACGGCCTGGGACTCGCAATGGCTGTTTCTGCCACCATGGCAATATCAGGCGGGGTGCTCAACCCCGCGGTCTCCGTCGGACTTTGGGTGGGCAACAAGCTCGGGACGAGGGACCTCATCCCCTACGTGATAGCGGAACTCGGAGGAGCTGCCGCCGCGGGACTGGCCCTTGTCGCCTCCTTCCCGTCGGCCCTGGGGAACAGCGTCCAGTGGGGCGCGCCGACCCTGAGCGGCCTCCTGACAGTCTGGCAGGGCATCGCCATAGAGGCCTTTCTGACCTTCGTCTTGGTCATCGCAGTCTACGGCACTGCGGTCGATTCCAGGGCCCCGCGGATAGGGGGGCTTGGCATCGGGCTCGCGGTGGTCGCCGACGTCTTGGTCGGAGGGAGCCTAACGGGAGCCGCCATGAACCCGGCGAGGGCGTTCGGCCCGATGCTGGCGGGAGGCTTCTTCCCTGCCTATTGGTACATCTACGCGGTGGGACCCCTCATCGGGGCGATCTCAGCCGGTCTCATCTACAGGTACCTGATGGAGTCAAGTTAGGAAA
The DNA here is from genome assembly GCA_028867035.1 of Nitrososphaerota archaeon. GTDB lineage: Archaea > Thermoproteota > Nitrososphaeria > Nitrososphaerales > Gagatemarchaeaceae > UBA183. The sequence continues at coordinate 407,798 of JAGWHB010000002.1, read as the reverse complement.
GGGACGCGAATAAATATCTCCCATCGAGGGCGCATCGGGCATTTGAAAGCTAACGCTGTGAGGCTCAGCAGGGAACAGGCGAAGGAAGTGTTGGTCAGGCTAGATTCCACCATAAACTCCGCCAGGGGCAGGGCGGCCAGGGAGTCGATGGTGAAGCTTCTGAACAGCGCCGTCCCAACCTACACCTGGGTGGGGATCTACGCAGTCGAAGGGGCAGACCTCGTCCTGGACGCATGGTCCGGTCCCGCCGCCACCGAACACACGCGCATCCCCATCGGCAAGGGGGTCTGCGGTTTCGCCGCGAAGGCCGGAAGGACTGAGATTGTCTCCGACGTCAGCAAGGACCCGCGCTACCTCCAGTGCTTCCTCTCGACGAAGTCGGAGATAGTAGTCCCCATTTCGGCGCAGGGTAAAGTAGTTGGGGAGATCGACATCGACAGCGACCAACTGGACGGATTCTCCTCCGTCGACAGGGAGTTCCTCGAGGCGGTGGCCAGGAAGGCAGGGACCCTCTGGTGACGGCCATTCTCCATAACATACGTTATAATACTTAAAAGGGAACGCCCCGGAACAGCGTTGGAAAGCTCCACATGAAGCTCGAGATAAAGGACCTCCACGCGTCAGTCGAGGGTAAGGAGATCCTGAAGGGGGTAAACCTCACGGTCAACCAGGGAGAGACACACGCCCTCATGGGGCCGAACGGCTCAGGGAAGAGCACCCTGGCCTACACCCTGATGGGGCACCCGAAGTACCAGGTCATCTCAGGCCAGATACTGATAGACGGGGAGACAATCGTCGGCCTGACCCCGGACAAACGGGTCAAGAAGGGCCTCTTCCTTGCCTTCCAGTATCCGGTCAGCGTCCAGGGAGTGAGCATGTTTTCCTTCCTGAGGGCGGCCTACAACAACTCCAGGCCCGCGGGCTCCGAGCCTCCTACCATATTCGAGTTCAAGGAGGTCGTGGCTGAGAAGCTCAAGATGCTCAGCATGAGCGACTCGTTCCTCAACCGCTACCTGAACGAAGGGTTCTCCGGGGGCGAGAAGAAGAGGGCCGAGATACTCCAGATGGCTCTTATGCAGCCGAAGTTCGCTGTCCTCGACGAGACCGACTCGGGCTTGGACATCGACGCTCTGAGGATCGTGGCCGAAGGGATCAACAAGGTCTCGGGGCCCGAGACGGGGACGCTCCTGATCACCCACTATCAGAGGATATTGAAGTACGTGAAGCCGCAGTTCGTCCACGTAATGTTCCAGGGGCACATCATCGAGTCAGGCGGTGAGGACCTCTCCAGGCTCCTGGAGGAAAAGGGATACACGTGGATTAAGGGCTACAAGGAAGAAGAGCAGGTCGCACAGCAGGCCCCATAACCCTTTTAACGAGGAAAATAACTTATGTTATATTAGAGCGTGAGACAAGTTGGCATCTAAGACAGACATAGTCACAGACGATTACAAGGAGAAGTACGGCTTCAGCGACCCCATAGAAGCATACGCCGTAAAGGGGGTCCAGGGCCTCAGCGAACGGGTGGTCCAGGAGATAGTCCGGCTCCACGACGAGCCCGCCTGGATGGAACAGATCAGGATGAAGGCCCTCAAGCACTTCCTCGACATGAAGCCTCCAGCCTGGGCACCGGACCTCGCTGACATCGACTTCCAGAGCTTCACCTACTACGCCCGCCCCACGGACAAGGCCGCAGGCTCCTGGGATGACCTTCCGGATTACATCAAGCGGACGTACGACAAGCTTGGGATAACGGAGGCCGAGAAGAAGTTCCTGGCAGGAGTGGGCGCCGTGTACGAGAGCGAAGCGGTCTACCACAGCATCCAGGGAGAGTTGGAGAAGAAGGGAGTCGTTTTCACCGACACGGTGACCGCGCTGAAGGAATACCCCGACATCATGAAGAAGTATTTCGGGACTGTCGTGCCATTCCAGGACAACTACATCGCTGCCCTTCAGACCGCGGTGTGGAGCGCAGGGTCGTTCGTCTACGTCCCGGAGGGAGTCAAGGTCCCGATGATCTTGCAGGCGTATTTCAGAATAAACGAGAGAAAAATGGGTCAATTCGAGAGAACTCTGATAGTTGCCGAACCATATAGCGAAGTTTCGTACAATGAAGGTTGCTCAGCTCCCGTCTACTCGTCGCAGTCCCTCCACTCCGCCATCGTGGAGATAGTCGCCAGGAAGGGGTCGCTTGTCAAGTACACGACCCTCCAGAACTGGTCCAGGGACGTGCTGAACCTGGTGACCAAGCGCGCCCACGCCCACGAAGAGGCCACCGTCTCCTGGGTGGACTTCAACGGCGGCTCCAGGCTCACGAGAAAGTACCCGTCCATCTATCTCCTCGGCCCCAGGGCCAAGGCGGACATAATCTCCGTGGCATACGCAGGACCGGGCCAGGTCCAGGACACAGGAGGCAAGGCGATACACCTCGCGAAGGACACCACGTCGAAGATCATCTCCCGCTCTGTCTCGAAGGGAGGGGGCCACACCGCCTACCGCGGGCTCCTCCACATAGCGAAGGGCGCCAAGAACGTCAAAGCCACGGTAAGATGTGACGCTCTCCTGGTCGACCCGCAGAGCACAACGGCCACCTACCCGTACATGGAGATACAGGAAGACGACGCTACAGTCACCCACGAAGCCAGCGTAGGGAAGGTGGGCGAAGAGCAGCTCTTCTATCTGATGTCGAGGGGGATATCCGAGGGGGACGCGCTCAGCATGGTGGTCAACGGGTTCATGGAACCGTTCGCCAAAGAGCTCCCGATGACCTACGCGGTCGAGTTCAACCGCCTGATGTCGCTTGAAATGACGAACGCCGTCGGTTAGGTCGACGCCAGGGGTAGGTGGCTTTGTCTCAGACTGCCGTATCGTCTTTCGACGCTGACCTAGTCCGGTCCCTGTCCGCCTCGTTCAGGGAGCCCGGCTGGCTCACGAACTTCAGGTTGGACGCCTTAAAGCAGTTCGTGGAACTCCCGCCCGAGAAGAACCCTCTGTACACGAAGTATGTGAGCACCTTCGACTTCCCCATCGACAAGTATCCCATGGTCCCAGGCCAGACCAAGGTCGACTTCCGCAGCTTCTTCGGCGGCTACCTCACCGGGAAGGAGAGGGACATAGTCCTGCAGGCCAACGAGACCCAGGTCCACGCCGAGCTGGGAGAAGAGCTCGCCTCCAAGGGGGTCAATCTGATGTCGTTCCATCAGGCCCTTGCGGCCGACGAGGAGAGGGTCAGGGCGCTCATCGAACACAGGCTGGTCAAGTCTTCGAGCGACAGGTACGCCGCCTTCGTGAACGCTTTCTTCAACGGCGGAATCTTTGTCCGCGTCCCGCGGGGGGTGACCTTGGACAGGCCCCTCCGGAGGATGCTGCTCCTCGACGCTCCCAGGACCTCCATCGTCGAGCAGAACTTCGTGATCGCAGAGCAGGAGGCGAAGCTAGTGTTCCTGGAGGAGTTCTATTCGAAGGGCCCGGCTGTCCAGTCCCTATTGGCTTCGAACACCGAGATATTGGCTCGGCCGGCGTCACACGTCGACTTCTCTTCGATACAGCTGCTGGACGAACAGGCCGCTCACATCTCGAACCGTGCGGTGGACCTCTCCAACGACTCGAAGGCGACCGTGAGCTCCCTCTCGCTGGGAGGTGTCGTCTCGCGCTCTAGGATGAACTTCCTCCTCAACGGCAGGGGTTCGCTCGCCGAAGGGTTCGAGATATTCTTCACGGACGCCAAGCAGAAGTACGATTTCGAGACAAACCTGATACACAACTCCCCCGATTCGACCGGGTCGACACAGGCGAGGGGTGTCCTGAAGGGCGAGTCCCAGTCCATCTTCAAGGGGATGATCAAGATAGTGAACGCCGCGAAGAACTCCAGGTCCTACCTCGCCCACCACGCCATGATCTTGGAAAGGTCGGCGAGGTCCGACGCGGTCCCCAGCCTCGAGATAGACAACAACGAGGTAAGGGCGACCCACTCCGCCTCGGTGGCTCAGATCGACGACGAACAGCTGTTCTATCTGATGGCCAGGGGGCTCCCTTCCGACGAAGCCAGGAAGATGGTCGTCCTCGGTTTCTTCGAGCCGGTCCTCTCCCGTGTCCCCATCGAACAGACGAGGGAGGGCGCCAGGTTCATGATCGAGGGGAAATGGCAGGGAGAGAAGCGCCGCCTCATCGACAGGGAGACCCTTCTCGCAGCCACCGGGGAGCTCACCCCCGAGGTGAAAGAGTCCGAAGACATATTCGAGCGCCACTACAAGTACAGATGACACCATGGGGAACTTCGTAACGGCAATGAAGGCCTCCGAGCTCGCAGAGGGGTCGATGTCCGCCGTCGACCTCGAAGGGAAGCACATCCTGGTCGCCAAGATTGGCGGCGAAGTCTCAGCCGTGAGCGGAACCTGCACCCACGAAGAGACCGACCTGGGCCTCGGGTTCGTCATGGAAGACAGGATAGTGTGTCCGCTCCACCTGTCGCAGTTCGACCTGAAGACGGGCCAGGTCATGAACCCCCCGGCGACGGCGCCCCTCCAGCGCTTCAATGTTAAAATAGAGGGCGACACGATTTTCGTCGAAGTCTAGGGGGCTCCTAAAAAATTGCTAAAGACCGAAGCGATCGATGTCGCGAAGATTAGAGAAGACTTCCCAATCTTAAGGCGGAAGGTCCACGGCAAGCGTCTGGTCTACCTGGACAACGCCGCTACGACCCAGAAGCCCCAGTCAGTAATTGACTCGCTGGTCGACTACTATTCCAGGTACAATTCCAACGTCCACCGCTCGGTGCACACTCTGGGCGAGGAGGCGACGGCGGCCTATGAGGGGGCGAGGAAGAAGGCCGCAGATTTCGTGCGCTCGCAGCCGAAGGAGCTCGTATTCGTCAGGGGGACGACAGAGGCGACGAACCTGGTCCGATTCGCCTGGGGCGAAAAGAACGTGAAGAAGGGAGACACGCTTGTCACCACGCTGATGGAACACCACAGCAACATCGTCCCATGGCAGCTCCTGGCCAAGAGCAAAGGTGCGGACCTCAAGTTCGTCGGCCTGAACTCAGACGGGACCCTTGACATGGGCCAGCTCGAGAACCTCCTGAAGGAGTCCCCGCGCCTGGTGGCGGTGACCCACTGTTCCAACGTCCTGGGAACGATCAACGACGTCCAGAGCGTCTGCGCCAAGGCTCGAAGCGCAGGGGCGACTACGGTAGTGGACGGCGCCCAATCCGTTCCCCACATGCCCGTGGACGTCGGAGCCATCGGCGCCGACTTCTACGCGTACTCAGTCACTGGAGATACGCCAATCTTGATTCAGAGCGGGAATTCGGTACAACTCATACCAATCGAGGAAGCCGTGACTCGCTTCGACAGCGGCGAAGCCCTTTCTGTCTTCACACTAAATGCGGTTGCTCAGGCTCGATTCATGCCCATCTCGGGAAGCCTGGCGCATCTCGACGATGTTTACGATGTTAGTCATGAGAGCAGTGCTCTTCCAGTTACGGCGACAGCACACCATTCCTTGTACGTTTGGCGCGACGGGAATTTAGTCGAGGAAAGAGTAGGTAACCTGAGAAAGGGAGACTACCTTGTCACTCTCAATACCCAGAGCGGCCCCAATTTGCGTGTGGAGAGAAAATTTTCATTCGAGTTTGAGCATCATGGCCATGCATTACGCGAATCAACATCAATCACGCGAGAACTAATGAGGCTCGTCGGATACTACTTGGCAGAAGGGTCGATAGATTCGCATGGTGCCAGAGTTTCATTCGCCTTTGGAGACACAGAAGAAGAATACGTGGACGATGTGGTTTCTCTCATTGGAATGCTGGAACCAGTCCGTTTCTATTCTGAGGTTTTCGGAGTCATTTCCCAATCCGGTGGACTATCTCTTGCCCAATTAGCTCGGCAGACTGGAGTCAGTCAGAAGACCGTCTCCAAGTATTCAAACTTGGACTCGGCCAGCGGCTTTGCCAAACAATCTGCGGCGAGGGCACATGTCTGGCACAACCGTAACAACCACACTCTCACCGTCTCATTTAGCAGTAAGAAGTGGTACGAGTTCTTCAAGAAGTTTTGCGGAACCAAGAGGAACAAGCATCTTCCGAGCTTCGTCTGGAGGGTAAGCTTCGGGCTGGTCGCTGAGCTGTTGAAGGGTTATCTCAGAGGAGATGCGTCCAAGAACGAGGAATACAGACTCCGAGTAAAGTCAGTTTCGAGGCAGCTAGTCAGCGAGCTTTCATGGCTTCTCAAACTAAACGGCGTGTCTAACACCCTCGGATTTTCAAAGACAAGGGTTCCAAACTGGAACGACGAGTACTCGTTGGTCATCCAGAGAACCGAACTTGCCTCTATCCCAGAGTTCTATATGTCATGTTCGAAACCAGATTCTCCCAGGGATAAGATGCTGCCAGTTGATGCTTTGAGGAAGGCCTGGAAAGCGGCCAGACCGGCCTACAATTCGAGGTTCGCGTCAGCACTTCGCAGAGCGGACAAACGGACTACTCGAGCTATGATTCTGGAGATAACCGAGTGGATTGAATCTACACACACTAAACCCATAACGGAAGACATCTTGATGATTCTGGACCACTACAAACTGTTCGCACGCGGTGACTTCGGCCTAATCAAAGTCCGTTCCACGAAGCCAGTTGGCAGGCGGCGTGTGTACGATATCTCAGTTGCTGGTACCGAGCGTTTCTTTGGGGGCTTCTACCCCATTTTGCTACACAACTCCGGGCACAAGATGCTGGGGCCCACCGGCATAGGGGCCCTGGTCGCAAAGAAGAAGATCCTGGAGGAGATGGACCCATTCCACGGGGGAGGCGAGATGATCAAGGAGGTCTTCGAAGACCATTCAACCTGGAACGACGTCCCGTACAAATTCGAGGCTGGCACGGTGAACATCGCCGACGCCATAGGCATGGGGGCGGCCGTCGACTACCTCACGTCGATTGGGATGGACAGGGTCAGGGACCACGAGCTCAAGATACTCGACTACGCCTTGGGCACGCTCCGGGAGGTGAAGGGATTCCACGCCTATGGCCCCCAGGACACGCGGAAGCGTGGAGGGGTCGTCTCGTTCAACTATGCCGACGTCCACCCACACGACCTGGCCACAATCCTCGACGAGGAAGGCATAGCTATCAGATCGGGGCACCACTGCGCCCAGCCGTTGATGCGATGGCTCGACGTGCCGGCGACCAGCAGGGCTAGCTTCTACGTGTACAACTCCTACGACGACGTCGACGCGCTGAGGGCTGGCATCCAAAGGGCGGGTGTGATATTCAAAGTATGAGCAGCCCTGACATCTACCGTGAGCTGATCCTCGACTACTACAGGAATCCGAGGAACTTCGGCAAGCTGGAGAAGTTCGACATAGATGCCAGGGACACAAACCCTCTCTGCGGGGACGAAATCGAGATGCAGATCAGGGTCGGGGAGGGGAGCAAAATCGAGGAGATCAAGTTCACGGGGAAGGGGTGCGCCATAAGCCAGGCATCGGCATCAATGCTGACTGAACTGGCAAAGGGCAAGAAGCTCGGCTGGGTGAGAGAGGTCTCAAAGGAGGACGTGTTCGAAATGCTCGGCGACCCCGACCTAGGGCCTTCCAGGGTGAAGTGCGCCCTGCTGGGGATGAAGGTCCTCAAGACAGGCGTCTACGGATACCTTGGCGCCCACTACGAGGACCCCGAAGGCTCAGACTCCATGTCCTAGCCCTCGGTCGCAAGGGCTTTTAGCGGCCTGGAAATCCGTCGCGCGCCGAGGGTGAAACCAAAGTGAAACTAGACTGGAGACTCCTCATTCCCTACGAGCTCCTCGAACCAAACTGGCGGCTCTGGTCCTTCGTCGGAATTCTGACGCTCGGGTTCTGGGCCCTCCTCGCGTTTCCGATGGCCGAGTTCGCGGGTTACATTGACCCCTTCTACAGTCCGACCATCCTGATTGTCCCTCTCCCTGGGGCTTTCAGGCTCACCTGCTACGCCTATCGCAAGGACTACCACAGGCACATCTTCAACCACCCGCTCGGCTGCGCGAACGCCGACAGAGGCGAATCTGCTTCGAGGCACTATACCGGAGAGAGGAGCGCGGTTTTCCAGCTTGAGAACTTCCACAGATACTTCATGTACGCTGGAATCGCTATACTCCCCTTCTTCTACTACGACTTCTATCATTCTCTCATCTCCTCTGGGACCTTCGAGCTTAGGCTCGGGAGTCTGTTACTGCTAGCGAATGCGATAACCCTGACAGGATGGACCGTGTCTTGCCATGCCTTCAGACACGTCATAGGTGGAAACGTCGACTGCTACAGCTGTGTCGCCGCCGGCGGCCCGAGGAAAGACTTCTACGACAGGCAGAGCTGGCTCAACAAGCATCACGAAGCCCTCGCGTGGATCAGCCTGTTGACGATAATCCTGGTGGATCTTTACCTGAGGGGCCTGGCTGCCGGCCTTCCCATCGACAAAACGCTCTTGAGGTTCTGAATCCATGATAGGCTCAAGCCAGCGGATGCCGAAACGGCTGCGTTACCCGTTATTCCTACTCGGACTTGTCATAATCCTCATTGGGAGCATCGAAGCAAACAATTTCCAGGAGGGGGTGGCTACCACAGCGGGAGTCGTGGCCTTGGGCTTCGTCCTGCTTCTGATCTCAGTGGCCGTCCGCTAAGCTACGGGAAGGGCAAGTGGAGCAGCGCCTTCGCTAGATAGATCATGGGGATTACGACTACTGGCGCGACCAGTGCGACCCAGAAGGCGGCCTTGAGTATCTTCTTCGTGGTAAATTCGAACTTTTCCTGGCTTCTCGGAATGTTCCTGTACAGCCAGACCAGTGGGTCGTAATATCTGTCCACAACACGTTCCTTCTCGGGGATGATTGCGTCGTCCGTTATCACTATGTGCTCGGGGCATATCTCCTGGCAGCACTTCGTGATGTTACAGTATCCCAGACCCCCAGAATCTTTCATGAACTTCGACCTGTTCAACCCGTCCATCGGGTGCATGTCCAGAGAGGCGGCCTTCACCACCCACCTCGGACCGATGTAGTCCGCCTCGTGCTCGCGGATCACGTGGCAGACGTCCTGGCACAGGAAGCACTCTATGCACCTCCTGAACTCCCTCGACCTGTCGACGTCCCTCTGATAGAATCGCCAATCGTTCCCCGGAGGCGACCGGGGGCTGAACGCGGGGATCATGGCCGCGACCTTCCAGTTTTCTGTCACGTCTGTGACCAGGTCCCTCAGCCTCGGAAACGCCTTCATCGGTTCGACCGTGATCTCCCCTTCGATGGTGTCGACCCGGGTCTTGCACATCAGCCTGGGCTTCCCGTTGATCTCCGCGGAGCATGAACCGCACCTGGCGGCCTTGCAGTTCCACCTTGCCGATAGCGACGGGTCGATGTGAGCCTGGATGTAGTGGATCGCGTTCAGGACGACCATCCCCTCCTCCCTGGGTACCTCGTAGGTGTCGTAGTGCGAGGTCGAGGGGTCGTCCCCCAGGCCGCGCAGCACCTTCAATCTGACGACGCCAAGATTCGCCTCCAGGACCTCTCGCTGGCTCAAATGTCCACTATTCCTTGATCAGAACCTCGAGCTCCTGTGGCGCCTGCGGCACTGGCGAGAGCTCATGGGTCATCCTTCCACCCTTCTCAACGGTTATTATGTTTACGAGCCACTTGGGATCCTTCTGCGGAAAATCAGACCTCGTGTGGGCCCCCCTGCTCTCCTTGCGTTCTAGGGCCGACCTGATGATCGCTTCGCAGCCGAGGAGCATGTCCCAGACCTGCAGCGAGTCCAGCCAAGACTGGTTGTAGGCCCTCCCCTTCTGGGCCCTTACCCCCATCGCCTCCGCCTTGAGCCTCCCGACCTGTACCAGTCCGGCGCTGAGGTCTTTTTCGTTCCTGATTATTCCGACGTGTTCCCACATGTTCTTCGCAATCTCCTCCTTCAGGTAGAACGGGTTGGCCCCGGGCGAATCGGAGAACACCGACAGGACCCTGTCTATCTCCTTCTCCACTTCGGAGTCTTCGACCGATTCCATCCCAGTCTTCGCCGCGGATTCGGCAGCAGCCGCCCCCGCCCGCCTGCCGAAGACGAGTATGTCGGAGAGGGAGTTACCTCCCAGCCTGTTCCCTCCGTGCAGGCCGCACGCCACCTCACCAGCGGCGTAAAGCCCCTTGACCGAACTCTCAGCTGTCTCGGGGTCCACCCTGACTCCCCCCATCTGGTAGTGGACGGTGGGGGCGACCTCCATCTTCTGCTTGGTGATGTCGACCCCGGCGAACTCGAGGAACTGATCATACATGCTGGGGAGCTTCTTCTTGATGTATTCCGCCCCCCTGTGGGAGACGTCGAGATAGACCGCGCCGCTCTTCGTCCCTCGGCCTTCGGTTATCTCAGAATATATCGCCCTGGCGACGACGTCCCTCGCGGAGAGCTCCATCCTCTTGGGGTCGTACTTGGACATGAACCGCTCCCCCAGGACGTTAGTGAGTATTCCCCCTTCGCCTCTGACAGCCTCTGTCACGAGCAGGCCCCTCACGCCGGCCGGATAGATCATCCCCGTTGGGTGGAACTGGATCATCTCCATGTCCATCAGCTGGGCCCCTGCCCTGTAGGCGACTGCGATTCCGTCCCCCGTGCTCTCGTAGGAATTCGAGGTTACCTGGTACACCTTCCCGCACCCCCCTGTTGCAAGGATCACCGCCTTGGACCTGAATAGAATCAGTCCGCCGCTCCGGATGTCGATGCCCAAGGCGCCGGAGGCCTTCCCGCTCTTCGGGTCCCTGAAGACCTTCGTCACCGCGACCTCGTCCATGAACGGGACCCCCCTCTTGATGACCTGGTCCTGTAGGGTCCTGATTAGCTCCAGTCCCGTCCTGTCCCCTATGTGGCAGAGCCTCCTGTAAGTGTGGGCGCCGAAGGGACGCTGGCTGATTTTCCCTTCGGATGTGCGGTCAAAAAGAGCGCCGTAACCTTCAAGCTCGTATACCCTGTCGATTGCCTCCTTCGCGAATATCTCTGCCATGCGCCAATTGCTGAGGTTCTGCCCCTCAACTATTGTGTCCGAAAAGTGGACCTGCCATCCGTCCTTGGGGTCGACGTTTCCAAGGGCTGCCGCTATCCCTCCCTCTGCCATCACGGTGTGTGCCTTGCCCAGCAGCGACTTGCAAACGACGAGCGTCTTCGCTCCCTTGTCATGGGACTCGATGGCAGCTCGGAGCCCCGCCCCACCGGCACCGATGATCAGAACATCACAGGTCTTCTCGGCGTAGGCCCTGTCTTCCGCCTCGACACGACTAGTCTGAGTTTTGGTTGACCACAAACCTTGAGCCCGGCTCAAGGCGGACCTGATTCCGCGCGATTATAAGCCTGACGCGCCGTCTCATCGGCTCCTCCTGCCCCGGAGCAAGAATCCGGTCCACACAAGCGAGCCGCACCCCGATTCGACTTCCTCGTTTCACAAAGCTTTTAACGTCACCGAGAAAGCGCGGAACTCCACGAGAGGGATAAAGTGCCTCGCTATGGTTACAGTTTCGAGGGTTTCGACCCTGCGGTACATATCAGGGCTAGCGGGAGAGAGGTCAACGTTTCTCCCAAGGCTGCCCGAGAAGTAGCTGTCACGATCAAAGGGATGTTTCTGACGAAAGCCATCGACCTGCTCGAGCTGGTCGAGGAGAAGAAGATGGCCATCGCCTTCAGGCGGCACAAGCTCAAGGTCGGCCACAGGAGCGAGCTCCAGGGTTTCCCGTCCGGGTCCTATCCGGTGAAGGCGGCCCGCGCGTACCTTGACGTCCTCCGCAACATGCAGGGCAACTCAGAATTCAAGGGCCTAGACCCGGAAAGGGTCCGTATCATCCACGCCGCGGGCTACGCCGGCCGCACGCTGAAGGACTACACCCCCCGCGCCTTCGGAAGGAGCTCCCCCAACTTCCATCAGCTGGTTCACATCGAAGTCGTGGGCAAGGAAGTATAGTCATGTCAATCCAGCAGCGAACCACGGTCAAGTCGATTCTCACCACGAGCAAGTCATACGCCGACCTGGACGAATTCTTCGAGAAGGAGCTTAGGGACGCCGGCTACGGAGGCCTGGAGGTCCAGAAGTCTCCAGTCGGCACCACCCTGAAGGTCTACGTCGCGAGGCCGGGACTGGCGATCGGCAGACGCGGCACTGGGATCAAGGACCTGACAGACAAGGTAGCAGCGAAGTTCGCATTCCCCAACCCACAGATCGCGGTCACCGAGGTCGAGAACCCGGAGCTAAACGCAAGGATAATGGCCGCTAGGATAGCTCAGATCGTCTCCCGGGGTACGGCATTCCGAAGGGCCGCACAGTGGTCGGTGAACAACATAATGAACGCCGGCGCCGCTGGGGTCGAGATATCGGTCGCAGGAAAGCTGAGGAGCGACAGGTCGCACGGAGAGAAGTACAGGGCTGGAATCGTCCCCAAGAGCGGGGACACGGCAGAAAGGTCTGTCAGCGGGGCCACGACAGACGTCCTCATGAAGCTGGGCCTCTACGGAATAAAGGTCAAGATAGCGCTCAAAGACGCCCTTCCACCGGACTTCACGCTGAAGGAAGACGTCAAAGAGGAGAACAAAGAAGATGCCACAGCTCAAACCGAAGGAACTGAGGAAGCAGGACGCTGAGAAGCTTAGGCAGACGCTCTTCGACCTCAGGTCGGAGCTCTCCAAGCTCGCAGGCGGCGCCCAGCGCGGGGTCGTCAAGAAAGACGTCGGTAATATCGGCAGGATCAAGAAAGACATCGCGCGGGTCATCACCGTGATGCAGGAGAAGGGGGTCGTAGAGTGAACGTCATCGGCGAAAGGCTGGCGGTCCTGACGGCGAAGGACCCGACCAAGACCGGGCTCAGAGGCCTGGTCCTCCTCGAGACAGCCAACACCCTGCTCCTGGGCTCGGGGGGCCGTACACTTCGCATCGAAAAGGCGGGTTCCGCCTTCCTCCTCCTCGATTCAGGCAACGTGCTTACGGGATCCGACATTGCGGGCCGGATGGAGGACAGGCTTGGGAGGAAGAAAGCGTGAGCGCCGCCGGGCTCGAGGTCGCCGCACCCAAGACGAAGTGCGAGGACGAAAGGTGCCCCTTCCACGGGGGCCTCAAGGTCAGGGGGAAGCTCCTGACGGGGAGGGCGGTCTCGACCGCCGGTAAGGGCTTCGTCGTGGTTGAGATGCAGTACCTCCACATGGTCCCCAAGTTCAACAGGGGCGAACGCCGCAGGAGCAGGATCAGCGCGCACGTACCACCGTGCATCGGCGTCAATGACGGCGACTCGGTTACCATTGGCGAGTGCAGGCCCCTCTCCAAGACCATCTCCTTCGTCGTCGTGGAATCCAGGAGGGGCGCCTAGTGTCGACGAAGTCGCGTGCCGTTTCTGCGAAGGGCGTGGAGGAGTTCAAGAACTACATCACCAGGGCGATACCCCTCTATGCCGTCATCACGTGCGCCGACAACACTGGAGCGAAGACCCTCAGGATTGTCCAAGTGACCAAGGCCAAGGGAAGGCTCGCCAGGGTCCCGGCGGCTTCGGTCGGCGACTCTGTTGTCTGTGTCGTCAAGAAGGGGCCGCCGGAATTGAAAAAGACAGTCTTCGGCGCCGTCATCGTCAGGCAGAAGTACCCCGTGCGGAGGGTCAGCGGTCAGCGGGTCGTGTTCGAGGACAACGCAGGAGTCATCATCACCCCCGAAGGGGACCTCAAGGGGACCGACATCAAGGGGCCGGTGGCAAGCGAAGCCGCGGAAAAGTGGCCAAGGATCGCCAACCTGGCTTCAATCATAATCTAGGTGCTTGAAATGAAATTCGGGTCTCATCTATCAACCGAACTGCGGGAGGGCCACGCCAAGAAGACCGTGAGGCCGCGCGTGGGAGACACCGTGCGGATTGTCCGCGGGGAGTTCAAGGACATCGAAGGGAAGATTACCAAAGTGGACACCAGTATCGGGGTAGTGAACGTCGAAGGCGTGACCAGAGAAAAACAGAAGGGGGGGACCTCTCCCGTACCCATACGCTCGTCCAACGTGGTGCTGACCTCGCTGTCCCTTGCGGACCAGGCGAGGAAGAAGAAGCTGGAGGTGGCGTCCTAGATGGGTAAGAAGGGAGGAAGGAACAAGATGAAGCGGCTCGCCGCTCCTCGGAGCTGGGACATCTCGCGGAAATCTGACAGATTCATCTTCAAGCCGCTCCCCGGCCCGCACGCGATCTCTGCGGCCTACCCCCTTGGGGTCGTCATCCGAGACCTTGCTTCCATGGCGAGGCTGTCGAAAGAACTCAAGTTCATGATGAAGAATGGCAGGGTGCTGGTGGACGGAAAGGAAAGGCGCACTCCGCGCTTCCCGGTGGGCCTCTTCAACGTGGTGAGCGTCCCGGTCGAAGGCGTCGACTTCAGGCTCGTCCCATCCCCGAAGGGGCTGGCACTGGCGAAGGTCTCCTCCGATGAGGCGAGGACCAAGCTCTGCAGCGTCTACACCAAGTCGAAGGTGAAGGGCGGGCACATCCAGTACGGCCTGCACGACGGCAGATCGATGGTCGACGACGCCCTGGACCTCGCCCCGGGCGACGCGGTCCTCCTCGAAGTCCCCTCCCAGAAGGTGCTCGGCCAGACGAAGCTAGCAAAGGGCTCCCTCGGGCTTGTTCTCACCGGGGAAAGGGCCGGGCAGCTCGGAAAGATAGCGGAGGTCAAGAAGGGGACGATATCCCGCGAGAAGATGGTCAAGATATCACTCCCCAGCGGCGAGGCGGAGATACCTTCAAGGCTCGTATTCCCGGTCGGAACTGACTCGCCTATGATAACCATCGGAGCAGGGAAGCAATGAGCCAGTCCGTGGTCCATGAGAACCCGATGCGGAAGATCAGGGTGGCGAAGGTCGTGCTGAACATAGGCCTGGGGAAGTCGGGGGAAGCGATAGAACGCGGAAAGAAAGTCCTCGAACAGGTGTCAGGACAGTCCCCGGCCCAGACCCGCGCCAAGCGCTCCGTGAGGGACTTTGGGACCCACAAGGGGGAACCCATAGGCGTCGTCGTGACAGTCAGGGGGGACGAGACCACGGCCCTGATAGAGAAGCTCCTCACTGCCAGAGAAAAGAAGCTGCAGGAGTCGTGCTTCGACCCAAGGGGCTCGGTCTCCTTCGGCATACGCGAGCACATAGAGATCCCAGGGATACGCTACGACCCGGCCATCGGCATCCTGGGCATGAACGTGTCAGTCCTGCTCGAAAGGCCAGGTTTCGGCGTCGCGAGGCGCAACAGGAGGGCGACCCGGGTGGGGAAGGCGCACCTTGTAAGCAGAGAGGAAGCAGTCCAGTACTTCAAGGACAACTTCGGGGCGATAGTTCAATGAAAGAGAGGCATCCCAAGGAGAGGAAGTACGGGAAGTCGACCCACTACTGCAAGAGGTGCGGTCAGTACGGAGCGGTCATCCGGTCCTACGACCTCGTGCTCTGCAGGCAGTGTTTCAGGGAGGTAGCCGAGAAGCTCGGCTTCAGGAAGTACGATTAGGGGGAAATGAGTTGCCAGCGACAAACATCCTAGCCAACCTATTCGCCAGCCTCCAGAACGCGGAAATGAGGAACAAGAAAGAGACCGTCGTCATACCGGCCTCCAACCTCGCCAGCGAGGTCCTGAAGGTGCTCCAGAAGCGCAAGTACATTGGGGAATTCGAGTACATCGACGACGGCGTCGGAGGGAAGCTGAGGGTCCAGCTCCTCGGAAAGATAAACAAGTGCGGCGTCATCTCGCCAAGGTTCCCGGTAAAATCACTGAAGTTGGTGAACTGGGAGCACAGATACCTGCCCGCCGTCGGAGTCGGGACGCTGATAGTGTCGACCCCGCAGGGTGTTATGTCTCACGTCGAAGCCCAGGACAAGAAGATCGGGGGGAGGCTAATCGGCTATGTCTACTGATGTCGTGCAGCAGACGACAATCGAGCTCCCGGATGGGGTCACGGGGTCCCTGAAGGGGAGGAACCTGTCGATCAAGGGGAAGCTCGGTGAGGCAAGGAAGGACTTTGACAAGGTCAACGTGAACATATCCATCCAGGGCGACAAGATACTGATCTCGCCCTTCTCGGTGAAGAGGAAGGACAACGTCATAATCAACACGGTGACAAGCATATTGAACAACATGATCACAGGCGTGACGAAGGGATACATCTACAGGCTGAAGGTAGTCTACGCCCACTTCCCCATCACGGTGAAGACGAAGGGGAGCCAGGTGCTCGTCGAGAACTTCGTCGGTGAGAGGTCACCCAGAGTGTCAGAGATAGTCGGGGACTGCAAGGTGAGCGTCGAAGGGGACGACGTGATAGTCAAGGGGGTCTCAGTCGAGGACGTAGGTCAGACTGCCGCCAACATGGAGCTGGCCACTAAGATCAAGCGGAAGGACCAGAGGATATTCCTCGACGGGGTATACATATACCATAAGGAGCAGGGCTCGTAAAAACCATGCCAAAGGCCAAACAGTCAGAGGAGAACAGGCTGAAGGCCCTGGTCGCCAAACGGAAGGAAATCTCGGACACCAGGCCGGCCTTCGTCAGGCAGGAGAGCTGGCGCTATGTCAGGATTCACCCTGAGTGGAGGAAGCCGAAGGGGGTCGACAACAAGGTGAGGCGCCAGGACAAGGGGTGGCCGGCGCTCGTGAGGGTCGGTTACCGGGGTCCGGTGGAGGCGAGGGGGCTCCACCCCAGCGGCCATTACGACGTCATAGTCTACAGGTCGTCTGACTTGGACAGCCTGGTCCCCGGTAGAGACGTCGCAAGGATAGGGGGGACCGTCGGAGCGAAGAAGCGCGCTACAATACTCGAAAGGGCGACGGAACTGGGCATCAGGGTGGTAAACCCGACAGGGTTGAGGATAATTGAATCTAAAGAGTAAGCGCAGGCTGGCCGCCTCTGTACTCGGGGTCGGGGTCGACAGGGTGAGATTCAACGACGAATATTCGGACCTCATCCAGGACGCCATCACGCGGAGCACCATCCGGGGGCTCGTCGGCTTCGGTGCCATAACCGTGGCTCCAAAGAGAGGCGTGTCTAGGGGGCGTTTCAGGGCGAAATCGAAGAAGATCAAGCGGGGCCGAAGCTCGGGCTCCACCGAAGGGACAGCGGGAGCCAGGAATCCAAGGAAGGACATGTGGATAACCAAGGTGCGGGCGCTCAGGTGGAGGCTCAAGGTGGCGAAGGAGAGGAAGGAACTGACCAACGCCTCCTACAAGAAGCTCTACAAGCAGGTCAAGGGTGGACAGGTCAGAGGGGTCAAGCACCTCCTTGACCTGGTGAAGGAGGCCAAGAAGTGAAGACCGTCCACGTGCCTCTGCTCCGCAGGCGGCGCGAAGGGGTGACCGACTACCGGGCAAGAAGGAAGGCGATAACCTCGCAGAGGCCCCTCCTCGTCGTCAGGGTCTCCAACAAGAACGTCACCGCCCAGTTCGTCAAACCCGCCCTGAAAGGGGACGTCGTCCTTTCGTCCACCCATTCGAAGGAACTGGCGAAGGTGGGCTGGCACGGGTCCTCAAAGTCCACACCGGCGTGCTACCTCCTCGGCCTTTTGGCGGGCAAGAAAGCGCTCGCAGCGGGGGTCAAGGAGGCAGTCGCGTACAGCGGCGTCGTCCCGTTCATCAAGGGCTCGAGGGTCACCGCGCTCCTGAAGGGAGTCGTAGACGCCGGGGTCGCCGTGCCGGTCGGCGAGGAAGCGTATCCCAGCGCCGAAAGGATGACGGGAAAGTCGATCGCCGATTTCGCATCCAAGCTCGCGGCAGAAGACAGGGGGGCCTATGAGAGGACTTTCTCCTCGATGCTAAAGTCAGGGTTCAAGCCAGAAGACTACCCTGCCGAGTTCGAAAGGGCAAAGACGGCCATCTCGGAGGGCCGTAGATGATGGCCTACGCCCGACGGGACAGGCAGGAGGAGGAGCAGGTCTGGGTCCCGAGGACCAAGCTCGGCACCTTGGTCAACGAAGGCAAGATCACTTCTCTCGACGAGATATTCAGGAACGGCCAGAGGGTACGCGAGGCGGAGATAGTCAAGAAGCTCCTCCCCGACCTCAGGAACGAGGTGGTCGGAGTGAGCGTCGTCCAGAAGCAGACCGACGCAGGGGAGCTGACGCGTTTCCTGGCCATCGTCGCCGTGGGGAACGGCGCGGGCTGGTTCGGCGTCGGCAAGGGCAAGGCCATGCAGACCAGGGAGGCGATCGAGAAGGCCACAACCGCTGCCCTCCTCAACATCATCCCGGTCAAGCTGGGCTGCGGCTCATGGGAGTGCCGGGACGGGCGGCCGCACTCAGTTCCATACAAGATCAGAGGCAAGTCGGGGAGTGTTACGGTGGAGATAATGCCCGCGCCGAGAGCCCTGGGCCTTGTCGCCGGCCCCGCCCTGAAGAGCCTCCTCCAGCTCGCAGGGGTGAAAGACGCCTGGGTGAAGACCTTCGGGTCCACCAACACCATGTCCTCTCTGGCCAACGCCGTCTACGACGCTTTCAGGCAGTCGCACGGGCTCAACGTATAGGTGAAATGCGATGGGACTCATCCTTGTCGTCAACCTCCACGGGCAGATCAACAGCTCCTCGGGCGTGAGGAAGGCTCTCAACGAGCTCTGGGTGGCAAAGAAGTTCTCGGCCTCCGTCGTCACCGACGACCTTCCAACCGTGGGCATCCTCAGGCTGTGCAAGGACTATGTCGCATGGGCCCCGGTCGAAGAAGGACTGCTGACTGACCTCCTGGCGAAAAGGGGGAGGGTCAGCACCGCGAGGCCCCTGGACCAGGCTTCGTTGAAGCAGCTCGGGTACAAGGACCACAAGGACCTGGCGTCCAAGATGCTCAAGGACCAGGTGAGGCTCTCCGCCCTCGCCGGCGTGCTGCCCTACTTCAGGCTCGCACCCCCCAAGGGAGGTTTCAGGAGGACCCTCCGCAGGCAGTTCACCGAAAAGGGGCTCCTCGGCAGCAACCCCAACCTAGAAGAGGTAGTCAGGAGGATGATCTGACATGCCGACAAGGGCGCGCAAGGGAAGACGCTACAGAGGGATGAGGACCCACGGCTACGGTCAGATCGGTCAGCACAGGCACTCGGGCAAGCAGGGGGGCCACGGGAACGCCGGGCTTCACAAGCACAAATGGAGCTGGCTGGTCATCAACGACCCCGACCACTTCGGCCGCGACCCATTCAGGCCGCCGAGCTACTATACGCACCCGTCGAAATGGGTCAACGTGGGCCAGCTCGACGGACTGGCAATTGGGTCGAAGTCCCTGGACCTGACGTCCATGGGGGTCGCCAAGCTCCTCGGCTCGGGCGCGGTGGGCGGAGCCTACGAGGTGAAGGTGTCGTCCTTCACGAAGAAAGCTCAGGCTAAAATAGAGGCCGCAGGCGGAAAGATACTGGTCCAGGAGTAAGCCTCAGCCATTGGCTTCGATGCGAGACTTCATCAAAAGCGTCGGCACCGTCCTACCCGAAATCCCGAAGCCGGAGAAGAAACCATCTCTCAACGAGCGGTTCGTGTGGACTGGAATCGCGCTAATCGCATACCTTGTCATGGCGACCACCCCCCTCTACGGGTTCGGCGGTCCCAACCATCAGCAGGACCAGCTGGCGTTCCTGCGGGTGGTCTTCGCCTCGGCCCAGGGTACCCTGATGGAGCTCGGCATCGGACCCATAGTGACGTCGGGGCTGATCCTCCAGCTTCTGGTGGGCAGCGACATCATCAAACTCAACATGAGCGACACGGCGGACCGAGCGATCTTCGGTTCAGCCACCAAGCTCCTCACCCTGATAGTCATCGTGGGGGAGTCCTTCGCGTACATCTTCGGAGGGGCGCTCGGAGCCCTGGCTCCGAACCAGGAGCTCGTCATATTCGTCCAGCTCTTCGTAGCAAGCATGCTCGTCCTGCTGCTCGACGAGCTGATTCAGAAGGGGTGGGGCATAGGCAGCGGGGTCAGCCTGTTCATCCTGGCCGGCGTCTGCCAGACGGTCATGTGGTATACCTTCTCCCCGATCCCCTTCGCCCTTTCGTCCACCCAGCAGGCCCTGTTCGGGTTCATCCCTGCGACCATCAGCGCCTTCTTCACGAATGACGTGGGCTCGATAGTCATCAGGGAATTCAAGTATCCGAGCCTCCTCACCTTCTCTCTCACGATAGTGATGATCCTCGTCCTCATCTACATCGAGGGGATCAGGGTCGAGCTCCCGATCACCTCCATCAAGTACAGGGGCTTCCAGGGAGTCTACCCCATCAAGCTCCTCTACGTCTCCAACATCCCTGTCATCCTTGTCTCTGCGCTGGGGGCGAACGTGACTTTCTTCGCGAGGCTCCTGAACAACTACAATGGGAGCAACCCCCCATGGTGGTTCCACTACCTCGCCGTATTTCCGTCAAACTCCACCACGAGCTCCTACCCGATTGGGGGCCTCGTCTATTACCTCACCGCACCGCAGAGCGTGAGCCAGACCGTAGCCGACCCGATCCACTCCGCGATATACCTGACCTACCTGGTGGGCATGGCAGTCATATTCGCCAGGCTCTGGGTCGAAATCGGGGGTCTGAATCCAAGGGCTGTCGCGAAGAACCTGATGGACGCCGACGTCCAGGTTCCCGGCTTCCGCCGCTCGGGCCTTTCGATAGAGCAGATGCTCAACAGGTACATCCCGACACTCACGATCATCGGCGGCATACTGATAGGGCTGATCGCCGGCGTCTCGGACCTGTTCGGCGTCTTTGGCACTGGCATAGGTATACTGCTGATGGTCGATATCATCCTCCAGTATTACCAGATGCTGCTGAAGGAACAGGTCGAGGAAGTATCCCCGGCTCTGGCAGGGCTGATAGGAGCTAGCTAGCACTTGGGTCTGCGGGTGGTAGTGGTGGGAATCCCAGGGGTAGGGAAGACCACCGTGGTGGACATGCTCGTCGCAGGATTCAAAGGAGCCAAGCTGGCGAACTTCGGCACCATAATGTTCGAGGCGGGCCTTTCGCAGAAGCTTGTAAAGAACAGGGACGAGATGAGGAAGCTGCCCGTGGAGAAGCAGAAGCGGCTCCAGAAGTTCGCCGCCACCAAGATCGCCAACATGCGAGAGAGGCTTGTCGTGGTCGACACCCATCTGTTCATACGCACCCCGGAAGGGTTCTGGCCGGGTCTCCCCTTCGATGTCGTGAGGGCGATGAAGCCGACACACCTGGTCCTCGTTGAGGCGACCCCCGAGGAGATAGCAAAGAGGAGGTCATCGGACACCACCAGGTACCGCGACGCTGTCACCAAAGACAGCCTGACGGAGGAACTCGCCCTCGCCAGGAGCTTCCTCACCGTAAGCTCCACGCTCACCGGAGCCCCGATTTCGATAGTAAGAAACGCCCAGGGGAAGCAGGAGCAGGTCGCCCTGGGCCTCGCTAAGATGCTGGAGAAGGCGAGCCCATGAAGGCCTCGGGCAAGGGACGGACACAGGGTCGCTCCTCCGGGAGCTCACGGCTCGTCACCTATGCTCTCATCGGTCTGATAGCGATCCTCGTGGGCTACTACCTCGTCCTCCCTGTGTTCACCCCAAAGTCGACCGGGACGACGAACCCCAACGGCCCTAAGATCTCGCTGAGCGCGGGCTCCGACATCCCGGGCGCCATGGTGTCCATCTCCGGGCAAAATCTTGCCCCGAACCAGAACATCAACGCCACCTTTGCGGGTTCCTCCCTGGTACTGACCAATGGTACTAGCTCAACGAACTCCTGCAGGACCGGCGGGACAGGCGCATTCGCAGCCTGCGAATTCTGGGTCCCGAAGGGAAATTCAGGTCCCTATGTCATCAAAGTGACCGCAGGTAACACCACGGCCCAGTCGAGCTTCGCCATACCCCAGTACGTTCCTCCCGTCTCCACGATCTTGGTGACCCTCACTTCCATATCCCTCGGTCTGGTCACACAGCTTGTCACTCGGAGGATGGTAGACCTGAACGCCGAGCGCAGGATGAGAGCCGAAGTCAACGCATTCAACAAGGAGAAGCGCGAGGCTACCCTTGCCAAGGACAAGGTCAAGCTGGACAAGCTGAACAAGCGGAACCTCGCGGTGCAACAGGAGCAGTTCAAGGTCCAGAGGGCGAGGCTCAAAGTCACCGCCATCACCTTCATACCGCTCCTGGGCGTTTACTACCTGATGGCCACTTTCCTTGGCGGATACGGGGTCATCGTGGCATACACCCCCATCCCCATCCCCTACTTCGCGTCGCCGACGCAATACTCGTACCTCCAGGTCAGCTTGTTCTGGTGGTACTTCCTCAGCTCGTTCACATTCTCCACCATGATAGGCAAGCTCCTGCACACGACTCCTTAGAGAGTGCCAGAATGAAGGCCATCATCATCTCGGGTATGCCTGCCGTGGGGAAGACTACGGTCTCCCGCAAGGTCGCCGAGTCCTTGGGGGCCCTCATGGTCGGCGGCGGAGACGTCCTCAAAGAGATGGCCGTGGAAGAAGGGTACACCCCCGGAGGCGAAGACTGGTGGGACAAGGGGGAGGGGATGAAGTTCCTCCAGGAAAGAAAGCGCTCCTCGAACTTCGACAAGGAGGTCGATGCCAGGCTGCTCCAAAAGGCGAAGAAGGGAAACGTGGTGATCACCAGCTACCCGGTCCCCTGGCTCACAGAAGACGGGCTCAAGGTCTGGCTCTCCGGAAGCGTGAAGAGCAGGGCGACCAGGATGTCGAAAAGGGATGGCGTCCCAGTCTTAAAGTGCAAGAGCATCCTTTCGGTGAGGGACATCGAGAACTACAAACTGTACAAGAAAATCTACGGCATAGAGTTCGGCAAGGACCTGGCCCCCTTCGACCTCGTGGTCGAGACCGACACCATCGAAGAGGGGAAGGTGGCGGAAATCGTCATCCACTACGTGAAGAACAGAAGGGACTGACTTGCAGCCCCGCAAGATGCTTGTCTTGGACGAGGAGCCGAGCGATGCGAGCCACGGACACGCGCCTTCGGCCCGTCCCATACCCATGCTGCTGGAATATGGCCTGATCCCCCTGGACAAGCCGCGCGGCCCCACCAGCCACGAGGTGGTGGCGTGGACCCGTAAGCTCCTGGGGGTCGAGAAGGCGGGCCACAGCGGCACCCTGGACCCACCCGTCTCGGGCCTCCTCCCCATCGGCCTCGGCCAATCGACGAGGGCGCTCAGCCTCCTGCTCCTGTTCCCGAAGGAATACCGCGGGGTGATGAGGGTCCATTCTTCCGTCCCGAAGAAGGATTTCAACCGGGTCGTCGAAGAGTTCACGGGGGAGATATTCCAGAGGCCCCCCCAGCGCTCCTCGGTGAGCAGGCAGACGAGGAGCAGGACCATCCACGAGTTCGAGATAACCGAGTCCGCCGGCAACCTCCACTTGTTCAGGGTCCTCTGCCAGTCGGGGACCTACATCCGCAAGCTGGTCTACGACATCGGCGAGCTCCTCGGGGTGGGGGCGACCATGGTCGAGCTGCGGAGGACGAAGGTTGGCCCCCTTGACGAGGGGCAGGGCCTTGTCACCCTTCACCAGCTGAACGACGCGGTCTTCCGCCTCAAGGAGGGGGAGGAAGCTCCCATCCGAAAGTCTGTCCTCCCCATCGAGGACTCCCTGGGGGACATAGGAAGGATAGTGATACGAGATTCGGCCGTGGACGCCATCTGCCACGGGGCCCGGCTCGGCATCCCAGGGATACTCTCGATTTCAGAAGGGATCAAGAAGGACGACACAATCGCTTTGATGAGCGCCAAGTACGAGCTGGTCGCCATAGGCAAGGCGCTTCTCGCGACAGAGCAGATAGGGCCTCTTCGAAGGGGCCTTGCATCGACAACCGAGAGGGTTGTCATGAAAGCCGGCACCTATCCGCGGCTCTGGAAAACTCAGTCCAAGAAGAGGACCGAAGCGCCGAAGACCACATCCACGAATTAGGTTTTAAGCGCCCTCCTTACGGGTCGGACTTGCCGGGATCGCCTAATCTGGTAGGGCGCAGGAATGCGTTGCGCAAGCCTGGAAATCCCATCCAACTGGCGAGCCTGTCTCGCGCAAGCGGGTTCTGGGTTCAAAATCCTCTCCCGAAGAGAGGAGGGAAGTCCCAGTCCCGGCGCTCATTCCTATCATGCCCACTTTATGCATTCTAATCACAATGACGCTGCGTACCTCCTCCGAGGCTTTGCCTTGGACTTGGGAGTACCGGAAAATTTCAAACTCAAGAGAGGCGTCGCTGAAAGTATTCGAGCGGATTTGGCATAGCGCGCTTACTTCCCACAAGCCGTATAAACCCAAAAAGAATGCCGAGGTCAAGTGAAGGAATCCGTCTCCGACTTCAAAGTCGGCCTCACTTTCGACGATGTACTTCTTGTCCCAAAGTTCTCCGACGTAAAA
Organism: Nitrososphaerota archaeon; assembly: GCA_028867035.1. Taxonomy (GTDB): domain Archaea; phylum Thermoproteota; class Nitrososphaeria; order Nitrososphaerales; family Gagatemarchaeaceae; genus UBA183. Next base: position 383,469 of record JAGWHB010000002.1, on the reverse strand, counting down.
TCAAGGAAGGACGCCGACATACGCACCCGCTTCTCGCGTAGGATCGAACTAGGAATCCCCATAGCGAGCGCGAACATGGACACAGTCACCGAGTCTGCAATGGCGATAGCTCTGGCCCGCCTCGGAGGCATCGGTGTGATCCACAGGTTCCTGTCGGTCGAAGAGGAGGTGGCCGAGGTCCTCAAGGTCAAGCGGTCCGAAGGAGTGCTGATCGAAGACCCGATCACGCTCGGTCCCGACCGGACGGTGCGCGAAGCCTGGGGTCTGATCAGGGAACGGGACATAGGGGGGATCGTCATCGTCGACAGGGCGCGACGCGTGCTGGGCCTCCTCACAAGGCGCGACATCACCCTAGAGGACGACCTGGAAAGGAAGGTGAAGGAGGTCATGACTCCCCGGAAGGACCTGATCACCGCGCCGAAGGGCGTCACACTCGACGAGGCGAAGAAGACTCTGCACGCCAACAAGATCGAGAAGCTCCCCATAATCGACAGGGCAGGAAACCTCGTTGGTCTCATCACATCAAAGGACATAATGAAAAGGAGGCAGTTCCCTTCCGCGACCAAGGACTCGAAGGGGCGCCTGAGGGTCGCCGCCGCCGTCGGGGTGAAGGGGGACCACATGGAACGCTCCCGGAAGCTCCTGGAAGCGGGAGCGGACGCCCTCGTCGTCGACATAGCGCACGGGCACTCCGTGTACGCCATCGACACGGTGAAAGAGATCAGGAAGGAACTCGGTGACGTCGAGATCGTCGCCGGCAACGTGGCCACGGCCAAGGGGGCCCTCGACCTCGTCAAAGCCGGAGCGGACGCGGTCAAGGTGGGGGTCGGGTCGGGGAGCATCTGCGTCACCCGTGTGGTGACCGGCTCCGGCGTCCCCCAGCTGACAGCGATCATCGAAAGCGCGAAGGGCGCAGCGGACAGCGACGTGCCCATAATCGGGGACGGCGGGATAAGGAACCCAGGGGACGTCACCAAAGCCCTCGCCGCAGGCGCCTCTTCGGTGATGATAGGGAGCCTTTTCGCCGGCACCGAAGAGAGCCCGGGTCCGACGATACTGCGCGACGGGGTCAGGTACAAGCTCACCAGGGGGATGGCGTCCCTCGCGGCGACCGTCGACAGGAGGGTCAGAGAAGTCAGGAGCAGCGGACCGAAGGAGGACGACCTGATCGAGGAGATAATCGAAGAGAACGTCCCCGAGGGGGTCGAGGGCCTGATCCCCTACAAGGGGAGGGCGGACGAGGTCGTCAAGCAGCTGGTCGGCGGGCTCAGGTCAGGAATGAGCTACTCCGGGGCGCACACCCTCGCGGAGCTCCGGAAGAACGCAGAGTTCATGAGAATCACCTCGGCAGGCCACAAGGAAAGCCTCCCCCACGACATACAGAAGGTGGTCTGACATGTCGAATCTCTCCGTAGTCGGACTCCAGTGGGGGGACGAAGGGAAGGGGAAGATCATCGACTACCTCGCCGGGAGGTACGACGCGGTCGCCCGGTTCAACGGCGGAAGCAACGCAGGCCACACGGTGGTCATCGGGGGCATGAAGCACACGTTCCATCTGATCCCTTCGGGCGCCCTGAAGGGGAAGGAGCTCCTCGTCGGAGCGGCCGTCGCCCTCGACCCGGTCGTCATGGGGGAGGAGCTTTCTCTGCTTCCCGACGACGTCAGGCGCCGGCTCCTGGTGGACGGCAGGTGCGGGGTCGTCTCTCCCGTCGACAAAGACTTCGACCGAATGCTGGAGGAGATGCGCGGGCAGTCAGCCATAGGGACGACCAGACGAGGCATCGGACCCTCCTACGCCCTCAGGGCCCTGAGGCTCACGCCCAGGGTCTCAGACCTCGTGGACGGCTTCGATTTCGGACCCTTGACCGATTTCTACCGCAAGCTTTCCCTCGACCCTGCGGGTCTCATCTCCTGGGCGGAAGATTCGAAGAAGCTCCTCCGCGACATGGTGGGCAACGTCAGCTCCCGGGTGGCTGAAATCACTGAAAAAGGGGGCTCGGTGCTCTTCGAAGGCTCCCAGGGGACGCTGCTCGACCTGATGCACGGGTCGTACCCGTACGTCACAAGCACCCACACCACAGCGAGCTACATCCCGTCGGCACTCGGCATCCCTCCGTCAATGGCAGGAAGCGCCCTCGGAGTGACGAAGTGCTACGCCACGAGGGTCGGGGGCGGTCCCTTCCCCACGGAGATCACGGGCCCCCTGGCGGACAGCATCCGCTCCCTTGGGAAGGAGTACGGCGCCACCACGGGTCGTCCCAGGAGGGTGGGATGGTTGGACCTTGTCGCCCTCAAATACGCGATAGCCCTGAACGGCGCGACTGAGATCGCTGTTTCGAAGCTCGACGTCCTGTCGCAGGTCAAGGATTTCAGGGTCTGCACCTCCTACAGGTATCAGGGCAAGCTTACCACGGACTTCCAGTCCGCCCTCGGCCATCTCGACGAGGTGGAGCCCGTCTACGATAGCCCGCTCTCCATCCACGGAGCGAGCTTCGCCGGCGGCATCCCCGACGAAATATCGAAACTGATCGACTACCTCGAAGAGCGGCTGAAGGTCAGGGTGTCCCTCGTATCTCACGGAGAGGAGAGGTCCGAGACCATCGAAGTGTAGTGCGCCCGGTCAGACTAGTTCTTGAAGACCCAGCCAAGGTCCGGCGGGTAGCTCCGCCTCTCGACCTTCTCGTTGAGCGCGTGGGCCACTATCGGCAGCGCGAGGGTTATGTCGGCGTACAGCGTGGCTTTCTTCGCCTGCGACGATATCTTCCCCCAGCTTATCGCCTCCTCGAGGGTGCACCCCGACAGGCCACCCCACTGAGGGCTGTCGGCAGTGATCTGAATGGCGTACTCGTGGGGGGTCTCCTCCTCCCCGCCCTTCGACAGCGATTTGATTATGGTGGAGAGCTGGATGGTGTCCTTCGGGACTCCTCCTCCCAAGTAGACGACGCCGGTCCTCTTCGTCTTCTCAGCGATCTGCGCCAGCTCCTCCATGTCCTTCGTCTGGTCAAGCCTGATCATCTTCCCCTTCTCCCGCCTCAACAGGCTCAGGGCGACGCCGTATCCGCTGTCGATGAGACCCGGCGAGTAGATGGGGACCTTCGCCCTGTAGGCGGCGGCGACTATGCTGTCGATCCCTCTCTTGTCGAGGAACGCCCCGAACTGATGGAGGAACTCCCGGGTGGAATAGATCTCCTTGGCGTCGAGCGTGTTCGCGAACTTGTAGATGGTCCTCTCGAGCTTCCTGTACTGCATCTCGTCGGCGTACACGTCATAAAACCTGTCCACCTTGAGCCTCAGCAGTTCTTCGTCGTCGGCGAGCCAGGTCCCCTGGAAGTAGTGATATCCCAGGGCCTCGAGTATATCCTCTGATATGTTGGCCCCGGTGCTGACCACGACGTCCACATACCTGTTCTCGACGAGCCACCTGATTATCTTCCACTGTCCCGTCGTGCTGAGCGAACCGGTCAGCCCAAGGAAGACCGTTAGGTCCTTCTGCCGGGCCATCTCCGCCCAGATCTTCGCCACCTCTCCAAGCTTCTTCCCCTGGAATCCGGTCTGAGACATCTCGTCCAACAGGGCCGAGACGCTCTTCTTGCCGACCTCTATGGTCGCCACTGGTTTTGAAAGAACTTCCTTCCTAGATACCACGGCGTGGCGTCTACTTGGTTCACTTTATTATCTTATCAGGACAGTCTTGATGGGTTCTTCCCCCGGCGGGTCTACTTGACCGTGACCGACTTCGCCAGGTTCCTTGGATAGTCCGGGTCGTTCCGCTTGGCCACGCTCATATGGTAGGCCAACAGCTGCAGCGGGATGGCCTCCACTATCGGAGTGAACTTGGGCTGGACCTTCGGCACGCGGATCCAGTGCTTGTAGACCTCATCTCTCACGTCCGAGACACCTATGACGTCCGCTCCCCTCGCCCTCAACTCCTCGGCGCTGGACAGCGAGTCCGCGTGGGCGTCCCCGCTCGGGTTGAGCAGCACCACCGGTGTCCCCTTCTCGATGAGCGCCAGGGTCCCATGCTTGAGCTCGCTGGCGGGCATCCCTTCGGCATGGATGTAGGAAAGCTCCTTCAGCTTCAGCGCCCCCTCCATCGCGACTGGGCTTTCATATCCGCGCGCGACGAAGTAGAAATCTGGCCTGTCTCTGTACTCGTACACCAGGTCCCTTACCTGCTCGTCGCACTTGAGGGTCTCTGTGATCGCCTCCGATAGTTCCTTGATGCCGTTCGACTTCTTCTTCCCGAGCACAGCGTCCACTACCATGTCGGCGACAAGCACCTGGGCGGTGAAGCTCTTCGTCGCCGCGACCCCTACCTCAGGGCCGCAGTTCAGCAGGAGCACCCCATCGCTCTCCCGCGCCAGCGTCGAGCCGGCCGCGTTTACGACAGAGTATACCTTCGCCCCGAGCTTCTTCGCCTCCTTGACCGCCTCCAGCACATCCGCAGTCTCCCCGCTCTGGGAGAAGGCAAGCACAACGGAGCGCCTTCCCAAGAAGCCGGCGTGCTCCTTCAGCTCCCCGGCTACCACCGTGTCGACCCTGATCTTAGCCTCCTTGTTCAGCCTGAACTTCATCAGCAGGCCTGCGTGGTAGGAGGTCCCCGACGCGGTGATGTAGAGGGACTTCGCCTTCTTGATCGCCCTTGCGAACTCTTCTACCTTCCCGGGCTCCTGGACCGAAGCCGTCAGGACCGTCTTCGGCTGCTCGTTTATCTCCTTCAGGGTGTAGTGCGCGAAGTCGCTCTTCGAGATGTCGGAGAGCTCCCATGCTACCTGGTTCGCCTTCCGCCTGACGTCCTTGCCTCCCGGGCCGACTATCCTTACCCCGTCCTTTCTGATCTCCACTACCTCACGGTTGTCGAGGAATATCGTCCGGTCCGTGTGTCCGATGAAAGCGAGCACGTCGCTCGCAAGGAACATCTTGTTCTGGCCGACCCCCACTATCAGCGGCGCGTCCTTGCGGGCTCCGATGATGACGTCGGGCCTGTCCTGGAACATGAGGGCGACCGCGTACTGTCCCTTCAACTTCTTCGTGGCGGCAATGGTCGCCTTAAGCGGGTCCTTCAAGCGCTTGTACTCGTCCTCCACCAGATGCGCTATGATCTCCGTGTCTGTCTCGCTCTTGAACCTGTGCCCCTTCGCCGACAGGCTCTTCTTGAGCGGAATGTAGTTCTCGATTATTCCGTTGTGGATCACGGCGACTGTCTCCTTGCACGAAGTATGCGGATGAGCGTTCTCGTCGGTGACGCCCCCATGCGTGGCCCAACGGCTGTTGTGAGTAAAGATTCCATTTGCCAGGAAGTTCTCTGTCCCTTCCACCTGAAGGTCGTATACTATGCCTGTGTGAGAATCTACCGTCGTTACGTAACTTATTCTCTCGAAATACACGTCGCAGTTTTCGAAACGGCGCAGTACTGCTTCGAGAGTCTGATTCCTTCCGCTGGCCGAGACTAACTCGATCAGGCTGACAACAGTTCCCTGAGTTGGATACTCCTCGCGTTGAAGATAGTGGTTGATCCCTCTCGATTCCGAAATGGTCCGGAGCTCCTTTTTGGTGTAGGGGATTGGTATTTCTCTCACCGACCTCCCCGGTTTGGTCTCCTTTTCCAAGGTGAACATCTTCCTCAGCTTGTGTGCGGACGAGGATGATATCCGACGGAGGAATCCAGACACGTTTTCGTGCCCGCTGATAGAGAGGACATGGCAGTCGTTCCAATTCTTGTTTTCACTCTGAACCACGGAGACAGAAGAATGGATGCCAAAACGGAGTAGCAGCGCCTGAAGGACAGCCGGGACCGATTCGGTCGTCATCCGTATGGCGATCTGTCGACTCAGAGTGTCGGCGGACCCTTCGGCGTCAAAAAGCCCCCGCACGAAGCCCGCAACTTCTTCGTCGGGGAGCCGGCCCAATTCTGTAAGAAAGGTAGCAGATGAAAAATCGAACGCCCTATGGAACCACCTGCTTAGCGCTACGCTGTTGACTGTGAGTTCGTAGGCATTGGCATCCTTCAATTTCACGACACGTCCCTGGAGTGAGAACAGTCTGGTGAAGAGGCTTTGATAGTGGCGCAGAAGGCCCTCATCCTCTTCGCGTATCCTGATTCCCTTTGAGCGAATATGACCGTCGCCGAAAAGGTAGCCCACCAATTGCATTAGAGCGGGCGAGGTCTGGGTGGGAAACCTGACGTAGTTTGAGTGGCTGTGGGAAACGGGGGTCAACCCTTCCGCGACCTGTATCTGCCAATGTCGCGTTAATCTGCGCGCTACGTCATCTCTTACGGTCCGGTCCCCTCTGATCAAGTGGTCCATGTAAGATGCGCTTATCCCACATTTCCTGGCCGCTTCGGTAATGCTCAGGTGCCTGGCCTTGATCGAAGCCTTGAGCGCGTCCGTCCATCCTGTGCTCGGTCTGACGTATCTTTTCGCGTTGATGTCAGCCAACGGCCGTGACTTCCCTTGGACTGTAAGCTTCTTGGGGAGAATCAGCAGATCGTCTTCCAGCAGTTCTGAAGCGGGGGTCTGAAGGACAAGTCCGTCCCTGGCCACAATCATCCTGTGGGCGTCGGTACAGACTAGCTCGGAAGAGCCTGTGCCTATTCGCAAGAGATGAGAGGGGGCGGGGTGGGAAGACTTGGTTGCCTTCCTCGAGACGATTCTGAGCGTTGCCGTGTCTAGGGAGGCGACTTCCTCTCCGTCGTCCATATCGGCTATCCTCTTAAGACGTCCATCAGCTAGTTGCACGTACGTATCCGGGTGGAGGCAATGAGCCATGCCTATGCCTCCGGGCATCTCAGCGAAATTCAATTTCTCGTTGAGTTCTGCCACCTTCCCCACGCCTTTCCTGACCTGCAGTCCGTCTTTGCTAATGGTGGCCATGCCCGCAGAGTCATAGCCCCGGTACTCGACCCGTTTCAGGCCCTCGAGCAGGACGCCCGCCACAGGCTCCTCGGCCACGCAACCTATGATGCCGCACATTTAACCCGTGATTGTTTCGTTCCTCCTTTAAACCCCGTAAAACATTCCACTATACCAATCAGAAATCGCCTTGCATGGTCACCCCGCGGGCCCCCCGCCGTCGTAGGCACCATACAAAATCATTTATGTAGAGTCTCGCCCCCAACGCTGACTGCATGACCAAAGAGGAGATACTCTTCGACCCAAAGTCCAGGGCAGGCCTGGCCAAGCGGGTCCTCGTCTCAGACAGCCCCGACGGGTTCAGGCCTGCCTCCGGGAAGGTCGGCCAGAGGATACTCGCTCTGCTTTCGACGGGGCCGAAATATCCCGCCGAGATGGCCCGGTCCCTCGGCGCCTACTACCAGACGGTGCACTACCACATGGCCAGGCTGGAGAAGGCCGGCCTGATCACGCGGGTCAGGAGCCAGAACATCAGGGGAGGGGAGGCGAACCTCTACGCCCTCGCGTCTGATGGATACGCCGTCGAGTTCCAGGTGAAGGGGGAACCGATGCCGACCCTGAAGTCAGCTGGACGCTCAAAGGCCCTCGGCCGGTTCTTCGAGGAGTTCTTCGAGGGCGGAGTCTTCGACGGCTGGGTCGTGGTGGGCTCTCCGATGCAGCACGGGGAGGGGGGAACACAGGCCAGGGACGGGCACTATGCGGTCCAACTCGGGTTCGCCCTCGGCCAGTTCGTGGACCTCCCGTCGAAGTTCCCAGTGAAACTAGACGTCGACCTGAGGGCAGAGAAGCTCCTGGCTTCAAACCTCATCGTCGTAGGTGGGCCCCGCAACAACGTTGTCGCCGAGGAGCTCAACCCCAGCCTGCCGATCCGTTTCAGCAAAGGGGGCTTCTGGAACGCAATCGTCGACGACGGAGGAAAGTCCTACGGCTCGGAGCTCGACTGCATCGTAGAGAAGGTGAGGAACCCATGGGACCACTCGAAGACCTGCGTCATAGCCGCAGGGCTCACGGGGGCAGGCACCAAGGCGGCCATCATAGGCATCACGAACTTCGCTGAGACCCTCTTTCAGAAGTATCGGTCAGGAGACTACGCCGCTCTGCTCCGCGGAGTCGACAAGGACGGCGATGGAAAGGTCGATTCGGTGGATTTGCTGAAGCAGCTCTGAGAGGCTACGCCCTTCTTCCTCTGCGTCCGCCCTTCTTCCTCGTAGTGTCGTGCGGGATCGGCGTCGCGTCTTCTATGCGGCCTATCTTGAACCCCGCTCTTGCGATGGCGCGGATGGCTGCCTGCGCCCCAGGTCCAGGCGTCCTCGGCCCGGTCCCGCCGACGGCCCTGACTTTGATGTGCACCGCGGTGATCCCCTTGCCCTTTGCCACCTCCGACGCTGCCGAGGCGCTCCTCATGGCTGCGTAGGGGGACGACTCGAACCTGTCTGCCTTGACATGCCTCCCCCCCGACGAGAAGGAGATGGTCTCGGCGCCGGTGAGGTCTGTGATGTGGACGATGGTGTTGTTGTAGGACGAGTAGATGTGGCAAACTGCCCACCGGTCGTTCAGAATCTCCTCTTCTGACATGAATCTCACTGAGCCTGTGCCGGCTGCTCGACCGGCGCTTCCTTCGGCTCCGCCTCCGCTGCGGCCTCAGGCCCCTCCTTCGGCGCGGCCCCTTGAACCAGTGCGACCGCCCCCTCCTCCATGCTCCCTACCTCGTACCCTGGGACGGTGATGATCCTTCCCCCGACCGAAACATGCCCGTGCACTATCAGCTGCCTCGAGTGCAGCGGAGATAGCGCCATCCCCTTCTTGAAAACCATCGACTGAAGCCTCCTGGCCAGCATGTCCTCGACGGTCAAGCTGAGTATGTCGTCGACCGACGCCGCCTCCCCGATCAAGCCCTTCTTCCGCAGGCTGTCCAGGAGCTTCTTCTCCTCGCGGAGCCTCACCGCCTCCGTGGCCGCGAGCAGGGTCCTGGCCTGCTTCCTCACCGAGCTGAGCTGCGTCTGGGCCTTCCACAGCTCCCTCTTGTTCCTCAGCCCGAACGTTCCGAGAAGGTAAAGCTCCTGTGCCAGCTGGTCGGCCCTCCATGGGCTCCTCGGCCTGCTGTACTGCTTCCTGGCCTTCTTCGGGTCTCCCAAATCTTACTTCTCTTCCTTCTTCGCAGCTTCTTTGGCCGCCGCGACCAATGTGGCCTTTCTGACCCCCACCGTCCTCCCCTTCCTCCCCGTGGTCCTCGTCCTCTGTCCTCTGACCTTCAACCCGAGGCCGTGCCTTATCCCCTTCCAGCTCTGGATATTCCTCTCGTCCTCGATGTCGTTCTTCTGGATGAAGTCCAGGTCCGACCCGAGGAGCTGTTTCGCCTCCCCCGACTCGGGGTCGTTCCTCCTGTTGTAATACCACTCCGGCAGCGCGGACTTTGACGTGCTCTGTATGGCCGCCTCTATCTCCTTGACTTGCTCCTCGGTGAGCGTCCCCAGGCGGACCCGCGGGTCCAGGCTGAGCTTGGTCGTGATGACGTTCGCGAAGTTGTATCCCACCCCTTTCAGGTCTGAAAGGGCCACGATGAGCTTCTTCCCTCCGGCCAGATCCCTTCCCGAGATCCTGACCAGGTGCCTGAACTCAGAGGCTTCCGACATGTTCTGGAACTGCCCTTCCCCCTTTGGTTATAAGTTTTGAACGCTCTCATGTCGAAATTTGTGGGCCGGCCGTCCGGAAAGAATCGGGTATCTGACCCGCTAACTTTTTAACCGGAACGAATCGTCGCCGTTTGAAACGCGACGTCTCATGAGCATAAGTTTGGCACTACGTGGTGGAATAATTGGTTGAGGTAAAGGTCCTAGAAGACAGAGGAAACTCTGTGACCCTGCAGCTGGAGGACATAGACAGGTCCTATGCGAACGCCGTGCGCAGGTTCTGCATAGCCGAAGTCCCTTCCATGGCGATAGACGACGTCGTGATCCTTGAGAACTCGTCAGTCCTCTACGACGAGATCCTCGCCCACAGGCTGGGCATGGTCCCTATCAAGACAGACCTCGAAAAATACAACCTCCCGGAGGAGTGCGACTGCGGCAACCCGCTGGGGTGCCACAAGTGCAGGGTCCTGTTCGTCCTCGACGCCAAGGGGAAGGAGAAGATCTCCACGGTCATGTCGGGGGACCTGGTGTCCGAGGACAGAGAAGTCAGGCCCGTAAGCGAGACCATTCCACTGGTGAAGCTGGCTCCCGGGCAGTCGGTGAAGCTCGAAGCCTACGCCCGACTCGGCCGCGGCAAGGAGCACGCGAAGTGGCAGCCGGCGACTGTGGCCGTGCTGACCGATGGAAAGAAGGAGGGGGTGTTCAATTTGATGGTGGAGTCAGCGGGCGGGCTCCCGGCGAAACAGATCGTCCTGAAGGCGATTGAGCTCCTCGAAAAGAAACTCAAGGAGATCCAGGTCGCGGTAGGCGGGGCACAGTGACAGCGTCCAACCCGGTGCTGAGGCGTGCGTCGGTCATGCTCGAGCGGGCGGGAAAGAACCAGAAGGCTCCCATCTGGAGCAAAGCATCAGAGATGCTGTCGAGCCTCACCAAGAACAGGATCGAGGTGAACCTGGCCAGGATATCGAAGGTGTCAGTAGAGGGCCAAGCCGTCTTCGTCCCTGGGAAGGTCCTGGGGACCGGGGTCATAGACAAGAAGCTCGTCGTCGGTGCATTCGCCTTCTCGTCCTCTGCGAGATCAAAGATAGAGGCCGGCGGAGGCTCGGCGCTGTCCATCGAGGAGTTCGTCAAGAAGTATCCGAAAGGGAGCGGAGTCAAGCTTGTCAGGTGAAGAAACCGTCTACGTCGACGCGACCAACCAGATCGCGGGGAGACTTTCGTCGAAGGTCGCCAAGCTCCTGATTACCGGAAAGAGGGTGATAGTCCTCAACGCGGAGAAGGCTCTCGTGTCAGGCTCAAGGACCTCGGTGGTCACCCAGTGGAAAGAGAAGCTCGAGATTTCCAGCAGGGTCAACCCGATCTACGGCCCCATCCATCCCCGGAGACCAGACAACATACTCCGAAGGATGATTCGAGGGATGGTCCCCAGGAGGAAGGCGAAGGGCCCCCTCGCGATGAAGAGGCTGAGGGTCTACATCGGGGTACCGGCAGAGTTCGAGGCCTCCAAGCTGACGAAGTTCGAAGACACTGGTGCTTCGCGCCCGATCCCCATCTACGTGACCATGGGGGACCTTTCGAAGAGCCTGGGGTGGAACGAGTAGCATGCCTGCCCCGACCCAGAAGGCCCAGGTCAGGAAGCCTCCGAAGCTCTACTCTGGAGCGCGAAAGACCGCCAGGGCGACGGCCGCCATAGTGCCGGGCGCAGGGAGGATCAGGATCAACGGTACCCCCGTCGAAATCTGGGACCCCGAGCCTGCGAGGCTCCACCTGCTCGGGCCGGTCAAGGTAGTGGGGGAACTGCGCGAGAAATACGACCTCGACGTGAGCGTTGAAGGCGGGGGGTTCATGGGCCAGGCGGACGCTGCCGCGATGGCGATTGCCCGTGCCTTCGTCGACCAGGTCCGCGGGGGGGAGCTCAGGGACAAACTCAATGCATACAATAAATACCTGCTATCGGGCGATCCGAGACAAGCTGAGCCCAAGAAATTCGGAGGTCCGGGTGCGCGGAGAAAGCGCCAGAAGAGCTATCGATAGAAAATGATGATCCCTATTCGCTGCTTCACCTGCGGGAACCTGATCGGGGACAAGTTCGTCCCGTTCCAGAGCCGGGTAAAGGCGGGGGAAGACCCTGCCAAAGTGCTCGACGACCTGGGCCTGAAGAGGTACTGCTGCCGCCGGATGCTCATATCTTCTATAGACGTGATAGACCAGGTACTCCCGTTCTACAGCCGGAAGGCAGAGCAGTAGCACCGGGGGTTTGCTGTCAATGTCAGAGTTCGACGACGACGATGCCGGTTCGGCAGACAAGATGGTCGCTCCAGGGCTATCGGAGAAGGCCCTGCTCGCCACAGGCATACGCATCGGGACTCCTGTCCGCACCAAGACCATGGAGCAGTTCACCGCGCGCCCGAGGCCCGACGGGCTCCACATGATAGACTACGCCAAGACGCTGCAAAGGATAGACATAGCGGGGAAGTTCATCGCCGCCACTGGGGCAAAGAACACTGTCGTCTACACGAGCCGCGAGCATGGCGCCAAGGCCGTGGAGAAGTTCTGTGAGATTACCGGAGCCATGCCCAGGATCGGGCGATTCATGCCCGGGACGTTCACGAACCCCCTCTACCCGGGGCACCTGGACGCTGAACTTGTCGTCGTGGCTGACCCGATGTCGGACTCGCAGGCCATGGTCGAGGCAGGCAAGCTGGGCGTCCCCGTGATAGCGATATGCGACACCGACAACATAACAGACGACATCGACCTCGTGATCCCCGGAAACAACAGGGGAAGGAAGGCGATCGCAGCGATCTTCTGGCTGCTCGCAAGGGCGACCCTCGTCCACTCCGGGCTCCTTCCGGAGGACCAGCCCATGAAATACAGCATAGAGGACTTCGAGACGAAGATAGATGAGGAACAAAGAGCCGAAATCCTTGAGGAACATATATCCGAAAGGCGCGAGTAGCGCCTCTGTTTGCTAGTCAGGAAGCCAGCCGTAGCCGGACAATTCTACCCCTCAGACCCCAAGGAGCTCTCTGACCTAATAGACGACTGCTACGACCACCCTCTCGGCCCCGGTAAAAAACCTCCAGCCCCAAGGGAAGAAGCGAGCGTCGTCTCGGTAGTCTCCCCCCACGCCGGCTTCATCTACTCCGGCCCTGTCGCGGCCCACTCCTACCTGCACGTGTCCTCACTGGTCGACCCTGAACTCATTGTGGTCGTCGCCCCCAACCACTACGGCATCGGCAGCGGAGTCTCGACGTACAAGGAAGGGGTCTGGGAGACGCCGCTGGGGAGGGTGCGGGTCGACTCTGAAGCCGCCGGGCTCCTCGCTGACGCCGCTGACATCGTGATGTTCGACCCCGACTCGCACAGGCTGGAACACTCCCTCGAAGTTCAGCTCCCCTTTCTGCAGAGGATCTACGGAGACTCTGTCCCCCTGCTCCCCGTCTCTCTGCTCTTCCAGGACATCGACACGGCGAAGGTTGTCTCGGCCGCCCTTTACAAGGCGATCCGGCACAGAAAGGCAGTGCTTGTCGCTTCCTCCGACCTCACCCACTACGAGCCCGCCGCGGAGGCCCGACGGAAAGACACAGCCCTGCTTGGGCAGGTGCTCAAAATGGACCTCGAAGGGTTCTATTCGACCCTCGAAGAACTCAACGTGACCGCCTGCGGATACGGCGCAATCGCCACGGTGATGGAGGCCTCGAGGTCCCTTGGCCTGAAAAACCCCGAGCTGCTGAAGTATGCTTCCAGCGGGGACACTTCAGGAGACAACCTTCAAGTCGTGGGTTACGGGGCCCTCAGATTCGTATAGCCCATGAGAGCGGTCGGAGAAGCACCATCCAAGGCGATAATCACCGGAGAGCACTTCGTGGTGCACGGCGCCTGGGCGCTCGCCGCTGCCCTCCCACGGAAGGTCAAGGTCGAGGTCGAGCCAGCACCTGCGTTCAGGGTAGTCTCCGAAAGGATCCCCGGCAAGTCTCCTGAGCTCAGGCCGCTCGGCAGGGTGGTCGAAGAGATGGCCAGGGAGTTCTCCGTGAGTCCTAAGCTGAAGGTCTCGGTCACCTCCGAGGTCCCGGCGGGGGCCGGGCTGGGGTCGTCCGCCTCGACGATGGTCGCCCTTGCCGCTTCTGTCTCCAGGCTCTACTCCCTCGGTCTGGGTGTCGACGAAATCATCCGCTTCTCCATGGTCGGCGAAGGGGACATCCACGGGCGCCCGTCCGGCATCGACCCGACTGTCTGCGCCCACGGCGGTGCGGTGCTCTTCAGGCCCGGTTCCAAGGTGAAGGTGGTCCCCCTCGACTCTCCACGCACCCTGATAATCTCGAACTCGGGGGTCAACAGGAGCACCAAGACCCAGATAGCACAGGTCTCCAAGGCGAAGGACAGGTACCCGGGTTTCTTCTCGATGCTCGCCGATTCGATGAGCGAGCTGTCCCTCGAAGCAGCGGAAAGGCTGAGGGACGGGGACATGAGGGGGCTCGGGAGGCTCCTCACAGCTGACCACGCCGCCCTGGGCTCGATGGGGGTGTCGAACGGGACACTAGACGGGATGGTGGACCTCTTCGCCTCACTGGGAGGTTACGGCGCAAAGCTGACCGGGGCGGGAGGGGGCGGGAGCGTGGTGGCCGTCGCGCCCAAAGCAAAGGAAAAAAGCATTGTTTCGGGGTTGACCGCGCGAGGATTTGAGACGTTCAGCGCCAAGATACCGGTCGAGGGAGTGAAAAGCTGGCTAGGCCCATAATCGCGAAGCTCGGCGGGTCGGTCATAACCGACAAGTCGAAGCCCTTCTCCTACCGTCCGGACGTCGTTTCGGCCCTATCGGAAGAGATAGCCTCCTCAGACCAGAAGGTCGTCGTAGTGCACGGCGGGGGCTCGTTCGGGCACGTGGTGGCCAAGCAGCACGGAATCAGCTCGGATGCTGGGGAAGCTCCGGCCGTCGGGGTGGCCCAGACCAGAGGCGCAATGTACGAGCTCGACAGGCTCGTCTGCAAGACGATGATGGAGTTCAAGCTGAACCCCTATCCCTTCTCCCCCTTCGACGCAGTCATCCGGGCCGGAGGCGCACAGGTCTCCACCTGGCTCAAGGGCCTGTTGAAGGAAGGGCTGACCCCCGTCACCTTCGGGGACGTCAGCCTGACCGCCTCGGGGTTCAAGGTGATCTCGGGGGACGTCATAGTCCAGGAGCTCGCCAAGGTCATGGACCCCGAAAGATGCGTGTTCGCCCTCGACGTGGACGGCGTCTACGAGGAGAACACCAGGGTGATCATACCTGAGCTCTCCCCCTCCAAGATCAAGAGGATGAAGGTCCAAGCAGGGGACGACGCAACCGGAGGGATGAAGATGAAGCTCGACGCCGCAGCCCGAATCGCGACAGCGAAGACGAGGGTGTGTTTCGTCTCCGGGTACCGGAGGAACGAGTTCTCGAAGGCGCTGCGAGGGCTGGATTTCTACGGGACAGTGGTAAGGTCCTAGGCTGAGAACAGGCTGGTCCAGTCCATGCCAAACCTGCAAGACGAAATGAAGAGGGTGAAGGCCAAGGTCGACGACGTAATATTGACCCAGCTGCTCCCCAGGTCGAGCCAGATCAGGGAAGTGGACCTGCTGTACAAGATGATGAGGGACTATCCCTCCAGGCCCGCCAAGGGGATGAGGCCCTTCCTCTGCGTTGCAGCCTGCAGGGCAGCAGGCGGGTCCGAGGATGACGCAATACTGACGGCAGCCTGCATCGAGCTCTTCCAGAACTGGATATTGATCCACGACGACATCGAGGACGGATCTGAGCTGAGGCGCGGAGAACCCGCCCTCCACAAGAAGTACGCCGAACCCCTGGCTCTCAACGCCGGTGACGCCCTCCACGCGCGGACCTGGGAGGCGCTCCTGCGGAACAGGGACCGGCTGGGCTTCGACCGTACCTTCGCCGTGATGGAGGAGTTCTCCAAGATGGTGAACGAGACCACCGAGGGGCAGCACATGGAGCTCGGCTGGGTCGTCTCGAAGAGGTGGGACCTGAAGGAGAAGGACTACTACGAGATGTGCACCAGGAAGACCTCCTGGTACACCGTTGCCAGCCCATGCAGGCTCGGAGCAGTCGTAGCGGGGGCGGGGGCCGAAGTCCTAGCCGGACTCGAAGAATTTGGCACGGGCCTCGGCGTAGCCTTCCAGATACAGGACGACTCCCTCAACCTGGTGGGGGACGAGAAGAAGTACGGCAAGGCGAAGTCAGACGACATCCTCGAGGGGAAGAGGACCCTGATCCTGCTCCATCTTCTGGCTTCAGCGTCCCAGAGCGAAAGGGACAAGGTCATCTCGATAATGAACAAAAGCAGGGAAAAGAAGTCAGGAGCTGACGTCTCCTACGTCCTCTCTGTCATCGACAAGTATGACGCCGTCGGCTTCGCAAGGAAGAGGGCAAACGAGCTGATGAAGGGGGCGCTGGCGACACTCAAAGGCATCCGATGGAAGGGAGACGAGGAGGCCGTCGACCTGCTGGTCTCGTTCACCCGGTTCGCAGTAGAAAGAGAATGGTAGACGAAAAACTAGACAGTCGGGCGCTGGCTGCAATCGAAAGGGCGGCCCTCGTCAACGCGACGAAACACGAAGGCAAGGCAGAAGTCGGAGCAGTCATTGGTAGGGTGCTGGCCGAGATCCCCGAACTGAGGGCCGACACCGGGAACGTCTCCAGGGAGTCTGCGGCCACGGTCAGGCGGATCAACTCGCTCCCGCTCGAAGAGCAGAAGCGTCAGCTCGCCGAAAAGTATCCTGAAGCCGGTGTCACTGTGGAGAAGCAAGGGAGGGTAGGCCTCCCCCCGCTCCCCGGCGCGGTGAAGGGGAATGCCTCCTTCCGCCTCCCCCCCGAGCCGTCAGGGTACATGACAGTGGGCCACGCCATGGCCTTCACAATCAACTACCTCTACAAGGAGCAGTACGACGGTGAGCTGTGGCTCCGCTTCGAGGACACCAACCCCAGGAAGGTCCTCCCCCAGTACTACGAGAGCTTCCGCCGCGGGATCGACTGGCTAGGGATCAAGGTGGACCACGAGAAGAACGTCTCGGACGACATGGGCCTCATCTACGAAAACGGGCGGAGGCTCCTAGCGCAGGGGGACGCCTACGCCTGCTCCTGCGACGAAGCGAAGGTGAAGCGGCTGAGGTTCGACGGGGTCCCCTGCGAGCACAGGGGGAACTCCATCGAGACCAATCTCCGTGTCTGGGACGAGCTCCTGGCCAAGAAGCACAAGGAGGGGTCCTACGTGATCAGGTTCAAGGGGGACATGAAGAGCCCCAACTACTCCCTGAGGGATACCAATCTGTTCAGGATAATATCCCACCCCCACCCGCTCACCGGTGACAAGTACACTCTCTGGCCCACCTATGACCTGGCAAACGCCGTGGAGGACGAGGCGTGCGGGATCACCCACGTGCTCAGAAGCTCTGAGTTCAGGAACGAGCTCCAGCAGCTCATCCGCGAAGCGCTGAAGTTCAGGCACCTCGAAGTCATACAGTTCTCGCGGTTCAACTTCAAGGGTACCCCAGTCTCCAAGCGGCTCCTCAGGCCCCTGGTGGAGAAGAAGCTGGTCGGCGGCTGGGAAGACCCGAGGATGCCCACCGTCGACGGACTGCGGAGAAGAGGGATCATCCCGCAGGCGATAAGGGACTTCACCCTCCAGGTCGGATACACGAAGACGGAGCACGAGTACGACTGGAGCATACTCCTCTCCGTCAACAGGAAGCTCCTCGACCCCGTCTCGAAGCGCATCTTCTTCGTACCGGACCCAGTAAAGCTCACCGTCGACGGCGCTCCGAAACGCAGGGTGACGATCCCCTTCCACCCCCAGAACGACCTGGGTTCGAGGACCATCGACACAGCGGGGGAGTTCTACCTGGCCGCCGGAGATCTGAAGAGCATGAGCGAAGGCTCGGTCTTCCGGCTGATGGACCTCTACAACGTCGAGCTCGTCTCCGCCGGACCTAGACCCGCCGCGAAGTTCGCGGGGGAGGAACTGGTACAGAACACACGGAAATTCCAGTGGGCGACGCCGGCCCATGCGGTTGTGACTGTGACCGTCCCCGACGTGCTTTTCCTCGACGAGGACAAGTTCAACCCCGACAGCCTGAAGGAGGTGACGGGCTACGCGGAGGAATCGGCCGCGATGCTGAAGGTCGGGGACATCGTGCAGTTTCCTCGATTCGGGTTCGCCCGGCTCGACTCCCCAGGGAAGTTCATACTCAGCGGTTAGCCTGCCGTTCGAGAGGATCCCCTCCCAAGAGGCGGCACTGGATTCTTCTGTAGGATAGTTACCGAAGGGCTAAGAGCCGAACGCCGATTTGGGTGTCATGCGTAGAGCGATAGCAGGGATAGCAACGCTTTTCGTACTGTTGGCCATCTCTGTCTTCGTCCCGGCGGTGCCCTCTTCTGCAAAGGCGAGCAACTCCACCTCGACGTCAGGGGGCCAGCCATGCACGGCCAACCTCACCAACTGCATATTCGCAGGCGAATCGGTCCAGGGGTACGGCTCGGTCAGCTACTACCTGACTGGCAGGGGCGCCTTCTACTACCAGGGGAACTACGAGCTGATGTCGAACACCAACCTGACGGTATCCCTGACCGGCTAGGAGTGGTGGGGCCTGACGGGCTCTCATCCGTGCTTTGCGTCGTTTCGCATCGCAACGATTTATAACGGGGTCAGAAAGGGCGAGTCTGGGAGATTCAAAGATGACCCCAGACAAGAGGCCGTACTACATCAAGTTCGAGACCCCGAAGGAGGTCTCCGAAGCCGCCTATGAGGTGCTCAGGCAGGCTTCTCGGACGGGGAAGGTCCGCAAGGGCACCAACGAGTCCACGAAGGCCATCGAAAGGGGCCTGGCCAAGCTCGTAGTCATAGCCGAAGATGTCACACCCCCCGAAGTTGTCGCTCACCTGCCCATCCTCTGCGACGAGAGGAAGATCCCCTACGTCTTCGTGCCGTCGAAGGACCAGATAGGGCCCGCCATCGGCATCGACGTTTCTACGGCCGCCGCCGCGGTCCTTGAAGCAGGCGAAGGCTCTCAGATACTGGAACAGGTCACCCAAGAGCTTTCGAGGCTGAAGAAAACCGCATGAGCAGCAAAAAAGAAGTCGAGACGCTAACCCCCGCCGAGGTCGTCCAGATAGTGGGGAGGACCGGGGTCGCCGGGGAGATCACTCAGGTCAGGGTCAAAATCCTGGAAGGGAAAGAAAAAGGGCGCATTTTGACGAGGAACGTCAAAGGACCCATCAGATTTGCTGACGTGCTTGTTTTGAGGGAGACTGAGAGAGAGGCGCGCAAATTAAAGTTGGATATACTTCTAGCGCTCATTTTCGGACTCTCTCTGGCAATACAGCTCGGATTCACGCATTAGACTCCAAGTAAACCTCGATTTTGAGCCTTTTCTGACCCAATGCTGAACTCCCTCGGAGGCTAGTCATTCGAGACCTATTGGTCTACGGTCTCGCGCTGGAGGGCTGTTCACTTTCTGATGGCTTTCTCGAACTCTGCAAAGTTGGTGGGCCTCGTATAGGAGCCGTGGGTCTTCGCCGCTATCTCCCTGAGCTCCGCTGACGCCTCGTTCGACAGCTCTATCGTGTCGACCACTACCGGAGACGCCCTCAGCTCGTCCCCCATGCCTTTGATGGGGTCGCCGTCGTTGCCGCCGTCGCTGATCAGCTTGACCACCTTCTCCGCCCTGGCCGAATCGGAGGCGGTGTTGATCCCAAATCTGACGGCGTCGATCAGCGGGCTCCCGCCCTTACAGGCGATCTCGCTGAGCCGATACAGCTCCAAGGACGCGGGGGGTGGGTTCAAAGGGACCACGACTTCGATCTGGGTCGACCCGGGCGTCCCCAGCAGGCGGTAGAACGAAATCCCCATCCTGACCGGCCATGGGTAGTAGGAAACCGGCCAGAGCTCCGAGACGAATCCCATCAGCCCCCTCTGGACGACCCTGATCTTGCTCATCCCCGAGGATCTCAATTTCCCCCCCATACTACGGGACCCATCGATCACAAAGAGCAAGTCTTTCGCCTTCGACTCATCATAACTCAAAGCGGAGCCGCTTCGGGCCTCAACAAACACATAAAAAAGAAGCACCGAGGGTCGGAACGTTGGCATTCAGGGTAGCTAACCAGGCACCGCTGGCGCCAAACCCCGTTATCATGGCATGCATGGGGCACGCAGGGGTTGGCATAGGAGCCGAAGCCTATCGCTGGGTTCTCATCGACGTCGGGGCCAACCCGAGCGCCCCGACATTGAAGGGGGAGAAGCAGCAGCTGGAGGTGCTGAGGAGGTACGGCAGCACGATCCTGAGGTTCGGCGCTTCATTGAGGAAGGGGGAGACTCCGCTTGTGCCCAGGGCCCTGCTGGTCGACCTCGACCCGCGCTCGGCCAACCTGATCCTTCAGTCCTACCCTCAGCTCTTCGCGATGAAGGACAAGCACGCCGTCTACGGCCTGGGCGGGGCGGCGAGGAACTGGGCCGAAGGGAGGAGCAGGTTCAGGAACGAGATCGTGGGCAAGCAGGACATCGCCTCGCGAATCCAAGCCATATCTCCCGAACCGGTGAGAGGCTTCGTCGTCCCCTTCAGCATGGGCGGCGGGACGGGTGGTTCTTTCTCTTCGGAGTTCATGTCCTATGTGAAGGGGAGCAACGTGCTGGGGCATGCGACCATAGCGACGTTTGGGATCCTCCCGGAGTTCGGCTGGGACCCGGTGATCTACGGGCCCGCTCACATCAGCATCGTGCTCAACCTCGCTTACCAGATCAAATACTCGGACGCGCCGATATTGATGGACAACAAGGAACTCCGGTTCCAGGCCGACAGGCTCAAGGGGATGCTGGACGCAAGGTCTTCCATCGTTGACGAGCTCCCCAAGCAGATCCGGGTCGGATGGCACGACTATAGGGACAAGAACCTGCTCGCGGCCCACGTGATAGCGGAGTTCATGGACTCGTTCATCCGCGAGACTGAGTGGGATATGTCCAACTACAGGACCTGGCTCGCGGCGAGCAAGCCGAAGTTCGTGATCCCCTGGCTGATTCCCCTGGTCCCGAAGGGAGGCTCCACGTTGAGGTCAATCGAGCAGGCGATCAGCGACGGGAACGACGGGATACTCTTCGACCTGGAGCAAGACGGGGAGATGGAAAAGGGCAAGACCGACTCAGCCTGCGTCCTCGTCAAGAGCAGCGGCAGCCCGACCGCCGAGGAGCGGGAGTTCTTCAAGAAGCTGCTCGCCGAGAAGTTCGACATCAAGGACAAGAGGATCATTTTCATCAAGATACCCACAATGCCGAACGAGCCTGCCTCTGCCATGATACTCCTCAACGTCAAGGGGATTAGCAAGAAGCTCCTCCCGATAGTCACCGAAGCCGAAGACGCCTGGGATTCCTACAAAGACGAGTACCAGAACAGGAACCTGACCCACGAGGAGTTCAAGAAGGCTGTCATCGAAGTCTCAAGCCACCTGGGTTAGCCCGAAATTGAACCTGACTGAACTTGAGGTCACTTCCGGCAGACTGCTCGAAGAGCAGAAGAGGCTCAGGACCATAGACGCCGAGCTCGAGGTCCTCCGCCAGGAGATCAAGCAGGACCCCAAGAGGATAGAGAAGGACCAGGCGTTCTACGCCCTGATAGGGATGAACTGGAGCGACCCGGGGCACGTGGACCGCGAGTCCGAGCTAAAGAAGGAGAGGGACACTGTAGTCCGATCCATCCAGGAAGCCCAGGGCTCGGTCCTGGCTGGTTTCAGCTCAGAGAGCCTCGTGATCCCGCTCGACCCCACCCCTACCAAGGGGGACGAGGAGTACACTTTCAGGTTCAGGTCGGGAGCGACGTTCCCGAAGAGCGTCGAAGAGCTTTCGGTTATGCTTGGAATCCCCTCCCCCCTTAAGATAGGAGAGGTCTTGATAGCAGAAGACAGGGTCACAGTCAGCGAGACAGACGAGTACTTCGCGAAGAAGAAGGTGGTCGAAGCGTTCGAGGGCATCAGGAAGACAGTCAAGAGGAAGCTTTCGGCCCAACCCTGAGAAGGAAGACACCTTTTAGAATTCAACGGGGCCGGGTAGCGCGGAAGCTTGTCTGCGGTCAAGCGCATCACGGGTCTGTTCGACAGGGTCCGCTCCCCGCTCAGCAAGATCTCGAACCAGGGAAGCTCACCCAAGGAAGAGGACCTGATCCAATCGGTGATACTAAGAATCGAGGTCGAGGGGGAGGACCACCTCGACGCCTCCCCGCAGGCGGACCCGGAGGCGACTTACCGGCGCCTGATGAAGAGGCTCGAATGGCAGCTCAAGAACTCGGGCGTGACCGTCGAAGAACTCATCAGGACGTTTCCAAGGGAAGTCAGGGCCCTCCTCCTTTACAAGTCCTACGAGAAGGGAAAAAAGAAGAGGGGTGAGCCTACGGCGGCTCGGGAAAGGCTGATCGAACTCGGGTTCAAGAGCATCCAGCCGGGGCTCTGGGTCCTCCCGCCGTTGAAGACCCCGTCCAACCTCAACTCCCAGGACGAACTCAGGATGTGGTTCAGGCAGAACATAGCCAAGAAGATGGCCAGGTCTGTCGACTTCGTCTTCCCGTTCATCGCGTCGGTCGACCTGAAAAGGCTTGTCTCAGAAAGGAGAGGCATCCGAAAGATGCCGGTCGCGCGGACACTTTACAACGTATTCTCCGAGGAAGAGGTGGTCCCCCCCAGCCATATGTACGCCGCCCTCCGTTCCAGGGGGATGTCAGTGAAGGAGATCATACTATCTGGGAGCGTGCCCTTCCTGTGCAGCGCCTTCGCTGACAGGGAGGACCTGGAAGGTATCCAGGCGAACGTGCTGGAGGTAGAGAGCAGGCTCAGGCGCGCGACGGGCCTGAAGAACGTCAGCCTCGAAGACATTGCCAACCTTGGCTCCGAGACGGTGGCGGCCGCCCTCAAGGGGTTCGTCGCCCACCCCAAGGACCTGGCCCAGAGGACGATAGTAGAAGCCCAGTTCTGGATGAGGACCCTGGGCGGCACCGTCCCTACGTGAAGACATGGCCTTCCGAACCGGCGCCGTCTTTATATCCCAAGTCTCAAAGGCCAGCCAAAGGTCGAGGTGTCCTAGCCTGAAATGTATGTTCCAAAGAAATGCGTCTTCTGTGGTAAAGAGGTCAGACTCGGCTCCGGCATCCTGTTTGTGAAGAACGACGGCTCCACACGCGCCTACTGCTCTTCGAAGTGCAAGGTCAACGAGCTGAAGCTTGGCAGGGACTCCCGCAAGCTGAAGTGGGCAAGGAGACCTACCAAGAAATGAGCTCCTCGACCGAGGAGACTTTGATTGTTGTCAAGCCCGACGGAGTGAGGAGGGGGCTGGTCGGGGAGATCCTTGGGAGGTTCGAGACGAAGGGGTTCGTCGTGAAGAGGTTGCAGATGCTTACCATGTCCAAACCACAGGCAGAAGAGTTCTACAGCGTTCACAAAGAGAAACCTTTCTTCAAAGAGCTGGTCGCGTTCATCACATCGGGGCCCGTCGTCGGGGCGGTCCTCTCTGGGAAGGACGCGGTGGCGACAGTAAGGCGGATGGTGGGGGCCACGAAGAGCTGGGAGGCTGCCGCAGGGACGATAAGGGGAGACTTCGGGCTCGGGCTGACGGACAATACCATCCACGCTTCAGATTCAGCCGAGAGCTTTACAAAGGAGCAGGCAGCGTTTTTCAGCAAGACGAAAGGGTGAAGGCATCTTAAGGGGCTGGATAGAAAATGCCAGAGAAAGTTCGGCTGAGGCAACCCGTCGTTGTCATTCTGGGTCACGTGGACAGTGGAAAGTGCGTTAGCGGAGATACCCCGATTCAACTTGCTGACGGGCGAATCCTACAGGCAAAGGACGTATTCGAGACCTTTCAGAGTGGTCCGCCAATCAACAGACCCGACGGGGTAACTTTCCAGGCCAAAGACCTAGAACTGCTGTCCGTAGGAACGGATGGTAGAGCTACTCCAGTACCCGCAACATACGTGTGGAAACTACAGGCGGACAGACTCGTCACCGTAGAGACCAAGGCTGGATATTCGGTACGAACAACGCCCGAACACAAGTTCTTGGTCATGCTGGCATCTGGAGAGACCGCTTACGTCGAAGCCGAGAAGCTCAAACTTGGCGACCATTTGTTGCTCCCGACTCGGGTGTTCGTCAAGCAGAGCAGTATCGATGGAATCAAGGCTGCGATTCTGACCACGCTTTCGGATGGCTTCCTCATCCGCGTTTCGCCTGACTTTGTCAGGCAGGTCCGTGGGATCGCGTCGGGCGGCATCGAGGAACTAGGGACCGAGCTTGGTGACAGGCATTTCAGCTATCATCTGGGGAAGCGCTACTTCCGCGCGAGTGTCTTTCGTGAAATTGTGTCCAAGCTCAAACTTACCCCAACAGAGGGCTACGATGCCATCTCCGAACTGAAGTTCTCATCGGCCGCGTGGCACGGAGGGAGGACTACCAAGTGGATTTCACTTCCAAAAGATGAGAATGGATTCAGAGCTCTGGCTTACTTGGTGGGGCTTCTCTACGGGGACGGTCTTGCCCGGACTGCCTACCTCTCGAATACATCCCTCGACCTCATCTCGGAATTCCGGCAGTCGCTCGAGATCGCGTTCAACGTTGGATACGGCGAATCTTGGAACAGGACCTCCTACATCGTCAGACACCGGGGAGGGAAGTCGCTGTCGATGTTCCTTCACGAGTGCTTCGACTATCCTCTTGAGGACAAGACTCGCATCCTGGACGTACCCCGATTGATCTCGGTCCTGCCGGACAACCTTGTGGCTGCATTCCTTCAGGGGTTCTTCGATGCCGAAGGCTTTGTGCAAAAGGGAAGGAACATAGGAGTCGGGTGCGAGAGCTCGATGCTGATGAAGAAGCTGCCCATGCTTCTCCAGAGGTTTGGGTGTCTAGCGTATTTCGGCAAGCGGTCTCACAAACGTGAAATCTTCATCGCCGGGAAGACCTTCGTCTCTGCGTTCAACCGCGAAATCGGGTTCCGCGAACCGACAAAAGTGGGATCCGCGAGGAGACGGGAGCGGTTTTCGGAGACGAACCGTGTGTTCGAATTGACCCCAATCCCTGGAGAATTCCTTCGGGAGGTGAGGGCTGGGCGACGAGTCGTATGGAACGAGCACTTCCAACTGACGAGCTTCGAAGCCTATACGCGACTGAGCAAGGGGGTCTTGACTAGGCTGCAACAAGCAGTCCCAAGTTATGTTAACCCGAGCTTGGACAAGACTCTGGCCAATTTCTCAATGGTGCAAGTAACCAGGCTTGAGATGGAAGATGGCAACTTTGAAGTGTACGACTTTACCGTAGATAAGACCCACAACTTCATCGCAAATTGCCTTGTCATTCACAATACGAGTTTGGCCGACGGACTCAGGGGCACCGGCGTCCAGGCCCGTGAAGTAGGCGGGATAACCCAGGAAATAGGCGCAAGCTTCTTCCCGATGGAGACGCTGAAACAGATCTGCGGTCCCCTTCTCGACAAGGCAGGCGGAGAGCTCGAGATCCCGGGGCTTCTGATGATCGACACACCGGGCCACGCTGTCTTCTCCAACCTCCGCCTCAGAGGAGGGTCAGCGGCAGACATCGCGATACTCGTCGTCGACGTGCTGAAGGGCCTCGAGAACCAGACGCTCGAAAGCATAGACATCCTCAAGCAGCGGCACGTCCCGTTCCTCATCGCCCTGAACAAGATCGACATGATCGCAGGCTGGAAGAAGGGGAGCAAGGGGCCCCTCCTGCAGCTGATGAAAGAACAGCCTCCCCAGTGGAACGACGAGCTCGAAGAGCGCCTCTACAACGTCGTCGGGGGCCTCTCTCGCCTGGGTTTCCAGTCCGACGCCTACTACAGGGTCAAGGACTTCCGCCAGCAGGTCTCCATCGTGCCCATATCAGCCAGGGCCCACGCCGGCATACCTGAGATGCTGGCCATGCTCATAGGGCTCGCACAGCAGTTCCTCAAGGGGAGGCTGGAAGTCCCGGACGCGGCCAACAAACCGGCACGCGGGATCATCTTGGAGATGCAGGAGGAGGTCGGCATCGGAGAGACGGCGAACATCATCTTGACCGAGGGGACCCTCAAGGTCGGTGACTCGATCAGCCTCGTAAGGAAGGACGGCGCGTTCAAGTCGAAGGTCAAGGCCCTCTTCATGCCCAAGCCCCTCGACGAGATGCGCGACCCCAGGGACAAGTTCACCTCCGTTGACTCCGTGTACGCCGCGGCCGGGGTGAAGCTCGTGTCCCCGGACCTCGCCGGGGTGGTGGCGGGGACCTCTGTCGCCTCCTTCAAGACAGACAAGCAGTTCCTGGGCTTGAAGGCAGAGATGGAGAAGGAGCTCTCCAACATCGTGGTGAAGACTGACAACATGGGCGTCATCGTGAAGGCCGGGAGCATAGGGGGGCTGGAGGCCCTGCTCAGGATGCTGGAGGAGAGGGGGGTCCCCGTGCGCCAGGCGGACATAGGCGACATTTCGAAGAACGACATCATAGACGCCCAGGTCGTCGGAGACCACGACCCGTATCTGGGGGCAATCCTCGGCTTCGACTCCAAGGTGCTGCCGGAGGCCAAGGACTACGTTGGGACGAGCCCGATCTTCGTATCGGCCATAATCTACGAGGTATTGGACAACTACGTCAACTGGGCCGCGGCGAAGAGGGAGTCAGACGAGAAGGCAGCCCTCTCCGGGCTCACGCGCCCGTCGAAGCTCAAGGTGATACCGGGTACATTCTTCCGGCGCAACGACCCCGCGGTCTTCGGCGTGGAGATAGTCGCCGGCAGGCTCAAACCGAAGGTGAAGCTGATGTCGACGGAGGGGGTCGAGCTGGGGACGGTCGAGCAGGTCCAGGACCAGGGGAAGGCGCTGACTGAGGCCAAGGAAGGGGACAAGGTCGCGATATCTGTCGACGGCCCTACCCTGGGCCGCCAGGTCAAGGAGAACGACACAATCTACACCATGCCGAGGAGCCATGAGGCAAGGCTCCTCAGGACGAAGCTCGTCGGCTCTCTGACCATGAAGGAAAAGGAGGTGCTGGACGAGATAATCAGGATAAAATCCTCCGCCGACCCCCTGTTCGGGTTCTAGACTTATTTACCCGGCAGAATCGGAGCGGTTCCGATGGTCAGCTTCAAGCTAGTCCTGTCAGACCCCACGACAGGGAAGTCCGAGGCCCAGGAAGTGAAGGACGCCAGCGCCCAGCTCCTCATAGGGAGGAAGATAGGCGACGTCATAGACGCGACGACTATCGGGCTCGCGGGTATGATCATGATAACGGGAGGAAGCGACAAGGCAGGATTCCCCATGCGGACAGACGTCATGGGCGGGGGGAAGAACTACGTGCTGATGACGCGCGGAGTGGGATTCAAGACAGAGGAGGAGGGCTCGAAGAAGAGGAGGCTGGTCCGCGGCAACACGATAACCGAAGAGACTTACCAAGTGAATGCGAAAAAGTTCGTGGACGCACCGAAGGCCAGCTAGATTCTCGATATCCTCTCAGCTTTCCCGCAATCATCTAGAACTATCTGCCTGAAAAGTAGAAATATCGCGCGTGGACTGGAAGAGTCCGGAAGCGCATCTTGGCCAGACTCGACGACCTCGACATGAAGATTCTCTCCGCCCTTTACTCGGACGCGTCTGTCTCCGTCCCCAAGCTCAGCAAAGACCTGGGGGTCAACCTCTCCGTCATGTACAGCAGGATAAAGAGGCTGCAGAAGCGCGGAGTAATAGAAAGGTTCACCGTCCAGGTCAACGAAGACAGGCTCGGCATGCGGGCGGGGGCCCTCGCAGGGCTGAACATAGACCCGAAGCAGAGGGAGAGCGTGCTCAAGGAAGTGGAGAAGATCGAAGGGGTGAGGCTGATCCGCGAGGTCACGGGCCGATTCGACATAATCGCTAACCTGAAGGGGCAGTCACTGGACGAACTTCACCGTGCGGTCAACGACGTCATAGGCAAAATACCCGGGGTGATGCACACGGAGATCTTCATGGAAGTGTCGCGCAGGAACCCGCCCGTGGCGTTCAAGCTAGTAGAGTGACCGCCACAGAACGCACATAAGGCAGGCCGGGCGGTCGAAAATTAGTTGGACCCTCTGATACTGCTCGACCAGGCAGTTGCGCAGGAGAAGGTGCCGAGGGCGATGGCGAAGAAGGTCAGGCTGAGGATGAAGTACCTTCAGGGAGCCGTCCACCGGGTGGAGAAGGCGAGCGGGCTCCGGTATCCTCCCTACTACATAGAGCCGACTCTCCCAGTCTCAAGGACCGGAGGGGAGTACGGCCAGGTGGGGGTGATGTTCGCCAGGGTGATCCCGACGACACTGAACGGGAGCGTGCTCATCTTGGTCCAGTTCACTGCCGCCCTCGTAGCTTTCGGAACGAAGGGGACCATCGAGGCCGTGGCTGCCCACGAGTTCACGCACTACGTGGAACTGGTAAGGAAACTTAGCACGACCAACGTGACAAGCGACGAAGTCGCCACCACGCTGTATGAGGCGTCATTCGCCGACGCGGAAAGGGTCGTACCTCCGAAGCTGCTGTTCTCGGAAAAGTCACTCGTCACGCTCATCAGCCGGAAGTTCAAGAACGAGCTTTCCGACCCGGCCCTGAACAAGAAGGTGGGGGACGCCTGGATAGCGAAGAACCTCCCCATCCACTCTGTCGGCCCCGAAGAGAACAGGGTGAGGCTCCCGGTGGGCGCGGTGGCATCCACCAGGTTCGACCCGGCGGTGCTGGCGAGGGTCGGCGAGCTGCAAGAGAAGAAGCTCAGTTGAGGCTCACAGAAGAAGAGAGAGGCAAGATCGGCGAAATCGCCGGCACCCTGGTCGACCCTTCAAAGATCACGGCCCTCTGCGCCTACGGGTCGAAGGTGGCGGGCTACGCCCGGCCCGACTCTGACTACGACATCATGATCATCTCCAAGCGCTTCCGTGAAGGGGTCCGCTACAGGTACGTCGACTCCCCCGTAGCCGCCTCCGCGCTCATCGTCGACGAAGAGATGTTGAACCAGGACGCCCGCTCCTCCTACCTCGGGGAGTTCGTGGTCGGCCGCCTGCTGAACGTCTACGAGCCAATCATTAACTCCGAACTGTTCCACTCCGTGGAGGTCGAGTACAAGAAGAGGGTCATGGTCGAAGCGCTCCTAGAGCTTTCGTCAGACTACGGGGATTTCGGGAAGCACCTGACGGTCCCCTACGACTACTTCCTGTTCGACAAGCTCCACCGCCGTGCCGCGATCTACCCTCCGGCCCTCTACAGCTACGTGCACACCTACACCTCCAAGCTCGGAGACGAGAACAGGGCCGCATCCATCTCTGGGTTCAAAGCTGCCGCCGAGTCCCTGCAGCCGAGGGGGTTCCTGCAGGCGGGCCCGGAAGGCGTGAAGATGGTCCCGGAGAAGCTCAGGGGTGACGCGTTCACGCGCGTCCAGTCCCTGTTCTCGGTGACCGCCCGCGGTGTCACACAGTATGCGATACACGGGTACGCCGGCAGGGTGGGCCCATCTGTGTTCAGCAGGGAGGCGCTCTCCAAACTCAAGAGGATGAGGGAGAACCCGCCCCCGTTCCATCCCCTGGAGCAGCCGCGTTCCCTGCTGCGGCTGAAAGAAGGATTGGTGATCCCCGACGCATCTTTCCTCGTGAAGGAGCTGGCGCACCTGCTGGGTTTCGAGACCTACTCCACCAAGGAGAAGGACATCGGCGAGCCCTACTCGACCACCCGGGTCCTGACGTTCAGGGGCCTCACGAAGGAGAAGTCCGTCGTGGTCAAGAACTACACGGACGTCAGGTCCCTGAAGTGGGCCCTGCTGGGCGTGTGGGCGTCCACGGCCAACAAGTTCAGCACCGCCCCCATCTCGCGGATGGACCGGGAATATGGCATGACCCTCAACCTCAGGTCGAGGGGGGTATTGGTCCCGCCCGTGGTCGCCGTGGCTCCCGCCGAAAGGATCTTGGTCAAAGAATTCATCGGCGGCGATGCCCTCTCCGCTGTGATAAACGGGTTCCTAAGAGGGAGGGACGAAGGGATCCCGTCGGTCTCGGCCTACGGCAGCCTGATGGCGAGCATCCACTCCGGGGGGATCGCGCTCGGCGACACCAAGCCGAGCAACGTGATCATTTCCCGGGACGGGCTCTACCTTACCGACCTCGAACAGGCCACCCCCGGCGGTGACCAGGCCTGGGATGTGGCAGAGTTCCTCTACTACACGGCGAAGCTGTCGAACAAGGAGGACGCCATGGAGAAGGTGGCCGTGTCATTCCTCGAATCATACGTGAAGGTCGCCGACAGGTCGAGCGTGGCCAAAGCCAAGGGGGCGAAATACTTCGGGCCGTTCAGGCCCTTCCTCACCCCAGGCATGGCGAAGATGCTCAGAGAAACGATGTCGGCCTACGCCTAGCTCTTCTGTGAGTAGGTCGTGTAGCCGCAGTGCCCGCAGGTGAACCTGTTGCCGTGCTGGGCCATGAAATACCCCTTGCCGCACCTCGGGCACTCCCTCCTTAGCCTGGTCAGCGACTCGCCGTCGACCTTGTACAGCTTGTGGACCTGGATCCTCCGCTTGGGCGCCTTCGGCTTCTCCTTCTTCTCGGGCTTCTTTTCCTCCACTGGCGCCGTCGGCTCGGGGACTGGTTCAGGCGCCGGAGCGGGCGTGGGAGGTTGCTTTGACATCTCTACTTCTTCGCCTCAGTGGGTGCGGGCGCAACGGCCGCCTTCTTCCTCTCCTGCCTCAGCTTGTCCCTCTCTTCCTTTGTGAGGAGCCTTTCGGCCAGGTATCTCGGCTGGATCCTCTTCTTCGACTCCGCCGACCCGTAGATGTAGAACTTCCCCAGGACCTTCATGGTCCCCGACTTGCCGTCCATCCTGATCAGCGCGACGTTCTCGGGCTGGACCCCCATCTCCTGCGCCACCAAGGCTATGGCTTCCTTCCTCGAAATCTTACCCGCTTTGTCTTCGAGGGTCAGCTCGACGAGGGACCTGTCGAGGACCTTCGATTCGGACTTCTTCACTACCTGCAAACTGGGCAGCCCGAATTCTTCGTAGATATTAACCTACATCTCCTCGATGCCCATCATAGCCAGTATGCCTCTGTTCCTTGATTTCGCCGTCCCTGTCACTTTCACTGCCACCACGCCCACCCCCGGCTGCCCGTAGAAGACCATGGCCGAGATGGGAGCCATCGCTATGGCCAGCATGGCCATCAGGTCCTCCTCCCCCTCCACCTGGACCCGGACCGGTTTGCTCCCTTCGAACGCCCTCCGCATGCCCTCGATCGCCGCCGCCGTGAGCCGCCCGGCGGGGTTCTTCACCTTCACAAGCCTGGCGTAGGGCACATCCGGCAGGTCTCTCTTGCTGCGCCTCTCGAACCCGTCCACGACCTGGACGTCCGGTGTCCGCCCCACCGACTCCAGGGTGTCCGTCACCCTGTCCCCCACCGTGACTACCATCGAAGCCAGGCGCGCCAGGGCCTTGAACTCAGACGTGCCTACCGCCTTTTCGCTGAACACCCTGCCCATGGGCCTGGCCAGCTTCGGTCTCATTTCCTCAGGGAGCCGAAACACCCTAGGCATGGGGGTCAGCTCACTTTGAGCGCGTATCTTCCGGGCTTCGTTATCCCCAGTGTCTTGGCCACCTGGGACTTCTCCGGGTTGATTATGATGATCAGCCCCGACCACTCGTTGCTGAGCTCCGTGGACCCGTCGTTGGGGCACGCCTTCTCCGTGGTGAGCGTCCTGCATTTCCTGCAAGCCAATTCCTTCATGGCGCTACTTCCCCGTTCTTTCCTCAGTCTTCCGTGCCTTCGCCGCCTTGGCCACCTCTTCGTCGATCCACTCCAGTGCTCCGAGGAAAGGCTGCCTGCAGGTGACGCCTATCTTCCCCATTGAAATTCCGTGGCCGAGGCTCACCGCTGTGATCCTGACCCTGACCTTGCTCCCGACCCGGAGGGTCCTCTTGGTCTGGGAGGCCGTGATTATCCCTGACTTTACGTCGCTGGTGAGGTAGTCGTCCATTATCTGGCTGAGGTGCAGGAGCGCGTCCGCGGGCCCTATCCTTACGAAGGCGCCGAAATCTGTCACCTCGACGATCTCCCCCTCGACTATCTCCTGCTTCAGGGGATAGAAGGAGAGGACTTCGAACTTCACCCTGTGGTAGGTGGCGCCGTCCCCTGCGATTATCTTGCCCACCTTGTCCACGTCCACCTTCGTGACGAGGACCAGGTACCCGTGGTCGGGGTTGATGGTGCTCTCGTACTTCAGCTTCAGCAGGTCCATGGCCACCTTCTCCAACGGGGAACCGAATCGGTCGGGCGGAACGCGAACGACATCATGAAGTTCGACTAGTTGAAACAAGAATCGCTGACGCCCTTTTCCACGAACGTATATCCATATCGGTGCAATACGCCATTTGCTTGAGTTCTCATTCGAAGTTGGCGAAACGACAGGACATGGGGTGTTAAATTGTCTCATCAACTGTTCTAGTGTTGGTTCCTAGCTCAGCTGCTATTGGTTACACGAATTGGTGTGCGGTCGCTTCGTATTTTGATGGCGATGGAACCATCGAGCTTGAAGTAAGGAAACTAACCCTCCGGTTCCGACTTGTGTGGACCGACAACTGGCGAGACCAAGTCGAACAGATCAGAAGGTTTCTTGAAAGTCAGGGAGTCAGAACTGAACGGATTGTGTACGCCAGGGGGGCATGGCATCTTCCAATCGGCGAAATCAATTCAATGCGACTTGCGGCGCGTCTGATGGTTTCGAGCGGTTGCGCATTCAAGAAGCGTAAGGAATTGCTGGCAATGCTTGCCTATTATGACAACAGACTCTCCGGCAATCAGGTAATCAACGAATTCAACGAAAGCGTTCGGGCAGGAATCAGGAGCGGGTACGAGAGAGCTGGAATGCTTCCTCTGACGTACAAACAGGCGAAGCACCTTCAGGCCAAACTCGCAGGAGCGAGGGCGGGAGCCAAGCTGCAAAAAGTTGGCGAAGAATTGAGACTGAAGATAATCAAAGATCGAAAGGTACAGGGGGTTAGCTACGAGAGACTGGCATCTATTCACAAGGTGTCGAAGACAACTGTTGGAAGGATACTTCGGGAGTACTTTGGAGTTCCTCGGTTGGGAAGAATTGGAGACCAGGCAACGCTAGACTAGTCCTAGGGACGGGGGCATCCTCCGTTTATGCTCCGTCCTCCTGTGCATCTCCAGGACTTTTTCGACCACGCTGACTGGGACACCCGCCCTGAAGGCGGCCTCGTGTGGCTTTGCCTTTAGGTCGAAGAGTTGGTGAAGGACGATGTCCAGCTTGTCGTACTCAGCCGGTATCTCGTCGGTGGCCTTCTGCCCCGACCAGAGCTGGGGAGACGCCGGCTTCTCAACAACACGCTTGGGCAGCCCTAGGTGGGTTCCGAGTGCCCTGACCTGGGTCTTGTAGAGGTGGGCTATGGGGAGGAAGTCTACCCCGCCATCCCCAAATTTAGTAAAGTACCCCAGGAGCTCTTCACTCCTGTCCCCGGTCCCTGCGACGAGGTAGCCGAGCGTGTTCGCGTGGTAGTATGTTACCATCATCCTCACTCTAGCCTGGATGTTCGCCTGTGCTATCTTCGTCCCTTTGACTTCGGCTGACCCGACGAGCATCTTCACAACCTTGGAGATTGGAACATTCTCCGATTTTATCCCCCAGGAATCGGCAAGGCCCTTTGCGTCTTCGGTGTCCTCTTTCGGTGTGTGATCGGAGGGGAGCAAAAGTCCAAGGACTCTGGTCCGTCCAAGCGCATTCACACAGAGAGCTCCCACTACTGCGCTATCGATGCCGCCACTGAGTGCTACCACGAGCCCGTTCGCCGATGCTCTTCCTACGATTTCTCCGATGAATGAGGTGATTCTCCCTGTTTCCTTGCTCGCATTAATGGCAAGATCCTTGCTCGACAACTACAAGCGGATGGGTGCAGATGGTTTTAACCACTCTTGCAAGTCAAGATTAGCTGGGCTCTATGCTAGGGTGACCCTCCCTCTCCTGAGCGAAATGACCCTCACATGGGCGGCCCTGGCCGATTTGGCCAAGTCACCATCAGTCGTGGCAACTGCGGCCTCGTTGCTCATCGCAGCCGAGACGATTTCGTCGTCTACTCTGGCCTTTCCGCACGGCATGCGGGAGAACTTCGCCGCCAACTCCAGGGACACCCGGGCTGCCCTTGCCTTCCTCCCCTGGCCAGCTGCCAGCATTTCTAGCTCGACTCGAACGCAATCCGGTAAGATTGGTTGGAATCTGCCAATGTTGTCGACGATGTCTTCGAACCAGGTCGTGGGGGTCTCGACGACCGCCATCAGGAAGCTGCTGTCAAAGATGACTTTCTGCAAGCCTACTTCAGGACGCCGGAGCCAATGAGCCGCCACCTTTCAGCTATCCTCCTGCTTATGGCTGCGCGCATCCCGCTCTCAATGGCGACAGGTTTCTTCAGGTCCACTTCAACCACGCTCCCCCTTACCGAGGTCGCCACAGCGAGCGTCGACGCCGTTCCAAGGTTGAGGCGCACCGTTTCTCCTAGTTTGACTTTGTCCACCTTGACAAGGTCGGCCGAACCGACCGCGGTCTCGAGCAGAGTCACGTCGAGGGTGACGTGCTCAAGAGTCTCCGGAAGGGCGCCAGGCTTCCCTATGACGCTGCCAACCATCTGGTCTCCCTTGATGTAGGTCGGGTCGAGGTGGGTCCCCACCGCCACCAGCCCTCCGGGACCTACCTTCTCGGCCGCCCCCGCCCCCGTCTGCAGGCTCGAGATTCTCGTGATCACGGGGACGAATTTCCCGCTCCTTTCATCCACCATCCCAGGCCTGACCTCGATCTCTTCTCCCACCTTCAGCTCCCCCCTCGTCAGGCTCCCCCCCAAGACCCCGCCAGACAGACCCTGGATCTCAGACCCCGGCCTGTTGACGTCGAAGCTCCTGACCACGTACATCAGCGGCTTCGCGTTCGAGTCCCTCTTCGGCGTGGGTATCACGTCCTCCAGCGCCTCGATGAGCGCGTCAATGTTCAGCCTCTGTTGAGCCGATATGGGGACTATCGGCGCGCCTTCTGCCACCGTGCCCTTGACGAACTTTTCAATCTGCGAATAATTCTTCTTTGCTTCAGCGTCGGTGACGAGGTCTATCTTGTTCTGGGCGATGACTATCTTCTTCATCCCAAGCATCTGGAGAGCCTGCAGGTGCTCCCTGGTCTGGGGCTTCGGGACTGGCTCGTTGGCCGCGATGACAAGCAGTGCCCCATCCATGAGGAACGCCCCCGCGAGCATGTTTGTCATGAGGCTCTCGTGCCCCGGGGTGTCGACAAAACTCACAGCGCGAAGGAAGGTGGTCTTTCGGCCGTCGATGGGACATTTCGGACTCGTTGAATAAGAGCTTACACCGTGGTTCTGGGAGCACTTGTAGAAGGCAGCGTCCGCATAGCCTACCTTGATCGTGATCCCGCGCTTCAACTCCTCGCTGTGGGCGCTCGCCCAGACCCCGGTTATCGCTTGGGTCAGGGTGGTGTTGTGGCATACAATCGATGAGGTGCCTCCGATAAACGACCTAGGTCCAGGAACGTTCAGGTCGAAAACGAAGCCATCATAGGGTTCGTTCTCGATTGCTACAATCCTATCGAACTCCAGTGGGGTCGTGGCAAGCCTGCGGAGTTGTGTCAACCACGATTCCACTTCTTTCATATTAGCTCGAGTCCTAGTCTCGACATGCTCGACGAGCGATTCTAGTTCCTGCTTCGTGCCATTACGAATTATCCGCATCAGTTTCCGCCGACTGTACCCCAGCTCCGACGCCGTGATTTCCTGGGGGAGGCCTGCAAGGGACATATGCGGAAGTACGCGTTTCGTTGACGTCCCTAGCGTTACCAGAGACGCCTCCAACCTTCGGAGCTGTTCGTCCGCTTCTCTGATGATGAGAAGAAGCTTGGCCCTCGAAAGCCGGGAGCTTCTGAAGGCCATTTCGTAGGCCTTGTACCATGGGCGGTATTTCATGCGAGGAAGAATCTGCCCACCGAGCCCCTCGCGGCAGAGCCCCGCAAGCAAGAGGTGCTCCCTGACCGATTCAGGGTCAATCGGAATGGAGAAGTTGGTTTCCTTGGATTCTCTCTTGATTCCACGCAGGTACCGTGTCAATTTGTGCTGGACTCGGGGGTCCTCGAAACCGATTTCCTTTGAGAAGACAGACAGATCTCTCCTGCCCGAAATAGAAAGTCGGTGGTACACCTTCTTTCCATCTTTCAACTGCGCCGTCTTCTCTCCGAACCTGGGCACGATTCCGAAGGAATGCAATAGATACGATAGGATCACAATGTTTTTCTCATTTGACTGGGAGACCATTATCTGTCCAGAATACTCGTCGAATTCACCATCGAGAGTGAGAAACCACCGCAGGAACGTCCTTTTCTGGAGCGTCGGGAGCTTGCAGACCCACGGGAGGATATGGCAGACTGATTCGTTCCCTGGCCTGAATCCGAACTTGAGCTCTAGGTATGCCACGAACGCCCTGTTGTATATGCTACATCGGCCATTGGGATACTGGACCACGTGCTCGCCGAGTTTCTCTTCAGATATTCGGAGCCACTCCCTGAGCATTTTCCTCTGAACCGTCTGCGTCACGTCGACATGATTACTGCTGCTCGACCCTTCTGACCAGACGAAGGCGAACCACTTTACCAGGTCGTCGTCCATGTCGAAGTTCCTAAGTCTTCGGACCAGATACTTCCCTTGCTTCAGATTGATAAGGAACTCGCCGCGGGTGATCGAAACAAACTTCCTCTTCGAGAGCGCGTCGATGACCTTCGCCCTCGCTGTACTGGACGTGAGTTCCCCCTGAAGGACGCGGTGATACGCCTCAGGGCTGATATGGGCTTCCCTGCACAGGCCAGAGGTAGACATTCCAGCCAGGATTCGCATCCGCTCGATTTTATCTCCAAATAGCGCGTCGAGCCAAGTGAAGTCTTCGGTGGCCACGCGAAGCTGTTGGCAATCATCCCAAGTGACGACGGGGTACCATTTGCGCATTTCTTCCAGGGGATTTCGAAAGGCAGCATCTTCTGGAAGAGGGAGGTTCCTGAGAATGGCCACGAAGTCTCCTTGGACAAGTTTCTCCGCCGGCATCCATAGAATGTTCCCATTCCTGTTGATTAACAACGGGTGCGCGGGCGTTACCGAGATTTTCCTGCCGGTAGATGTGGAGACGTTGACCATTGGTCCCGCATAGTGTTCCTTATAGAATCCTGCCCTGGCAATGGTGGGCTGGTAGTGTTCGTCAATCGAGACCACTCTGTTTTCATCAAATGAATAGAATTCCCCCCCATCCACCTTCATGACCAACTTCCCGCTCTTTGAGACCAGATTTTCAATCTCGTATCCCGTCAGAGGTTGCCCGTCCACGATTGCGTAGTCAGAAAATTTTTCGCACTTTCCGTGGTCCACGTGGCCGCTTGTCCCGATGTTGACTTCGGGCTGCTTCGGGAGGACCGCCTGTGGTTGGCTGGGCTCGGCGAGCTTCTGTTCTGACAAGACCAACCACTGCGACGCCGGGCCTTTTTAAGTTCGGCTCGATTGAAATCATTGAGGCAGGTACGATTTATTACCTTATCAGGCGGACGAGGCAAAGACCACTTTGAGGCGTGCAAAGAGTTCCAGAAAACTTGGCAAACTCCTCTTCTTCATTCCCGTACTAGCGCTTCTGGTCCTAGTGGTCTTCGCCCTCGTCACATACGTCGCTTTCGAGTCAGGTACTCTGACAGTCGTGACATACAGCTCAGGGCGTTATTCTCCTTCATTCCAGCTGCACGCCACGGTCACCGTTGGAGCGACGACAGAAACAAGCCCTTTCAATTTCTCGCTCTCTCAAGGACACTACACTGTGGTCTTCGGCCAGTTGACTTGGTATGTCACGCCGCCACCACGAGCGATAACCCTCACAGGGGGTGGGACGGAGTACGCGGTGGGGACCTACAACCCTATAGTCAGAGTCGTTGCGATCACTCAAGACGGTTTCAATTCTTCTTCAGTTTCTGCCTTGCACGGCGTCACGCCAGTTGTTTGGAAAAACGAAGGTAGCTCTTCGGTAACCTTCGAAATCAGCGGGGTGACCAGAATCCCACTGGCGCCCGGTCAGAACTACACAAAGGTATTTGCCGCTGCGGGGACCTTCAACTTCGACATAGTCAACACTAGTTTCAAAGGGACAGTCAGCTCGGTCTGATAGAATCCCTCGAATAATTGAGAGGAGAGGGAGACCAGAAGAATGTTCTCTAAGAATGAGCCTTTTTCGTGCTCTATTCGACGAGCTGGTCCATAAAATGCCTTCCGTTCAACTGAAGTGATAGCATTCCGGTGTTGGTTTGCAATTTTGAGGCTGTCCACCGTCCGGCTTGTGCGAATATTCGAGAAAAGTGGACAATTTGTCCATTCACCTTAAATAAGCCGTTCAGTCCCGTGAGAATGAAAATATTGAATACGCTTACGAATGCGTATGTAACGAAATTTAGCTCAGGAACTATTCTAGCACTTCTAGCAATTTCAGGTCTTCTCATCCTTGTGCCGGTGGCAACGCCGGCTTTCGCATCTAACGCAAGCCTGCCAAGCATATCTGTCACCAACAACAACCCCGCTCTTGGTGGTGGCGCAACCGCGACAACCTTCTCGGTCACCGTGTCTAACCCTGGTAGCAACGTGTACACCATAACTGGTGTCTCCGTAGTTGCGCCAAGCGGCTGGTCGGTAGGTGGAGCGAGTTGTCCTGCGGGCAGCTTCTTGCCCGTTTGCAGCTTCACATCTTCTGGTCTGACGGCTTCAGTGTCGTCATTCTCAGTTGGAACTGCTGCAGGCATCCCACCGGGCCTCACTGACACCTTTACCTTCACAGCCACGGCGCCGGCGGGGACATATCCGTTCAACTCAATCTTCACAACCAAGATACAGGACGCGTCCGCTGTTAACTTCTACAACGGTCCGTCGTTCACTATCCAGGTGATCGACCCAACAACTGGGAACCCCGTCATCACGGTAACCCCAGCTGCTAGTAGTGGTAACACAGCGACCGCGTACACTGCAGGAACGGCAGCTTACACTGTCACTGCAGTAGTGACGCCCCATCAGGCGGGTCTTACCATCGTATGGACAGATGTTGTAACTGGAGGAACCACGGCCTACCCGTCGAGCTTCAGCGCCGCTTCGAGCGTCACTGACTCCACGGGTACCGCTACAGTCACATACCAGCCCAATGAACACGCTGGAGCGTCAGCAGTAATCCACGCGACCATCGGCACTTCCAGTCTTACCAATACGGCAGCTGCGATAGTCACCTCCGCAGGAGCACCGTCCTCTGTGACGGTGACAGCTGGAGGTTCGTCAACCAAGACTGATTACATAGTTGCTTCCGCGACCCCCACTTGGACGAGTCCCACGCCGGTTCTGTCCGCTACGATTGCCTCAGCTGGAATCACAGGGGCGTTGACCGACGCGTTCGGCAACACAGTGTCGTCCGGCATCAGCGCACAGACCTGCACCATTCTTTCGTTTGGAGGACTCTTCCAAAGCGGAGTGACTTCAACCACCACTGACAACGTCGCTGCGGCTAGTTGCACCACTGCAGGTGCAATCACAAGCGACGAGGCCTACTTCCAGGGTCTGACGTTCGGAACCACGACCTACGTCCAAGTTTCGATGTCGGGCAAGTACGGGGCTGGCCTCACGTCCTTCACTGCCACTGGAAACAGCCAGACGCTATCGACTTCATCGATGGACACCGCAGCTGCGACACCAGCCGTGACCTGCGCGGCCTGCACTGGCCTCACTGTCTCTGCTGGCACCGCCGCTGGCGTGGTTTCGACCATAACTCTGACGTACACCCTGACTGTGAACCAGTTGGGCGTACCAATCACCTTCCAGGCGGTCAACACGACCAACCCGTACACAGGCTCGTTCGTCGGAGGCATGGGTCCATCAACTCACATCGACTTCGCTAACGTGACCGTCAACTCGGTGGAAAACAGTGGAGCGACGGCCGCAATTGCGACCGCTACCTTCACTATTGACCACACGCTCAGCCACGCAGTCAAATTCCAGGCACTGTTTGCCAACCCATGTACGGTCGTAACAGCCTCCTGCGCCGTTCCTTCTTCAACCCATGTGATTGGACCGGGCACGGCAACTTCTGTGTACACCACAGGGCCTGGAGCAATATCCAAGCTCTCGGTGAACACTTACTTCACATCGCCAGCAGGTACGCTGACGACCAATACGGTTGCCGGCCAGAACGTCTACCTCAATGTCATCCTGGTCGACTACTGGGGCAACCCAGTCACTCTGGCCAGTGGTGGCCAACTGCAGATCGCACTTGCGGTGTCACCCTCGAGCACAGGGATCTTCTCTGCCTCGAGTGTGTACATTAAACAAGGCCAGGTAGATACCTTGGGCAGCTTTGGAACGATCACCTTCGCGGTGTCTTCCAGCGCTGCCTTGGGTGCGGCCACCATATCCGCTACGGGCTTTTACAGTGGGTCGAGCACGCTGACCATCGTCAGCCCTAACCCGACAATCACTGTGACGACCCCGGCGGGCACAGTCGGACACATAGTCTACAGCAAGTTCTCCGGCGTCGGCTTTAGCGGCTCCTCCGCAGCATCGGCAGGATACCTGGCTGGATCGGTAACGATCAGCTCGGTGACCTACTCGATCGATGGCGCGACAGCCGTGACCGCTTCCGGAACAACTGCGTGGACTGCTGTCCCGACAATGGCCAACGGTCTCCACACCATAGTGTTCACCGTAAAGGACTCGAACGGCAACACCGCTTCGAACTCCACGAAGGTACTGGTGGACACCACTGCTCCAACCATCACCAACCCGACCACCCTGGCATACGGGGCGGGCACGGCCATCGTCTTCACGGTCGTAGACTCTGAAGGCGACTTGGCGAGCGTGTCGGCAACCGTGAACGGGACAGCTCTCGCAGCCTCCCAGGTAACAATCACCTCCGGAACCAACAACCCAGGAGCCTCGGTGACCTACTCGGTCTCCGTGACGGGCCTGGCCGCAACCACAGGTCACTACGGCATCGCGCTCACCGCCAAGGACACGGCAGGCAACTCGGCCACCGGAACCACTGTTGTGGTCTCGGTCACCGTCGCCTTCGCCCAGTCACTGGTGATTAGCGGGACCCCAACTTCATCAGTAGTCGGCGGATACACAGGAGTCTCTGCGACCTACTCCAACCAATGGAGTTCATCGCAGAACGTCATCGTCTTCGCAGTCTGGAAGAACAGCGCTGGCCAAACGGTGTACATCTCCGCAGGTAGCGCGACCCTTGCAACGGGCGCCTCACAGGCGTTCTTCTTGCCAGAGGTCGGCCTCGCGTCAGGAACGTACACTGTCAACCTGTCTGTCTGGACTACGACCAACCTCCCTGTATCATCGCAAACAACACTCACCGTCACCGTCTAGACCGGTGGATACCATGAAGACCCTTCCAACACTCGCCGCAGTCGCGATCGCGATGGCTCTCGTCCTGTCCCCAATGATGGTCAACGCCGCTGGGAGCATAACGTTCTCCAGCCCAGCGTCCGGCGCATCATACAAGGGCTCGCAGAGCTACTCGATCTCCGGCACTGTAAGTCCGGCACCAACTCAGCCTGACCAGGTCGGAATAGTCGTCAAGAACCCGTCGGGTCAGACAGTGGACCAGGACACGGCCGCCGTCACCAGCGGGGCGTTCAGCTACGCCACCGCCGTCGGAGGCACGTCCGCCTGGACAACCGGGACTTACACAATAACGGCCACCGATTCGTTCGGGGCCACTGGTACCACCTCTTTCACGTTCACGTCGAGTTCAACGACGTACAACGTGACGGCGGCCCTCATCTTGCTCCAGCACCAAAACAAGGAGATTCTGGGTAACCTCACTGCCATGCAGCAGGCCGAGGCGACCGAGCAGAAGGACATGAAGGCTAACTTCACGTCACTCTCTTCGGCCATCTCGACTCTTCAGGCCTCCTTGACCACCATCACCAGCTCCTTGACGAGCATCACCAACTCCCTGACCTCCATCAACACTGCCGCAGGTAATGCGGCAACCCAGGCTGGCAACGCAGCGACTCAGGCGCAAAACGCCGCGAACGCTGTCGCGAGCACACAGACTTACGTGCTCGTTGTTGCCGTCTTAGCAGCTATCACCTTAGTACTCGAGCTAGCAATATTAGTAAGAAAGCTATCCTAAACAGATAGCTTTCCTTCCTTCTATTTTTGCAGAACCCAGCGTGAGCTGTGGACCAGTCTTAACAGGCCTGCACACCATTCGCCAGATCATTGCGCCGAAGGCGCTGACTCACTCCCACACGAGCGCAGCGATTACGCTCTGATCCTTCCAGCAAGTCATTTGTCATGGCTTGTCGGATGATCCGCATCTGCTCCGGGGTTGGGTCTCCTTTCGGAGACTTGACCGCCCATCATCGCTTCACCTGCGGACCCGCCGGGCCTGGACCTTAGGCCTCTCCTCAGAATGTTCTTTGCGCCGTTCAAGTCCCTGTCTATGACCAGCCCACACGACAGGCAGACGACGTCGTCTCCGTCGACTGGTGGGTCCGCCATCCTGCCTCCACAGGAAGAGCACTTCTCCGACGTCCACTCGGGGCTGATTACGTGCACCGGGATCCCCCGCCATTCGGCTTTGTATGCAATCCTGTGAAGGATTTGCCAGAACGGCCACGCGTTCATTTTCGACAGGTAGTAGCTGCTGTTCCCGCTCTCTTTCCGATACATTTCTCGAAGTCCTCTGAGGTCTTCGAGCACTATCGCCAGGCGCTTTTCGAATGCGTTGTCCACGATCCGCCGTGATACCTCGTGCATGATCGCGTTCTTCCTGTCCCATTCGATATCAGCATACTTGCGGAATAGGTTCCGCTTGATGCGCCTGTCTCTCCTCCTGAACCTGCTCTTCACCCGCCTGTAGGTCTCATGAATCTCAGCGAGGGCGCCTATGTCGTAGCGGTTTGTACTCCCGCTGGTGTCGAATGAAGTGATGTTGTCGAGATTCAAGTCTATGCCTACCATCCCCGTCGGGACGATCATCTCCACTGGCTTCCTGTAAATTACGGAGCAAGTCCTTGGAGTAAGGGTTACCGAGGTTATCGAAACTCCTTGCTGTCTCAACTCCGAGAGGCTGTGATTCGTCATCGGGATTTTGCCCAGCTCGGGGAGGCGCAGGTCGCCGTCTTCTAGCCATACTCCTAGGGACGCTGAGATGAAGAAGTTCCTGCAGCGAGGTGGATTGATCTTCTTGCGGCGGGAGTCCGTCCTGAACTTCTTCAGAAGGTTCGACGCTTCATACATCGCAGATACCCTGTAGGCGTCGTGGATCTGGTACTCCCTCATCCTAGGAAAACAGGCCAGCTTGACGGATTCATACGAGTAGTCACCGCTCTGCACACACAGCCTCAGGCAGTCATTGACCATCGACTGAAACGTGAGGAATGCGCTTTCGACTTGCTGTGTGGGATGGTACCTCTGTACTACGGACCGGTAAAGCGTTGGCACGCAAGTTAAGTTGTCCGCGACTAATAACGGCCCACCTCCGTCGTCGCAAAGACAGCCCGGAGGTTTTCAAAGTAGTAGGATTATATACTCAGAGGAGAACCAAAACTCAGGCATGTCCAGTGTGCGTTCCGGTGCGGTTTTCGCGCTGGCTGGAGCGCTAATCCTACTTTCCGCATTCACCCCCATGGTTACGGCATCGTCCCCGACGTATGCCACTTCGGCCATAACCCAGTCAGGAATCAAGCAGACCACCATAAACGGATACCCGGGAGTCCTGGTGAACTATACGAGTACCTTCACCACGTCCTTCGGCGCCTTTGTGTACCTTGACTTGATGAATTCCGCAGGGCAGACCGTCTACTGGAACGTGGGGTACTGTAGCTTCTCGGCCAGTCAGCAAGTGCAATGCTTCGTCGCAATCGCCGCGACTGTCGCTGCGGGATCCTACACCGCCAAGGTGTTCGCCACGACGACTACGAACGTCCCGGTTTCGACCACAGGCTCCCTCAGCGTCACACTGTAGGACACCGTAGCAGGCGAAGGATATTCGGGAAAGTATTTATCGCATACACGGAAACGAGGGCTGCGTCTTCGGGAAAAACATTGAGGGCAATAATACTTAGCGGAGGACTCGGGATGCGCCTGCGGCCCCTGACCGACGACAAGCCGAAGGCGCTGATTCCGGTGAACGGCCGCCCGATTTCCGAATACCAGATCGAATGGCTCGTCAAACAGGGCGGGGTCGACGCCGTCACCTTCGCCTGCGGGTACAAATGGGAGAGGCTCAAGGACCACTTTGGGTCGAAGTACGAAGGCGTGCCGATCGACTACTCCGTGGAGGAGGAGCCACTCGGAACAGGGGGAGGCATCAAGAAAGCGCTGTCGAAATATCCGTCGGACGACCTCCTTGTCATCACAAACGGGGACATCATCACCGACCTGCCGCTGAAGAGGATGATCGAGTCCCACAGGCTGGGCGGGGGGATCTCCGCTTCGATGCTGGTGGTCCCCTACAGGTCGAGGTTCGGGGTCGTCAAGATTGACAAGCTCCGAATGATTCGCGACTTCGATGAG
This sequence comes from Nitrososphaerota archaeon, assembly GCA_028867035.1. Taxonomy (GTDB): domain Archaea; phylum Thermoproteota; class Nitrososphaeria; order Nitrososphaerales; family Gagatemarchaeaceae; genus UBA183. The sequence goes on along the minus strand of JAGWHB010000002.1, from coordinate 339,293 downwards.
AAGCCAGCATTCCCCGATGTCTGGATCAACGGAGGAATCTACATTCTAGATTCGAAGCGGATCCTTAAGGCTCTCCCCGACAAGGGGGATATCGAAAGGGAGACGTTCCCGAAGCTTGTAACGCACGGAGACCTACTGTCCTACCCGTACTATGGCGAATGGAATTTCGTCGACTCCCTGAAAGATCTCAGTGAGCTCGAACAAACAATCCAAACCCGAAGTCAGGCCTAATCCTGACCTCGATCCCCCAACTTTGGGGACATTCAATGTCGCAAGCTTGCGCGTCTGTTCTGCAGGGTAGCTATATCGGCCTTCCATGCAAATTCAGTGATGCCGTACAAGGATCTGGCAAAACGGAAAGACTACCATCGTTCTTATCTCCAGAAATGGTTTCCTGCCCACCCAGGACATAGAAGAAAACACAACTGGAAAAGAAGGGGTCTAGATTCAGATGAAGCAGAACGGAAATGCAACCTGTCGACCAACTGTGATATTTGCGGTAAATTACTTCATGGTTATTTGAAACATATCGACCGTGATCACAAGACAATGAAGATTAGAGTAGTGCTGTGTAAGAACTGCAACCAAGCCATAGGTCTGTTTCGTGAAGATAAGGAAACGATTGAACGCGCGATTGAATATCTCAGGTTGGGGACCTGAGTTTGCTCACGCGAAAGGGAAAAGGGAGCTCCTCGACATACAGCAAGAAGAAGGCCTTGTATAATAAAGAATGGGCGCGGAAGCATCATGAGATTAGGAGGAGAATCCATCATAGGAGCGAATGGAAAAGACACGGTTTGGACGAAATCGAGGCCGAAAGAGTCTATGATTCGAAAAGTAGTTGTGACATATGCAGGATTGAATTTGATGGCGATCTGCTGAAGTGTTTGGATCACGAAAGAACTTCGCAGAGAATCCGTGGTGTTCTATGTTCACGTTGTAACCTTGCGATTGGTCTGATGCAGAAGGATACACGACTTCTAACAAAAAATGGTTGAATACCTGACGCGCAACGGATCCCCTGCTCTACCACCGGTCAGTGGAATACCTGGAAAAGCAACCTGAGGAAAGATTTTAGCCACCCCGTAGCCCCTATTGTGGCATGGCCGAATTCATCAAAGCGGTCGAAGCTTCCAAAGTCCCACCTGAGACCATGCTCACAGTCGAAGTGGGAGGGGAATCGGTGCTCCTGGCCAACGTCGACGGGAAGTACTATGGCATGGGCGCCATCTGCACCCACGAAGAGTGGGACCTGTCGGAGGGGACCCTCGAAGACACAGCCGTGACCTGCGCTGGCCATGGCACAGTCTGGGACCTGAAGACTGGCAAGGGGGTATTCGACGAGCCGCTGCAGGACGAACCCCTCTACGACGTGAAGGAGGAGGACGGGTTCCTCTACGTAAAAAGGCGTTAGCCGGTCCCAGCTTCTCGAACGCATAATTACGCCAGGCAGGGGGCGTTCGTGTTTGGCTTCGGCAGTTCGCACAAAGGCTTCCCCCTTCTACCGGATGGGGCGGTTCGTGTACAGGCGTCGGAAGTGTGCGATAGTCGCTTGGTTGGTCGTTCTTGTCTTAGTAGTCCCAGTTATCCTGCAGGAGGGGAACGTCACTTCCCTACAGCAAGGTTCGGCGTCGGGGAGCCAGCTCGAGTCTAACGTTGCATCGAACCTGATATCTTCCCAGTTCGCCACTACAGTGCCCAACAGCACCCTTCTCGTCGTCGTCACCGCCCAGAACGTTTCTTCCGCCGCAACCCAGGCCTTCATGAGCCAGCTTGTCCATTCATTGAAGGGCGACGCCGCCATCAAAGGCCTCAATGACACGATTGACGTCTACTCCCCACTCTACTCGACCATCAACGGCGTCAACCACGCCGCATTTTCAGCTGAAAAGGGCGCCAACTCCACTACCCGCCTCCTGCTCGGCGTCCCTGCGCTCTACCTAGGTGCCTGGCAAAGCTCCTACTCGTCGACTCATAACGTAACAAAGTCTGACACGGCAGCATACAATTACGCCGAGGCCACTCTTGCATCTGCGAATGCCACCGCATACATGCTTTACTCCTCGCACGTCCTTGCCCTGTTCAACACAGACTGGTCAGCAAGTTGGTCTAATCCTTCACTTGCGAACCTCAGCATCGCCGCACGGGGGACAATAATAGCCAAGGCCTCGGGCATCCAGTATGTCGACAGTTACACCCCAGGCTCAAAGTCGTTCGGCCATGCCGTGCTCCAGTCCATCACACTCTCTGAATTCCTGACCGACTCGAGGGCCAAGGCAGCTTCGCGTCTTTCCACGTTCGCCATCGGGTACGTCTCGAACTCCACGGGCTTCTCCCAGAGGTTCGTCAACTCGACATACGCCCTCGGCCGCACCTACGGCAACACGTCCTTGGACGCGCTGGCGGGCGGAGTGGTATGGAACCCGTCGGAGTACGACGCGGGCAGAAGCCTGACCACACTCGTCAATTCCCTCGTGTCCCCTGGCCGCGACACCACCCTGGTCTCCTTGGGGCTCAACCAGTCGTCGAACGACAACGTGGTAGCAGTAAGGTCTGAAGTCTCGTCTGTCCTCGCCACAAGCGGGTCCGCTTCGTGGATCCAATCAGCGCTGGTGACGGGAGGGGGCGCCATCTCCTACGACTTCGGCAACTCCACCCAGGCCGACCTCGGCCTGATACTCCCGGTCACCATCATCCTTCTCATTGTGGCCACAGGCCTCTTCTTCAGGTCAGTGCTCACGCCATTCATGACCCTGGGCACCATCGGGGTGGCGCTTGGGATCTCCCAGGTCTTCATCGTCCTCGTCGGGACGTACATAGCAAAGGTCGACTTCACGATACCGACGATACTCCTGACCGTCATCATAGGCGTGGGGACAGACTACAGCGTCTTCGTCATCGCCAGGTACAGGGAGGAGCGGGTCAAGGGAGCGCACGTCGAGCAGGCCGTAGAGACGTCTGTCACCTGGGCCGGCGAGAGCATAGCGACCAGTGGCGCGACCGTGATCATCTCTTTCCTTGCCCTGACTTTCACTTCTGTCGTCTTTCTGAGGACCATGGGCTTCGTGGTCGGCCTAGGGGTTCTCGTCGCCCTCTCAATCGCCCTGACCATGACCCCTGCCATTCTCGGCATCGCCGGAGGGCGCACCTTCTGGCCGAACTCTGGCGCCAGGTTCGAAAGATACTCCGCGTCCGTCCTCTCGAAGCTGTCGAGGAGGAGGGGCTACTTCTCAAGGAGCGGGGCCTTTGCTGTGAAAAGGGCTGGTGTTCTTATCGTGGCGGCGATCGTCGTGACCGCACCTGCGCTCTACATATACGCGAACACCACGCCGACCTTCGACTTCTTCTCCGCCGCCCCTTCCAATCTGGACTCGATCGTAGCCTCCAACCACCTGACGACTGCGTTCGGAGGCGGAAGGATCTCCCCCACCTACGTCGTCGCCACTTTCGAGAGCCCGGTGGTCGCCGGGCACAACTTCAACAGGTCCGAGATGGGGACGATACAGAGCATCTCCTCCAGCCTCGCCTTATCCCCCGACGTCAGGAACGTCACCAGCCCAGCCTACCCCTACGGCCAGCCCGTGGCCTTCGAGAGCATCAACTACTCCACTTCTTCCGGGAAGCAACTCTTCTCATCGATACTCCAGAACATCGGGAAGGACAACAAGACCGTCCTCGTCACGATCAACTTCGGCATAGACCCCTATTCGACCCAGGCCATCTCCGACGCCCAAACAATGCGCCAATCTCTCCACTCGAACTTTGGGCTCGCCCAGGGGGTGACGGGGATCTACTTGGGGGGAGCCTCGGGCTCGATCCTCGACACGAAGAACGTCTTCGACTCCCAGTTCAATTCTATCGTCCCCATAGTCGCGGTGGGCGTTGCCCTCGTCCTCCTGGTGGTTCTGGGCTCGCTCTTCCTCCCCGTCTTTGCTGTTCTTTCGGTCCTGATGAGCATAGTCTGGACCCTGGCCGCGACGAAGCTGGTCTTCCAGCAGTTCTACAACTACCAGATACTCTTCATAACGCCATTCTTCCTCTTCGTAACCCTCCTCGGGCTCGGGATGGACTACAATGTCTTCATCCTGACGAGGATCCGGGAAGAGGCGACCAAGGGGAAGCACCTCGACGACGCGATCGTGCGGGCCATCGAGCAGACGGGAGGGATAATCACCGCCGCGGCCATCATACTCGCCGGCTCCCTTGGGGCCCTGATGCTGTCGAGCGACCTCCTCCTCAAGCAGATCGGCTTCTCATTCGCATACTCAATCCTCATCGACGCCCTCATCGTGAGGACCTACCTGGTCCCCGCCGTCATGTCAGTGGTCGGGAAGTGGAACTGGTATAACCCCATCCCGTACCTGAACCGTTCCAAGGCCCTCTTTGAGAGGGAGGACCCGCAGTCAAGCATTTCTTAAAGCGGGGGAGCCTGACGCCGTACCATTGCCAAAGTCTGGCGACAATGAAATCAGCGAGGAAATACTCGAAGAAGGGTGCTACCACCTATCGCGCCTCGGCCTGGACGAGGGGCAGATAGCTACCCACTTCGAAATCTCTTCCACGAAGGTCGATTCTCTTATACGGTCCTACAGGTCGAAGTTGAAGAAGGGCGAGGTCACGGCCAACGAGATAGACGCTGTCTTCTGGGAGGACGTGAAGAAAGAGGCGGAAGGGGACGTGAAGCTCACATTCCTCTCGGACAAGGGGTTCCACCACGCATGGAAGTCTGAACTTGGCAGGCTCGACGGCCCTGCTTTGATGTCGATCTACGAAGCAAGCCGGGACTTCCTGAGCGCCGACCCCAACCAGAAGTTCCTCGACTACCCGCCCCCGAAAGGATACGACCCTCTTGCCATGGACAGGGAAATGAGGAAGGCGGTCGGAGTCATCGGCGAACTCCTGGATGAGAAGTGGAGTGCCCAGGGAGGCGCCACCCGGAAGAAATCCACCAATCCTTAACTAGGCCAACGGGCCGAGCGATTTCGAAAAAGGATGCCGCTGGACACGGTCGAAAAGGAGAAGCTGACCGCGGTCCTCCGCCAGTTCCAAGGCCGCAAGATACTGGTGGTAGGCGACCTTCTGGTCAGCCGTTTTGTGGAGGTAGCAGCCCGCAAACTTGCGAGGGAGGCGCCTGTCCCTGCCGGGGACTTCGTCGGACAGACGCTCCTCCCGGGCGGTGCGGCGAACCTTTCCCGGGAGTTGGTCTCCCTGGGCGCTTCAGTGAGCCTCGTGGGCCTCATGGGCTCGGATGAATATGGCAACTGGCTCAAGACCGAATTCTCAAAATATGGCCTGTCATTCGGCGGCGTAATCACCGACGCCGGAAGGCCCACCTCTCTGAGGACCTGGTACATGGTCAACGGATACCACACGCTTCGGATCGACAAGGAAGACAGGAGGGACGTCCCCCTCGTCATGTCTAAGCAGCTCCTCGCAGCGGCCGAGCCCCAGATCAAGGACGCCGACTGCGTCATCCTATCAGACTACGACAGAGGCGCCATTACAAGCTACCTGATCGGGGGGATCGTCTCCGCCGCCCGTGCGGAAGGGAAGATCGTTGTAGGGCAACCCAAGATGCACCACTACCTTGACTTCTCGGGCGTGACGTACGTGAAGTCCAACCTGGAGGAAGCAGAGCACGCGACCGGCATGGCAATGGTCAACGAGACAAGCCTCCGGAACATGGGAGTGAATCTCCTCAGCCGGCTCGAGTCGGAGGCGATACTGATCACCAGGGGGGAGCAGGGGGTCACGCTCTTCGATAAGAACAACGTTACCCTCTTTCCCCCCATCCGGGGGAAGAAGAACCTGTTCAGCAAGGTGGGGGTGAGGGACGCGATGACCTGCGCCTTCTCGCTGGCAGTGGCCTCCGGAGGCAACCCCTACCAGGCAGCGGTCCTCAGTAACGTCGCCGGCGAGGCAAGGAGCGAACTGCCGAGGATAGCTTCGCTCTCGCTCCACGACCTCGAGACGAGGGCCGAGGGGGCAGGAGAGTTCGTACAGAGGATAGTCCAGGTCCCGGTGAGGCGCTGATGGAGACCGCCCAGGAAGTCGTGCGGCTGAAGGAGATCGCCAAGAACACCCGCAAGCTCATCCTCGAGGCTCTCGCCGAGGCAGGCTCCGGACATCCTGGGGGTTCGCTCTCGGCCGTGGAGCTCCTGGTCACGCTCTATTTCCACGTCATGCACCACGACCCCAAGGACCCCAAATGGGCGGAAAGGGACAGGTTCTTCTTGAGCAAGGGGCACGCAGCCCCGCTCCTCTACTCGGTACTCGCCCAGGCAGGCTACTTCCCGGTCGAGGAGCTGATGACCCTGAGGAAGATGGGTTCCAGGCTCCAAGGACACCCGTCCATGGGTATCCCCGGGGTCGAAGCGCCTGCAGGCTCTGAAGGGATCGGGCTTTCCCTCGGTGTTGGGACGTCCCTTGTCGCAAAGCTCGACAGGAAGGCGTACCGCACCTACGTTCTCATGGGGGATGGAGAGCAGCAGGAGGGACAGGTTTGGGAGGCGGCCATGGCCGCGTCGAAGTTCCGCCTCGACAACCTCACAGCTCTGATCGACAGGAACGGGATACAGCAGGACGGGCTCACCGAGCAGATAATGCCACTCGAGCCTCTTGCGGCGAAGTGGAGGGCTTTCAACTGGAACGTAATCGAGGTCGACGGCTATGACTTCCCCCAGATCCTTGATGGCTTCGACCTCGCAACAAGCACCAGGAACAGGCCCACGGTAATCATCGCCCACACTGTGAAGGGGAAGGGAATCTCATTCATGGAGTGGTCCCCCCACTACCACGGGACTGCCCCAGCCAAGGACAAGCTTTCAGACGTCCTAAGCGAGCTAAAGTAGCTTGAACGGAATCAGGATCGCCCCCTCCATACTCGCCTGGAATCTGGGGGAGCTTGAGAAAGCGGTTGAAATCTCAGTGAAGGGCGGTGCGGACCAGGTGCACCTGGACGTCATCGACGGCCACTTCGCGCCGAACATCACCTTCGGCCCGGGAACGGTCAGGGCCCTCAGGCCCCTCACCGACCTGAAGTTCGACACCCATCTGATGATCGAGAACCCCCAGGCATACGTCGAGAAGTTCCTGGACGCCGGCTCTGACCTCATCTCCGTCCATGCCGAAGTCCTGGACGGCCCAAGGTTCGACGAGCTTTACCGCACTGTCAGGGCCCGGGGGAAGGAGGTCGGGATCGCGATCAAGCCGCAGACGCAGCTCCCGGGGTGGGCCCTCGAGCGCCTGGACAAAATCTCCACCCTTGTGGTCATGACAGTCAACCCGGGGTTCAGCGGCCAGAAGATGGACATGTCCGTGATGCCAAAGCTTCAGAAGATAGGCGAAGTCGTGGAGGACAGGGGCGGTGGCGCCGATATCGAGATCGACGGAGGCGTAGAACCTGAGAACGTCCGCGAAGTCGTTAAGAGGGGAGGGAACGTGCTCGTCGCAGGGGCTGGTGTGTACGCGAAGAAGGACCCGGTCAGGGCCATCTCCGTCCTCAGGGAGAAGGCGGAGAGCGTGAGGAGGCAATGATGTCATCAAAGACTGCCGCCATGAGGGACGCATACGGGGAGGCGCTCCTCGAACTTGGGGCAATGAACAAGGACGTCGTGGTAGTCGGAGCGGACACGACAGGGTCGCTGAAATCGGGAGTCTTCGCCACCAAGTTCCCCGAGCGCTTCTTCAACGTGGGGATAGCGGAACAGAACCTCGTTTCGATAGCCGCAGGCATGGCTCTCGCGGGGAAGATCGCCTACGCCGGCACCTACGCCATCTTCGTCCCGGGGAAGTCGGTCGACCAGATCCGCAACAACATCGCCTATCCTAACCTCAACGTCAAGATAGTCTGCTCCCACGGTGGCATCTCGGTGGGGCCAGACGGCGCCTCGCACCAGCAGGTCGAGGACATCGCCATAATGAGAGCGATTCCGAAGATGAAGGTGATAGTGCCTTCCGACGCCGTCTCGACGAAGGCGATAACCAAGGCGATCGCCCCGATCCCCGGTCCTTTCTACGTCCGACTCACCAGGTCTTCGACCCCAGTCGTCTACGACGCTGGATTCGAGTATCAGCTCGGAAGGGCTCAGGTCCTGAGGGAGGGAGGGGACGTCGCCATATTCGCCTGCGGCATAATGGTCCCCGAGGCCCTGAAGGCTTCGGAGTCGCTGAAGGCGAAGGGGGTGGCGGCATCAGTCGTCGACATCCACACGATCAAACCCATCGACTCGGACACAATCGTGAAGTTCGCCGAAAGCTGCGGCAGGGTCGTTACAGCAGAGGAGCACAACGTAATGGGAGGGATGGGTTCTGCCGTTGCCGAGGTGCTTTCGGAGAGGCGGCCGACTCCTATGCGCAGGGTCGGAGTGATGGACACCTTCGGCGAGAGCGGGGACGCATCGGACCTCCTGAAGAAATACGGCCTCACGGCCGACAACATCGAGCAGGCGGCTTCGGGCCTGGTCCGAGCGCACTAATCCTTAATTATCAAACAGTGCCGTCAAGCCCTCGATGAAGCTGTTCCTCGACACGGCAAATCTTGCCCAGATAAAGAAGCTCAACCAGATGGGGGTCGTGGACGGGATAACGACAAACCCTACCCTGGTGGCCAAAGAGCCCGGCGAGTTCGAGGAGATAATCGCCGCCATCTGCAAGGAGGTGAAGGGGGACGTGAGCGCAGAGGTCGTGTCCACGAACTTCGAGGGGATGGTCTCGGAGGCCAAGCACCTTTCTACCATCGCCCCCAACGTCGTGGTGAAGATACCGATAATCCCCGAAGGGCTCAGGGCCACGAAGGCCGTCAGCGGGATGGGGATCCGCGTGAACATGACCCTGATCTTCTCTGCCAACCAGGGGCTTCTGGCTGCCAAAGCCGGCGCGTCTTTCGTCAGCCCTTTCATCGGGAGGCTGGACGACATCGGCCAGAGGGGGATGGAGGTGATTGAGGACCTCGTCAAGATACGAGACAACTACAAGCTGAAGACGGAGGTCCTTGTCGGTAGCATTCGGCACCCGCAGCACGTCCTCGAAGCGGCAAAGATCGGGGCCGACATCGCGACGATGCCAGCCGAAGTCATGGAAAAGATGATGCAGCACCCGCTCACAGACTCCGGGCTGAAGAGGTTCCTGGACGACTGGGAGAAGGCGAAGAGAGCCAAGGCCTCGATCACGGTCTAGGAGACAAGTTTTTACAATATGAGTATCGCCTTCCCGCCATGAAAACCTACACACTACCACCACTACCTTACGCATACGACGCCCTCGAGCCGCACATTTCGAAGCAGATCATGACGTTACACCACGACAAGCACCATCAGGGTTACGTGAACGGGGCCAATGCCGCCATGGAGAAGTTGGACAAGGCAAGGAAGGGCGAACTCCAGGTCGACATTAAGGCGATTCTCCGCGACTACGGCTTCAACGCCGACGGGCACATCCTACACTCGTTATTTTGGCCCAACATGGCACCTGCAGGCAAGGGGGGTGGGAATCCCGGCGGGAGGCTGGCGGACCAAATCAACAGTGATTTCGGGAGTTTCGACAAGTTCAAGGCGCAATTCTCAGACGCCTCCAAGACAGTAGAGGGAAGCGGCTGGGCAATGCTGGTCTACGAACCGGTAAGTGAACAACTCATCATTTCGCAAATCGAGAAGCACAATCTCAACCACATAGCTCAGTCTGCCGTCATCATCGCGAGTGACCAATGGGAGCATTCCTGGTATCTCCAGTATCTCAACGACAGGGCAAAGTATGTCGAAGCTTGGTGGAACGTGGTAAACTGGTCGGAAGCGGACGCGCGACTGGGTAAGGTAGTCAAGTAGCCTGACCCAGCCTCCGTTTTTTGTATCCCATCTCGGCTAAGCAGACGTAGGACTCTACATCATTTCTGATTAGTGCCTGCACATCAGTCACTTTATCTTCGACGTCCACCCATCGTGATCCTTGAGGAATAGACCGGGCAACGGCTCATACAGTCGAAACGAGACCTTAGAGCCTTTTTCCATTACGGCTCAATGAATCTGCGAACTCTCCGCTCCTGGCGACCAATTCCTGCACGTCTCTTGCCGTGTGGGTAGTCGAGACCCCGCTTGGATGTCCGGGGAGCATGAAGATCCCCCTAGTCATCAAGCCAAGCGCGTACTTTTGCTTCGTTTCCTTGCCCTCCAGAGCTGCCTGTTCGGCATTAACCGGGGCCGAACCAAAATGGGTCAAGAAGAGGGAGCCCAATCCCGCCGTGTGCGCTTCTACACCCCGGTCGGCGAACTCCCCGTCTATCCCCTTTCTGACCCCTTCCCCCATCCTTGCGAGGCTTGGATAGACGACCTTCGCGTTCTTCCTAAGGTACCTCAGCGTCGCCAGCCCTGCGACCATCGTCAGAGGGTTCTCCGAAAAGGTCCCTCCCCCTATCGAGACGAACTTCTCCTTCCTGGTAGGGTCAGCCAATGACATGATCTCTTCCCTCCCGCACACCAATCCAAGTGGGAGGCCGCCCCCAGCGACCTTCCCGAAGGTGGCTAGGTCGGGTGTCACCCCGTACCACTCCTGAGCTCCTCCCAGCGAGACTCTGAACCCCGTAATGATCTCGTCGAACGCCAGAAGTATTCCGTGCCGGTCTGCGAGTTCCCCGAGGCCCTTGAGATATCCTTTCTCTGCTGGTATGCAGCCGCCCGCTCCTAAGACTGGTTCGAGGAATATGGCCGCCACGTCCCCCCGTGAGCGTTTGACCTCAGCTTCAGCCGCCCCGAGGTCATTGAACCTCACATTCTTCACGAAGGACTGCTCCTCCTCGAGAATTCCAGCGCTCTCAGTCCTGTCAAACGGCCGGTGCACCCCCTTGTTCAGCTCCGTGTTGTACCCATGCCACCCTCCCGCCATCTTGATGATGACTCGCTTGCCGGTGAACCCCCTAGCCAGCCTCACCAGGTACATCGTAGCCTCGGCACCCGTGTTGCAGAACCTCATTGCTTCGGCGCAGGGGACGTCTTTCTGTATCTCTTCGCCGAGCTCGATCGACAGCTTGCTCCCCATCCCGTAGTGGGTCCCGTCGGGGATCTGCCGCCGGAGTGCGTCTACCACCACTTCCGGGGAATGCCCGAGGATGAGGGCCATGTGCCCCATCCAATAGTCCGTGTACCTGTTCCCATCCTCGTCCCATATGTGCTGCCCCTTGGCCTTCGACACGAAAATGGGGTACGGCTCGTAGAACCTCGCGTTGTGGTTGACACCGCCCGCGAGTACCTTCTTCGCCCTTTCGAAAAGCCTCCTTGAGCCGGCCGTCCTGCTCTCGTACCCTTCGGACAACGTCGCAACCGCCCTCGAAGCGGCTATTTCAACACGGTTCCGCACATGACATCCGCGCCCTCGGCGAAGCTAGACGGTGGGCGGTCCAAGGATGTCTTGCAGCTCAACCAGCGCCGCAACCCAGATCAGGGCGATCACAATGATGGTAACGATGAACGAGGGCTTCGAGGTCTTATGATGAAATACGCTGCTTCCAGCGACGATTCCGAATGCACCACCGACGACCGCCAGTTCGAAGAAGACCCTTTCGGGGATGCGCCAGGAGCCGTCTCGTGCTCTGGCCTTGTCGATGCCCATCAGGATGAAACCGGCAAGAGAGGAAATGACAAGCCAGCCAAGGACCAGCTCCCAGCCCAGAATCATCCTCGATGAACAATCGCCTGGGAGGTTAAAAGGCCCAGCTCTAAGGACTCCTTCAGGCAAGCATACGAGACATTTATCGGCCTCCACCGAATCGATGCCCGAAGATGGAGTTCACTGTATCTCTCGACTCCCCATTCAGCTTAGAGCACACGCTCAAGAGCGGCCAGCTCTTCCGTTGGAGGAAGAGGGGGGAGTGGTGGTACGGGGTCGTCTCCGGGTCGGTGCTCAAGATCCAGCAGGATGGCGATACACTGCGCTGCATAACGGGCTCGGACCGCCTTGACAGCGGGTTCGTCACGAACTACTTCAAGCTGGACGAGGACCTCGAGCACGTCCTCGGCACCCTGACAAAGGACGAAGTAGTTACCAGGGCCATAGAGAAGTACTACGGGCTGCGTCTTGTCAGGCAGGAGACCTGGGAGTGCCTCGGCTCCTTCGTCCTCGCGACCAACGCGAACATCCCGAGGATCGAGAAGATGGTAGCGGCAATATGTGCCAGGTACGGGACCCGGTTTGAGTTCGAGGGAGATTCCTACAGCTCCTTCCCCGCTCCGGGGGTGCTCGCCGGCGCTGCCATGGCCGACCTTCGTGCCTGCGGGCTCGGATACAGGGCGCCATTCCTGAAGCATGTCGCGGCCTCCGTCGCCGATGGAAAAATTGACTTCGATGGACTCGCCGCGCTTCCTTTTGAGGACTCGCGGAAGGTGCTGCTGAAGGAGCTGCTCGGGGAAAAGGTACTTCTCGGCGTCGGCCCCAAGGTGGCAGATTGTGTCCTCTTGTATTCCTGCGGAAAAGACGAGGCCTTCCCCATAGACGTGTGGATCGCACGCGTCCTGGCGAAATCATATCCGAGGCTAATCGATTCCTCTCTTCGAGCCCGTCTCGCGCGAGATGGGAAGATCAAGTTGTCATATGGAGACTACCTGCGTCTCTCGCAGTCGGTCAGGAAGCATTTCGGCCGATACGCGGGATATGCCCAGCAGTACCTGTACATGGACGCCAGGGAAAGAGAGGCCTAGGCCTTGTCTTTCTTGGGCCTGGCCTTCGGCTTCTCGACCTTCTCTTTCACTGCCTCCTCGGCCTTCTTCGCTTCCCTCTTGACCTTCTTTCCTACTTTGACCGCCTCCTTCTCCACGGCGGCAGCCTCCTTCTCGACCTCCTTGCCTGCCTTCTCCAATACTTCGCCCAACTTCTTCGCCTCCGTCTCGACCTTGGCCACTGTGCCATGATGGGAGTGCCATGTCTTCAGAGAGCTCACGTTTCCTTCCAACACACTCCGCCGTCTATGATCGACTCTGACTCCCCACATCATCGCCGTCCTTGGAGCAAGACCCACACCCGACAGTTCCCCGAAAGAAAATCCTCTCCCCGCCCTCGTGACCATTCCAGCCTCGTGCCTCGCCACGACCACCGCCTCAGGTGCCTTTCCCGGAGGGCGAGTCAGGACCTGCCTGGGGCGCCTTTCGGTGGCCCTCTTCGTCTCCTTCTTGATCTCCTTTTCTACCTTGACCGCTCCCTTCCTTACCTTCTCCTCTGCTTTCGCGACTTCCTCTTTGATCCCCCTTCCTTTCGTCTTCTTCTGGGACTTCGAACTCATTTCAATTGCAGCCCGGCCAGAGCGGGGATAAAACAGTTCCCGCTGAGGAGAGGGATCAAAAGGGCAGAGGGACAGGTATCGAGCATCCGAGGCTGAATCCGAACCATCCGGGCGCATAGAGGTCGCCGAACCCCGTCAATGCGCAGCCAAGCGAACGGTACACGGGAATGCTTGACTGGTATCCTGCCGGCCCGGCGCTCTCGGTGAACCAATAGGACACGGGAGCGAAGAACACGACGGTCAACACGATTGCGACGGCCACTACTGTGACAACCACCTTCGCGGTTCGTCCCATGCCGCTCGGGATGGTGTGCTTCGCGTATAGTTCTATTCTTGAGAACGCCTGGAATCTGCCCGACTACGTCTTCGGCTTCCGCAGCCCCCACAGCATGGAGATCGCTCCTGCCGCGGTGAGGAGGGCTCCCGCCAGCTCGAAGTATGGGTTTCTGAAGATCAGGTACCCGGGGACCAGGACTGCGTCGACCCCAATCAAGAGCACAATAAGCCCGAAGGAGAAGTAGCCCCCGCTCCCTATCTGGATGGGTGTCACTACACGTCCGCTCGGGAGCTGGACGGGCTTGGGCGCCGACGGCATCCTGTTGAATGAAGGGAGCCCGCCCTTCATCAAACCCATCGGGAAGAAGAGCACCCCCAGGGCAAGGATGATGCTCGAGGTGCTTTGTGCTGCTCCTGGCTCGGGGCTCGAGATAAGGCAGTAACAGCCGTCCCCGGCGGGGGTCATTATCGGGAACACTGAATAGTAAGGGGGGATGAAACTGCTGAAGAGGAATATTCCCACGATGCCCAGCAGGATGAAGACGACGGAAAGGGCCAGAAACTCCTTGTCCAAGGCTCGGTTCTCGCGGCCGTCTCACATTTCTTAAGCGTTTCTGGCCGAGTATCCCTATTGGTGTGGGGTCGCCCGTCTGAGGATGAACCCGGCCGCTATCAAGGCGATGAACACTCCGACTAGCCCGGCAGAGTTAGCCAGGCCGAGAGACGTCGCGCCCTGGGACTCGGCCGCGCTCAAGGTGTAGAAGAAGGCGTAGGCGACCACTATCAGGCTCCCTAGCGCCACTGGGATCCAAAGCTTCATCTTTCTTCGCGAGCCCTTTCTGGACCAGTCCATATCCTTTTGCAAGCGCTGAAACCCTATTTACAGTAGGGTTCGCATGAGACGAGGCATGGAAGCGGCTCCCAGCACCAGGGGTGGAAGCAACCCTCTCACGAAAAAGGGGCCCTGCAGAGGGGACTGCGAGGGGTGCACGCGGGCGTCAGCAGGCGGGACCGGGAGCGGCAAGCCGGACAGGTCCTCCCCCTCGGTGAAAGTAACAGCTAGGAGGGGATTCCGAAGGCTGCAGATTGCAACCGGTGCCATGCTACTTCTGTCTTCGGCGGCGGGCGTGTATCTGCTGGCCACGGACGCGTCCCTATGGCTCCTTGCGATCTCCCACGCCATCGGGCTCGTGATAATTGTCGTCATGGACCTCGTATTGGGGCTCTACAGCCTCGCATCCTCCAGGTCGGTGTACCTTCCGTCAATCGCCGCGGGGGTTCTGGGGTTCGTCCTTCAGGCCGGAGACGTGCTGACCGCCCCTCAATACAACCTGACAATCCCCTACTTCGCCCACTACCTGTTCGGGCTGGGGGCGTTCGACCTGCTCCTGGCACTCCAGGGAGGGATCATCGTCGCGGGTATCCTGGGAAGGCCTCACGCCCGCTACCTCGCCAGGAGGAGGATGAAGGGCGGGAGGGAGCTCGAATACACGAAGAGGGGATTCTTGAGGGCCCTGGCCGGGTCCGCGGGTCTGATCGGCGTCGGCGTGATAGTCGGTTCGATCAAAATTCCGACCGGCACCACCGTAACGACGCAGACAGGCGGAGTCGCTGGGTCAGTAGCGAACGTCAGCGGTCTGCATACAGGCGTCCCGGTCTACTTCGAGTACCCGTCAGGCTATCCCAACGCTTTGATCAAGAACTCGGACGGTTCCCTGACGGCGGTCAGCATCCTCTGCACCCACGTCTGTTGCCAGTGCTCCTTCGACCCTTCCTACAACGTCTTTTTCTGTCCCTGCCACGGCTCTGTCTTCGACCTGTCAGGCAAGGTTGTCAACGGGCCGGCGACGGTGGACCTTCCGACGATCCTTCTCAGAGTCGACGGTGCGGGGAATGTGTTTCCGACCGGAGTGGTGAACCCTGGCCCGTGTCAGGTCTAGCTGCCGATGTAGGGGGAGACACCGCTCCCAGCCCCCACGAAAGCCACGATTATGATCCCTATCCCGAGGCCGGTCAGGAAGTAGGTTATCAGCGACCGTTCCCCTCTCCATATGACCACGTAGCCCCCG
Source organism: Nitrososphaerota archaeon (assembly GCA_028867035.1). Lineage (GTDB taxonomy): Archaea > Thermoproteota > Nitrososphaeria > Nitrososphaerales > Gagatemarchaeaceae > UBA183. The sequence goes on along the minus strand of JAGWHB010000002.1, from coordinate 323,687 downwards.
ACACTCAGTCCAAGCCCGACTAACGTGATTCCCGAGACTACTCCGTATCCATAGGGTAGGATGAACGTGAACAGGTAGTACACCGTCGCCGCCAAGACAAGCCCGATGGCTGCTCCTAGAAGCAGGCTGGTGACCGGCTTCATCTGAAAATCCCCTCGTCCTACCTTGATTTCAATGATGCGGAAAGGCTGCACAGATGGGGACCGTTGTCTAGGTCCAGGAATCATGTTGGTCGTTAAGTGTAATTCGCCAGGTGTGGGAGGGTTGTCGGCAGACTCAGGCAAGCCAGAGTCTCTTAGGAGGAGACTGGCCCAGTATGAAAGGGCCATCGAACTCAGAGGTCTTGGCTTTTCCGTTTCAGAAATCAGTAGGCAACTCGGCGTTCGACCAGATATGGTAAGCCGGTGGGCGCATGGGCAAAAGCCGAAGCGGGTAAGCCGCTACGAGCCTGACCTTTCGCCGAGCGCTGACCTCGCCTACGTCGCCGGATTCTATTTGGGCGACGGCAAGGGCGCGGGCCATGAAAACAAGGTCAGGTTCGAGTTGGCGGACCGCGTACAACTCGAATACGTCAGCGGCTTGGTGGCCAAGATTTTGGGAAGAGCTCCGAAACCATTCACGAGAGACGGGTCCTTCTATGTCGTAGATTACGATTCTGTCGTTCTAAGTGACTTCCTCAACAAGTCGGCAAAATGGCTTGCAAATTATTTGAAAGAATTCAAACGGGCATTCCTTCAGGGGTTCTTTGACGCAGAGGGATATGCAAGTTGCCAAATCAACTACGACGCCAAGCTAATCAATTCGATTGTAGTTGGAGCGGCGAATACAAACCTGAACTACCTATACGTCATGAGGAATCTCCTGAAGAGTCAAGGAATAAGCGGGACGATCCATAGGACCAACAAGAAGGGTGGTGAGATGACAATTCGGGGAAGGACGTGGATCAGGAGACACGACGTCTACCACTTCGTAGTCCAAAAATCCAAGGATGTCTTCGAATTCTACATGCGAATTGGTTTTAGAAACGGGCCGAAAGCTGAGAAGTTGGAGGACTTGATTGGCCTCCAAAAGAGGTCGCCTTCCGAAAGATACGCCTGGTTTATGGCTCATTACAGAAAAGAGGGGCATAAGTGGGTCAAAATCAGAAACGAAGTCTAATTTGGGGCGTCCCGCAGGTCGGACTCCCAGGCGCCTTGCGGCGCTTTTGAGCCGACGACACTCCGGTGACTGTGGCCTGAATAGGCTGGACGGGTCAGCCGATGGCCGACCTCTACAGCCGGAAGCTTGTGGCCCCTTTCGGGTCTACCAGGCTGAGCTACTGCGGGACGGTCGCCCGACCTCTCAAGATTTCTTAAGCATTTCATGCGGCAGGACTGCGGGGATTGCGCACGCCGCGCGCGCAGCCTTGCCCGCGTACACCGCGACCACGACGGGGCTGGCGAGCAGCACGGGGATGCTCAGGACGACGAATAGCATCTGATACGGGGCCAAGGCGACCGCGAGGGAAGTGGCACCGAGTCCACCCACCGCCCCCGCGAGGAACAAGCCGGCACAGGTAGGACAGCCTGTGAACAGCCCTGCCATCACTCCTACCGAACCGAGCCACCCCGCGTTAGACCTCAAAGTCTTGTTCCTCAGGGCGTGCACGGCCACGGCGACGTTCAGGCCCACCAAGAGGGGGATGACGACGGCGAAAAGCGCGTCGAGCGGAAGTATCTGAAGTGCCAGATGCGCCTGGGGTAAGAGATAGACCTTGAGATACGGGACCGTGCCCGGCGCTCCGCAGCACACGGCAGCGACAATGCCGGGGGCCGACACGCCGTAGTACGACTGGAAGTCTACCGACGGCTGATAGACGACGATGCTCGCGGCGAAGAGGTAGAGCAAACCATACAGGCCCCCCGCCAAGATCCCGACTCGCAGGTCGCTTCGAGCTGAGAGCGCGTCTGAAATGATCGCCCCTATGGAGTCGGCCGGGTACCTGTCCAGCCTGACTAGACCTCTGTACAACACGAACGCTCCTACGACGGCCACCCCGATGGCTAGGGCTTCCGTGGCATAGTATCCCAGGACAAGGGCCAGTGCCGACTGCTGGTCTAAGGGGCCTATGCGTCCCTGGGCGAAATACCATGCGATCGATTCAAGGGCCACCCATGCGCACCCGCTGGCAAAGGCGAAGGCTCCTACGACGACCGACCTGTTCCGCTGCACTCTATTTCGATGGGGGTGGGCACCTTAAGTCCGTTGTGGGAACGGCGACCATGGTCCGTCTCATGCAACCGAAGCTTTCTTTCAAGCCTCAAAACGCGGAAGACCAAAATACGCGCTTGAAGGGCGCTGACTGAATTGGAGTCAGCCGATTGAGTTTCTCAAATTACCTGGCGCTCACCAAGCCGAAAATAACGCCCCTTCTCCTAATGGCGGCGCTGGGCTCTGCGGTGGTGGCCGCCAGGGGCATCCCTCCGCCCATCGTCCTCCTAGGGGTCCTCCTCGGCGGCGTCTTGGCCTCCAGTGGCGCCTTGGCCCTCAACAGCTACCTCGAGATGGGGTTGGACGCTAAGATGAAGAGGACGATGGGGAGGCCCCTCCCGGCGGGGAAGATCGTCCCGGCGACCCACGCGCTGTTACTTGGGATGGGACTCCTGGTGGGAGGGCTCGTCGTCGCGTTCTTCACGCTCAACTACTTGGCCACCTTCTTCATCGCCTTGGGCGCCTTCGTCTATGTCCCGGTCTACACGCTCTTCCTGAAGCCGAGGACTAGTTGGAACATAGTCCTCGGAGGATTCGCAGGGAGCTGCGCCGCCCTGGCGGGGTGGTACGCGGTCACCTGGAGCAACAGCGCGGTCGGATGGCTCCTAGGCGCGCTCGTGTTCGTCTGGACGCCGAGCCACTTCTGGTCCCTGGCGGTCGTCACGGAGGAGGACTACTCTGCTGTGCACGTCCCAATGCTACCATCGGTGGTAGGTCCGGTGGCGGCGTCGAGATACATAGTCATCAACACGCTCCTACTGATCCCCGTGAGCCTCCTCTACGCGTTCTACTTCCTAGGGCTCGGCTTCTTCGTTTACCTTGGAGTCACAGTCGTTTTCGACATTTTCCTGCTCGCAACCAACGTCAAACTGTTCAGGTCTCCGACCAAGGACAACGCGTGGCTCGCGTTCAAGTTCTCGAGCCCGTACCTCGCTGTGATATTCCTGGTCGCCATGGTGGCCGCCGTCCTCCACTGACTGAAAGGAATCCGAACGGCTTTATCCTCGTCAGTTTCAAGCTCGATTCTTCGACATGAGTTCCACCTACGTGGTCCATTACTCTGAAGTGGCCCTGAAAGGGAAGAACAGGCCAGAATTCGTGCGTATCCTCCGAAGGAACCTCAGGAGAGCCCTGTGGGGGCTCGACCCCGACGTTTCGCTCAACGACGGGAGGTTCGTGGTGACGACCAAGGGCAGCGACGAAGACGTCGCCGGTCGTCTGGGGGCGACATTCGGCGTGGCTTGGTTCTCGCCTGCCTCCCTGGTTGAGCCAGATTATCAGAAGATTCTTTCTGCGGTCCTTGAGCGGGCCAGCAACTCTAGTGCCAAGTCCTTCAAGATCGAGGCGCGTCGTTCGGACAAGACGTTCCCACAGAACTCTCAGGAGCTAGCTAGGATGTTGGGGGCTGCCGTGGCGGACGACACGGGAATGAAGGTCGACCTCTCGGACCCGGATGTCGTGCTCCACGTCGACGTCATGCGGAGCCGAGCAGTGGTCTATGCGAAGAAGAAGAGCGGCCCGGGTGGGCTCCCTGTGGGGACCGCAGGGCGTGTCCTCCACCTCTTCTCGGGGGGGATCGATTCTCCAGTCGCGGCCTGGCTCCTGATGAAGAGGGGCTGCATGCCCGTCTACGTGCACTTCTATCTCGCTCCGCTGCCACAGGCCGCGATCGACAGCAAAATCACCCGGCTCGTCAAAATCCTCTCCGCCTATGGGGGCAAGAGCACCCTTGTCCTGGTCCCGTTTGCCGAGTACCAGCTCGCGACTGCGGGTGCACCGGGGGAGCTAGAGCCGTCCCTCTTCCGCAGGTTCATGCGCATGACCGCCGAGGCCCTCGCCCCGAGTTTCGGCGCAACGGCCGTTGCGACGGGAGACTCCCTCTCCCAGGCAGCTTCACAGACCCTCTGGAACATAGCCGCATTTGACGCTGGGTCGACGATACCCGTTCTCAGGCCCTTGCTCACCTACGACAAAGAAGAGATCGTCAGCCTCGCGCGAAGGATATCCACCTATGAACTCTCTCTCGAAGAGTACAAGGACTGCTGCGCCATCGTCACGCGGCACCCCAGGACTCGGGTGAAGCCCGAGCTCATAGACGAATACGTCCGCCAGCTAGGCCTCCGGGATCTGGTCTGGAGGACCCTGGACGCAGCTACCCTGGTTTCTTACAACCCCGTGGGAGATGTGATGAGGAGCTCGCCTCTCCTAGAAACACTCCGCCGGACCCCATCGTTGGTCCGGGCCAAGGCAGATTTTTCAACTTCTCCGACCTAAAGGTCCGGAGATTGCGGCTGCCAGTTGCGCCGCCATAGGCTGGTTGAAAGCAGCCCCCAACCCGAGTTTCTTGATGCCCTTGGCCCGGATGTTCAGCGCGCCCGCGTAGTCTGCCGGCGCCTCGAACCCGCACCTCTGGCACCTGAACAGGTCTCTCGAGACCCTGTTACTCCTGCTGCAGAACGCGCAACCAGGGCACTTCCTCGAGGTGTTTCTCGGGTTCACGAGGACCACCGGGACCCCTCGCCTGAGAGCCTTGTATTCCACGAACTCCCTCAGCTCGTGGAACGCCCACTTTGTGTGCCTGCCCCTCTGTCTCCGCCCAACCGTTGTCCTCTCCCTGATGCGCGTCAGGTCTTCCATCGCTATCGTGGAAGAGGTGCCTTCGGCGGCCTGAACCAGCGCCTTTGATATGCGGTGGTTCACGTCCTTCTTGAAGCGTCTTTCCCTCCCCGAGAGCCTGACCAAGTGACGCCTCGAGTTCTTGGTCTTCACGGCCTGCAGCCTTCCTCTCAACTCCTCGTAGTGCTTCCTCACACCCTCGACCCTCGAATCCGTGTGGACGTTGTTGCTCGAATCCCATGCGAGGTTCACCATCCCCAAATCGACACCGAGGACGTCCTTCACTCCGTTCTTCTTCGGTGACTCCTCCTCAACGGTGACCATCACGAAGAACTGCCTGGGCCCCCTCCTGTAACAAAGGTTCATCCCGTCCAGCGTCTTCCCCTTCGACAACCTCTGCCTGTGGTATTCGCTCAGCTTCAGAGGGATCTTCAGCCTTCCATCCACAGTCGTGATTCCGAGCCAATCGCCCTTGAGCTTCACTCCTCTACCATCGATGCAGATCGAGGAGTGCGGCTCGAACTTGGGTTCCGTCTCGGCGTGCTTCCAAGCCGCAGCCACTCTCTTTATTGCGTTCATGGCTATCTGAGAGTTGAAACCCATCTTCTTCAGGTCGTAATAGCACGCATCGTGAAGGTCGAACTCCGACATCTTTCCCAGGGGAGCTATGCGGTTGCAAGCGTCGGTGAAAGCCTCCATCGTCTTGAGGAGGGATTGCCTCTGTACCCCATCAGGATCGAGCCCGATTTGAACGGTCGTCAGCGAGAGGGGGATGCAGTCGCATCTCTTCTTTAGGTGGCTGCATCCGTCACACGCGGCCCGATTCTTCCCGAGCTTCTCCACGAGGTGCATCGCACGCCCGCAGCCGCACCTGAACCTGCAACGCTTCAAATCGTCGTCTGCTCCTCGATATACTTCTGGATTGTCGCCGAAGAGACGCGCCCCGCTGTGCTGGCGAAGTAGAAGTGCGTCCAGAGCGAGGGAAGCTTCAGAAGCTCTGGAAATTCCTTCCTCAGGTCGTGCGAAGACCTTCCTTTGAATGCGTTCACGATGTAGTTGATTGCGACCTTCGGGTCTGCCGACACGAAGAGGTGGACGTGGTCAGGCTGTATGTCGAGATCGAGAATATCCCAGCCCTTCTCCCGTGCCACTTGGCGGAGGATTGCTTCGAGACGAGCCTTGATCGCACCCACCAGGATTCGTTTCTTCCTCTTGGCTAACCATACGAGTTGGTAGTTGGCAAGATACACGGCGTGCCTGCTTCTGCCGTATTGGTTGTCGACCACGCATTCCTATCAACAGCACTGATATTTACGGGTGCCACCCGCATTTCTCCCCGTCCTAAAGACCGGGGTTTCCTGCGCCAGATTTATGAACAGGGAGAATTCGGCGCCTAAAGTATGAGCGATAAGGTAATTGCAATTCAGGGCAGCAGCTTCCAGGACGAGGTAGTCAGATCCACCCAACCGGTGGTTGTCGACTTCTATGCCGACTGGTGCGGTCCGTGCAAGATAATCGAGCCGGTGATCCACCAGCTTTCCAAGGAGTACGATGGGAAGGTCAAGTTTGTGAAAGTCGACACGGACGCCAACCAGGAGCTGGCGATGCAGTTCGGGATCATGAGCATCCCGACTGTCATGTTCTTCGACAAGGGCAAGGTCGAGGACATCGTCATCGGGGCCGTGCCCTCTGCGGTCCTGAAGTCGAAGCTCGAAGCCCTAGTAAAGCGCGCTTAGACCGAGCGGTTCCGCCTCTGCCCTTGACGAATGCAAATGCGAAATGCTGGCCGTTGGTCTTCCGACTGCAGAGGCCAGGCTGGCTCGAAGGCAGAGCACTCAACACTCGACGAGGTTCAAGCTTTGGGGACGATTTCTCTCGGAGCCCGGTCTCCGCTCCGTCCGCAAAGCTCTAATGGCGTCGCCTGGCACATATCGAAGACATCGAACGTGGCGGTTGACTCATCGACTGCAGGGCCGGAGCGCAAAGACGAAAAATCAGGGCGCAAAAGCAGACTGCTCCTCGCATTCATAATCCTGGGTGCTTTCTTCGTTTCGGGGTTTCTTGCCTACGAATACGGCTACTTCCAAGCGTCGCCCCCCGCCGGCGGGCCGAGTCTCATGCAGGCGACCTGCAACGCAGTTTCAAACAGCACGGCCGGACCGGTCGAGCACTCCGCCAGCGGCGGGAACGGGGACCACGCATATTTCCTGATCGTCGAGACCGATCCCATCGGCCCGACCGGCCCCTATGCCGGGATGAACGGAAGCTACTACGTCCCGATAACAGAGCAATGGCCAACCATGAACGTCAAACTGGGGCAAATAGTGTCTATTCACGTGATCAACTGCGCAACCAGCGAGCCTCACGGCTTCCAGATCTCGTTCTACGACGACAAGTCTCCCATCTCAGTGCAGGCTGGGCAGTCCTACAGCGTTACTTTTACTGCGACCGAGGCTGGGACCTTCAGGGTCTACTGCGGGATCTTTTGCTCGATTCATCCCTTTATGCAAAACGGGGCGCTGGTGGTCTCGTAGTGCCTCGACTAACCTCGTTTCGTGGTTCAGGTTCCAAAAGCCTATACAATCCTTACCGCGAGTCGGCGACGTTGGCGCTGGGACTTTGATCGCCTTCTGGTTCATCTTTCCAAGCATAGTGCTTGCGACATTTATCCCAGCGTATTTCGCTCTCTACCTCGTACCCAGGCTCAAGTTCATTCATGTCAGGTACCTAGCGGCTGTAGGGGTCGGCCTCTCCTTCTGGTATTTCTTCGACACCATTGGGGACGCCACTTCCCTGGGGGAGAACAATTCGGTCTATCCTCCATATCTCTTCGGCGGACTCCCGCACTTCGCGCTCATCGGCGCCTTCGTCCTAGGGGTGGCCACGCTAGCGACCTTCGACCACTTCGCCGTGCCAATGCCTGGGCCCCCCGGCCCAGGGCGATCTTCGCTCTTCCTCATCTCTCTGGCCGTCGCCCTCGTGATGGGGATTCACGGGCTCGGAGAAGGGTGGGACGCGGTGTCCGTGGTCTCGTCAGGGCCCCCTGTCTCGGCGACCGGGCTCCAAGCACTGATAGAGGCGTTCGGCACCTTCCCTGCCGTCTTATCGTATCCGTTGCACAAATTCCTCGAGGCGAGCATTGTGGCAGTCCTCTACACAGCGTACGTCTCCCGGGCGGCGGGGGACAGGTGCAGATGGTGGGAGGTCCCGCTGCTCGGCTTCCTCTTCGCAGGTCCGTCTGCGGTCGGCGCCGCCTTGGGGTATTTCGCGTCATTCGACACCACTTACTTCTTCGCCTTCGGGGCGGCGGGCGCCTTGTATTCCGTACTGAGGCTTGTCGAGCGGACCAGCCCCAACTTCAAGCTTGGGGAGGGCACCCCCTCACACTACGGCTGGGCGCTCTTCGCCGCCCTGACAGCGGGGTTCTTCCTCCTCTATTTCGCTGCCCTGCTCCACTGATGCGGCGCTCAGCGAAGGACTGATGCCGCAGGGGACAAGCAGGTGGAGCTCTGTCTGCCCAGACCGCTTCTTGGCACGGCGCCAACGTTGTCTCCGTGTCAGGAAATTTCGCAACTCTTTAAGCCCGTCCGACGGGGACGGGTCAGATGCGCATAAAGCACCTGATGCTCCTCATGACGATTGTTTCGCTGTTCACTGTCATCGTCGTTGGCGCCTACGTCACGGTCGCAGGCTTCGGAGACGCCTGCGGCTCTAGCGTCCCCCAAGACTGGCCCACCTGTCTCGGGGGCCTGCTCCCGCCCTTCCAGCTGGCGCCGGTGATGGAATACATGCACAGGATTTTCGCCGCGCTCTCGACCCTGTTCCTCCTGGTAACTGTCTTCCTCTTCTGGAGGGACAAAAGCTCAGGGAGCTCTGTCAAGAAGACCCTCTATGTGGCCTTGACCCTCCTGATAGCCCAGGTCCTGCTCGGCGGGATAGTCATCGCGCAGGAGGAGGAATCGGCACTCGTCGCAGTGCATCAGGGGCTTGCCGTCCTGACCTTCGGGGTCTCCGTCGCCGCCTTTGCCCGGGCGGAGAGAGACGCCTGAGCGCACGGTCTGATCTTTGCCTGCCCCCCGCGGGGATTCTGATATGGCTCAGCCGGGGAAAAGTTAATCCCATCCCGAAGGGCGCGAATCTGTTCTCGCCTCAATGAGGATTGCAAAAGATGGAGCGGCTCCGTTGTCTGCCGTGGTTTGTGTCGCCATTGCGCTTCTCGTCACCCCATTTTACTACTTTCCGGCTTCACGAAGTGCCGTAGTCTCCGCAACCGCTGGAGGTAGCACCCTCACATGGTCAGACTCCTACGTGATGATACAGCATCGTATCCCTGAGAACAACTCCAACCCCTGGGCGGTCACCACTGACTCGGAGGGGAAGGTCTGGTTCGTGGAACAGGGGAAGAACCAGCTCGGCATGTACGACCCTGCTTCCGGGACGTTCACTCAGTACAGAATCCCGACTCCGCGCTCCTCCCCGGCCGCTGTGGCTGTGGACTCGGAGGGAGACGTCTGGTTCTCGGAACTGACCTCCAACAGGCTGGGAGAACTGCCAAAGGGCGGCTCTGAAATCGTAGAGTATCCCGTCCCTCCCCTCGAAGTCGTCCTTGTGGGCACCGCCCAGTCCGTCGACTGCGGACCGGGGGCTGTCCTTCCAGACCCGTCGGGATCGGTCTGGGTCGCCTGTCTCTTCTCCAACCAGGTCGACGAATTCTTCCCCGGGAATGGGACCTTCGCCAGATTCCCCCTCCCAGTCTTCGAATCTGCGCCAGCCGGACTTCTCCTTGACGGCCACGGAGGCCTCTGGTTCACCGCAGCCGACGCACAGATGCTCGGGGAGGCTGTGCTCTCTCAGTTAAGGAACGGCACCTCCGACGGCATCATGGAGTTCGCCCCTTTGAACGGGACGTATCCTTTCAAGTTCAACCATCCCACATCCTTCCTCAATACTTCGACCCTTGTGACAAGCAGCCTCCCGACGCCGAGCGGAATCGCCATGGACCCGTCGGGGAGACTCTGGATCACGGAGCACGTCGACAGTTCGTTTGACAGCTACGATCCGGCAACTTCGTCTCTGGTGAAGTACTGGACGTCCCAGACCTACGGCGCCTACGGGTTCCCAGCCTCGTTCCCGAACGGCATATCCGTGGACGCCAACGGCACGGTGTGGATCGGTGAGCACTACGGCAATAGGATCGCCGAATTCCAGCCCTCCGCGGGCGTGTTGATGGAATTCCCGGTCCCTTGTTGCTCCTCGACCCTGGCGGGGGTCTACTCGGTAGCCCTTGACAGGAACGGCACTCTGTGGTTCGTCGAGATCCAGGGAGACGCCTTGGGAGAGGTGGTCAGAACCGACCAGGAGCGCCAGTTTTCGCTGTCGCTGCCGGAAACGGCGTTCGGAATCGTTGACCAAGGTTCACTGACGCTCCCCCTGACCTACAGCGAGCCCTCCGGCCAGGGGAATTACACGAGCCTCACGCTTAAGCTCAGCGGCGTGTCAGGCACCGGTGCCCTCGAAAACATGACGGGGAATTTCACTCCCGCCACCCTCTCCCTTGCGCCTGGGGGTACTGAGACTTCGAACCTGACTCTCTCTTTGAGCGGGCTGGACCCAGGCGTGTACTACCTCACCCTAACAGCTGACTCCAGTCCGCGGGGGGTGCTCTATTCCGCCATACTGAAGCTGACGGTCCTCGCTGGCTGGTCCCTCCCGGTCGGGGCCAATATCGTTGCCGCAGCGGCACTGACCGTCACGGCCGCCGCCATCGCCTGGGGGCTGGGACGGAGGCTCCATGGGCATCCCCCACCGGAGGTCCGGCCCGAGGCCGGCGCCCTGCCACTCCACGGTTGACCCCTCGCCTCAGGCGGCTGGGGCGAATCCGTCAATGGTTTTAATTGGCTGGGACCGGGCGACAGGTCAGACTTGGACCTAGAGGCGAAGCTTCGGCTCCTGAAGGGGGTCGGCGAGGAGATAATTACCGAAAAGGAACTCCGTACCCTCCTTGAGACGAAGGAGCACCCCACGGCCTACGACGGGTTCGAACCCAGCGGCCTCGCTCACCTCCCATTCGGTGTCCTGCGCCCCATCCTTGTGGAGGACATGCTGAAGGCAGGGGTCAGGATGAAGCTCTGGATAGCCGACTGGTTCGCCTGGGTCAACAACAAGATGGGAGGGGACCTGGAAAAGATCCAGGAGGTAGGGAGGTACTTCGTCGAGGTCTGGAAGGCGGCGGGCGTAGACATGAGCAAGGTCGAGATACTCTGGACCAGCGACGCCGCCAGGAACGAGGAGTACTGGAAGAAGGTTATCACCGTCGCCCAGAACTCCACCCTGGCCAGGGCGCAGCGGGCACTGACCATAGCGGGAAGGTCCACCAAGGAAGCGATTCAGGCGGCCCAGCTCTTCTATCCGATGATGCAGGTGGCCGACATATTCTGGCTGGATGTGGACATATGCCAGCTGGGGGTCGACCAAAGGAGGGCCAACATCCTCGCAAGAGAGATCGCGGAGAAGGTCAAATGGAAGAAGCCCGTAGCAGTACATCACCACATGCTGATAGGGCTGCAGGGGAGGAAGGAGCCTGAAGGCTTCGACGAGGACGGGGCCCTGGACTCGGAGATTACCAGCAAGATGAGCAAGAGCAGGCCAGAGACCTCCATCTTCATCCATGACAGCCCAGGCGTGATAATGAAAAAGATCAACTCGGCCTACTGCCCTCCCAAGGTCCTCGGGGGGAACGCGCTGATTGAGTACTCTCGGTATATCATATTCCGCAAGATGAAGTCCCTGAAGATCGAGCGCCCAGAGAAATACGGCGGGACGGTCGAATACACGTCTCACCCGGAGTTGGAAAAAGCCTACGTCGCAGGTGAGCTCCACCCCGCTGACCTGAAGAAGGGGGTGGGCGTGGCCCTGGATGAGATAATCTCACCCATCAGGGAGCACTTCGAAAGGGACCCCGCCGCCAACAGACTCTATGAAGCAGTCAAGGCTACCGAGATAACGAGATAGGGAGTCCGTAGCCAGATGCCTCTGTCCGGAGGAGAGAGGACCCGGTTCATGGTCGATGCGATGCTGGGCTCTCTGGCGCGGAAGCTGAGGGCGCTTGGATTCGACGCCGCGTACTTCAAAGATGGCACCGACTCGGAACTCCTTAGCCGTACTGGAAGCGAGGGGCGAGTAATGCTGACCTCTGACCGCTCCCTCGCCTCACGCGCCCGTGCCAAGGGGATCAAAGTCATGCTGCTGAGGGGTAAGAGCGACGGCAGACGAGTCGCAGAGATTGGCCGCGGGTCCGAGGCAGTTGGCGTCCGCCTCGTGAGGGGAGACCCGCTTTGCTCCCTTTGCGGTGGGGAGCTGGAGGCCCTGGGAAAGAAGGACGTCAGGGGCAGGGTCCCCCAGTCGGTCGAAGGCCGCCACCGGTTGTTCTTCAGATGCAAGTCCTGCGGGCATTACTATTGGCGCGGGACCCACTGGAAAAAGTTAAGGTCGTTGGCCAATCGCCTCGGAGAGAAATAGCATGCCCATGACTCTCGACGAGGGAAAGGCGGCCGTGGTGCTCGCAAGGGACACCCTCGAGGCCCATGTGAACGGCACTAGGCGGGCCCCGGCAAAGAGGGCCCCGGCGATATTCAAGGAGAAGAGGGGCGTATTCGTGACCCTCAACAAGGAAATATCCGGCTCGACGATGCTAAGGGGGTGCATCGGGTACTCAGAACCGGTCAAGCCCTTGGGGGAGGCGATCAGGGACGTCACCGTTTACGCTTCTGAAGACCCTCGTTTTCCCCACCCTGTGCTCCCGGACGAGCTTGACCGCATCGTGGTAGAGGTGAGCGTGCTGACTCCGCCCCAGGACCTGGCCACGGCGAGGCGCCTTGACCTCCCGTCGAAAGTCAGACTTGGAACCGACGGGCTGATAATCTCAAACCTCTACACCAGCGGTGTCTTCCTGCCCCAGGTCGCCACTGAACAGGGCTGGGATCAGGAGACCTACATCTCCGAGGCGTGCTCGAAGGCGGGCCTCCCAATGGACGCCTGGCTGGACGAGGGCACCAGGGTCCAGGTGTTCCAGGCGGAGATCTTTGCCGAGTCCAAACCCCGAGGGGAAGTCGCCATGGTCAACCCAGAGTCGTAAAATGAAAGTCTACATCGGATGCTTTGGGTCCGGCCTCGGCCACGCGAGCAGGATGCTGGAGATTGCCCGAGAGCTCGACAAGAGAGGGGCAGAAATAGAGTTCTCATCCTCGGGCGAGGTGGCTTCTCTTATCTCGAGCCGAGGCTACAGGTGCAACAGGCTCCCCCTTGCGGACGTCAGATACTCGGAGGATGGAGCCTTCCAGGTCAAAGAGACACTCCTGGCCTCCCCCTCGATCCTCGCCAGGACCTACAAGCAGGTCGGTTCGGAGCTCGCGAACCTCGGGCGGTGGGGGCCAGACGTGGTTCTCAGCGACTCCGCCCTTCCGACTGTCCTCGCCGGCAGGATGCTTCGCCTCCCCACCTTCACGGTGTTGAACCAACTGAACCTGACGAGCTCCCACGGAGCCAAGGGAACCCCGACCAGACTGCTTTCGGTGGGGACCTCCGCAGGGATGGGAAAGCTGTGGGAACTCAGCGACGAGATCATACTCCCGGACCTCCCCCCGCCTTACACCATCAGTGAGAAGAACCTCTGGGGGAGCAACGTGGAGAAAACGAGATACGTCGGGTTCTTGTTCTCCATGGACAAGGGAGTCCCCGACGATGCGGCGGAAAGCTTCATCCATGATCCTCGCCCTAAGATATTCTGGCAGGTCTCCGGTCCTCCAAGGACCAGAGCCGCCTTCGTCGAGATGGCACTGAGGTACGCAGAGGCTCTCTCCGATCGTTACTCGTTCGTGGTCTCGGGCGGAGACCCCACCGGGAGTGTCTCGCCTGGGAGGAGGGGCGGCTTGTGGTACTATGAGTGGTGCGGCATCACAGACGTGTACTTCGGCGCCTGCGACATGGTGATATCGAGGTCGGGCCACGGCACCATAGGGCAGGCAATAGTGTCTTCCAAACCCTCTCTGCTTGTCCCCATTCCAAAGCAGCCAGAACAGGAGGGGAACGCCGACAAGGCCGCGAGACTGGGCGTCTCGATGGTTCAGAAACAGAGCGAACTAACGCCCGAGTCACTCAGGGAGTCCATCGACTCGCTCCTGGGCGACGGCTACCGGGAGAGGGTTGTCCGCCTGGGGGAGATAGCTCGGAAATACGACGCGAAGACTACTATCGTCGATGTACTCGAGTCGGCAGCTACTCGAGGCCGTCGAGGACCTCGCTGACGTCAGCCGTCAGACCGCCGAAGCTCCGGGCCGAATACTTCTCGCTCCCATCCCCGTCCCACTCCGTCTTCATGTCGTAACCCTTCAGCCCCAAGGACGAGAACTCAGCTTCGAACGTCTCCTCAGGCATCAGGTAGAGAGGGGCGGCAACCAATCCCTTCAGCATGTCAGGGATGTTACCGCCTGCGGCGGTGAACCCTCCGAATGAAATCGCCGCGTGTCCGGCTGCGTATCTCTTCAGGGCCACGGGGACCGAAGCCCCATCCAACACTTCCAGCGCCAGCCCACGGGGGTCTGAACGATGGGACAGCTCCGAATATAGGTTCGCGACGGCGAGCAGACTCTCCTCATCCGATTTCACGTGCACCAGCTTCGCCCTCAAACCCATCAGGACGGCTTTCCAAGCCACCACCGAGCTGTGCGTTCCGCCCGAAACGAAGCAGATTGCGCTGACGCTTCCTGTCGGGATCCCGCCTGGCCCCTGGAAGATCTCTACCCCCACGACACCCTTCGATCCGTCAAGGGCGGCCCTGAATCTGACCTTCGGCGCGTAGGAGGAGACCCTCGACCCCTTGACCGACTCGAGGATTGCCGCAGTCACCGCTCCTGCCAAGTCTGAAGGCACGCCGGTGGAGACCTCGGCGTCCACAGAGAACCTGTCCCTGCGTCGGAGGTACTTGGATGCGAGCGTCGCCGACGCCTTGGTGACCCCCTTCAGCCCCGTGGCGTAGATGCCAGCTGCGGACCAGGCCACCCCTGGCATGTGCTGAAACAGGGCTGAAACCAGCGCAGGCTCGGGCCCCGTGACTGCAAGAGAATCCCCCATCCTCCGCACCGCGGCCTGGATTCTTCTTGCGCCCAGTATTCGCTCCACCGAAGCCTCTAGGCGCGCGAAGTCCCCTTCCCCGGTCCACCTAAGGACCGTCGCCCTCTTGGCCATTGGTTCGCATGCCGTCTGACCTGTCTCCTTTAACGTTGAGTCAGTCCGCATCACGCTTTTAGGAGGAAGGAGCCGAGCCCCCACCGTGAAAGAGGGTTTCGTCCCCGCGTACGCAGCCGACATCATAGCAGGGCGGTCGGGGGCCGAGGTGGAGATACGCGGCTGGGTCGCACGGAAGCACACGGTGGGCGGGCTGGTCTTCGCGTTAATCAGAGACGGCTCCGGATACGTCCAGGCCTCGGCCAGGAAAGGAGCGGCTGGCGGGCCCTTCGAGGCGGCGAAAGGAGCCACCAAAGAAGCGGCAGTGGTCGTCCGCGGCGAAGTCCGCGAGGACAAGCGGGCTCCCGGGGGGAAGGAAGTCTCAGCCACGGAGTTCGTCGTCGTCGCCCCTGCCGACAGCTGGCCCATCACGCGGACTGCTGCGAAGTCAGCCTCCTACCTCTTCGACAAGAGACACCTGAGCATCAGGGGCCCGAAGGCGATAGCGACCATGCGGATCAGGGCCGAGGTGATCGGCGCTGCCTTCGACTACTTCAGGGAGAACAGGTTCCAGCTCATCAGCGCCCCCACCTTCGTCCAGGCTGCTGTCGAGGGGGGCTCGACTCTGTTTTCCGTCGACTACTTCGGGAAAAAGGCGAGCCTCAGCCAGAGCGCGCAGTTCTACGAAGAAGCCGCCCTCCCCGCCCTCCAGAAGGTGTGGATCTTCCAGCCTGCTTTCAGGGCGGAGAAGTCCAAGACGTCGAAGCACCTTACGGAGTTCTGGATGATCGAGGCCGAGCAGGCGTTCACCGACCAGCAGGAGAACATGAAGGTCCAGGAGGGTCTGCTTTCAAAGATGGTCGAGAGGGTGTTAGAGAACAGGCAGCCTGACCTGAAGACCCTGGGGCGCATCATCAAGCAGCCCGAGGTCCCGTTCCCGCGCATTACCTACGACGAAGCCAGGTCAATCGCCGAGAAGAAGGGGTTCGGCTTCGAATGGGGGGACGACCTACCCACCGAGGCGGAGAGGGCCATAAGCCTCACCCAGGACTCGCCATTCTTCATCACAGACTATCCCCTCAGCGCCAGGTCATTCTACCACATGACCTACTCGGACAGGCCAAAGGTGACGAAGTCGGCTGACCTCATCGCGCCTGAGGGGGTCGGCGAGCTGGCGACGGGCGGCCAGAGGATCCATGACTACGACGAGTTGATGCAGAGGATTTCGAGCCAGGACCTCCCCACCGAGTCGTTTTCATGGTACCTCGAGCTCAGGAAGTTCGGAATGCCGCCCCATTCCGGGTTCGGGATCGGGGTCGAGAGGTCCACACGGTGGATCGCCGGGCTCAGGCACATCAGGTCGGCGAGTCTGTTCCCACGGACACTTTCGCGGATCTCCCCCTAGGGCACACTTATCTAGTGGAATCCGTTCGCATGAAACGTTTGCCTGAAACTGACGAAGAGCTCGAGCTGGACACGCTTCCGGGCGTGGGCCCCGCCACGAAGACGAAGCTCAAGGACGCGGGGATTGAGACAATACTCGACCTAGCCACCGCGGGCCCGATGGACATAGCCGAGGCGGTCGACATCGACGTGTCGAAGGCAGTGGAGCTCAACAACAAGGCGCGGAAGAAGCTCGTCGAGATGGGACGGCTTGAACCAGACTTCATCAACGCCGCCGACCTCCTCGTCAAGAGGAAGGCCATCGACAGGATTTCGACCGGCTCGAAGAACCTGGATGACCTGCTCGGAGGAGGGATTGAGACATGGGCGATGACGGAATTTTTTGGTGAATTTGGCTCTGGCAAATGTGTGGCAGGCGACACTAGAGTGTTCTACAGCAACGACTCGAACATTCACTTCGAGCCGATTGCATCGACCTACGAGAAATACAAGACATTGCACGGAGAGAAACCGTTCGACGGCGGATTCATCGTCCCACTAAGAGAGGTCAACGTCGTGGGTATGAATTCTCGTCTGACTCCGGCGTCTTACCTTTACCGCGAGAAGGTTTCATCCATCATGTCAATCACGACCGAGCGGGGAAGGACCCTCAGATTAGGCAAGCCCCACATGGCAATGGTCTTCTCTGGCGCAGGTCTTGGCTGGGTGCCAGCAGGTGCCTTGAAAGTCGGCGACAAGGTCGCGACGCCGAAATCAATCATCCTTCCCGGAAACACGGGGATTTCAAACGATGACGCCTTCTTCCTGGGATTCTACGTGGCAGAGGGGACTAAGAATCCCTTTTCGATCACGAACACCGACATGAAACTAATCGGATGGACCCGCAAATACGTCAGAAACAGGTTCGGCTTCGACCCGACGGTTTCCAAGCCCCGGGGACATGCCGCCTTGGTCTTGCTAAGGAACCCGGTGAAAGAACTTCTGGGCGATCTCTTTGGATGCGACTCATATACGAAGTACGTCCCTGATTGTGTGCTGAATGGCAACGATGAAATCATCCGCCACTTCCTTGCGGGCTACTTCGAAGGTGATGGGAGGGTCAAAGACGGGGACATCGAGGTATCCTCGAACAGCAAGACGCTGATCGAAGGGGTATCATACCTGCTCTCAAGGCTCGGCGTGTCTTCCACGTTCAGCATCAAGAGGGCCAGCACCGGACCGCACTACAGGTTGCATATCTCTGGTTTCGACAGGGACAAGATGTCTCAGATTCCCTTCAAGAGCAAGAAGGTACCGCGCGTCAGGACCAGGAACAGCAAGTACGGCGTACCCGCAGGAGACTTCCTGAGGGTGGCTTACAGGTCGGCCGTTTCTTCCAGTCGGTGGCACATCAAACGGGAGGGCGTACTCAGGAAGAACGGCACCCTTTACGAAGCCCTGACCAGGTCTGCTTACGGCAAGAAGGCGATGAGCGAGGCACAGCTGGGGATAGCCATCAGGTTCTTCAAGGATGTATCCGGCGCATTGAATCGAAACCTCGAGGACCTGAGGCACGCAAGTCTCGAGACCGGGCCCGGGTTCAAGAAATACGCCCTCTCACTATCTTTCCCCGTGAACGTGCTCGCTGAACCGCTCGGCCTGTCAAAGCACGGCCTGAACAATTACTTCAACCGCGGAGTGCCTGAAGCGAGATTGGGTTCATTCAGGGCTGCGTCCACCAAGGAAATCGAGAGAAGGCTGCACGTCCTAGACAACACGGTTTCCACACTTGAGAAAGCCATGGAGTTCAATTGGGACACGGTGACAGAAGTCCGCGAGGAGAAATACGACGACTTCGTGTACGACTTCGAGGTTCCAGAGGGACACGCCTTCGTCAGCGGCAACCTTCCGACGATCCTCCACAACAGCCAGATATGCCACACCCTATGCGTGATGGTCCAGGCGCCCAAGGGGGAGGGCGGCCTCGACGCAGGAGCCATCTACGTCGACACCGAAGGGACGTTCAGACCTGAGAGGATCGCGGAGATAGCGGAGGCGAGGGACTACGACTCGGAGAAGGTCCTCTCCAGGATCACCGTCGCCCGGGCCTACAACAGCGCCCACCAGGAGCTCATAGTCAAGGACCTGGGCAGGATAATCGAGCCGAACAAGGTCAAGCTTGTCATCCTCGACAGCGCGGTGGCGCACTACAGGGCGGAGTTCCTCGGGAGGGGGACCCTCTCCGAGAGACAGCAGAGGCTCAACAGGTTCATGCACCAGCTGCTGAGGACGGCCGAGATCTACAACATAGCCGTCGTGGTGACCAACCAGGTCCAATCGGCCCCCGACTCCTTCTTCGGTGACCCCACGAGGCCCACCGGAGGGCACGTGGTCGCCCACACGAGCACCTACAGGCTATACCTGAGGAAGGCAGCCAAGAACCGCATCGCCAGGATGGTCGACAGCCCCTACCACCCGGAGAGGGACGCCGTCTTCATGCTCGACAGCAAGGGGGTCGACGACCCGTCGGAAGAAACTTCTCCCAGAAAGAGGTAGCGACGCTTTAACGGTTTTATATGGTGAAGCGAGCGGCCTCCCGCGTCTCGCTTGAAACGTTCTAGGTTGCTAGCAGTCTCCGTCGTTGCCCTCATGGTACTCGCCGCCTTGCCCGGCCAGGTGGCCCAAGCCCAGGGGACCTACACTGAGAAGCTCAACGTTTACGTCGCAGGCTCCGACGCACTCTGGTACTTCACGTTCGGGGGTGTTAACAGCTCCAGCCACCTCTCCCCGCTCGAGTCCGTCCCCGGACTTAGCTGGTACAACGTGACCGCCATCGACACGAGGGGGTGGCAGTCGGACTTCCAGGTCTTCGGACCGAAAGGCTACAACCTCCTGCCCGTGCCCTTCGTCCCGCCGGAGGGGATGTTCCTCACTGTGGGGTCTGACTCATTTGCCGACGCGTCGGCGGCAGCCGCTGCCATCGACCCCTACCTGTCGACGAACTTCGTCTCGCTGACCAACGGCACAGGGACTTATTCGTTCTATAGCTCCCTGTCATTCTCTGACCTGGTCCCCGTGACCCTCCTCCACAACTTCCTCCCAACGGGAGAGGGCGGGTTCGCTTCGGCGATTCCGACCAGCAGCTTCTCTACGACAAGTTCCCCATTCGTCGTTCTCGAGGGGGTGAAGTCCGCATCTGGGTTCACCCACAACCTGGTCGTCGGGTCGATAAGCGCCTCTGCCCTTGGCTCTTCCGGGAATCCGACCTTCCTCAACTACTTTGGCAGCGGCCTTACCTCACTGCGTGCTTCAAACCATAGCTCGTCCTCGGTCATCAAATTCAGTTTCCTTGACGGCATAGTGGTGTCGACCAAGGACGGAGCGACGGTGACGAGCAACAGCGCCGCGTTCACGGGCTCCTATACGCTCAGTCTGGCGGCCGGCCATCACGTCACGAAGATCAATGCTACCGTCGTCGAGCAGAAAGCCCCCCTCCTGGCCACCAGAGCCGTCGACGTCGGGGTCCTCAGGGCGAACAGCACGCTCGCTGTCACTCTCACACTCAGGAACCTCTCCCCGACCTACACCATCACGAAGATCACATTCTCTGACGACTGGTGGAGCCAGGGCACGGCGTTCAAACTGCTCGGCGGGAGCGACACGGTGCCCACGACGTCCCTGTCTGCAGGGGCGAGCATCACCCCCGTCTACAGGTTGCAGTACACGGGCACTTCCACGGGGAGCGTCACGATACCCGCCTCGGTGGTCCGGTACCAGTATCAGGCCGACGGAGTGACTTTCAACGCGACAGCCGTCCTCAACCCCATCCGGCTGTCTCTTGGCGCCGACGACGCGGTCGTATACGCATATCTGACCCCCGACGGGAACCTGGGGGAGCCCGTGGGCTCTCCGCAGAAGCTCAACGTCACCGTGGTGAACGTGGGAACCCTTCCAGCTTCCTCTGTCATCATCGCCGGCCAGTCCATCCCCGGGCTGGCGGCCAAGACAGCGAGCTCCGCAGGCGGGACCGCCACAGTCACGGTCTCTCAGTCGGCGATGGGCCTGATAGGGATTAACCTTACGAAGGATTTCGCCGTCACCTACCAGGACCCGGCAGGGAGCACCCTCAACGCTACCACCAACAAACTTTCCAGCGTATTCTTCCATACGTCAATGAACATTGGAAACCCCGCCTTGACGGTGGGGGTCGCCACGACGGCCCTCCCAAGTTTGGAGAACAACCTGAACATCTCGTTCTCGGTGACGAACAACGGGCCCCGGAACGTCACGTCCTTCAAAGCTAGCGGGACCTTACCGAGCGGCCTCGGGTGCGGGACGACGGCGGGCAAGGGGATTACGTGCTCCGGGGGTGTGGTGACGATTTCTTACAGGGTCCTCAACGCATCCTCCCTTGTGACCACTTACATGGCCTATAACCCGACGAAGCTTGCCAGCTACGTGATTGCCCCGCTCGACTTCGAGGGGGTCACCGCGGGTCTGAACGTCACTGGAAGGTCGAACGCGGCAGCCGCGCCCAGTGGCCTCCTGTTATCGAAGTCGTTCTCCCCCAGCGCTTTGTTCGGGGGCATGAGGTCGACTGTGACCGTGGCCGCGTTCAACGCCGGGCCCCTCCCGTTCTACAATGCGACGCTGAAGTCGACGGTAGACTCTTTCGACTCGCTTTCCAACGCGACCTCCCTGGTAAAGGGGCCGACCCCCATAGCCCCCAACGGGAACTCCACTTTCTCCTATGGGGTCGTTATGTCACAGGGTGCCGGGGTCCTTCACGGGACCCCTGCCACAGCCACTTTCTTCTTCGGGGGGACCTCATTCTCCTTCCATGGAGCTGAACCCAAGGTGGAGGTGTATCAGCCGCTCTCTGTTACGATCACCACGAACCCCGCGACCCCCGAGGAAGGCAAGAACTTCACGGTCTGGTTCAAGATCACGAACCCGTCCTCGGTCACCGTGTCCGACGTCCTCTTCAGGCTCCCTGTCCCGACGGGCCTAAGCCTTTCCGCCCTGCAGAACTTGCAGGTCTCCGGCGGGACTCTCATCATCACCGAATCGAGCCTAGGTCCTAACTCTTCGGCGACGGCCAGCGCGTCCGCTGTCGCCAGCTCGGGAATCACAGTCCCGTTCGACGGAGCCAAGCTCACCTTCACCTACGCAGGCGCGACGGTGGTGGGGACGGTGCCATCGAAGTCGGGGATAGCCATAGCCGAGGACGTGACAACGAGATACCTGATCCCGACCGCCTTCGTCATCCTTGCGCTCCTCGCGACAGCCTTCTACGTCAGAAGGAAGGCCGCTGCCGCTACCGTTCCCTCTTCCCCGAAGTAAATTCTTCGAATGCGGCCTTGGCCGCAGGGTACGGCATCTGGATGGGCGGGTGCTTGAAGCAGAAGGCCGAGAGGCTCTCTAGCTGGCCCGAAACGCCCCTGTCAAGGGCGAGCCGCGCCCCTCTGATCGCGTCAACCATGACGCCCCCGCTGTCGTAGGCGTCGACCACGTGCAGCTTCACGTCCATCTTCACTATGCTCCCCCCGAAGTACCGCCCTTTCAGCCAGATGTAGCATACCTTGTCGTTGTCAAGGAAGGGCACGTAGTCGCTGGGGCCTATCCTGGTGGGCACCTCGTAGGGAGACATGGCCCGCACGGCCGAAGTCTTGCTCTCCCTTTTGTCTTTCAGCCTGCTCTCCTCCAGCATGTTCAGGAAGTCGGTATCCCCGCCGATGTTCAGCTGATATGTCTCGTCGACCTTCACCCCCCTGTCCACGGCCATCTTCACCAGTGTCTTGTGGAGGACGGTGGCACCGACCTGGCTCATGACGTCGTCCCCGGCCACCGGAAGTCCGGCGGCCGCGAACCTGTCGGCCCACTTCTTCTCCGAGGCGATGAACACCGGGATTGCGTTCACGAATGCAATGCCTGCCTTCAAGGCGGCCTCGGCGTACGCCCCGGATGCCGCGATGCTCCCCACGGGCAGGTAGTTCACCAGAACCTCTGCCCCTGTTTCCTTCAGCTCTCGCACGACGTCCTCGTCGGGCTGGCTTGATATCGGCACGACCTCCTTCAGGTACTTGCCTATCCCATCGAGCACGGGTCCCTTCTTCACCTTGACCCCGATTTCAGGGACATCGGTTATTTTCACGGTGTTGTTCGGGGCCTGGAATATGGCCTGCGAAAGGTCCTTGCCCACCTTCTTGGCGTTCACGTCAAAGGCGGCGACGATCTGGATGTCCTTCGGGGTGTACCCTCCCACATCCCAGTAGGTCAGCCCCTCGTCCGGGCCCTTCTTGGAGTAGTAGTGGAGGCCCTGGATAAGGGCCGAAGCACAGTTGCCTACGCCGGCGATGGCGACCTTGATCTTCTTTGCCAACGTCTAATCCCTCCGCGACGGGGTATTTCTTCTCCTATTTTACAATTGTAAAACTCATGTGGCATCTTTGAGCAGGCCCCGTATGAACGACCTCGCCTCTTCCAGCTCATTCAACCCCCGTTCGGTAATCCTGTAGTATTTCCTCCTGTCTTTCGATTCAGCCTTCACCATCCCCTGCCTTGCGAGGTCGTAGAGCACCCGATAGGCGGTGACGTTCCCACTCCAGAACCCGAACCTGTCGTTGATGAGCCGCCTGAGCTCGAACCCGTACCTTTCCTCCTGGGAGAGGAGTACGAGTATGAAGAACCAGAGGTTCTCCTTCTGGACCTTGTCCTTGAGCCTGCCTACGAAATCCATCAGCGGGATACCCTATCCTTCTTTTCCAAGGGACCCCTGACGGGGCGGCCAGTCGTTTTAACGATTTGGAAAGGCGCCTGAGTCAACGCTATTAATCCGTGGAAAAAAACAACGTGGGATGGAAGAAAGGTCAGCCGGGGCCGTCGTCTTCAGGGTCACTCCAGCAGGGCGGATGTACCTTCTCCTTCAGAATGCAGGTAGATGGGACTTCCCCAAGGGCGGGGTCGAGAAGGGCGAAACAGAGCTGCAGACTGTAATGAGGGAGGTCGAGGAGGAAACGGGCCTGAAGGACTTGGCGATCCTCCCCGGGTTCAGGAAGGTGATAGAGTACTTCTACAGGCGCGACGGAAAGGACATCCACAAGCAGGTGGTGTACCTCCTCGGATCCACACTGAGCGACGCCGTGAAGGTCTCGTTCGAGCATCAGGGTTACGGGTGGTTCCACTTCGGTGACGCCGTTCAGAAGGCTTCGTACAACAACTCGAAGGCCACCCTCACTGAGGCGGAGCGCTTCATCAGGAGTTCAGGCTAGAACTCGACTAGGGGGTGCACCCCTGTCAGCTTGACCACCTTGATGTAGTGGTACCCGGGCTCGTCGGTCCGCTTGACGTAGGTCGCCTCCGTTATCTTGTCGTACGAGTATCTGAGGAACCCGGATGGCTCCTCCTTTCCCCTCGTGTAGAAAAAGATGGACGCCTCCTCGTAGTCGTCGATTCTGGCGAACGTCCCGATTATCCAGCTCCCCCCCTGGGGGAAGGCGAACAGAGGAAGGGGCGGCTCCTCGAAGAGGGTCTTGTAGGCCCCGACCTTCACCAGGCTTGGAATGTTCTCGACTTCGACCGACATGAACTTGTCCTGGAATCCCTCCTTCTCCTCAAGGGGCTTCGGCATCTTCTGCACCCTAATCACAGGTGCGTAGAGGTACGAAGCGTTGCTGGCCGAGCTCACGAACTGTACCTCCTCCCCTTCGCCCGTAATCCTGTATGCGAGGAACTCGTCCACGGTGCCGTTGTCGAAATAATAGAAGATGGGGGTACCCATGAAGAGGTCCGCCTGGGCGGCTATCCTCGTCGCCTTCCCCTGCTTGAACGCGAATAGAGGGAACGGCGCCCTCTCCAGAGCACACGAGAGCCGCCCGAGGTCGAGCAGGGAGTCGAGGCCGACGTATGCGGCGCCGCCGATCCTTTGTTCATCCTTTTTCGGCAACTCTTGGCGCCGTCTCCGTCTTGGTTATAAGTAATCAGAAGGGGAAAGCCGATTTTGTCCGAGATGCAGATGGCGATGGGGCAGTCGTGAGCGAATGGAGGAGGGAGACGAAGGCAGACCTCGCCGACGCACTCTCGAGGGTCGAGTCAGCCCTTGACTCTGTTTCGGGGGAGCCGTCGGCGGACCAGCTCCGTTCAGTCTGGGTCGCCTACGTGAAGGTCGAGAAAAGCATAGCATTCATCAAGTTCGAGATAGACGAGGAGAACCCTGGCAGGTTCATCAAACTGAAGGTGTATGCCGTCCCCGATGAAAGGCAGGCGCTCCAGTTCGCCCTGAAGAGCCTCAAGAAGGGCTCCGAGGACTTCGCGCTGGGGGACTTCACCCTGGCCCTGAAGAACCTCCGCGAGTCCAGAAACTACCTCAGGGCGCTACTGCGGGAAAAGCGGCTTCGCAGGGCAAGAATTGCCAGGCCAGAGTAGAGATCTTATTCGGCCTTCTTCTTCTTCTTTGCGCGCGGCTTCTTTGCCGCCGACTTCTTCGCCTTTGGTTTTTCCTCGGGCTCCTCTTCCTCGGCCACCGCCTCCGCCCCCTTCTCCGGCGTCTCCGCCTTCTCTTCCTCCTTCGGGACCTCTTCCAGCTTCTTCTCCGGCCTCTTCTCCTCCTCTTCCTCGCCGAGCTCTATCTCCTGGATTGTCAGCTCTTTCCCAGAAACGAATACCCTGTACTTCTTCCTGACGCCGTTCATGTAGAGGAACCTCTTGATGTACGTCTTCACATGGCGGGGTCTCACCCCCTCCCTCAGGCTTTCGTCCTCGATCTCGATTGCGTCCCCGGACAGAGACGGCTTGACGCCCACCCTCGGCTCGAGGAAGACCACCAGCGCGTCACCTTTGTCCTTGAGCGTCCCGAGAGCTACTTTCAATCTGTCCTCCCCATCCGACCCAGCGGTCATAAATGTTTAGAATTACTTTCCATACCGCCGTCTGCGCTTCTGATACGTCCTGATGGCCCTGAGGAGGTCGATGTATCTGAACGCCGGCCAGAAGACGTCCATGAAGACGAGCTCCGAGTATGCCCCCTGCCACAGCAGGAACCCGCTCATCCTCTCCTCCCCGGATGTCCTTATGATCAGGTCGGGCTCCTGGTTCGGAAGGTACGACGTATAGAGCCTCTTTGAAACAGTGTCTTCGGTGATGGACTCGGGGCTGATCTTGCCGCTCTTGACGTCCTGGGCCACAGAGCGGACGACGTCGGTGATCTCCAAGCGGCCGCCATAGGCGACTGCGATGTTCAGGTAGTGGTCTCTGTAGTCCGCCGTCTTCTTTTCGATCGCCTTCAGAAGGTCCATGATGGACTTTGGCAGCAGGTCCAAGTGCCCGATGGCCCTTACGTTGACCTTGTACCTCACTATCCTGGGGTCGTTGAGGAGCCTGTTCAGCCTGGCCTCGATCAGCTCGAACAGATCCCTCAGCTCCTCAGGTCCTCTGTCAAGGTTCTCCGTCGACAGGACGTAGAGGGTCACAGTCTTGATGCCCAGGTCGTGACACCAGTCGAGGAGCTCCTCCGCCCGGTTTGCTCCTTCTTCGTGGCCAAGCCCCCGGGACATCCCCTGGTTCTGGGCCCACCTCCTGTTCCCGTCCAGGATTATCCCTATGTGGCTCGGGATCTCTTCCCCCTCTACCTGGGCCTTCAGCCTCCCCTCGTAGACCTTGTAGGCGCCCAGATACCTTAGAGCTGATTCCAGCATTTGCTACTCGTTTTCGGGAGTGCCCCTCGTCCGCACACGTGGATAAATTGCGCTGGTCAGGGCGAAAATGGCAGCAAGGCCGATAAGGACAGCCACCACCAGCAGGGAGGTCGACTGGGCAGTCCCGCTCACGAGGAATACCGAGAACGTCTGAAACGGGAAGTATAGTATCCCGAGCATGACAAGCACGAACGCGTCTCTCGTCCACCTCCTGCTGTCCCTCGCTATGTGAGACAGCATCGCGCCGGCGGTGAAGATGGCTATGCCGATCCAGACAAGGTTGAGGCTGCCCCCCAGCATGTATCCCACCAGCGTCGCCCCATAGACGAGTATGTTCTGCGGGTTGGTGCTCACGGCGGTGACCGCCGTGGTGTCAGACAACATTGAGCCGTACCCGGTGAATATCCCGTCCAGGACGATGATGACTCCGGCAACCAGCGAGAAGAAACGGAGGAATCCAGTGGGCCCTCTCTGGAGCAGTCCCGCCACCGTCCTGTCGACGCTGAACCCCCGCACAAGCAAAGCACCCCCTATGATCAGAAGCGTCGCGAGCTCTGCTTCGAACACCCTCCCGGCGACTATGAATATCCCCGCCAGGACGAGTATCAGCCCGGGGACTCCGAGGGCATATTTCGAGTAGTGCGGGTCGAAGACAAGCATGCGCAGATACCGCCCCAGGACCTCGTAGGTCTCTTCGACAGTCTGACTGTGCTTGACGGTGACCCTCTGGACGGAGACGATCGGCCTCAGGCTCTGCACGATGGGGATCACCTGCTCGTCCTCCCCTCCGTCCGAGACAAGCACCACGCCGGAATAGGCCGACCCCTCCAAAATCGAAGCCACCTGCTTTGCCACCCTGCGGTCGGCCCCGAACCCGCGATCCGAATCCCCACAGACTACGGCCACCTCGCAGAGGGTCTTCCCTCTGGTTAGCTCGTCGTACTTCCTGACCGCGGCGAACATTGCGTTGGCGTCAGCCTCCTCGGGGTCGGCCAGGGCGAGCTTCGTCGCAGCAGCGAGGACCGTTTCCCTCCCTACGACGGGGGAGGAGACCTTCGCCTTCATCCCCAGGTCGTCGTCTCTGTCTACGCAGAGGACTAGGAACTTCTCCTCAGCCCGTGGCATCTCGCTTTCAACCGAAAACCTGGCCGTTTATACTTAAGGGTCTGGGCGCTGGCAAGTTATCCGACTCTCCCTTCCCATGATCCCAATACTTTCACACTACTCCCCTTCCAAAGAGTATCAGGAGACTGCGGCCATTTATGGAAGAGAGCCCTATGTGCCTGCAATGCTTTCCGCAGCTGAACAACCATCGCGGAAATCGCCCATTACCGCAACGGAATCAGTCCCCTTCAACTATTCCTCGTCGGATGAACTCGCATCTCTCTTCGAGGCTTTCAGATGCATGATTAACGACGCCATCAGGATAGGGGTCGATGCAGGGCCGAGGAGCAGGTTTGCGCTGATTGGGCTAGCCTACAATCGGCTCAAGGAGTACGGCCTGCATACGCACTACATATTGTCAGCCTGCGAAGTCGCCTTTTCGGCTCTTAGGAACAAGAGGAGGAAATCGGTTCCATATGTGAAGAGAGCCTTCCTCAAGCTCGACAGACAGTCGTACCGGCTCAACCATCTCCTGCTGAGAATACCGACCACACCAAAGAACTACGTCTTCCTGGCTCTCCAAGGGTCAGAATATCACTCTTCCTTCATCGAAGACTGCACGTTGAAGAGGGGTTCTGTCACTATCAATGAGCGAACAGTCGCCATAGCCTTTACGAAAGTGATTGAAGGATTCGCGCCAAGTGGATACATTGGTGTAGATGTCAACGAGAGAAACGTCACTGTCTCGGCTACCGACGGCTGGGGCCACCGTTTCACAGAGTTGAGAGAGGTTGCGGAGATCAAGGAGAGGTACAGAACTATCAGGGCGAGCATTTCGAAGGCTACCAGACGCGACCGCAGGATTGGCAAGAGGCTTCTCTCAAAGTACGGCAGACGAGAGAGCGACCGCAGCAAACAAAGGGTTCACAACATAACGAAGCAGATCGTTGACTACGCGAAAGACCACGGACTTGGTATAAAGATGGAGAAACTGACAGGAATCAGGAGGCTCTACAGGAGGGGAAACGGTCGTGGTCCATCGCTCAGGGGGAGGATGAACACCTGGGTCTTCGGAGAAACTCAGAGACAAGTTGCATACAAGGCGGCATGGCTCGGCGTGCCCGTCTACTGTGTGAACCCGAGAGGCACGTCCGGAAACTGCCCGGATTGTGGCTCCCGCGTCGCGCCGCTCGCACAGAGGAAGCTCTACTGCCCGAAGTGCGACTGGACATGGGATAGGGACGACCTGGCAAGCAAGAATGTAATGGCCTGCGCGGTTCCGCAGGCTCGGCCCTCCACGTGAAGCGATGAAGGGAACGAGGCGACGACGGCTCCAATCCCCGATGCAGATGGAGGGAAGGGTGAGTAGGTATCTGAAACGGTGGGAAACTTCCCAGAACTATACTTAAGCCTAGGCAGTCGAACGGATTCCAAACTTAGGGGATACCCTTAAGGCGAGTTCCAGTGCTCACGTGGTGCGCTTGCAGGACCTGGTCGAGCGTCCCTGGCTGAAGGCCAAACTGGACGGGAGGTACGCCATCCCTCCTCCGGAGAAGAGGCCCGTCTACGCCCTGCTCACCGACTCGGCCAAAATGCATCCAGACAATTTATGCATACACTACCAGGGGAGGAACTTCACCTATGCGGAGGTCGACGAGATCTCATCGCGCTTCGCTTCCGCACTTGTCTCCCTGGGCGTGAAGAAGGGGGACAGGGTTGCGATCTTCATGCCGAACATACCGCAGCTCGTGTTCGCCTACTTCGGGGTTCTGAAGGCTGGGGGTATCGTCGTGATGTGCAACCCTATCTACAAAGAAAAGGAGCTCGAGTACCAGCTCAGGGACTCGGGCGCAGAAATCGTAGTGGCCACAAGGACCGTTGTCAAAGGCCTCGACCTCTTCGGAAGTCTGGAAGCATGCAGGGGCAGGCTGTCGTTGAGGCACGTAATCGCGACGAGCGTGACCGACTACCTCCCGCCCCTGAAGAAACGGCTCGCCGGGCTCGTCGGGGTCAAGGACAAGCCGCGGGCCGACACCCTCGACTTCGTCAAGCTCATCGGATCTAACCCGCCCCTCGGCGCCCCCGTCGGGGTCGACCCAGTCAGCGACATCGCCCTCCTCCAATACACGGGGGGGACCACGGGGATAGCGAAGGGAGCGATGCTCACGCACTACAATCTTGTCTCGAACGCTGTCTATGGGGACTACCTGTTCCCAGTCACAGAGAAGGACGTCTCACTCTGCGCACTCCCGCTTTTCCACATCTATGGGATGACTGTCACAATGAACATGCCCATCGCCGTGGGGGCGAGCATAGTCCTCCTCCCCAGCTTCCACGTCGAAGAGGTGATGAAGACCATCCAGAAGATGAAGGTCACGCTCTTCTCGGGGGCCCCGGCCATGTACATCGCGATCAACAGCAAGCCCGAAGCCAAGAACTTCGACCTCAGATCGGTCCGAGCATGCATGTCGGGCGGGTCAGCCCTGCCCCCTGCGGTCAGGAAGAAGTTCATGGCGCTGACCGGTGGGAACCTAGTGGAGGGCTACGGGCTTTCAGAGACGAGCCCAGTGACCCATGTCAACCCTCTGACTAATGGGGTGGTGAAAGACGGCTCCATCGGTCCGCCCTTCAGCGAAACGGATGCGATGGTCGTCGACATAGCGGACAGGAGCAAGATCCTTTCCATGGGAGAGGCGGGGGAGCTGGCGGTCAAGGGCCCCCAGGTGATGAAGGGATACTGGAACCACAAGGAGGAGACGGACGCTGTCCTGAAGGACGGGTGGTTCCTCACGGGTGACATCGCAAAGATGGACGAGGACGGGTACTTCTACATCGTGGACAGGAAGAAGGACATGATCAACGTGGGAGGCTTCAAGGTCTACCCCAGGGAGGTGGAGGACATTCTCTTCGAACACCCTGACATCAAGGAAGCAGGCGTCATAGGGGTCCCCGACGACTTCAGCGGTGAAGCGGTAAAGGCATTCGTGGTGCTGAAGGACCCTGACAAGAAGCTCACCGAGCAGGAGGTGATCGACTTCTGCCTAAAGCGCCTAGCGAAGTTCAAGGCTCCGAAGAAGGTCGAGTTCGTCAAAGACCTCCCCAAGACTTTGATCGGGAAGGTCCTACGCAGAAAGCTCCGAGAGCTCACGCCTCAACGATCATAGAAACGGCGTTCCCCCCGCCTAGGCACAGGGTCGCCAGCCCCGTCTTCAGCCCTGCCCTTCTCAGCCCGTAGACGAGCGTCGTCAGCACCCTCGCCCCGCTGCACCCTATGGGGTGCCCAAGGGCCACCGCGCCTCCGCTGACATTGAACTTCTCCTCTTCGATCCCAAGCGCTTCTCTGACGGCAATGGACGCCGTCGAATATGCCTCATTGTGCTCCACCAGGTCGACGTCCCCGATGGTCATCTTCATCCTCCTGAGGAGCGCCTTCGTCGTCGGGATGGGCGACTCCATCACCCTCGCCGGCTCGAGACCTCCTGTCCCATACCCTCTGATCCTCGCAAGAGGCCTGACCCCCAGTCTGTCCGCGGCCTTCTCCGAAGCGATCACCAGAGCTGATGCTCCGTCGCTTAGCTGCGAAGAGTTCCCCGCCGTAAGGACACCGTCCGGCTTGAAGACGGGCTTGAGCTTGGCAAGCTTCTCGATGGTGGTGTCCGCCCTGACGCACTCGTCCTTCGAGTATTCCACCAGCTCGCCTCCCTCCCGCTTTATCTTCACTTTGACTATCTCGGCATCGAAGTCTCCGGCATCCGAGGCCTTCGCCGCTTTCATATGGCTCGCATAGGCGAACTCATCGGCCTCCTTCCTTCCTATGCCGAACTTCTTGGCCACATGCTCGCCGGTAAGCCCCATGTGATAGTTGTGGTAGGCGTCCCAGAGCCCGTCAGCTATCATCGCGTCGAGCAGCCTCGCGTCCCCGAACTTCGTCCCCCACCTGACCCCCTTCGCCAGGTACGGCGCGTTGCTCATGCTCTCCATACCGCCGGCGACTACGAGTTCATTGTCTCCTGCCTTGATGGATTGGGCGGCGAGCATGACGGCCTTCAGTCCCGAGCCGCACACCTTGTTGACGGTGAAAGAGCCGACCCCGAAGGGGACGCCTGCGTGGATCGCCGCCTGCCTCGCGGGGTTCTGCCCCAGGCCTGCGGAGACCACGTTACCCATGATGACCTCGTCTATGTCATCCGAGGTGAGCCTGGCCTTCTTTATCGCCGCCTCTATGACGAGCGCCCCCAATTCTGTCGCCGGCACTCCAACGAGGCTTTTCCCGAACTTGCCTATCGGCGTCCTGCACGCCGCAATTATCACTGGCTCGGACATCGAGTCACACATCGACAATCTGCGATATTAAACGACACCTATTGAGGATAAGCGCTTCCCCTAAATAGCGAGTCCTTAGGCGGTCAAAAACAGATGAAGGCCCAAAGCAAGATCTGGATGGACGGGAAGCTCGTACCCTGGGACGAAGCGAAGATCCACGTGCTGACGCATGGGCTCCACTACGGCATGGCGATATTCGAGGGGATCAGGGCGTTCTGGACGCCGGAGGGGGCAGCGATCTTCAGGCTCAGGGAGCACATCGAGCGGTTCATGAACAGCGCGAAGATCTACAGGATGGACCTGGGCTTCTCGGCGAAGGAGATCGAGAAAGCTTGCATGGAGGTCGTCAGGAACAACCCGGCCAAAGAATGCTACATCCGGCCCATAGCTTTCACCGGTTACGGAGAGATGGGCCTGAACCCTCTCACAAGCAAGATCTCCGTGGCGATAGGCTCCTGGGAGTGGGGCGCCTACCTCGGAGACACCTCCAAGAAGGGAGTCCGGGCGACGGTCTCCAGCTGGGTGAGGGTCGACTCGCGGGCCATGCCGGTGCAAGCCAAATGTTCGGCCAACTACGCGAACTCGGCTCTCGCGAAGATGGAGGCGCTAGCTGCGGGCTACGACGAGGCCATTCTGCTCAACACCCACGGAGTTGTGGCCGAGGGACCCGGGGAGAACATATTCAGGGTCAAGGACGAGATACTCAGCACGCCTCCGGCGAGCTCTGGGATACTCAGGGGCATAACGCGCGACACGGTGATACAGTTCGCCCGCGACCTCAAGTTCAAGTTCTACAGGAACGACGCGACAAAGGAAGAGCTGTACACCTCCGACGAGATCTTCTTCAGCGGCACGGCCGCGGGGATCGCGAAAGTCAGGGAGATCGACGGGAGGAGGATCGGCTACGACGGGACCCCGTTCACCGACAAGATAGCTAGGCTCTATGACCAGGCGGTCCACGGCAAGGCGAAGCGCTACTCAAAGTGGCTGACCCCTGTCGGGGCCTGAAAGGGCCGCCAGATCCGTCTATTTTCGGGACCGGCCCCGCTCGGCCGGGACGAAGCTGACGTCAGAGATGAGATATCGGGGAGGCCTGCGGAACTGCGCCCTCACCTTCATCCCGATGAATATGTCCTTCTCCTTGGCCCCCTTCAGCCTCGAGAGGAGCAGCGTGTCGACCCCTTCGAACTCGACCAGGGCCAGGTTGAACGGAGTCTCCTTGAGGAACTCCTCGCCCCCGAAATAGCAGGTCGTCCAGGAGTGGACCTTCCCCTCCCTGGGGAGCCTGAACCACTTCGTCTCATGGCCGCATTCCATGCAGTGGCTGCGGGGGGTCGCGTACCTGTAGTGGCAGTTCTTGCACTCGCTCCCGAGGATGTCCCCCTTCGCCAGCCCAAGGAAAAAAGGCGAATCCTGGGCATAGCTGTGGATGTACTTTATGTTGTAGGGAGACATTATCACTAGGTCCTGGGTCCCGGCCGGGTTCTTGTATATCGCAGCCCCCTTCCTGTTGACCTCCTTCATCACGTCCCTGAACCTCGCGAACTTCTTCGGGTCAGCCATGTCAGACCCTCTCCAGAATCGTGACGGTCACAGAGCTCCCCGTCCCGGCATGTGAGTGAATCAACCCACGCTTGGCGTCTTTGACCTGAAGCCTTTCATTTCCAAAATGTTTCCCTATGGAACCCTGAAGCTGCCAGAGCGCGAATACCCCCTGCATTATCCCAGTCGCGCCGACGGGGTGTCCGCAGGCTATGAGCCCTCCCGACGGGTTCACCGGCAGCGTGCCCCTGTTGGGTAGGTCGAGGCCGTAGTCCACGTCCGACAGGAACGGGTGACCCTGGGCGACGAAGTCGTAACCTTCGCCGTACCTGCACAGCCCGATGTCTTCGTAGGTCTGCACCTCCGAGCTGGCATAGGCGTCATGGAGTTCGACGAAGTCCAGCTCCCCCTTGGGGTCTGTGATTCCAGCGTTCTTGTACGCCTCGAGGGCGGCGGTCCTCCCCGCACGGAAAGAGTGTACTCCGGGGTACTTCAGCTTCGAGTAGTACTCTGCCGTCTCCCAGGGGAACAGGGGCACCTTCCCGTGGGGTCTGTCGGCCAGCCTCATGGTGTCGGTCCCGCAGCCTACGCCGCTGATGAGTACCGGTCGGTCGGTGTACTTGAAGGCGACTTCCTCCGAGGCAAGGATTGTAACGGCAGCCCCGTCACTCATCGTGCAAACGTCCGGCCTGTTCAGAGGATAGGAGATCATCTCCCTACCCAGGGCTTCCCTTACCGTCAGCTTCTCCGGGTACTGAGAGTATGGATTGTAGAGAGCGTTAACGTGGTTCTTCACCGAGACCATGGCCATGACTCTCTTCGCCTCCTCGGTGGCAAGGCGCTGAGCCTTCCTCTCGTCCTTCACACCGGCGAACTTCCCCATCCTGAGGTACTCGTAGATGTGGCGCTGGACCATCAAGGCATAGTAGCCCGTGTAGAAACCTCCCACCGGATAGTCGAAGTTCGTGTCGGACGCCAGCGCAATGAACTCGTTCCCCTTCCACGTCTCGACGCTCGACATGGTCTCGAACCCCGCCACGAGGCAGACTTCGTTCCTCCCGCTGGCGACAGTCTCCCACCCTGCCTGGATGGCCTGGCCTCCCGTCGCCCCGCCCCATTCGATCCTCCTGGAGTCCTTGGGGTTCAGCCCCAGGTAGTCCTGGACCATGGAGGCGGCCTTCAGCTGCCGGGCGAAGTGGTCGGAGAAATATGAAATCCTGCTGCTCTCGATGTCCGATGGCTTCAGCTTCGGAACGTCCTTCATGGCGTAGTCGTAGGCCCTCTTTACCATCAGCCGGAAGTCCATCTCGGGGTGTGCTTTCGCGAACTTCGTGACGCCCCCGGAGATGATGTAGACTTTCCTCTGGCTCGCCACGCCCCGACGGCGATTCTGCTGGTATTAATTTCCTTTAGTTTCTGCTGTGCCCTCGTCTGCCCTGAGCTTCCGCCCAAGCTCGACGAAGAAGTCGACCGCCCCAGGGTCCGCGACCGAGTCCCTGTTCAGCACCTTGGCCGGGTCTCCCCCCAACAGGATCCTCTTGACGGGGATCTCCAGCTTCTTGCCGTTCAGGGTCCGCGGAATCGACGGCGCCTCGACAATCTCGTCCGGGACGTATCTGGGTGAGAGGTCGGACCGGATCTTCGCTCGGACCTTCGCGACGAGTTCGGCGTCGAACTTCTTCTTCGGTGCGACGACGACGAAGAGATACAGCTTCCCCACGTCACCGGGGCCCCCGAGGTCTATGGCCATCGAGTCCGCGACTTCGGGGATGGACTCCACTGCCCCGTAGATCTCGCTCGTCCCGATCCTTACCCCCAGCCGTTTGACTGTCGCGTCCGAGCGTCCGTATATGATGCAGGTCCCTCGTTTAGTTATCTCGATCCAGTCGCCGTGCCTCCAGACGCCGGGGAACGCGCTGAAGTAGCTCTCCATGTACCTGCTGCCGTCAGCGTCCCCCCACAGGTAGAGCGGCATGCTCGGGAGGGGTTCGGTGACGACCAGCTCCCCGACCTGACCGACCACGGGCTTTCCCTCCTCGTCGTAGGCCTCTACCTTCGCCCCCAGCGCCCTGCATTGAATCTCTCCCGATTGTACCGGCAGGGTCGGGCACCCGCCGACGAAAGCGGTGCACACGTCTGTCCCCCCGCTCATGGATGCAAGCCAGACGTCTTCCTTCACAGCCGAATAGACCCACTCGAACGAGTCAGCTGAGAGGGGCGACCCGGTGGACCCTATCCCACGGAGTTTCTCGAGTCCATGGGACGAACGGGGATCCAGGCCCGCCTTCGCGCACGAGGCATAGTACGCTGCGCTCCCGCCCATGAAGGTGGTCCCGGTCCTGTCGGCGAGCTCCCAGAGCGAGTCAAGGTCCGGGAACGACGGGCTCCCGCTGTAAAGGACGATGGAGGCTCCGTGCAGGAGCCCCCCGACGAGGTAGTTCCACATCATCCAACCTGTGGTTGTGAACCAGAAGAAGCGGTCCCCGGGCCTGATGTCGTTGTGCAGCGAGACTGTCTTGAGCAGCTCGACTAGGATCCCGCCTTGTCCGTGAACGATGGGCTTTGGGAGTCCCGTGGTCCCGGACGAATAGAGGACCCAGAGGGGGTGGTCGAAGGGGAGGGGCTCGTACTCGGGGGCTCCCTTGCCGGCAACCATATCTTCCCAATCGAGGGCGCCGGGGAGCCGCTGGCTGCTGGACCTCCCCTGAGTCCAGATCGTGTGCCCGACTGTCGGAAGTGCGCCCGCGACTGCCTTCGCCGTTTCCGTCCTGTCGTACCATTTCCCCCCGTAGCTGTAGCCGTCTGTGGCGATGAGCACCTTCGGCTGAATCTGGCTGAACCTGTCGATCACCGCGGGCGCTCCGAAGTCGGGGGAACAACATGACCAGACCGCCCCAACGCTTGCACAGGCGAGGAACGCCATCACCGCCTCAGGCGCGTTGGGAAGATATGCGGCGACTCGGTCTCCGACTCCGACCCCCAGCTCTTTGAGGTGCGCAGCCAACGCCCCCGTCTTCTTCTCAAGCTCCTGCCAGGTGACTGTCCTGTCTGTCCTCCGCTCCGCCTTGGATATTATCGCGACGCCCTCCCTGTCCTTTCCGAACACCCGCTCGGCGAAGTTGAGTTCGGACCCGTCGAACCACCTCGCCCCGGGCATCTTCCTCTCGGCCAGCACGGGATAGTCGGCGTCGGCCACCTCGTAGTACTTCCAAACGGACCCCCAGAATCCTTCAAGGTCCTCCACCGACCAGCTCCAAATGTCCTGATAGGACTCGAACCTGTGCCCCCTCTTTTCGAGCCACTTCATGAAAGCGGAGATGTTGGTCCTGCGCGAGAAGGCAGAATCGGGCTCCCAAAGCACCTTGCCCTGTGGCATCTTCGCGGCCCAGGCTCTCCTGTGGTTATAAGAGAAATTCTCTGCGGCCCATTTGCCTACATCACCGGTCTGATGACGAAGATTACGATGTCCCACACGAAGTGGCTTGTGAAGCTCGCCCCTGTCCCCCTCCCGTAGTAATAGGTGAACCCCCAGACCAAGTCGGTGACCAGGGTCCCACCGACCCAGATCGGATTCAGCGTGACGGCATGTATCCCGGCGTCGAAGAGCGCGACTGCAAGGGGCGCGACGACCCCCAGCCGAGCCTGAAGGCGGTTCTGCAGCACCCCGCGGAAGAACGACTCGTATCCGGCCGAGTCGAACAGGAGAACTGCGACCTGGAGGTAGATGGGGTTCGATGGCGACG
Organism: Nitrososphaerota archaeon; assembly: GCA_028867035.1. Taxonomy (GTDB): domain Archaea; phylum Thermoproteota; class Nitrososphaeria; order Nitrososphaerales; family Gagatemarchaeaceae; genus UBA183. The sequence continues at coordinate 286,813 of JAGWHB010000002.1, read as the reverse complement.
CGATCAATGAGTAGATAGACGACTCAGAGGCCGAGGTTATACCGAAGGGATGGAGAGCGTCGATGGCAGCCGCGCCGAGGGCGAATATGGCGTAGAGGGCCGCCGCCGTGGCCAGGCCGAGGGCTATGCCTTTGAAGGGAATCTTCCACCGCCCCCTGAAGGCTCCGTTCGCGAAGGCCGCCGCCATCATGCAGCTCGTCGATACGAAGGTCGCCGCGACGAAATATTGGGCCGGCACCGTGAAGAGCAGAAGCATCGAAGCAATCACCAACGCCAGCCCCAAGGCTAACCTGGGGTGTACGGACAAGGCGCGGTTGGGGCCGCGCAAGTTCGTGATAAATCCCTATCCCGGGACGATTCTGGGGAATTCTTCGGTTGCTGGCCCCTAACGAGAGCCTTCGGAACCTTCGGTTACCAGACGCACGCTCCCTTGTTCGCCCAAGCAAAACAAAGAACTGACAATGTTCCCCTAGACCCTGATACCGGACGGAGGTCCCGAAGGGGACGAGGATTTCAAGCGGATTGACACATCAATCCTGCCTGCCCTGCAAAATCTACAATATCTTCATAAGACGACATGAGGCGCTTGGTGGTGAGACTCCTGCAGAGAAGAGAGGAATCTGGATCGATGGCGAGAACAGGTGGCTAGCCCTGATCCAGAACGAAAGCCAGATGGCGAGCGACGAGGGGCGACAATAAGCGAGTCGACATACAATCTTGTTTACTGGATACTTTCGTTTGGGGCGGCTTTGTCTGCCGTTGGGGCTGTCCTTATCATACTTGGGGGGAATTATCCCAACGCTGTCACAAATGTCGCCGTCGCGACCCTTCTGACCTATCTTTCGTTGCGCCTTCGTCGGGACAGACGAAAGTTTGCTGTCGATGGCTCCAATACCTGACCCTCGAAGCCGCCGAAAGTTCCAAGGGAAAAGAATTGGCTTGAGAAACCGAGGAGTCCCCAGAACCTTCAGAACAGCCCCCTGACTGTCATCGTTAAAACCAAGTCGGGGGCAGGTCCCCGACATGGACGCGAGGACTGCCTTCCTCTCCACCCGGCCCTGGTCTTTCACCATGACATTCTCCTCGGTGACGTTGGGGGCACTGATGGCGGCCCTGGCGGGACATTTCAGCCCCGTCTTCTATCTCCTTACCCTGGGCGGGATGGTCGCATTCCACGCGGCGACGAACGTCCTCAATGACTTCTTTGACGTGAAACACGGAGTCGACAGGGAAGGGGCGCCCACGACGAAGTATCGGCTGCATCCGGCCGCCTTCGGGCAGACTCCTCTCTCAACGACGCTCGGCTTCTCCATAGGGCTGTATGCCGTGACCCTGGCGGTCGGCTTCTACCTCGCCGCGGTCAGCGGCCTGTCAATCCTTTTCGTCATAGGAGCTGGGATCTTCGGGAGCGTGCTCTACACCGCGGACCCGGTCGTGCTCAAAGCGAGAGCCCTCGGGGAGGTAACAGTCTTCGCCATGTGGGGGCTTCTGATCCCCCTCGGCTCGTTCTTGGTGCAGACCGGGAACTTCTCCTGGTCCCCGGTGGTCGCGGCCGTCCCCATCGGACTTTTCGTTGCCCTCGTGCTCCTCGCGAACAACATCAGGGACATAGGCTACGACGGATCGGTCAATACGCGGACGCTCGCGGTCGTCCTGGGTGCTGTCAACTCGGAAAAGCTCTATGCGGCCCTGCTCGTCGCGGCATACATCTTCGTCGCAGCCGGCATAGTCGGACAACTTCTGCCGGTATGGTCCTTGGTGGTGTTCCTCACCGCTCCCGAGGCGCGGCGTTTGGCGGGGATGTTCAGGGGTTCGATACCGGACGACGCTGACCCCAAGACGGCAAAGCTCGCCCTGCAGTTCGCCCTCCTCTACATGGGTTCGCTATTGCTCTCTGTCTTCGTCCCGCTCAAGCTGCCCATCTAGGGCTCAGGCCGGGCCCGGCGCGAGCTCGTTCATTGCATACTCGACGTTCCCGATAGGCATGGCGACCGGGAGGGTCACCCCGGCCTTCGCGTATTCATTGAGCCTCTCGGCCGCGTGGTCCCCGTCCCCGGTGATAGTGAGCGCTTCTATCGCCTGCTCTGGCACCAGTCTCTTCGCTTCAGGCACGTCCCCTCTCTTCCACGCCTCCTTCATGGGCCTCAGGTGCTCCTCGGTGACCCCGTAGGGGGCGAGGACCTCCGCCCTGACTACTTCAGATAGTTGATACACGAAGAAGTAGTAATCCCTGACCGCCTGGGCCGCCTTCTTGGGGTCGGGGTCCAGGGACGTCAGCATGTAGGAGACCCGCTCGACTGCCATGCCTCTCTTGGCCTCTCCCCGCTTGACGTTCTCCACCATCCGCTCCGTCCCCCAGGCGCTGTTAAGGGCCGGGGAAAGGATCACCCCGTCCGCCACCGTCGCAGCGAAAGCCTGGGTACGCGGGGAGAGCGAGGCGATGAATACCGGCACCGTGCCGGCGACCTTGAACCCGAGCGTAAGGTTGTGCACCTGGAAGAACTCCCCGTCAAAATCCACCTTGTTCCCCTCCCACACCATCTTCACCACCTGGACGTACTCCCGTATGCGCCTCAGGGGCCTAGTCTTCTCGACGGGGAAGATCTGATGCCCTATCAGGGGGATGGTAGGGAAGCTCCCAAGCCCCAGGCCAAGGTTCACCCTCCCTCCGGAGAGCTCGGAAAGGGTGGCGAATGTCGTCGCAGCGGTGACCGGATGCCGCGTGAAGGTGTTGATGACACCGGAGCCGAGCCTTATCCTCTGCGTCGCCGACGCCATGGCAGAGATGTAGGTGACGACATCACGCTGGAACAGGCTCTCGTGCATCCACATCGAATCGAAACCGAGCTTCTCGGCTCCCGACGCAAGCCGAGAGGCATCCTGGATGGTCAGCACCGGGTTGAATCCGAGTGCCAGCCTCATCGGACTCGCCTGATCCTGGACTCGCTTTAAGCCTTGAATCTGCGGTCGACCCGGAGCAGGCCCAAGACCTCGCCAAGGTCCTTCTCCTCTTCGAGCTTCCACAACCGCGCCAGTGCCTCCTTTGCGGCGGCGGCCTCGACCTTGCGGTGGGTGAGCTTCAGAAACTTCGCCTCTATCTCATGTCTTGTCATCGGATTTTCGGGGTGTCCCCGTGGGACATCGACCTGAGCGCTCGTCGCCTTCCCGCCCTTCTCAACGACGGTCACCCTGTTTGGCATCCCTTTGGCCGGGTACTTCGTCGTCAGGTCGGGGTCCTCGACGACCTTCACCCTCTTGACAAATGCAAGGTTTCCGGCGTCATGCAGGGCGCCTTCCGAGTATGTAGCGTTCGAGACGTCCCCTTCGAGGAGGGCCATGGCCACAATGAACGGCAGGCTGTGGTCCGCAGTCTCCTTCGTCCGGGGCGCCCACTTCTCAGGGTCCTTCCCGAGTATCGTGTATCCAGCCTCGTGGGTCTCGACCAGAACCGACTCCACGTCGCCCAGGTCCTTCACCTTCTTTCTTACCTCGAGTGAGGCCCAGATGGCCGACTGGGCGTGGTACTCCGCCGGCCAGTACTTCACATATGTCTCGCCGACCTTGAACTCTCCCTTCTTCCCCCCGAATTTCTCTATTTCGAGGCTGAACGGACCCGAGACCTGCTTGAAGAAACCCATCTCTCCTTCGAAGATGGGCGCCGGCCCGGTCATCCCCTCCCTCGCAAGGTAGGCGGCGAAGACCGCGTTCCTGGCCGCATTTGCGAACGACGCGCCCTTCCACATGGAGAGCTCTCCTGCCCTCACCTGCCGCATGGCGATGTGGCCGTTCAGGGCGATGTTGACCGCATGCGTCGCCTGCTTCAGCCCCAGCCCCATCAGCTTGGACGCAGCCAGGGAAGAGGAGACGAGGCCGTAGTTGACGTGATCCCACCCCCTGTGCCTGATGTCGGCGGCGTCGCAGAGCCTGCACTGGATTTCATACGCCGTGACAAGGGCTGCCATCAGTTCCCGTCCCCCCGCGCCTTCCCCTTCTGCGACGGCGAGGCACGGTGCCAGGTTGTCGCTTGGATGGGCGGGCTCCTTCGAGAGGTAGGTGTCGTTGAAATCGAAATATCGCACCATCAGGCCGTTCACGAACGTCGCCAGCGACGGCGAGGAGTGCGACGACGTCCCCAGAATCGTCGAGGGCCCCCGTTCGTTTCCGACCACCCTGCGTGCGACTCCTATTGGCTCCTCGTCGAAAGCCCCTATGGCGCATCCCAGGGCGTCCACGATCCTCGCCTTCGTCTCCCTCGCCGTCCTGGCGTCCAGCTGCTGGTACTTCGTCGACAGCGCGTACTCCGCCAGCCGGCCCGCTAACTCCACGCCTTGGCCGCGCAGGCGCTCCGCTAATAGGAATTGTCCCGCTTTAGGAAGAACCATTAAATCCGGCCAGAATCGGCGGAGCCGAGTCTCTCATCTTGGGGATATACAGCGCCGAACACAGGCGACTGATGGAGATATTCCAGTCCGCCCATCATCAGGAGTACTCGGAACTGCTCTCCTCACTGGGGTCGTTCATGGAGAAGGAGATCTTGCCCGTCTCGCCCAGGCTCGACACCGGAGAAGCGTCGATAGCGAAACCGAGGAAGTCGCTCCTCGACCAGGGCATGGGGCTGATCGCCTTCCCTGAGGAGTACGGCGGTCTCGGGCTCCCCTTTTCGGTCTATGCGAACGCCATCGAGCTCCTTGGGACGGCGGACGCCTCGATTGCCCTCAGCGTTGAGATACACAACGCCGTCGCCGAGGGCCTGCTGCGCTTCGGGAGCGAAGAGCAGAGGAAGAGGTACCTGAACAGGATAATAGCTGGAAAGGCACTCGCTTCTTTCGCGCTCACCGAGCCCGCATCCGGGTCTGACTCGGGGACGATGGCGACCACCGCCGAGAGGAAGGGGGGCGAGTACGTTATCAACGGATCAAAGATGTTCATCACAAACGCCGGGGAGGCCGACCTGTACCTGGTATTCGCGAAGACGAAAAAGGGCCCATCGTGCTTCCTTCTACAGGCGCCCAACCCGGGCCTGAGGTTCGGCGGAGACCTGAAGAAGCTCGGCATGAGGGGTTCGAAGACCTCTGAGGTGATATTCTCCGACTGCCGTGTCCCCGAGGAGAGCCTGGTCGGGGAGGAGGGCAAAGGGGGCGATTACGCGAAGGAGATCCTCCATGGAGCAAGGATTGTCGTAGCGGCCCTGAACGTCGGCATCGCACAGATAGCCTATGACAAGTCGTTGGCTTACGCCAAGGCAAGGCGGGCTTTCGGCAAGCCGATCTCAGAGTTCCAGCTCATACGCGAAAAGATCGCTGACATGAAGACGGAGATAAACGCAGGCCGGCTCCTCTACTTCTATGCGTCGAGGGTCAAGGAGTTGGGAGGGGCCTACGCCTCCGAGGCTTCCCAGGCGAAGGTGTTCGCGACAGAGATGTCTCTCAGGGCCTGCGACGAAGCGATACAGATTCACGGCGGCTACGGCTACACCACGGAGGAGCTCCACAGGCACTGGAGGGACGCCCGACTCCTCACCATCGGGGAAGGGACCTCGGAGGTCCTCCGCATGCTCATTTCCAGGCGGGAGTTGGCCAGGTCCCAGTGAAGATCGCTGTCTGCGTCAAGCACGCGATCGACGAGACCGAACTGAAGCTCGACGCAGGCGGCAAGCCCCTCCTGGACAGCGCTCCCGGAAAGATGAGCGCCTTCGACAAGAACGCCGTCGAAGAGGCACTCCGGATGAAGGCAGCCCACACCGGCGAGGTTGTGATTTTCATGGTGGGGACCGCCAGCGCGAAGAAGACCCTGAAGGAAGCCCTGGCCATGGGCGCTGACAGGGGGGTGCTCGTCGTCGCCGACCCCCTGAAGCTCGACACCCTCCGCACGGCCGAACTCCTCGCGGCCGCGATAAAGAAAGGCGGCCCCTTCGACGCTGTCCTCAGCTCGGAGGGGTCCTCCGACACCTACAGCGGCCAGGTGCCCCCAATGCTGGGCGAGCTCCTCGGCATCCCCCACGTGGGGTACGCCAGGAAGGTCGAAGTGAACGGACAGACAGCGAGGGTGGAGCGCAGCCTCGAGGACAGCGTCGAAGTGGTCGAAGCCCCCGTCCCCTTCGGGGCCTCCGTCGTCAGCGAAATCAACGAGCCCAGATACCCGACCCTGATCCAGATAATGCAGGCTTCGAAGAAGCCCTTGGAGGAAATCAACGGGGACCAGCTCTCCTCCGACGGTTCCTACAAGCAGGCCAGCGTCCTCTCCATGTCATCCCAGCCTGCGGTCAGGAAGCACCTTATCCTCGAGGGGACCCCCGACGAAGCCGCCGCCAAGCTTGTGGACGCGCTGGTCAAGGAGGGGGTCCTGAAGTGAGCCGCTCGGTGTGGGCCTACTCCGAAAACGAGATAGTGTCCAACGAGATCGCCTCAGCGGCTGCCGAAGTCGCGAGGGCGAGCTCAGCCGAGGCTGTCGTCGTCGAGATAGGACGGACCAGGGAGGGGGTCCGGGCACCCGGCGGGAAACTCCTCCTGAAGGGGCCGCCTTCGCCCGACGTCAGCCCCGAAGTCGCGGCCGAGTCGCTTTGCCGAGCCGCCAAGGAACTCCAGCCTGTCGCCATACTGGTCGGGGCCACGCGGACCGGGAGGGAGATAGCATCGAAGCTAGCCGCGAAGCTCAGGATCGGCTGCATCTCCGAGGTTGCGAAGCTCGGCTCCGACGGCCAGAGCCTGACGGGGGAGCGGAGTGTGTTCGCAGGCAGGGTGGTCGCCAAGGTCGGGTGCCCGTTCCCGGCCGTGGCCACGGTGAAGGTGGGGTCCTATCCTAGGTCTGAGACCGCTTCAGGCGCGGTCCAGGAGAAGGACGTGGGGGTGGTGGGCGACGCGGTCAGGTTGGTCAGCAGAGAGAAGAAGGCGGCGGGGGCCGTCGACCTGAAATCAGCCAAGGTGATAGTCTCGGCAGGCAGAGGGGTGAAGAAGAAGGAAGACCTCGCAATGCTCGAGGACCTGGCGGCGAAAATGCACGGCGCCCTCGGCTGCTCAAGACCCCTCTCCGCCGACCTCGGCTGGCTCCCGGAGGAGCACCACATCGGGCTGACGGGGGTCAACGTCAAACCAGACCTCTACCTGGCGATCGGAATTTCCGGACAGCTGCAGCACGTCGCCGGCATGAAGGACTCCAAGGTGGTGGCCTCCATCAACACGGACAAGGACGCCCCCATGTTCCAAGCTTCGGACTACGGGATAGTCGGGGACCTCTACCAGGTGGTCCCTGCGATCAAGAAAGTCCTTGCCGCCCGGACCTGAACGGCGGCCTCTGGCTCATCGAACATCCTATAAGCGGTCTGACAGGCGCGATTGAGTCATGCCAGGGCTCGACCCTGCCTACGCCGCCGTCTACGGGATGACACTGGTCAGCGTCGCCGCAGTCACCTATGCATTCTACAGGCACTCCCACGAGACCTCCACAAGCCTCGGCCCGGGCAGGATCCTTGGACTGACGAAGGACGAAGCGGGCCGCCTTTCGAGCGGGGACCCCGTCTTCCTGATGCACCTCTCGATTGCGCTCGGCGTCGGCCTCTCCATTGCCAACTCCCTGCTCGACCCTGTCATCGGATTCGCGCCCATCCTCCGCACCCTGCTCCTGATAGCTTCAGTCCCCCTCGTGTTGGGGCTGGCCGGCGCCTTCGTCTGGAGGGTCCAGCGCTACGTCCAGAGCAAGCGGGTGGAGAAGGAGCTGCGCTCGACGCCCTCCTTCGGGCGGGCTTCGACTGTGCTCCAGCTGGTGCTGATGCTCGCCATCGCCCTGACCTGCAGCGAACTCGCGCTCCTATGGCTCCCTTCGTTGGCGCTGGTCGGGGGGGTCGTCGGCATAGTGAGGAACTCCCTGGTCGCCGTCTACTACAGCAGGCCAAGCGTCAACCTCATCGGACACTTCGACAAGCCCCTTTCGTCCCTGAAGACCCCATTCAACCTTGGGGACGTAATGGCGGGGAAGACAGACCCCGAGCAGATCCACGTCGGGGTAGCGAAGGTCTCAGACTTCGATACTTCCCAGAAGCTGACCTACGATTCCTGCGTGGAGATAGGCGCCTGCGAGGCCGCCTGTCCGGCGACAGCCGCCGGCCGTCCTCTGTCCCCCAGGGTCCTGGTGAGGAAGGTCAGCCTCCTGTCCAAGGCTGCCGATGGGGCGAACGCGGACCCGCTCACCGCCGTCGGGGAAGACGAACTGTGGTCATGCACATCCTGCGGCGCATGCGTCGCGAGCTGCCCCGTCAGCGTCAAGCACCTCGACGTGATCTACGATCTCCGCAGGACACTGGTGGCGAACGGCAAGCTCGACAAGGAGAAGGCAACCATGCTCGAAAACCTGGCCCAGAACCAGAACCCCTACGGCTTCAAGAACCCGACCAGGGGGAACTGGGCCGAAGGCCTCGGCATCGACACGCTGTCGAGCAACCCGGGGGCCGAGTATCTCTACTGGGTCGGTTGCCTCTCCTCCTTCGACCAGAGGGCCCAGAGGGTCGCGAGGGCCCTGTCCAAGATACTCAAGCAGGCCGGGATTTCGTTCGCGATACTCGGTGCAGAGGAGATGTGCGTGGGGGACCCTGCCCGCCGCCTCGGGGAGGAAGGCAGGTACCAGGAGCTGGCATTCCAGAACATAGAGAAAATGAACTCCTATGGGGTGAAGAAGATCATCGCAACCTGCCCCCACTGCTTCAACGCCCTCAAGAACGAATACCCCCAGTTCGGAGGGAACTTCGAGGTGGTCTATCACACCCAGCTCATCTCCGACCTGATACGCCAGGGGAAGCTTGCGGTCCCTGCCGACAGGATACAGAAGATCTCGGTCACCCTTCACGATGCGTGCTATGCTTCAAGGTACAACAGCGTGTTCGAAGAGCCCAGGGAGATCCTCAACGCCTCCGTCGAGGAAGTCAGGGAGATGGGAAGAAGCAAGGAGAAGACCTTCTGCTGCGGGGCCGGAGGCTCGAACTATTGGTACAAGGTTCCCCAGCAGCGCTCCATCGCCGGGATCAGGACAGAGGAGGCGGCAAGGACAGGGGCGAAGGAAATCGCCACCGAGTGCCCCTACTGCCTTTCCATGTTCGACGACACAACGAAGGTGATGAACACCGGCATGGACGTCAAGGACGTCGCAGAGATAGTAGCCGAGTGCATCTCGCAGTAGACCCCGCGCAGGCCTGCGCCAAGCCGCTAGGACCTCCGGACGACCTTGCCACCGCCAGTAGGAAGAGCCCTCTGAATATCGTCGAGGGTCGGTGGGGGGGACTCTCCTCCGAAGGTACCCAGGTCCTTGAGCACCCGCTTCGCCGTGTCGGACCCCTTCTCCCTCTGCGGGCGAAGGACAAGATAGTGGGCACTCCTGCGCTTGACAGCTTCCTCGGGGCCGGCCACAACCCGGCCGTCAGAATCCACGCCGACCGAGACCTCCACGACGTTCTTGTTCACGAAATTCTTCTTCCCCCTGATGGCGAAGCTGCCTCGCGGGAGATACTCGCCGCTGGGAGCGCTCGCGCTCACCTGGTCGGGGCTGACCCAGTAGGCGTCGGCCGAACCCAGCCCCGTCTTCCAGGCGCTGCTGAAGGCGACCGTCGCCTGTGCGAGCTCCCGGACCTCCTCGTCTGACTGTCCTCTTCCCCCCTTCAATACGAAGAAAGGGGAACCGAACAGGTCTGCGTGATATACTGTGTCGTTGTCGTCGAGGTGCCTGCTCAAGAGCGCCGAGTTCGTCTGGGCGTCCCTGCCTCCGATGGCCAGATTCCCTTCGCCCGTGAAGAACCACCTGAATTTCTCATACCATTCGCGCTTCTTCCTGACCAGCGGTCTGGTCGATGAAACCATCTTGGACACTGATTTGGATGCCTTCTTCTCCAGCTTTGCCGCCGCTTCGAGGCTCTGCGCAGATCTCGTCTCCAGCTCCTTCGCCCTGTCGAAGAGGGTGGAAGCGACTGCCGCAGACGACGTGGGCTCCCTGGATGTCTTTACCCCGGACTCCTTCAACAGCTTGACAGCCTCGGACAACCGGGCTGCCCTGGCCGCCGAAGCGGCTGACCTTGCCTTGGCTGCCTCCGCCAAGAGGGAACCCGACTCGGCCCTGAGCTTTGACGCCGTCGCCTGGAGCTCCAGACGCTTCGCCTCTTCTGGGTCGACCCGGGGGGCCGCTGCCTGCGCCTCTTTCAGGAAGAGCCTGTCGCAGAGGTCTGATACCCGGTCAGCCGCCTCCTTGACTTCGAGCCCTCGCGGCGGGATGACGAATATTTCGTCCCCCCTGGACGTCTGGCAGATGCACGGCCTGGGAGCCCCTCTCGCTTCCGCCACCATCTCCCTGAGCACCCTGACCGCCTCCTCCTCCTTCCCTGCCAGCTCGGATGTCGGAGTGGACTCACCCACTCCCAGCCTTGCGAGGGCCTCGGCCACATACTTCCTCGGAAGGGCGACGTGCCTTCCAATCGCCTTCCCGACCGTGCTCTCCTCCTCGAACATGGCTCTGACATCCTGCGTGCTTACATCGGGGGGGCTGATCCGGCTCTGTGCCGGCGGCTGATACTTCACTCCCTTGACCACCCTTCTGGCAGACGACCTCACTTCCTCCTCCGAGGCGAGGACCTTCCCTTCGGAGTCGGTCACTACGATGTTCCCCGGGGGCATCAACTCCAGGATCAGTCTCCTGTACTCGCCGTCCTCGAATTCGATCTCGAAGACCCTGTCGAAGTCGAACTGGGACGCGCGGGAGAACTTCGCCCTCTCGAGCACGGACCTGAGCCTCGTGGTGAACTCCGTGGTCTCCGCCCTTTCTGCGACGTTCGCCGATATCCAAGCCCCCTTCTTCGGCGAAACGACGAGCCAGACGTCCTCGGCGCCGGGCTTCCTGAAACGGACCAGTTGAGACCCTCCGGTGCTGTAAATGTTATTAACGTAGGTTCCGCGCAGCGCCAAATCGATTTCTTTGGCTAGCACCAAGACCTCGAAACCCGATAGCTCGGCCACGAGGGTTCTTCCGCCAGCGGCGTTTGATAAGCTATACTGGCTCAGGATTGGTCTAGGCGCCCTCGCGGGCGTAGCCACCGAGGGGACGCAGCTGCTCTACGGCGGCTTCGACTGGTCGATCGGGGTGAGCATAGGGATCGGGGTCTATCTTGTCTCGTACTACGCGGCCTGGTTCACCTGGTACAGGGGGCTCCCAAAGGAACAGCAAGGGAAAATCTACACCACCGGGATAGGCGGCTTCGCAATGGTGTTCCTGTTTACCTGGATGCTCTTCTTTACGCTGCAGTCTGTGGGCTAGTCTCTGCGAGCCTGGAATAGTTCAGAAGGGTCTCCGCATATCCGACGTCGAAGTCGTCCGCCATCTGGCTCGAAGTAATCGACTTCGCTGCCCTCTCGACCCTCGCGTTGTCCCATGTCTGCATCGTCCCCACCTTTGCCTTCGACATGCTCGCATAGATGCCTGCAGCCGCAAGGAGGCTTCCGCGCTCCCTCTCCGACTTCACGTCGGGGGTGAGGGCCTGAATCTTCTTCTTCGCTTCGTCCAGTTCAGACCTTTTCAGGGAATCCAGTATCGAAGCGATGCTTGCCTGCACGACCTTGCTCGTGAGCACGAGCGATTACATGATATTTAACTTTCCTTAGGTTATTGCGTACAATACTATTGATGTTAAGGTGAAGATTGTCACTGCTCGATAAGCGCCTTCTAAATAATGCAGAGCTCCTTTCTGCCTAATTCTCTCCGGGGAGAGGCTCGTGAAAATAGTCAAGGCTGTCCGCTCCGGATGCCTTGACCTTCCTTTTCAGGGCGAGCCTATTCAGGTCTCGACACCCGGATGAGCGCGTAAAACATGATATAAGCGAGGACCGTAAGCAGCATTATCACGTCTCTTGTCGCATACCAGTCGACGCTGGTGATGAAGAAAGGGAAGTCAACGAGGGGCCGATGAAGGACGAGCACGGCGTTCATCAGGTCCTGTGATAACCAGAGCCCAGCAGTGAGGAGGGCGAATCCAAAAAGCGCGATGAGAACCCTTCCTACGGTTCGCTGATTTGGTTTCCATGGAGTAATTTCCCACAGTACTAGACCCACGTATGAGACCCAAAGCAGGGTGTAAGCGGCGTCATGATATACCCAGACACTTACTTGCGCTGGGTAGCCTGGGACATCGACATAGCTTCTCCCCAGTATCACCACCGCGTCTAGTACCTGATTGAGCATCCAGAAACCCACCGAAAGCATCAGCAGAAGGATGAACGCGACGAAAAGCCTCCCGATGATCACGAAACCCCTCCTGGTCAGCATTGAGGTGCTCTCTGTCATCCGAACCTCCAGCTAATTATTGCACACAACACGAAAACCTTCCTTAAGGGCGCGGCGCAAAGAATTTGCACAACAGGTCACTTTGATTCAAGTGACTCCGGCCCCGCCCAGATCCATCACGACCCTTCCTCCCGATGGTTGGACAGTGGCTCTGACCTTCGTCCCTTCTCTCTCCAGCATGACCGAAGCGTGCACCAGCTGTTCCACGGTCGTCCCTCCTATGCTCACGTCGTGAGACGGCCCAAATGTGACCCTGTTCGTGAGGATATAGGCCCTGCCGTTGACGTACGCATCCCTTGCCATTTCGCTCAAATGGATGCCGAGGGCCCCCTGCCTGCTCGAAAGGTTCGACCTGCCAGGCAGCTCGACCGAGAAGTTCCGGGTCAGCGTGTCCACGACAACTAGCTCGCATGAGGCAGTCGCACCTCTGCTCTGCATCTGCCGGATCGCCTCCATCTGCTCCGACGACGAGTCCGACCTCACATAGACGACTCTCTCCAGCATTCCCTCCGCTCCCCACCCTCTGGCCTCGGCCATCTGCTCGAGCCTCTCCGGCCTGAACGAGCCTTCGGTGTCGATGTACAGCGATTTCTTACCTCCCCGGGCCGCGTCCAGCACCGCCTGCATGGCCAACTGCGACTTGCCGCTGTTGCTCCTCCCAAAGATTTCTGTCAGGGTCCCTGCCCTGTACCCTCCGCCAAGAAGGGCGTCGAACCCGACAGAGCCAGTGCTGAAGAACGGGAAGGAAGCGGCCCGTCTTATCGAGTCTCCGACAGTTTCGACAGAGCCTTCCGTTTTGGTCCCGACCCCTCTCATCTCGCTTCAATCACCGATGTCTTTTTAACTGTGAATCGAAGCCCTGCGAAAAAGTTCGCAGTGAGCAAGCAGCCTTCTCAGCCCCCCCAACAGACCAAGCGGCCCCTGAACGTGCTCCAGAAGGCGACAAGCAAAACCGTCTCCGTCAGGCTGAAGAACGAGATCGAGTACAAAGGAAAGATGTCGAACGTAGACCCTTACATGAACGTGATTCTGGTAGACGCCGAAGAGTCCGAGAACGGAAAAAAGGTTGCCAACTATGGGAAGGTAATCATAAGAGGCAACAACGTCCTCTATGTGAAGATAGAGGACAGACTCTAGAGGGGCTCGCTTGACGCAGCGGTCGCTTCACGTTGAGGAGATCAGGGGCCTCGGCGTCGCCGACCTTGACGTAGAGATAGTCGAAAGAAAGGGGAAGGGACACCCCGACAGCCTCATCGACGGCGCATCCGAGGCGGTCTCCCTCGGCCTGTGCGACTACTACCTGAAACACTTCGGCGCGATCCTCCACCACAACGTGGACAAGGGCATCCTGGTGGGGGGCAAATCCGAACCGAAGTTCGGAGGGGGCAGGATCATCTCACCGATCTACCTCATGGTGGCGGGGAGGGCCACCGAGCTCGTGCCGTTCAAGGGCAGGGACGTCGAGGTCCCGGTAGAGGAGATCGCCAGGGAATCAATCCGCGATTTCATCCGCCAGACCATGCGTTTCCTGGACCCGGACAAGCACATCATGATCGACACCAAGATCAAGCAGGGCTCGCGGGACCTTGTCGCGGTCTTCATGAGGACCGGAACCATGCCCGTGTCCAACGACACGTCCATAGGGGTGGGCTACGCGCCCCTTACCCCGACCGAGAACCTGGTCCTTTCATCTGAGAAGCTCCTCAACTCTCCGACCTTCAAGAAGAAGTACCCGGAGGTGGGAGAGGACGTAAAGGTCATGGGGCTCCGAAGGGGCAAGAAACTCGAGACCACGGTCGCAGCCGCAATGGTCGGCTCGAAGATCCCCGACGCAAGCCACTACGTGAGCGTGATAGAGGACGTGTCCGAAGAGCTGGACAAGCTCGCGTCCAGAGAAAGGCTCGACGTAAACTTCAAGCTGAACGCAGCCGACAACCCCAAGCACGGGGAATATTACCTGACCGTCACCGGTACCTCGGCGGAGCAGGGGGACGACGGCAACACCGGAAGGGGGAACAGGGTCAACGGACTCATCTCGCCCATGCGCCAGTACTCGATGGAGGCAACCGCAGGGAAGAACCCCGTCAACCACACCGGGAAGATACTCAACGCACTCGCTGTCCTGACGGCGAGGGAGATAGTCAAGCAGTGCCCATCGGTCAAGGAATCCTACGTCAGGGTGCTCAGCAGGATCGGCAAGCCCATCGACCAGCCGCTCATAGCAAGCGCCGCGGTAGTGCTGGAGGACGGAGGGAAGGTATCGAAGGTGAACAGCGACATCGAATCGATCATGAACGACTCCCTGGACGACATCAGGCGGGTCACGAACCTGATCCTTCAGAAGAAGATAGAGCTATTCTAGACTCGCGTTCCGACCGGTCACATATCCGAAAGAGCTGTCGCTGTCAGACTCCACGCCGTAGGCTCTCTTGAAGAACGTCGAGACCGCCTTCACGTCGTGCATCAGGAGCTCTGTGGCGTTCGGGTGGGATGCGTCGACCGCCTGGGGCCAGTCGATGAGCCACACCATGGCGCCGTCGGTGAGTATGTTGTATTCGCTCAGGTCTGCGTTCACCAACCCGGCCTTTGCGAAGGCAGTCCGCATCAGGCCGAGGATCGTCCTGAGCATGGAATCGGGGTCCTCGATTTCAGGCCGCTGCGACAGCCGCACCCCCGACAGCTGTTCCAGGAGGACCGTGCTCCTGCTGTACGATATCACCTTCGGGAATGATTTCGAAAGGCCGTCCAGCTTCCTCAGCGCGTGGTACTCCCTCTTGGCGGCGTCGTAGTTGGCTGTCATCCAGCTCCTGAACTGGGCGCTCTCCAGCACGCGCTTCTTCCTGACGCTTGTGAAGCTGATGCGGCCGATCTTGTACAGCTTCAGAGCGTATTTCGTCCCCTCCTCGGTGAGGGCCTCGTAGACGTCGGACTCCTTCCCTTTCGCGATTATGGCCCCAAGTGCGAATATGAGGTCCTTCTTCACGTAGTCCTTCAGGGCCATCGCCTCCACCCCCGTCCTGCTCAGAACGAACCCCTGCCCCTTCCGCATGGCCAGTCCCCTCTTCTCAAGGGCGTCTGTGGCGAACCTCACCCGCTCCGGTGGGAGCCGGCTCATCCGGGACAGCCTTCCCAGGTCGGGGGTGCCGTACCCCGAAGAAGCCCTCTCCAGTCCTGCGAGCGTCCTCCACTCCTCGTCCTTCAGCGTCTTCAGGACCCTGGCCGCGTTTTCTGTGGTCGACACTTTTCCTGTCCTTGCCGCCCGCTTCAGACCTACGTTATATCAAATGCTCGCGGCCGATGCTCGCAATACAGGCCAGGCTCACTCGGTCAAGGCTCGGAGCCCTTCGTTGTAAGCACGCCAGTATCCGTCGGGACGCGGCTTGAACCTGTCTGGCGGTCTGCCTCCGCGGCCGAGCCACACCCCTCTCCCCTTGCGCACCACCCCGATGTCGGCCACCGCGACCCCCGACGACGTCAGACCATGTTCTACGTCTTCGACCCTCTTGGGAGAGCACGTCAGGAGCAGGGTCCCTTCGCTGAGAGAAGTCAGCGGGTCTATCCCAAACGCGCCGCAAACTGCTTTCGCTTCCTCGGAGACCATGATGCGATCCGCCCGTATTTCGAACCGTTTCATAGAGGCGTCTGACATCTCGTCGAGGGCCCCCAGGACCCCTCCCTCGGTCGCGTCGTGCATCGAAGTCACCCCCTCGGGGCCCAGACCTACGGCGCTGGCGGCCGATGCGTCGTTCACCACCGTGCACTGGTCGATCAGGGCCCTGCCCCGAGCCGCGAGCCTCTTCCCCACCCTCCGCTCAGTTGCAGAACGAAATGCCCAGGACAGGGAAGCAGCGGCCTCGATGGCCGCCCCCTTTGTCATCAGCACCCTGTCCCCGACATTGGCCATGGTGGGGCTCACAAACGCACCATCATCCGCGAGGGCGAACATCGTCCCCCCACCGACCACTGTGAAACCGGCTCCGGGATAGGTCCCCGTGTGCCCCGAGACCACGGCCACCCCCAGCTCCTCGCATGCATCACCCAGGGCAGAGACGTATTCGGCCTCCTCCGAAGAGGCGAGCGTTTCGGGGAGATTGAGGGAAAAAGATGCGAACTTCGGAGGCACGCCAGACGTAGCCACGTCCGAGGCGATCAGGTGGGCGCTCAACCAGGCGGACTTCCTGACTCCTATCTGAGGTACAATTGACACGGGGTCCGTCGAAACCACCAACGTCTTCCCGCCAGCGAGTTTGATGAACGCGTTGTCTAGGCCCCGCTTTGGCCCGGAGATTACATCACTGTTGGGCTGCCCCAGGTGCTTGTAGACGACGTCCATGACCCCGCTGTCGGCCTTGCCGTAGTTCCTGGCCAACCCATGTCCCACCGGCCGCCGCTGTCTAGAGCCTGAACTTGAGGGCTCCGCCCTTCGCCAGGATGAGGATGGCGAATTCGCTGATTAGGAGCCCAGGCAGGAGGTACGACGCGTTGTAGATCGCGGAGTAGAGGGCAGGGTTCTCCCCCGCCGGAGCGTAGCTCGCAAAGAAAATCAGGCCCGAGAAGAAGTGGCTGACAAACCTGGCTCCAATGGCAAAGGCGACCCCCAGTCCTGCGTAGAGTGTCGACTTGCCCCTGAAAAGGCCCGCGAGCCCGAGCGCGCCATATGCCAGCGGATAGTCAAGGAGGAACTGGATCGGGTTGTAGACAAACGGCTCGAAGTAAACGTCCACGATGCCGAAAACCATCCCGGCGAAGATTCCGACCTTGGGGCCTCTCCTCAGGGCGATCAGGAGTATGGGGACCATCTCGCCGAAAGTTATCGAGCCTCCCTGTGGGAGCGTGAAGATCCTGAAAGCGTCGAGGACGACCGCCAGGGCGACCATGACGGACGCTTCGGCTATGACCCGAGGATTGAGAAACCCCTGCTTCTGAACCCGGACCTGCGCGTCGGCCATGGCTGAACCTCAAATCCTACACTTATAAACTACTCAATAAATCGTTTATACCGTGCAGCCTCCCGATGAGCTGATGGTCGAACGGTTCCTGCCTTCGATGCGCCAACTGGTAAGCAGCGTCTTGGACTCCCAGGGGTTCTCGCAGAGCAAGATATCCGCGATGCTTGGGGTTACTCAGGCCTCTGTGAGCCTGTACCTGAAGGCGGATACAAGCAGGGCATATTCGGCCCTGTCCGAACTCTCCGTTTCAAGGACCGATGCTGACAGGTATGCGGTTCAGCTCGCAGCCGCGGTCAACACGAACCCGGTTGGCGGAATCCGAGTTCTCAACGCCATATGGACCGAACTGCTCGGGGGCGGGTACATCTGCCCGGCACATAGGGCGGCCTACCCATTTCTGTCCGACTGCGACGTGTGCATCAAGGAATATGGTCAGCGCGGGGGAGCGCGGTCCCAGACGATTTCAGAGGTCGCCCAGGCCGTGAAGATGCTCGAGGAGTCTCCGAAGTTCGTTACGGTGATGCCCGAGGTGTCGGTCAACATCGCATGCGCAGCCGGAGACGCGACCGCTCCCGCAGACATCATAGCCATCCCCGGCAGGATAGTGAGGGTCAAGGACAGGGCCAAGGCCATGCTCCCCCCCGAAGCTGGGGCGTCGGCCCACATGTCCAGGGTCCTACTCCTGGCGAGGTCCCGGCACCCTGATCTCAGGGCCTGCATCAATCTGCGCTACGACGAAAAGATGGAACGAGCGATGAGGAAGGCGGGCCTCAGAACATTGACCATCGGAAAATACTCCCACCCGGGGGCCGAAGACCCGACCGTCGAGGCGCTCGAAAGGAGGTTGAAGCCCTCGTCCGGCCGCTTCGACGCCATCGTGGACGAAGGTGGGGCGGGGATCGAGCCCAACGTCTACGTCTTTGCCAAGGGCGCTCGCGAGGTGGCCGAGATCGCGCTGCGACTAGCCCGGCGTTACTCGGCGGCTTGACGTCCTGAGCTTCTCAGGCTCCCTGGCTGTCTGTCGAGCACGCTTCACGCAGGCCTCCAGGAACGCCACGTAGATCGGCTCCGGCCGCTCTGGCCTGCTGATGTACTCGGGGTGGTACTGTGTCCCCATGTAGAACGGGTGTCCAGCCAGCTCCATTATCTCGGCCCTGCGGCCGTTGTCGCTGAACGCCGTGTACTTCATCCCATTTTCCTCGAACTTCTTCAGGTACCGCTGGTTGAGCTCGAACCTGTGCCTGTGCCTCTCCCTGATCTTGTCGACCCCGTAGATGTCGAAGGCCCTGCTCGGCTTTTCGATGTGGACGTCGTGCCCTCCCAATCTCATTGTCCCTCCCAGGTCAGTCACTTCGCGCTGCTCTGGGAGCAGGTCTATGACGGGGTGCGGGGTCTCCGGGTCGACCTCTGTGGTGTTGGCGCTCTTCAGCCCGAGGACATGTCGTGCGAAGGAGACGCTCGCAAGCTGGAACCCGTAGCAGAGCCCGAGGAAAGGCACCTGGGCGACCCTCGCCCTGTTGGCCGCTGCGATCTTCCCTTCGACTCCTCTCCCTCCGAACCCCTGCGGAAGTACGACCCCGTCATAGGCATCGACAAGGTCGAGCTTCGACTCATCCTTCTCTATCTCCTCTGACTCGATCCAGGATATCTTGACGTCCGCTCCGTGCACTGCCGCGGAATGCGACAGGGCTTGGTTGACGCTCACGTAGCTGTCTGCGAGGTTCGCGTACTTCCCGACCATTGCAATCCTCACCGTCAAGTCGTGGTCGAGGAACCTGTCCGCCACCTTGTTCCACCCCCGCATGGCCAGCCTCGACCTTAGCCTGAGCTGCCCGTGGACGGGCTTCAGCAGCCCCTCCCTGTCGAGGAGCCGGGGGACCTGATAGATCGTCTCCACGTCCGGGTCGGAGATTACGCTCTCCGCCGGCACGCTCGTGAAGAGCGATATCTTCTCCTTGGCTTCAGCGGGGAGGACCCTGCTCCCGCGTATCACGATGATGTCCGGTTGTATCCCGATCCTCCTCATCTCCTGTACGCTGTGCTGCGTGGGCTTTGTCTTCATCTCCCCGACGACGGAGAGCTCGGGGGCGAGACTCACATGGAGGAACAGGGTCTTCGATAGCCCCTCTTCCATCCTCATCTGCCTGAACGCCTCAAGGAAAGGCAAGCTCTCGATGTCTCCTACCGTGCCACCGCACTCTACCACTAGGACGTCCACCTTCTCCTTCTCCGCAAGCTCCCGTATCCTGCGCTTGATCTCGTCGGTCACGTGCGGGATGATCTGGACCGATTTTCCTAGGAACCTCCCCTTTCTCTCGTCGTCTATGACTTTCTTGTAGATCTGGCCCGTCGTTATGTTGTTGGACCTAGTCAAGTCCCTGTTTAGAAAACGCTCGTAATTGCCCAGGTCCATGTCGGTCTCCCCTCCGTCGTCAGTAACGAAGACCTCGCCGTGGGTGTATGGGTTCATGGTGCCCGCGTCGAAGTTGAGATAGGGGTCGATCTTCAGGCATGTGACCTGTACGCCTGATAGCTGGAGGAGCTTGGCAACGGAGGAGGTGATTATGCCTTTGCCGAGGCCCGACATCACGCCTCCGGTCACAAAAAGATACTTCGGCATATAGCAGCAGAGTGACTTCTGTAATTAAGGGTTACGAGCTGCCGTCAGGACATCTGTCGCGTTGTCACGGCGAGATCAGACACGTCGACCAACAGCTTGCTCACCCGCTCCAGCGAGGCCAGAGTTTCCGCCGTGCTCGCGCCGTCGCCGTTGGACGTCTTGGCTATGGCCGTCAGGCCGTCGGTGACCTCAGAAGCAAGCGCTCCAATCTGCTTGCTTACGGCCCTGGACCTCCCCGCACGCCTGGAAAGGAAACCTTGGGTGGCCAGCTCGTTCATCTCCTTCAGCTTGGCGACGGACCTGGCGTAGTCCTTTGAGGCTTGCTTCGAGGCGAGCCCCGCCTTCAATTGGTGCGAGAGCTCGCTCACGGCGTCCCCCACGCTCTCGAGGAAGCTCGCCAGGACTCGGTAGTCCAGGAGGTCCACCAGCGAAAGGCCGTACCCCTCCGCGACTTCCGGCCTCACAACCGCGGCCCTGGTCGCCCTGACGAGGAGGAAGTACAGCCTATCGACCTCGTCGTCCCTCTCGTTGACCAGTGACAGGAGCTTCGGGTCTCCCTTGGTGAGGGCCTCGGCCGTGTCCCCGAGCATCCCGTCCAGGATCCCGGACATCCTCCGGGCTATCTTTTCCGGAATGATCGCCGACGGTTCGAGGAGAAACTGCATCACGACCTTCTTGGAATCTTCATCCATGATCTCCAGCCCCACCAGCCTCCCAATGGTGGCCTTCAGGCTCGCCCTGTCTTCCCTCGATATGACCCTGGTGCCGGCGATCCTGATTTCATCATAGCCAAGCAGGTACGCGCCCGTCACGTCATTGGTGAACTGGCCCAGGTCGTCCCCGGGATATTCGATGACTATCTGCTTGGGCGCGTCCTCGCCTCCTTCGAGAGGCTTCACCATGAGCTTTCTCGCAGAGAGTTCCACCACCGACAGGTCGGCTCCCTTCTTGACCCCGTTCTTCCTGATCCAGTCCTTCGGGAGCGAAACGAGGATCGTACCCTTCCCCATCTCTATTGCCTTCCGCGTGGGCACGTCTCTATGACCTGAGGGGTCTCTCTATAACTGTATACTGCTACTCGGCGAGGTCGTAGGGCCCCCGCCCGACTAGTCGGATAAGGTCCGCCGCTCCGATCTTGAAGACCGCGTTGGGAGCGCCCGCGGCGGCCCATACCTCGCGAAATCTTGTGAGGGACATGTCCGGAAGGACCTCCACCCCCGCTGCGTGAGGGAACGGAGGTACCCCGCCTATCGGGAATCCTGTCCTTTCCCTGACCTCGTCCGGTTTCGCGGTCCTCATCTCTTCCGCCATGATTCTCCCTAGCTTCGATGTGTCGACCTTCCTGTCTCCGGATACGATGACCACCGCCGTCTTCATGCCCACGAAGACTACGCTCTTTGCGATTTCCGCGACCGTGCACCCCAGCGCCTCCGCCGCTAGTGCCGAGTTCTTGGTGCTCTGAGCGAACTCTCTGATATCATGGTGCGCCCCCGATTTTAGGAGGAATTCCGCGACCCTTTCCCTGCTCCCCATGGCGCCAACTACGGCTGGGTCGGGAGAGGCTTGTTGACCTGCTTGTTCACCGCGTCTGCCAGGTAGTGCCCGCGGAGCGTCACCTTGGCGCTCGTAACACCCGGGACGGACATCAGCCCTGCCTTTATGTCGCTGGCTATCTTAAGCGCGAACATCGGAGGGCAGAACGGAGCGGTCAGGTGGAACTCGAGGTCGACCGAGCCCCCGGTGACCGATAGCCTGTCGATGAGCTTCAGGTCGGTGATTGGCCTCCCAAGCTCCGGGTCTATGATCTTCGCCATGGCCGAGTCGATGGCCGACTGCTCTACCTGTGACAAACCTGAGTGAAATGTCTCAACTCCTTATTTATCCGTTTGGAGGCCGCGTCATCTGAAACTATGTCCCTTCTCTCCTCCTTCTTCGCCTTCGACATACTACTCTTCCTCGAGGCCTTCGTCCTCCTCTTCGCCGTGGTGGATGCCATAGGGACAGTGCCGATATTCATAGGCCTGAGCGAAGGCTTCTCAGAAAGCAGGAAGAAGATAGTCAGGGACGCCGTCATCATCTCGACCGTGATCCTGGTTGTCTTCGCCCTCTTCGGATGGCTGATATTCGACATATTCGGGATCACGATCAGCGACTTCCGCGTCGCCGGCGGCATCATCCTGTTCATCGTGGCGGTTGACCATCTCAGAGGGGAGGACGACCGCAAGAGGGGCTTGCAGCCCTCCGACATCGCCGCCTTTCCCCTTGCCACGCCGCTCCTCGCCGGGCCGGGCGCCATCTCAACCGTGATAATCATCTCCGCCCCTCCCTACAGCCCGTTCCTCGCCCTGGCCGTCGTCGCCTGCAACGCAGTCCTTTCGTACGTGATCCTCTCCGGTTCCGACTGGGTTAGGAAGTTCATGGGCCCGAACGGCACGATAGCCCTGTCGAGGATCACCGCTCTTCTCATCGCCGCCCTCGCCGTGTCATTCGTCACCACCGGCCTCCTGGCGCTCTTCCCCGGTCTATAGTGAATGCCATGTCAACGGCCGTCCGCGTAAGAATCAGGGGTCTGGTTCACGGGGTTTCGTTCCGTTCGAACATGGCCCAGATCGCCTCCAACCTGGGCGTCCGGGGTTGGGTGAGGAACCTCCCCGACGGGTCGGTGGAAGCGTTCCTTGAAGGAGACGAGAGGAACGTCAAGCGGGTCCTGGACTGGGCGAAGGTCGGACCCCCTCGCGCGAGGGTGGACAAAGTGGTCGTCGAGGTGACTGCGCCCAGGAACCACAGGGACTTCCGGATCCACGGCTAGTTCTTCTGGTACGATCCCCACTTCGCGTCGAGCCTGGGATCAGAGAGGGTGGAGATCACATAGTCCCCGAACTGGCTCGCGGTCGCCCCGTCGGACCGCCCTGTTATCTTCGCCTTCTGGTCGTATATCCCGCATATATCAAGCGCCATTGCCAGCTTCCGGCTTTCATCCAACATCCCGACGTGCTCCAGCAGCATGACCGCCGCCCTCATCAGGCTGAGCGGGTCGGCGAACTGGCCTCTCCCCTCGGTTATCATCCTGGGCGCGGAGCCGTGGATCGCCTCGAACATCCCGAAGCTTGTGCCGATGTTGGCGCTCCCGGCGGTCCCCACACCCCCTTGCAGTTCCGCCGCTTCGTCTGTCACAATGTCCCCGTAGAGATTCGGGAGCACCACGACCTCGAACTCGCGCCTCCTCTTCTCGTCGATGAGCTTTGCAGTGAACACGTCCACATACCAGCCGTCCCATTTTATCTCGGGGAAGTCTTTCGCCACATCCTTCGCTGTTTCAAGGAAGAGCCCGTCCGTCTTCTTGATCACGTTCGCTTTCGTCACCACGGTGACCTTCTTCCGGCCCGTCTTCCTCGCGTGCTCGAAGGCCAACCGGATTATCCGCTCTGCTCCTGGCCTCGTGATCACCTTGAAATCGATCGCCACGTCAGGCGTGACCATCAGCCCCTTGCCCCCTAGCACATACTCCCCCTCCGTGTTCTCCCTGAAGAATATCCAGTCGATCCCCTGAGACGGAATCTTCACCGGCCGCACATTCGCGAACAGGTCGAATGTCTTCCTGATCGCAATGTTGGCGCTCTCAATGTTGGGCATGCCGCTCCCCTCTTCGGGGGTCGTGGTCGGACCCTTCAGCAGAACGTTGCACTTCCTGATTTCAGCGAGGATTTCGTCCGGCAGCGGCTTCATCTGCCTGATTCTGTTTTCAATGGTAAGGCCTGTTATCTCGCGGATCTCCACTTTCCCAGACCGGATCCTGTCCGACAGCGCCTGCTCCAGGACCCTCTTCGTCTCCTTGGCGATTATGGGTCCTATGCCGTCCCCGCCTATGATACCGATGACCAACTTGTCCAGTTTGGAGTAGTCGAGCCATTCGGCCTGCTTGCCGATTCTGTCTGACCTCTCCACCTGTTCCTGCAGGAGCTTGCGGAAGTGTTCGAGGGCGACGTCATAGGTGCGATCCGACGACATTGTCATTCGGACCTCCGCGACTCCATTAAAGTCTACTCCCGAAAATCTGAAGGGGTCAGCCAGCTGCGTGTGGGTTCTGCCTCCGCCAGAGCGCGCGTAGGACAGGGATTGATACGGCCGAACCGACAATCGTGAAGAGGGTACGTTCCACTGGGTAGAGGGGGAAGAACAGCGGAACTATGCCGCGCCATGCCTGAAGCGTGAGCGTCTGGTATACCCTCACCGAAAGCTCCTGCCCCACGAGGGTGCCGGTGAGCTGGCCGCACAACAGGGCCCCGAACGTGACGCTGGCGACGAAGACAGGGTTCAGTTTGGATATCTTCCCAGCCTTCTCCAACAGCAGGGCCCCGGCAAGCGGCACCAGTGACAGCATGTGTAGCCATGTGAACGGGACGGGCCCCACGAAGAGGACGGAGATCGGGTCAACCCAATACAGCGCCAGGACCACGATTGGTACCAGCATCGCAATGGTCCTCCTTCCAGAATAGGCGAATCCGGCGACCGCCACGGTCGCCAGGTCAGCCGCCAGCACAGCCGCTCCAACGCTGCTGACGGAAATCGTCCCAACATAGATGTCCAGCAGGTCTCCCACGACGGCCGCGAACCCGCCTACGTAGGGGCCGAATATCATGCCTGCCAGAGGAGTTGTGAAATTGCTCGCCGTGAGGAAATTCCCAGACCCCAGGAGCAGCTGGGAGATGGGAATCGTGCCCAGCACGGCGTAGAGGGCTGCGAAGACCGCCGCGCCGGCGACGACCGCCGACCTTCGCTTCAGCCTCAGCAAGAAGCCGGCTCAGAGCCAAGCCGTCTTAACACTTTCACCGATGTCCCTCCCCCGGAGGTCCGTCCCGACCAACGTTTTTTAGCGGAACCTCTCAGGACTCCGCTCGATGGCCTCCTCGGAGTCCGACGTGAAGAAGGCAGCCGACCTCAAGCTCTGGCTGGAAGGCAGGATCGCCCAGCTTCGGGAGGAGATCGAGCGGCTCAACGAGACCCTGGGCTATGTGGACTCGACCCTCAGAGCGTCGACATTCAGGCCTGCCAGCGAGATGATGTCGGAGACGAAAGAAGTCCCCGAGATGCGCGACCTCAAGCGCGACAAAGGAGGGGACGTAATCGCGACCGCCACCGTCACCTCCGACGCAGTCGCCATAGAGCCGAGCGGGGTGGTGCTGAAGTCGACCACACCCCCGTTCAAGTCCTTCCTCCTGGGCAAGATACTTCAGGGGATGAAGGCGAAGGACGAGGAGCTGGTCAAGGCGGGCAAGCTTCCCAGGGGGTCGGAGCTCCGCTTCGACGTCGAGGAGTCCAACGGGTCCATAGGCAAGCTCATAATCGAAAACTATCGGGAGAAAGCACGGCTCAACGAGGTCCTCAGCACGGTAGCCTGGACCTTCTCAAGGATGCTGGAGAAGTAGCTAGACCCGTTCCACCTGTCCGAGGGTAGGCGGCGCCAGCTCCTCGCTCTTGAGGTAGGCGTTCGCTGCCCTGTTGGCGAACTCCAGTCTGGAGACTTCGTCCATGCCCTTGAGCCTGCCATATATCGCCCCCGCGTCCCATACATCCCCGGCCCCAGTGAGCCTCCTGAATTTCTTCCTCCTTACGGCGGCGCTCGACACGCGTGTCCCCTCGCTCGTGAACGACGTCCTCACCGCATGGAGGTCGAACACAACCCCCAGCCCTCCTGCCAGGCTCCTGCAGACGTCCGCGAGTCTCTCCGAATAGACTCCCATAGCCTTCGCCGACGCGATGCTCTCCTGCTCGTTCATGCTGACCCAGTCGACGAGGCGTTTCTTGGCGATCAGAGCGAGGAGGTCCGCGAACTCAGGCAATCTGTCCCTGAAGTCAGCCGGATCGAAGAATATCGTCTTCTGTCTCCCCAGGCGCCTACGGAGCCCGACCAGGAGTTCAGTCCCTCTCATGTTCGCGGCCCAATTCACCGAGCAGACCACCCTTGAGTTCTCAAGGGCGGACCAGTCTCTCTCGTCAAGGCGCGCGGGCCCGAAGTCAGAAGCGCCCCTCGTGTCTCCGAGCATCACGTTCACCTTCTCCTCGAAGGCCACGGTCAGCCCCGCGGGGAGGCTCTTGACCCTGAGGTCGGCCCCGAGTCCCTCGAATGTGTGCCTGAGGAGGTGTTCGTGTGTCCTGTCGCTGTGCGTTATGAGCAGCGTCCGGAGCCCGAGCCTTGCGAGCGCGTGCGCAAGGTTCACCGCGTTCCCGCCCCTCGCTTCCTCCTGAACTATCCCGTGCAGGCCCCCGCCCCCGGACCCGGCTTTCTCCGCCACTGTCCCCATCAGGCCGTCGAGGGAATCCGTGTGCACGAGCCTGTCCACGAAATAGTCGTGCATCACAGCGACGTCGAATTTCCTGGTCAATCTACTTCAGGATCTTTATGCTGCGAACTGCCTTCATGCCGTGAAGCTCCTCCATCGCCTGGCCTGTGAGCTGCCCTTCGACCACCAGGGTCATCTTCGCGTCAGGGACC
This sequence comes from Nitrososphaerota archaeon, assembly GCA_028867035.1. Lineage (GTDB taxonomy): Archaea > Thermoproteota > Nitrososphaeria > Nitrososphaerales > Gagatemarchaeaceae > UBA183. Next base: position 260,445 of record JAGWHB010000002.1, on the reverse strand, counting down.
ATCTCCGGGTCCTCCGCCACCGCCTGTCTGACCACCATCTGATACCTCGAAAGGATCTCCGCGACCCCCGCCATCACCCCCGGGGCCTTTGGGTCTGCTTCGATGACGATGGCCGTGTAGCCGAGCTGGCTGACCAGGTCGACCAGGCTTGTCCCCAGGGGCTTCGTCTTGGAGAAGAGGGAGTACAGGTACCTGTTCGACCTGATCTGCTGGACGGTCTGCTTGACCACTCGCCTGTCCACGTCCACGGCTCTTGCAAGAGCAGTATAGTCGACCTCCACGTCGTCGACGTAGACCTTCTCGTCGTCCGATACCCGCATCCCGCATTCTATCATCTTCCTAACGACGTCGGGCCTGACGACCTGCCTTTCGAACTGCTTCCGGATGTTCGGCCACATGTCATTCATGTCCAAAAGCGTACATTTTTGTCTCTTTTGCCCGATTCCGCTTCGGGCGTCATGCACACAAATGGTCAGGATTTGATTTATCCCTCAGAGGAAGGAGCCCCTCCATGAGCAAGACTCAGCTCAAAGCAGTCCTTCCACAGGACAGACTGCCGTCTGACTACTACAACATACAGCACGACCTTCCTGAACCGCTGCCACCGCCGCTCGACCCGCGGACCCTCCAGCCCATGTCCCCCGAGCCGCTCCTGCGCCTCTTCGCCAAAGAGTGCGTCATGCAGGAGGTCTCCACCCAGGAGTACATCCCGATACCCGAGGAGGTCAGGGAGGCGTACCTCCGTCTGGGCCGCCCTACCCCTCTTTACAGGGCCACAAGACTCGAGCAGAAACTCAACACCCCCGCGAAGATATTCTTCAAGCGCGAAGACCTCAACCCAGCCGGGAGCCACAAGCCAAACACGGCAATCCCCCAGGCCTACTACCACAAGAAGGAAGGGACGGAGAGGCTCACCACCGAGACAGGTGCGGGCCAATGGGGGAGCGCCCTCGCCCTTGCGGCGGCGCTCTTCGACATAGATCTCACCGTGTACATGACGAGGAGCAGCTACGACCAGAAACCATACAGGCGGACACTCATGGAGGTCTACGGAGCCGAGGTCCACTCCTCCCCCAGCCCGAGGACGAAGGCAGGAAAGAGGTTCCTCGAACAGGACCCGAACCACCCCGGCAGCCTCGGCATAGCCATAAGCGAGGCGATCGAGGACTGCGTCACCCACGACGACACGAAGTACGCCCTTGGAAGCGTCCTCAACCACGTCCTCATGCACCAGTCTGTCATCGGCCAGGAGGCAAAGCTCCAGATGGAAGACTTCGACGAGGATCCCGACTACATAATTGGGTGCATCGGGGGCGGGAGCAACTACGCGGGCCTGGCCTACCCCTTCATGCGCGACAAGCTGCGCGGGAGGAGCGAGGCCGAGTTCGTAGCCGCCGAGCCCAAGGCAGTCCCGTCGACCACCCGCGGCTCCTACAGGTACGACTTCGCCGACACCGGCGAGACCACCCCCCTCCTAAAGATGCACACCGTCGGCCACACCTACCAGTGCCCCCCTATCCACGCCGGCGGGCTGAGGTACCACGGCAAGGCGCCTTCCATGTGCATGCTGATAGACAAGGGGTACATGCGCAGCGTCGCCTACAACCAGAACGAGGTCATGGAGGCCGGCATCCTCCTCGCCAGGACAGAAGGCATAGTAGCGGCGCCCGAGTCTAACCATGCGGTCAAGGCGGCGATCGACATCGCGCTGGAGTGCAAGCGCAACAACGAAGCCAAGACGATCCTCTTCAACCTGAGCGGCCACGGGCTCCTAGACCTGAAGGCATACGAAGACAAGCTCGCAGGAAAGCTGGTGGACTACGAGCCTGACTCTGCCGCTCTCAACAAGGCACTCGAGGGCCTGCCTGTGGTCCGCTGAGGAATCGAGCAGGCTGCGTTCAGCGCAGCCTTCCCCAATTTTAGCCGTAGGCTCGGGTGATCGTGACCCCGTCCGCAAGGATCCACGGGCAGAGAGTCGGCGTGTCTACCTCCCACCACTGTATCCATTCCCTCTTCTTCGAAAGGAGCCTGACTGACGAGAAGAGCCTTTGCAGGTCGTCCCCGGCCCTCATCCCCTTGAGCGACTTCACCACCTTCCCGTTCTGCACCAGGTAGGCGCCGTCGCGGGGCACGGTGGAGAACTCCCCGGTCCTGTAATTAGCGAACCGCGTGTACCAGTTGCTCGTGAGGACGATCCCCTTCTTCATCTCCATGATCATCTCGTCGTGGGAGGAGTCCCCTTTCCCTACCTCCAAGTTCCAAGAGTGCGGTGTCACGAAGCCGGCGCTCCCGGTGCTCTTCGTCTTCCACTTCCTAGCCGTGGTCAGGTTGTGGAGGTAGCTTCGGAGCAGACCGCCCTCGATTATCTTGTTTGAGCGAGTGGCGACCCCTTCGTCATCGAACACCCTCCCTCCGAGCCCCCCTTCCACCACCCCGTGGTCAGTGAGGCTGAATGACGGAGCGGCCACCTGCTTCCCCAGTTTGTCGACGAGATACGAAGTGCCCGCGTCGACGGAGAAGGCCGAAGCGGCGCCAGCGACGGTCTCTATGACGTTCGATGCCACGGCTGGGCTCAGCAGCACCTCGTATTTCCCCGCCTCGGGCTCGGAAGCTTCCTTCATCCCCTTCGCCGCTTCTCCCGCCCTCCTCCCTGCCTCTTCCGGGTCGAAGCCGTCGAGCGAAGACGAGCACGACAGGCCGTGGCCGCTCGCCTCCTTTTCGGCGAACGACCTTATGTTGAGCGTGATCGCTGTGTGCGAGTCTGAACCCCTGGTCCCCGCCGATGTGAGTATCGCCACCGTCGCCTTCCCAGCGTTGATGACGCCGGCCGACCTCTTCCCCCCGGAGGCGAGCGCGGAGTCTATCGCCGTTTTCGCGAGACCGGGGAGCTCCTTGTCGACGTCTTCCAGCCTCTTGTCGTAGCTGAGCCTGCTCGCCGAGTACTTCACTGCCTCGTCTGGGAGAGGCACGTACTCCGACTCCGGGAGTCCTCTCATAGAAGCGAAAAGGTCGCCCACGAACTTCTTCACGGCCCCGGCGCTCAGGTTCGAGGTCGAGGCTATGGCCCTCCTCTTGTCCTTCGCGAGGTAGACGGTCAGCTCAGCCTCCTCCACCCTGTTGACCACCGTGACGGAATTGTTCGCGAACCTGATCATGCTGTCGGCGCTGTTGGCGCTTATGGCGACGGCGTCGTCCACTCTAAGTCTCTTGGCGGCGGACACGGCGGACTGGTTCAGCTCTTCTAGGTCCAAATCATTATCACCTGGAACCCAGCTTTATTCCGGCAAGGAGGGTCTCCGGTCCTCCCGTCCACACAGGCGCGCCCTGCTGCGGGTCCCCCTTCCCGCACACCGCAGCTTCGAACTCCATGTGCCTGCTCCTCGCCTTCACGCTCCCCCACAGCTTCGGCGTGGTTATCTCGAGGACCGGGGACTTCACCAGGCCCTTGACCTCTCCCTGCTCGATCAGATACGCTTCCAACGCCACGTACCTCTGGTTGAGCCTCTTGTCGTCGATGTTCCATTCGGTGAATGTCTTGAACAGGACCCCGTGCTTCACCTCCTTCAGCAGTTCTTCGGTGGAGTAGTCTCCCGGCTCGACGAAGGTGTTTGACATCCGTATGATGGGCTCTCTGTCGAATGCCACGCTCCTCGACGCCCCATTGCTCTTCAGGCCGAACTCCTGCGCCGTCGCCCTGTTCTGCAGGAATTCGTTGATCACTCCGTCTTTGATTAGGAGCCTCTTCTTCGCGAGGACCCCTTCATCGTCCACCAGGACGAAGCCGTTCGAGTGCAAGAGGGTCGGGTCGTCGCTGATGTTCGCCTCATCGCTTCCGATCTTCCTGCCGAGGCTGTCGGCCTTCAGATAGGACTCCCCCGCCTGGGCCCCCTCTCGCCCCAGCACCCTGTCGGCTTCCTGCGGGTGCCCCACCGACTCGTGGGCCGCGATCCCGGAAAGCTCCGGGCTGAGCACGACGTCGAGTGTGTCTGTCGGGGGCTTGACTGCTGTCCTGAGCACCTTCCCCATCACCTTCGCCTCCCCTTCCACCTTGTCCACCAGCCCCACCCGCTTTACCACCTCGAGCCCCCCCGTCTCCCCCTGCTGTATGAAGCGCTGGGCCGTGGCCCCGCCTTCGACGGCCGTGAGGGAGCCGAAGAAGCCCACCCGAGGGAGCCTCCCCTCAACCTTCGCACCGTCGCTGTTGACGTAGTATCTCTCCTCAAGCTCGGCTCCCAGGTAGAGGAGCCTCCCGGGCAGCTTGACCCCCGCCCTCCCGTCCGCGATCCTCCCCTCGATTTCAAGGAGGACGCTCCGAAGCCAGGCAGAGTCGGCGTTCTCCACCTTCTTGGTCTCGGGCGGGGACCACTTCTTCTTGGTCGCCTTCGACTCGTCGAGGACCACCGGCCGCCTCAGCACGGGCGAGGACGCCTTCGCCAATTTCACCGCCTTCCTGGCTATCTGGTTCACAGCGCTTCTCCTCATGTCGTTGGTCGCCGCGAACCCTAGGGCGCCTCCTGAAATGACCCTGATTCCTATGCCGTACCCTTCAGAGAAGAACGAAGGCTGGGGTTCGCCGTTCTTCAGGACGAACATCCTTTCCCATGTGCTCTGGACTCTGGCTTCCGCATAGGTTGCTCCCGCTTCCTGCGCCGTTGAGATCGCCCCTTCCGCCAGCCCCATCCCCTTCTGGTTCCTCATCGGCACAGCCCTTCCAAGATTGGCATTTGTAAGCTTGCGTCTTTCGCCGTGCCAGGCTCAGGCACCGAGCGCCATCGGCACCCCTCTCCTCGGCGTTTCCAGGGACCACCTCCCACGTTTCCTGAACTCCCTGAACAGCCCAGGGTGCTCGGTATGGACGGGGACCACCTTCTTCGCCCCCACTTGCTCCACCAGCTCCTCCACCTCACCCATGGGCGCGTGCCCGGACGCGTGAAGCTGCGCGTACCTGAAGCCAACGTGCTTGACCCAGTTCCTGATGACCCCTTCCTCCCTCTCCCCCTCCTCGTTAAAAGCCTCGGTGGCAGAGTGGATGTATGTCCCTCCCCGTTCTGGCTTGATGTCAACAAGTTCTGGGAAGTTCCATGCTTCGAGGTGGAGGAAAACCTCCCCCTGCCTCCCCCTCACGTCGGACGCGCTCACCCCGTGGTCAAGGAACGGCCTCTCCCACGGGAAGTAGTCCGAATCGTCGAGTCTCCCCGACTTCTTCCTCCTGACGTAGACATCCACGTCTTTCCCGACCTGCGGGACCCTGAGCTTCCTGTCAGCCCTTAGCCTCTCTAGGAGGATGGCCATCTTCATCGACACCACCAGCCTCCGCCCCGAGGTCCGGGACGCTTCATAGAACGTGTTGATCCTGTCGACATCGTTCCCTCTGAACGTCGAGAACACCATGGCTTCTGTCCCCTTCACCATGCGCTGCGCCTCTTCTAGGACCGCCCCTTCGCTCATGTTCGCCTTCGAGTCGCCCCTGCGCACGCGTGTCCCCTCGGTTAGCAGTAACTTCGGCTTCTCGAGCCTCGCTGCCTCGATGAAATCCCGGGTCATGGATCCTGCCGGGCCGTGGAAGCGGAAGTCCCCCGTGTACGCCATGGCCCCTTCGGTGGTGTGGACGACGAACCCATAGGCGCCTGGTATCGAATGATCGACGTGGACAGGGACGAACTCCATCGACCCGATCCTGAACCTGTCCCCCGTCCTGAACTTCCTGATGGGGTGCCCGTCGAGGGGGGAAGACGAAGACTCGCCGTATGCTTCATGGATCAACGACGTGGTCTCCCCGCAGTAGACCGGGATCTTCGGGTCCACATAGCCGATGCGCCCCGTGTGGTCCCAGTGGAAGTGGCTGAGCACCACCGCGTCTATCTCAGGCTCCACGTACTTCAAATCGGTGTTCTGGAGGGCCTTCTCAGAGTAGAGCCCCGGGATCTGGGGGAGCAGGCCGAACTCGAACAGGTCCCCCGCCCCGTTCACTGCCCTGGGCGAGATGGTCGAGTCGAAGTAATCCGAACCGTCGGAGAATCCAGTCCCGAAGTCGAGCAGCACCCTGGCACCCTCGTCCTCCAGCAGGAACTTGTTGCCCCCTATCTCGCCGACTCCGCCGAAGCAGGTCAGACGCGGGAACATGTCGCCGCGGAGGGGCCGAAGATACTTAACGGTTCCAGGCTTCAATGGAATTCCGGGAACGGATAAATACGAACTTCGACCGACGCAGAGGCAGGTTTGGTCTTCCACCTGCCAGTCCTGCAGGCGGCGGGTTCTGACACCTTCACGGCGATAGCGATCCTGGTGGTGGCCATAGGCCTCGTCGGCCTGGCAATCCTCATCCTTTTCTCGAAGAAGAAGATCTAGGCGGCATGGCGGTCGCTGTCATATTCGACGTCGACGGCACCCTCGTCACCTTCACCTTCGACGTCCGTGGGACGAGGGCCGCCCTGATCGAGGAGCTGTCCAGGCGCGGCTACGACACCGCTGGCCTGGACCTATCCACTCCGACGCAGAGAATACTGGACGCCGCCAGTTCCCAGAGGCACGACGGCGGGGAGCGGGCCTACGAGGAACTGAGGATGGCTGTCTTCGCGATCCTCGACAGGTACGAAGTCGAGAGCGCAGCCTCCACATCCCCTTTTCCTGGCATCGTGGAAGTCCTGCGCCACCTCAGATCAAGCGGTGTGCGATTGGCCGTCCTCACTAACAGCGGGAGAAGGGCCGCCTCCGAAGCGCTCAGTCGGGCGGGCATCGAAGGCTTCTTCGAGTTCGTCCTGACCAGGGACGATACCGAGTTGATGAAGCCCAGGCCCGAAGGTCTCATTATGGCGGCCTCGAGGTTCGGCCTCCCCAGAGGGTCCATATCCTATGTCGGAGACAGCCTTTACGACATCGCGGCCGCGAAGGGGGCAGGTATCAGGATGATCTCCGTAGCCACCGGCAACTATTCAGTCGAACGCCTCCGATCCGAGGGCGCCGACAGCGTGATCACGTCCATCTCGGATCTGCCCCGAGCGCTGGGGGTCTAGCCAAATATGGGCACGCATGGGACAGGCGCGTTGGAGCTGGCCCAGACCGAGCGTCAGGTGCTTCGCGACGTCTGTGACACCTTCTTCCCCTCGGTCGAGGGCGGATCGCCCTTCTACGAGCGAAGCGCTTCCGAGCTTTCCGTCGACTCGATGCTGGCCGACGCCGTGGAGCATTCGCTGCAGCCAGCCAACGCCAAGGACTTCCGCCGGATCCTTTCGGTCGTCGACAGCCCGCTTTACAACCTGGTCCTCACGGGCAGGCCCGTCAGATTTTCGACCCTGAGCCCACCTGCCCGGGAGAGATACCTGCAGGCATGGCGGGACAGCCCCCTCGCCCTGAAGAGGACAGCATTTCAGGCGCTCAAGAGGCTCACGCTCTTCCTGGTCTACGCCTCCGTCGACGACGCAGGGGGAAACCCGAACTGGGGTGCCATAGGATATTCCGGGGCCTCGCACGACCCCCCTGTCCAGACTCCCGAAAGCCTCCGCCTGAATCCTCTTTCGATAGGCGCCGACGCCAAACTAAGCTGCGACGTTGTGGTCGCAGGCTCAGGGGCGGGAGGGAGCGTGGTCGCCAACGAGCTCGCGTCCGCTGGGTACGACGTGATCGTCCTGGAACAGGGCCCCTACGAGACCTCCGAGACGTTCAAGCAGAACGAGATGAGGATGATGCAGAAGCTATTCCAGCAGAGCGGAACCGCCGCCACGGGCGACCTGTCGTTCGTGCTTCTCGCTGGGAGGGGAGCGGGGGGTGGGACGACGGTCAACTGGAACACATGTCTGAGGCCGCCGGCAAGGATCCTTTCCGAATGGGAGGAGGAGTTCGGCATCAAGGGGGTCACCGGTCAGGAGTTCTCGGCCTACGTTGACGAGGTCTGGCGGAACATGAAGGTCAACGACGCGGAAAGCCAGCGGAACGGGAACAATGGGGTCCTCTGGGACGGCTGCAGGGCCCTGGGCTATCGCGAAGGCTCAGACTACCACGTGATAGAGCGGAACGCTGTCGGCTGCGACCAGCGGTGCGACTACTGCACCTACGGGTGCATATACGCGGCGAAGCAGTCGACCGCCCTGACTTATCTCCCCTCCGCCCAGGCCAAGGGCGCGAGGCTCGCCTTCGACACACGGGTCGACCGCGTAATCATCGAAGGCGGGGTGGCGAAGGGGGTCGTCGCGTCTTGCGAGTCAGGCGGCAAGATCCGTCATATCGAAATCGCTGCCCGGGCAGTCGTGGCCGCCTGCGGCGGCATCGAGACCCCAGCCCTACTTCTCAGGTCAGGAGTCAAGGACAAAGGGATCGGCGACTACCTTCGACTCGACCCGACGGTCGCCGTCGGAGGTATATTCGAAAGGCCCATCGACCCCTGGAAGGGTCCCCCGCAGACAGTCGCCGTCTGGAAGTTCATCGACCTGGACGGCACATACCACGGGTTCTGGGTCGAAGCGGCGCCTGCGCACCCGGGCCTCTTCGCCCTTTCGATCCCCTGGGTCAGCGGGAAGCAGCACAAGGACTTCATGAAGGACTACTACGCCCGCTCTTCCGCTTCCATAGTGCTCCTCCGGGAGCGGAGTCACGGGAGGGTGGCCATCGACAAGGAAGGATATGCAAAGGTCTCCTACGACCTCGGGCGGGAGGACAGGGAGACGCTTGTCAGGGGCATGGAAGAGACGGCGAAGATACTCGCGGCTGCGGGGGCCGTCGGGATCTGGACCACCCACAACGACCAGGTGTTCGCAGGAGACGGGAAGGACAGACTGAAACCCGGCGACCTGGACTCGTTCGACGCGTCATTACGAAGAGCAGGGGTCGAATACAACAGGATGATGCTCTACAGCGCCCATCTGATGGGGTCCTGCAGGATGAGCGCGGACCCTGCTTCGGGGCCAACCTCCCCTTCCGGGGAGCTGCATTCGGTCAGGAACCTCTTCGTCGGAGACGCCTGCGTGTTCCCCACCACCCCGGCCGTGAACCCGATGATCTCGATAATGGCCATGGCCAGGCGCACCGCAGAATCCATAAAACTCTCCCTCAAAGGGCACTGACGGTTCTCAATGGAATCTAGTAAGCGGAACCCGCCCTACTATATTGTCGGCCTCCCCGAGGAGCCCACCGAGGCCACCGAGGCACAGGCAAAATTCGAAAGGCTGGCAGAAGAGCTCTGCAGGGTCTACCCGTTCATCGAAGAGATACGCGCGGTGGTGAAGTCAAAGAAGGCGGCGAAGACCCACGCGAGATACGAGGTCTCCGTCGAGGTGTTCACCCCCCGGGACAGGCACGCGTTCTCGGAAATAGGCTACAACATCGCTGCCGTCTTCGACCTGATGGGCCCGAAGATGAAGCGGCTCCTTTCTTCCAAGCAGTCCAGGGTCACCTCCACCCACGGCGAGACCCGAAGAAAACAGTACGAATAGTAGACCAAAACAGAAGAGGGGTTCACCATAGGCGCGAATCTCTATGTCGCCCTCATTCGCTTCTGTCAAACCTCAGGTCGCGAAGTTCAGCCCGGCGCGCCGGTAGATTGCTTGCTCTTCAGCTCCTCGACTTCGGCTCTCAGCCTCGAAAGGGCCGCCGAGTTCTCGGCTGAGGCAGCCAGCTCATGGTAGGTTTCGAGCGCCTTCCTCCGCACCCGCAGGTCCATATCGGACTCCGAACTCTCTCTGGCCGCTTCTTCGAACCTCTTGTCCCCCAAGGTCCTTATCACCGAATCAATCAGATACAGCCTGACCCTGAACTCCTTGTCGCCCTTCAGTATCTCCTTCAGGACTGGAACTTCGTCGTCGAGGATGATCCCCCTTTCCTTGATCGCCTTCAGGGCCCCGACTCTCACTCTGGTGGGTCGCCCGTATGCGAGGGACTCTCTCACAATCCCGTTCACTTCTTGGCCCTTGAGCTTCCCCATGGCTGCGAGGCATGCTTCGGCAAGGGTCTCGTTCGGAGAATGGGCTTTCATGGCTTCTTTCAGGTGAGGCAGCGCGCCGTCCGGCCAGGACTTGGCCAGACTCAGGGCCGCTTCGCACTTCACTAATGGGCTCTCGTCCTCTTCCAGCATCCTCTGGACCTGCTTCCTGGCTGCGTCTTCTTTGAAATGTCCTAGTGCTTCGGCCAGCCCCCTCCTCGCGCGCCTGTCTTTCGGGACCTCGACCCGCGTGAGGGCCTTCAGGGCATCTTCCGTCCCGATCTCCCCCAGCGCCCTGAAAGCACAGGCCCTGACGTACCAGAACTGCTCCTTCGCGGCGGCCCGCGCAAGGCCTTCGACCGCTGCCCCGAGTCTCATGGCTCCCAGCTGCTTGGCGGCTTCCGCTCTGCTCCAAGAGTCCTGGCTCCCTTCGAGTTGGTTGAGCAGAAGGTCCAGGGACTTCACGAACTTCGTCCTGGCGAGGAGCCAAAGGCGGGGGTCGAACTCGACGATGGTCGGTTTGGATGGAAGGGAATACGTCAGGCTCTGGTCCGCGGAGTCCAGGGCCGCCCTGAATGCCCGCCTCTCTCTGCCGAGATAGAAGACGACCTCGCACGGGAGCCTGTACACCGGGGTGCCGTCGTCCGTCTGCTGGGCCTGCTTGACCCTCAGGGTCGCGGCCTTTGCCTCACCGTCCCAAGAATATGCTACGTCGAATTCAGGGTGCCCCGGCCTGAAGAACGACTGCTCGAAGAACTCTTCCAGCGCGAGGCCGCTCGTCCTCTCCATCGACTTGCGGAAGTCCTCGGTGTCAGCCAATGAGAAAGTGAAGCTCTTCAGGTACTGGGAAATGCCGGAAAAGAAAGCGTCGTCCCCCATGAGGAACCTTAGCTCGTGGAGCATGAAGGCTGCCTTCGGATAGAGGTGGTTGTCGAACAGGTCGTCCGGCCAGACGTAACTCCTGGCAACTATGGGCCTCCTGTATTCGTCTCTGTCTTCGTCGAAATATTCTTCCACCCTCGTTGCGAGGTGCCACGTCATCTCGTCAACCCCCCTCGTCCTCTCGAGGTAGAGCTCTTGGAAATAGGACGCGAATCCCTCGTTGAGCCACACATGGGCCCAGTCCGAGCAGGTCACGAGGTCTCCGAACCACTGGTGCGCGAGCTCGTGAGAGACCAGGTCGACGGGGCGCTGGTACTGTGCCGAGTATGTCGTCGAGAAGTCCGCCTCAGAGCCCGCGTCAGGATAGTAGTTCATGGCTAGCGTCGTGGCGTTCAGGTTCTCCTCCCCGCCGGCGACGAAGTCCTCGACCGTCGTCTGGTCGTACTTGACGTACGGGTATTTCACCCCTAGGATCGACTCGAAGACCTCTATCATCTTCGGCGTCTCTCCGAAGTATCGAAGCACATCCGCCCTCTTGGACTCGGGGAAGTAGTAATGGAGCGGCACCCCGTTCGCCTCCTGGGTGATTTCACCGAACCTGCCGGCGACGAACGACGTCAGATAGGTGACGTGGGTGAGCTCCTCCATCCAGTGAAATGTGCTCGTCTGCCCGTCTTCCTTCACCGACAGGAGCTTCCCGTTCGAGATCACCCTGAACCCCTTGGGGACCGTGATCACGAGCTCGCTGCTCGACCTTTCCCCCGGATGGTCGTGGCAGGGATACCAGTAGCGCGCGGCCTCGGCCTCGTTGTGGCTCCAGGCCTGCACCTCCTTCTCCGGGTGCTCCTTGTCGGGGCCGGTGAAGAAGACTCCGGTCCGCGGGACAGCGCTGTACTCGGCCTTCACCAGGTGCCTGCTTCCCCCCGAGGAGATGGGGACCTCGAGGACCGAGCCGTCGTATTCGAATGGTGTCGGCTTCCCGTCGACCGTCACCCCACCGATGTCGAGCTCGCATGCGTCGAGCCGCACCCTCTCGACCCCTTTCCTGATGGGCTCTATTTCGAGGGTGCAGGCGCCCGAGATCCTCTTCTTGTCGAAGTCAAGGGTCAGCTCGATCTTGACATGCTTTGTGCGGTAGTCCTTCTGCGGCGGAAAGTGCGGCCGTGATTCCGGCAGGCGGAAGGACTTGTGGGCTCCTGGCGTCATGCGGGGTGCGGCCGGCGTTGAATTCAAAAGACTTTCGAAGTGCGGCATAGTTTGAAATATGGAAGACGTGATGGCCGCTCCGATGGTCGAACTTCCGCGGGCCATTCAGGGTCTGATATTGTTCTCCACCCTTCTAGGTGCGGTTTTCCTGTTTCAAGTCTACCAGCTGCTCCCGCCTGACGCCTTCGACATCGTCAGTTTCGGGTGGGTCCTGTTCCTGATCGACAGTGCTCTGACGTTCTTCCGCCCCAGGATTTCATTCTATGTCGGCCTGGTTCTCGCCATTATCGCCCTCGTCGAGACCCTCTCCCAGCCACAGCACTACGTCCTGATCGCGAGCGGGGACCTGGGGGCGACAGCCACCATAGTTGTCGGCTCCATCGCCGAGGTCCTGCTCATCGTCTTAGCCGCCTACTACCTGCTCACCCAGCGAGGCAAGGATCCCTGGGCATGGCCAGGTGCAAAGTCTCAAACCTGACCGACGTCGTCCCTCGAACTCTTCAAGGACAAAGCTCTGAGGAACGGAAAGTACGTAGACCTCCGATCATGTCCGGCCTTCGATGACGGGTGATCTAGGACTAAACGTAGCCCCAGCTGATGAGCTTGTCGCTGTCGCGGGTCCAGCGCTGTCCGATGTCGGTGCGATAGAACATGTTTGGTATCATGACGTTCCCCACGTTCTGGTAGGCCTTCTCGATTGCATCAGCCATGGTGGGGCCCGAACCCGTTACGACAAGGGCGTAACCCGAGTTCCCAGCTATGTGCCAATCCCCGTCTTCCTGCTTGACCTCGCCGATGTGTATGCCATCCAGTCCTTGGCGTCTGAACAGGATTGCCGCGCCTTCGGAGTACTTCTTGAAAGCTTTCTCGTCTTCGAACGGAAAGGGGGGGATCGCAACGACGACGCCTACCTGGTAGCCCTTCTTCGTCTTCAGTTGCGTGTCGTTGCCATGAGCCAGATCAGAGAGGAATGGTCCCCATTCACTTGTTATCCCCTCCATCTGGATGCTTATCGTAGGGTAGCCAAAACGACAATTTGAACTCCAGAAAGGTTTACCTTTTCTTCTAACCAACAGTGTGTGCCAGTCCTCCACTTCGACATCCCAAACAGTCCCCTCGTAGTCCTGTTCTCCAATAACCCGTGAGTCAAGGTAGTAGTCTTTCCTTGTCTTCCGCAGGGAGAGCACGCAGATGTCATTCTTCCGAACATATCCACCGATAGAAAGGGTCCCTGCCTGCCTCTGGATTCGCATGTTTGCTACCCGGCCCGTCTTAATGATCATCTCTTGCAAATCGTCTGCGAGCTTCTTCGACGAGGTGAGGAAATAGAGCTGTTCCGTTCTCTTGTGACGGTGGCCGTCGCCGAGTGCGAAGGCGTTCATCATCGCATCAAGACACGACGCATTCAACTCTTTGAACTGATTTGGAACAAATTTCTCCTCGGCGTGAACTCCTTCCAAGCCGAGCTGTCTTATGTAACTGCAAAGTTGAACAGAACTGATTTGGAAACCATCATCTTGGACCGTATGCTTAAACGGAAACTCATCCAGGATTGTTTCGATGTCATGCCAGTGAGCGTTATCGGGGCTCTGATATATCTTGACGAAGTCACCACTTGAGTATCCTTCCGCCAGGAAGACGCCCAGAAACTTTACGAAACATTCGGTCTTGACAAGTACGGCGGGATGGACGGACCGGACTACTGCCCCTTTTGAGTAGGTGTGTTCACTGACGTATTCGGGCACTTCTACGAATTCTACGTCGTTTCCTTTGAACGTCCCCGCCCGTATCAGTTTAGTATTGTGGATTGGGATTGAGTCTGCTCTTACGAGCCTCAGTCCTCCGTACGTGCTTACCAATAACTTGTGGTCTGGGGTCACGAGGACGTCGATGGCCGAGTGTTTCTTTCCCTTCGCCCCGATTCTGACCATCTTCCCTTTGTAGTCCCTTATGAGCCGGTTCGTGACGCGCTTCCAGCCCACTTCTCGATTCTCCGGATTGATCGCCAGGGCGAAGTCTCCAACCCTGACTTCGTCATACTTCTTCCATCCTTCCTTCGTCAACATCTCTGTTTCTTCGTCGAAGCATGTCCACTCGAGCGGCCAGATGCCCTTACCATTTACGATACAGTTGATGTCCACATATCCCACGTATTTGCTCGCGGCCAATTTCTCCTTGGCCTTGAGCAGGGTTTTCTCGAAAACGGGGCTGTCTTTGGAGTAGAGGGTTGCTGTTCCCATCTCGCCCGTACTGGGCCCCAATTCGCCGGGAAAGAGCCTTTTGTGCTCGAAATTGACGCAGACCGGCATTACGAACTCTTTTCCGTTAAAGAAGGCACCCACCGCAATTTCTACTCCTTCGGCGAACTTCTGCATCTGGAACTCCTTGATCTTCTTGGACCAACTCACCTTATAGTGCTCCAAGACCTGAAGAATGTCTTTCCCGTCTGGCTCCTGGCCGATGAACAGGAGCTCCTTCTCGTCCTGAGCCTTGCCGCTCGGCTTCAAGACGTACCTGTCAGGGTTCTTCTTGACGAAATCGATGGCCTCGTCGAACGAAGTGAAATTCCAGCTCGGGAGGACATCGACTCCTACCGACTTCAATTCCGCCTGTCCGTATTCCCTGTCAAGCTCCAGCTTGTCAGTATACGGGCTACCTCCGACGACGAACTTCCCTTCGCTGCGCAGTTGATCTGCTTTGTTTCCAAAACCAATGTCGTCGAAGATGATCACGTCGGCCCAGTCCTTGAGCGGCTCCCACTCTTCGACCTTCTCGAAGAAACCGAGCCCCACATCCTTCTCCCCCTGTCCGTGGCAATACATCTTGACCTCGTGTCCCTCCTTCTTTAACTGCCAAGCGAGGTCGGCCGACAGGCTTTCGTCGGTCACGAAAAGAAACTTCATTCGACATCAATCAAGATTCCAGCTCTTTAATATCTGTTGGCGAAATCTCAGGAATCCGTCTGTCCATCTAATCAGGAAGCAAGATGATTCTACCGACGCACATTTGGCATCAGCGAATCCAAGGATTCCGCGAACCTTGTTTCCGTCAGGCTGAGGTCAGCGTCCGAGTGGGCGAGCGATGTGCAGTATCTGTTCTCGGGTTTCAGATAGACACCGCGCGATATCAGTTCGATGTCAAGGAACCTCCTCAGCCGCAGGTCAGACCTCTTCGCGTCCCGGTAGTTCTTCACCGGCTTGTCGGTCATGTAGAAGTTGAACATCGCGCCCTCTCCAGCCAGCACGTGGGGCACCTGGTACTCCGTCAGCTTCGCGGACAGCCTTCTCTTCAGGTTCTCGGTCCTGCTGCGGAGTCCATCGAACCTTCCTCTTCTCATGATCTCCTCCACTGTCGCCTTCCCGACGGACAATGAAAGCGGGTTTCCGTTGAACGTCCCTGAGTGGAATATGCGCGTCCCGCTCTTGCCTCGCGGGTCGAGCTGATTCATTATGTCTGCGTCCCCGACGACGGCCCCGATCGGGAGGCCACCCCCGATTATCTTGCCCAGGCATGTGAGATCAGGCGTTATCGAGTAGAACTCCGACGCACCGCCTGGTCTGACCCTGAAACCTGTCTTCACCTCGTCGTAGATGAGCGGTATCCTCAGGTCCCTGGTGATCTTCCTCAGGTTCCGCATGAACTCCGCGTCCCCGGCTATCACCCCTTCTTCGAACGGTTCCAATATCAGACATGCCAGTTCTTTCGCATTCCTGGTCAGGATTTGCTCGGTCGACTTCCAGTCGTTGAAAGGGAGGACCACCGAATCGGAAATGATGCCGAGGTCTACGTCCATGCTGTCCCCGATGGGTACCGGTGACTCAGCCGTGCCTGCCCCGCCAACAGCAGGGGCGTAGCTGAAGAGAAGGCGGTCGACGGCCCCGTGATAGTGCCCCTCGAACTTCGCCACCTTCCGGCGGCCGGTGTGCCCCTTGGCCAGTCTCACCGCTAACAGGGTCGCCTCCAGCCCAGAGTTGGTGAACCTGATCAGCCCGTCCTTGTGGTACAGGTCCCTGAGGACAGCCCCATAGTCCACTTCGACCTCAGTGGGTGTCCCTGTCACAGTCGTGCCGAAGGATTCCAGGACAGACGCTATCGACTTCTTTACCGAAGAGTCCCCGTGTCCGAGGATCAACGCGCCATAACTCATCAGGTAGTCGACATAGTCGTTGTCGTCGACGTCCCAGATTCGCGAGCCACTTGCACGTTTCATGAAAACGGGATACGGCTCGAAGAACTTGATTCCGGCCATGACACCGCCAGGGGTGACCTTCAGCGCCTTCTGGAACATCTCCGCAGACTTTGGTGTCCTGGACTCGAAGCCTTTGACTATCCGATCCTCGTCAAGCTGCAAAGCCTGCACGGGCTGAACTTCGGGCTGGGACGTTTAAGCATATTCTGCGACTTTGTCCGCGGAATCCGCCTTCATTATCATTTTTGAGAATCGTCAGGGTGGCTTATAATGCCTCGTGGCAAGTTTTAGGTGTTGAACTCGAACTCTTCCCTAACGGGGGGCCTCACGGTCGCCGTGCTCGCGGTCGCGCTGATAATCTCTGGCTATGGGGCCGCAATCGCGATAGGAGGCGCCGGGAGCCACGTAACGACTTCGACTGTTACCACGACCGTGACCAACTCTTCTGCCAGTTCGCCATACGTGGTGACCTTGGTGATTACAACCGGCAACACCTTCAATTCGACCGTCGGGGCGCAGCCCGGGTTCTATGTCCTAGGCCCGAACGGCTTGGAATCGTCGGCTAGCATCTACCTTCCAGCTCACCGACTCATCAAGCTGGTCATTGTGAATTACGACGAAGGCAACGCCTCGCTTGTCATCCCCAACGACAACGTGGTATCTGGGACGACCAACGGGACTGTCTTCGTGGCCAGCAACGCCAACGTCAACTCAAGCCAAGGGCGTTCTGGGATAGTCATAAAGGGCGGCCAGACGCTCACATCGGTGCCGCCTGCGATCCTCGCCCACACGTTCACGGTGCCGTCTCTGAATCTCAACGTTCCCGTGCCGCTGAGCTCGACCGTCGTCGCCTACTTTACGGTGGACAAGGCGGGCAACTATATTTGGTTCTGCGAGACCGCCTGCGGGTTCGGGTCAACGGGGACAGCGGGGGCCATGTCGACCCCTGGCTGGATGACAGGTTCGCTGGTGGCGAGCTAATAAGCTGAAGCGACCATCCCCTTGGGAGTTGGTCGGTCACTGATGTCCGCCCAGGATGAACACGGCGGCTCCTCAGAAAAGGACGAGTCGAGACGCGAGTTCCTCAAGACAGCGGCCGCCATATCCGGGGTGCTCGCCCTCGGCGGCATCGCCTCGGTGATGAAGTCCATCGTGATTCCGGCGGTCCCCGGTCCCTCTCTCCCGAGCTTCCCAAGGGTGAAAGTCTCTAGCCTGGGCGAGCTAACGACGGGGACGTCTTTGATCTTCAACTATCCGCTAGACACCGAACCCAACGTACTGGTCAAGCTCGGTCAGAAGGCCTCCGGCGGAGTGGGGCCCGACGAGGATATCGTCGCCTTCAGCCAGGTGTGCCAGCACCTCGGGTGCATCTGGGGGTATGTGGCCCCGGGCCAGTCCCCTTCGGTGAACAAGTCATACGTCGCCGCTTCGCCCGTGGCCTACTGCCCCTGCCACGGTAGCGTCTACGATCTTACCCAGGGAGCCAAGCTGATCGCGGGCCCCTCGCCGAGGCCTCAGCCCCAGGTGAAACTCGAGGTGGATAGTGCCGGGAACATATACGCAGTGGGCATGGGGGCGCCTGCAATCTTCGGCCACGACACCGGGTCGAACGACGTCAGCAACGACCTGCAAGGTGGGACTCTCGTCGCATCGACATAGAGGGGCGTGAAGAAATTGTCAGGGAATGGGGGCCTCCTCAGAAGGCTCGCGGGCTGGTTCGACTCCAGACTCGGCCTGAGCTACCCCCTGCTCCGCCCCGTCCCCCGCTACGCACTGAACCCGTTCTACTGGCTGGGGGCTCTCGCTGTGGTCGCTTTCGTGATCCAGGGGGTCACCGGGACAATCATGATGCTGTATTACGTCCCGAGTCCCACCCAGGCGTACTCCTCGACCCTCTACATCTTCCAGAACGTCTACAACGGCAGGTTCCTGGAGACGATACACCTCTACACGGCATACGCCATGATCATGCTTGCCTTCATGCACATGATGAGAGGCTACTTCGTGTCCGTGCACAAGAAGCCGCGGGAGGCGATGTGGGTGGTGGGGATGCTTATGGGATTCGTCACCCTTGGTTTCGGATTCACTGGTTATCTCCTCCCCTGGACAGTCGTATCGAAGTCTGCCACCGACGTGGGGATAGGGATGGTCAGTGCGCTCCCGCAGCCCGTCTCATCACTGATAACATTCCTCATCGTGGGCAGCGGAGGGGACGCTGCCGAGATTTTGCGGTTCTTCGACCTGCACGTCGTCGTTCTCCCGGCGGCCCTCCTGATCCTCCTGGTCGTGAAGATGTACATGCTGGAGGCGCAGGGCGTCGCCGAACAGACGGGCGGGTCCACTGTTGGCTCGAACCCGAAGACGTCTCCGATTTTTCCGGACGTAACGTTGTATCTTCTCGAGCTCTCTTTGTTGTTCGGTGCTGGGATGCTGCTGCTCTCTGCGATATTCCCCCTGAGCTTGCCTCCCGAGTATTCGGCAGCCGCGGCATCGCAGTACATACCTCAGCCCGACTGGTATTTCCTATGGATCTATCAGGTGTTGAAGGTCTCGATCTTCGAGGGCCCCGAGGGGCTGGCAGCCGCCCTTTCGGTGGTCACCATCGTGTTCGTGGCGCTGTTTGTCCTGCCGTTCATCGACAGAGGGAAGGTTCGGCAGCCGTCTCGCAGGCCCATCTACACCACCCTGGGACTGGTCTTCGTCGGGGAAGTGGCCGTCCTCTCTTACTGGGGGCTCGTCACCCCAGGGCTGATTATTCCGCTTGAGCAGGCCGTCCTCGTGATGGGCGGGACTGCGCTCCTCGTCGTCCTTGGTTCGATCCTCCTCTATAGGCTGATGTATTCCAGGGCGAAGGGCCGGCTGCGGACCGCTCCATCAGCAGGTATAGCTTCCTCAGAGCTCAGGAGCGGTCTTGCCTTCACAGGCCTGGTCGCGTTGGGGGCGTTCTCCATAGGCGCGCTGGTGAACGGCGTGGTGTCGGAAGTCCTGGGGGACTTTTCTTTGGTCGCCATACTGTCCTTGGCTGCCTCGGTTTCACTCCTCGCACTGGACATACTCGGAAGCATCTACCTGGTCTACAGGCTCGATCTAAGGACAGGGAGCATCAGGAGGCGGGTGAAGGCCCTGGAAGTGGGGTGGAGGGGTTGACTTGCGGATAGGAGCCACGTTCCTCACCCTACAGGTTGTGTTCCTCGTGGCCTTGCAACTGACGACGTTTGTCGTCCTCTGGCTCCTGAATCCGATCACCCAAAGCGCGACGGATACATTCGCCCTCTACCTCAGCTTGGACCTGTTGGCGTTCGCGATGATCTCGTACATCTACAGGTCAAGGAGGAACGGCGGGTACCCCAGCCAGGCTTGGATGGCAATTGGATACCTCTCGCTGATAGTCCTCCTGGTATCGAATATACTGCTGGCTTAGTCGCAGTGTTCGAAGCCGGACTTCATCCCAAAGGGCGTCAATGCTATATCGACTACCCTTCGAAATCGTTTTGCCCCCAATCAGTCATGATGGCGCATGCTGAAGGAAGCGTTGCCATGAGCTCGATTGAGAAGGGCCGAGCGTAGAATCCTTGCCGTCCCCAAAACCATCCGTGAACTAGCGTCTTCTGACCTCGCGGACCGGATGGAGCGCATTCTGGAGTTACCCAAAAGCTGGCCCGTGGGGGTCCCGTGGCCCATCATGGGCTCGCAACGACACCGCTCCGTGGCGGGACGCCCGCTCCGCTTCGCAAGTGGTCGGATGAGCTGACGGTCATCGGAGAGCGCTCTTCCACGCCGCTGGGACAGGGCCCTTGTACAAGACGTCTTTGGCTCCGACAAAATCCGCGAGCTTTTCGATGGTCTCCCCCACCTTGGACGAAACCTCCTTGCCGCCAGGCGCGCCGGGTTCTGCGTGCACCGAATTGATCACCAGCCTCCCCTCCTTCTTTTCGAGCTGCGGGTCGATCCTTCCGATGAACCTGTCGCCCCAAATTATCGGGAGCACGTATGTGCCGAACTTCCGCTTCTCCTTGGGGAGGAACTGCTCCCGAGCGTACTCGAACCCGAACAGGCTCTTCAGCCTCCCGCCAGTGAGGATGTTGTCGAATGGAGGGACCAGCGAGACGTGCTGCTCCCAGTCGGCCGCCTCCCTCGATTCGAGCAGCCTGACATCAGAACGGTGGACGTACCGCTGGTCCCTGTCGGCGAGTCCTTCGGCCTTCACGGGGACTATCTTGCCTTCTTCAGCCAGCATCTTTAGCGCCTGTTTGAGGTGCTGATAGCACCCGCGCACGAAGTGGAGGTAGATTTCCCGTTCCTGGGCTGTGCCGAGGGCCCTCAGCGCCCTCTCGGCGGCCGCACGCTCATACTCCTCTTCCGACAGCCCCTTCGCCTTCGCCAGTCCTGGGAGGTAATCCTCCGTAAGGCCGTAGAGGTTCTGGTTCCCCTGACGGCCCACGACCATCACATCTCCTCTCATCTGAAGGTGGTAGAGCATCTTCGACACGTCGCTCCCCGAGCTCCACCCGTCGGGGCTCTTCTTTGCCTGGTAGTCCTTGAACTGGGTGGGGGTCAGCGGCCCGTCCCTGAGCTCACCAAGGACCCTCCTCTTCAGGTCAGTTCGTCCGAGGACCTTTTTCGCACCTGGGACGTGGTTCCCCCAGCCTGTCATGAGCGACTCGGGGTACCTCTCCATCAGCGAACGGTAGATCGGAAAATCGTCGGGAGCGACTATCGCGGCGTGTGGTATCCAGTGTAGGAAGAGCTTCCTTTCCTCCCACATCAAGCTGTCAAGGTCAGAGACGCGGAACTCCCCCACCCTGGTCCAGATTGCGATGATGTGCGACGGAGCCACGATGGGGACCGGGTCCCACTGGACGTAGATGATGTCGCGCACCAAATCCACGAGGTCTTCTTTGCTCGCCTTCTTCGGGATCTTTCCGGCGAGGTGCTGCTTCGTCAAAGCGAGGCGCCTTACGGCCTGGGCTGTCGTTGAAACCTGATCGGGGCTCAACGGGCAGATTCCCAACGCCCAGGCTCCTTAAGCTTGAACTTGGGTCGGGTGCCTCGCGAAGAGCTCGCGGAGAATACCAGAGAATGCGGACCCGAAGGGGCTCGACTCCCAGAGGCGGCCAGACTTGGAATCTGACTAGCCCTCCATTGGGCGACCTGCCAATTCAGTCATACAGAGTCATCGAACCGCTGTTCTGATCAGCCAGAATCGGCCCTTTCCATCGAACGGATTTCATTCCGAGCTTTCTCATGCGGGCCCGGTGTGTTCCGGACCCATGACGAGTTCGAATTCCCACACCACAATGGTGCCGCCCACCATGGCTAGACGAGGGTGACTCCCGGGAGCTCTTTGAGATCCTCATCACCGGTGTACAGCATCGCCGAATTTTGACGGGCAGCGGCGTAGACTAGCGCGTCCGCCATGTGCAGACCGTGCTCGAGACTGTAATCGGCCGCCTCCAAAGACAGCGTCTGATCTACGAGCACTACTTTGGTTTGGCTTAGGGCCGCAACAGCTTCGAGCGCCTTCTCTTCCCCTTTGATTCCTTTCACCTTCTTGTAGACCTCGTAGAGCACCACCACCGAGGTCACCAGATCCTCGGGCTTCTCGGCGTCAATTAGCCGGTTATACATCGGGGCCTTCGGGCCGCCTGTGAACCTCTCGATCCACCCGTAGCTGTCCACGCTGATCAAGCGCTATCTGTCTCGTCTCTGAGTTCCTTGACATCCAGCCCCGGGACCATCCCTTTTGTCTTGCTCAGGGGGCGCACGGGCACGTACTGCAAGATTCCATGCTTTGCTATAGCCATCATCTTATCCCCCGGTTTGATATGCGCCTCTTCCCGCAGCTTCTCGGGGATGACCACCTGATACTTCCGCGAAACTTTCACTGTTTCCATCGTTCGTCTGTCCGTTCAACGGGCGGGCTATCGATATAAGCCTTTCTTCGTAGGAATCAATTTGCCTCGAGAGCTTGCCGAAACTGGGGGAGAGTGATTTACGGACGGAATTGGGTCCAGACCCATCATGGGTTCGAGTCCTTCATCCGCTTCGATTCCGGCTGGGGATGCCCGACGAAACTATCGAGTCCAGCCTACAGAAAAGGAGGAGAAGCTCGAGGCACTCATTGTTGAAAGGCAATAGGCATAGCCGGTGTCGGGAGACAGAGTGATCGAGGTCCCGCTACTCAACCCCACTACGCCCGAAGAGCACTCGCCGGAGGGCGCGACAACCCCGATCCCGAGGGCCCACCCCTGTGGGAGGGTGAAGACCGGAGTGAGGGTAAGCATTTTCGTACTGTGCGAATGCCAGGTGGTGAAGGCGGCAGAGGCTCCGCCGTCGCCGCAACCATAGGCGAGCATTGAAGGACTGCCGACATAGGTCGGGACAACGCTCTGGGCTTGATCAAGGGTCAGGCTGTCACATCCGTTAATGACCTGTGCGGAAGAGTGTGAAGAACCCCCCGCGAGATTGATTTCGTCCGGGGCGGCGAAGACCGGTCGCGGACTTAAGGCGGCAGTTCCAAGGACGAACATGGCGCCGAGAACGGTTGCCATGGCGAGAGCCGTGAGCGCCTTCGCGTTCAACTCAGACGCCAGAATAAAATAGGCGTTTCGCTGGATTTTCGCCAGCTCGTCAGTGAGCTATTGGGTTTTCAACGACGCTCGGGGACTCTACTGAGACCAGGTTATGGACCACGATGTGAAGTTAGACGCGGCGGATGAAGAGAGGCAGTAGTACCACATTGTTCCACCAGTCAGGGTAACGGGACTCCCGCTGGTTAACGGCGTTCCACCGCTGCATCCTGGAAGGCTTGGCACGACTTCCAGTGTCCATCCTGATGGCACAGTGAACGCCGGTGTGGCAGTGTCTGTGGAGCTAGTAGTTCCCGCCGTCGTGAATGCCTGGGTATTGGACCCACAGCCGTACACCAGAGATGAAGGACTGCCCTGGTTTCCGAACGAGCTGTATAGGGTTCCAAGGATCAAACTTGTGCAAGAAGAAGTGAGCCCGGGGGGCGCTTTATTGAACGATGCGCTCGGGAAAGTCTGGGTGAACAGTGTAGTCGCTGCGTACACCACCATGCTCCCTGAGAGTAATGCGATAGCTGCGACGACCATGAGCTTTCTCGTCGTCTTAAGTTTCATTGATTCACCTCCTTGTCTGAAAGGTACATGGATTCTCTCTGCTCTGAAAATTAGATAGCTATTTTTCGAGCCCTTCCCAAGCTTTTCTTCGTCAACAAAGACTGTTTCTGCCCGCACCGTCCCGTCGGACCCTCATTCCGCCTCGAAAAATCGTTACCTATTTTTCATAACGACAGCAAGTCGAGAAAATTTGGTTCAGACCAAGAAACTCGCAAGATACGCCCTAGTCGCAAGCGCAACTCTGCTCTTCATGTCTTCAGCTCCTACCCTCTTCGCCCAGCAATCATCCTCCACGACCCATATCGTGCTCGTCGGCGGCTCCAACGCCCATCTCGGCCTCCTCTACGACGAGTACGCCCCGAGCACCATCGTCATTCGAGCGGGTGACACCGTGGTATGGAAGGACGTCGGAGGACCCCACACAGTCACTTCGGTAAACACCACCTCGACCGGGAGCCCTCTTTTCGACTCCTCGTCCAAGTTCACCCTTTCCCCGCAATTCGCCGCGGCTGTCTTTGGCCCTGGGGGCTATACCAAACCGGGGACTTCCTTCGTCCTCGACACGAGCACCCTCGCACCGGGGACATACAAGTATCAGTGCACGATCCACGACATGCTCGGGATGGTGGGCTACCTGACGGTGACGAGCGCCACCGCGTCCCCAGATGAAACTGCGACGGTCACGATGGGGTGGACGCAGGAAGCTGGGGAGGTCACAATGTTCAACCCTCAGAACGTCACAGTTGCCCAGGGGACCCATGTGATCTTCCAGAGCCTCGCGGGCCAGGAACCCCACGACGTCGTTTCAGAAACCAAGCTATCCAACGGCACCGTGATCCTGGGGAAATACTTCGACTCCAGCCCGAGGCTTGTCCCGCCTGGAATTAGCGAGGCGGCACTTGTCGGCAGACCTCCTCCGTTCCCCATCGGCCCCGGGGGCATGATGCTCCCACCGAGCAACTTCAACTATACCTTCGCTCAACCCGGAACCTACCTTTACTACTGCAAGATCCACTCCAGCGACCTTCCCATGATGGGGCCCATGCCCTTCATGCACATGGCCGGGATGACCGGCGAAGTGATCGTCCTCCCAAGCTACGCGACCCAGCAGCAGGTCGACGCGCTGAATTCACAGGTTGGCGCTTCGGAGAACGGCATCAGTAGCCTCAATTCAAACACGTCGTACGCCACCAACATCGCATACATCGCATTGGGCTTCTCAGTCCTCTTTGGCATTGCGGCCTTGGCGCTCTCCAGGCGGAGAGCTAGCTAGGGCCGTCTCCCTATTTTCTTGGGGTGGGAGGTCGAGCGGGTCAGAACAATGTCCGTTGCTCATCGTGCATCTCCGCAGGGAAGCGAGCGCGGTCGAGTCCGAAACCATTTTAGGATTCAGCAGACCTTCCTTTCGCTGTCACATCTTGGTCCAGGGCCTCGATTTGGAGATCCTCGATGAGCTTGCACCAGGAGCTTTCCACTACGGGATGACTTGCCTGGTCGAGTTCGAACCGCACTCGCTATGGCACGAAGCTTCTCTCACCATCACGGCCGGGGCTCTCAAGAAGGGGATCAAGACCGAGTATCACCTTTTCGAGCACTCTCCTTCCGAGGTGAGGTCGACGCTGAAGGATATGGGGGTCGAGGTCGAGAAGTATGAGGAAAGGGGATTGTTCAGGATCATGGACAATTACACTCCCACGACTCCGTTGAAGGGCCTCGCCGAGGGTAAGGCGGAGCCTCTGCTTTCCGGGAGGACCCCCGACGCAGGCAAGTGGGCAGAGGCAATCAGGAAGAAGATGGAGGCAGGTTTCGAAGAAGAAGAAAAGAAGTGGCTGCACATCGACGACAACGAGGCGGTGCTTCTCCAATTCAGCGACGAGGACTATGTCGTCAAAGGCTGGAGGGCCACGTTTGTCCCCATGGCTAAGGCGAGGGGGTTGTTGGTCCTGCATGCGCTGCTCACGGGCGTCGCTTCGGATGCATATTATCGCAAGAGAGAGGCGGTTGTAGACGCGATCATAGACGTCAAGTCGGTTGAAGAGGGTCGCAGGCTCCAGCACTACATCCGTCTTAGGACCCTGAGAGGGGCGAAGTTCGACTCCAGCTGGAGGAAGATCGATCTTTTCGAATCGAACCAGGTGAGGCTGTCGTCCGGGAAGGAAGTCTTCGGATTCCAAAGTGAAGGGGCAGAGAAGATATTCACATACCTTCTGAAGTCGTTCGTCGAAGACCACCTCAAGGAAAAGCGGCCCGCCGAGTCCTCGGGGTGGAGGAGCCTCGTCGAAATTGCGGTAGGGATCGGGGTCGCAAGGACAACGCTCTATTCGGCTGAGGGTTCCGCTCCAATGAAGGAGCTAGTGAGAAAGGGGGTCGTCGAACGCAGAGTCCTCGCCAATCAGAGGGGAAGGGGTGGACGTGTCACCAGCATGAGGATTGCATACGAAAAGAGCTTCGTGAAAGAGTACGTGGACCGCTATGTCAGGTGACGGGAGACGCGGATTCAGCGTGCCCGTTATGGCCGGGACCCATAATAGGTCCGAATCTCATTTTTGATATCACTGAAGGGCACTGGCATGTTCTTCCTCGTTGGCCCGATAGGGGTCATATTTTTGAGATTGAGTAACTGAAGGAGCGGAACCTTCAGGGCCAGTTGGCATTCCACCCGCAGTCGTTGTGCCGATAATGTCTTAACCGAAGATCCAAGTCGCTGTGGGGGCTGGTCTCTGGCGTGGTTGTCACATTTGACGACATAACTCTCGCATTCATCGGCGCGGTAATCGGTCTCGTCGTCACCCTCCCGGTAACATACCTGGTCGTGGACAGGATTGTCGAAAGGAACGCGAAGAAAGAACTCGAGCCAGTTGGGCGGGTCGCAAGAGACAGACTCGCCACGAAACTGGGAGTGGGGTTTCTGACCACGTTCCTCATAACTCTCGTGATTGATGTCACCCGCTCCTTCGATAAGGGACAACCACTTGAGAAGGAACTCGCGGAGTCCTATGTAGCCAGGCTGAAGAGCTTCCAGTCCGACCTCGAACTCATGCTTGGCGTCTACAATCGGGTCCTTTCGGTTGAAGTGGAACATCTGACGGGTAAGGTGATCTCCGAGCTCGAACACCTTCAGGAGGACTTCCAGTTCCTCGCCGACAGGTACCCCAAGCCCCCGAGCGGGACCCACGTCCGTCACATCGAGAGCGTGGCGCTAGAAACGGTCCGATTGACCAAACAACTGCTTGAGTTGCTTGGGGCCGACGAGGTCCAGATTGACGCGCTTGAGAAGTGGCTTGTCGACTCGTACAGAAAGGCTGCAACCAAGGGGAAGGATGTCAGGATCGAAGTGAGCGGGAGTCACACGGTGTAGTCTTCATTGACAACATGGGCAAAATTGATCGGGGCGGATGAGCTGACCGAGGGATCAGGCAAGGCCGTTCCCGTTGGGAACTTGGTTGTCGCGGTCTTCAAGGTCGACGGCAAGTTCTTCGCCTTGGAGAACAGGTGCCTCCACAGGCAGGGCCCGTTGGGCGAGGGAGAACTAGAGGGTCGGACCGTTGTTTGCCCCTGGCATGGATGGCGCTATGACGTGGCCTCGGGCTCGTTGGAACTGATGCCCACCTTGAAGGTAGGAAAGTACGCCATTGAAGTCAGAGGGGATGATGTCTTCATTGGAATACCGGAATCAAACCGAGAAGAGGAGTAATCCTCGTTCAGCCCTGGGTCCCTGGTCTCCGCCTATGTTTCCGTGCCCGCGCCAACCACGTCTTCGACTCGAGGTGTCTAGTTCGATCTGACCCTTTGGCCGCGGACCTTTTTCTGACGTCCCAGTAAGGAGAGGGCCTTGTTGACTGTGACCACCTGGGTGCGACCGAACTTGCCGAGCTCCAGCAGGTGCTTGTCGCCAGTAACGAGAAAATCAGCGTCTCCGGCCGTTCGCCGCAGCTAGGACATAGTCATCGTCGTCACCCAGGACTTGAACATCTCCCTCGGGCAACACGAAGGTCGCCCTCGACAGAATCGCACCCAGAAATGACCCTATGTCATCGTCGTCCACATACCTCTTGATTTTATCGTCAGAGCTCACCAGCGTGAACTCGGCGACCATGTGCTCTGAAAGGATCAGAGTGTGTCTGCGGCCGAGAAGGATGTTCATCAACTTGCGAGGCTTTCCCCCTTTTATGAGCGCCGATATGAGGACGTTCGTGTCGAGGACTGCCCTCATCGTCGAAGCTAACCCTTCATGTGCCTATGTTTTTGCACGAGCTCTTCTATCTCTGCCTCTCCGAGCTTCCCGAACTTCGCCTTCCTAGCGTCGACCCGCTTGTAGATTGCCTCCAGCGACTTCTCGACTCCCTCGACTTCGAGCTTCTTCATGATTAGCGCATCCTCGAACGGATAGACCAAGAGCTTGCTCTTTGCTCCGATTCGAAGCTTTTGTCTTATGCTCTGGGGAATGACGACCTGGCCCTTGCTGCTTACGACCACGACATCAGCTTTCTCCATGCCGATTGACTTGGCATTCTTACTTTCTTACCTTAAATAGTTTGCTCAGCCCGACTACCTGTTTAACAATCAGCCAGAGGTCGTGCTGAAAGAATCGTCCAAAACAGACTATTCTAGCTAAACAGAGTCCGTTCTAAGCTATTTTATCACGGGGCCGGTGGGGCCCGGAACCATGATCTCTTTTCCTTCAAGCCAAAAATACAAGTCTTTGATGTATGACATGTAATGAGCGAGGCAGTTTCGGTAAGGCTCCCTGAAGACGTTGCAAAGCGCCTCGAGGAACTTGCTAAGTCATTGGACCGCCCCAAGACGTACATCGTCACGAAAGCTCTGAGAGAGTACCTAGAGGAGTATGAAGACTACCTAATCGCACTGCACAGGCTCAACGACAAGGACGACCGATTGGTGTCGGGGAAAGAACTGGTCAAGCTTGACCAGTAAGATACTCTACAAATCATCCGTCAGCCGCGACCTCAAGAAGATTGCGCCGAGAGATGTGGTCCGGATTCTGAGCCAGATTCGGACGATTCTGGGCGACGACCCTCAATCAGGCGAGCGACTCCATGGAGACTTCGAGGGACTCCTCAAACTCAGGATCGGTGAGTACAGGATTGCGTATGCTCTCTCGGGCAACGACGTCGCGGTCCTAAGAATCAGGCACCGGTCCAAGGCGTACGATTGAGTCGGGCGGTCTCCTTTCTGTGGTCAGATAAGCAGCCTGAAAGGTGATAGGGGGTCCGGACCTATTGTGGGTTCGAATCTGAAACTGGAACGCGCTCAGAATGGCAGGATCGATAAGGCATTCTGGTAACTAGTTTTATGAGGTGAGTCGCCGTCATTCCTGCGGTTTCTATGCGGGGGGGTGTCGTTGCTGTTGTGGCCGTGGTCGCCATTCTCGTAGGTGCAGGAGCAGGATTCATCATTGGGAGCACCAACGAGCGTACGGTGACTTCGGTTTCGATTATCACCCCAACCGCTACCATTCTGGTAACGACGACATACGCCGCATATGGCAGCTATGTAGAATGCGACAACGCGACATCATGTTCCGCCGAGGATACACATGGACTCGCGGTTACCCTTTCATCAATACGTCTAGAGTGGTGTCCAACGGCACCTTTTCTTTGAGGGTCTCCGAAGTCAACCTGACACCGAGAAGTGTCAACCTCTCCGCTTCCGATGGGTGGGCACTTGGCAGCCTTCCGTCATTCTATTCGTGTTACGACGGAAACCCACCCTTCGGGGCTTCCATCTACCGAGGCTACTACACACTTCAGAACATCTCATCGGCACGACCTCTCTCTGTTTGGGGCTTGCAGCAACCCAGTTGCCTCGCCACTCCGAATGGCCCGACAACGTGGTTTGTGGCACCTCCTTCTTCAAGCCTCGTTGTCAAGTATCAGAATGACAACCAGACGGCCACGGTGGGGCCTTTCGCTACGACTGTCTATGCAATATACGGGCCGGCGGTAATGATGCCGTGTGTCGCGAACATGCCATGCGCCCCAGTTGGGGTCTACTCACTAGGCAGTAGTCAACCGGCTGTATACACCGTCGTCGCAGGGGATGTGTGGGGGGCTCTGGTCTTGCTTCACTTCGGTGTAGTCGCATCCAGTTGAGCATCCAGCCTCACCAAAACTGACGGTTCAAGTCCGGCCAACCACTTGATGATCAGACCGAGGTCGTAGCAGGGAATCCCCTGAATAGGGATATTTTAGCCAAACAGAATCTATTCCGAGGTATTACAACACGGGCCCGGTGGTTTCCGGACCAATATCCGTGCGAAACCCCCTCCCACGTCGGAGGGGATTCCATCAATCCACGACAATGCCTGTCCAGGTACTTAAGCCCCAACCTTCCGCCTCAGGAGGCCCCTCAGGCGGGACTCCTCGACTGTGAAGACGTAGCGCGACCCTGCGAACTTGGACGTCCCCACCTTCTCCACCTCACCCTGTAGGACTCGGATGAGCCGCCTCCAGAGACTACCGCCTTCCTCGGGAGATCTAAGAGGAGCTGGTCCGCCCTTGTCGCGTCTTTGACCCTGAGGAGGGCCCGCCTCCGCCCTTCGGCGAGTCGGAAAGCCAGACCAAGTCTCCGGATTTCAACTCCTTCCTCAGCCGCGGGAGGTACTTCGCAGTCACCCTTACCGACCGCCGAACTTCACCTTCTTCTCGTCGTCACCAAGACCTTCAGCTTCAGCCCATTCCTTGTATTCCTTCTCCGCGAACTCTTTCACTTCCTTGGGGAACTCGATCATGCCGAAACCTGACGTGCTCTTCGATTTGAGTTCACGCTTTAACCGTTGCAGCCGAGTTTTCCCCGGGTCACCTGGGGAAAAGGCTCAGAAGCAGTTGCAAATTCAGCGTGGCGTACACAAGGAAGGCACCAACGCCGATCATCAAGAGGCTCGACGCTTTCTTTACTCTGCGAGTCGAATGCTTGAGGCTGCCGAGCATCACGGTCTTTGACTTGGCTACCATCAGCGAGATTCCAACCATCAACGAGGCCATGGTAGCGGAGTAGAGGACGAAGGCGGCGAATGCGTCTGCAAACCCTCCGGAGCCCAGCGCGAAGACGACCAGCCCCGCCATTATGGGGCCGGCGCACCCTATGCCTGCTGTACTGTAGCCCAAGCCGTAGAGGTAGAGGCCGCTGACATTGGGTTCATTCCTTGAAAAGAGTCGCGCTGTGACAGTATCGAGGGCTCTGCTGTGAAACGTTGTATTGGAGAACTGAACCAGGCCCAGCAGGACAAGGACGGAACCCACCCCGACCCTAAGGGCAAGGGTAAGCGAGCTAGGGTTCCCGCTGGATATCGAGAAGGAAGAAGCGAACCCCTGGCCCAGGGTCGCTATCAGCAGACCTAGGACGACATTGAACGACACGACCCCCATGGCCGCGACGAAGCCTCGACGGAGAGGCCCTTCGGACTTCTCGTCTGTCTCGTAGTAAAGAGAAAGGTAGCCCGGCAAGAGCGGGAAAGAGCAAGGCGAGAAGAAGGTCGCAACCCCTGCGACAACCGACAGGAAGTAGAGGCTGTAGGCGGGGAATGCGGGCATCACATCCTTAAGAAAGGCCACGAACACAAGGTAGCCGAAGAAGGCCAGAGCCGCAACCGAAAGCACGACGATGGCGTAGTGTCCCCACCTGGTCTCTGCGTCGCCATTGACGACGGGGAGCTTCTGGCCTTGCATGGAGTTGACTATTGTAAATGAAGTATAAATACTACAAAGTTTATAGTGGGAAAGAAAGTATGGTCGCAGAAAGTAAGCTCATCGATGCCTGCCCAATCCGGGGGGTGATCGACGTCGTCGGCAAGAAGTGGGCCCTTCTCATCGTCGGCGTCCTAGGAAACGGTCCATCCATGAGGTACGGCGAGCTCATGAACGAACTCAGGGGCGTAAGCCCCAAGACTCTTGCCGACACCCTCAAGCTGCTCAGCGAGTCGGGGATCGTGAGCAGGCGGTCCTTCAACGAAATACCTCCCAGGACCGAATACTCTCTCACCGACGACGGAAGGAAGCTGAGGCGGGCAATCGTCCCCGTCATCGAGTGGGCGGTCGAACGGTCAGATCACAAAGACTGTGTGGTGTTGCAGTCAATCACAAAGAACTGAACATTGCCCTCTGAGGCCTTCGATGCGGGAACGCTTCTCTGCTCTCTTCTCAGCTCCTCTGGAGATTTCCAAGTCACTCCCTGTGAGCGGAGCGGAGCGCGGCCACGAACCCCCTTGCGAATAGGATCGCGGGATAGACCAGGGTCCATTTGAGAAGGAATTTTGCCGCCCGGTGCCTCTTCATGGCGGCTGCGATTGGCGGGCTAAAGCGGTAGTAGGATGCGAGCACCCTTGAAAACGGAGCCCTCAGGTCAGACTGAAGCAGGACATCGTCCCTGAAGCTTCTCAGGAGCCTGACGCGAGGGTCGAGCTCTGACCCGAGTGCAGCCGTTGCTATGAAACATTCCCTGTTCACTTCTATGCACGAGCCTTCGATAAGACTCCCCGCGACCCCCGCGTCGTCCTCAGCGGTCACCGGACACCTTTGTTCGGCAGGGAGGTAGAACCTCCGGGTGAAGACAGTGGAGTCGGTCCTGCTGTACCTGCCTTCCACCCAGTGGAACCTCCTTGTCGCGGCGGCGCCTTCGGCGGTCAATGATGCGGATTCTCCCGCCACACGGCCCCTTGCCTGGCATATGGGGCTTCGGCATCGACCTGCTCGGGGCCCGGCGGTTTCGTTCGGATTCCTTTCCGCTCCGCCGCCGCTGCTATCGCGCGCTTGACCTGGTCGACATCCGGAACGACCCCCTGGCCGACGATCCTTCCGTCCACCAGGGTGATGGGAGGGTGATAGGCCCCTTTCGCAAGGGCGAACGGCAGCCTGTCTAGCCACGGCTCCACTTTGAACAGGATGGCGGTCCCCTCGAGCTCGTTGACCGCCCTGGAGACAGCCGCCACCGCAAGATCACACTCTTCACAAACGGACCTGCCGACATCGAAGAAGAGCTGTCTACCTGTTATCCTGTAGACCGTGACCTCGACCCGGTTTTCGTCTTTCCTGCGAGACAAGCGGACCACCCCCATCAACGGCCCTTCGCTGCGGTGAGGATTACGTAGCCGAGCTTATCCTCTTCCACGGACTTTCGGGCCAAGAAAAGCAGGCGACTGGCGTAGTCCAGGTCCTGGGCGTCGAGCCGCAGCTTGCCGACGCCTACGAGCAGCTTCGCTACGAAGAGCGCGCGCTTGATTCGGTCAAGAAGATCCAGCGTCTCCTGCTTCCTTCTCTCCACGCCGGTCACGTCGAAGCCACTTTGCTCGAGCAGGGCGCGGTACCCTTCGGCCGGGAGCGCCCGCGCCACGCAGAGAGCCTCCAGTAGCGGGGACTTCAGTTCGTCCGGGATGTCGCCTTCCACCACGACATCGGAAATCCCCACGCGCCCACCGGGCTTGAGTATGCGAGCGATCTCACCCGTCGCCCCCGCCTTGTCGCGAAACGTCGAAAGCACGCACTCGAGCATCACCCCGTCGAACTTCTGCTCCGCCATCGGAACGTGCTGCCCGTCCCCGGCTACGAAGGCCAGTCCGCCGTGCTCCTCGCTTCTGCGGAGCGCCGCCACGGCGTTAGTCGAGGAGAGGTCCATGCCCACCACGTCGCAGCCGAACTGCGCAGAGAGCATGCGAGGGGTGGAGCCCAGCCCGCAGCCGACGTCAAGGAACAAGTCGCCACGGGATGCTTGCATTTTGAAGGCGAGCGCCGAAGAAAGGACCGAGCCTCCCGGATGCCATGCCTCTCCGAGGAACCTCGTCGCCAAATCCAGCCGGGTTGGCGTCCCCTCACAGCAATCTGACACGGTCAAGCTCTTCTTCCCCTGTAGAGGTTGTTGAACGCGCAGAACGGTACTACTCTGCAGTCAGGCGTGATCTCGCCGACGCAGCACTTCATGACCCGCCGGACGTCGAAGTTCCAGGCGTCCATAAAGGGCTGCACAAGGATCATCTTCACCCTGTCGGCGAGCTCTCCCAAATTCGGGGGCATGTCACAGGCGGTGCAGTAGTTCGCCAGGACCTTCTCCGATCCTGGGACGGCCGACGCCGAGTAGAGGTTCTCCAGGCTCGTCCTCTTGGTGAAGTATTCGGTGTCCGGGAGAGCCCGGTTGGAGAAGTAGTCCATGTAGTCCTCGTGGTCCACTACCCGGGTTAGGGGGGTGGCCCTGCCGTCCTCCAGGTACACGTAGGTGGCTGTGCTGCAGTTCGGGGAGCAGCACGGGATCGGAAAGAAGTCGGACTGCAACAACCCGTATCCCGATTGAGATGCTGCCCCCTTGATGACGTCAGGCAGCGTCACACGGTCGAGCGGGTCAGAGTCGGGATGGCGCCCTGAGAAGAAGGTGGGCTGGAACACGACCCCCTTGATGTACGGCTGCTTGAACGCGTAGTCGACGGCGGCGCCGTACTCGTCTTCGTTGACACCTCTCTGGACGGTGCAAGCAAGGACCGTGTTGACTCCGTACTTGGAGAGGCTCTCGAGGGCGGCTTTCTTGGTCTCCCGCAAGTCCTCCCCACGGAGTGTCTCATGGGTGCTCCTCTTGAAACCGTCGAACTGGAGGTAGACCGTGACGTTCGCCTCCGCCAGTGCCCTGACGAACCTCTCGTCGTGGGCCATCCGGACTCCGTTCGAATTGAGCATCACTATCTTGATGTTCCGGGCCCGTGCCGCGCTGATCATCTCAATTATCTGCGGGTGGATTGAGGGCTCACCGCCGCTGAACTGCACCACCTCGGGGTTCCCCTCGTACCTCACGAAGGCGTCGAGCATAGACTCGACCTGACCCAGCTCGAGTGACCTGCCGACACTGGAATCGGCAAAGCACGTGGGGCAGCGCATGTTGCAGTTCTCTGTCACTTCTATTATCCCGAGGCAGGTGTGCTGCTGATGCTCCGGACAGAGGCCGCAGTCGTAGGGGCACCCCGCATCCGACGCTGTGGCTAGGGCTCTGGGCGCGGTCCCCGGCCTGTTGAACTTGAGCGCCCACCGGTAGTAGTCAGCGTCGGAGCTGATCAGTACCTCGAACGTCCCGTGGTCAGGACAGGTCTTCTCCATTACGACCCGTCCCCCGCGGACGCCCAGGTGGGCTTCGACGAGGCTCAGACAGACTGGGCAGAGGCTTTTCGTCGAGTCCAACTCGGACGATGGTTGCTCGGTCGCCGACAATGCCACGATTCGCTATCCCTCTTTGAAAGCGACGACAGCCTTGCGGATTAGGCCTTCGGCGGCCGGCCTGCCCTGCCAGCGGTGAACTCTGACGAACTTGCCAGGCTCTTCCTCTTTGTAATGTGCGGAGAAATACTCCATCTGCTTCAGGGTGAAGTCCGGAAGCTGGCGGACGTCGCTCAAAGACGAGTGCGCTGGGTCGATGTTCTTGTCTGGAACTGCAACGATCTTTGAATCAGGGCCTCCCTCGTCCTCCATAAGTAGCGCGCCGATGATCCTCGATCGGATTACAGACATGGGATAGACCGGCTCCTCTGTGAGCACCAGAGCGTCCAGGTAGTCGCCGTCCTCGCCTTTGGTGCCGGGTATGAACCCGTAGTTGAAAGGGTAGTGAATGGCTGTGTAGAGGAAGCGGTCAACGAAGACCAATCCCGTCTGCGGGTCGACTTCGTATTTGACGCTGCCGCTTTTGGGGATTTCGACCACCGCGTTGACCTGGGATGGAGGGCTGTCCCCGGCTCCCACCCTGTCGAGGAGGTAGGCAGGTTTCGCCGTCATTCTTCTCTTTCGTCTGCCTGGCTGGGTTCGACTCAAGGCGGCTTCGTGATGGCGCAATAGGTGCGAGGAAGGCCTACTCCCGCTTGTCCAGAACCCTGACCTGGTCTTTCGAAACCAGAAGATGGTCGGTCACGACTTCCTCGTGCTTCCAAGGATGAAGCACCTGACGAAGTGCAGGCCAAACGAACCCCTGTCGACGCACGTGACCGCGAACTTTGTGAAGGATAGCTTCAGGTTTGCAACTCCGCTCATTTTCTCCTGCGATGAGAACTCGCGGCTGAAATAAAACAGGTCGCTTTAACACTTCAAGTGGTGGCTTGGGCTGCCGTCAGTACCTGTAAGAACTCTGTTCTTCTTCCAGGGAGACGCCGAGACCGTTCGCGATTCGATTCACGAAGTTGAAGTAGCTGGCAACAAGGTTGAGCTGAAGGATCTCTTCGTCTGACATTCCTACTCGCCGAAGCCCCTCTACGGCTTCCCTAGTCAGCGAATGCGAATCACTAGTCAAAGCGAGGGCGTAGTCGACCATCGCCCTTTCCTTGGGCTCGAGGGGTGCCTCCCTGGGGTTCGCCACCAGCTTGGCGATGAACTCTTCGTCTTTGACATATCTACCAAGGGCTTTCGAGTGGTGCTCTACACAATAGTGACAATCGTTCTCTGCAGAGACGACAACCGCAATCAGCTCTCTTTGCTGTCTACTCAACTTCCCACCGCCAAACATTAGGCTCAGATAGAGATCAAGGTGCGCCTGCAACGACCTCGGGTCCAAGCTCTGGACTCTGAATATGTTGGCTACGGTCCCTCGGGTCGTCTTCACTCTGCCGTATGCAATCTTCAGCTCTCCGTCCGCGTCCTCTTCGTCTACAACCCTAATCCATGCCATGTTTCATCGTTCTTTTTCGCTGCCTGACTAACCCGGAAGAGCTACCCGGCTTGAACGTCAATGCTGGTCTATTTTCGCTCCATTGTGCATTATTATGCCAGTCACCGTGCATGCCCGCTTCAGAGTGTTCGTAACGTAGCAATCGTCAGCCGCTTTCCTGGCAAGACTCTTTATGGCTTCGGCGCTCTCAGGGCTGGCTATGCTGACCTCGTAGGTGATCTCGGTGAACCGCCTCGGCGGCTGCATCGATATTTTCCCGGAGACCTTCATCTGCAGCGAGTCGAGCTTCAGGCCGTCAACGATTGAGTGTTCAGCGTAGTGCACGAACTGGCAGAACCCCATGCTCGAGAGGAGATAGGACAGCGGGCTCGCGCCCTTCTCTTCTCCCCCTCTTTCCTTGGATTCGTCTGAATACCAGACCAGGTCGCTGCCTTCGCGCGACGCCGTGGACAGGAAGTTGTCGTTCTTTTCCAGCTTCACTGTTATCGTTCTCGGGGTTAGCTCCGGCTCGTGTTCCTTGACATAGGCCATCGTCCGTCTCGTCCTCTCGATTACGCCCTCTTCGAACTTTATCATCAGACGACCCCCTCGACTAGTCGAGGAGAAAGGGTTTGTGTTTGCTACCTGGACAGCGCATAACATAATCCTGCATCGTTAGGACTTAACACAGCGTGCTGGAACTGGAGGAGAGCATCGTTCCCCACGGAAGTCTTCCGTTAATTAAGGGGAGCCCAATATTATTTTAATCGACTGAAAGCAGCGCATCAGTTTGGTGCGGGAAGTAAAGGGCATCGAATTAATACCCGCTGAAGACACTAGATTCTCGACGAGTCATCATGCCAGAAAAGTGTGAAGAATGCGGGGTCAAGTTAGGTAAGAACGCGTACAGTCGAGACATCCACGGGGCGCAGCACTCTTTTTGTTGTTCTCACTGCGCTGATTCATACGAAAAGAGGACAACGGGTCACCTGCACCATTAGCCTTCCATCCAGGAGATGTTGACTGATGACCCGACAATACGACATCGTCATAATAGGCAGGGGGGCAGGCGCGTTTTCTTCGGCAATCAAGGCGACCGAGCTGACCGAAGGCAAGGCAGGGATAGCGATGGTCGGAGTCGGCCACATAGGAGGGACATGCGTAAACGTCGGGTGTGTGCCGTCAAAGTACCTCCTCGAGTCGTCTCACAGGCACTTCTACCCTCAGCACCCTGTCTTTCCTGGGATCGGCGTGTCTCACCCAGCCCTTAACTTTCGGAGCGTCATGCGCGGCCTAAGACGACTGGTAAGTGATTTCAGGGAAGCCAAGTACGAGAAGGTTCTCGCGTCCTACCCCAACATAGACATGTTCGAAGGCAAGGGACGCTTCAGGTCGCCGACCGAGGTCGAGGTCCTGGACGGGAAGGCGAAGACACTCAGGGCGAAGAACGTGGTGATAGCGACAGGCTCAAGGCCGACAGCTCCGCCAATCGAGGGCCTGAAGGAAGTAGGCTACATCACGAGCGACACGGTGTGGGACCTTAACGAAAGGCCGAAGCGCCTCGCGGTTATCGGGGGAGGAGCCATAGGCCTCGAGCTGGGCCAGGCGTTCCTCCATTTCGGCTCGGAAGTGACGGTTGTGGAGGCGCTGCCAAGAATAATGGCAACAGCAGAGTCCGAGATATCAGAGATACTCCAAAAGAAACTGACCGAAGAGGGGATGAAGTTCCAGATCAAGGCCAGGATAAACAGGGTCGAAAGGGTGAACGGCGCCAAGGTGATCGAGGTGGTTACAGCCCAGGGGAAGCCCAGGGTCGAGGCCGACGAGATACTAGTGGCGACAGGGAGGGCACCTAACACAGGGGAGCTTTCGCTCGAGAAGGCTGGCGTGGAGACCGACCAGAGGGGATTCGTAAAGGTGGACAGCACAATGAAGACGACGAACAGGGCGATATACGCCGCCGGCGATTGCGTTTCGAAGAAGCTGATGCTGGAGACGCTCGCCGCGAGAGAGGGGGTTATCGCTGCGACAAACGTCATGGGAGGGAAGGCGAGGGTCGATTACCTGTCTACTCCCTGGGCCGTCTTCACAAACCCGCAGATCGCCGCGGTGGGGTACACCGAGGAAGAGTACGTGAAGAAGACGGGTGCCTGCTCATGCAGGACGGTAGGGCTGGACAAGGTGGCGAAGGCTGAGATGCTGGGTGAGACAGAGGGTCTGGTCAAGCTCATCATCGATCCGAACACGGGGAGGGTCGTGGGGTTGCACGTCCTTTCTCCGATGGCCACAGAATACGCACTGGAGGGCGCGATGGCGATCAAGCACGGGCTCAGGTACGATGACATAATCGACACGACCCACATCTTCCCCACCCTGGCCGAGGGGGTGAAGCTTGCGGCGCAGTCCTTCACCAGAAGCATCGACAAGATGAGCTGCTGTGTGGAGTAGAGACGAAAGGTAAGTGTTCAACATGTACAGAGCGTCCGAGTCGAGAACTGGGAGGGAGAGCGGGGAGGAGCGTTCTCAATCCCGTAGATCGCCCATCTTTCTGGGTCTAGTACTGCTCGTCTGCTGCGGCCTGCCAATATTGGTCCTTTCAGCGGGTAGTCTCGCATTCTTGTCGGCCGTCACCGGCAGCGTTGCGTTGCTCTTGGCAGGCATCGCAGTGGCAGCGTTGGTGGCAATCGGAGTTGCGATACGCCAAAGGAACAAGAGCCGGCGCACAAAACCGGGCAGAGGTGCATGATGCCAACGAACCGTTCCATCGCTCTTGAACCGTACGCAGGGTAGTGGTGTCCTGGTTGTGCAGTAGGAACCGGCGCAAGGATCCAGGGACCTTAATTGCCAGGCCAAGGAGTAATGGTGTTAGGAGATTCGAGACGGGGGGAGGCTGCTGATTGAACACAAGGCCCTCAAGACTTTATCTCGGTTACGAGCGTAACACCATGAGCATAGTGTTCAGTCAGAGAAAGTATGCAACGACGTTCCTCATCCTCTCGGCGTTGGTCTCCGTCTTCTACCTGTTTCTGCTGCCCTCCTTGCCAGATGGAACATTCACCCTTTACGCCATAGCTTTCATCGCGCCGCTGCAGGTCGCCTTCGCTTTCGTGTTCGGGATCCTGTTCAGCCTGGTGATAGTCCTAAATGTGTACTCCTTCAAGATTCGTGCGGCCGGAGCCAAGGGCCTGACAATCGGATCTATCCTTGCCAGCCTGGTAAACGGCCTCTGCTGCACGCCTTTGATACCCACGCTGCTGGCTCTCTTTGGCGCCTCTACCCCGGTCCTCTTCGAGTACTCTCCGGGGATACAGGCGTTCTTCGAATTCAACTACCCGTACTTCTACCTTCTTTCCGCCCTCGCTCTTCTGGTATCGGTACACTACCTCAGCAAGAATATTTCGTGCTGCAAGCTGGTGAAGGCCGCGTGACATCGCGCTGCAAGCTGTGCGGGGAGGAGTGCAACTCCGACGAAGTCCTCCAGCGGCATTATCGTGAAGCTCATCCGAACGATGTCAAGTGGTGCAGCGCGTGCGGGAGGGGCTTTCAATGGGATTCTGCGCTGGAACAGCACTACCGAGACAAGCATCCTACCGATAGCCGTCCACCTTCTCCGCCTCAGACGGGTTCTCCGAGCGTTCCCCTAGCCGACAAGCCAAGAGCGGAGAGGCCTGATCAGACCTCCAAAGGTCGCAAAAAGAGTGGAAAGAGCCTTCGTCGCCGGGGAAAGAAGAAGAAACTGCTCACTATCGCTCTCCCGATATTGATAATTGGCATCATACTCGGCGCGTACTACGCCACCACAGCCACCTCCCAGGGTACCTCGGGGACCGGCCTCTATGGCACAAAGGTAGGGGACTACGCCCCAGACTTCAAGCTCACACTCGCGAACGGGACGACGACATACCTGAGCAACTTTCAACCGCGTCCCGTTCTGCTCTGGTTCGTCGCGACGTGGTGCTCTTCGTGCATACAAGGAGCATCAATGCTGGACTCGCAGTACTATCAAAGCCTGAACTCCAAGGGTTTGCAGATAATGACCGTTGAGTTGTATGACGATTTGAATCAATCTGGTCCCTCCATCTCGCAATTCGCTCAGCAGTACGGCGGAGGCTTGGGGAAGCCCGGCTGGTTCTACGGAGCATCGGATTGGGGGGCGACGCATATCTATGACCCGGCGGCTTACCTTGACGTGTTCTATGTGATAGACCAGTATGGCGTCATCACCATGGCGAATTCAGGGCTCCCGAACTACCTTTCGGAATTGGCCTCTCAGTCCTATTCATCAGCAGCGAAACCGGCGTTCCCATTCACCTGCCTGGGGAGCGAAGGGACCACTATACACATCCATCCATGGCTCCGAATCGTGATCAACGGGCAGAACGTAACGATACCGGCGGGGATAGGGATACAGAACTGTTTCGAACCCTTGCATGTCCACGACACGTCGGGGATTATACACATGGAGTCACCCACGAACATCCCATACACCCTTGGCGATTTCTTTAATGTCTGGCAGGCGACCTATGGTTACGTCACAATCAACGGCGTCCAGCACCCGATCGTCATCAACCCCACCAACATTCTCGGGTTCAAGGCGGACAGCACGCACAAGATCGCACTCCTGGTCGACGGCAAACCCTCGACCGCCTTCGGCTCTCTGATTCTGAATCAACTCGATTACTGTAGCGCCGCTTCCACGGGGCCGCCTTGCTACCCTACCGCGGGCGGGGACCCTTACTATAACGGGCAGCCTTACCCCTACGGGACCGGCCATACGATAGTAATCGAATACGAGAGCACCTAGGGCTGAGAGCTGGCCGCGAACCCGCTCACCTAGGAAAGGAAATGTCGCAAGTTAGGTCAAGTCGTTTAAGTTTGGATGACATTTACCGTGCTTTAGGAACGGCTTGTCCTGAAATGCAATCAACGGATTAATTGGATATAATATATTTCGCCTCGTGGCGCGGAGTTCCATGGCATTCGAGGAAGACTTCGTCCCTCCTGAGTTGATCTCGGCTGTCCCGCGGTCTGCGGAGGCGGCGCCTTGATATCGTGGCTTAAAGTTACGGAGCAATCACTAGAAGCACGCGTCTACCGGATACCTCGACCAATTCTCTCCTTTGTGCGAAGCTCCAAAACGCGTATCAGTCCCGAAAGGCGAACCGCAGGACAAGTGAGCTGAAAGGGAGGTGGAAGTAACGGACGTGTCCGCGGAAAAGAGGGTCCCATTGCTTTCTCTCCTCAGGCTGATTGCTGGGTCGTGGAAATACAGGCTAGTCCTCTTAGCTTCGATTCTCGGCTACTGGGCCTCATACTCCCTCTCCGTGGGGATGTTTTTTTACTATAGTTTCGACCTCGCGCCTCTCCTGAAGTCGGTGCAGGTCCCCAACCCGTACTTCATAATGTACACTCAGAGCTTCATGGGCTTCTACGACTCCGGAATGATCTGGTACCCGACGAACCACCTCCAGGTAAACCTGCTTATCGGTCCTGCCTTCTTCTCCGCCGTTCTCTCTGTCCTTTTCGGCCTGAACATGATGCTGGTCGGCTACAGCGTCAGCACTAGAGTATCTACGCGCAACCTTGGTCTGAGCAGCCTTGCCGCGGTGGTGCCTGCCTTGTTCAGCGGCGGCTGCTGCGCCGTCCCCTTCGGAACCATACTCTTGGCATCTTTCATCCCGACGGCCGCTCTTGGGACGTTCGTGTACAGTTACGTCGCCGTGACGAATTCCCTTTTCGCCGTCCTGCTCTTCTCCTCGCTGGTATACAATGCCAGAAAGCTCGGGAGCTGCTGCGTGCCGAGGTGAACGGTCTACGAAAGCACGGCACGTCGCGAGGGTCTCGCTGGGATCGAAGCGGGTCGCAATCTCCGCATTCATCAGCGCCTCCCTGATTGCTGAGTACGTCATGCTTGGGGGGTTCTTCCGAGCCCCCGTCCTTGACCTGCTTGGATTCGACCTAGGGTATTTCGCGTTCCCCTTCTTCGTCCTCGCCGTCTTCCTTGTAATCTACGCATACTCCTGGCCCCTGATCAGGCTGGCGTGGGCCAGGAGGAGGGTGAAGAGGGCATCATGGTTGGCTGGAGGAGGATTTGCAGTCTTCTACTTGTTCGCCACGAACATGGTGTCGACACCTGACGCCGGCCTGCCTGCCCCACCGCATGGATACTTCGTCGCGTCTCAGGTGTACAGTCAGATGGCCATATGGCCCGATATCGAATTCTGGTCACCTAGAATCGACCTCTTCGGCTACTTTTCGGTGGGGAGCGTTCTGCTCCTCGTCTCACTCGGCCTCCTGGCGTCTTTCGCATTCGCTCTGCTGACGCAGAGCATCAGCCTGCGCACTGAAGGGAGGCGCTCCAAAGGAACCACGGCATCGTTCGCAGGTGCTTTGGTCGTGTCCCTTTTCACGAACTCGTGCTGCTGTTGCGCACCCCTCGTGCTCCCGCTCATCTCAGTGCTCGCGGGAGTGACGGCTACTACTTCTCTGCAGTATTCTATCCTGGTCCCGGGCCCGTTCTCAGATTTGCTGGCAGTGGCCGACCTTGCGATCCTACTAGCGAGCATAATGCTCTCGACGCGCAGGATCTCCTCCTGTTCTACTGACGAAAATGCTTCGTTGAAAACCGAGACGCTTCGACCAGCCCAGGCGCTGTCTCCCGCGACTTAGACCGACAAAGAAATGCGCTTGGCGCAATCTCCTTTCAATCCTGCGAGGACACTCTTCGCTGGGCGTACATCGGGCGGATAGACTCGCCTACATTCTCACTTAACGAGTTCAGCGGCCTATGCGTGGAAGAATTCTAGGATCGCGGTTGCGCAGATTCCTTTCAACCAACGTCAGCTCCGGCATCTGACGATTCTCCGTCGAAGTTGCAATGGTCCCACAACTCAGCCGCAGCACCCTGATTGTTTTCTTGATGCTTTACGAACTTTGATTGGGGTACCATGCCCATTCTTGATGTGCGCTTTCTTGAAGGTGGCCTTGCAACCCGCTCTGCAGAAGTAGAATATTTTCCCACCTAGTTCCGTACGAATTGCCTTTTCGGGGTCTACTTCCGTTCCACAGACTGGGTCCTTGATGGACTCCACCAGGTCCGTCTTCTGACGACCCAAGTTGAACAGGTTCAGCTGCATCTCGATTCATTGGATGAGACGATGTATTTATGACTTGTAGCTAATTTACTGAAAGGTGTTGCGAGCGCCACTTAAGAAACTGAAGGTTCACGACTTTCTTGAAGCCAGCGCCCGGTCTGTCCTTAATCCGCCGCACGTATTGCACAATTTGGATTTCACTGAATAAAGCGGGGAGCTTATCTAGCGCACTGGTGCGCACGGGATTGTTGGAGCCCGCGTGGAACAAGAGGAGAAAGGCGGTGTCAACTGCCGCGATAGCCGTTGTGGTCGTCGTCGTGGTGGCTGTGGCCGGCATCGCTGCCTATGTTGTTTTGACAAAGGGTGGCTCGCCCCCATCAGGCCCGTCGACCGTGACCTCTTCGTCCCATTCCGTCTCGAGCGTAGGAGTGTCCATGCCCTCGGGAGCGAGCACGCCTCCTTCGAATTGGAACAGCTCTCACATCGTCTCGAACCTCTTCTTCTCGCCCGACGTGATTGTGGTGGTGATAGGGGTGAACAACACAGTCGTCTGGACAAATGAGGACAGTGTACAGCACACGGTGTATTCGACGTCTGTCCCGTCGGGTGCCTCGGGGTTCAAGTCCAACATTATCAGCCAAGGAGGAACCTTCTCCGTCACCTTCCAGACGCCGGGGGTGTACAAGTACTACTGTACGCTACATCCTTGGATGGGCGGCGAAGTCATTGTAAAGAGCGGGTAGTCGGAAGGTTGTGCTTCCTTAGCGTCATGTTTAAGGGATTGTCGGATTCAAACCTATTCCCTAGGACGTTTGCCCTGCATTCGGGAAGCGCCAAGATATGAAACAAGCGGCCTTTCTGTCCTCTATCTTGATTCAGGAGCCTCGCCACCGGACGATTACACTTGCAATCACATTCAACCGCTCCGAGAACGTCTACCGGCTTGATAGGAACCGGTTGTCGCGCCTGAGGAGAAAAATGTGCCGTGATTGCAGAAGGTCTATGGGTCCCGGGGATTACGTGGTCACCATCGCCGGCGGCACAAATGGGGTTAGCATCAGGTGCCTCTCATGCGCATGCAGGTTTCTTGAGCCCGACATCAGGATAATCGAACAGCCGCGTGCCTAGGCTTCCCTGGGCGGACCTAGGCTCGGGCTCTACGAACAGGCTCTCGCTACGAGCTCCTGCGCTAAAAGCAAGGCAGCGGTCGGCTAACCCCTAACTGCGTCCGACAACGCATCGCCTTCGCTCTTATTACGGTGAGCATGCCTTCAGCCTTCAATCAGCGATGGCATGAGCATCACGGTCGCCCTTCTCGCTCCGTCTTCATCTCTCGTGTTCCTGAGGGGTTGGTGGTGGGTTGAGTAAAGGTAGGCGTGCACCTTCGATGTCCGGCGATAGGTGTCCAGCCACGGCCTGATGTCCGAGAACTCTCCCTCGGTCGTGTTCGTGTGCACCTCCCTCCGCGCATTCCCCGGTGCCGTGGTCGACCGACTCGCGCCTGAAGGAGCCGTCCAGGATGCCGCAGGAGCGGTAATCGTCGTGGTAGATCGTGGCATCCGGGTCGATGCTCTTCACCGCTCTGTTCACGACCTCCCTTCCGCTTACTCCGGATGATGGGGCAACCCCGACCTCCTTGGTCTCCCTCGAGACCATCCCTATCAGCGGAGGCTCGTCGCGCTGTTAGGTGCCTCTGCCCCGACCTTGAGGCCGTGCCTCCTCGGATTGTCCCTCGCGCTTTTTCCCCCTTCAGGCCTGCTGGGGTGGAGCTCGTCCATCTCCACCGTGCCTCTCAGCTTCCGTACTATCCTCCGGGCGTAACCCCCCTGAGCTTCCTCGCCTTATAGAAGACCGTCTTGTACGGCATGACAAGTGTCTTCGACGCCTCGAGGATGGATATCTTGTGCAGCATCAGGAAGGCGAGCATGA
Organism: Nitrososphaerota archaeon; assembly: GCA_028867035.1. GTDB lineage: Archaea > Thermoproteota > Nitrososphaeria > Nitrososphaerales > Gagatemarchaeaceae > UBA183. The sequence goes on along the minus strand of JAGWHB010000002.1, from coordinate 215,472 downwards.
ACACACCCTTAGAGAAATCTTGCTCAGCGCCGATCGCCGAATTCTGCGACAAACCTCCTCTCTTGGTACCACATGATTCGCCACGCAGGTGGATGGGAGCCAAGGGCCTTATCCAAGGCAATCAGATGAAGAACATTGAGAGATAGGCTAAAACTCCCTACAGTCAGGTTGCTTCGTTGGGTAAGAGTCCTATCATGAAGTGCTGAAACCAGACTCCCATTTTGCTTTAGTTTAAGAACCGAGATGGCGCATAGAACAGGTTAAAGGAAAACATCAGGAGAGCATCTGTAATTAAGCAACAATCCGTAACTAGGCCAGTTCGTCCCTAACATGGCGAAGATGTCTTCCGCAGCCGGAAAGGGATTCTTGGCTGTAATTACGGGTCTGCTCGTAGTGGTCTTGGCTGTTTCTGCCTACGCCGCTTTTGCCATCTCCACGTCGTCGTCCTCGTCGTCGCAGCTAACAGTCCTCGAACAAAACCAATCCCAACTCTCTTCAGAGATACAGGCACTCCAGAGCCAACTTGGAACGATGCGCCTTCAGGTTGGAACGATCTACAACTTGACGGCCGGCACCGCAGTCTTCGGGGGCGTGCCGAAGCCGCCTGCAGGCGACATTGCGGTGAGATGGGTGATAGGACAATACGAGAGGCTCACCGGGCTGAACTTCACCGTCTACTCGGTCGCGCCTAGCGCGACCTTCTGGGCGACCATTTCGCTGAAGCCAGGCCAGACCTGCGGCAGCGATGTCGTGCAACAACTGCTTTACAACAAGAACGTGACCTACTGCCAGAGCCAGCTATTGGGGTCTCCGCTGCCCGACAACACTCTGTTCATAAAGCCCGGCCAGACGATGGAGGTAGCCTTTGTGGTCACTAGCACCGCTACAGTGAACCAACAGTTCGCAGCCGTACCTCACACATATGTGCCAGACCAGTTCCAGGGCTTCAGCGTCCAGACGGGCGTCGGGGAGCAGTGCTGGTGCGTCGCGGTGAACTATCCAATAGCAGCAGGGGGCACCTACATCAGGGTGATATCAATAGCCGTCGACTCCTCAGTGACACCAGGGACCCAAGTGATACTGAACCACGTCCTTTACGGACCGATAGGGCAGGCGTAGAAGAGGGTGGGAGTTGAGGGTGAAGGTAGCGGACGCGCTCGGCGAGGCGCTTGGCCACCGGAGGTATTGGCTTACTGCCGTACTTACGGGAGCGGCTTTCGCCCTCTACCAGCTTTTTTCGACCGGCACAATTTACTACGACCCTAGCCCGACTGTTCTGATACCGCAGAGCTATCCATCGGTTTTTTCATATAGGGTATTGGACTTGTTAGGGTTCTACGTGCCCGCCACCGCGATTCAGCTGAGCCCCCAGCTCACGATATTCATCAATCCCGAGGTGGTGCTTCTCCTCGTCACAGAAAGCCTTCTGGTAGCGGCAAACTCCGCCGTTGCTTTGGCTCTCTATGACAACGCGAGGTGTTGCAGGACTTCAGACGGCCGGAGGAAAGGGATGATCGCCTCGCTGACCTCCGCGATCCCGGGGCTGTCTATGCTGGGGTGCTGCGGTGGTGTCTTCCTCTCCGCCCTTGTGGGGCTGGGGGCGGGGGTCGGCACGCTTCAGCTGTCGGACGGCTCCCCCTACAGCATGGCGCTTTCGCTCGTCCCGCTGGCCGTAATGTACCTGAACCTCTTCTGGATGGCGCCCAGAGTCACGCCCATCTCCATCACGCGCGCCGTTTGAGGGGTCTGAAATCCCGCATTGCGGTCCAGAAGGCGGCGTTGGGGTGGGACATCCGCGTTGAAATCCTCTGGGCTCCTCATGCTCCTGACTTTCGCCGCCCTGCTGCCTCTGGGTCTGTCGGCCTTGGGCCCCGCCCCGCGGGCCGCCGGGGCAGCCGCGCAAGCCTCCGTCACAGTGACCATCGTCCCCGGAGCAGGGACCATTACGACGTCTGCCGGCTATTCGCCAGAGACCGTCGTCGTCGTGGTCGGCGTAAACAACACAGTCACGTGGATCAACGACGACACCCTCCCACATACGGTTACCGCCCGGGACGGCTCCTTCGACAGCGGGAACTTGAACCCGGGGCAGTCTTACAACCATACGTTCGACGCCCTCGGCGTCTTCGACTATTACTGCACGTACCACTGGTGGATGCACGGAACTGTGGTCGTGAAGGCTGCTTCGCTCACGCTGACCACCAGCACCACGTCCACGGCAGGTGGCGGTACGACCATCCCGTCCAACGCAAGCGAGCTGGTGAAAGAATACCTGATTCCCACCCCGCGCGCGCTCCCGCTGGGGATAACCACCACGAGCGACGGGCTGGTCTGGTTCACTGAAAACAACCTGGGGGCCATAGGGAGCTTCAACCCGCAGAACGACTCCTGGCGCGAGTACAGGTCCCCCAGCATCCCGGCGAACTCCTCCTTCCCGGCAATCGGCTTCCAGATGTACGCGATCGCGCCGGACCGGCAAGGCGACGTCTGGTTCACGAGTTGGGAGGGCGACCAGTTAGTGGAGTTCAGGCCTCAGAACATGAGCTTCAAACCCTACGTGCTCGGTCCCGGCAATTTCACGATACGGAACAAGGAACCATACGGCCTCCTCGTGCAGAACGGCTCGGTCTGGTTCTCGGAATATAACGGAAATGCACTCGGCAGACTCGACCTGTCCAATGGTAATATTACGGAGTACCACGTCCCGTGCACCTGCGTGGCAGGGCCCATCGTCGGCGGTCCCAACGGCACGATATGGTTCACCATACCGGAGTCTCCGGTAGGGAAGCTAGGGTCCTTCGACCCTGCCACTGGCAAGCTCGAAGTCGCAGGCAACCTGACGTTCGACAACGGCCAGGACTCGATGGACTCCCCCACCGGCATAGCGGAAGGGCCGAACGGCACCATCTGGGTCGCCGACCACGCGCTGGACGTCGTCTACCGGCTTGGCCCACTCCTGCCAGCCTCCGGATCCGCTGTCAAAGCGTTCTGGAACACCCCCCTGCCCGGAGCCGCGCAGCGCACCGAGCCTTTTGGGATAGTAGTCGCCCCGAACGGCGATGCGTGGTTCGCCGAACAGAACGCCAACAGGATAGGGGTCCTCCGCCCCGACGGGACTATGACGGAGTACATCGTCCCCACGGGCTCCTCATTCCCGTCTGAGCTTGCGATAGACGGGCAAGGTAGGGTGTGGTTCACTGAGGGCACAGCCAACAGGTTGGGGATGATAGACCCGAGCGCCCCCCTCCCCTTTAACATCTCCTTGCCTTCACGGCACGTCACCCTCGAGGGAGGGACGACCTATACGTTGAACATGGCCCTGGACGTCCCCCCGCTTCATGCGCTGCCAGGGAATCTTACTATTTGGGTCAACGGAATCCCATTCCAGGACATATCATACTCCCTGGGGCGGGCCGAACAGTTAACCCAGACCCAGTTCAGCGTCCCGCTCCTTCTCCAAATTAAGAATGCCCTGCCCCCCGGGACCTACTCGGCCACAATCTCTTTCGCAGGTCAATCGGTCGTTCAGGCAGTCACGGTGAGCCTCACGGTGACCCCGAATGCGGGGGGGCCCGTCACGGCTGTCTCTGTGGCCTTTCTGGCGTCGGGCGCCGTGTCGGTCGGCATCGCTGTGGCCATGGTGAAAGGGGGACCTGGTAAGAGGGCGTATCGCAAGTTCCTAACCATCGCAGTTGTGGCGCTGTTGGTCTCTGGATCCCTGTACCTCTACTCTTCGGCGCTTGCGGGCGCACCCCCTCCGTCCCAGCTGACCGCCGGGGGGGGCACGACGAGCGGCACGACCGGCTCGGGGGGCCAGGCCAGCAGCGGCGGCTGTTCCTCCATTTTCAAGAGCCCGGGGCCGCACAGGTCCCAACTGAAGGAGACACGTTTCGGCGCCGTCACCGAATTCGCGCTTCCCCAGCCCGGCAGGGCGCCCAACGCGGTCGCAGTCGCGCCCGACAGCTCGGTGTGGTTCGGCGAGCAGAACCTTACAGGCGTGGCGCACCTCTTCCCCAACGGGACCCTCGTGGAGTACCCGTGGCCTCCCAACCCGGCCTACGGCGTCGGCCAGTACACGTGCTCGTTCAAGACGGCCATATGGGGGGTAGCCTTCTGGAGGGGGATGGTGTGGGCTTCGGACGACGCGGGAAACCAGCTTGTCGGCACGAACCCGACCACGGGCTCGACCGAGACCATTGTGATGCCCGTCAACGACTCGAGCCCGTACACCCTCACGGTAGGACCTGACGGATCGCTCTGGGTGCCCGAGGTCCTCGCAGACAGCGTTGGCAGGGTCCTTTCCAACGGCACCGTGGTCCAGTATCCATTGCCGCCAGCGGCGGGAGGGGTTCCGGCTGACATCATCTTCGTCAACGACACCGGTTACTTCGTCACCAACGCGGTCTACACCTTCCCGGCCGACCGCTTCGACTTCACCAACGCCAGCGCGCTTCGCTTGCTCTACTACCCTTTCGGCATTTCATATGGGGACGGTGATGTCTGGGTCGCCCAGCACGGGACTTCCCAGGTGGTCGCCTACGACATGCGCGACGGTGCGTGGCTTACATATCCGACATCGACGGTGAACTACACCTCCACCACACTGCCGTACTTCATAGCCGTCAACGGATCCCTCGTGTGGTTCAACGAGCACTACGGCAACAGGATGGGGGTGATCAACGTGGCCCAGGGTACCATGACGGAATACAGTGAATCGGATCCCCCGGTAACCAGCCCCTTCGACATCCTCAACACCCAGACATTCGCACTCGGAGGGGGCGGGGCCTGGTTCGTTTCTGTCACAGGGAACCTGGTTGGGTTCGTGAACGCGTCGTATGTACCTGGCTTCTCGGTGTCGGTGGCCCCCAACGCAACAATCCGGGTTCCGCAGGGCGGGACGACCCAACTCACGATGATGGTCAGCGGCTCATCCGCAAATCCGCTCACATTCCAGTTTTCTGATTCTGAATCCATCTTTTCGAGCCCGAACGAAATCACTATGAACCCCAGTGTAAGCGGGTTCGCGTCGCTCAACGGCAGCAAAGACGTATCCGTGACAATAGCGGTGGGCGCGAGCCTTCCACCTGGCGAGTACACCCTCGTCTTCACGGTCACCGACGGCCTGGTATATCAGTCGAAGTTCGTTACCCTGTACGTCACAGGATGACAGAGATGACCCCGCATCGACCATTCGAGGAAGAGTCGCTCCCGAGACCGGAGGCGCACCTGACAAGGTCCGCATCAGGGTTGAAGCTCATTCCTCGAATGAAAACGCGCAGGAGGAAGAATTGATACCCTATCTGGTCGCCTTCGTCTCGTTTTTAGGCGCCACGCTCATCCCGGTCCTGCTAGGGCTCGGGCTCGTTACCACGGCCGGACGGCGAATCAGGCGCGAATATCTCGCCGCTCTGGCCGTCGGAATCTTCCTTTGGTATTTCTCTGATACCGTGGGGGATTCCGCCTATCTCGACGTCAACGCGAGCTTCTCCGGGGGGATTGAACACGTCGCGCTCTTCGCCCTGTTCGCGGTGGGTCTCCTCTTGGTCTTCGCCTTGGACACGCACGCTTTCTCGCCTGAGACAGAAGCTCCGGCTTACAGCTTGGCCATCCCGATTCTCATGGCGTTCGCCATCGGGATTCACGGTCTTGGCGAGGGCGCTGATACCGGCGCGACGGCTGCCCTGACGCAGAGCACTTCAGTACTCGATGCATTCGGAGGGCTTTCACCCGGAGTCGGGTACGTGATTCATAAGGCTCTCGAGCCGATGATGGTCGGCGTCTCCTATTGCATCTATTCCAAGGGGAGACTCACCGACATGCGCAGGGTACTGAGGGACGTCTTCACGCTGGCAGCCGTCTTCACCGTCCCGGCGGTCATAGGCGAAGCCTTCGCATACTCCGTCCCCTTTGACACGACCTACGCGTTCGCCTTCGCGACCGGCACATCGTTCTACGCGGTTGTCAGACTCAGCAAGCCCCTCTTCAATTCTCATCTTTCCGAATCCGAATCTTTCAGGGCCGCACTATTCCTGCTCCTGGGCTTAGGGAGCATATATTTTGCCGCGCTTTTCCATTAGGCGAGCCGGTTGAAGGGCATCAGGCGTCCGGTGCTGATAATACTCGTGGCTTCGCTTTCGGTGGCCGGCATAGCTCTCTCCCTCTTTGTGGCCGGTCTGGGCGCAAGTACGTCGAGCGCCACGAGCCAGGCGGCGCAGTTGCCTCCGGGGTGCGTGAAACCTGCGAACGGCTTTCTCATCATAGCAAGCGCCGAGGGCTTCAACGACAGCATTCCCCACGGCGTGCCCAAGGTGTTCTGGCCGGTGATCACGGTCGACAACGGTTCTGAGGTCAACATAGTTGTCTGCAACACGGACACCCAGGCTCACGGCTTCCAGGTGCAGCACTATTCTGACAGCAACATAGAGGTCGTGCCACCAGGCCAGGTCATCCACGTCTCCTTCTACGCATCGGAATCAGGTTCGTTCCAGATCTACTGCTCGATATTCTGCACCATTCACTTCTTCATGCAGTGGGGGAAGCTGATTGTGCGGTAGCCCATCTCACACGCGACCCGAGGGGCGTTGTATCGTGGTTCGCTGCCTGAGCCGTTCTGTCGCAGACGGACGCCCTTGCAGCGACTTCCCCCTCCGCGAATCAAGAAAACCAACCGTCTGAAATCAATTGTCAAGGCTGGCTGTTTGCGATTCCTCTCGGAACATGGTGCGGATTTGTCCGTTGGTGATAATGGGGCGTACCCCTATGTGATCAATCCAGGGTCCCGGCTCCCCATGTATACCTGCTGGCCTATGGTTTGCTACTGTTCGGGTATGGTCGCGGTGCATCAACGCACTAGATAGTTGATTTACTAAACCTAGAGGGGGTTGGACTTATTTACGGAAGTTCTCCCTAAGGTCTAATTAAGGGAATATTACAATACGGGGACAAACCGTTAAAAACGAAAACACATAGATTAAATCTTCCGCCCTTGCTGACCTTTATGGGGAGAAAGGAAGCCAGCGTGTCCGTTCAACTCGATAACATCGATTCCGAGATAATAGAACTTTTGCAAAAGGACGGGAGGATGATGTACAAGGAGATTGCGGAAAGCGTTGGCGTGAGTCTCCCAACTGTCCGGACCAGGATGAAGAAGCTGACGGAGATGGGCGTGATAAAGAAATTCACCGCGATTTTGGACTCCGAGAAGTTCTTGGGAAGGACCAGAATATTTGTGACGGCCAAACTCGCAGAAGGCGATGTCACCGCGCTCAAGGATCAACTCTCAAAGCTCGGGGAGGTGCGGAGCGCTTACTTCATAGCTGGCGAGAAGCAGGTGATGATAGAGCTGGAGATAGACGACCTGCAAAACCTTAGCGAACTTCTGTCAAAGAAACTCCCATCACAGACCGGGCTCTCTGATTTTTCATCCTTCGTCGTCTCGAAGGTTCTGAAAGAAGAGTACGGGGCCTCTGTCAAGCCCAACGCTCCCCTTCAGTTCAGGTGCGATTTCTGTGGAACCCTGATTCCTGGAAAGCCGATAGTCGAGTTGATTTCAGGGGGGAGATATTACTTCTCAGGCGAAGAGTGCCTGCAGGCCTACAAGGAGAGGATCGCGTCGCACAAGAGCAAGGAATAGCGCGAGCAGACCCGCGGTGAGCAGGTCCGAACTGAAAATGGAGTCTCTGACTTGGTTACACGCCTGTGCAAACTATGACCCAAGTCTTCGTCACATCCTCTACCTTTCAGGACACAAAGGGGCTCCGATTAATCCTAGCAAGGCAAGTCGCGTTTTACTTAATCGAACGAAACTCGCTCTCGAATCGCCTGTCCCAAGTGAAGAGTCAGGTTTTTCAATCTACCATCCGCTTCCGATGACGACGAAAAATTGCGTCCCTGGCTATTGTTGCTCGGCATCATCGTTCTCGTAGTAGGGGGTACTGTAGCCGGGCTCGGTGGCTCGTCGGGCACCCTCATTGGTGGAATGGTCGTCTTAATTATCGGAATCGCGTTAGCCGTGATCGGAGCTGCCACCGGGGGAACCATGGTGCGAGAGGCTGTTTCTCCTCAGGTGACAAGTAAACCGATGAGCGGTGGAATGGGCTCCGGAACCATGGACGACATGGTGAAAATGCTGGCGAGTGCTCCGGAAGCGCAGAGGAGGGACATGATCAAGACTCGCCTGTCGTCATTCGCGCAGATGAACGATGAGGAGAGGGCCAACGGAATGAAGATGATGATAGGCGCTGTCCAGAAGCTGGACCAGGAGGGGATTAGGGAGCTGACCTACTCAAGGCTCGAAGCTCTTGCCGAGGACTTCGACCCCGCAACCCGGAAGAAGCTGATGGGGACCCACATGATGGTCGTGATGGGGCTCCCCAAGGAGCAGATGATGGCGGAACTCAATGCGGTGGTCTCCGCGATGGGCCAGTGCCACGATGCGTGCAGGATGAAGGACATGGGCACGATGAAGGAACTGATGATGGAGATGCCCCAGGAGAAGAGGGGGATGATGATGCAGATGCTCCCGCCAGACGTGCAGAAGATGCTGATGTAGGGTAGAGGACCCGACTTTGGCGCGCACTGAGGCGAGTGGCGCTGCAGTCTTCGGCTCGGGGAACATGTATCCTGGCAAGGGCTCGATATACAGCCCCTCCGCGCCTGGGATATGCACAAATTATCGCGCCTGCCATTCTCTGGACTCCGAGGACGGCGATAGTCAAAGGAGGGTACTGAAGTTTCCTGCGGCGGCGCCATCAGGAGGAGGCGACCAACAAATCTCGTCCATATCTACCCTAAGGGGCCTGGTGGCCCATCTTACGTTGAGGAAACCGTTCGTCTTCATAACTTGGTTTTCGGCGGCGGCCTTCGGTCTGATATACGCTCTTACAGACGATCTCGTTCTGTTCAGCTCTGGAACCGATAACACAACGGGCGTCACTCTGCCAACTCTGGTCCTGATATCCGGACCGGAGCCTATGAAGGGGCCGCCACAAGTCGCTTACATTCTTACTGTTGTTGGGGGCTCCAGCATTTTCCAGGCGAACCTCAGCGGGATAGCAGTGGCTGGAATCTTGGCGGCGCTCTTCGGGATCAACGTCTCCTTAATCATATTCCTCCAGAGAAGAACCCAAGGAAATGTCAGGCCTTTTGGATCCCTCCTGGCTGTCGTTCCGGCCATTCTCAGCACGAGCGGTTGCTGCGGCGCCCCCCTCTACCTCCTTCTCCTCGGTGACGTGGCGGCAGGTTCCGTCGGGTTCGCTCTCCTTCCCTACTTCGGCATCTTCGTCTACGCGAGCTTCGCGATAATCGTCTTCAACATATATTACCTCGGGAAGAGGGCGATTGGAAAGCCAGACTCTTGCCGAAATTTCACCAGCGCAGAGAAGCCCTGCACACAGAAACCCAGAGCCGGATTTCGATGTACCCAGCTACGAACAGGTCTCATGGAACTACACGGCCTTCGCTCGCCCATACGTCATCTGTTTGCCCACCGAGCTGCTGACCACCTTACCCGAAATATCCACGGGACGAAGGGTTGCGGCCGCTCCGACTGAATTCTGGCGAGACTTGTCCCTCATCGGAATGTAATCCGCCTCTATTCCCCCCTCAACAAATTCAACGTGGGTAGTCAACATGTTCAGTCCTGGTCTAAGACGGTAACAGGCCACCTTGTTCGAATAGGTCTCTCAGAGCGGAGGCACGAAACGCTTGGCATAATCTGGCTGGCGTTGGCCTTCCCCTCAACGCAACCCGATGTTTCAAAGCGGCGCAGTCAGGTGGACGGCTCGGCCCTTACAAGGGTGTACAAGGTCGACGCGTATCCGTTGGCATATGTGGCCGTGAGTTCTATCGCATACCCATCTCCTGCCACTGCCCCCTTTCCTTCGGCAGTAAGGATTACGCTCTGCCCTGACCCTAGCGAACATCCCGAGCCCTGTTCCGGACATATGGAGATGCCGGTACTCCCGGTGCACACATCGATCGAGCAGAATGTCAGGGTGCCGTTGATCACCCTCGCTGCGACGCCCGTCATCGTATCGTTCCTAAGATTCTCTAGCGTCACGTAGAACCGGGCGTCAGCTCCATTCTGGGGGTCGGCGAAGCTGGTTATGACTAATCCCTCAGGCGGCTCGCTGAAAGGACGCACGATTCGAAAATCTGCGTTACCTACCGAGATGGTATAACTCCCCGGCCCTGGGCTCGCCGAGCCTCTCAAATGCAGATAGTAGGCTGCCGAACCAAAGAGGACCAAGGCGATTACGATTGCGGCCAGGGCCAATCTTCTCAGGTCGTCCACTCTCTTCTCTGGCCAAGGCTCTTTCGAAGGTCATCGCTACTTGCCCCCCGATTCACACACATGTTCGGCAAACTTCTCTCAGCATCGGAGTTTCAACCTGACGATGAACTACATTAGCAACAACATCCGGATTCGAACACCGGACCGTCTTTCCTTATGCGCAACTCGCCCCTTTCCTCCAGCTCCTCCGTATAACCTCTCGCGCACGCCTGAGAGCAGAAGACCATTCGCCTTGACGGAAAATAAATTCCCTCGCCGCTGAACCTCTTGCCGCATCTGTCGCACGTGTGCTTGAGAAAGTCGAACAAGATTGTTACGCCACGACCAAGGGGTTTCCTAGTTTTTCCTTTGCGATTCTTATGGCCTTGGTGACGTTGCCCAGGCAGCATCTGCCCTGAGGGTTGGTCACCTCACATCTGCAGTTCCCTGCCTTCACCTCGGCGCTTATCCTGGCCAAGACGTCGGTGCTACCTCTCCGCTCGATTTCCCTGCCTATCGAATTCACAGAGTTGTTGAAGCAGTAGCAGGCGGGCACAGCCGGGTCGTCCTCCTTTTGCCAGACCTTGGTTCTCAGCTCGTTCTTCCTGAAGGCGGAACCTTCATGGGAGTTGAAGTAGACAACGTCGCAGGACTTCGTCTCGCACATCGAGAATGCACCTGGAGGCAGCCTCTCAGGATGGAGGAAGATACTAGGATTCTTCACGAAGACCGAGACGGTCAGGTCCTGGACCGGCTTTCCCCGGTTTCCGCATTCGGGGCATCTTCGTTCGCTCACCCGAACCTGAGGCTTGCAGCACTCGTCGACTTCGACCGTGGTCAGATTTTTCACCTAGAACTCCCTGTAAGTTTGCGCACGTGGGCGTGTTGCTTGAATGTGACTCCTTTCTTGGTAAATGTCAGCGCACGCTTGGCAACAGAACGTGTGCACTCGCCCGCCAATGTTGATCATGTACGGGTATCCCCCAAGGCCGCTACCACACAAATCACACCTGTCAGGCGACGCGCTCAACTCGTCCCAGCCCTCCGATCGTTATCTCATCAACCAGGGCGTTCCACTGGTCCTCGCTGAGGGTGTAGAGGTTACCCTCTTCGCCTATTCTAGCGGTGCCGTTGATTGTTTCCAAAGAGGGGCAACAGCCGCTACTGCCGCACAGGTAGACCTTCATCTGGGTCAATTTGTGTGGCTCCCACCCTACATGAACATATCCGCTTATCGAGAGACGAAATGAAGTGAGGTTATTTCACAATAGAACAAAGACCGCCTTAAAATTCGAACTTGGCGAACCTCGCACTCAGCCATGTTTGATTGAAAGAAAGCGCTTTACGACATCCTTCATTACGGACACCGGATTCATGTGGATTGATTGCTTCTCGATATGGCCAGAGTCAGGCGGATGGTCGACGGGTTATCTCACGGGAAGGGAACTCGGGCAGAAACTTTCGATTTCAGCAAGAAGTTCGGCATCTTGGATGCGCCGGGTAGCAAAATGCCCCTTCCAGGCTAGTCGTGTGAACGAAAACCGTCAAATAGATTCAAACTCCTACCGTGAAATCCACGAACTGGCCTCTCTGGGTGCTTGCTCTACTTTCGATAGGCGCGCCTTCTGCGATACTGACTCTGGATCGCGCAAAGGACATCCAGGCATCTGGACTGATGAAAAAGATGGGCCTCCCCGCCTTCGTATTGTTCATTCTGTTGCTGGGTTACAGTTACGCGGTCGGGGACCCGATCTTCACCCTCCTCGTCTGGGGGGCCGTAGGCGGCCTTCTTGGCACTATCACTCTTGACGCAGTGAGACTGACGGGCCTAAGGTTGCGCGCCTTCCCGCTGGACATGCCTGTGATGTTCGGGCTGATGTCTTTGGGGATAGCTCCAAAGCTGCCGAGGCATGTGATGGCAAACATGGTTGCGACCGCGTCGGCGATGCCTGACGAGAAAAGAATGGAGATGATGGAGCCGAGGATAAGGGCGATGTCTGAGCTAGCACCACCCGAGAGGAAGCTCTTCATGTCGATGATGCTCGACGGCATAAACAGGCTCCCCGGAGAGAGGAAGGATAGGATGTTCAAGACTCAGCTTGAGGTTATTTCATCTCTCCCTGAAGAGAAGCGGCTGGCTATGATGAGGACCATGGATGAGTTGACTATGGGGGTCCGCGACCCTGGCGGCCTTTCAGCACCGGTATCCCCGATGGCGGTCTTCAGAAGAGGCGCGATGCCGATGCTCTCGCTCTCCATGGGCCGCGACCTTCTCGCAAAGGCGATCCCAGAAACGCTGAACGAGGAGGGTGCGACACTCGGCAAGGTGAGGGCGGCAGGATATGCTTGGCACTTCGTGAACGGGGCAACCTACGGCATGGCCTTCACCCTGCTGTTCGGCATGGGTTCCTGGCCTTGGGTGCTCGCATGGGGGCTGTTTGTGGACCTGGTTATGATGGTTGGCATGCCACCTATGATGCCGATGATCAGGCTCCCGTACCCACGTTTTCTCGTGGTCCCGTATCTCGCCCACTTGGCCATGGCCGTACCGATAGGCTACTTCGCGTTGAGCTATGTCAGCCCCATCGCTGCAGCCGCGGGAAGTCTGCTAGGGGGTTCGCTCTTGGCTGGGAATACTTACGTCACATTGACGCTGTTGCCGACCATCGTCTTCATCCTGCTGAGCGCGATAATATTGCTCGGCTACAAGGCGTATACCAGACCAATCTACGGCAAGCGCCGGGATTGATTCTCCCCAAGATAGAGGTAGGCGGATTGAAAGAAAATCGCCATCTTATCGCCGTCGCACTTTTGAACAGATTACGCGCCACTATAGGTTCAGGAATAGAACTTCTTTCTATGGAGATGTAGATAATCTGAAGTACAAAATCTCTCCATCGCCGTCTGGCGCATTTCTCTTCCTGATGGTTTCGCTACTTTTCGGACTGCCTCTTCTCACGGGTTACACCTACGTCGATTCAGGATTCTATGTCTTCGCCCTGATCCCCTATCTGATCGCAGTGGTTTCGATAGCGCTACTGCTACTGTACCTGGCGGGAGGGAGAGCGAACGACGTGACTAGCATCCGCCAAGGCGGGGCCAAAACTTTTGCCACGAGCTTCATTTCGGGATTCAATTCCGTTTCTGTCTACGTGATAATGACCATCGCAACTGTGATGGTCACATTCTACCTGGCTATGCGCATTCTTATACTCTCTGCTTACCCTTATCCGCCCCCATCTTTAGCGAGCCTTTTCGGCGGGGCGTATGTCGTCCTCCTCATAGCTGTCTCTGTCATGTCGTTTCCAAGAATAATCTACCATGCCTTTCCAGTCGTAGCGCTCGTGCTGAAGGAGAGAAAGTATGCCCTCTTGGCGATAATTCTATCAGTATCCTTCGCTATAGTATACCTCCTTCTGGTCGAGCAGATAGTCATCATTGGTTATAACGAACCATCCGGCGTTCCGCCTCCGGCCGGACAGTATCCATTCCTCAATGTCTTCACCGTGGGACCGCGGGAGCTTCTCGTGGGCATGGTGTACCTGCCCTACGTACTCATACAGATCAATCCATTCGTTACCATCTTTGTCGTACCCTTTGAAGCGATATTTGCGGTACTGCTCTCCTCGCTAACTTCCGCGTCGGTGGTTCTCGGCTACTACCTCGTTGGAAATAGTGGCTTGAGATGTTGTGCCAGAGAAACGACCTTCTCGACGGGAGCATCCATATTGGGCTTGACTGCAACCTGTCCCACGTGTCTCGTCCCGAGTTTCGTCTCTGTGATCTTCGGCGGGATAACGGCCGCCGAAGCAGCTTACTCGAATGTCTACGGAGCAGTCTTGCCTCCCATGCTTAGCGTAGCAGCCCTGCTTCTGAGCCTTGTTTATTTATCTAGAAAAGTGAAGAGCCAGACGAATATTTGCGCCGGAAGGGTTGACCGAAGATGAGAGTGACACAAAACCCGGTCCGGGGGCAATCGGGTACAGGAATGAGGAACATGATTCGCATCTTAACCTCCAGCCCACCGTTCTCTTACGTGACCTGGCTCTCCGCCATAATGTTCGGACTGGTGTACTCCTGGATAGACCAGGTATTCCTCACTTTGAGCTTGGCAAAACCAGCGGGTATCAGTCTCCCCCTCATCATCAAAGTATTCGGGCCGCAACCCATGCTGGGCCCCCCGCAAATCGCATACTACCTAGTTGTCTTTGGCAACTTTGGAGCGCTTCAAGTCAACCTCTCAGCCCTGCCGGTGGTTGTCTTGCTCTCCTTCTTCTTTGGGCTAAATCTGTCTCTTGCCTTATTACTCCGAAGGTCGGCCGGCGGAGTGAAATCGTTTACGTCTCTCATGAGTATGCTGCCCAGCTTGGTCAACACAGCGGGCTGTTGCTCCGCCACCCCCTTTTTCCTTCTATTAGCTGGGGATGCCACCTCCAGCTGGCTAGGATTCGTTTTGCGCCCATATTTTAGCGCGTTTGTTTATTCGAGCTTTGTGCTTTCCATACTCAGCATCTATATTCTCGGGAGAAGACTGAACACGGATCAAATTCGCTGTAGGGCCTTTCGGGAGGCAGTTGAGACGTGACGCTTTGACAAATCGGATGATTACACCAAGGGAAGATTACAATCATGGTATCGAGCCACTTTTACTCAAGCGAACCTCTCGCCGGCGAAGTGTTTGTTCCTTCTCGTTTCAATCATCTCTTCTATGGCCAGCTCTGCAGCGCCTTCGCTCGCTGCGTAAACAACCCTCCTGACCATCTACTTTGAGCTCCTTCTTACCCGGTGCCTTTTTCCTCTTCGGAAGGATACTATTCAGATGCACCACGCAGAGCTTGGATCTGTAAGACAAGAAGAACTCTCTCACAGGCGGTTCTGCACACCCTTTCGCCGATTGCGAACATCCTCGACTCGTAACCTATCTCATTCGTCGCCTCCCTCAAGAACGGGCTGGGAGAAGGATAGTCTGGCCCGCCGCCAGGACTGGATTGGCGAGATCCCATGTGCCAAGGTCAAAAGCATTGGCGAGGCCCTTCTTCGTTCCAGAAACCCACACAGTCCTCCCATCGAGGCCAAATGTGCCCAATGATCTCGGTGAATCATACATCACACCGCTTGCACGAGTACCTTCCGATGTTGCCCTGCCCACCCCTCTCACATGGTTTTCGACTACCGCAGTAGGGACATCCATTGTACCACGCTCGAGAAATTGAACGTTAGTCTCCAAGTGCAACATTGTTACAACCCAGAAAATCACACTTTGTAACTCGATTGGCGATTTCAGGTTCTGGTCAGCCTTGACAAGCAAGTGGGCTCAAACTGCTACTTGCTTGATGGCGAATGAAACGAGAAGAGATTCTCGCTGCGTTGGCTAATGGCGACCTCTCTTTCTAGATACAGAAGTCTTGCACGGCAGCGTGTATCTTCACGATAACTCCTGTAGCAGCGATTCGTGCTTTCGTACTCGATTGAAGCTTCTCGTCGAGATTCTTCATCCGCACGAGGATTCATGGCAGATCACTTGCATAATCTAAATGGCAAAGACTATGACCGCTTCGAGGCCGATGGACTTTCGGTAGCAATCCATTTGGTAGGCGGCATGTTCGGACCCTTTGGAGAAGGAACGGGGCTCGGTTGGTACGTGATCCCACCGCTGGCGATGCTCCTGGCTGTAACGCTCACTATGACTTGGCACGTCAGCAAGATCGAAAAATGGACGACTTACAGACGCCCGTTATACACGATAGCAGTACTGGCCGAGAATTGGATTATCATTGTGGGGCTTTCTCTCATCCTCACCGGTCCGCTCGGCGTGGGGAGCTTCGGCAAGGCAGTGGCATTCTTCACAACTCTTGCAATCTTCTGGGGATTCACAATAATCTTAGCTAGTTCAAAGATACAGGGCAAATTCATTCCCGAGCTGGGAAGGTTCAGGCCAGATCTCATCTATCCCACTGGCGCGAACTTGGCCAGGGGTGAAATCTTCACCGGCCTCGGCATGAAGCTCATCCTCACCACATTTCCCGCAGAGATAGCCACTTGGGGATGGCTCCCCGTATGGAACTGGTGGGGGTTGACTTGGGCCGTGATCTCCATGGTGCTTCTGGTAGCCGTGAGAGGGATGACAAAGATGCATATACTGATGAGAAGGACGATGTACGACAAGTATCTGGGATGGAGCGGGCAGCTGATCGAGGAAGGACTGCTCTGGATCGGTTTCGCTGGGCTGGCATACGGATTCCTGAACGTCTTCATGGGATATGTTCCCTTCACACTCGTCTATCCAAGATACTGGCCTGGGCTCGACTTCCTCATCCTCTCCTTCATAATACTCGTACCGGTGAGGGGCTGGCTCAAGCTCAGGTATGATAGGATCACGATGAAGTTTTCAACCACTGTTGGACTTCAAGCGCTCCTCTATCTCGGGGTGGTGGTGATGTTCTACGGCTTCATGGCGCTCTTCATGGGGAAGTTCTTCGGACTGTCAAGCTCCCTTGGGCTGGTAGTGGGCGGGTTGGTTGAGGCGGGAGGCCTGGTGTTGATCGTGTTCGGAAGGGCGAAGTCGCTCATGAACGACAGGAAGGGGCAGATCCCGCAGATGCTCTGGATACTTGCGCACGTAGAAGAGGAGATTAGGATGAAGGTCATGACGAAGCGGATGCACGTGTTCTACCGGCTCCCTCCCGAAAGGAGGCTCGAGCACATGCGCAACATGGACAACGCGCTCAAGGAGCTCCCCGAGCCGCAAAGGTCTTTAGTCTTCAAGAGTCGACTATTTGCTCTGGCTTCGCTTCCGGAAGAGATGAGATTGGAGCTGATGAAGACGATGGACAAAATAATGATGGGAAGTGGGATGTAGATGGAGAAGATACCGGCTGCTCCCTCCATATTCAAAAAGCTGATGTGGGTAAACTTCGGGGCCAACGCGTTGGTGATAGCATACGGTGTGGCGACATTGGACACGGCGATATTCAGCATAGGCATCATAGGGGAAATTGTATTCGCAACACTGAGCAAGTTGGGTGCGGCATAAGGGCACGCACGTTGCAGGTCGGTCTGCACGACCGCCATGACCGCATTCGGCATTTGACCTAGAGAGTTTGCAAGGTCGACTACCGGAGGGCATGGCTCTCCTATGGCGGCGTTTGCCATTTTTCACCATCCTGTTTCTTCAGGTCGGTTCTCCGAAATTTCTTCAGACGGTACTAATTCGCATGTCCTCCCATATGGAGTGAAAGTTTCGCAACTCTGGCCTTTACTGCGATAATGGCTGCCCACAAATCTCTCGCCAATCCGCGTCTGAGTCAGGCCTTCACATGATGGACAGTCGGGACCGAACAACGAGTGAACACATCACAAGTCCGCTGCAATCCAACACCCTTACTGACGACAATGGCGTGGCGCACCCAAGTCCGTTCAGGATGCTCGTTAGCTCGGAGTATAGAGGAGTGCTGCTCGCGGCATTCTTTTCGTACATGTCCTTCGGTCTTTTGTTCCAGATTTTCCCACCCTTCCTCCAGTCGCTGCAGAGCGAGTTCGGTATTGATCACGCAACAGCATCGCTGGTAATGACGGCTTTCCTCCTTCCGATGGCTTTCACTGCTATACCCGCAGGATTCTTTGCTGATCGCCAGGGGGCGAGGCGAACCGGCGTCCTTGGTCTTTCCATAATGGCCGTCGGCGGTGCAATCACTATTCTATCGCCTGGTTTTACTGCCGTTGTTGGAGGCCGCGTCGTCAGCGGGTTTGGATCTGCGTTGCTGCTTGTCTCGATTCTAAAGCTATTGATGGACGCTATCCCAAGGACTCATCACGGCTTGGCATTCGGGCTATTCGTAGCTGGTCTTCCAGTTGGCACAGGCATCTCGTTCGATCTCCTTGGCCCGTTCGGCAAGGCGCTCGGATGGCGAGGAGAAACAGGAATCGCCACAGCAGTCATCATCGCTGCTTTGGTGGTCTACTCACTGGTGAAGCCCGGAACGGGGGCGAGGGCCGCATCCTCTGGTTCCATAGCTCCAGTTCTGCGCAACGGCGCTATGCTGAGGCTCATCGTGACGGTCGTTCTTGGCTACACTGCAATCATAGGGTTCACGACTTGGGCGCCGTCGACCCTCGTTTCTTACGCCCACATTCCGATCTGGCTCGCGTCCGTAATTGCTTCCATTCTCCTTCTGATCGACGTCCCATTGGGCCCATTTTGGGGTTCCCTGTCAGACAGGCTAGGAAGAAGAAAGCTGTTTGTCGTCCTGGCCTTCATGATCTACGGCGTGGCGTCGCTCTTCGTTCCTTTCGCCGCTACCTCTCCCTCTTGGCTGGTCGCCCCAGCTCTCATCCTCGTAATCGGAGCCATGGGAACGGGGTGTTCGATGTTCTTCCCGGCTGCGCTGACCATACCTGCGAAGAGCGTGGCCCCGGAGGGTGCGGGGACTGCGTACGGCCTTTTCTTCACGGCGCAGGTAATCGGGATGCTGCTCGGTCCGCTACTGATCGGCTATTCGCTTGATGTGGCTCCACCGTCTGTGGGGTTCTTGACTGTGAGTGTTATCACTTTCGTGGGCCTCCTGGCCAGCGTGATGATAAGGTCGAAGTGACCCCTTTTGATTGAGGCAATGACCAGTCGATCCGGTAAGGCCAAGCTCCTTGAGAAGTACAAAGGCGCGCTCGACGTCACAAAGCACAAGCAGAGGAAGGCGAACACGTGCGGCCCTGCGTCGTTGAGAATAGCCTTGAAGCTCCTCGGGTTTGAGAAGGACGAAGCCTGGCTCGTCAAACAGATGACCGTTACGAAGCTGGGCACAAAGCCGTCAGGTTTCAAGAGGGTGTTGCGCAAGTTGCGCCTAAGCTATTCAGAGGCTCACAACGCAACCATCGATGACATACGGCGGTTCATTTCAAGGGGTTTCCCTGTGGTGGTTGCTTGGACATTCGAGGGTGACGGTCATTATTCTCTCGTCACAGGGGCCACCTGCGAAGGAATCTCTATTTTTGAACCGTATTCGGGCAGGCTGATTGAGATTGGTTACCGCCGATTCGCGAAGCTTTGGCGCGACCCTTGCAACCACACGACCAGGTGGGTGATTGCTATTATCTCCAACCAGCACGAAGATGTTTCGAACTCCGTCCTTAGAACTACCAATGGTGAAAACAATTGAGAACGCGTATCCCATGAAAATGCGGGAACGCTTAAGAAACGAGTCACAATCCGAAGAAGAGGACTGAATGCGAAGCGTCGACGTAACGGTAGTGGGGGGAGGTCCGGGTGGCTACGTCTGCGCCATCCGCGCAGGCCAGCTCGGGCTGAGGACGATCGTGGTGGAGAGGTATCGGATGGGAGGCGAGTGCCTCCAGATGGGCTGCATCCCGTCCAAGTCGCTCATCTCCGTCGCCAGGCTCTACGACAAGGCAAGGCACGGTTCGAAGTTCGGAATCAAGGCGAGCGCCCTGGAAATCGACTATCAGGCCCTGCAGCAGTGGAGGTCAGGCGTGATTTCAACGCTCGAAGCGGGGATCGGATCGCTCTGCAAGGGGTATGGTGTCGAGATAATGAAAGGCGAAGCCGAGCTTGTCGACAGAGACCGGTTGGTCGTGAGCACCGCCGGTGGAACCGAGGGGATAACCACGAAGAGCCTCGTAGTAGCCACGGGGACCCGACCGATGGAGCTGCCCGGGGTCTCCTTCGACGGGAAGCTCATCATGAGCTCCAAGGAGGCCCTCGAGCTGACTGAAGCGCCCGCCAGGCTGCTGATTGTCGGAGGCGGGGCCATAGGCATGGAATTCGCCTCCATATACCAGAAGTTTGGGAGCCAGATAACCATAGTTGAGCTGACCGGGCAGTTGCTCCCAG
This sequence comes from Nitrososphaerota archaeon, assembly GCA_028867035.1. Taxonomy (GTDB): domain Archaea; phylum Thermoproteota; class Nitrososphaeria; order Nitrososphaerales; family Gagatemarchaeaceae; genus UBA183. The sequence continues at coordinate 195,355 of JAGWHB010000002.1, read as the reverse complement.
GCACGGATTCGGATCTGGTGGGGCTGGTCCAGAGGAACCTGGAAAGGAACGGAGCGAAAATCCTACTGAAGTCGAAGGTACTTTCTGTCGAGAAGAAAGAGAATGCCATCAATGCCGCCGTCCAGACGCCGGAAGGCATGGTGGACATCGAAGCAGAAAAGCTCCTACTGAGCGTCGGTAAGAGACCCAACACGGAGAAGATGAACCTGGCCAGGATTGGCGTCCGCACCAGCGAAAAGGGCTACATAGTCACGGATGAGCACATGAGGACAACCGTAAGCGGAATCTACGCCATCGGCGACGTAAGAGGCCCGCCGCTTCTGGCGCACAAGGCCTCAAAGGAGGGCATCGTGGCCGCCGAGTCGATAGCGGGGTTGCCGACGGCAGCAGACTGGAAGGCCATGCCCGAGGCGGTCTTCACCGACCCGGAGATAGCCACCGTAGGGCTGACTGAAGCCAAGGCGGTCGAGGCAGGCTACCCAATCAAGAAGAGCAGATTTCCATTCGCTGCCCTGGGGCGGGCGCTCTCCACCGGTGAAACGGAGGGCTTCGTAAGGGTCGTTTCCGACATCAGAAACGGTCAGGTCCTGGGGGTCCAGATTGTCGGCCCCGAGGCCTCGAACCTGATAAGCGAGGTCGCGCTGGCGATGGAGATGGGTGCCACGGTCGAGGACATCGCGCTTACGGTTCATCCCCATCCCACCCTTCCGGAAGCCATCATGGAGGCCGCGGAGGCGGCTGCGGGCAAGCCAGTACACCAACTGAGGTTATGAGCGCACGCTTGGCCTAGAACTGAAACCGTCTTCGAAGCTTCGGTGCTCCCTGAGCGCGGATGACGTAGTATTGGAGAGCAGCCATTCCCAAATGGAATCGGAGAAATCCTCTCGTGTAGAAACAGTCGGCCAGGCGAAATTACGTTCCGAACAAGCATCCATGGCCAAAGACGTGCTGAGTGAAAGGCTGGGACGGGCGACCTGACAGTGAATAAACAGGTTGGCGTATACTGCCGCGAACTAATCTGAATGTGGTGGAGGTGAATCGAACCAACGAGAAGTGGAGTGCTCGCAGGAGGGATCGTCGTTCTGGCCGTGGGTCTAATCGGCTTGGGTGCAGGCGCTGCGTACGGTAGCCTGGCCGGAGAAGCCGTAGGAGGGGTGGTCCTAGCCATCGGAGTCGTCACGAGCGGAGTGGGAGCTGCCCTGAAGTCGAACCACGCCTAGATGGTGCACGGACTATCCTTTGGACGCCAAAGCCAGGGTGCTTCGCAACGCACCCTGACCCCATGCTTTTCACTGGCTCTGAGCAGAATTTCACGTATTCCAGTCCACGCATCTCTGCGAATAACCCGAGGCCGCTTCTACGAACAGACGGACCAAATGAACGGCCTGGCAGGATCCCAAGACGGTAAAGGGCGAGAGTCAGCTATTAGCTCGCTCGCCCACCCGATGCAGATTCATTCGTCAAGTGCGCTCTATTCGATGCGGCTTTCGAGTCGGATTATCGGACCGCAAGCCGGGGGTTTAACTGTTAAAGGCAAACGGTAAGTGTGTCGAAGTGCATGAAATAATCCCATGGTTCAGAAAAAGAGCATCTTGGCTGGTCCCTTCTTGGCATCAGTCCTCGCCCTCTCGTTCGCTTCGCCCGCACTTGCTTCTTCGCCCAGTTCTGCCACCTTCTCGGGAACTGCGAGAATCCACATTGTACTCACGGACGGGTCCCAAATGACGCTAGTCCTTCCATTCAGCGTAACTGCCACACCCGGAGGACCTGGCGTTGGTACCCTGTTCCTGACCGTTGGTCCTGGCTTGCCATCTCCCTTCCCATCTTCGGTGACAGTCGGTGGGCCCGTAGCGACGGGTTCCATAACAATATCGAGCAACAGCGCGAACGGCGGCGGTACGATCGCCCCGCCTGAAGCCTCACAAGATGGGTTCGGCGTGACCGCATCCAACGGAGGGCAGTTCCAGTGCCAGAACGCCGGATTCTCAGCTCTGCTAGGCTTGGGAATCAGACAAATGGACGTGCATGGGACTGTTCTACCGGGCTCTCTAGTGACCTCGTAGAATAGATTGCCCATTCTTGAGGGCAATCTCCCCATTTTCTGCCGCGTTCACACGCTGGCTGAATCGGTCCTGAGTTCGACTCTAGTAGTTTCACCGGATTCTGTGCCAGGCGGCTGATTCCCGATGCGAACGTCTTCCTAATGCTGTTCCAGTCGCCTGAAAGATACGCCCGTCGCGGTCTGGAAACAGAGGAACGACCAAGGCCTCCAACTGTTGGCAAGCCGCCAAGCGGGTCTTTCGCTAGAAATGGGGCGTCTAATCAAGAAATAGTGCAAGAGTCTTCCATAGCGGAGAGAAAACCATACTGCAGTTTCGGAACCGAAAGAAATCAGCTTATCTCTATCATAACAGGAGGGCGTGACATGGGCATGGAACGCCCCGTCACAGTGAGCGTCAGAATCGAGGAAAGTGCGAAGAAGGCGCTCGATGCTCTTGGACTTGACAGCGCCAAGTTTCTCGTTACAGTCGAGCGAACCATCTACGGAGGTTGTTGCGGAGCCTACGAGGAAAGGGGATTGAAGGTCGAGGTCGTCGAGGAGGTCGGTGATTCATCGGGCTTCGTGCTCCTCAAGGAGAAGATCCCTGTCTACGTGCACAAGGATGCTCTGGAGCTCATAGAGTCGAGGGGAGGGCATTTCGCCATTTACGCTGATTTGAGCGGCGCGCTCTATTCAGACCAGTAGCCTCCCTCCCGGTTCGACAAGTCGGTCGTACCTTCCCCCAAGGTGATTCGTCCTTCCTCTTCCTCATCGGAAAGATGGCCGGGCGGTTCTTTCACCTACGGAAGAGTTCGGATTATCTGCAGGCTGCGCGCTCCAACTGATCATGAACGAAAGGAGTGTCTTTGTGACCAGGTGTCTCTTGAGCGCGTCGATAGGCGACTCGCTCTACCTGTTAGGCGTGTGGTTCCTGGGCTCCGTGACTGTGACGCAGTCAGTCGCCCTTGGGTCATTGACCTTCGCTGCATCCCTTCCCTTGACCTTCGCACTCGACCGGAGGGTCCAGTCCATCGCGGAGCGGCTGCAAGGAAGCGTTGACAGGACGAGGCGCCGCATCAATGGAAGCGTCGCCCGCCTTGGCCTCACTTCCACCACGAAGGACGTGACCGACCTCCAGCCTGGCAGGTCAGAGCCAGGTCGGATGGCCCCTGCGACCGAGCCGGAGAAGGGTTAGGCTCTTTGAAGCTCACGCGACCGTCCGCGCTCCTAGCCGAGCCGGTCCTTTCGGCCGCTCTCCCTTGAAGAACTCCACCCTCGCCCGCGAAACAAGATGGCCCGCCTGCGATATCAATTTAGGAAAACCAGGGCATCACGAAATTCCGATTACAGGAAGGGATGAAAGGTGTTCCTTGCACGATAAAAGCTAGACGGCCGCGGTCTTCTACAGAAGAATCAATCGTCGTAATATCGGACGTCTTCCACAATCCAAGGAGGGTTGAGTGGCAAGAGATTCGTCCTGACAGCGGACCGCTCCCAGATGTCAAACTTCAGGTTCAACTTCCTCTTCGGGTTCCTGTCCTCCGGGCCCGTCAAGATCTCCCCTGAGCCGATCTACAGCATGATCTGCCCCACCGACGACACCTACGACCATGAGACAGGCAGGATGACAGTCGCACCCCTCGGGCTTCGGAGGGTCCAATCTGCCCTGGAGATCGCCTACGGGGAAGGTGATGTGGTCGCCCAGCACCCGTACGAGATTGAGAGGGCGATAGGCGAGGACACCGAGGTGGTCGGGCTCACGGAGATGAGCCCGCTGGGGATGGGACCGGTAGACACAGCCATCAGCTGGATGAACACTCCCTGGAACAGGACGTGGTTCATAAGGCTCATGAAGAGGCTCAAGGCGCTGAAACAGAGATACGACTTCAAAGTCGTAGTCGGCGGACCAGGCTCCTGGCAGCTCCTCGAGCGCGGCGAAGACAGCTTCAGCATAATCAACGGCACGATCCAGAGGCGCCTGAAGGAGGAGCTCGGAGTCGACCACGTGGTGGAGGGCGAAGCGGACAAGGTCGCGCCTGAGATATTCCAGAAGGTCGCTTCAGGAGCCGCTCCCGAAGTGATGAGGCTCCTTACGAACTCCATACTGAGCATAGACGACATACCTGAGATAAGGTACCCGACCCTCACGTCCGTGGTCGAGTGCATGCGCGGGTGCGGCAGGGGCTGCGAGTTCTGCGCCCCGAACCTGAGGACGAAGCGCGACTTCCCGCCGGAAAGGGTAGCCAGAGAGGCGGGCGTCAACATTCGGCACGGCTATGACGCCGTCTGGCTCCAGTCGGAAGAGCTCACGCTCTACGGCTGCCACAACAAGGACAAGTGGCCGAACGAAGAGGCCATCCTGGAACTCTACGCCGCGTTGAAGCAGACGGGTGCCCGCAAGATAGGGGCGACGCACTGGACATTCGCCGGAGTGCGCGCGGCCCCGAAGATGATTGAGGCGCTCTCGAAGATCAACGGGCTGGACAGGGGGGAGTGGATGGGAGTCCAGCCTGGCCTCGAGTACGCGTCGCCCCGCATGGTGAAGAAGTACATGCCGTACAAGGTGAAGCCGTTCACCCCCGAAGAGTACCCGGAGACCGTCAGGGAGGGGATAAGGACCATGAACAGATATCATTACTATCCAGCGAGCACTCTGATAGTGGGCGCTCCCGACGAAGAGCCGGACGAAGTCCAGATGACCATAGACCTCGTGGAGGCGCTCTCCAGAGAGGGGGTGCACGGGATCTTCGCGCCGCTGCTCTACGTCGACTACTACAGGCCGGAGCAGACGATGGACTATGACAAGATGACAGAGAAGCACTGGAGGCTCTACTACGTCTGCTGGAAGCACAACGTCAAAGAATTCAAGGAGAAGATATGGATCGCAACACAATCCTTCGGCCCCGTCCAGAGGATCGTCTCGGTCATGGGGACGTATGCCATTGGCTGGTATCTGCTCGGATTCCTGAAATCTCAGTTCAGGCAGAGGTTTGGCTACGTTCCAGATTGGATGGACTCGAGTTCCGAAGTATGGTCGCCCCGGACCCACGAGTTGCCTCCCATGACTGTCAAAACTGGCGGCAACCCACCGCCGGTGTGAGCGGAGGGCTATTCGGGAACGGCCGGTTGCCCATGTTGCTCCGCTACAAGATATTCGCAGTGTACATGTCCTTCCTGGTATTTGGCGTCGTGCTGAACGACGTGAGCGCGTTCCTTGGGCCTGGCACGAGCCCGTATGTCGCTTCCATGCATCAAACGTCCATCCTATTGGTCTTCTTCGGCGCGTTCCTGGTCGGCACCGGCGCCATGTACGACATACTCGAGCGAAGGCTAAACCTGGTGCGAGGCACCTTCGTGTACGCCGCACTCATGTGGTGCTCGATTAACAGCGTGTGGGCGATTGGCTACTACCTGCTGATGGGCGCCTTGACAGCAACCCCGGTCCCCGAAGCCCTCCGCGGGCTTGATGCGCCCTTCTCCTTCGGTTTCTATACCCCCGAAGTCCCGAAATATGCGATGATAGCCTACAACGCCATGAACTTGGTGGCCGTCTATGCGATCTTCGAACTTAAGACCGTCCGGGCCGCACTCGCAGGCATCTTCGTTCCAGTGGTATTCGTCAACGCCTACGCCCTCCTGCTCGGCAAGATAGTGATTCTGCCGCTGTTCAACTGTCTAAGGAGCTACGCAGTCAAAGCACAGCCCTGCCGCCATCGACATACTCGGAACAGCTTGCGCCAACCGTCTTGGGCTCATGTCGCGGCCTCTCCTCGAGATCCTCTGTCGCGTGGCGGACCTTTAACACAGGTCCACCCCTGTCGTGGCCTCGATTCTGGCGCCCAAATCTGAAAAAAGGTGGCAGCCACGCACCACCGATTCGCTCGCGGCCACCTAGTGACTGGCGGATTATCAATTGCGCAGAAGGCCTACTGTCAGTCTACCAGGCGGGCAGGGTGGAACGCCGGAACTGGATCGAATCCGCGGCTATCGCCTAAAGCCGCGCAAGCCAAGCCCTGCCGGAGTTCACGTTCCGACAAACGCGGCTTCAAACTTTTTGCAACAATTAAGACTCCGGAAACCAAAGGTTGGACTCGTTAAACGTAAACCCCCAACAAGCTCCTGTCCATGTCCCTCTTCGACAAGGATGAAACCAAGGCTAGAAACGATAAGCAAGACGATTCGCCCGGATCGAGACGTCCTTCTCAGGACGTTTGGCAAAAGCGTCGAGCTCCAAATGACATGGTCTGAATCTACCTGCGACGATGACCCTGATGCCCTGGGTCTCTACCGTCCGGCCGAGCGCCAGATCATAGTGAATCTGAGAAATGTGTACAGAGATGCTGTTCGTATGACGCCCGAGCCAGAAGGGTCCATGATCGGGGCGTTGATTCACCTGCAAGACATGTGCCTGATTCACGAGTTGATTCATTGGGGTACGGGAAGCAGCGAACACCACGACAACTGGAATTCTCTCGTTCTTGGCGGCCTGATAATCCCCATATGCGAGGAGTGGCACCGGGCCATGGCTGCCTAGGCCTGGGCCTCATCCGGTCCAACACGAAGTACGAATCCCCGCCAGGAAGAGCGAGCTCCATTCTACGCCAATCAGTTTGATTCCGTGGCCCGAGTTGCACAACTTCTGATAAGTTCTCTCGTCCACTTCGCCCCCCGCGCTTTTGGACGTCTTCACTGCGACTGCTTATCGAGGCATCGCTTCATCGAATCCATCTTTTTCGGATGAAGATTGGGTTCTGCTCCTTCGATTGGTGCTGCATCTTCAGATGGGCGGCAACCTCTTGTTCGCCTTCGTAGCAAAGCCCGCACAGGATACAGCAGTAAATGAAGTCCTGCCATTTTCTCATTTGCGTTCTGGACGCACGGACTCCCGGTCAGCGATAAACGGACTTGATTATCGCGTGAAAGCCGAGTTCGTTAAGGATTCTCTAGGCCTAACAGACGCCAGTGTGAATTGGATATTTTTGCAAAAAAATACGGCTGGATTTTCCGAACGGAAAGAGACCTTGCGCCTCAAGAAGGGTGCCGCGCAGGAAAGCTATCTTGCAACCCAGTCTGAAAGCGAGAATCGGCCAGAGTGCCATCATCTGCCGAACGTCCTACCGAAGCCCAGGATCCTGGCAAGCGCCGAATCATAGTGCTACTGTGTTTGCTTGGGGCGCAGTGTGAGAGAGTTCAGGGAGAAGGTATGGGTCGCGGCGGAGTCGTATGGAACCGCTGAGAGGCTCCTCAATCATAGGGCTTGTGAAATTGGCTGGCACGTTCTGGTCTAACCGGCAGTTCATACACGGATTCGGGCAGATTCCACGCTGGCTGTCCTGAAACGAATTCGAGACAGAAGTCGTGGAACCGTATTCGTTAGTTATTCACCATGGGACAGCATTAACATTGCTGGGACTGTAAAAAGGGTGCCAATGGCTACCAATTGATGAGCTCTTTCCCCAATAAATCTTCATAGATAAATGGAAACGGTTTCAAGGCGTTCCCTCCAAGGATGTACGAGACAGAGATGAGCGAAGCAATCGAAAGCATGGTAAAGATGCTGGCACAACTGCCGGAGCAGCAGCAGAGGGAGATGATAAAGACCAGACTGGCTGCTTTTGCAGAGATGCGCGACGAAGAGAGGGTAAATGCCATGAAAGCCATGGCCACGGCCCTGCAGAAGCTCGATCAAGAGAGCCAGAAGAAACTTACCTATGCCAGGCTGGAGGCCCTTGCTGAAAACTTCGACGACGGCACCCGCAAGAAGCTGATGGGGACCCACATGCAGGCCTTGATGGGCCTGCCAAAGGAACAGATGATGGCGGACGTGAGCACCATGGTTTCGGTGATGGGCCAGTGCCACGACGCGTGCAGGATGAAGGACATGGGAACCATGAAGCAACTCATGATGGAGCTTCCTCAGGATAAGAGGGGGATGATGATGCAGATGCTCCCGCCGGACGTGCAGAAGATGATGATGGGTTGAGGGTGGGGAAGCCCACAACCTCTAGGGTAAGCCGACCCCGTTGGCGACCTGAATGTCCGACGAAAGCCAGAGCCTAGAGACGTTCGACCTGCGGGTCAAGGACGTGATGACCCCGAGCCCGCTTTCGCTTGAGGCGAACGCAAAGATCGAGGAGGCGGCAAGGGGGATGGAGAGGTGCGACTGCGGCTGCTGCCTGGTCGAATCAAATGGGAAGGTCGTCGGGATAGTGACTGAAAGAGACATCGTAAGGCGGGTCGCGGCGAAAGGGTCGTCGTTGAAAGCCACGAAGGTAAGTGCGATAATGTCGACCCCCATAGTGGTGGTGAACCCCGAAACTACAGTTGAAGAGGCGCTCAAGACCATGGCGAGCAACAAGATAAAGAGGCTGGCAGTGGTAGACGAAAAGGGCTTGGTCGGCATCGTGTCAATCACAGACATCGCCAAGGCTTTGGCCAAGAAATCGGGGCAGGCGAACCTGTTGATCGATGCGATCGCGAAGCAGAGCAGGGCGCCCGAGGGCGTCTATCTCTAGCCAAATTCAAATGCAACTTCGCCGAGTCACTGAGAGCCGCGGAAGGATTCACCCTATATGCGTGCGGGACCTGCGGTCTGATCGAAGCGTAATCAGCCCGAATGGTATTGGCGCGCTATCAAACTGTGAAAAAAAATTCGTCGCTGAGTCCGTCCTCACGGAAAGCTATTGTCTGCTCGTCTGCCTGACCTTGAGTCTGGGCTCAGCGGCCACCTTACTTTCTTCGTCTTCGGCTTCTGCGATTTCCGTCGTCCCGCCACAGTTACACATAGGGTCCGCCTGAAAGCGCCCCGTTCTTAACATTCCGCCTTAACTGCGGAAAGCGAAGTCCGTTTTCTTTTAAGCGAGAACCGCCCGGACCCCTGGCAGGTTTGTTCATGCACAGTTCTGGTGCGGCTACTTTGCACTGGTCGTCACGACTTCGGCTTCTTCGTGGTCTGCGCACTGCCTGCAGCAGAATAGCATGACCGAGCCTCCGATTGTCCTTCTGTAGACGCGCCCGCTCGTCAGCCGGAGGCCGCAGTGCTGGCACCTGAAAGGGTTGCGAGCCCTCCCCCCCTTTTGCGGGGAAGTGGGATTGCGCCCCTCTTCCTGAGACTGACCTCTGGTGAATTCCTCGAAGATTGCTTTCACCGTATCAGCGGCAGGTCCGCTTCCCTCGGCGACACCTGCTGGGGTGACCTTGATCCTGCCCATCACGGTAACGGTGTTCGTGCTGTCCGACACCGTGACAAGGTCGGGGAATGTTCTGCTCAGCCGCCTCGCCAATTCCTTGAGGTCTATCTCCTTCTCCATGCGTCTGACCTGCCCCAGCTGCCTTGCCAGAGTGGAGAACTTAAAAGGGTTCGAGAGTACGAAGGAAAGCGAAAGAATGCTGCAGAACGTCGGTGTCGGTGCCGACTCAGAGAGGCAGACGCCTCGATGGCCCGAAGACCCGGGGTGCTTGCCTTGAAGATGAAGACTGAAAATAGTTGCTATTGAGAATCAAAGACTGAGGTAGACTTCGCGTTCCATCGGAGCCTTCTCCTCTCGGTCAGTCGCTGCCCGCGCCACAACCGCACAAACCGAATCCGTCTATCCTGCTGGTGGAGAGCGGGTAGTACTCCCAGTAAGCCACCATCTCCGGTGTTTTCCCCCAGACTTCGTGGGCGAGCTTCTCACCACTCTTGTCGTCTTACCTTGCCCCTGGTCCTTCACGTCTCGTTTCCTGCAAGCCGTGAGTTATTGGTCTGCACGTGTTGACGAACCTCAGGCTTCGTGGCGACATCGTCATTCAGCACCGTCGTCAGATTCTTCTTTCCGGGTGGTTATCAGGTCGGATTTTGGCAGAACAGTCAGGGTCCTTAGAGCCTTTCGACCTTCGCGACCTGCGCCTTGTACCCAGACTCCTCGATTGCCTTCGCTATCTCGTCTGGCTGGACGTCTGCGGAGGCAGACAGTTCTGCCGAACCCTCTCTCGAGAGACTCCACCCACCTCCGGAAGTTGTCGTCCTCCTCCAGCATGCGGCGATAGGGGGAGTGCGCCAACTTGAGCTTCCTCAGACCTTGACCCCTCCTGAAGATTGCAAATCGTTCAAGAAGCGATGCAGTATATTTAACGCGGGAAGTGGTTCCGTACGGAAACTCGAGCGGGCCCGGTGGGATTCGAACCCACGGTCTCTGAGCTTTTGCGCTTCAGCTTCGGAGGCTGACGCCCTGATCCGTGCTGGGCTACGGGCCCGAACCACCCCGCAAGGGCGATGTTAAGAAGAATTGTCTTTCAAGGGCTTGAGCTTCACCCAGGAGCGCCCGGCGACGAAGCCAAACCTGATGTAGGGACATGCACGGTAGTTACGTCATGCTTTCCAAACTGCTCGCATGGAGATGAAATAACTCACGGGAAAGGCGACGACGGCTCCGACCATGTTTCCGATCGCGGGAGAAAGGGCGAACCACGCAAGCAGGGCAAATTGCACCCCGATTGTTATCGCGTTCCCCAGTGCATAGACCCCCTGGAATCTTGCGAGCCGAACAAGCGTGTTCTTCTCTCCTTTGCCTTCCTTGTCTGCAATCTTTCGGACTGTCGTTCTTTCGTTCACAAAGAAGCCCACGGTCACGCCCGTTACAAATGCAAAGACGTCCAGAGCTAAGAGGATGGGCGAAGATGAGACGCCTCCTGGTACGCTCGGCTCCCCGTAGATTGCATACAGGCCCGCGACTATTATCCCCTCAGCGACCAGGAAACCGACCGCCCCTGCTATCCCGAACTCGGCAGCCCTGAAGACACCGTATTCCCTGTTTAGTTCTTCGATTTTCTCCATTTGTTCCTCATTCCCAAGAGCTGCCCCGAACTCTCCAGGCGGACACCATAAGAAGAATCGCTTTCCGAGAGCTTTTATCGTATCTGCCCGAGGACGCCCCGTCCTTGAAGTTCGTAGAGTTCCAGGCAGAAGTGGAGGAGGTACTGGCCGACTCTTGCAGGGCCCTCGGGTACAAGGACGTGGAGGTGGAGGTAAGCCGACCCCCCAACGACGCCTACGGAGACCTGGCAAGCGCGGTCCCGATCCGACTGTCAAGGCTGTCAGGCAAAAAGCCGGCAGACGTAGCGATCGAGCTCGGCTCGAAGGCCATGGAGCTAGCGAAGAAGAGGAAGTACATCGGCCTGGTCAGCCCGCACAGAGGCGGCTATCTCAACTTCAGCCTCAACTATCCGCGCTTCATCGCAGATTCCGTCAGCGACATAGCTTCGGGCGACCTGGGGGCGACCAGGGAGAAGGGGGAGCTCGTTGCCATAGAGCACACCAACGTCAACCCGAACAAGGCCCTCCACATCGGCCACGCGCGCAACCTGGTCCTCGGTGACTCCCTCGTCCGGGTGATGCGCTATCTCGGTCAACGGGTCCAGGCGCTCAATTACGTGGACGACTCGGGGGCCCAGGTCGCGGACATTATCGTGGGTTTCAAGTTCTTGGGTTACTCCGACGAAGCTCCGCCGGGGGTCAAGTACGACGCTTATTGCGGTGACAGCGTCTACACGAAGGTCAACAAGGAGTACGAGAAGGACCCGTCCCTGAGGGAGAAACAGTCGCTGGTCCTGAAGGAGATCGAGAAGGGTACCGGGGAGATTGCGGACTACACCCGGGGCGTCGTAAGGAAGATCCTCGCGGCCCAGCTCTCCACCTGCTGGAGGCTCGGGGCGACCTATGACCTCCTCAATTGGGAGTCCCAGCTCGTACACTCTGGTATGTGGGAGAGGATATTCGAGTCTCTGAAGAAGATCGAATACGTCAAGCTCCAGACGGAGGGAGAGAACAAGGGGTGCTGGGTGATACCTGACCCAGAGACGGGGGAGGAGAAGGTAGTAGTCAGGTCCGACGGCACGGCGGTCTACGTCGCCAAGGACATCCCCTACGCGGCCTGGAAGATAGGCCTGATCGCAGACCCGTTCGGCTACGAGGAGTACTCGCATGCCCAGCCCGGCGGTCCGCTCTACTCCACGACCCTCGACGGAAAGAAGTCGAAGGTCCGCTTCGGGGGAGCCGACCTCGCTGTCTCAGTGATCGACACACGACAGAGCTATCTGCAGCGTATCGTCGCGAAGGTCCTCGACAGGCTCAAAGATGGAGCGTCGAGGAAGTATATGCACAGGAGCTACGAAGTCGTTTCCCTCTCGAAGAAGACTGCGTCTCAGCTCGGGTTCGAGATCGGGGGGGAGTTCGCCCACATGTCAGGGAGGAAGGGGCTCTACGTGAACGCCGACACGATGCTCGACAGGCTGAAGGAAAAGGCGAAGGCAGAAACGAAGAGGCGGAACCTCTCGGAGTCAGAAGAATGGCTGGAGGAAGTGGCCGAGGCAGTCGCAGTCGCAGCCCTGAGGTACGAGCTACTGAAGCAGGACCCCGACAAGATGATCGTCTTCGACATGGGCGAGTCCCTCCAGTTCCAGGGGGACACGGGGCCGTACCTCCTCTACACCTACGCTCGGGCCAGGCGCATACTCACCAGGTCGGAGGGCAAACCCCACGTAGACATGGCCGGGGCGTCTAAGATGACGAGACCCCAGGAGGCCCGTCTCGCGAAGAAGATGTCGATGCTGGACGTCAGCGCGAGCGTCGCGGGGGAGTTCCTGTCTCCCAAGGAGATAGCGAGGTTCGCCCACGAGCTGGCGGTAGCATTCAACGACTTCTACGAGAGCGTCCCTGTGAACCAGGAGCAGGACATCGAACTGAGGGAAGCCAGGCTCGGCCTCGTCGACGCGGCGAGCACGGTCCTCGCCGAATCCATGCGGCTCATGGGGATCCCGGTCAAAGACAGGATATGAAGGTCAGGAAGAGTTCTGTCAGGCTCGCTGCCTTCGACTTGGATGGGACTGTCCTCGAGCACGACAGCAGCTGGGTCGCCATACACAGGAAGTTCGGCACCGAGCACGTCGGCGCAGCCTCGCTGAGGCTCTACACCGAAGGAAAGATCGGCTACAGGGAGTTCATGCGCAGGGACATCGCTTCTTGGCCCAAGGGGGTCACGCGGGACGAGATAGCCGAGATACTCGCAGGATACAAGATCAGGAGGGAGGCACCCAGGGTGTTCGACGAGCTGGGGGAGCGTGGGATAGAGACAGCACTGGTGACCTCCGGCATCGACATTCTGGCGAAGGAGGTGGCCGAGAAGCTGGGGATCGACCACTGGGTTGCCAACGGCTTGAAGTTCGACCGCAATGGGGTGCTGATGTCCGAGGGGGTGGGGAGGGTGGACCCCAAGCGAAAGGACCTTGCGTACGCTCGTTTCCTTTCCAAGATTGGGGTCCCCCCCAAGGAGACAATCGCCGTGGGAGACACCATCTACGACCTGGCATTCCTGAAGTCGGCTGGCAAGGGATTCATGCTGGCGCACACGACTCGCGTCCCAGATCCGGAGATAATCCACATCGACAAGCTCTCCGAAATCTTCGACCACATTTAGGGCGAGCCCTTTTTTACCCGCTCGGCGCGGGACAAGCTTAGGTGTCTCCGATGGAGGACATGCTCCTGCTGATCCCAGGCCCCACGAACCTTTCCAAGCGCGTCAGAGAGGCGATGGCCGGGCCGCAGTTGCCGCACGTCGGGGCCGAGTTCTATTCCATGTTCAAGGAGACGGTCGGGCTCGCCAGGTACGTTTTCAATAATGAAAAGGGGACGCAGTTCGTTTTCACGGGCTCGGGGACCATCGGCATGGAGTCGTCGGTGGTCAGCCTCGTGTCTCATGGGGACAGGACGCTTACCCTCAGCACAGGCTACTTCGGACGCAGGATGCTCATGCTCAACCAGATCCACGGGGCGAGGGCGGACCACCTCGAGTTCACGGGGGGGAAGGCGGGAGACCCTGACACTCTCCGGAAGAAGCTCCGCAAGGCCAAGTACTCCGTGGTCTTCATCACCCACGTCGACACTTCGAGCTCAGTCCTCAACCCAGTCACCGAGCTCGTCGAGGAGTGCTCGAAGGCCGGGGTGCTCTCCGTGGTCGACTCGGTCTGCGCAATCGGCGGTGTTCCACTCGACTTCGACAGGCTGGGCGCTGACATAGTCTTCACTGCGTCCCAGAAGGCCCTGGCTGGCGCTCCGGGGGCGGTCCTCATCGCGGCCTCTCAGAAAGCCATCGAGCACATGGAGAAGCGCAAGGCGCCGATCGAATCATACTACATGAACCTCCTCAGATGGAAGCCGATCATGGAAGACCCGAAGATGTACCTCGCGACCCCGGCGACCCAGGTCCTCCTCGGGTTGAGGGAGGCGATGTTTGAGGCCAAGGCGGAGGGGATCGAGAACAGATGGGCCCGCCACAAGAAGCTGGGGGAGCTGACTAGGAGCAAGGTCGAGGGTTGGGGACAGAAGCTTGTAGCAGAGGAGGGGCACAGGGCGGACACGGTCACCTCATTCTGGGTCGAAGATGGGAAAGCCGGCCCTATCCAGAAGACGCTGGAGAAGGAGCACCACGTCATGGTCTCGAGGGGAATCTACGACGACAAGGACAGGATGATCAGGATAGGCCACTTCGGCATCCTTTCTCCGGAGGTGCTCAGGAAGGCGCTGGATTCGATGGGCAGTGTCATGGAAGAGCTCGGTGCGGCCCCAAAGCGCGTGGCCGTAACCAAACAGAGAGCGAAGCGGTAGAACGCTTTTATCAACACTGAATTCGCTCTTTCAAAACGCAGCCCGGTCGTCTAGTGGTCAAGGATGGGGGCCTCTGGAGCCTTCGACCCAGGTTCGAATCCTGGCCGGGCTACTCACAAAAGGGTCCGTAATCCCCTCAACTGTTGCAGCGCTGCAACCCCGGATGGATTAGAATCTACAGGTCGAATCCAATCCAAGCCTTGGACGTCGATTACCGAAATTATCAGGGCCGGCGAGACGAGGTCCTAATCGACGATGTCGCCGCAGCTCGCGTCCGCTGCGGTCCCCGTGATCGCGCTCGCGTAGTCGGACGCCATCAAGACCGCTGCGTTAGCCACTTCGTGAAGTCGGGGGAGCCTCTTCAGCGCCAACGCGCTTGCCTCAGAGCTCTCGACCTCTGCCACCGTCGTCCCCCTCTGCCTCGCGAACTCAGCGAACACCTCCTGGAGGGTCGGGTTGTCCGGGGTTCCATGGGTACGAATGCACACCACGCGCACTCCTCTGGGCCCTACTTCCAGCGCCAGTTGTCTGAAGAGTGCCTCCATGGCCGCGCCGCCGATCGCGAATCCGCCCTGGTTTGCCCTAGGGATCCTTGCTGTTATGGCGCTGAGGCCTAAAATGACCCCGCTGCCCTGACCTTCCATGTGACGGGCTGCCGCCGTCGAGGTCAGGAAGTTCGAGTTTACCACCGAGAAGGCAAGCTCCAGGAACCTCGCTTCGGGGATGTTCGTCAGGGTCCTCCCCATCCCGACCGACGATCCAATCAGGTTGAAAGATATGTCCAATCTCCCAGATCCTTCGACAATCCGGTTCAGGTGGGCCCCGATCTCTGAGGGAACGAGGGCATTCACCGCGGCGGCACTTGCGCGTCCGCCTTCCGCAGAAATCTCTCCCGCCACCTTCTCCAGCGAGCTGAGGGTCCGCCCCGCCAAGAAGACCTCAGCTCCCTCCCTGGCAAATGCTTTGGCCACGCTGCTACCGACTCCTCCTGCAGCTCCGTAGATCACGGCCGTCTTCCCTTCAAGAAGCCTTGCCCTCCGTCCTTCCGCGACGGACGAGGTTCCCGGGGCCATCGACATAGTGAGCACTATGTGCCACAGACTACTTAAGGGTTCAGGGGCGATATTCCCTGAATAACTCTCTCTTCCCAGCATAGTAAAGACTATATTAGGCAGTCCACCTTCGTTCATCAAAGAGCATGAGAGACCCCGAGAAGACTCGTGCCCAGATCCTGAGCGCGGCCTTCGATACCATATACCGGAACGGGTTCAGGGCTTCGAGTGTCAAGGAAATAGTGTCCAAGGCAGGCGTGACCGAAGGGGCTTTCTTCCACTACTTCCACACAAAGGACGACCTGGGATACGCTCTTGCCGACGAGGTCCTCAAGGAAATGATGTTAGATCGATGGACAAGACCTCTCGCCGCCTACGAGAATCCGGTGCAGGGCATGATCGTCAGGTTTCGGAAACTGATGGAAAGCACTTCGGATGAGGATCTGTCCCTCGGATGTCCGCTAAACAATCTCACACAGGAGATGTCCCCCGTCGACCAGGCCTTCAGGGACAAGCTCCGCGAGGTTCTCGGACTGTGGGTCGATGAGACCGAGCGCTATCTCAAGAAAGCCCAGGCCAGGGGGTACCTGAAGCCGGGGGTCAATCCAAGACAGGTCGCAGAGTTTGCCGTGATGGCCGAGGAGGGTTCCGCGGCCATGGTGAAGAATCTGGGGGACAGGAGACTCTATTGGTCGCTCTACGAATCCTTCAGGGCGTACATGCTGTCCATCAGCTCCAAACCCAACCTCGTTCACTGATGCCAGCTTTTCGCGCTCGGGTCTGATTTTCCCCGGCATCTTTCCTCTATTGCCGTAATGATGCATTTGGCCAAGTCATGGCACTGGTGTGAGCGGGAGCCCGATGCGGTAGTGGCGCCGAACCGGGGTTACGATTCGCCGCGTTCCGAAATATTGATATATTTCCGATATCCATCTTCCGATATCGTTAACGTGAAAACATGTTCAACCTAGATTGGGCAAAACGCACTCACAAGGGGTTACGGAAGTGGATCCTGCTGATAGTCAGGGACCAACCCCGGAATGGTGTGGAGATAATGGACGTGATGGAAGCCAACGCGCAGGGCTGGTGGAGGCCCTCGCCCGGATCCATCTACCCAATGCTGGACTCGCTCGTGACCGAGGGTCTCCTGAAAAGGTCCGAGGACAAGAGGTACAGCCTGACATCCAGGGGTCGGGAGGAGATAGAGCGGCCCTTGGCCTGGATCGGCGACGCAGGGAGCTCGCCCCGCTCACCAAAGGAAGTCGTGGGCTTGATCTCTAGCTACGTGTCGTATCTTGAGGACCTTGCGGGTTCGGACAAGAGCAAGCTCTCCGAGACCACGAGTCAAATAAGAGAGCTCAGCAACAGGCTACAGAAGCTGGGGGCACCGTCTTGAGCAAGCAAGCGATAGTCAAAGTGGAGGGGCTGTCGAAGAGCTTCGGAAATCTGAAGGCCGTGGACGGAGTTTCATTCGGGGTCGAAGAAGGAGAGATCTTCGGTTTCCTCGGGCCCAACGGCGCAGGGAAGACGACAACGATCAACATGCTCACGACCCTCCTGAGGGCCTCGGGGGGGAAGGCCGAGATCGACGGCCTGGACATCCACAGGCACGCGACCGAAGTGAGGAGAAACGTCGGGGTGGTCCCTCAGGAGTACACGGCGGACGAAGACCTGACCGGATTGCAGAACATCATACTCTGCGCGGACCTCTACGGGATCCCGAGGAGCGACTCGAAGCAGCACGCCATGGAACTCCTAAAGCTTGTGGAGCTCGAAGAGGCTGCGACCAGGAAGGTCAGCACCTATTCGGGAGGCATGAGGAGGCGGCTGGAGCTGGCGAGCGGACTGATCAACTACCCAAAACTCCTCTTCTTGGACGAGCCCACCCTGGGCCTCGATGTCCAGACCAGGACCGCGGTCTGGAACTACATCCGGATGCTGAAGGAGCAATATGGGATGACCCTGTTCCTCACAACCCATTACCTGGAGGAGGCAGACTCCCTTTGCGACAGGATAGCCATTATCGACCACGGCCGCATAGTCAAGATCGGTACCCCCACCGAGCTGAAGGCAAGCATAGGAGGGGACGTGATAGTGGTAGGGGTCGCGGAGACTGAACCCGACATATCCGACGAAATCAAGCAGATCCCCCTGGTGAAGGAAGTCAAGAAGACTGGCCGCGAATACAGGATAAAATCGGAGGTCGGGGAGGAGTCCTCCATACAGATAATCGACCTGGTCCGCTCGAAGGGGCTCCACGTGACCAAGATCTCCCTGACCAAGCCGACCCTGGACGAAGCATACCTCGAATTCACCGGCCGCAGCCTGAGGGAGGAGGAGTCAAACAAGATGGACGCGTTGAAGCAGAGGGTGACCATGATGAGGGCGCGCAGGTGACCTTGCGATGGCAGAAGATCTGACCAGGTCGACTGTGACCGCCCAGGAGCAGCTCGTCGAGGAGACAAGAGTTGCGCGGGAGCGGAGCTTCAGGGCCGCCCCGAAGCTCAACAAGAGCCCCCTTCACGGCCTCTGGGCGCTCACCAACAGAGACCTCATCAAATGGTACAAGAACCCGATCCAGCTGTTCATCTCGCTAATCCAGCCTGTCGTGTGGCTCGGACTCTTCGGCAAGGCCTTCAACATCACCGGGCTCTTCTCCAGCCAGCCGGGCGTGACCCAGGCTGAGATCAACGCGGTGAACCTGGGCACCTTCGGCTCGACCAGCTACTTCTCATACCTCGGGGCAGGCATGCTGGCCTTCATCATACTTTTCACTGCTGCATTCGCCGGGATGTCAGTGGTTTGGGATAGAAGGTTCGGGTTCATGAACAAAGCCATGAGCACCCCGGTCGGCCGCGGGGCCATAGTGTCAAGCAAGGTCCTTCAGAGCGTCATCCGTTCGTTGATCCAGGCGGCCATCGTCCTGGGCATCGCCGTGGCCCTCGGCATGGACACCACCTACTTCAGCGCCCTGACCATAGGCGGGACATTCGTGATGCTCTTCCTCATGTCATTCGGCCTTTCGGCGCTCTTCGTCATGCTCGCACTGAGGTCCAGCGACTGGCAGACCCAGATGGCCATAATCAACCTGCTCAACCTCCCTCTGCTCTTCGCAAGCAACGCGATGCTCCCCGTCAGGATCATGCCCGACTGGCTCCAGACAGTGGTGAAATTCAACCCCGTCAGCTACGCGGTCGACGGCGTGAGGCAGATGCTGCTCGGGTCGGCCTCCGCCACCGGCTACACAGTCCTGGCGCCCCTCTGGGTCGACTTCAGCGTGCTGGCCGGGTTCGCCGCGCTGCTCTCGGTCCTCGGGATAGTGCTGTCCTGGAGACTGCTCTCGAAGTAGCCCGGCCTAGCCGAAGATTATTTTTCTGAGCTTGTCCGCCATCGCCAGGGGGTCCTTGTTCTGCCAGACGTTCCGGCCCACGGCAAGTCCTGTCGCCCCTGCATCCATGACGCCCTGAACCTGCCGGAGGAAATCCTCGTCCGTCTGCGCTTTTGGCCCCCCGCTCATGAATACTTTCACCCCGGCCGCCGACTTCACCGCCCAGGAGAAACTCTCCGAGTCTCCCGTGTATTTGATCTTGACAGCGTCGGCCCCGAGCTCCAGGCCTGTCCTGGCCGCGTAGGCCACTATCTCCTTCGAGGTGTCGTTCTGGACCGCGGCCCCCCGAGGATAGATCCAGGCGACCGCCGGCATCCCTCTTTCGTGCGCCTGCTCCTGTATCCTGCCGAACTCCGCGAACATCTCCCCCTCGAAGCCACTCCCAAGGTAGATGGTGTACCCCACCCCCTTCGCCCCAAGGGACACAGCCTGCTCGACGCTGCACACCTGCCTAGAAACGGGCTCTCCCTTCGGTAGGCTCGTCTTCCCGTTCAGCTTCACAATCAAAGGGACCTTTCCGTCATAGAACCTCTCTGCGACCCCCTTCTGGAACACAACGCCGTTGAACTTCCCCTTCACCGCGGTCTCCATTATCATCGCTGGATCGACGTTCCTGTCGTCGAAGTCCACTGAAGGGCCGTGCTCGAGGCCCTGGTCGTAGGCCAGCAGCATGCTCCTGCCGTCCCTCAGGAAGGCAGACATCCTGTCCTGCTTCATCGGCCCGAACCCGGCTCCTCGGTATTTAACAGGTTTACTGAGCGGAGCCGTCTCAACGAAGGCGCCCGCCATATCTCTAATAGGCCGACATGGCAGAGATGTCAGAGTTGAAGCTGGAAGAATTCCTGAGGCTCAACGCGCCAGAAGACCTCTCCGGCCTGACAACGGCGATAGCCAAATCGAGCCTGATGGTCTGGGAGAGCATCCCGTTCAAGTCCGGCCTGCTCTCGGAGGTGAACCCATCGGGAGAGACCCAGAAGGCGATCGACGTCTACTCCAACGACGTCTTCGTCGAGGCACTCACCGGGACAGGGTTCGCGGCGGAGGTCGCATCGGAGGAGATGGCCGAGCCCGCGGAGGCGAAGGGCAGCGTCAGCGTCGCCATGGACCCGTTGGACGGGAGCTCCAACGTGGAGACGAACAATCCGATCGGGAGCATATTCGGGTTCTATTCTAAGAAGCTCCCCACCTCGGGGAGGGACCTCGTCGGCGCGCTGTATGTCACCTACGGCGGGATGATGACCCTGACCTTCTCCTTCGGCAAGGGGGTCCACAGGTTCGTCGCCGTGAGGGAAGGGAGTGCGATATCGTTCGAGCTCCTGGGGGTCAACCTCATGCTCCCCGCCAAGCCCGAAGTCTACGGTTTCGGGGGCAAGAGGAAGGATTGGATCCCGGCCGTCGCGCAGTTCTGGCACACGCTGGAGGAGAAAGGGCTGAGGAACAGGTATTGCGGGACATTCGTGGGAGACTACAACCAGGTGCTCGCCAGGGGAGGGATATTCTCCTATCCTGCCCTCGTCGCGAAGCCCGGCGGGAAGCTCAGGGTCCTCTACGAGTCGGCCCCCATGGCCTTCATCAACGAACAGGCGGGAGGCTATGCGAGCGACGGGAGGCGAAACGTCCTGGACATCGTGCCCTCGGTCCTCGCCGAAAGGTCCCCCCTGTACATAGGCAGCAGCTCCCTGGTCAGGGAGATCGAAGCCAAGATAACTTCGGACAGCTAGGCCTAATATTGGCGACCAGCGCGAGAGACCAGGGCCAAGGGCCTCGTCTGATCTTGCCAAAAACGGGAGAGGAGCGCCATCGGACTTCCGAGGGCGCCCTGGTGTTTGCGTGTCGTGTGTCTATGGGAATGTGCCGAGTGTCTTGACCGCTTCGGCGACCCTGCCGACCCCCACTATCATGGCGGCCGTCCTCATGTCCGTCCCGTGCTTGAGGCTGGCTGCATGCACGTCGTGGAAGGCGCCGGTGATCTTCTTCTCCAGCATGTCGTTGACCTCAGCCTCCGACCAGCCGATCCTTTCCAGGTTCTGGACCCACTCCAGGTAGCTTACGATTACGCCGCCTGAGTTTGCCAGGATGTCGGGGATCATGAAGACCTTGTTGGCGTGCAGTATCTTGTCAGACTCTGGAGTCGTCGGTCCGTTGGCGCACTCCGTGATGATCTTCGCCTTGATGCCCTTCGCTGTGTCGGGTAGGATTGAGTTCTCGAGTGCCGCTGGACTGAGGATGTCGACGTCCATCTGAAGGAGTTCCTTGTCTGATATGGGCTGGCTTCCTGGGAAGCCGACCACCGACCCGGTCTTCGCCTTGTAGGCGATGAGCTTGTCAGCATCCATGGGCGTCTTGCTCGCTATCGCTCCCCTGGAGTCGCTCGCACCCATCATCTTGGCGCCGTAGGTCTGCAGGATCTCGGCGAAGAACGAGCCCGCGTTGCCGTACCCTTGTACCGCGAACGTGGCCTTCTTCAGGTCGATCTTGTTCACCTTGGCAGCTTCGACGGTGCAGAACACGGCTCCCCTTCCGGTAGCCTTGTCCCTTCCGAGGGAACCTCCGAGGGAGATTGGCTTGCCTGTGACAACCCCGGGCGTCATGTACCCTTCAAGGGTGCTGTATGTGTCGACGATCCAGGCCATGATCTGGGCGTTGGTGTACACGTCCGGCGCGGGGATGTCCTTGTATGGGCCGATCAACGGCGCGATGGCCGCCGCATATCGGCGGGTCATGCGTTCCAACTCGCCCTGGGACATGTGCTTCGGGTCGCATATGATGCCCCCCTTGGCACCGCCGTAGGGTATGTTGGCTACGCTGGTCTTCCACGTCATCCAGGCGGACAACGCCTTCACTTCGTCAAGGGAGACGTTGGGGTGGTATCTGATCCCGCCCTTGAATGGTCCCCTCGCGTCGTTGTATTGTACCCTGTAGCCGGTGAAGACGTGGATGCTTCCGTTGTCCATCTTCACTGGGAGGGAGACTGTAAGCTGTCTCTTTGGACTGGCCAGCATCTGGTGTAGGCCTTCGTCAAGCTTCAGGTACTCAGCAGCGATCCTAAGCTGCTCGAGCGCGTTATCGAATGGGTTTGGTTTTGGTTGGTTCATCTGTCTTAGCTCGTATTTCTGAGCCATAAATTGGCCGTTTTTAATATTGTATTTAACGGGAGAAGGCGGTTCTCAAGATAGAGAACCAGCAAGCTCACGGATCTTGCCCTCCCAGTCGGCCGACTTCACGACGCTGCTCGCCACGAGCACCCCGTCTGTCCCGAGTTCCACTGCCCTTCTCGCGTCCTCTCCGCTCACTATTCCCGCCCCGCATAGGATCTTCCCCCCGAAACCCGACTTTCTGACCGCGGACACCGTCCGTTGGATGAGCTCAGGCTTCGCCTTCGATACCGCCACCCCGGTCCCGATCAGCTCGGGGGGCTCGATGGCCACGTACTTCGGGCCAAGGGATGCCAGCTTGGCAGACTCCTGGCTTGTCTGAGCGCAGAGGCAGACCCCCATCTCCATGCTGACCAACCTCGGGACTAGCCTGGAAAGCTCCGTCCATGGCCTCCGAGACTCGCTGTGGTTCAGTATCGTCCCGGACGCTCCTGCGGCCTTGACCGCCTCGGGGAGGATGTAGCCCGTGGTCTTGTCCCCCGTCTTGCCCGCAACCGCCTGGCTGTAGACCAGTGCCTTCGTCCTTGAAGCCACGAGCGCAAGCATCGGGGCAGGGGGTGCGATAATCGCTTCGACGCCCAGGCTGTCCGCGGCCCTCTTGACGGCCAGCGCGAGCCGGACGGACCCCTCCCCCATGACTTCCGGGTAGTTCTTGCAGTTGACTATGATCGTCTTCAAGGAGAGCTGCCGATGGCAACCTGGCCAGGTGTCTTAAAGTGTGATGTGCCTGGATGGGCGTTCCCGGCTCGGCGGTTCTGGCTTAGAACCCGTCGTCGTCCGAGTCTTCTTCCCATCCGTCTTCGTCCAAGTCTTCGTCGAGGTCTTCGTCGAGTTCCTGGTCCTCTTCGGACATTCCGGCCCCGCCGATTTAGATTGCACTATTAAATGTCGCGGTCTTTTGGGGAGGCTCAGGTTGAGCCCGGGTATCCTGCCGGTGGACCACAGTTCTATCGCGAAGGCGGCGAGGATTGTCAAGGAGGGAGGCCTTGTGGTTTTCCCCACCGACACGGTCTATGGGCTGGGCTGCGACCCGTTCAATGAGAAGGCCGTCCTGAGGCTCTTCGCGGCGAAGGGCAGGGGAGCCAAGGCCGTCCCGGTGCTCTGCAGCTCCGCCGCCAAGGCCAAGGAGGTCGTCCTTCTGAAGGGCAGAGCCCTGGAGCTGGCGGAATTTCATTGGCCCGGCGCCCTCACCATCGTGGCTCCATTGAGGAGGAGCGTCCCCGAGGCGCTCAGCCAGGGCAACGAGACCCTCGGCGTGAGGGTCCCTGACTACGTGCCCTGCCTGGAGCTGATAGCCGCCTGCGGGGGTTGGCTCACGGGAACCAGCGCCAACCTCTCCGGGAGGCCCTCGGCCAAGACCGCCGCCGAGGCGATTGAACAGATGGGCGGCTCCGTGGACCTCGTCCTGGACGGCGGCGCCCGCGGAGGTCTCGAGTCGACGGTGGTGCGTGTGGTCGGGGACGAGGTCACAATCTTAAGAACTGGTCCAATCGGGGTCGGAAAAGGGATGAAAGGCCGACGAACCTCATAGTCACTTCTGCGAAAGGCCTCGAAGCAAGGGCGTCGGCCGAGTTCAAGGAGATAGCCCTCCTGTCAGGCGCACGCAAGCTCGTCATCGACAGGTCTGCCTACGACGGGATAATCGAGGTCGACGTCGAGAACCCGAAGGCGCTGCTTTCTTTCATCACGGACTTCGTCCGCTCTGAGCCCTTCAGGGTGAGGTTCATCCTTCGTATAATCCCTGTCGACCGCGTCGTCGACACCAAAGTCCCCGAGATAGTGAAGGCAGTGAAGGAGCTCTCGTCGGTGATAGGCCCTGGCGAGACGTTCAGGATTACCATAGAAGCGAGGGAATCACCCTATGCGGACAAGGAGCTGATCGACGCTCTGGCGGACGCTGTCGACAGGAAGGTCAACCTCGACTCACCTGACAAGGTGGTCCTCCTAGAGATATTCGGAGAGTACTCGGGGATCTCGGTAATATCCCCCCACGAAATAGTGAGCATACAGAAACTGAAGCGCGCCGTCTAGGGCCTCTGTGCGTTAAGGAGCGCGGCCCTCTCCACCTTCATCAGCTCCGGCCGGGTCATCCGGCGCCTCGGGAGCTCCAATTCGGCGAGCTGCTTGGGGCCCTCGACCGTCTTTCTGCCGGCGACTACCAACAAGGACCGCTCTCCCGGGCGGGTCCCGTGGTCCTCGATGGCCCTGGAGATCTGGGTCGTTCCTGCGAGCCGCAGGAGGAGGTCGATCTCCGGCTTGTTCGCAAGCAGACTCCCCGACGACATTGCCTGAAAGGTCTGGGCCGCCAGCATCTCCACCAAGAACTCGTTCCTGACTGACCCCGCCCTGGCGGCCAGGACAAGCGCCCCGGGGTTCGCCGACGCCAGCTCCTGTTTCATCTGTCCGAGGCCCGTTTTACCGTCGCAGACAAAGGCCCTCGCGTGGATTTTCATGCGGTCAACCGCCGTGGGAGAAGGGGATCAGCACCACATGGGCGCCGTCCTCGACCATCTTCGATGTCCCGGCGGGGACGAAAGCCTCGCCATCTTCAACCATCACAACCGTGTTGTACCTGCTGAACCCTGGGTCCTGGCTCCCCGACTGCACCCTCAGCCTTTCGACTATGTCGGACGCCTCTATCTTCTCGTCTGGGAATACGACCTCCTTTTTCCCGACGCTGGTGCCGATGTGGCCGAGGCAGCGGACGACTATCAATCCTGGTCGAGGAGCAGCAGTCTTTCCTTATACATTCTTCCTTCGTAGACGGTTCCCGGGGGCTCCAAACGTCCTCCGTGCTTCCCTAGCCTCTCCCGAAGAATCGCCGTCGTCGCGCTGTCGAGCTCCCTGATCGGGAAGTCGACGGCCACCGGTCTGGGGTCGATCACGTGCATTGAGGTCTTGCAGGGGAAGAGCCTCCCCGTCTTGGCCGCGGCGACCACGTCGTCCTTCGCGAGCCTCCTCACAAGCAGCACAATATTCCCCGCATCCTGGAGGGGGACGTCGACCTCGTCTTCGGGGACGAAGCGCCTTTCCCACCGCCTGTCCTCTGAGAGGCGGTCGAAGGCGACGACAGCTCCCATCGCGTCTCCCACATTGAGCCCGCCCCGGGACAAGTAGGCCGCGCCGGAAGTCAGGATCGCAAAACCGGCGTCCTTCCTTTCGAGTTCCGAGAACGCTTCAGCCAAAGTGCTCTTCTTCAGATTCCCAAATGCTGCGATGGCTCCCGCCGGAGAGTCACCCGCGCTCAACCTGTAGACCCTGGCCCATCGCCTCAGCCCCACTGCCCTCGAACTGTAATCGACGGAGCAGACAACGGCGTTCTCCACTCCCAATTCGCCGAAGGCTGCGAGCCTGTGCATGCCGTCGAGGACTGTCCCGCTGTCCTTGTCGATGATTATGGGATCCTTCTGTACCCCGTCCCTCTTGATATCGGACGCCAGCTGTCTGACGTGGGCCGGGATTGTTTCTTCGTGGGGGAGCAGCGAGCTGACAGGTCTTATGCCGAGGGCGAAGCCCGCCGTCGCCAGGACCAAGGCCTACTCCTTCGTTTCTTCGGCGGCCGGTTCCTCAGCCTCTGATTCTTCCGCTATGTGCATCTTGGCGATGTACCCGGCCATCCTGTTCCTGAGCTGCTTGGATGGGATAAGGGCAAGGTCCTCCAGGGACTTCTTGTTCTGCTCAAAATCCGAGCCGAAGGCTTCCGGGTGCCTCTGCATTACCTCCTCCGACAGCCTCCGTGTCCTGTCCAACTTCGGTCAAGCCCGACTGGGTGCCATGATTAACCTTTCCCAGCGGACCCGATGAATCGCACGGCGTTGCTGGCGGTGGCGGCCAGGGTGTCGTCGAATGGCTTGCCCCAGAGCTCGGACAGCTTGTATATCACAGAGGGGACCAGCGAAGGACCGTGGACCCCTCCGAGGGGGCCGTAGGACACCGGGGAGTCTGACTCGGCCAGGACAAGGTCGGGGTCGCTCCTCCTGGCCATCCGCTGAAGCCGTCCAGAGTAGAGGAGTGCAGGACTGAAGGAGACGTAGTACCCCCTCTCTGAGGCATGCGCCAGGGCTGCCTCGTCCTCCAGCCAGTGCATGAGGACGTTTCCCAAGTTGAACGTGCCAAGGACTTCCAGGCACTCCTGCTCGGCGTTCCGCGAGTGCACCTGGACCGGCTTTCCCCTATTTTGTGCTACCTCCAACTGTCGTCGTAATACTTCCCTTTGCGCGCTCCTCTCACCGGTCGGGGAGTAGGTGGGGTCCAGCCCTATCTCCCCTGCCCCTGCCGCCTTGTCGAGACTGGGGCCAAACCAGCGTAGATCTCTCCCCTTCAACGCCTCGGACGGGTGGACTCCGACGAAAGGCCTCACAGTTTTCGGGTGCTTGGTCCGGAGGCTCAGCACCTGTTCTGACGTCTTCCTGTCGATGCCGCAAGCAAACAGCATAGTTCCAGTGGCTTCGGCGAACCCCATGAGTTCGTCGACGTCGCGGCTGTCCAGGTGGAGGTGCGAATCGACAAAACTCACGCCACTCCATAGGTAGAGTGGTATTTCAGCCCACTCTATGGCCTTCCGACGCAAAGCTGAACGCAAGGACGACTGGCTGCAGTTTTTCCACCTGTTTTCCGAATAGGGGTCAGCTTGGGCGTTTTAGAGGCGAAAACGGGACGGAGAGCGGGTAAAATCGGCCAAAGGTTTTTAAATATACTGCGTCCATCCCAAAGGCGAATGTCCAGTTCCGAGTTCGGCCTTGCGGCTGTCTACAGGGTGATAAAAAAGGCCGGCGCAGAAAGGGTCGGGGACGACGCTGCCATCGAGCTGAGAACGGAGCTCGAGTCGGTGGGGATGACAATCTCCAAGGCGGCGGTCGAGCTGGCCGCCCACGCCGGGAGGAAGACTGTGAAGCCTTCGGACATCAAGTTGGCCGCGAAGTCGGTGCTCAAGCAGAATCAGTAGATCAGCGCAGCCCCATCTCCTGCAAACTCTCGGTTTTCACAGGAAACCACGGTTCTGGGAACTCTCCGGGTGTCGTCAACCTTTGAGCCTCCCTTCCCTCCATCCGCTCCGGGGATTGGAGCCGTCGCCGCCTCGTTCCCCTTCATCGCTTCCCCTGGAGGGCCGAGCCTGCGGTACCACGCAGTCCATTATTTTCTTCGATGCGAGGTCGTCCCTGTCCCATAATATGCCGCACTTCGGGCAGTACAGCTTCCTGTCCTGCATTGGTGCGACGCGGGAGCCACAAAGGCAGTTTGAGGACGTACCTCGGGGGTTCACGTACCAGCATGGGACCCCATCCCATTTCGCTTTGTAGTCGATCTGTCTCTGGGTCTCTCCGTAGACCCAGGTGTTCATCCTTCCACGAAAGGAAGGTCCCTGGCCGTTCCCCTTCCTGTAGAGCCTCCTGATCCCCTTCAGCTTCTCCATCTTGATGCCGAGCCTGTTCGCTTTCGCGTAACCGATGATTTGTGAAGTCATCTTGTGGAGCCTGCTCTCTGTCCTGCGCTTCTCCCTCTTGCCGTATTTGGAGAGGAACCTCTTGGCGATCCTCCTGTCTCCTCTCGTCTTCTGAGAGATGCCCGCCCTGATGTCCCTGTACCGCTCCTTGATCTCGACGACCTCGCCGAGCTCGTCGAACCTGTGGTGCCAGCCGTCGGTCGCTGACGCGGTGGCGTTCCTCTCGTTGACGTCTATGCCAACGAAGCCGGTCGGCTCGAATTCCTCGACCTCCTTCGAGAAGGGGATGACGACAGAGGTAAGTGTGATCGTCACCGACGCTCTCTTCAAACATGGGTCGTCAATGTAGGACAAATGGCGCTCTGAACCTTGGAGTGTCAGAAAGATGAAGTTCCTCGGCTTCGTCGGTATCCTCAGCAGCAGGTGATTGAGCGCGTACGACTGGTTGTCGAGCTTGAGGAACGCCCTTCTGACGCAGGGTATCGACTTCCGATTCTTATTCCGATAGGCCGCGAAGGCGACTTCGCAGGCGGAGAGTATGTAGTGCGTGTGGAGGCCGTACTCTTTGAGCTGGGGGTACGCTAGCTCGATCAGTTTGAACCTGTTCTTCGGTTTCTCTTGGACGGCGATCCTGATGGCGGCGTTGCACATCAGTCGGAAATCCTCGAGCAGGGAAAGCAACTCTTCTGACGCGGAGTAGCTGAGCGAAATGGATTTGGTCACCTTGACCGGGGTCTTGCGGTGTGAGTCGGTGACTCCTTCGAGCATCGGCCACAAGCGGGGTTTCTACTATAAATTGCAGCGACGGATGTGATACAGTTCGTCCATGGAGTTCTGTGAAAGTGTTCCGGATATGATGCACATGGGTTAGAACCAAAAATTCCCAGAACTAAATCACTATATCCACACCCCAGGAAGGCCACGACGGGCCCCGGTGGTGTAGCCCGGTCAAGCATGTTACCCTCTCGAGGTAGCGACGCGAGTCCAAATCTCGCCCGGGGCACTCTTCCTTTAGACAAGGGGTCTTTTTCGCTGACAGGAAAGGAGGCACGGTGTACCACATCTGTCAGCAGGACGGGGCCTTGCAGCGGCGGTCCATTTCAATTCACCCACGGGCGAACATCTTGACCCACCAGGCTTGATGGCGCTCACGCCGCTTCGGGTTGTACCGCGCCACTCCGCTGCCTCCCGATTTCGCATCTGTCCCTCTCAGCCCGATGGCCCGTCCAGTCACCGGTGTGTCGTGGTTCTCCAGGCGGAGGCGACGAAGTAGAAGCCGGCGAAGAGCGTGGCCAGGAACGCGACCTCGAAGGAGTCTGCCACGAGCTTCTCCTGAAAAAAGGGGTAGCCGAAGTTCTTGATAGCGTTGGACACTTCGGAGATGAAGAAGAACAGGGGGGCGACCGCCAGCAGCGTAAACCCACGTTCCATCATCCCCCCGCGGAATATCCTGTAGAGGGAGAAGGCGAAGAATAGCAGCCCCAATGAGAGCAGTGCCTTGAGCACGTCCAGCGCTCCTGCGAACGCATCCAAGCTGGCAGGGCCGCTGGGACCGGGTTCCGGTAATAAGGGTTGTAGCAAGCGCGACTCGATTCGGTCAAGCTCATTCCTTTCTTCTTGTTCCCCAGGGGAGCGTTTTCGCTCTTAAGTGGCCGGCACCGAGGAAAGGGGCCACTCAATCTTCCGTGGTATTCTTGCATCTCCATGGGATAGGACGTTC
Source organism: Nitrososphaerota archaeon (assembly GCA_028867035.1). Classification (GTDB taxonomy): domain Archaea; phylum Thermoproteota; class Nitrososphaeria; order Nitrososphaerales; family Gagatemarchaeaceae; genus UBA183. The sequence continues at coordinate 165,916 of JAGWHB010000002.1, read as the reverse complement.
GTCACGTGGGGCAATCATAACAGGTATGCCGTCTTTCGGATTGGAGACCTTCCGTAAGATCGGAAGCATACCACTTTTGCTCTAGCCAGGTATAAGTAAGGTCGTTTAGGTCTCGACAGGCCGTTGGTCTTCGATTACTCCATGCTCCCTCGCGAATTCCAACGCCATTACCTCCCGGCAGGCATCAGGTTCGAATGGGACGACCTTTCCAAGGCGTACGGAGAGCTGGCCTCCCGTAGCATCGCCTCCTCTTCCGACCTGGAGAAGTGGTTGTTGGACGAAGCGGAGTTGGACTCCTACATCTACGAGCAGAGGACGATAAGGTACATCAACAGCACACGCCAGACCGACAACCCCGAGTTCACCAGGGCCTATGAGCTCTACACCGAGGAGCTCGAACCGAAGATCAAGGTCGCGAACTTCGGGCTCCTGAAGAAGTATTCCACTTCTCCCTTCCGAAGCCAGCTCCCCAGGGACGAATATGCCCTCGACGGCAGGAGGCGAGAGAGCGCAGTCTCAATCTTCAGGCCCGAGAACGTGGAGCTCGAGAAGCAGGACTCGACACTCGCCCAGAAGTACCAGCGGATGATCGGTGCGATGACTGTCAACTTCAGAGGCCAAGAAAGAACACTCCAGCAGATGTCGAAGTTCTACGAAGAAACAGACAGGAAGGTCAGGGAGGAGGCGTGGCGCCTCGCGGACCAGCGGGCGCTGAAGGACAGCGCATCGCTCGACGTTATCTTCGACGAGATGGTCAGGCTCCGCGACAAGGAGGCTCGGAACGCGGGCTTCAAGGATTACCGCGAATACATTTTTGTTAAGAAGGACCGCTTTGACTACACCTCCGACGACTGCCTGAAGTTCCACAGGGCAGTGGAGGAGAGCTTCGTGCCTCTCAGCCGCGAAATGGACAGACGCAGGCAGGAAAAGCTCGGCGTAGACGTCCTGAGGCCCTGGGACCTCAGGACAGACCCTGAGAGAAGGCCCCCGCTTTCCCCCTTCGACGACGCCGCGGGACTGGTGGAGGGCGCGTCCAAGGTCCTGGCGAAGGTGGACCCTCAGCTCTCCGGTTACTTCTCCCAGATGGTGAAGCTCGACCTCCTGGACCTCGACAGCAGGAAGGGCAAAGCGCCCGGAGGCTATCAGGAGGAGCTGACGGAGGCCAGGCTCCCTTTCATCTTCATGAACGCAGCAAAGCGCGACAACGACGTGAGGACCCTCCTCCACGAGTCCGGGCACAGCTTCCAGACCTTTCTGATGCGGGAGAAGGGGCTGCCGTACTTCAACGCGAACGCCAACCTCCCCCTCGAGTTCGCCGAGGTCGCATCGATGTCCATGGAGATCATCTCCGGGGAGCACTACGAAGGCATCTATTACGACAAGGATGAAGCCAAGAGGTCGAACAGGGAGGAGGCCGTGAGCAACGTCAAGCTCTTCACCTGGGTCGCGACCATCGACGCCTTCCAGCATTGGGTCTACACCCACCCGGGGCACACTCACGAGGAAAGAGCGAAAGCCTGGACCGAGACGTTCAATAGATTCTCGGGCCTCGAGAGCTACGAAGGGCTAGAACCGAGCCGGGCGTACCGGTGGCAGAGGCAGCTCCACATCTTCGAGGTCCCATTCTATTACATCGAATACGGGATAGCTCTCACGGGGGCGCTCGGAATCTGGGCGCACTACAGGAGGAACCCAAAGGTGGCAATCGAAGCGTACAAGGCCGCCCTTTCTCTCGGTGCGGTGAAGCCCCTCCCGGAGCTCTTCAGTGCGGCTGGCGTGCAATGGGACCTCGGTCCATCCGCCCTAAGGAAGCTCGTGGGCGAGTTGCGCACGGCCATCAAAGAATACGGCGACTGACCGCGGATCAGGCGCCGCCGAAAAGTACCAGCCACAGCCCGGAGACGAGGAAGTATGTCCCGAAGGTGAACAGGACGCTCCCCGCCAGGAGGTCGAGCCCCCACCTGGGGAACCTGATGAGGTATTCGTACGAAATCGCCGAGATGATGACGAGGAGGATTATGCTGACGGCCGCGCCTATCAGAGTCCATTCGAGGTTGAAGGTCCCCGCGGCGCTGAGGACGAGGCTTGCTTCGAAGCCCTCGGTCAACGTGATCGTGAACACGGGAAGGGCATTGACGATGGAAAAGGGCACAACTCCGGGCCTCTCCCCCCCGTACTTCTCAAGGTCCTTCTCCACGACCTCCGCCTCGAGCTTCTCCATCTTCGCCCTGAACGACCTCTTTCCGAAATAGTAGCGCTTGAAGCCCCTCAGGAACTTGTAGGAGAAGTATAGGATCACCGCGCCCGTGGCCAAATCGATCACATATTCGGGGAAAAGGAGGAACACCTGTCTCACCCCCAGGAATATCCCCACGGAAGCCGCCCCTCCGGCCAGGACACCGAGCAGGACGTTGTTCCTTCCCAGCTGCTTTACTGTCGCCACCGACAGGATCGCGACCTCGCTCCCTTCCACGAGGACCGCCTTGAAGGCGAGTAGGAAAGAGGCGATTATTACTAACTCGCTGGTCAAAGATGCTGGCCCACCCGATGATGCCGATTTATCCGTTCCCGAAGGACAAGACATAAGATTGCCACCCGTCGCGTCGATGCGTGGCGCGCGCCGTCGGGCCTTCTGACTTCAAACTATACTCGACGCTCTCGGAGCCGAGCTTCTCCCCCGACGGAAGGAAGATCGCATTCTCAGTCAAGAGGGCGAACCTCGAGGACGACGGCTACGACTCCGACGTCTACATAGCGGACGCGAAGTCTGGCCGCCACGCTCCCTTCACCACGGGGAAGAAGGACTCCGACCCCAGGTGGTCCCCCGACGGACGCTCCATCCTGTTCTCTTCAAGGAGAGGGCTGAAGAAGGAAGACAAGGGGAACGCGCTCTACGTCATATCATCCGAGGGAGGCGAAGCTCGGCTCCTGAGGCGGAGCGAAGAGGGGGTCGAGAACCCCCAGTGGTCCCCCGACTCGAAGTTTGTATACTTCCTCTCCTTCGTCGCAAAGAAGGCCAAGGACGACGTCAAGGTCATAGACAGGCTCACCTTCTGGTTCAACGGGCTGGGGTTCGTATACGACCGCCGCAGGCACCTGTTCAGGGTCGAGGTCGACACGGGGAAGGTCCGACAGCTGACGTCCGGTGCCCTCGACGTAAGCGACTTCGCCATATCCAACGACGGTGGGAAGGTTGCCTATCTCGCCTCTGCCGACGACTTGAGGCCCTACATCGCCGACGTCTTCCTGGCGGACGCGACCGGGAAGGGCCGGAGGAAGCTCACCCGTTCGGACATGGAGGTCAACACGCTCACTTGGAGCCCCGACGACAAATTCATAGCGATCGCGGGGGACGCCCTACCCGCTGGCTTCGCTTCTCACACAAGGATCCTGACAGTCAACCTCCGCACCCGCGCGGTGGAGATGGTAGAAGGGGTCGACAGGAACAAGGCAAACGCGCTCAACTCGGACGCCAGGGCCAAGTCCCACGGCCCCGGCAGCCTCGTCTGGACGAAGGAGGGCATCTACTTCCTCCAGGCCGACGGAGGTTCCGTCAGGCTCTGTCGGACGAGGCCGGGCAAGGAGCCGGAGCTGGTGGTCGGGGGGGACAGGAGCATCGAGGGGTACGACGTCCACGACGGGAAGGTGGCCTTCGTGGCCATGGACGACAGCCGCCTCGAGGAGCTGTATGTGTCAGCAGGAAGGGAGAGAGCGCTCACCTCGCTGAACGCTGCAGTATACGAAGAACTTAGGATCGTGGAGCCCCAGCACGTGAGCTTCAAGGCGAGCGACGGGGAGCCCATAGAGGGGTGGGTCATGCTCCCCGAAGGCAAGGCCAGGGTCCCGGGCATCCTCTATGTCCACGGTGGTCCCAAGACCGCATTCGGGCACTCTTACATGCACGAGTTCCAGGCATTCGCCGGCGCCGGCTACGCCGTGGTCTACCTGAACCCGAGGGGGAGCGACGGCTATTCCGAGAAGTTCGCGGACATCAGGGGGAAGTACGGCACGCGCGACTTCGAAGACCTGATGGAAGGCCTCGACTTCGTCCTGAAGAAGTTCCCAAGGATCGACGGCGAACGCCTCGCGATCGCGGGAGGCTCCTACGGCGGCTTCATGACCAACTGGGCCATAGGACACACGGACAGGTTCAAGGCCGCCGTGACTGACAGGAGCATCGCCAGCTGGATCAGCTTCTGGGGGACCTCGGACATAGGTCCCTACTTCACCTTCGACCAGGTCGGCGGGGACCCGTGGACCGCCGAGGAGAAGCTGTTGAACGACTCCCCACTAAGATACGCGCCGAACGTGCGGACCCCCCTCATGCTAGTGCACTCGATGGAGGACTACCGCTGCTGGATGGTGGAAGGGCTGGAGTTCTTCACGGCATTGAAGCGTCTTGGCAAGGAGGCAGAGCTCGTCCTCTTCCCCGGCGAGAACCACGACCTGTCCCGGGTGGGGAAGCCGAAGCACAGGGTCCAGAGGCTCAACCACTACATCCGGTGGTTCGACGAGCACCTCAAGCACGGGAAGTAGGGCTCGTCCTTGGACGGCACCACCATCGGGGTATTCGGCACTGACAAGGACGCAAAGGCGGCGTTCGAATCTGCCGTAGCCAAGAAGAGCGAAGCCGAGGGGATAGAAGTCTACACCCGCACCGAGGGGGGCCGCCGACATTCGTTTCTTGATACCTCTGACTACCCGGAGAGGATCCAGGGTTATTCCCGCATAGCATCCTTGGTCGACCACGCCCTGTACCTCTTCCCAAAGTCAGGTAAGCTCACCGCTCCTGACGGGGAGTTGGCGGTCCTGCTGGGGGCCTTCGGCGTCCCGGGGACGCTGGAGCTGTTGGACGGATTCCCGGCCCCGGAGGCCGCGGTGTCCACCCTCAAGGGCACGGCCGTGGCGCAGTACAGGCGGGAGGAACGCGACACTCGTTCGTCTGCCATAGACCTCTCCTACGTACAGCCTAGGCCTGACTTCCCAAAGTCAAAGACTCTGATATATGTGGACCGGGTCTTCACCGTCAAGGGGGTCGGCACCGTCGCCCTCGGCTTCGTCCTGTCTGGGACGGTCTCCCTCCACGACCAGCTTCGGCCGGTCCCGGGCACCACCGACATCAGGGCGGACGTCAAGGGGATCCAGGTCAACGACGTCGACTTCGACTCCGCCGGCCGCGGCATACGCGTCGGGCTCTCTCTGAGGGGGGTCGAGCCCAAGGACCTCGAAAGGAGCCACTGGCTCGACGACGGGTCTTTCGCCGTCTCAGACTCGCTCCCCTTCGAGCTCTCAAAGTCCCCCTTCTACAGGCAGGAAGTGGACTCCAGGGAACTTCACCTCCAGCTCCCGGGAGAGATGGTTCCCGCCAGGACATCCGGTTCGACTGCGAAGCTCCCCTGGCCGGCCCCCCTATGGGAAGGGATGAAGGGGTGCGTGGTGGACCTGAACGGAGGGAACCTCAGGGTCGCGGGCGGGTTCACCTGCAAGTTTTAATGCAGGCGTGGAGGTCTCACTTTCATTGTCAAGAACCGAAGTGGCGACTTTCGGGAGCGGTTGTTTCTGGTGCTCTGAGGCTGTCTTCTCAGAGCTCCAGGGAGTGGTGAAGGTCGAGCCGGGCTATGCGGGCGGGACTGTTCCCAACCCCACCTACGAGGACGTCTGCACCGACACGACGGGGCACGCGGAGGTCGCACAGGTCACCTTCGACCCTTCACTCATAACCTACCGGGAGCTCCTCGAGGTCCTGTTCTCGACTCACGACCCCACGACGCTGAACAGGCAGGGAGGGGACGAAGGGACCCAGTACAGGTCTGTCATATTCTACGGGGATGAAGGGCAAAAGGCCGAAGCGGAGAGGATCATCAGAGAGCTGACCGAAGAAAGGGTCTTCCGCAACAAGATAGTCACCGAAGTGTCACCGCTGAAGGCGTTCTACCCGGCCGAGGACTACCACAGGGAGTACTACAAGCGGAACTCTTCGAAGCCCTACTGCCAGGCCGTCATAGCGCCGAAGCTGTCGAAGTTCAGGGCCCACTGGAAGTCGAAGCTGAAGACTGCCGCGCCGGCACAGGCTGCCTGAGCCTGCCGACAGGAAGAGCCCCTTGGCGGAGATCCTGGGCATCACCGGGACTCCCGGCACAGGCAAGAAATCGGTCGCCCCATTGGTCGCGGAGGCCCTGGGCAGGAAGCTCCTCGGGCTCAACGAACTCGCACGAGCCCACGGCCTCCTCGAACGGACTGCGGACGAGTCAGAAGTGGACACCGAGGAGCTACGCAAGAAACTCAGGGAGTCCGACCTCGGCCCCGCCCTTGTCTTCGGGCACCTCCTCCCCTATGTGTTCGAGAAGGGGTCATTGGAGAGGGTCGTCGTCCTGAGGTGTGAGCCTTCCGTGCTCAAAGGGCGGCTCGCGGCGAGAGGCTACCCCAGGACCAAGGTACTGGATAACGTCGAGGCCGAGCTCATCGGCCTGGTGTCATCTGACGCCCATGACGCGTTCGGGAAGGACAGGACATTCGAATTGGACACCACCCGCTCGACTCCGGCCCAGGCAGCCCGGAAGGCGGCACTGATCCTGGGCGGAAAGCCCGGCTCGGCGGCCAGGATCGACTGGACCAGGACCTATGGCTCCGGAGCGAAGTTGAGGTCGCTGCTCTCCGTCCCCTGACCCTCGTCGGCCCTCACCTGGACAAGCATCGGCTTCTGGATCCGAGTCAGGCCCACCACTGCCTCCCCCACCTTCAGCCTCGTGAGGTGTTCCCGCTGCTTCTGGTTGAGCCCCAGGGAGTCCCCTATCAGCGAGACGTCGTCGGGCCAGGCAAGCCTGTGCACTATCTTCGTCCCGGAGTTCTTCACCACCTCCGCGGCGACGTGTGTCGGGAACTGCGCGACGAACATCATCCCCTCCCCAAACTTCCTGAGCTCTGATATCATCCTCTCCCCGACGGTCGGCGGGTCCTCGGGCCTTCTGGCAGGGGCGATGTTCCTCGCCTCTTCGACGAGGGTGAGATGGTCCAGCGTCCCTCTGTGCCTGACCTTCTCCTCGTAGATCAGCTTCAGCATCACGTCGCAGAACACCGCCCTGGATTGGACGTCGCGCATGTGCCCGAGCTCGACGCACACGACCGTGCCGAGCAGCTCCTCCAATTTCAGCGGGCCAGACCCGCCGAGCGCCTTCCCCGACTGTCCCTGAGTGAGGGGAACGAGCCTGCGCAGGAGCGCAACCTTCGTCTCGTTGTCGTAGGCTGACCTCAGGGGATACGCTTCGATCGTGTTGACAAGCGCAGAGATCGTCGGAACCTCCTCGCCGGGGGTCTCGCTGAGGCGCTTCTGGAGCGCGTTCCTGAACATGTACGCCTGCGGGTGGGTGAAGTGATAGATGTCGGAGAATATGTCGGACACCATGGCCAGGTGCTCCGCGGGGTCCGCCCCGGGCCCAACTTCTAGGGGATTGATTGCGAAGTCGTCCTTGCCCGGCGCGACCACCTTTCCCCCTACGCTCGTCACCGTGGCCGCATACTCGTTGTGCCATTTCAATTCCGGAATTGGTCCTAAAATACTCTCGGCATCTAGTATCTCCGTTGACAGCCACCACCGAGGCCTCGACCACCAGGTTCCAGGCGTTCATAGCCAGCCTCAGGTCCGACGCGACCCGGGTGACCTACGAATCGGGGATAAGGAAGATACTGGGGCCGGACCCGGACGCCTTCTTGGCGCTGGACCCGGGGAGGGCCAAGGACGTCCTCGTCGACTACGTGATCAAGAACAGGGAGAGGCTGACCGGGGCCACCATAGCGAGCAGGCTGGCCAACGTGAAGGCGTTCTGCGATGAGTACGGGTACAACCTGGAGTGGAAGATAATCAGGAGGAAGATCCCTCCGGTGAGGTACGTGGGGGTCGACAGGGCGCCGACCGTGGAGGAGGTGAGGAAGGCGCTGGAGGGCGCTGACCTGAGGCTGGCTTTCATCATGCTGGCGATGGCCTCGGGAGGGTTCAGGGTGGGGGCCTGGGACTGGCTGAAGGTGCGGGACCTCTCCCCGAGGGACTCGGGGGCGGCGTCTCTGACCATCTACAGGGGCGAGCCGGAGGAGTACGTGGCGTTCATCTCTCCCGAGGCGGTGGAGGCGTGGAAGCGGTACAGGGAGTCGAGAGAGCGGGTGGGGGAGAAGGTAGACGCCGGGTCCCCCCTGGTGCGGGACAAGTGGGAGTACGGCTCGAGGTGGGACAAGGAAAGGATCGCCCCGGACCTGGCGCACCCTCTCGCCGGGGAGGCAGTCAAGCACCTGCTGGAGAGGGGGTGGATAAAGGCCGGGCTGAGGGAGAGGAAGGTGAAGAGCGAGTTCAAGGCAGCCCACGGTTTCAGGAAGTTCTGCAAGACGCAGCTCTCCAAGGCTGGGCTCTCCTGGGAGGACCAGGAGGTGCTGCTGGGGCACAGGATGGCCTACTACAAGCCGACATTGGAGCACATGGAGGAGGAGTACCTGAAGGCCGTGCCGTTCCTTACGCTTTCCGAGGCGGAGGAGGCGAAGAGGGAGCTGACCAAGGAGAAGGAAGAGAACGAGAAGAAGTGGAAGGACTATCGGCTGGAGAACCTCGAGCTGAAGGACGTCGTAAGAGAGCTGAAGGAGGACAAGGACGCTATGAAGGCCGAGTACGACGCCCGTCTCTCCCGGCTGGAGGAGCAGATGAGGAGCGCCCTTGGAGCCCCTCCCGAAGCGACGCCAGTTCCTCAATCCAGGCCTCGAGCTGAGACCTCGGGATCCTGACGAATTCGTCTGCGTGTGCTTTCAAGGGGACCTGTGCGGAGAACCTCATCAGCGCAATTAACGGCGGGACAAGGCGCCGAGGAGACGGCCCAGCAACGCAAGTCGAACTCTTGGTGGCGTCATCCTCGACCCGGGCCTGATTCCTGCGGAACTCGTTGCGATATTTCTTTCGCTGAATGACAGACAGGGAACAAGGGATATTACTTGACCAGTCACCAGTTGCCCGGTTCCAGTTTGGCCACCAGCTACGAGTCGAATTTCGTCCGTCTGGGCGGCGCCTTGGCCGTCGTCATGCCGTTCATCCTGTCCGCTTCATTCGCTGTGGGTGTCGTCCTCCAGACGGCCGCGGGCCAAACCTACTATTGTCTCAGCAACCTCGGCGTCAGCAGCGTCCCCTATGTCCCGTATTTTTTCAATGTCCCCCTCATAGTTTCGGGCATCGCGGTCATCATCTTCGCGGTCGCACTCACCCGAGTGGTCCGAGGGGGCAGGCTGTTTCTCGCTGGAGCAGGGCTGCTAATCATGTCCGGAGTATTCGTCTCACTGGTAGGCGTCTTTACCCGGGCGAACCCAGGGCTACACAGCTTCGTGAGCAACACACAATTCGCTATTTTCCCGATCTCCGTCATCCTGATCGGGGTTTCGTTTCTGCGGAACGGGATGCGTAGGGAAGGTTTCGTATCAGTTGTCATACCCATAGTCACGGTCCCCCTGGGCCTGTTCGCAAACTATGGGCCGCTCTTCACTGATCATGCATGCGCTGCAAGCGAGTGGACTGCAGCGCTCGGCCTATCCGCTTGGCTGATATGGATGGGCTTGAACCTGCCGAGACTCGCAACCCGTGGAGCGAAGTCCGTGCCGCAGGACGTCTCAGCTTTGAGTTAGGGTCGGTTCGGAGTGGCATTCGCTTCTCATCTACGAACTCATCGCGGTCTCAAGACGGACTACGATGGACGCCAGATGAATGACCCCGAAGCCAGCATGGATAGCATTGCAATACTCTTAGGTGAACCATGATGCACGCGAGATGAACGAATCCCATGTAGACCTGTGGTAGCCTGTCGTATCTGATGGCCCGAAGGAGTCCGCCGGCGAGATAACCGCGCCCCCCGAATATCCCAACGAAGCGGCCCAGAGAGGCGGGCAATCATCCCCGTCATCGAGTGGGCGGTCGAACGGTCAGACCACAAAGACTGCGTGGTGCTGCAGTCGATCACGAAGAGCTGAACACTAGTCAACGAGGGCCTCCCGAGTCTTCGGGAATCATTTATCACGATGGGGCATTCTAAGGCGAACGCAGATGGAGCATCTTTCGAATGACATAGTCGAGCCGAAGGAGAGGAACTCAGGGGAAGGAGGGTTATGCTAGGCGTCACTGGGAGCGTCTCGGCCTACAGGGCCCCTGACATCGCCCGCCTCTTGATGAGGCATGGCGCAGAGGTCCACTGCTTTCCGCTCTTCCTTCTGCTCTTTCTTGCTCATGACTTCGGCGAACTTTCTTGACGCATATTAGGCGAGCCGCCAGAATGCGCGTTTGTCCGACTGAGAAAGGTGGCTGAATCTGATTCGGCGAAGTCCTCGAGGCCAAGGACAGCTACAGCGACAGGAGGGTTCCCGGTGTGCGAATGATTTCCCGGCTCAGGCTCGGGGAGACTGCAGAGCCGAGGAGGTCGAAGCTGGTCCTAGGGCATTGATGCAAGGTTAAGAGTCAATCCAGACGGGAAATTCACCAAGCAAGATTGTCTAGCCGATTTTGCCTTCATTGACCAGAGGAAAGGGTTCAAGCCGCCTGGAAAGGAGTAGTATCCCGCCTAGAAGAAGTGTCAAATCGAGCGTAACCGTGGCGTCAAGAAAGAGCGGAGCACCGTTCACTATGGCGGACAGAGCGCTAGACGCAGAAATGCCAAAGACGCCGAGGACCAGCGGCAGGAAGAGGGACGCGCAACAGCCGCATCCGTTGGTGAGGCACGCGGTAACGAGGGAGCCTGCGGTGAACGCGCCTCCTCCAGGCCCCTGGGCACCTTTTCTACTCCTCAAGTTGAGAACCATCAATAGCACGGAATAGTACAGCATGACAGAAAGGAAGACGAGAAGCAGACCGGTCCCGACTGATACTGCTACGAAGATGCCGAGGGGAGCAATCCATGCTTCCGCTATCGGCCAGTAGGTGTAAGGCCCGTAGGCCACCAGACCAGCCAAGAAGCCATGCGTAGCCCACTGAGCCGGTATCAGTGCAAGCTCCTGTTGCGTCGGAAAGGTGACGAGGTTGCTTACGAACATAAAGAAAACAGAGTAGGACACCCCTGCAAGCGCCGAAAGATACCGCAAGCGGCGACTTGGCCCCAAGCCTCTTAGTACTGAATGAGGATAGACCCAAAGAATTGCCGCAATTGAAGACAGCAGAATGGGGTATGACAGATAGCCCACATTCGCAGCGGCGCTGTTGTTTGACGGAAACGTGGGGGCTTCGAGCAAAAGGTCGGAGGCTATTGCAGCGAACCCTACCACGAGGGCGTAGTTGGCCAAGGCTCGCACATTAGGTGCCATTGAACCGCTTTTGAATCCGGTCGTGGTTTCCATTTCTCACATTCCCATTGTAAACGTTTCCTACTCTCTTTTCGTAAAGCCTAAAGGCCACGCAATCTCGTCCAGCCCCACAGTAGAGCAAGAGATCTCTTCTGCAACACAAGTGCGGTGGGGCGTAGATGCTCTTCGCAAGACGCCCTATTCCAGCACTGTCTGCGAGATGGCTTCCGAACCTAGCGTCTCGACCCCGAGGGCCTTGAGTTCGCCCTGAAGGCGTCGGATCGTCCTCTGCTGCGCCAGGAGGAGGGCCATGAAGAACGGGTCGGTGGCGAAGGTCTTTCCCGACTTCTCCACTGCGTCGCCGAAGTCGTCCCAGGCCTCCCTGACCATGGCGTTCCAGAGCTCCCGGTCTTCCTTTCGGAGGGCCCAGGGGAACCCCTCCCACGACTCGATTTCTTCGTCAAGAAGGCTCATTGTTCGAGAGGTCACAGCCGAACCCGTTGGAGATAAATCGGAAGTGTCGGGAGGCCGTCCCAGGGGAGAGGGCTGGCCGAAAGTGACACCGCTACCGGTCTCCAAGCCCAGTAGCCACTTGGAGTAGGCGTGGACCCGCTCGACGAAGTTGTTGCCGTTCATCACTCTTGTTCGACTTTTCGTTGGTTCTTAACCGAGGGCTGTCTTCGGACCTCTATTGCGGAGAGAGGGTAGAGCCAAAGTGATTCAGTTAACGTCGTTCTATCGGTGCTGCAACTGCTCGACTCTGCCGGCCAGCCCTTTGATGGTGCCTTCCTGCATGCTGACCCTGAACTCCAGCGCTCTTACCGCGTGAATCAGCTCCTCAATCCTCTTCTCCAGCGCCTCTTCCACGGTGTATTCCAAAGAGACTCACCTCGTTGGTTGCGATCCCATCCTCGGATTTGAACGCCGTTCCTTGGCTCTAGGTTTCGCGAGGAGAGAGGGTCTGGCGTGAAAGTGTGGCCCCAGCAATTCCGCCTAGTGGCCGTGATAGAAATTTCAGCCACCCCTCTCCCTCGATTGAAAACTCGCCTTGCGACGTCTGAGGTTAAATGCGAAGTCCAACGGTCGTTGAAAGATGGTCTCGATAGATGTTCCAGACGAGAAGACGAGCATCCCGAAGCTCAAGCGGATGAATAAGATGCTCGACGCCGTCTACAGGACGGTGATGCAGAAGGGGACGGACTACGACACCCTTCCGGGGTCTTCGAAACCTATCCTCCTGAAGCCCGGTGCCGAGCTTCTCGCACGGCACTTCGACCTCGTCGCGGACACGAAGATCCTGAACGGGGTAGAGAAGATGGAGCAGGAGGTCCCCTACTTCCAGTACGACGCGGAATGCAGAATCTTCAACTCGAAGGGAGCGTTCGTGGGGAACGGAGTGGGGTCGTGCAACACCGCAGAGCCACAGTACGCCCACGTGTGGGTGTTCCTTGAAGACCTGCCGAAGAGCATCAAGAACCCCGAGGAGCTTGAGACGAGAGACATCGGGAGGGTCAAGCAGTTCAGGGTGCCTCTGTCGAGGGAGGAAGCCTTCGGCCTGGTTAACACAGTCAGGAAGAAGGCGAAAAAGCGCGCGTTCGTGGACGCGGTACTTCAGGTCACGAGTTCTTCGAGGCTGTTCACCCAGGACATTGTGGATTCGAAGGACGACGATGACGACGGGAAGGGATCAGGAAGTTGAGCTTCGGGAGGTACGGTGCCGATAACCCAGGCGAGAGAAAGGTAAGCCTCGAGATATCGGTGGACAAGTGGGTCAGCGACGCGCTGGGGAAGATCAGATCGAAAAAGAGCGTCAGCAACCTTGTCAATTCCCTACTTGCGACGGTGATAAGACAGTTCGACCCGGGGCCTGCTTCGCCCTTTGTCTACGAGTTGGTTGGGCTGCTGGCAAAGCATAGGCAAGAGGCAGAGGCCTCAGGAGATACAGAGACCCTCGCATCCGTGACGCAGCTGCATTCGATGCTCGAGCCCTACATCGATCTCGCGGAAGCGGAGCTAACGTCAGTTGGCAGGTTTGCAGCGACGGAGGGGCAGGGGCGCTACTTTAGCCGGTATGCCGTCCCGGTTCTCCACTGCGGCACACCCATGGCTTTCCTACGGGGTTCCCGAGGGTGGAAGTGTCTCATGTGCGGGTTTCTACTGCGCGACAATCAACTTGGTGGAAATCTTGACCCAGCAGGGGTTCTGCAGACAAAGGCATGACGGGATCTCAATTTCTGATGCCCCCCCGCATGTGAACCTGAATCTCTCAAAGCGGGTATACGGATAATCTGAGTACGGCCTACGCTCAATTCATACGGACGAGTTACCAAATACCCCCGGAAGTTCTCATTCCATGAATGTTGGCGCCACCGCCCGGAGAGCATCGGAGTCAGGCCGGCTCGGTCCTGCCGTGCCCCTACTGCCGCCTCTATCCTCTGATTGATGGGAAATGCCAGAAATGCGGCACACTCTGTAACCGGTGCGGAACCCCCTACCTTGGCGCGTACTGTCCCCGCTGCTGGGGTGAGGGGTCAGACGACGAGGAGTGGGCGCAAGGAGCACTCGGTCCGGTCGCCCCGACTCCCTTCGGCGACTCGGCTCCCTCAAGATCAGGGCTCTCGAGGATAATCGACCATGCTGCATCTGTAAGGGAGCACAACATCGCACGAGGGATACACGTTGATGTCATTGAGAAGATGGTCCATGACAAGGCCTCGGCCGCGGCCGAGCAGCTCGACGTCTCACGGGAAGTGCGAACCAAGATCATGGAGGAGGTAGAGAGGGAGGCTGTTGCCCTCTGGAGACGGGCCAGGAAAGGAAACGAACGACGGCTGCCCCTCGAGAAAACAGTCGCCCTGGCCTTCCTGGGCCAGTGCCGCGGCATCGGCAGGCCTGTGGATGAGATTCAGGGCGCCCTGGCAAGAGCGGGATTCGGAATCCGGATGGAGTCAGTCCTAGTCACGGTCTCCTCGGAGGACCCGTCAGGCATCAGGGTTTTGGTGAACGGGTGCGAGAGAGGTGCAAAGGTCTCCACTTCCCCGAAGACCGTGAGGGTGCCCATCTACCTGTCCGACCTCTTGGCGGGCGGCGTTGTGGAAATCCGGGTGAGCGGGAACGGCTCGATCATCGACGTCAGCTCCCCATACGAAAGCGAGCGCCCGGACTGGCAGACCGTGAGGGTCAATGCCGGGAGGAGGTGCTTCTACCTCTTCAAGGCGCGGAAGGAGGCGACAATTTCTACTACAGAGGAAGTGCAAAGGACCACCCTGGAGACGAACGTGGAGGCCCTGCTGAAGCGATTCCAGCCCTCGAAGTTCCCGATCACGGCGACCCTCATGGACAACGCGGGGTGCCTGAGGAAGGTCGAGGTGAAATTCGTTTCGCTTCTCAGGGAGATGATCGCTGACGCCCACGGAAGAGCTCCGGAGAGCGTGGCAGCCTCGGCCCTCTACCTTGCCGACATGGACACCTTCAGGACCCTCCCTCCTGCGGAGAAAAGCCTTGCGTGGTCGTATATCGTCAGGACGGGGCTCGCGAAAGGGGGCTACCTCGGCACCAAAGGCCTCTTGTTAAGAAGCGAAGTCGGCTACGACGAGAGTGTCGTCCAGAAGGAGGACCTTAGGCGGATCGGGGGCGTAGTGAGCTGAAGCTCCTCAGGGACAAACCGAAGGCCCCGGAGCCGAAGAGCGAGGGGAGATTGGTCGCCCTGCCGACGAAGTTGTGTGAACCCCACCCCGACCTGCAGACGCGCCTGAAGTACGATCAGGTGGACGCCCTCGCAGAGGATATCAAGGTCCACGGGCAGTTGCAACCAGGGAGGGCAGTGGAGAGGCCTGACGGAACGGGCTACTTCGTCTATATGGGGATCGGGAGACTTCTTGCGGTCAAGAAACTCTTCGAAAAGGACGGCGAACCTAAGAGCTACTACGCCCTGCTGGACGAGGGGCTCCCGTTCGTCGAGCTGTTCTCGAGGTCGATGTCCGAGAACTTGAAGCGCAGGAACCTCTCGGTGCTGGAAGAGGTGAGGTCGTTCTATCTCGCTTCGCTGAAGGCCGACGAGGACGAGATTGTCGCGGCGTCAGCCAAGATAGGCGAAGAGCCGTCGATGGTGAGGAAGAGGATAGAGCTGGCGAGAATCCTCGGGGACAAGCTGGGAAGGCTATACGAGGTCGAGAGAAGGGGGCGGGCCGGTTTCTCATTCCAGCTGGGGCACCTGGATGTCCTATCGAAGATCAGCGATGAGAAGGAGCTCTACGAATTCGCGGCCGGGGCTGCCAACGCAGGGTTCAACGTGAAGGAGTTCCAAAACTCCCTGAAGAACAAGTCGATTGACAAGATGGTCTCAGGCCTCCCGGAATGGTTCGGGGAGCTCTTCCCGGAGTACGCGAGGAAAGAAGAGAAGCCGAGCCTCCCGACGGACATGAACGTGGTGCAGCACGTGGTCATGGCCCCGATTGACCCCAGGGAGAAGAACAAGCCCGACTTGCCAACGCCTTCCTCGCAAGGAGCAAAGGACGATGCCATTCCTGATACGACCAAGCAAGCTGTCGCCATTTCTACAACAAAGACCGATCCAACCGCTGCTTCCCAGCCCCCTGCCGGGGTACCCTACAAGGAGAGTCTGCACTTCGCCGCGTGTCCCTACTGCGGAGCCATGACCCCTTTCGAGCTGAAGGAGGACTCGGAGCTTACCCTGATCAGGTTCAGGGGGGCAGCCGTGCCGGAGAAGGAGGCGGTCGCGCCCGAGGGGTCGTGCCGGACCGTTCGTACTTGCCTCAATCCTGTGTGCGGGGAGGAGTTCTGGGTGTGGGCGGCATGGGTGAACGATGAGCTGAGGGCCGAGACCAAGAGGAGGGACGAGGAGGGATGGTTCAGGGTCCCCTCAGGGTCGCCTGTTGTCGGATCGGTCACTTGGGATAAGTCGCGGGGCTCCTGGGTCGTTAAGGAGGAGGGGAGCGGGAAGGCGTACGCCTACGGCGAGGACGGGAAGTTTGCGAGTATCTAAAAATGGAAACTTTCAATGTTGCCAAAATTAGATACACCTGACGACAGATTCAGGACCTCGTATTCCGCCAGTATGGTGAGAGCTGGCGTTCTGTGTCCAAACTGTGGCAAACGAGGAGCAGGGCCGTACCGCAGGCGTGTAGGGGAAGGCAACCACTACGGCATCTATTACAGGCATATTGTAATAGAAAACGGTCGAAGCCGGACGGTCTGGCATTACGCCCCCAAGCGGGAACCTTACTGGAGGCGCGAGAAGCTGGTGCGGCTCATCAAGAAAGAGGGATGGCAGGGGATGAGGCACTTCGCTTCCTTGCTGGGCGTTTCTGAGCACACGATCAGGCGGGACCTGGATGCGCTTCGTAAGGAAGGGCGGATTATCCACCAGAACTACGGTGGATACATCGCAGACCCCTCAGGAACCCTCCTGAAGGAGAAGCCCTGGATAGCGTGGACCTAGTTACTCGCAGTTGTCGCATTTGATAGAGGGGTGGACGCCCTTCTTCTGCCTCAGGAAATGCGAGATCCCCAGTCCGTCATGGATGACATAGTACTCATACTCGTCGTCCTCTCCGGCATAGGGGTAGCCGTCGTCACTTCCCAAGCTTGATCTCCACCCCGCGCACCATCTCCCGAAGCTCACCCGCGAGCCTTCTGATGGTGTTCTCGTTGACCCCTGTGATTTCCGGCAGTTCCCCGGCTGCGACCCTCCACTTCATGAGAGCTTCAACTTTGGCTGTTGGGATATAAGACGGGGGCGAAAGTTCGGGGGATGGCTGGGCAGGGAGGGTCCCGAAAGTGCTGCCATGGTCAAGGTTCTGCCATGCTACAGCGGGCTTTAATCGGCCGCAGGCGTCACCAGCCATGTCCCTCGGGCCAACCTCCAAGTGCTTCTTCTGCAGCGCTTCCTACTACACGGAGAAACTGGCTTCGCACGAGTTCATCTGCTCGATGAGGCCCAGGAATCTCACCCTACAGAGGGCCATCCAAATGGCAATCGCGTACAAGCCCGAATCGTCGAAGGACCCCGCCCTCCTCGTGAGGCTGGTGTGGCAGTTTAGGGACGCATACCGGACCGAGCAGCCGTTCGCTCGCCTGACGGACCCGCGGCTGATACTAAAGGCGTATCTCCAGCGCAGAAGGAAGCAGCACTGACGAGTCCACCCCGTTATTATCACGCGCCCACCACTTCCTCATGCGACCTGTGCCAACCGAACCGCCCGGAGAGATCCGCAACATCGCGGGGGCGCTTGGGGTGACTAGCCCGAGGCTCGAGTGGGCCGCTGTCCAGCTTTACTTCAAGGCGAAAGAGCACCCAGGACGCCCATTCGATGTGCTCAGGGCCGCGGCTGTCTACGCTTCATGCCGACTGCTCGGGGTCCCGAAGACGCTCAAGGACGTGTCGGCTGCGACGGGGGTCAGAGCCTGCGACATCGCCAGAGAATACAGGAGGATGCTCCTCGACGAGGACCTCATGGTCCGCCCACCAGACCCCATCGCTTTCGTCCCCGACATAGCACGCAAAGCGGATTTGGAGCCGACTGTCGAGCGCCGCGCCGTCGAGATCCTTTCGACATTGAAAGCAGCCAGGGCCTTCGCCGGGAGAGCTCCAACAGTCTTCGCGGCGGCCTCGCTCTACGTGGCATACTCGGAGCTGCACCCCATACGAGCGGAGGGCCAGCAGACCCAGAAGAGCATAGGAGATGCCGCGGGCGTGACGGAGGTGTCGGTCAGGAACCTGTCTCATGCAATCCGTTCTAGCCTGGCTTGGGCCGCCGAACGCGTTAATACTTCATGAGAAGTTCGGGGCGGCGAATGTCCGAGGAAGACGAAGAGCTTGAAGACGACAACGAGGACGAAGACGAAGAAGGCTGGGGCGACGACGAAACCGAAGAATAGGCGCTTCTGACTTCCGCCCTTCGGCGCGTTTTAGCGGCAAGCCTCCCGGCTAGGTTGTTGAGAGTACTTCCGATTCTGCTGGTGCCCGTCATCTTGTCGACTTCGATGTACTTGGTCGGCATTCCGCACCAGGCGCCACAGGATCCCTGCGACTCCTACGGCGACTGCGTCTCGAGCTCGATAGGCTATGTCCGCGCCAACCCGGACCACACGCTCTATCTCGGGGACAGCTTCCAAATCTCGGTCTCCATTACCACCGGCCCGAACACGACCACCCATTCCCTCTCTTGGTCGTATGACCAAACAGAGTTCCGAAGGACAGGAAGCTCGTTCAATGTATCGGGAAGCGCAATAGGGGTTTACTCAGTCACAGCCTCAGCGACTTTTGCGGGGTCAGTGACCGTGGGTAACAGCACGCAGCCATACAACTCCACCCTCACGGCAAGTCAGGAGGTCGCGGTAGTCAGGTACGACCCCGAGTTCACCGCCTACGCCTACATGCTCTACGGCAACAGCACCGCTCCCAGCAGCTTGCAGAAGCCCTTGGTGCTGCTGGTCAGATACGACGGGAACCTCCCGGGATACTCTTTCGGCGGGGACGGGAACACAGCCGCCTTCAACGGCAGCAGGACGCTGGCGGAGAGGGCCTACTTCGACAGCTTCCACTTCACGACCCTCAGTTACCAGCCCTCCACCATCAGCGGCGTGCTCGACTTCCACGCGATCAACAGCACGGGGACGGCGCAGTATGGCTGGCTCAACCAGGGAGACTCCGCCCCGCTCTACTACGGCAACCGAATAGAGAAGTACGTTTTCCAGGCCACTCCCTCGAGCCTCTCTTCCCTGCTGGCTCGGGGATTCGCCTATCAGAACGTCACGATGGTCGGGTGCTGGCAGCAGGAGGGTGCATGCGATCTGAAGCAGCCCTACTGGCTGGTGCCGTTCCTCTGGAGCGGAAGGCTGAACATCGTCTCCGTGGATTCGAGCGGCAACCCGGTGCCGAACACGTCCATATCGCTCACAATCCAAAACCCGTCTCCGCTTGACTACTGGCTGACCGGCAACTTTGAGCAGGTCTTCGGCAGCGACCCCGCGGCGCTCCGGGCTTTCAGTGAGGACCTCTATCCCACCAACCAGTCCATGACCTTCACCGGTACGGGCGTACTGAGCCTGGTCCTGAACCAGACCAGCCTTGTCCCTCCCCAGATCTCCCTGACGGCGGGGGGCACCATGTCGACCGGCACCTTCGACTTCACCCCGACCCTCATAGACAGCACAATCAAGTCCGTCCCGAACTCGCTGAACGGCACTGTCTTCTACGCGAACGCCACAATCCCGCTCTGGTCGTACAACATGTTACAGGGCAACCTGGCCTTTCTCCCAATCTCTACTACAATTGATTATCCCACGGCATTCTTGGAGCTGGTGAACGATAACCAGTCCGGGTGGGTCGCGGGGAACACCACCGAGCCCCAAACGCCGTCGGCGTTCGCTTCGCAGGAATACGGGTTCTGGCCCATGGGAGAGAACCTCACAGTGTACGTGAACCTGCAGGGAGGAGGCGTGAAGCTCCTGGGAGTGCAGAAGATCGGTCCGAGCGAATACCAGGCCTCGTTCTACGTGGAGCCATGGAGCGGTGGGATATCGAGCGTCCAGGTGACTCAGGGCGGTGGTGCGATAGAGAACGAGTCGACCTTGAACTCGGCGGCTTATCCGTCACCCTTGCCTCAGGGGCTCACCGGTTTCTTCTCAATCACGTACCCTGCCACCGGTCAGGACGTGAGGGCTGTCTTCGCAAACGTCTGGGGGGCGGAGACCACGGTTGACCTGGGTGTCGCTACGGCTCCGGCTCCCTTGGCAACTCTCATTCCTGAGACAACGGTGGCAGCCTTCGCCATAGCCGGGGTCGTGTGGCTGATTGTGAGCGGGGTTCTGAAGACGCGGAAGCCAAGCATTCACCAGTAATCCGCTCGTTATAACCAGTCACCGCCTGTTCTGGCATGGCGCTAGGAACCGCGATGCAGAAGATCGAGTCTGCGGTAATCGCGGTCGTCATCGGAATCGCTTTCCCGTTCATAGTCACCTATCTCGTCTCTGGCGGCACTTCGTCTTCCTTTCTCATCCCATGCACCGCCGCGGGGAGCGGGGTCTGCCAGGTCGGGACTGTTTCCGGCAACATCATCACCCTCCCACAGATACTCGTTAGTACCGCGAACCTGGTCATCACCCTCCTTACGGGCATCCTGATCATCTTCGCTTCCATCTTCGGAATCTGGGGGGCCATAGAGTACGTGGGCGCCCACGGCGGGTCAGGCAGGGCGGGCGTCTGACCTCGTTTTAGCCGCAGTCCCTACTTCTGGTTTGGGTGCCCTCGGGAAATGAACGTCAGACAGGACGTGTACCACGTTTCCGGAGCCTACGTCCGCGTCGCTCGCTTCTTCTTCCTCGCCCTAGCCGTCGCGGGGTTGCTGGGCACGATCACCGGGGTCTTCGCCCAATCCGCCCAGGTCCAGCTGACCATCTCGAACGCCGGCTGCCCGGCCACGTCGGCCAGCAGGGGAGGGATAGGCTACACCTGCCACGGGACCATCGGCGTGACCAGCCAGCTAAGCAGGGTCGCGCTCAGGGGGAACGTCACCTACGTGGAGAGCTACAGGAACTACTCCAGCTACACCTATGCGGCATCTCTCAGCTTCTCTCCAGGCAGCGCGGTCAACGGCCCCGGGACCGCCGTCGTCAACGCAAGCGCTAGCTACGTCAGCTACCTGGGCGTGAGCCGGTCCACCATGTACGTCCAGGCATATGATCCGAACAACCCCTCGACGGTGTACGCGACTGCTTCCGCCTCGGCCCCGATCTCCTTCCCCAGCCAACAGGGCTCCTCTTCCGAGGGGAACCTCTTCATCCTCACCATGGAGATCCCCCTCTTCCAGGTCCCAGCCCTAGGCATTTCAAGCAGCAACCCTGACTTCGCCACCCTTTTCTCGACCTTCGACCAGCTCCCCCTAGGCGACTTCTACATGTTGGTGGCCGAGGTCGCCGTCATCCTCCTCATCGGCGCAGGGCTGATCAACGTCATCATGTACCTGACCGGTGCCTCCGAGCAGCAGAAGGGAGGGACGGGCGGGACACTGGCCGGGATAAGCAACGTTCTCGTCACCCTCCTGCTGATCCTTCTTCTCCCCTACGCCTACAACGCCGTCGCCGGGTTCGTCAACATCCTCGACCAGCAGATTATCGCCGGGCCGGGGAACCCCTACACCCAGTACCTGGCCAACAGCCAGCTCATCTGGAACACCCTCCCCACCGGGGGCAACCTCCTTACCGACTTCATCGGGGCAATCGCCAGCATAATGGCCTGGGCGATGTCGTGGCTCCTCGGGAGCGCTCGGCTCTTCCTCATCGGCGCCGTGACCGTCGCCATGCCGATTGTTCTGGTCCTCAGGAACGTCAGGTTCACGGCCAGGTTCGCAGGCGTTGTCGAGGACACATTCTATGGCCTGATCTTCGCCAGCGTCATCAGTGCACTGTTCATCGGCCTCGCCGCCTACATTCTCAACCACTGGAGCGGGTCGATCTTTCAGGCCGCGTCCGTCGACCAGACTTGGGTTGCCCTCGCGGCCCTCTTTGGGGCCATCCTCGCGCCGACGGTCTTCGCCCCCATGACGGGCTTCTTCTTCCAGACCATGAGCCAGGTGGGGATGGCTGCGACAGGAACTGCCTTTGCGATAGGAGCGGGGGCGACCGGGCCCGCGGGGGCCGGGCTAAAGGGCGGACTGGCTATGGCGGGGCAGTCCCTTGGAGGGCTCGCGATGAGCAACCCCGCCGCTGGGTTCACCGAGAAGGCGGGTGCAGCCTTAGGCGGTTTCGGAAGCGGCTTCTCACGTTCGGTGCCCCACATGTTTCAGAACATGGTTCTGATGGGAACCGTGGGGACACTGGGAGGGCTCGGTGCCAGCAGGTCGGCGTCAGCCATCAACAGGGCCATCGAGCTGAAGATGCCCGAGGAGACCACCCAGTCGATCCAGAAGCACAGGGCGGAGGTTCTTACGAACGAGTTCCAACTCAATTCACATGGAGGCCCTCTTCCCGAGAAGGGATGGAACAATCTCTTCAACAGAGCCTTCTCAGTAGGGGTGCCTCACGGCTCAATCCGGGCGAGTTTCGACAAGCTGGGAGGAGACCTTGATCAGTTCAAGTCGGAAGTTGATCAACTCATCATTTCGCACGCAGGTAGGTAAACGGGCCAGTTTCACGGTCTTGCGAGTGCTGGGGTCTTGCTCCCTTTCTGATACCGGTTCCATCTTGGTCGCAGATATGCAAGGTACTCCTTCCACCTTTCGGAAGGAAGTGGCCCGCCCTCCGAGAGACCGAATCGGGGCAGGATGACATCCCACTCTTCTGGCCAAACGTCAGCGGTTGCGTACAGAACATCATTCGTTTCCGCCTTCTGCGTAGCCAGATAAGTCAGGAAGTTGACGTGCAGCGACTTCAATTCGTCCAGCTGTTTCGCGTGGGGTTCAGTGTCCAAGCCAACGAATCCAATGTAGTTTCCTGGAGCAGACAGGTCAATGTGATACTTCGCCGCGATTACATCCCACATCCGGTTGCGTATACTAACGAACCTCTGGAATTCCTCCTCGGTCAGCCTAAGGCTCATATCCCCCGGTTCCTTGTTGATTCTATCCAGCCTTTCCTCAAGCTCTTTCCGCGCATCTAGATACAGCCGTTGGAGAGCGTCGTCCAACCCTGCCATTGGGACCTGTGTTGCAGCAGAAGTTGGCCCGGGAACTAACAGGGATGACGCGGCGGCCATCGGTTCCACCCTGATTGACTCGACTTTGGAGCCGGCGGAGTAGGCTATGATCATGGCGTCACCGTCCGGCTTCACCATCCTGATTGCACTTCTTTCGAATCCGGTGACCTTGCCGCCGGTCTCGAACATGACAGATTGATCGGTGATGTGGAGGACCCCTTCCTCCCCGTCGACCTTCACCTTTGACTCTGGCATGGCCTGCGCCTCTTGAAATCACTTCATGGAATCGACATATAACCGCCACGCCAGAGCAGCCAACAGCGAGATTTGTGCGGACCTATTGGGACTCGTTAAAATCCAGAGGCCGTTCTCAATAATGTGGTCCGCATACTCTGGTTCAAGGAGACTACTCGCTGGTCTAGGAGAGGGATACCGCTCAGGGTGGTCTGGGTCAGCCCCAGGCAGCTCACGATCCTCCTCTTCTCAATCCTGGCCGGCTTGGTTATGGCGACGCCGCTGCCTACGACTACTCTGAAGCTTGTCCCTTTGGGCTCGTTTCTCCTGGCAGGCGCCTTGGTCGCGTTCTGGAGGGTGAAGATGCTGACGTCCGAGCAATTAATCATGGCGAGGCTGAGAGGACTGACGACGATTTCGCAGGACAGTAAGAAGGGCAGCGAGAACAAGACCGTATCTGTAGTAGAAAAGCCAGATGAGAACACCTTTGAAATCGAGGCCGACAGTCCAGAGTCGTTCACCCCGCTTTCTATTACAGGGAGGTGGAAGAGGACGAAGCTGCCGAGGAAGGTCACGCTCTACGTTGACGGCGTTCCAAGGCCAGGGGCGGAGGCGCTAGCAACCCCGGTCAGCGATGCCGAGAGCGGGTACACGATCGTCTTCCTGCCCACGACTGCAGACATCGGCGTGAGAGAGTTGGAAGTGAGGATTGAAGGCGAAGAGAAGTCCATCTACAGGAAGAAGGTCGAAGTGAAGGTGAAGGGGGCGAGGTCGCTGGAGATGAAGAAAGTGGATTGATGTGCGGTCGTCGGTTCTTGGCCCCACACGCCCATTGTCAACGGGCCAGGATGGAAGGGCCCCCTACGTAAGCATGCCCTTCTTCACGTCTAATCTGCCTTGCTTTTCCAACTTGTTTGATATCACTCGGAAGCTGATGGTCAGATCACGGGCGACATCTGCGATCATGTCTAGATTGCCGAGGACCTCCTTCAGCCAGATCCGTTTTTCCATCTTGTAGCCTTCCTTTGCCGAGATTCTATTGTAGTGGAGGTTTATCTGGTCTACCGCCTTCTCTCGCTCTGCGATGGTCTCACAAGATTGTCGGACCGACGCAGAATTCTTTCCGAGGTCCGACATGCAGGCTGAGATGTTCTGAGCTATGGTCTGAACCTGCGAGGCAGCGCTCTCTAGAAGCTCTGACTCCTCGTTGCTCAAACTACGTCTCCCCTCTAGGAGGAGCGAAGTCCGCTCCATGAGGTCCGATATCTTGTCAAGCTGCCTTGCGACGTCGAGGAAATAGTCTGGATTGACTGGAAAGATCTCCAGGTCCATTATCTTCGTCGCCGATTCCTCGAAGGCACTGTCAATATCTTCCTCGATACGCTTGATCTCGTCTAGCCCTTGCTGGATTCCGCGCTCCGTGACATCGGGGAGCGAAAGGACAAGTTTGAGCATGCTATCCGACAGTCTGACGATGCTGTCGGCCATCGTTCGCAAGCCGCCAGAGACGTCTTCTATGTCGTTCAGAAGGCATTCACCTCTTCAAGTGTGATGAGGCCGTTGGACCCCACCATCCTCTTCACGGTTGCAAGGATTCCCTCGATTTTCTCGTACTCCCCCACGGTCTCTACCACTACCGGGAGGTTCACTGACAAGCCTAGCACGTCGAACTTGGCGGCGCCACGGAGGCCGTATCCTTTGACCCCATGAACGACGGTGGCTCCGCCTATTCCCTTGTTCTTGAACAGTTCAAGAAGGGAGTCGGAAAGGTTTCTTCCTTCGTACTGGTCGTTCGAGCGGGCTCTCACCGTGAGTTTGAGCATCCGCTTCATGGGCGGCCTGGCTTCGGCCATCTGTCAGGCCCCTCCGGTTGCGAGGATTACCATCGTCCTCCCGAGGAATATCACCAAGATCGACACTCCCATGTTCAAGACCACGTCTGCAGCGGCCGTGATGAACATTCCTGCGTCCATCAGGTTCGCTGTCTCAAAGGCGAGGGATGACATCGTGGTGAAGGCCCCGCAGAAACCGATGCCCACCAGAAGGACGAAGCCGCTCCCAATCCCCAACCTCTGCACGGCTGCCATGGCGACGCCAAGGATCAGGCTCCCGAGTACGTTCACAGTGAGCACCGAAAGTGGGAGACTCCCCCAAAACATCGCCCGGCTCGTGACGGTATACCTCAGGGTGGCTCCGACAACGGCTCCTACTGCCACGTATATCAGGTCGTATCGCATTTCTAACCGCTCGCTTGTTTTGATTGTAGAAGCTATCGGCTCGTGATTCACGAGCGGTTACGGCGAGCCTCACCGCCGGTGAAAGGGCTCCCTCCTCAGGGCACTTAAACTCCTCGCTTTCAGATGTGAATGGAGGTCGCCGGAGGAGTTCCGGGACCCGAAGAAATGCTTAAGATTCGAGGTCAATCCCGGTCTTCTTGGCGGAGAAGCTCGCCATCAACCGCTCGTCTCAAGCGAGCCAATAGCTTCTACAACAGGGCAACGAGCGGTGAGCAAAGAACGAGAAAGAAGAAAGAGTCGGCAGAGGTGTTGGAGTTTGCTATCGATGATGAGGATTACAGGCGCTTCGAGAAGCTCGTAGATTCTCAACGCCTTACGCGGGACGAGGCCCTCCGTACGGTCTTGATTAAGGGGATGCAGGCTTACTGGCCCCAGCAACTCGCTGACATGGTCAGCGACCACGCGCGTTTGAAAGAGCGAATCGAACAGTACAAGAAAGACAACGACCTTCTGAACAAAATGTACTCTCAGAACTTCGAGTTCAAGAAACTACTGAGCCAAACGAAGGAAGCTACGGGGAGAGCCTAATGCTGGGAATCTTTGGCAACGGGCGGAACAAGAGACCAGCCGAGGATGTCGACACAATCGGCATCTTAGGTGTCGCCAACCTCGGAAAGTCGGTCAAACTTACCGCAAAGTTCGAGGGCAAGACTTGGAAGCAACTGTCGAAATTTGCCAGGGAAAAGGGATATGTCAAACGGGAAGAGCTCCTCTCGCTGCTCTTTTCCTACGGCGTATCGGGCAGAGAAGGAGTCGACATCGAGAAGCGGCATTCAGAGATATTCGCTCTTGGTGGAAAATACTCATCGATGAAGTTCCAAGCCTACGAACTCTTCACTGACAATAGGGCGCACACCATGGCGCTCTCTTCTATGCTCCCGGACAACAGGAGATTGAGGAAGCTAGCCGTGGAGAGGGGACTCGCCCCAACAAAGAAGGAGGAGTGGGACGACTGGAACCAAGAGGCGATCGACGGATTCTACAAGAGGTATCTCTTCATTCGGTAGGAACATGGATTGAACCAAGTCTCACACAGTCTGACGGACGAGTTCGTCGAACTGGTCTCAAGAGCGAGGCGTACCATAACGATAGGTCTGTCAGATGAAAACATCACAACCCATGTCGTTTCTGGGCTCATAGCCACTTCAAACCTTCAGGCAGAGGTGGAGCTCTATGTCAAACTAGACGATTGGGGCTCCAGGCAGACCGGGGAATGGGAGAAGATGCTGGCAAAAGGAGTCCAAGTCTTCTGGGATCCCGACCTAAACAGAAACATAGCCACAATCGACGGAATTCGTTATTCACTCGAAGAGAGTGGCGCCAGATGCATCGAGTCCAGGGGTTTCAACTTCAGAAAGACGGGGTTCTTCGGCGTAATCTTGGGGAAGCTAGAGAGCGGTCAGAGACTGGCAGGCGGTAGAGGATTTCATTTTCTCATGATTATCGAACAGGGAGGAAAGCGTTACCCTATGTTCGTGACGCGAGACCGGCTATTTTCGCACCTCAGAGCAGGCGATGTCCTCAGAGTTGCTTACTTGTCCATAGTAGGGGACAGGACCTTCTCTGGCAACTCACCTCCCGCTGAAGTGTTCTTGGAGGCGTTGTCCATCGAGCAGATCGAACGACATCGTGACAACAAAAACTTGGTGTGGTCGTCAGCCAAGGACGTGATTGACAACCTCCTAGCAGAAACTGTCGTACAGCCCCTGAAGCGTGAGAAGAAGAAAGACGCTTGGATGGAAGCAACCAGAATCAAGATTTCATCTGACCTGCGGAAACGAATGATATACATCGACGCCGATGACGAGCGTTACCTCTACGCCAAGATTCGAGAAAGAGCAGGACCTGGTTTCCGATGAGAAGGGTCGAGCAACTCGACCCCTTCGGAGATTCTGAACTCGAAAGAGCTTTTCGAACTCGGGCGAATCAAATCTTTGGCTCTAAGCAAAGGTCCGTCGACACTGCCATCGACGAGGCACTCGAACTCTGGCTAGCCTGGAGAGGCGACCCTGCATATCTCATTGCAGCTTTGGGGAAAAGACCAGAGAGGGAGATGACCTGGCGGGTGATCAAGTACACGCAAGTCCCCGAGCTTACTGCCAAGTATGATGAAACTAGCACCAGGAGCCTTGGCGGGCCTTTCCCCGATCATATCCTGGCATTCCTTGTGCGATTCGTCACTACTGAATTGGATTGTTCTCGCGGCGGCGAACTCCTGTCAGAAGGTCAAGGAGATACTTCATCCGAAATTCAATCTGAGAGAATTAGGTCCGACGAGGTTTTTGGCAGATTGAAGCGAGGCGCGACAATTACCGCAAAGTGGCCTAGCCTAAAGGCCCCTTCACTTTCTCGCAAGCTGATTATACTCTCTACTGACCGCATCAAGTGCTCAAAGTACCCTGCACTCGACAACGCTGGGAGTCGAAAGGCCGTGGGGTTCATGAGGTTCCTTGAGAAGTCGGAGAAGAAGAACCGAACCAGGTGGGTCATGTCCCGTGGGTGAGAGTTCACCGAATAAAGTAACTCAGCCAAGCCAAACCCCATGGCTTAACAGAAACATCGTCGGAGTCAGCCTGACAAGCCTCTTTTCCGACATGAGCCACGAGACGGCAACGGCGATGCTCCCTCTTTTCATTGCCACGCTTGTCGGAAGTCCCTTGGCGGCCGCAGCGCCCATCGGCTTGATTGAAGGCGCGTCCGACGGGGCCTCGAGCGCCGTGAAGTCCTTCTCAGGTTACTGGACTGACAAGACAGGGAGGAGGACTCATGTGATGTACCTCGGCTACATCCTCACCGGCGTTCTCATTCCTGCCATCGGGTTCGCCACCTCCTGGATTCAGGTTCTAGCACTTCGCGTCGCCGGCTGGATGGGGCGGGGGGCGCGGGGCCCTCCAAGGGACGCCCTGATGTCCGAGTCTGTGACTCCTGAAACAAGGGGCAAGGCTTTCGGTTTTCAGCGGGCATTCGATACGATCGGAGCTACATTGGGAATCGCCATTGCCTATCTGCTGATTCCGCACTTTCCGATTCCATCCATCTTCTTCATCACGGTGATCCCAGGTATCGTCTCGGTCGTGGTGGTTGTGACGCTCGTAAAGGGCAAGTCTCGAATCATCAGTTCGGAGCACCCAAACTTCCGGTCTGCTGTCAAGGGACTCCCGAGAAGATTCAGACTCTTCCTCCTGGGGGTAGGACTCTTCGGCATGGTGAACTTCTCGAACACTATATTCAATCTTCGGGCCCTCCAGATTCTCTCGCCGTCACTTGGCCAGACCGGTGCGGCAGACTTCGCCGTTCTCCTTCTCCTCGTCCTCAACATAGTCTATGCAACCAGCTCCTACCCGGCCGGCTTCCTCGCCGACAGAGTCTCGAAGAGGGTCCTCCTGTCTGGTGGCTACGTTCTCTTCGGGCTCGCATGCGTCGCGTCTGTGTTTGAAGTCCCATCGATTCCGATCCTCCTTACGATATTCATCCTGGCTGGATTGAGCACCGGCGTCGTAGACGCAGTCGAAGGCGCCTACACGGCCGACTTCCTAGAGCCTTCGCAAAGGGGTGTCGGCTACGGAGTACTCCAAACTGTCAATGGCGTTGGAGACTTCGTTTCGAGTGTGCTGATCGGCTTGTTGATAACGCTCGTTTCACCCCTGACAGGGTTTGGAGTCTTCGCGGCATTATCGGTTGGAGCAGCAGCCCTTCTTTTGACTTTGACGAGGTGAGCTGCCTTTGTCAGGAGGGGAAGTGGACCCGTAGGTATAATGCCCCGGCCGGGACTTCGACAACAGCACGGTAAGTAGCTGACTCTGCCGTTTTAACTAGCGAACTTCATCTTCCATGTTGTCTTACATCTACGAAGTCGGCCCCATCAACTACTTCAACCTCAGCGAGCCCGAGCGGAACGCCGTACTCTCGAGCTTTGTGTCGGCCCTGCAGCAGCTAAGCTCGGCCGTAGTCTTCCACGTCAGGCTCGACTCCATGAGCGTCGTTGTCGGAAATGAGCTCTACAGCGTGAACTACAGGCGGTACTTCCTTGAGAGCGACCAGTCCCTTGAGGGCCTGCTCGCCACGATGGGCCTTCAGGAGAAGTACGTCAGACTGATGGAGGAGCCCGTCTACAACGTTGTCAGCAGCCTGCCCCGTTACGCAGTCCTCGATAACGGGGACCTCGCGAAAGCCTACACGATAACCGGGGTCTCGTCCGACCTGGATGTCGCTTTCCTCGCCAAGGACATGGGGGAGGGCAGCGTGATCGACATGACCGACGAGGTGAGAATCAGAATCGAGCCTCTGAGCAGAGACGAATCAAAGGGCCTGATCAGGCTCCACGCCGACACCCTCCAGGCAAAGCTCACCCTCGTCGAAATAGCGGGAGGGAGGGACAGAGAACTCTCTCAGGAGGCCCTGATGGCCGAAGAAGCCGCCCAGTCGGTGTTATCCGGAGCCCAGAGGCTGTTCCGTATCTCGTGCGTGCTCGTCCTGAGAGAGAAGAGCCTCGACGCACTGAGGAAGAAGGCGGATTTCTTCTACGACATGATAATGGGAGCGGTTACCGAGCT
The DNA here is from genome assembly GCA_028867035.1 of Nitrososphaerota archaeon. Classification (GTDB taxonomy): domain Archaea; phylum Thermoproteota; class Nitrososphaeria; order Nitrososphaerales; family Gagatemarchaeaceae; genus UBA183. The sequence goes on along the minus strand of JAGWHB010000002.1, from coordinate 135,887 downwards.
CGACTCGCCGAAGGGGATACAGCACATCATGGTTTCCGGAAGGGGACCAAGGCACCTTAGGGGCGCGAACCTGTTCATGCCCACCGACAGCGTCCTCGCCTTCTTCCCATTTGCCGGCCTCGACGTGATCGAGCACGACGGCATATTCCTCGGAACCAACCTCCAGACCAAGGGGCCGATAATCTACGACCTGTACAGGAAGTCGAACCCCCACGCGATCGTCGTGGGAAAGTCGGGAGGGGGCAAGTCGATGCTGCTGAAGAGCTGGGTCTCTAGGATGGCAATCACTTACCCTGACCTCGCGTTCATGGCCTTCGACAGCGTCAACCAGAGCGAATACGGCAGGGGGGCCGACGGGTCCTACGAGCACAGCTTCGCAGGCGTCACGGGAGCGAAGGTGGTGCGGTTCAACCCCTCTCAGCCGATGGGACTCGACCCGCTCCGGTTCTTCGGCAGGAGACAGGCAGCCTCACTACTCGCAAAGATGGCCGGTGTCGGGATCGACGAGAGGAGCCTGAGGGCCGAATTGAACGAAATCGCGCAGTCTGGGAGCACCTCCACGACGCAGGACATCTTCGAGGCAAAGATGTCTGAAGAGCTGAGGAAGAGGGTCAACGGGAACCTGAAACCCCTCAGCTTCATGTTCGAAGGCGACCCCCAGCAGCCATATCACAGGACCATATTCGTCCTCGACGACCTTCCCAACGACGAGGAGCTGAGGGGCTCGGCCGTGGTGTTGGCCAGCGCGCTCGCGATGGCGGCCCTGAAATCGCTCCCCATCCCACAGAAGAAGATCCTCCTAATCGACGAGGCCTGGGCCTTCTTGTCCACCGACGACAGGGGGAGGCTCTACTTCTCGGAGGCCATGGACATCGTGTCCGAGATGGCAAGGACCGGGAGGCACTACAACATAGCCCTCGTCTTGGCGACGCAGTACGGGAAGGACCTGATGAACGGCCAGGGGAAGACAGTCCTGGAGTCTTGTGCCACCAAAGTGCTCCTCCACCAAGACGCGGCGGGACAGGGAGGAGGATCGGACCTCGCGCAGCAGATCTTCGGCCTGAGCGACCAGGAGCGGGCCTTCATCGAGAGGGCGGACAGGGGATTCGGGGTCCTATTCACAGAACAGGGGAGGGTGCCCTTCTACAACAAGTTGACCGACATGGAGTATTCGTACTTCACCACGAAGCCCGAGGAATTGGGGAAGCCGTCAGCCTCTTGAGCCGCTAGCCTACGGTGGCGTGCTCTTCGGCGTCCAAGATCAGGCCGGTAAGGTGCGCCTGGGCCCTTCTAAGGTAGTCGAGGTAAGGTCCCTTCTGGTCCTCTTCGAGAGCCGTAGAAGCGAGGAACAGATTGACGCTGACTTCTATCAACTCCGCCTCCGGGTCGTGCCTTCCCACCTCTTCCGCCATCTTTAGGTTCTAATCATCAAGCAGTCTTTCCGCCTATAATACCCCCGGTCGCCCCAGACTTGTCCCAAAGGGGGAGGATCACTGAAAGTGGTCCTCCCGTTTTAGCCCGAAGCTACTTTCTCATGCGACTTGGCTTCGAGCAGAAGAGGGGTTAGCGCCATCATCGGTGCGATCCTTACCATCTCCCTAGCAATTGCAGGTTCCGCCGTATACTACGTCGCAGTGACATCCTACATGAGGCCTCAGGCAGGACTCTCACCCGAGGTCACGATAAGCGTCGGAGCGTCCGGATTTACCGTCGTCGACGCCCAGATCACAAACACAGGCGGGATTCCTTTCACATCTCTCGCAATTTCTGTCGCCGGGAGTTCGTCCCAGCTCCAGATCACGTACTCCTCGGCTCTATCAGCAGGTGGAGGGTCGGCAACGGTCGCCGTCAGGGGCGTTTCAGGAGGCCCCTACTCCGCAGCTACCCAGAACACGGCAGTATTGGGAAACCTCGCGGCGGCCGTGGGGGTCTCCTATGCGGTGGTGGTCGATTGCACCCTGAGCAACGGCGCGACCTACAGCCAGGCCTTCAGCGTGGTCGCATCTCCATGACGTTTTATCTCCAAGCTCTGTTCGTCAGAGATGCGGGTCATCCCTTCCGGTAGGCGCGGGATTAGCGAAGTCGTTGCCGCCCTTCTGCTGCTTTCCATAACGGTCGGGGTCTTCGGCGTCTTCTACACCTACTACGTCAGCGGGCTTAACTCGTCCGGGGGGAGCGTGGCCAAGGGAATCCAGGACTCCGCCAAGGCCACTGGCGAACTGATGAGCCTCGTGAGCTACCAGGTGCAGGGCAGCACGGTCACCCTCTATCTCTACAACTATGGCCTCCAGCCGATAACGCTCAACCCACCTCAACAGGTCTTCCTCGTCGTCTCGGGCTCTCAGCAGGCCGCCCAGACCTTCGCGCTCACAGATGCCTCCACGGGGGGAGCCATCAGCACGATACAGACCCAGAAGCTCGCGAAGCTGGTCCTCACCTTCAGCAGTATCCCGTCCTCGTTCTATGTGGAGATTATGGACAGCATCGGCAAGAGCTTCGAATTCCAGCTGTCCAGCTGACCCGCGTTAAAAGCCGGCCCTGCTTTCATGCGCAATGAAGACCTCCTGCCACCGGAAGAAGGGTATTGCCTCCCTTCCTGTGTCCATCTTCTTTGTGGCCCTCGTGGCCACCGCTCTCGTGGGCGTAGGCTCGCTTGCGTCCGGGCAGTCCGGTTTCTCAAGCAAGCAGATCAGCGTTGAAAGCGCGATGGCGGCAAGGCAGCAGGAGCTCTCCGGCTTCTCCGCTTCCCCATCGACAGGTGGTACAATCCAGTTGGCCCAGAGTTCGGGAGTCCAGACCTCAATCGTGTACGCGCTCCTGCAGGAGAGCAGCGGCCAGACTATCTCTTCGCCGGTCAACTACGTTGTCTCTGCGGGGCATGCCACCACGATTAACATCACTTCGCTGGCCGAATCGATAACCGGGGGCACGCTGCCAAGCCTGTCAAGCGTCACCCTGGTGACCAGCAGGGGTCTCTACATCACCTCCCAAGTCCAGACAGTGCAGCAGACAAAGCAGGTCACCACCTACCAGCAGGAGCAGGTCCAGCAGACCGGCCAGAGGCTTGCTGGATACAACGTCGTTGAGACCACCGACCCCCTGGTCGGCTACACTGTGACCGAGACTACCACGTCGAGCGTGTTGTCTGGCTACGACGTCACGGCGCACTACCCGGTGACAACCCAGGTTCTCTCAGGTTACGACCTGTACATGACCGTGGCCCACACCACCTACACGTGCCCCTCCGGCTGGACCAACTACCAGGACGGCCTCTGCAGCCTGACGACGACCAAGACTGTCTATGTCGGCGACCAGTACTGGGCGCACTATTGCTACTTCCCACTGTTCTTCATATGCGGCAACGAGCTGCTGTCTCTGGTCACCTTCCCCAAGGTCATCATGTACACCTACCTGGTGCCTATCTACAGAACCGAGACGGTGACGACCTACGCCTCGGCCACGGTGAACACCTACTACACGACCCAGTACGAGGGCTTCTCTTCCAGCTGCCCCTCCTACGCCTACCAGCTCGGGATAACCTGCTACGCGGTGTACACCACTCAGACGACATACCAGAGTGAGTCGCTCGGCCAGCTGTCGTACTGCCCGGCGCCGAATTCTTACACCAGAACCTACTACTCCTGCTCGCCAGTTTACCGCCAGCAGACGACCACGACCAGTCTCGGCCAGCTCTCGTATTGTCCAACCGGAAGCTCGACAACCCAGTACTCCTGCTCACCGGTGTACCAGGCCCACACGGTCAACCTCGGCCAGATGAGCTACTGCCCGTCAGGCTCGCAGTACTCCTGCTCGGCGGTCTACAGCACTTACACCTACTGGGTCACCGAAACGGTCCCTGTCATAACCACGGTCAGCTACGAAACCTTGTCGACCCTAGGGAGCACTTGGTTGATCGGCGGATAAGGATGTAACGGTGTCGACACCTAGAACAGACTCGCCACTATGCACATATTGATGAATGGTCCCGACTAGCTGGACTTCTCGTCCAACTCTCTCACGAGCTTCAGCATCGTTCGTCCATTCTCTGTGATGGAATACATCTTAACTCGGCCATACGCCTCTTGTTCTCTTATCAGACCAAATCGGCCGAGAACCTCGGTCTGCCTGTCGATTGACTTCCAGTCCAACCCAAGCCTGCTGGCCAGCTGGTACCTGTCCATTGGCGTGTCGAGGGATTCGAGGAGCCTCAGCCGGGTGGCCGCCCCTTTCATCTTTGTCATAAGTTGGAAGGCGTCCTTGTCGTAGCCCAACCGCTCCCATCTGGATTTCGTATGGCCCCGCCAAATCCACATGGAAACAAGTCCCACCCAGCCCACAGGAGCCACGTACGTCGATCCTTGTCGAATCTGTAGGAACAATTGATCCCAGAGAGAGGGATTAGTACCAACAGGGGCGAGCGGGCCAACCCCAGAGTAGACAGTGACCTGGAGGACGGCCAGCAGAGAAGTAACTACGGAGAAGATGAATAGCGCAACAATGGAGGCGTCTAGCCACCGCATGCCATGAGGTTTCGGACCCGTTTCATGTATTATACTTATGTCCGAATGCTCGGGCAGAAGTTCATTATATCTTGCCGCCAAGGAAGGAGACATGAGTTCAAAGGCTATCGGTCGCGCGCTGGCACTGACCCTTGCATTCGGCTTTCTCTTGGTGACCTCAGCGTCGATGTCCATGGCCGCAACCGGGACCAACATGACCAAGACGCAATGGGTCCAAATCATGAACAGAACCCCCACTCCGGGTATCGGGTGCTGGACGGCAACGTATCCGAATGTAATTTGGATAGCTGCGCCCTGTAGCACAGCGTCCGTCGGTCCGCTTGGGGGGCCAGCAGGGACTTTGACCGTTACCGGAGGAGCGCCCCTTCCGAATCTCGCGCCCTACTTCCTTGCTGTCATAGGGGCGACAGCGGTTGCTTCATTGCTGTTGCTTACGCTACGGCGTTCTCGTGAGCGGAATTAGCTAATCCTCTCAAAGGCGAATTTGGGTGTGAAACGATCTTCGGAGGTAGTTGTTGCGAGCGCGGCGGTCATCCTAGGCTTGGTCTTCTTCCTCGTTCCTCTCTCATACTGGTATACACAGGACTGTGGCACAGTCGGCTTTGTGTGTGGCGTCACCGGGAGCCATCCAGTCTACCGGTCGCTTGGATGCGCAACACTCGGGGTTGGAACCTTGTATTCGCCGAACTGGTTCAGCCCAAGACTCGGATGCCAAGTATTTCCACCTGGCAATCTACCATGAGTCGTCCGACGTAGGTTACCATTTGTCATCCAATATGCTTATGCCGTCCTACGGCCGTATATGGGAGAAACGCGAGGGTTCAGGAACTCCACCAAACGTTTCCGTACGAAGTCACTACTCCAACACTCTGAAAGGAGAGGCCTACCGAAAATGTCGAAGCCCCTCGAGGGGCGACCGTCACGGCCTGATTAAGAGCCACGACCTGCTGCTGAGCGCCGCCGTTCACACCTAGGTAATACGAAATCGCGGCGGTGGTTGGGCCGTTGTTACGGACTGTCACCGTCCCCGAGCTCAGGCTTACTGAGAGGCTCTCGTCTGCTTTCCCGCCGACCACGGACTGGGCCTCAGCCGCCTGCATTGCCATGGAATACTGGGCAGCCAAGAGGGCAGTGAAGAGGCTGAAAACGATCATCGCGAGGACTATGAAGAAGAGAGCACCTATTATCTCAGCTTGGGCTCTTCTGGACCTTCCAACTTTCATCTCACAGGCAGAGTCTTTCTCGCTAAAAGGAGGGGAGGGCCTGGCTCCACCCGGGCCCGCTCTTGACCTCTACTGCACCGTTACAGTGACCACTTGGGTCTGGGTCGCGCCGTTAGCAAAGGTGGCCGCCACCGTGATGGTGTATGACACCCCTGCCGTGACAGAAATTGCTGTGGAGAAGGTGGTACTGGTCCCGCCGCCGGGGGCTATCGGCGAGCCTGCTGATGGCGCTGGGCTCCAAGTTGGCTGGGTCGCAGGGACGACGGTGCCGCCCAAGGTCAAGCCCGTCAGCGCTATCGAGCCGGAGTCCGTCACTGAAACGACGGCCGTGCCGGTGCCCGAGCCGCTCGCTACCGCGATGGATGCGCTCACCTGGATCTGGTTGGTGTTCTGGGCCCTGCTGGCCGTGGTCGTGAAGTAGGTGTAGAGGACCCCGGCGGCGACGATGGTCATGGCGACGACTAGGATGGTTGCGATGATCGGAGAGATGGCTTTTCTTCGGTGCGTCTGAAGACTAGTCTTCATTGAAGTCTGGGTCGGCTGCGACTTTTAACGAAGTCAGAACCCGAGGGAGAAGTTCGGAAGGTACTGCGTGAGGGCCACCGCCACCACCGCAAGGGCGAAGAGAATCGTCATGTTCAGGGTGTTCTTTGCCGTGAAGTCAGTGGCCCTGGTCATCGTGAAGGCTATGGCGCCCGCCGCGACCACGGTGACAATATCCACCGTGGCGTTCACGATGGCAAGCGAAGCGGTCCCGCCCCCGAAGAAGCCGGCACTGGACGCGCCGAAGCTCCCGATGACCCCGCTGATGACCTTCACGACGAGAGGGATGGCGACCGGGACGGCGTAGCCGAGCATCCTGTAAAGCCCCACCGACGAGGTGGCCTCCTTCTTCAGGCGGTTGTACCCCGAGATGAAGTTGTAGAGGTCCTCGATGTTCGCAGGCGTCCCTCCGCCGCTTTCCGTAATCTGGTCGAGGATGAACACCGTCATCCTCCCCAGCCAGCTCCTCATGGTCACCTTCACCTCCCCGAGCCTCACACCGAGGCTCATCTGGGCCGCCATCCTCTCCAGGATCGAGTCGAAGATGGGGTTGAACTTCGTCTTTGCCGCGGTCTCCAGCACCGCCTTCCTCATGTTGTATCCTATCTTCCTGTACTCCGCTATGCTCCTGAGGAAGTCCGGGAGGGCCGCCTCGGTCAGCCTGACCTCCCTGATCTGGGCTCTCACTGGCAGGCCGTACAGCGCGGCGCCTGCCGCTCCCGAAACAGCCACAATCAGCCAAATCTGCCCGGTGAACGAAGAAACGACCGCCCCCGAAGCTACCCCAACAAGGCCGAGCCTCACGTCCCCTCCAAGGATGTCGTAGACCCTGGGCTGCACGGACTTCACCATGAAGTACATCAGCAGAGCGATAATCGGAAGGGCTGCCACGCTCACGTAGGAGATCATGGCGACTAGGTGGGGCGGCATCGTGATTGCCCCCACGACCAGCAGGAGAGGGAGGAGGACGAAGACTATGATCAGCATCTCCCCGATGGTTCCGACCTTCTCCGCATAGCTCTGCCACCTGAACCTCATGGAGGCGAGGTACTCCCTCGTCCTGTCGGAGAGGTACAGGACCACGTCCCCGCCGGACTTCAGGACCCCCGTGTATCCGTAGAGGAAGTGCTTGAAGGAGTCGTCAGGGTGGGTCGACGCCAGGTCGTCGAGCGCACCGACCAAGTCCTTCCCGAACCCAATGCTCTTCTGGAGGAGCCTAGCCTCCACCTCCATGGCAGGGAGTATCTGCTTCCCCAGCGTCCCCCTGAACGCGTCAACGAGGGACCGCCCAGCCGACTGCATTACCGAAGAGAGCAGGGCGAAGAAGGGGAGCTCGTCCCTGATGTTCGTCTTCCTCTCGGAAACCCTGTTCTTCGCACTCAGAGAGGGCGTGTAGAGGATTATCGCGGGCACCATCATCAGAGCAAGCAACGTGGGGCTGACGAGGACGGAAAGGACGAGCGACAGTGGGACGAAGACGGCCGCTAGGGCCACGGAGTAGAACGAGTACCTAGCAGCAAAGGCGTAGGGGTCGAGCTGCATCCCGCCCTTCACGACGTCACTCCTGACGCTCCGCTCCACCCTTTCGGCGAGCCTGTTCAGAAGAGGGATGCTCCTGGTGAGCTTGACCGCCCTGTCCTCCTTGACCTCGCGGACTCCTGGGCGCGCCCTGCGGAAGGCGTCCCAGACGCCGCTCACCCGAACCTTGCTTTCCAGGCTAACGTGGAACAGGCCAAGCAGGAGCGGGAAGGCGACGAGGACCACCGCCTCAGAGAGGACGAGGCCAAGAACGAGTCCCTTGGAGAGCCCCGACAGGGAACTGACGCTCCGAAGGGCCATGTAGAGAACCAACGTGGCTGCGACCCCGAGAACGGCGAAGTAGAGCCTGCCCGCTGAAACTCTGACCACGAAGCTGGAGCCTGGCCCGCCTTAAAACCGGTCAAAGGCTTTCCCGGTGTGAAGAGAACCCCGCTGGTCCTGGCCGCGATCTGCCTTCTCTTGGTGCCTTGTGTGCTTCCCGAAATCCAAACCGCACGGGCAACTCAGCCTCCGGCGTCAGACGCCCTTCTACCGCCAGTCTCGATTAGGCTCACCGCGATACCGAGCCAGCTGCCGCCCGGCGGGTCCGGGGTTGTCATAGTCCAACTGGTAGACGTGATCGGAAACCCGTCTCCAGCGAGGCAGGAAATCACGGTCAGCCTCTATTCGTCAGATTCGGCCGTCGCGGACGTCGCACAGCAGGTGACCGTTCCCTTCGGAAAGTCTCACGCGGAGGCGCAGGTGAAGGCAGGAATTCAAGGGTCGGTGAAGCTGACTGCCACGGCTGACGGGTTCCTATCCGGTTCTGCCCAAGTCTCCACCCTGCTCTTCAATGACTTCGCCCTCTTACTTGATCCAATGAACAGCCAAGTATCCCCTGGAGACACTCTCCATCTGCGAGTCAGACTGACTGCTTCAGGCTTGCCCTTCGAAACCCCTAGGGGAGTCCAAGTTTCCATCGTGGCTTCCCTTCAGGGCGTCCCCCAGCAGAGTGTGGAGGTACAGTCAGGCTCCTCTGATGCCTACTTCAGCATCCTCGTGCCTTCAAACCTTTCCCTCACGACGCCGTATCTGTCGATCACTGCGGCTGCCTCTGGCTTCACATCGGCGACAGTGGCTGTCGGCCTGTCGCCACGGGGGACTAACCCTCAGGAGGTGATGGTAGGCCCTCCAAACGCCAACCTTACAGGTCGAAGCGCCGAGTTCCTCTCGGTCTCGCTGTTCAATGCCACTTTCGCCCCGGCCGAGGGGACCGTCACCCTCAGTCTCTTTTCGAGCAATTCGAGCGTTGTGGAACCCTTGAACAGTCAGGTCGTCCTGAGCAGCGAAGATGGCGCGGTCTTCCCAGTTTACGCGAACGCCACTGGGACGGCGCAGATTACAGCATTAGCACCTGGTCTGGTCGTTCTTCCTCTTACGATCAGGGTGGTCGGGCCACTAAAGCCGACCCTGAGGTTGTCGTTCCCTCCACAGATGAGGGTCGGTGAGGCCTACAGCTTCTCCGTTGGGTTCTACCTTGGAACGCAGCCGGTGCCCTACAGACTGGCCACTGTGTACATTTCGTCCTCGAATGCGGGCGTGACCGTCCCCTCCAGTGTTGAGGTTTCCACCCTCGGATACGCCATCGGGACGGCTACAGCAGGTAGCAGGAGTGCAGCGAACATCACAGCCGTCCTTGACGGGGCGGGGGCAGCGACGGCAGCAGTTTCTTTCATTTCCGCGCCCGTCATCGCTCCCGTGGCGTACAATGTGAGAGTGGTTTCGGATTCAGGGCCTCTCGCAGGTGTGCCGGTCAACTTCACCTACGGCGGAAGGACCGCCCTGCTTGATACTGACCAGTCAGGGGTCGCCGTCTTCAGGACTTCCAACGACACTGCGACCACCATTTCGCTCCTGGCGCTGATCCAGCCGTCGGAGGAGACGAGATATGTCTTCGTCAGCATGGGGAATTCGACGGGGCACGCAATCAATGTTACCGCCTCGGCCCCAATTAACTTCACGGCGAGATATGCGACATACTATGAGTTTCGCGTAGAAAGTCCGATAGGAAACACCACTGGATCAGGCTGGTACAGGAGTGGGACGTCAGCCACCTATTCCATCGACGAGGCGTCTTCTGGCGGCCCTCTTGTCTATCAGAGGTTCTCGGGATGGACTGGCAGTTTCTCCTCGGACCAGGCGAGCGGCTCGACAGTCATCACATCTCCCGAGACCATCACCGCCCAGTGGGGCACTGATAGCAGCCTCCTCTTCGCTGCCGTAGGAGCCACGTTGGCTGGGGCAGCGGTCATAGGACTATACGTATTTAGGCTAAGGAGGAAGGACGTCCCTTCATAGTTGTTTGGCACCATTAGCAAAGTGAAGAACTTGAACTTTCGCCCGATTCGTCCCTCTTGGTGCGGCGATGTCCGCGAACGATTCATTTCTTCGGATCAGGCGATGGTTTCCCATTTGCACTAGTGGCGAGAAAAATGGGAACTCGGCGCCCGTATGCCAGCGGTCTGACTATGTCTTCAAGACTCCGTTTCCTAGTCTCCGCGCCCAAGATGACAAATGCTACCCCGGCAATGAGTGCAGGGACGCCAGCGACCGCAAAGAAGAGGAAACCTCCGACGCCTGTCGCCAGGAGCGCCCCTCCGGCTAGAAGACCGACCACCCCTGTGAAGCGGCTCACCGCGACCCCCCACCCTGTCCCGCTGGCTCTCAACTTCGTATCGTAGAGCTCGCTGGCGTAAGGAGGGAACATCCCAGCCAGGGCGAACCCGGTGGAATAGACCAGGACCCCGAGGACCACCAATGTGGCAGGAAAAAGCATCCCCTGCACGCCGAACCAGCCGAGCAGGATGGTCGCGACCCCTCCTACGACGGGGTAGATAGCCAGAATCGGCCTCCTCCCTGCCCTCTCATAGAGGTAGGCCGTCACGAACCCGATGGGTATGGCGACCAAGTCTATGACAGAAGTGTAGAATGCGGCGCTGGAGGACGAATATCCGAAACTGCCTGTGAGCGCCGTAGGGAGCCAGATCAGCAGACTGAAATTGAAGAACCCCCAGAGGCCTCCGTAAGTCCAAATCAGGGCGGTCCTGACCTTGTATTTCGTTTTCCAGAGCTCCTTCGGGTTCCCCGCCCTCTCCTCACTCGAAGGGACGGCCGGCCCGACCGTGAGGTTCGGGACGTGCTCGACACCAGCAATCGTTTCCACCTTCCTCACGCTCTGGATGGCCTCGTCGATTCTGCCGTGGGCAATCAGATATCGTGGGGATTCTGGGACGTACTTCAAGAAGAGGGGGACGAGGAACGCAGGGATGACCCCCACGGCGAAGAGGAACCTCCATCCGAGGACGGGCATCGCCGTATAGGCTAGCCCAGAAGCTATGATGTAGCCCGCCCCTATCGAAACGACCCCCGTCAGTATCTGCATCATCCCCCTCCTGTCTGCCGGGGCGAATTCAGAGATTGTTGAGAAGGCGATGACGACTGCTCCTCCGACGCCGACCCCCATGACCAGGCATACCGCCACCACATAGGCAAAGCTGGTCGCAAAGCCGTTGGCCAGCTCGGTCAGAGCGAAGACCAATATCATCACGCTGAATGTCTTATTTCTGCCCACCCTGTCAGCGACGAAGCCACCGGTTATGGCCCCTATCAGAGTCCCTGTTATCCCCGCGGCCGGAAGAAGCCTGGTAACGGCTGGGGTGAGCCCCCACTCCTTGCTGAACGCTGGAATGACAAAGGACAGCGTGACCTGGTCCATGTTGTCGAAGGCGACGGCTGTGAACACCAGCGCCAGGAGGATGGCGTGGAACCTCCCGAATGGGATCGTTTCGAGCCTCCCGAGGATGGTCTGAGATTGGCTAGCACCTTCGATGGCCATATCCTGCCATGACCTCCGATTCCGGCTAGGAGACCTTCCGTCTGAAGGCCAGCACTGTGATGGAGAAAGTCAGGACGTCGAATACCGCTAGCAACCCCAGGGCTCCCGCTATGCTCCCCCAGGAGAAGCCCACCGACACGAGGTCCCTGATTGCGTTGACCGTGGGAGACACAGGATTAGCCGCCGCTATCGGTTGCATCCATCCCGGCATGAGAACGAGCGGGAGCAGGGCCGTGCTCAGGAACACAAGCGGAGTGGCTAGGAATGCGGTCACGCTCTGGAAAGCGAACGCATGTTTCAGGAAGAACGCAACCGTGAGGGAGAGGGCGGTCAGTCCCGCCACCAGCATCTCAGAAAGAACGAAGATCATGAAGACTCCGGCCAGTCCTCCGCTGAAGCCGACGCCTAGCCCGAGCGAAACCAGCAATATTGTAGCCGTCTGCAATGCACTAAGTATGACGGCCCAAATGGTCCTCCCCGTCACGATTGCGAGCTTGCCGATGGGGGCAGCCCACATCTTGAACAGGAAGCCGGTCTCGAAGTCGTGGATGATGCAACCACCTCCGAAGGACAGGAATGCCAGGTTTGTGAACACGATGACTCCTGGCATGATGAACCCGTAGTAGTTGCCAGTGGGGAAGCCGGGGAGCATAGACACCGTTGAGAAGAGACTCCCGAATATCAGAAGCCAGATCATGGGCTGGAGGAAGAGGAAGACGCTGACGTTGACGACCCCGCCAAGCTTCAGCTCCCGGAGCCACCTCAACGCGAGTATCCACGACACGCGCAGGTGCTCTGGGGCAAGTGTCGAACTAGATTGACCGGCTTCGGTCATCCCTAACGGCATCCGCTCCCGCAAGCCTGAGGCTCTTCGATGGTCTTTCCCGTGTACTGCCCGAAGACCCGCTCCAATGAGGGCCTGGTCAGGGCGACTGACTTGACAGAGTTCGAAAGCCCCTTTGTCCGTATAAGATCGGTCACGAGCGACAGGCTCCCCACACCGTCTTCCACCTGGAAGGTCACGGATCTCCGTGCAGGATCGAGTTCGAGAGTCCCGTTGCGCGCGACCTGCCTGAATGGCTCTGTCATCTCGCCCAAGCCGCAGGCGCAAGAAGTCACAGAGGTGAACTCTACTCTCACCAGCTCCTGACCCAGCGAGGACTTGAGCTCGTCCAGAGTCCCCATCGCCTTGACCTCTCCTCTATCCAGGATTGCGATGCGATCCGCAAGCTCTTCCAGCTCGTCAAGATAATTAGTCGTCACGAGCACCGTCATGCGCTCCTCCTTCAACCGCTTGATGTAGTCCCAAATCTTTCTCCTGGTCTTGACGTCCAGCCCGAGCGTCGGCTCGTCCAGCACCAGCATCCTTGGCTTGTGGAGGAGGGCGGTCGCGATGTCCAGTCTCCTTTTCATCCCTCCGGAGAAGGTCTGGGTGATGTCGTTTGCCCTGTCTTCCAGCTCAACAACGCCTAACGCGTCGTCTATCATGGACTCGATTCTGTTCTTGGGGACGTGATAGAACGTCCCAAGCATGCGCAGAATCTGACGCGGCGTTTGCCACCAGTCCACTGAGACATCCTGGGGGACGTAGCCAACGAGCTTCCTGATTTCATGGGATTGGTTCGCCGCGTCCAGCCCGAAGACCCGGGCACTCCCGCTGGTGGGTGCAGTCAGGGTCATGAGTATCTTCACCAGCGTGCTTTTTCCTGCCCCGTTCGGCCCTAAAAGCCCGAACGCCTCCCCTTCCGGGACCGAAATCGTAACGTCGTTCAATGCCGTAATCTGTCCGAACTGCTTCCCCAGTTCCACCGTCTCCAGTGCTTGCGAACTCATAGAATCGGGTTGATTCCGGATGCGGATTAACTTACTGCCCCACCTGTTGGGCACAAGGATAATAGGGCGTGGTCCGCAGGCTTGGATATGCGCAGAGCAGTCGTAGAGATGCCGCTCCGGGACTTGGAGAAGCTGGGTGGCACCAGCCTCCCAGATCAGGTTTCGTCCTGTGAAATCATCCACTTTTTCGCGTGCGACTCGAGGGGGTGCGCCGGAATCGCCAGGGTGTCCTTGAAGGAGAAGGGCGCCGACTTGGAGGACCTTGACCGCTCAGGCGGCTTCTCCCGCATAGAGCGCCTGTCCAAAGCAGAGGGATCCTATGTCGTCTACTACGAGTGTGAGCCCATGAATTGCACGACCAGGGGTGAGCAATGGCCCAGGGTGTATGTCGGCCTCCCTACCGAATTCGGGGACGGGCGCGCGAAGATGACCTACTTCGGGAACGCGACAGAGATCAAGAAACTCTTCAAGTTCCTGGAAAAGCTCGGCGTGAGGACAAGAGTCCTGTCCTTGACGGATGAGACCTTGGACCCGAACTCTCCCATGATGTCCCTTACCGAGAAGCAGAGGCACATACTCACGGCGGCTTACAAGATCGGGTACTACGACGTCCCCAGAAGGATCGACTCGGCCAAAGTGGCCAGGGCCCTCGAACTGGACAAATCGACGGTGGTCGAGCACCTCAGGAAGGCGGAGAAGCGACTGTTAAAGCAGGTGATAGGCTTCTAGCGCCAGCCAAGCGCACGTCACTTCCAAACCGCTCTGCCTCCTTCCTAGGCCACTAGTACGCTCTTGATGATTTTCCTCTCCGCCTTCCTCAGGTGTTCGGCAAGGGTGGACTTGTCAATCTTCAAAAGATTAGCAAGATGCTCGGACGATATTCTCTTCGGGAGGTCGTAGTATCCGAGCCCGTAAGCGGCGAGAAGCGTACGCCTCTGCTGACGAGGGAGCGCCGACACCAACGATTCGCCGGCCCTCGGTTCGAACCTGGTCAGAGATAGAATCTTGGGAGCCTCTTCCAGCTTCAGCTCTTCTCTGTTGAGGAATTCCCGAAGGCCGCTTTCCTCCCCGACGAGTTCGACCTTCATCCAGTCCACGTCGACGAACTCAGGGGGCTTGCTCTGGAAGACGTTGGCGACGGGCGCGCGTCTTCTGGCCCTTAGTTCCTCAGGATACTCACCCGACATGAATATCACCATCGAACCATCCTTCTCTGTGAAGAGGACTTCGATGTTCCTGATGGGGCTGCCTTTGACGAGGTCTCTCAATGACAGGCTTTCGTCTAGGAGCTTTATCCTGCAGATAACGGCGAAGCCTTCGGAGTCGCACTTGAAGCACCGCAGCGCCTCCACGACCTTCACTCGCTTGGCATATGAGCCGAAGAATCCAATCCAGAACCGTTTGTACGGGATTTCCACCACGAGCCTCTTCATGGCTAGTGGATGTGGCCGGCCCCCTCTTTATGGTTGTGCCCCTCCTGTCTGGTAGCATCCTAATACGGACCCGGGGCCAAGGCAGACTGACAAGAAATGCAAACAGAACACAAACCGTTGACTGAAGAGATGGGTCGACTCACTGCCGACCTGGGGCCGGACTTCATCTCTCTAGTGAAAGTCTTGGGACTCCTGGCCTGGGGCCGGCCGTTGGGAGTGGATGAGGTAGCCGGCGAACTGCACATCCTCCTGCAGGACACGAAGGACTTCCTGACTAGGATGGGAGCGGAGCTCGACAAGGAAGGCAACCTGATAGGGCTCGGCCTGACAAGCGTCCCCACGCGCCACGCCTTCAAGGTGGACGGGCACGACCTTTACACCTGGTGCGCCGGCGATACGCTGCTCTTCCCTCTATTGCTCGGGAAGACTGCAAACGTAACGAGCACCGACCCGATCTCCGGGGCCAAGATACGGCTCACGATCGCACCTGAAGGGGTGAAGACGATGGAGCCGAGCACGGCCGTGCTCTCGTGGCCGGCCCACATGGACGCCAAAGACCTTCGCGGGACGGTGTGCTATCCGTCGAACTGGTTCGCCTTGGGCGAGACCGCGGAGCAGTACGCATCGAAGCACCCAGGGGTAGCCATTCTAGCCCCCGATGAATTTCGGGAGGTGTCGCGGTTCTTCGAAAGAAGGATCAGGGATTCGTCCGATGCGTGCGGGACCGAATCCCGGACAGCAGGGTCGTCGTGCCACTGACCCTAATGGCCAACATAGTCGGCGCTACCAACAGCAAGACCCCGAACGCCCTGGTCCTGGACTCGGGCCTGACTTCGAACGTAGGCTGCGGGGCAGACATCCTCCTCACAGGGCTGTACCACGACCTGAAGGCGGAAGCAGTCTGCCCCGTCTGCGGGAACAAGGTCGAAGTGATAATCAAGGACAGGAAGGTAGCCTCTGCGCGGCCCAAGTCTGCGCTGTTGCATTACGTGGTCGACGACGAAAACAGGTTTTCCATCTGTTGCTCTGGCACGTTCCTGTTCGACAGGAGGCAGTGCCTCACGAAGTGGCTCAAGTCCTACGAAGGGCCCCGAGGGAGCGTTGCGTCGCCCCAGGCCTTCATGGACGAAGCACTTTCGCGCAGAGGCGGCCGCCAGCGCGCGGCTTGCTGCTGACGAGCCTCGGCAGGTGCGATCACTCTGTGCAGCAGCTCAGCGCCCCCACGTCTTTGTAGAAGGACTGGGCTGCCAGTTTTATCGCCTCAGAGAGGGTCGGGAACACATGGACGGTGTCGATGATATCGTCTATCGTCATCCTGAACTTGACCGCCAGCACCCCTTCGTGTATGAGGTCGGCGGCGTGAGGGGCGAGGATGTGCAGGCCCAGCACCCGCTTCGTGTTCACGTCTGCGACCAGCTTTATCACTCCTCGGGTGTCTCCGATTATCTGCGCCTTCGGAACTAGGTCGAGGGGTAGAACTCCACACGCGCAGCGGATCCCCTTCCCGTTGGCTTCGGCGTCCGTCATCCCAACGCTCGCCACTTCGGGATACGTGAACACGGCCCGCGGAACCTCGCCGAAGTCTATTCTCCTCCTGCCCTCTCCGAAGGCGTTGGTCACGGCCACCGCCCCCTCCTTGGCCGCGATGGTCTCGAGCATCGGCTCGCCGATGACATCGCCCGCAGCCCACACGAGGGGCGCGGAAGTCTGCATCTCCTCGTTCACCTTGACGAACCCACTCCCGTCCAGCTCGACCCCGGCCTTCTCTGCGTCCAGGTAGTCGGTGTTCGGTTCCCTCCCGACCGCAAACAGCAGCTGGGTCGCTCGGAACTCTTTCTCCTTGCCGTTGACAGCGCAACGGACGACCTTGGTACCGCCGCTCTGAGATACGCTCTTGATCTCAACCCCGGTCTGTACGTCGATGCCTTCATCCTGCAGATACCCTCGAAGGGCAAACGAAATTTCAGGCTCGCCCTCGGGCAGGATCTTGTCGCTCCGCTGCAGGACGGTCACTTTCGTCCCGAAGTGCGAATACATCTGGGCGAACTCGAGGCCCAGCGCCCTCCCGCCCACCACGATTAACGAATCCGGGAGCTTCTTGAGGCTGAGCGCTTCCTCATTTGTAAGATAGTCCACGTCTTCGATTCCCTTCACGGTGGCCGCCTTCGCCTTCGCGCCGACGGCGATGAGGAATTTCTTCGCCACGATGACCTCGCCACCCACCTTGACCTCGTTCTTGGAGACAAAGCGCCCGCGCCCAGGGATGTACTCCACGTTGCGAAGCCTCCCGAGGACCTCGGTGTACTTCGACTTCCTCATCTTCCGCACGAGAGCGTCCTTCTCGGCGATCGCTCTTTCGAAATCCAGCTTGGTCCTTCCGTAATCGATGGCCCTGAATGGAGGTTGCGCGGCTCCGTGGAGGGCAGTCCCGACCGTGATCAGGTTCTTGCTCGGAACGCAACCGACGTTGACGCAGGTGCCTCCGACTGTCGCTCCCTTCGTCGCCTTCCCTCCGACCATCGCGGTCTTGATCCCAAGTTCATCCGCCTTGATTGCGGCAGCGAATGCCGCGGAGCCCTGTCCCAGGATGACTAGGTCGTATCTTCTCGTGCCCGCTCACCGCTCCAACGCGTCGCAGCTAAGGAGGTTGCTGGCGTACCTCCTGACGTGGTTTCTGGCGATTTCCAGCATCGGCGGAACAGTGGCCTTGTTCAGAGAATAGACCCGCGACTTTCCTTCGCGTTTTGCCGTGACCAGGCCGCAGAAGGCAAGACACCTCAGGTTGTGCGAGAGGCTCGTCTGTTCGAGCCCGGTCTCCTCGCCGATTTCTGTTACGTTCATGCTCTCATTGTCGCGAAGTGCCTGCAGAATCTGCACCCTTGCCGGGTTGGTGAACGCCTGGAACAGGAGGGAGTATGGCGTGGCGTTTTCCAGTCTGTATGTCGTGGACGTCATATGTCATACGTGTCATATATGGCGGTATAAACATTCCTACCGCTTCCCTTCGGTGCCTTCCCCACTGGCTCTAGAGGCGAAAAAAGAGGGCTCCCCTTCGACGAGGGGGTCCGTGTGATTCTCGGGAGGGGCCTAGCCTGTGCAGTATCCCACGCAGGCCGATTCGGCCACTTCCTCGGCGTAGCAGTACCCCCAGCATTCGGTCGCGGCCAGAGGGATCTGCTTTCCTTCAAGGAGTTGGTTCGACGTTCTTACATTCACCTCCTTACTCAAGGGTAGTAGAAAGATATAAATCGGTTCTCTAACCGCCGCTACCAAGGAGGGGTAAGAAGACGCAGGTAGCCGAAGTCGGGATGGCCAGGGACAACATGATGTCCAAGCTCAGAGAGCTAGGCATCACCTCCTATTCGGCCAGGGCTTTCCTCTCCATACTGGAAAGCCAGCCTGTCTCGGCCACGACCCTCTGCAGGCGGACGGGGATTCCGGACTCGAAGATCTACTACGCCCTGAAGGAACTTGAGGAAAAGAACCTGATAATCGTCCAGCGCGGGACGCCCAGCCTGTACCGGGCGCTGAGCATCGACCAGATAGCCTCCAACCTCCAGGACCAGATCGACGAGGAGCACGTAAAGCGCTCGGCGAAGGTCAAGGACCTGGCCAGGCTCTTGGAGCCGCTCCACGTGGAGGGAAGCAATGAGGACGTGGAGCTCGCTTACATCATCAGGGGAGCCCGCAACATCATCGAAAAGATGAAGGATACGATAGACGAATCGAAGGAGGAGGTGATTGTGATGATCAACAACAGATACCTCCTTGGTGGGATAGCTGCATCACTAAAGAAGGCCCGGAGCAGAGGCTCGAGACTCAAGATCGCGCTCGCCGATAGCGTCCTCGAGGAAGCCTCGAGATCGCGGCTTCCGGCGAATAAGACCCTCTGCGGTGCGTGCAACATGCTGATAGTGGATTCCGAGAAGTTAATCGCCATATCCGGCGAAGCGCCAACGACGTTCCGAGCCATCGTCACCCAGGACGACTCGATGATCTACATGTGCAAACAAACCTACGAGAACCCCGCGTGCTGCACAGGACCCAAAGAAGCTGACGTCAAAATCAAATCAAATCTCTAGCCTATACGGCTTGGGCTTTCCTTCGAGAGCAAATGCCTGCCTCGCGCCATTTGACACCTTACGCATGGAGTCAAAGTGGCTTCGGGCTCAGGTATGAGCGCCATTCTGTTGGCTGAACCAGAATCCCAAGCCAGCAACAACAGGCTGCAGAACTAGGAGTCGCATGTAGAGCCTATCACTGAGCAAGTAGCTCCTGAAGGCCGAGGCAGGCATTCCCAAGGGAGGTTGAAGGCCCGACAGGTCACCTACCATCGCAAAGAACTGAACCGACGCCATGGCTACACAGAGTGCACCGACATACTTGACAATCGGGAGAGTTCCACCGTATCTGACTCGATCCCACAAGGCAACGATGAGAATAAGATCCACCGCCACGAACGCCAGTAACCCATAGGCGTGAGCAGGAGCAGCAGACCAGAGAAAGACGTCCGTGGAGAGTATGTTCCCTCCCAGCTCGGCTGAGAAGAATAGCCCTGTCGATAGGGCCAAAGCGGCAAGGGCGCTCTTCACACCTTCCGCCCTCCCACCCCGATACCTTCGCTCGAAATCGAGCCATAGGCGGCCACAAACCCCTGCCGCCAGCTGGGGTAGCGTAACTTCATTCCAAGCTCGCGCTTGGCCTTTTGGTTCGAAGCGCCCCGAAGTTCCTCTCCCAAAATGACGGCGAGTTCGCCCGCGAAAAGTCGTGCCATCCACGCCGGATAATGGCGGGGTGGCTTGGCGCCCAAAACTGAAGCGAGGTATGGCAACCATTCTCGGGCCGGAGCAGGTTCGTCGTCCACAATGTTGTAGACACCTGTCACGTCATGCTCAAGAGCGAGAACAGTCGCTGCAGCCGCGTCCTCGAGATGGATGAACGAGGCGTATCCCTTGCCGTTGCCTACTGTCGGGAACATCCGCTTCTGTATTGGTTCCAGGAAATTGACCCGTTCAGCGGCGCTGGTCGGATCCCCATAAAATCCACCATAACGAAGTGCAACTCCACCCACGTTGGTGACTACTCGGTCCAGGTAGTTCATGGCCGAGTAAATCCCACGCATCGCGGCGGGTGGGTCGGGGTCGAGGGGATCTTCTTCGGTCTTGACGGGCCCCCCTACCCTCTCGTAACGGTAGCTTGCATAGCTCTGGGCGATAAGACGGCGCACGCCAGCCTCCTTAGCGGCGGCCAAGAGGTTGTCAGTGCCTTTGGTCCGAAGCAGATTCGTCTGGGCGAAGGCACGGTCGGGATGCTTGAAGTCCAGCTTCCCGTTAAGAGAAGTGGCTTGATGGATAATTGCATCGGGCTTGGTCCTAGCGACCGCTTTGCGCACGGCCGCCGCGTCCAGCAGGTCGAGCACCACGGGCTCCGCGCCCATCGCCCTCACGTGTTCCTCGTTCACGGGTGACCTGAACGCCCCCACTACCTCGTAGCCCTTACCAACCAACTGGGGGACGAGCTTCTTTCCGATGGCCCCGCTGGCCCCAACAAGGAAGATTCGCATGGACTGTCGGGGACGGCTCACCGCATTTCAATCAGCGCCTAAGCCGACTAGGCGAAGCGGAAGGTAAGCGCGCCCCCCTAGAAGAATGCCTTGCTTTGGATCGCCGCTTTCTCGTTTCTGAGGCTGAGGAGCTCGGTCAGCTTCTCGGGGAACATCATTGTCCGCGTCAGTATGTCGACCCTGGAGGTCGCAACGCCGGGTTGTGACTTCGCCCAGTCAAGGCAGTCCTGGACTTCCGCCATCGTAGACGCCCCGAAGAAAATGTAGCCACTGAGAGGGTCGGCGAATTGGAGCGAAAGGTAACTCCCCCCAAACTGCGAGAGCATGGCCCGGTCCACCCTGCTCTTCTCTCCCTTCTGAGAGTACGTATATGACAAGTAGACCGGTATAAGCCCCGAGACGCCGCCCATGTTCAGGACTGGGAGCATGAAGACTGTGTTCTCCCTTCTGAGCCTGCCCAGGCGGTTTCTCACAGTCCTGGTCGAGAGGCGAAGCTCCTTCGAGACATTGATGAAGCTCTTTCGCGCGTCATGGGAAAGCGAGCAGATTATCGCAACGTCAGTCTCGGTCAGACGTTCCGTCCTGCATCGTGGGAACGCCCAACGGATCTGGGTAACTTTTTCCGCGTTGGTAATTCTGGAGATGAGCTCGACGATTCGAGAGCGTGACTCGTCGCTGTTGTACATCGCTATGACCTTCAGCGCCCTGCCGTAGAAGTCGATCATCCCAGTTACTTCGTGGACCAATTTGAGCTTCCTGATCGCATCTGCCTTCACGGACTCCGGCAACACGTCCACAGTCACGTCCATCAGTCTGCAGCCGAAGAAGGTAGGGTTTACCAACAGATGCCAGGCTGACAGGCAGCCCGACTCCTGGAGCCTCTTGTAGCGAAGGTTCACCGTCATGTCGTCCGCTTTGAGACGCGCAGCTATGGACCTCAGCGACGAGTTCACTTGGTTCTCGGACTGCGCCAGCGCGCCCTCGGAGATGAGGGCCCGGAGGAGCTTCAGATCGAGTTCGTCCATCTTGTACAAATCCGTGGATTGAACTATTTATGAATCGCTTCACTTTTGCCTAACTCCGTTAGGCAAGGCTTCAACTGCGTAGGGCATTCCCAGGCCTGGCATGGATTCAAAGATAATGACGGTAACCCTCGCCGTGAAGAACAAGGCGGAGGCACTGGAATTCTACACGAAGAAACTCGGATTCGAGAAGAAGACCGACTTCCACTATCCCGACGGTACCAGATGGGTCACCGTTCGCCCCGGAGGTCAGGACGTCGATCTGGCCCTCTGGCAGCCGGGATCGCCCGACCCCTCGGGCATGTCGAGGAATTGGAGAGCCGGGCAGGGACTGCCGATTGTCCTCAGCGTGGACAACTGTCAGGAGACGTGCAATGAGCTGAAGTCCAAGGGGGTGGAATTCAGGCAGGAGGTACACGAGGTGCCCTATGGAGTCGTCGCTTTCATCTGCGACCTCGACGGAAACCTCTTCGAGATATTCCAGGCGAAAGCCCCTCAGGGGTGAAAGCCTACGAACCGGACTCTTGTACTGATTGGTGGCTTCCTGGCCTTGGTCGGGCCATCGGTCAACTTGGGGGTGGACTTTGGCAACGTCTACGACATGACCTTAGCGGCCCTCTGGGTGCTGACGCTTGTTGTTGCCTTCGCTGGGGCTCTCGTCAGAGGCAAGAGCCCCGGAGGGAACTAAGAAAAACGCAGGCCCAAACATTTGGTTGATTTCTGTGTCAAGTATGGATATTCCAGCACGATTTACACGAAGGTGAAGCAACTTCCTGGACTCTCTGGCGTCTCCGACATTCGCTTTGAGTGTCCCAGGCGTGGCGAGAAGTGGGGCTTTAAGGGCCTAGTTCAAATTCACATTTGCCACCCGTTAATCGCTATTCGCACGCAGGATAACGAGTTCCCTGGTGTTTTATTCACTAATCCCCTTCTGACCCGTTGTCCGGCAAGGAAGACCCCGTCCGCAGGGCGCTCTCTGGTTTCTCCCTCTACACGCTTGGCGAAGAACAGAGGCAGGGCGACTCGATTGCCGTCATGGGAAAGGAACTCGAGAGATACGACGTCGGCCCCGCAGCAATCGTGATAGCCAACGAGGGAGGCGTCGGAAGGTATGCAGTAATCGAGCCTTCCCTCACCGAGCGTGAAAGGGAGAGACTGAGCCGCCTCCTTGACCATCTCTTCATGAGCATCTCCTCGGAGGACGCCACCGACCCCTCGAAGAGGCTCATACCAAACATGGTCGAGGCCGCGAGGAGCTTGGGGTTCCTCGACGAGGTGACCCGCTCCCTGCAGAAGTACGAATACTACGTGAAGAGGGAACTGAAGGGGTACGGGAGGCTGGACGTTCTGATGAACGACTTCAACATAGAGGACATCAAGTGCACCGGCCACGGGAAGCCGGTCGTCGTCCTCCACAAGAACCACAGCGAACTGGGCTGGATCAGGACCAACGTCGTCTTCCCCACCGAGGAGGACGCCGAGGAGTCCACCCAGAAGATGCTCCAGAGGTGCGGAACCATGGCCACCAACGCGATGCCGATAGTCGACGCCAGAACGCCTGCCAACGACAGGGTGGCCGTGAGATGGTCCACCGACGTCTCAATGACCGGGACCGCCTTCACGATTCGCAAGTTCCCAGCTGAACCCATGCCAATAACAGCGCTGGTTCGGCTCAACACCGTCTCCCCCCTGATGGTCGCCTACCTCTGGCTGATGATAGAGGCCAGGGGGTTCGCGCTCATCGTGGGCCCGACGGGCTCGGGGAAGACCACCTTCATGAACACCCTCGCCTCCCTGATCAATCCCAACGCCGCAGTCTGCACCATAGAAGACAATCCGGAGCTCAGGCTCTCCCACGATGTCTGGGACCAGCTCACGTCGAGGCACAGCTACAGCATAGGGATGAACAACCTTGAGATCACCCTGCAGGACCTCGTGAAGCACTCCCTCAGGCTGACCCCAGACTTCGTGATTGTGGGCGAGGTCAGAGGGGAGGAGATCGCCGCCCTGATTAACTCGGCAGCCTCCGGGCATGGGGCCCTGACAAGCCTGCATTCGGACAGCGTCCAGAATGTCATGATCAGGATGAGCGCGCCGCCGATGCTCGTGCCAACTGGGAACATGATGCTCATCTGGGCGTTCGCCGTCATGAACAGGGTGAGGAGGGAGCACGGGAGGGTGGTGAGGCGCGTCCTTTCGATAACCGAGCTTGATCCCAGGAAGGGAGGCTTCGACCTGAAGGAGATGTTCGCCTACAACATGGTGGACGACACCTTCTCGCCGTCCGCGCCTGAAGAGTTGGTCCGGATGAAGACCGAGAGGCTTCAGCAGATCATGAGGCTCTTCGGGTGGGACGAGGGGCAGCTCGAGAGGGAGCTGGCGGAGAGGGCAGAGCACGTGGAGCAAATGGTGGAGAACAAGCTGTTCACACTGAACGAGATCGGCGAGTCGGTCAGGAAGTTCTACATCAGGAAGTATGGCCTGGCCAGCTAGCCCGGGCCTGGTCCAACCACGTGCCTGCAGTCATGGCACGTTCCTTCGATTAACCTCTCACAGTTCTTGCCGCAACTACATTTGCGATGGCCCCGGCATCGGTAACACACTTCGGTTGCGGGCTTCCCTCGTCGGGTAATAAGACCACATAACGTCCTACGAATCCTTGGAACTCACATGGGGAAGCACTCGCAGTTAACGGGCTCCCGCCTGCACTGCCTGCAGACCCAGACTCCCGTTTCGTTCTTCGTCAGCGGCCTACCACAATAACACTGCATTGGTCTTACTTCGAGTAGACTGCACCGTCGACCCTCACCTTCGGGGAGTCCGCCACCTCCCTGGACTTAATCCAGAACTTGTAGGCGCATTCAGCACAGAGGGTAGGATTCAGCCTCACGGCAGGTTGCCCGCACCACTCGCAGGTCGGCTGCACGCGACCTCACTGACACATACCAGCGTTCAACGGCTTATACGTCTGGCGCCCCATCGGCTTGTCGGTCAACGCACCGCACGAACCGAGGGCTCCCACCTTCGTTATTAGCGATTAACCCCCGCTGAAGTAATGCCGGACTTCGACGACTCCCTGAACGAAGTCTGCCATTCAGTCCTTTCGGAAGTCCTCGGCCCAGGCGGAAGGGACACTACCTCATGGTGGCTTGCGAAGTCTGCCGTCAGCCTGTCGGACTGTGCCAGGAAACCCCAGGAGCTCGACGACGCTCTCTCCGAGCTGTTCCAGCCAATGGGGGCACTTGTAATCGAGGCGCGCATCCTGGCGAGGTTCTACCGGAATCTGGGTGCGCGGTACGAGAGAGGGTCAACCTTAATCTTCGCCGACGAAGTTCGGAGGGCCAAGGAACTGTTCGACAGCAAGAACTCGCGTTAAATTCGGACCACTGCACTTCTGACGATTTGACCTCCGGACCAGCTGACGAATCTGAAGAGCAGTTCTCAGGCATCTTTGCGAGAGTCAGGAAGCCGAGGCCGAACCTCCAAGGGAGACGGTCCCACACCGAGATGATGGTGCACGTCCTCGACGCCATCAGGAACGGGGCCGACAAACCCACCCGGGTGATGTACAAGGCGAACCTCTCCTGGTCGGCCTGCCAGAACTTCTTGGGCCACCTGGCAGAACGGGGGTTTGTGAGAGTCGTCCCTGACGGCCCGAGAAGGCGCTACGAGCTGACCCCTTCCGGCTCCGAGGTACTGTCTTCCTTCACCAGGGTGGCGGAAGCCATCATCGCCTGAAGCAGCTTCCCCTCGTTAATACCATCCGGTCTCCATGTCGTCGATGCCCGATACCGGCTGGCTCTTCCTCTACACTCCGATTCCATACCTTGCCGCGATGTACTTGGTGGCCTACCGCCACGATTTAGGCAGGCTGGCCAGGCCGTTCCGCGACCTCTCGAGCGATTCAGAGTGGTATGCAGTCTGCAGACGCCTCGAAATTTTCGACAAGAACACGATACTGCTCGAACGTTCTAGGTTCTGGGACGTCGGAAACCTCGTCCCGCTCGCCGTCTCCTTCGCGCTCTATATCGGCTCGGCCATCGCCTCCTTCTTTCTGCCGTGGTACTACCTGTGCGCGATTCAGGCGGCGGTGGCTGCTCCTCTCTTCGTGCTCGTCGTCCTGAACTGGACGGGACCGATTCCGTCCAAGCCCTACAGGGACACCCTGCCCTATCCCCGCCTCGGGACCAGGGTCAGGCATGTCAAGAAGGACGAGGCGAAAGCCACGCCAGCGGTCCCTGCCACAGGAGGGGCTCCATGAAGGGGAGCGACGGCACGGCGGAAAAGGTGCGCTTCTTCAACGTCAGCCTCATCAACGCGAACCCCATGTCCATCCCGAAGTTCCCCCAGCCGCAGCGCCTGATGGGGGAGCTCATCCACTCCATCGAGGCAGCGAACCCGAAGTTCGCCTGGGTCCAGTTCCTCTTCAGGCGGGTGAACCTCTCCCCGACCCTCATCGCCCTGAAGAACTCGATGCACGTCGCAGCGGAGCAGATCAAGACGCCGAAGAGGAGCATCATAGACGACAGCGAGTACGACAGGCCGGAGCTCTACCGGGACTGGTACAAGCGGTCCGGGGAGAGGATCAAGAGGATCGACGCCATCGCCAACGTCCCCCACGTCCTACTCGCGATACAGGGGATGTGGGTCGGCGACCCGAGGCAGCTCTCCTCGCTGCCCTTCAAGGACTGCCACGACGAACTGGACAGGCTCGGGACCTTCGTCTACAGGGACCCCTGGATGCTCGTCGAACTGGTTGAGCGGAGGATGGTCACCGCCGTCTCCCCCTACATAATGAGCTACGCCCGCTCTCGCCTCGAACCCCCCTCGTTCCTGATGACCCAGGAGGAGATTCCGTACTATCTCCACCTTCCCGTGACCGCGACGGAAGGCTTTCTGGACTCTCTCGGCAAGAGGAGCTCGTACTCCCCCGACATCCAGCCAGGGCACGTGGAGGGGGGCGACGGAAACGGGGAGTCCCCCACCGTCGCCGTCTCCTCGCGGGTGAAGGTCCTGGGGCTCGCTAAGGTCCCGAAGATCGACGAGCCCCTGGAGGACGAGCGGCTGGAGAGGCTGGCGCTGCTCCCATCGGCGTCCGTGAGGGGCTTCGAGGTCCTCTTCAGCGGGGGCGCGTCCCAGATGCTCCTCTCCTCCAGGACCGAGAGGGACGCGACGGAGTACCTGGGCGTGATGGAGTCGGTGTACGGCACCCTTGACGTAATAGAAATGCCTCCGGTGCCTGCGTACC
Source organism: Nitrososphaerota archaeon (assembly GCA_028867035.1). GTDB lineage: Archaea > Thermoproteota > Nitrososphaeria > Nitrososphaerales > Gagatemarchaeaceae > UBA183. The sequence continues at coordinate 109,089 of JAGWHB010000002.1, read as the reverse complement.
TGAGAGAGATTCCGCGCATAGTCGGACTCAACCTAGCTCCGGCGCAAAGAGCCTCTCTGGGTGGTCCGACCCGCAGACCAGGGCAAGTAGCTGGAAGATTGGCCTCGAGTATTCGGCGTCGTCTGCCACGGCGTTCGGAACGGTGACGGCCGTGAACCCGTTGACCCTGTAGAACTCCATCTTTGAGGCGTCCTTGACGCTCGACTTCTCGCCGTATATTTCTACTACAAGCTTCATTCGGCGGCTCGCCACCAGATCAGGTAAGTAGGCCTTGGGGAGCAGTGACGTCTTCCTGCAAGAGGGGCACACCGATGCGACCTCAGACAGAGCCCGAGCGAAGGGGAGTCCTGCTTCGGGCGCTCCTTCCGCTTCGTAACGACAGCTTTCGCAGCGAAGCCTCGACCAGTCGATCACCAGGATGTTCCTCTCCAGATGGACGCCGTAGTAGTTGGCTTTGGCGAGAAACCTGGTCTCAGAGCCGGTCGAACTGACCCGGAACTCTGAAAAGTTCCTACTGAAGCGGCGGGGGTTGCTGGGCTGGGTTGTCGCCGGTTTCCCCTCCTCGTCTCTCTACCATTTCCTGACCTTCCGGAACCTTCACAATCCCAATGTACTTCGCGACGACCTTCCCGTTGACCCTCGTGACCTCCTAGGCGTAGGCGTAAGGGCCGGTCCGTGCCGCCTTCGGGTAGAGCCGACCCTTCTTCCACTTGGTATAGTAGACGACGGCGCACAAGGCGCAGTCCAATCTGCCGACTCCGCTTAACCACCCCCATCTCTTGCATGAGACGGATTCGGCAGGTGCGCTTATCTAGGCCAAGCGTTTTGCTGTGACCCCTCTTTTGGTCCGCGGATTCATATCCAGGATTTCCAGGCCTGATGCAGGTGTTCTGGGGAGTTTTCCTTCTGCGTAGAAGATAATCTTGCCGCGGACGTCGATGCTCTTTACCCGGGCAAAACCATGTAGGAGTAGGTTTCGAACCTCCTCGACCTCGACGATCCGGTCCTGACCGTAATGCTCGTAGAACAACCTCAGGACGAAGTCGGGGAAGTTGGTAACGTACGGCGACCGCCGTTCTTTCGTCAATATCTCCGGAATCTCGAGAAAGACCGACCCGTCGTCCCTCAGGACCCTCGAGCATTCTTCTAGCGTGGCCTCCACTGGCGATGAGTTTGGGAATCCCTGAAGCAGTACATAGTCCGCGAAGCCGTCCCGAAGCGGGATATCGTCCCTCGAGCCATCGAGGACCTTGAGGTTCTTCCTACCATCCAGTCCCCTCTTCCACGGGCGCTTTACGACGTAGACGTCGGCGTTGGGGTACGCTTCGCTCACCGAGTAGTAGAACTTTGGGAAGCACACCATGGGGTTGTAGTCGGGGCCCACAATCACCAGCCTGAAGGCTGAGCCATCTGACCATTTCGCGAGGCCCCCGAGAATTTCCTTGCTCAACCGCATATGGAAGCCGATGTCTTCGAAGGACAAGCTCTTTTCGAAGAAGTGCTCCATGATGAGCCCAAGGGAGTCTTCCACTAGGGTGTCATACTCGGCGTTCCCCTCCCTGCTCAGGGAATAGAGATGCTTCCGTGGGGCCTTCCCCCTAGCATCGGTCCATCTTCCCTTCAGCAGGCCGTCCCTTTCCATCTTCACTAGCACGGTGTAGACGTGGTTCGGCCAAACGTCCATGCCTTTCGTGGCCAACGCTTTGTACAAGTCGTAGCCCGAGAGTTCCTGTCCTTTCAGTACACGCAGGATGCTGACCTGAAGGCTCCCGTACGGACGAACTGCAGTACGACTCATGTACTATGTACCTCATACTGACTGGGCTATAAATCGTCTCCGCTCTTCCCGCGGCCGATGGGAGACCCCGTCTTGGTCGATCTTCTCACATGGCTGCACATTTTCTCCGTAGTGGGGTGGTTCGGGGCCGCGCTCGTCTTCATGATGGTGATTGAACCCGCCCTTCCCAAGTTGTCACCCCAGACCAACGGGGAGCTCGTCCTGAAGGTGTTTCCCAGGTTTGTGAGGTTCGTCGAGATATTCGCTTCTCTCGCTCTCATCTTCGGAATCTCGCTTGCGTTGGCCCTTTCGAACGGCGACCTGAGACTCTTCGGGCTCGGCTCTATGTCGGGTTTGTACGTGACCATCGGCGCCTCGTTCGGTCTCGCGACCTACCTTCTCGTCTTCCTCCTCCTCGGGCCTTCTGTCATGGCCCTTGGAAGGCTCGTCGTTCAGATGAAACAGAACCCGCAGCAGCCGCCTCCGCCCCAATTCCAATCCGTTCAGGAGCGCCTGAAATTCGGGGCCCCCACCGCAGTCCTCCTCCTGTCGCTGGCCATGGCGTTCATGGTGGCTGCCGCGGGGACAGGATTGTGAACCTAAAGATAGGCATAGCACTGCCGCAGATCGGGAGGTGGGCCTCGCCGGAGGCCATAATTCGGGTCGCCCAGGGGGCAGAGGGAATGGGGCTTTCTTCTCTCTGGGTGCTCGACCGCCTGTTGCTCCCCACCAACCCCATGGATCTCTGGCCCGCTGTGACCTCCGGCGGCGCCTGGCCTGACGCCTACGGCGTAACCTTCGACCCCATAGAAACCCTGACGTTAGCCGCGGCGAAGACGGAACGCATTCGGCTGGGGACAGGCATCGTGGACGCACTATACATGCCCCCCATCCTCCTGGGGCGGAGGCTCGCAACGCTGGACGTCATGAGCGGGGGGCGGCTGGTCGCCGGGCTGTCTCAGGGATGGTCTAAGGACGAGTTCAAGGCAACCGGGGCTTCACTCTCCAGGCGAGGCAGGGGATTCGAGGAGTACCTGCGGGTCCTCAGGGCGATCTGGGGTCCTGACCCTGTGGAGTTTTCAGGGATGTTCTATACGATACCCGAGTCGAGGATAGGGCCGAAGCCGACGCAATCGGGCGGTCCCCCGATCCTTTCCGGAGGGAACAGCCCTGCCGCTTTCGCCCGAGCCGGGAGGATTGCAGACGGACTCGTCATCGGAGGGGCCTCGATCCCCTCCTGGGAAAAGTTCCGGGAGATCATCGACAGCTTCAGAAGCAGCGCCGCCACGAACGGCCGGGACCCCGGAGCGCTCGAGGTCGTCTCCAGCGTGAACCGCGCGATTTCTGACCGCAAGCTTCCCGAGCCCAGACAGCCTCTGAGCGGTGACATCGAACAGATGGCGGAAGACTTGTCGGTCGCGTCGTCCGTCGGGGTGAACCACGTCTTCTTCAACATGAACTTCGCCCAGGTCCCGATCGAAACTCAGCTTGCATTTGTGGAGAAGCTGTTGGATGCTGTCTAGGCTTCTCGTCTCCTTAACATGCCGACCCGTTCAGTTCGGTGCGCGTGATCGACGTCTAGGATATCAGCGGGGCTATTCGGACAATATCGATTAGGAAGCGTAGCATACAGCCCTGTAGTAGAAAATCACGCGAGCAACTTTCTCTTCTCTCCGTTAAATCGCCGGCAACATTCCATCTCCAATGGTCCAGCGTTTCACCACCGACGACATGCTCTTCCACATGCTAGTCGTCGGCGGGACGGGCAGCGGCAAGACCAACGCCGTCCTGCGCATGCTGAAGCTCCTTCATGACAAGAAGGAAGAAGGCAAGCCCCAACCTGCGTTGTTCCTCTTCGACCCCGGAGGGGACGCCTCCATCGACCTGCTGCGTGCCACGCCGAAGTCAAGATGGAAGGACCGGGTAGTCATCCTCGACCCCCAGTACGTCTCCTTCGGCTTCAACCTCCTCTCCCTGCCCAAGGGGCTGACCCCCGAGGAGAAGACGGAGGTCCTCCAGACCCAGGTGGAAGAGTTCTCCATCCTCCTGTCAGACGTGTTCAACACCGACGCTACGAACGCCCCGCGCCTGATGTTCGTCTTCAAGGGCGCCCTCTACTACCTCTACACCTTCACGGACAACCCGACCTTCTGGGAGCTTTACAACCTCCTGCTCGAATTCACCAAGAAGAGCACCGGCGAAATTGCCGACCTGCTGAGGAGGAGGGACGTCGAGCCCGAGGTCATCCACCAGACCATCGAGGCGATCTCCAAGCTCCCCAAGGACGCCTTCATGCCTGTCATCAACAGGATATCCAACTTCGTCCTCCCCCCGTCGTCCATCACCTTCAGGACCTTCTGCAGCAGGGAGTCGACCATCGACCTCGAGAAGAGGATGGAGCCCGGGATGCTCACCATCTTCAGAATCCCCTCCAGCCTCCCCAGCGAGTTCAGGCGGATCTTCGCGTCCGCGGTGGTGATGAAGATGTACTTCGTCAGCCTGAAGCGCGCCAAGAGGCTGGAGAGGGAGGGAGAGGAGCCGGTCGCCAGGACCCCGGTGATACTCGCCGCCGACGAGTTCCGCGACATAGCCCAGCTGAGGATCCTCAGGACCATTCTCTCCCAGTCGCGCAAGTACGGCCTCTACCTCTGGATGGTCGCCCAGACCCTCTCCGAGATCCCAGACGACCTGATGGGCTCCATCCAGTCCAACGTGGGCTCGGTCCTCGCCTTCAGGAGCAGCCCGGACGACTCCAGGAAGCTGGCCAAGCTCCTCTATCCCCAGAAGACGGAGGCGGTGGAGTCGCTCATCCCCGGGCTAGAGGACTACGCGGCGGTGGTGAGGAAGCGGCCCGTCGGGGGGAAGCCGACGGAACCCCCTTTCAGGGTGACCTTCCCAAAACTGAAGCTCCTGGCGAGCTTCGCGGAGGCAATGGAGTATCTCAAGGTGGACATGGAAGACCTCTACGGCGGCGCCGTCGGGGACAAGACTCTCAAGTACGAAAAGGACCTCGCAGAAGCGAAGAAGCAACGCGGCGAGTGTCCCCTGGGCGGGCCCCTCAATTGGATGCCCCTGGCCTACCTCCACCGTATCGGGACCGAGATCGCTTTCCGCCACATGGCCAGGATATTCGAAGAGAGGTGCCACTGGGACAGGAACGTCCTCCAGGTCGGCCTGAACTTCCTCGCCGACAGGGGATACGTCAGGGAGAGGCCGGAGGGGGGCCAGCTCTACATGGGGAAGGACCCCAGTACGGGGGAGCCGATGTGGAAGGAGCCGGAGACGGAGGCAGAGAAGATGCAGGCGAGGCAGGTCTACTACTCCATGACCCAGTTGGCCCAGGACGACTTCTTCAGGTTCGACGTGGCGAAGTGGAGGAAGAACGGGAGGGTCGGCGGCCCTCTGCACGTGAAGACGATGCTCCAGCTCCTCGAGAAGTATTGGGAGAAGGGGTACTGGTGCGCCTTCGACCGAGGAGACAGGGCAGGTCCGTTTCCGGACATCCTGTACATCGAGCCCAAGGTCGAGTACAAGCAAGGGAAGGAGGGGATGGTCTACGCCCGGGTCAAGCCTGACGAGTGGGACGAGGAAAGCAGGACCGCCATCGAGGTTGAGATAACCCCTGCGAAGAACCCCGCCCAGCTGAAGGACAACTGGCAGAAGAACGTGTCCAGATACAGGAAGGTCACCTTCGTAGTCGTGTCTTTGAACCAGGTCCCGAAGGTCCGTGATATCCTGCAGGACAAGGACAGGCTTACCTTCGACGTGGTTCACGAGCCCTTGGGGATGTCCGACGCCGAACTGGACAGATTGGTCGAGTACGAGGCCTTGGAGCAGGAGCCGGAGGCGAGGAAAGAGGACACCGTCTCCCCACCGACATCTACAGCGGATAACAAACCCCTCCAGCCGTCCGACCTCGAAGACGACGAGCTTCACCTCCTGGCGCTCATGCTGAAGCTGGGATACCAGAACATGAAGACCCTGGGATCGAACCTAGATGTTTCTGAGCGGACGATGACCCGCCTCCTCAAGCACCTCCGCGAGCTCGGCCTGATCTTCCGACAGGGTAAGGGGTACGCAGTGACGCAGGACGGTCGCAAGCTGGCGGAAGGGTGGAAGCCTCCGCCAGTGGAAGCTGGCCCGCAGACTAGATTGGGCTGATGCCATCAATCCCCGTAAACCTGGCGTCCTTCGTCTCTGATTGGCGTCTTTGCCTCCTGATATTGGCGCCCATCCCGAATCCGGCGCCTTTCGGCCCGGAAAATGGCGTCCTTCGACCTCGGTTTGGCGTCTTTCACCTGACAGATTGCGATGCCTTCGCGTAGTAGAAGGGCCTAGGAAGATCTCATTCCAATCGAGCTCCCCGCGTTAAATACACCCCACGACTTTGACGCCGCTAAACTCATTTCAGCAAACCCCCCTTAACAAACGAAGCAGAGGCCCGTTCCAGTACGGAGCGAGCTAGAGAAGCACCATCAGCGGTGCCCAAGGATATTCAACTCACAACGCCTGTCTCCTTTTGTCGCGACAAATCATCCAAACGGGGTCTGCCGTCGTTTAGCCGTCTCTCCTGAACTGCCCGTCAAGGGACGTAAAACCACTAGTAGGCGCCGGTGAACGGCGGCGTGAAGTTCTGGGGGTGGAGGTCGCTCCGCCCTGCTCTCTGACGTCTAGGATCCAATAGATATCCTGGACCAAACTCAGAGATACAACAGAGGTCGTCCTGCTCGTATTTTCGCCCACCTAGCGGCGAGCATCGACCCTCTGGCGAGGACGGAGAAGGACGTCACCTTCCGCTTCACGGCAGCGTTCTCTGGCCCGCCTGCAAGCGACGGCTGGCCCCAACTCTCGGGGCGGCCCAGGGCAAAACAACCAAGGAGGTCGATGCAAATGGAGAGACTCGAACAGGTCGAAAGGTGTAGGGAATGTCGCGGCCACATCGCCCGGGCCGGAGACGAATACGTCTGCACCACATGCGGGAGGGTGGACAGGAAGGTGGAGGAGGAGAAGTACCACCTCGAGTTCCGCATCCAGGCGCCAAGCCAGCTCTCAGACACCAGGCTCGGCTCCTACATAGGCGACCGGTCCGACAAGGACTCGAAGGCCTACTTCAACGGGGTCAGCACCGTCGGCTTCGCCAAACTCGTCTCGGACAACCTGGGCGTCGACGGGACAGAGCAGAGGTGCAAGGCCATGATCACGAGGGTGGCGGACCGGCTGTCCCTCCCCGCCTTCGTCAAGCAGAACGCCATGGCCCTGACGGAGAAGGTGCTGGCGGAGGGGAGCGGAAGCGGGCGCCGCGTCTTCGTTGCAGCTGCGTCTGCCTACTCCATCCTCTCAGCCGCCAGGGCGGCAGGCATGGACCACATCAGCTCCGGGGCCGTCATGGAGGCCTTCAACGACATGGGGCACAGGGTGACGAAATCTGCCCTGCTCCAGATGGGGCTGAGGTCGAGCGTCCCCCTGAAGCCCACCGACCCCAACGCCCTCCTGCGGACCATCCTGAACCGCCTTGAAGCGGACGAAGCCGTCCGGAAGAGGCTGAGGAAGGGCGGCGTCGAGGCCGGCCCCTTCTTCAGGAGGCTCTTCCTGGCCTCCCAGACCGTCCTGGCAGCCCTCAGAGGCACGAGCGAGGGGCGCAACCCCAGGACCATAGCCGCGGGGTCCGTCTACATCGCCTCCAGGGAGGCAGCCCCCGGGGTCGTCTCCCAGAAGGTGTTGGCCCAGATAGCTGGGATCGCGGAGTACACGGTCCGCGAGTTCGTCGCCACCATCTCCAAGGAGTCCGGCCCGTTAAATGCGGGCCCCTCCTAGGAGGGCATGGGAACAGGGAAGCGGAGGCGAAGGAAGATGGACACTCCGTACGCCCGCATCACCGAGATCAGGGAGGCGTCAACCAGCGCCGAGGCGAACGAATGCCTCGGGAGTGGCTTCGTCCTGATCAAGGCAGTCGAAAAGAGGGAGACTGACGCACTCGGAAGGCAATCCAGCAATATCGTATACGTCCTTGGAAAACTGAAGGCCAACGGGAACAGCCACACTGCACCATCCTCATCCCCCGGACCAGCAGGCGAACCAATCAACATCCTGGACGACAGCCCCCAGGTCGACCCTTCTATCCTCGAAGGCCGTCCCTGGAAGTCCTACGCCAGCGGCGAAGGGGAGTGGACCTTCGTCGTCAACCAGGACGGGTCTCCGGTGGCAGAGCTGGAGCCCGCGAAGGAGTTCCTGGAGAGGCTGGGGAACGGCGAAGACCTTGTCGTCGGGGGCTACAAGTACCGCCTTCGCGGGAAGTTCCTAAAGCGCTACCCCGTGTCCGCATAAGGACGGGTGCGTTCTCGTGCAAACAACCGAAAACCCAGCGCAAGCTGTCGACCAGAAAACAACCACACAATCATGGAGAGAGCGAGCCAGCGAAGAGCTTGAGAAGATCATACGGCTCTTCTCCACGACACAACTCCCCGACCTGTGCGCGAAGGCACTCATCAACGCCCCAGAGAGGCCGTCCTCCAAATGGAGCTTCGGCAACCAGATACTGATGCTCCTCACAGGGACGTCTGACGCTCGAGGATATCGCCAGTGGATGGACGTTGCCCGTCACGTCCGACAGGGCTCGAAAGCCTTCTACATCTTGGGCCCAGTCTTCGTAAAGAAGGCGCTCGACTACACCGAACCCGACGGGGAAGAGGTCGACGTCCTCGTGGGCTTCAAAGCCATCCCCGTATTCAGATACGAGGACACAGAAGGCGCAGAGCTCCCGGCCTACAAACCAAGAGACCCCCCTCCTCTCCTCAACGTGGCCGAGAGGTTCGGGATGCGCGTCAACTACCTTCGCCTCTCGGCGGGCGTCTATGGGATGACCGACTACGAGCAGCAGGTCATCACACTCGCTACCCCTGACTGGACCGTCTTCTTCCACGAACTCGCCCACGCTCTACACCGCTCGTTCGAGCCGAAGACAAGACACAACCAAGAGCCCGAGGCGGAAGCCCTCGCCCAGCTCGTCGCAGCGACCCTCGCCAGGATCTACAGGAAACCCGACGACAGCTTCTCCTGGACCTACATAGCGACACAGGCCAGCTCTGCCACCCCCCGCGAGGTCGGAGCCCTCTGCATGCGCGTCCTGGACCGGGCCAGGAGAGTCTTGGACCTGATCTACCCAGCCAGCGACGCCGGCCGCTAGGGGCTCTCGGCCTGTTTTATTCAGGGCCGTACTCTCGCTTCATGGGCAACGTCCGCGGCTTGAAGAACCGCCTCTGCCCTCGATGCAGCGCGCTCACGCCACACAGGACCCTCTACTCCAGGGTAACCGCCGAGGGTAAGCGGAGGTGGACTGGCCTGTTCTGGGCCTGCGAGAAGTGCCACTCCCTGAACCATGTCATCCTTCCCTCATACAACCTTGGGACCGCCTCCGTGGCCCTCCCTTCGCCCCTCGCGGTCGCCATCGTCAGGGCCCTGGAGCAAGGTCCGCTCGACTTCAACGAGCTGGTGGCGGACCTGAGACGGACACAGCCTCCCCTGCCCGGTCATGTCTTCAAGACAGCGGTCGCGCTGACCCTTGAGTTTCTCAAGGGGCACGGGGTTGTGGTGGAGAGGCCGAAGGACTGCACTGAGGAGACTCTCGAAGCGCTGAGACCGAGGCGGTTCGGCGTCTGCCCCCTGGAGTCGAAGAGGACCTTCGTCTCACTGTACGTCCAGAAACAGGACGGTGCCGCCAGTCAGCCTAGGTTCGTCTCCATAGGGGCGTACTGCACGAGCTGCGCCTACCACCTGGAATAGGGTATAGAGCTGCGGCTTAGTTATACAGCGCCGCCCCTTCTTTTTTGCATCCTCAGCCACCTCTATACCGCTTCTTCCGAAGCGTGGGGCTTAAACGCGGACGGCCGGATAACGGGGCGTGGGCTACGAACTCCCCGCGCTCCTGGCCGGCCTGGTTGCGGGGTCCCTTCTGGTGTACCTCGTGCTTCATTCCCGGATGATGGGCCAGGCGATGGGCAACGCGCAGAGGATGGCGTCTCAGATGTTCGAGTCCCAGAAGTCGCAACTGGACACTTCGATCAGGCAGACCTACGAGGCGAAGCTGGGGGAGTGGAAGGCGACGGAGCTCATGAAGACAGTGCAGGAGGAGAGGGCGGATGCGGTGGACACCTCCAGGGCGGTGCTGAAGGGGAAGATCGCGGAGCAGCTTGCGCCGCTACTTCCGGGGTTTCTTGAGAAGTACAATCCTGCCGATGCCAGGTTCATCGGCTCCCCGATTGACTATCTCATCTTCAGGGGAATGAGCAAGGGGAAGGATTCGGTCGACGAGATTGAGATAGTGTTGCTGGATGTGAAGACTGGGAACGCTGGGCTGAGCCCGATTCAAAGGAAGATCGAGGCGGCGGTGGTCGAGAAGAGAGTTAGTTTCGACATACTGAGGATAAACGAGTCAGCGAAGTCTGGTACTGAATCAGAAGGAACGAGTTCAGAGCAGCTAAGACTGAGCGTGGTTCCGGTAGATGAGGCCCAGGGCTCAGATACGAATAGCGAAACCTGATTCGGCTAACGGCTCTACTGCCTTTCCCTCGTCATTGCTTCCTCAGCACGACCTTCGGCCTCCGCTCGTACCTCCTGTTTTCAATCGCGCCACCTTCTACATCACGAGCATGCACGAGACGCCGGCGACAGGTCTTCGAGCGGTCAGAATGCCTTTGCTAGCCCTTCAGATGACAAGATCAAACTTCGTCCAGGCGCACGCTCGAACGCCGTGGTTGAGGCAAGGAGACTCATCAAATGACGGTCGTGTGCAAAGGACTCGTCTATCCCCAGAGCCGAATCGGAAGGATACTTCCCAATCCTATGGCGGCGAGAGATCAGAGTTGCTACTCTTCGTATGCTCTTCTTCGAGTTACTTTTCAACCACACGATATAGCACCTAAAGTCATCGCGTGTGAGGAACGCACCCGAGAGGCCGTCCAACACAGTCAGTTCTTGGAGAATTCGACCAACTGTGGAATACGCGGGAACGCCCCCGAAGTTCATGTTCTCTACCCCTCTGGCGAATATTCTGGCGTAGTTCTTTGCACGCACCAGGCTGGTTCCCAAGGATGATCTTCGGATGCGAAGTCCGCTTGCCGTTTTCATTGAGTCAACGAATCCCAACTTCCTAAAGTCCGATATCATGCTTCTTGTATTGAATCTGATATTGGATTGGTTCCCAGATTGGCCCATCAACTGTCCATATCGAGACTGTGCACGTGTATCCCAATCTATCCACCTAGGTGGTATCATCTTGACCTTGCCACGGAAGGAACTCGGCCTTGCCACACGTGTCGGTGGAGTCCAACTCTCCCGGGTTCGAGTGAACGTCGACAGTTTTCTTTGTGGGAGTTTTGCCTTGCTTTCCTTGATTTTCTTGTCCTTCTTCATGCGCGATTGGAAGAAGTCAGCCCTTCTCTTGTACTTGCGATACTCAGAGACATAGTCCGCCGTGAGCGGCTTCGAGTTGCTCATCATCCACCACCTATCGAACATCGCAGTGAGCCGGCCCCAAAATGGCGATGGTTTCCCTCTAACCAGGACATTGGCTTCTATGTTTGTTGTGAGTGCGTCATTCGATATGTTCGAAGATCCTACGATGGCAGTAAACTTGTCTCCTTTCGAGAATAGGTAGAGTTTGGGATGAAAGCTCTCTCGAGATTGACCAGGCGAAGATTCGAACACATTGCAAACTAGCTTCGGGTATTTCTTGGCAAGCTGAACGAGCTTGGCTAGCGGTTGATAGTCGGTCAAGGCGAACCCTGTGCCGATGAGCATCCTGACACTACTGCCACCGTCAAGGCTGTCGACGAGTGCACGTCGAATCCTTGAGAAACCTGATTTCCTGAGATAGGCGACCGCAATCAAAGTCGAAGTTGAAGAACGAATGTTACTGGTTAGCGGCCCTAGTAGAGGCTCCACATCGGCAGAAAGGGTCTGCGCCATGCCCCATCAAACTCACTCTTTCGATTCATTTATACCTAGAGTCTTGTTTCATGGTGCCTCTGCGCATTCGTGGAGTGAAGCTGCTAGATTTTAATAAGAAAGCGTGACCGCGAGTCCGCATGCCGCGCAAGAAGGGGGGCTTAAAGCCCTCTCATCGGTTGACCGGTCGTGAAGTCGCGGACTATCGTCATCAGGGTGCCAAGCGGAAGAACAACCCGGAGGAGGGCTTAGCGACGTACCTGCCCGAGGGGGAAGGGACCAAGCGCTTTCAGTTTGACCCCCATCTCGACCCTCAGCTGACTTGGGCTGGAAAGGCCGAACATAGCCAATTCGATGTTCCCGTGCTGCCATTGCACATCCATGAACGTGTCAAGCCTGTTTCGATAGTCAGTGCGCTTCAGAAGAAGATTGAGCATCAGGCGAAGTTGTTCGACGAGGAGGAGTATCCCGTACAGAAAAGGGTGGACTTCTACAAGTATGATGTCGACTGGGCAAACCGCCTCGTTCTAGGCGATTCATCCCTTGTGATGAATTCGCTTCTGGCCAAGGAACTTCTCGGGGGCACCGTCCAGATGGTCTACTTCGATCCCCCCTATGGCATCGCATTCAGCTCAAACTTCCAGCCAACGGTGACCCAGCGAGACGTTAGAGATGGTCAAGACCGCTTCTTGACCCGCGAAACCGAACAAATCAAGGCGTACAGGGACACATGGACGCTCGGTGTGCATTCCTACCTGACCTACATCAGAGACAGGCTTCTCCTTTGCAGGGAGCTCCTGAAGGATTCTGGTTCTGTATTCGTCCAGATAGGCATGGAAAACGTCCACCGTGTTCGGCAGGTCTTGGACGAAATCTTTGGCGCGGAGAATTTTGTTGACGAGATTGTATTCAGGACTACCGCCGGGCGGGGTTCGAAATACCTCGACCAGGTCCACAATGTACTGCTTTGGTATGCCAAAGACAAGGAGCAACTCAAGTTTCGGAGGCTGCTTCGACCTCTTCCTGCTGTGGTCCAACGGGCGTATGACTGGATTGAGCTGCCAGATGGGTCAGGAAGTAGACTCGACGACTTCAAGGGACGCCGGCCAGCCGCCGGGAGAAGATATGCTCTTACAGATCTAACCTCCCAAGGCGAAAGCGAATCTGGAAAGTATCCGTTCGAGTTCCGAGGGAAGACCTACCGCCCTCGTCCGGGGCGGCACTGGTCTACAACCCCCGAAGGCATGAAACGCCTTGCTGAAGCGAATCGGATTCAGCAGAAGGGGGACAACATATTCTACAAGCGGTATCTCGAGGATTACCCTGTCGAAGCCCTCGACGACGTATGGGAAGATACCGCAATGGGAGGCTATCTGAAGGACGAGCAGAAAATCTACGTCGTCCAAACTCCTACGAAAGTCATAGAACGTTGCATATTGATGTCTACCGACGCGAGCGATCTCGTGTTCGACCCTACCTGCGGCTCTGGCACCACTGCTTACTGCGCGGAAAAGTGGGGACGAAGATGGATTGTATGTGACACGAGCAGGGTAGCGGTGACTCTGGCAAGGCAGAGGGTAATGACCGCGACCTTCCCGTATTATCTCCTAGCCAGGCCAGAAGAAGGGGTTCAGTCGGGCTTTGTCTTTGAGAGCGTACCTCATGTCACATTGAAGTCAATCTCACAAGGAGAAAAGCACGCGTTCGAGCCGCTATACAACAAACCAAAGGTAGACGCGAGCATCGCCAGAGTCAGTGGACCATTCACCGTTGAAGGAATCCCTGCGCCTACCGTCGAACAGGCAATGCCAAAAGATCGAACGAACGAGGCAATCTTGTCGAACGAGGATGTTTCCGACTACCTATCAACATTAGTTGAAGCCGTCAGAAAGTCTGGGGTAGTGTTCCCAACAGGAAAGAGAATTCGGCTTGAGAACTTGGTCGCTGTCTCTTCAGCCGGATTCCTCCATGCAGAAGGGGTGGTGTCTGAAGATTCAGTACGAGCTGCAATTTCATTCGGGCCAAGGTACGGCCCACTGGGACCGGTTCAGACAGAGGAGGCAATCAGAACTGCAACCGCAAACGGCTATGGGATGCTTATCTTGGCTGGATTTTCGTTCGACCCGGCAGCGCAGGCCTTCGTCGAGCGGACACACCTCAAGATTCGAGTACACTTCGCCCACATCAATCCTGACATGGAGATTCACGACCTATTGAAGCAGACACAAGCAAGCCAGCTCTTCACCGTCTTTGGTGAGCCCGATGTCGAAGTGGTGACCGGTGGGAAAGGTGAGTACAGCGTCAAACTCAGAGGTGTCGACAGCTATGACCCGGCGACGGGGCGAATTGAACAGTCAGAAGCTGGCAACTTGCCGGCTTGGCTCCTCGACGAGGACTACGATGGTTACTCCTTCAACATTTGCCAGGCTTTCTTTCCCAACGGGGCGACCAAGATTGATCCGTGGGATAAGCTCGAAAGGGCTCTGCATGGGTCAGTTGACAGAGAAAGAATTGAAGCCATGAGAGGGACAACCTCTTTACCATTCGAGGCAGGACCTCATTCGACGGTAGCAGTGAAGGTCATCGATTCGCACGGAAATGAAGTGGTCAAGATAGCCAAGCTCAATCGGTCATAACAAATGTCGGCCTCTAATGCCGTAGACCGTCCGATTGTCAATGTCGCTTTCAGTGAGCCGACTCGGCACTGGGATTTCAGCGAAGGGTTGCCCAAGCTGATAGAGGGCCGTCGCCAGGCTTCGTACTTTGTTGCTTCTCGGACTAGGGACGTAGTAGGCCCTAGGGCAGCCGAAGTCAGTATGGAACTGAAGCTGGTAAACAGGATCAGGGACCGGGTGAAGAAATGGAGGACCAACGATTACCCCGGTGTTACACGCACGACCCGGATGCTTCTTGAGTACTGGAAAAGGGAAGGCCGGGAAATAAAGCTGTTCTTCTGTCAGCTGGAGGCGGCGGAGACCATTATTTGGCTGGCAGAGGCGCCGGTGGCTGACAAGCAAGGCATCGAGGTGCCGCAAGATCATCCGATAGACGCCGAGAGCGTGTCCCTGGGGTTCGCGCCTCTCCGAAGGTTATGCTGTAAGATGGCCACTGGAAGCGGTAAGACCGTGGTTATGGCGATGCTTATCGCCTGGTCGGTGCTGAACAAAGTCCAGAACCGGCAGGACACGAGGTTCTCTGATGCCATCCTTGCCGTCTGTCCGAACCTGACAATCAAAGAGCGTCTCCAAGTACTAAGACCAGGAAAACCGGGGAACTACTACGACGAGTTCGATTTGGTTCCGAGATCGCTTCTGCCGATGCTGACACAGGGCAGATATCAGGTTGTCAACTGGCAGGCCTTGGCAGAAGACAAGGATCCGGCCCACGGAGTGGTGCGAAGAGGGGAAGAGACACCATCAGCATTTGCTAGCAGAATCCTCCACGACTTGGGAAGCAAGACGAACATTCTCGTGATAAACGACGAGGCCCATCACGCATATAGGCCTCCTCTGCGCGAGCTCGGAATTAGGCAGGAGGCATTAGAACTCAAAGGACTCACTGCTTCGGAAAGAAAGGAAAGAGAAGAACAAGCCGAAGAAGCAACCGTCTGGGTCAACGCCCTCGACAAAATCAACATGGCCAGAAAGGTCAACTTTTGCTTGGATATGTCAGCTACCCCATACTACATCAAGGGATCTGGGCACTCGGAGGGCGAGCCATTCCCTTGGCTGATAAGCGATTTTGGTTTAGTGGACGCGATCGAGTCAGGGATTGTGAAAATACCTCGCGTCCCGATAGATGACAACTCAGGCAGGCCGATACCGAAGTATTTCCGACTCTGGGAGTCGATCATGTCCGAGCTTCCTCCTGGCGAGAGGGAGGGAACCCATCGAAAAGCAAAGCCAGAGGCTGTCATGAGACACGCGGAAGGCGCACTTGCGACACTGGCCTCTCAGTGGAGAGAGACTTTCGCCGCATTCGACAAGAGGGGGTCGATGGTGCCACCGACGATGATCGTGGTGTGTGCCAACACCGACCTTGCCGACGAAATCTTCAAACACTTGACCAATGGAAAGGTGCTCCCAGAACTCGAGAACAAGGAAGGACAACTGATGACTCTTCAGATTGACAACAAGAAACTAGAAGAGGCGGAGAACCAAGTCGAACCGACGGAGACCGAGACAGCCCCTGAGCGATTGCGAAGATACGTTGCGACCGTTGGCAAAATCGGCGAGCCAGGCGAACAGATTAGGTGTGTAGTCTCCGTTGCAATGCTAAATGAGGGGTGGGATGCACACAACGTTACTCAGATCTTAGGATTGCGGGCCTTCACTTCGCAGCTTCTTTGTGAGCAAGTAGTCGGGCGCGGACTTCGGAGAACAGACTACGACAACCTCGATATCCCAGAGTACGTCGACGTGTATGGGGTACCATTCGAGGTGATTCCTGTCCAGAAGGGGTCGTTGAAAACTCCTCTTCCGGCAACGCCGCCTACTCTCGTCAGAGCACTCCCTGAAAGGAAAGGTCTCGAGATTAGGTTCCCAAGGGTGGAAGGGTATGTATTTGATGTCCGGTACAGGATTAGGGCTGACCTCGAAAGTCTGCCAAAGCTGCGTCTTGACCCGGCCGAGGAGCCGACCGAAGTCGCGGCGAAGGGAGCAGTTCTAATGAAACTCGGAAAGCCCACTCGTTCAGGCCCCGGCAAAGAAGTCCAGCAAGACAGGCATTCGTTCCACGCAGTTCACCGTCTCCAGACCAGTGTGTATGAAATCGCTGCCGAGCTCACGACAAAGCTGAGCGCCAAGGCGCCACCGCACATCATTTTCCCCCAGGTCAAAGACATAGTATGGAGGTTTGTTCGGGAGAGGGTTGAGCTTGCGAAAGGAGCCGAGCTAGAAGATGTGGCGCTGTTGAGATACAGGGACGAAATCATAACTAGGCTCTTGGCTGCGATTCGTCCCGAAACCGAGTTAGGGAGGCCTCCCATTCTTCCGGTGATAGAAAAGTACAGGAGTACCGGGTCAACTAGCGAAGTCATGTTCAGGACGGTCAAGGACTACTATGCGACAACCAAGAGCCCCGTCAGCCATGTCGCGCTCGACAGTCACTGGGAGAAGACCTACGCCTACGACTTCGAAAACAACCCGCACGTTCTCACATACGTGAAAAACGACCATCTTGACTTCACAATTCCATATGAATATGAAGGCGCACGCCACGACTATTACCCCGATTACATCGTCAAAGTGGCGAACAAAGAGGGCTACGTGGTTAACCTCATTCTTGAGGTAAAGGGATACGAGTCTGAAAAAGACCGGGCGAAAATCACGGGAGCCCAGCGATGGGTCGAGGCAATCAATTATCATGGAGGATTTGGAGTTTGGAGGTTTGCAGAAGGTACCAGCCGAAACCTGGCCGACGCGATCGTGGAGAAACTCTACAACTCAGAATTGGGAGATGAGGAGAAGGCGAAGGCTGAACGCAATTGAAAAAGCGATAGGAAGAGCCTAGGTAATTTGAAGCAAACGAACTCCCGGAGGGTTCGTGGAAAGCGAATCTCAGCCAGTCAGGACGGGGTAGCCGAAGACTGGGGGAAGACAAGGCCGTTCTGGTGCCTGAACTGCGGACGCGGATATAGGTCGGTAGAGCGCATTCTGGCGCATTACTCCGAGGCTGGACACGGTAACGAGACAATGAGCATAGGTTCCAGAGGCCTGTCCAAGAAGCAGCAACTGGAAGCCTTCAGGCTGAGGAACAAGTAGAGAAGCAACCTGCTTAACGAAGTCCAAAGAGCGAGTTCCCCGAGCATTCAGGGTTGTGTTGAAAGGGTCAAAGAGGAACTGCCACGGCCTTGATTTTCCGGGCCACCGCTACAGGGTCTCGCTTGACTTCGTGCTCCCAAACCTCAATGACCTTCCATCCTATTGACTCGAGCTCCCTTCTGTTCAAGCCATCGCGCTCGACATTTCTCTGGAACTTTCTCTTCCAGTAGATCCGGTGCGTCTTGGGAAGAGGGAGACTGCAAACAGGGCAGCGATGCCAAAAGCACCCATGAACAAATACCGCGACCTTCGCCGCTGGGTATACGAAGTCTGGATGACCTGGCAGGTCGGCCTTCAGGATCCTCTTTCGAAGCAGCTTGGACAGTACGATTTCTGGTCCCGTTTGGGACGACTTGTTGGACGACATTACCTTGGAAACTTGCCTCGACCGTGCCGGCGGCGGTTTCCCCACAGGCGGGGTGGCATATCTCCGCAAGAGGCCTTTCTTCATAATCACTGTTCTTTCCACCTGTTTGTTAAGCCTCTTGCACGATAAGGTCTGCCTGCTGACCCGAAGTCAATACATGTGGGCTGATCGTTCGAACTGATGGCTGTTGTGGTGACTGCCGCAGCGACACCTATATGGTAATGACCGGCGGACTTGCCTCTGCAGGTGGAGAAGGCTCTGCCGGGAGGTGTGCAAGAAGGCTCTCCGCCAGGACCTTTGCCAACAGGGGCGGGACCGCGTTGCCGACCTGCCAGTACTTCGACTCGAGCGAGCCAACGAACTCGTAGCCCTGGGGAAAGGTCTGAATCTTTGCGCATTCTTTGTACGAAAGCCTCCTATATCTTGACTTCGGGGCGGTGAAAGTCCAGTGGTCTTTCCGTAGTTTCTTCATGGGGGGGCTGCTTGGATGCAACGCGACGTGCCTCTGCCAGGCCTGGATGGTGAAGCTGTAGTCACCCCAGTCGGCCCGCCGGTTCCTCGACATGTAAAAGAACGGCCAGTCCTCCTTGCTGTATCCATTGTAATACTCGTCGGGTTTCGCTGGTCGCATCCTCCCTATTGCGTCTCTCAATGTTGCGTACTTTGTCAGCCCGGGTCCATGCGTCTTGGCGGGGAAAGAGTACCTGATGTGGAGGTCTTTCCTGAACCCGACTATTACGACTCGTTCTCTGTGCTGCGGAACCCCGTAGTCCTTTGCGTCCAGCAGATTCCAAACCACGTCATACCCGGCCCGATCGTAGGCTTGAAGCATCAAGCGCAGGAATTTCTTGTTGTACAGTAGAGCAAGCCCCCGGACATTTTCAGCAACAAAGAACATTGGCTTGGTCTGTTTCAAACATCTTACCACATGCCTGTACAGGTAGTTCCTCGGATCGTGCTGATTCCGTTCTCCAATCAAGCTGAAGCCCTCGCATGGCGTGCAAGCAATCAACCCATGGGCCTGCGGGAACTCGTTATCCTCAACGCGTTCGATTCGAGAGACTCTTGGCTTGACTCCTATGTTCCGCTCGTATGTCTTACAAGCGTTAACGCTTGTGTCAGTCGCCCAGACAATTTCGAAGCCAGCCTGCTTGAACCCGAGGTCCATTCCACCGGCCCCTGAGAACATGGACGCGACGGTCCAATCGGACAACTCGGCCCTCTCGCCGCCAACTCGGTTTATAGCCTTGCGGCCAACCGTGGTGCTATTCAACATACTCGCCCGCGCTCTCCTTCGCCGCCTGAATCACTTCCTCATCGAGCAATCGTACGCAATGCTCCTCGGGCAGATAGGAACTCATCTGCAATAGCACCTGGGCATACGAATAACCTAAGTTAGTGAGCCTAAAGAACTCCCACCTCGGTCCCGGCCTTCGCCTTTCGTAGACCGTCAAGAGGCCCTCTTCGATTAGCCGATATGCACTCTTTCTCAGCGCGGCTTCGAGACCCGATTCGGCTCTCCGCTCTCCCCTTTGAGCGGGGAGCAACTCGGCTAGCCCCGATCGCATCGCCCATTGTGCGACGCGGGTGACGTTCACGCCTTGGATTGGCTGATCTGCTACGGATTTTTCACGTGCAAGATAGCAACAAAGGAGCAGGAGAACCACTTGGGAGCCGAACCTGCTCGTCAACCCGACAACAGACCTCTCGATTCTTACCAGCGACTGTGTTTGCCCCATGCTTTCTTGTGAAATGTGAATCACGTTCACCTTGGTGATCCCAAAGCGAAGAAGCAAATCCGAAATCGCCACGTCAACTGGGACCGAGCTGCTCCCCATTGCGACCACCAGGCGCCGTACGTCTCTCTTCGCCTCCCGAGTAATCTCGGCTTGAAGAGGCACTGACAGATCGACCAGACCAGAGCCTGGACCGAATCGGGCTCCCAATTCCCCATCGAGATACCCCACCAATCCAAGGCTCTCCAGGGCAGTTATTCTTCCAAATGGCAGGCTCCTCCCACGGGTGTAGTATTCGAGGAACGACGATGAAGCGCACTCGATTGACCCTAAGGCGCTGCGTACCGGTGTGCGAAATAGGATTATCTGGTCAGCGGCTTCTCGAAGCGCGTAGGTTAGTGGGCTCGGGGGTCGAGAAGAAATGGAAAGTATTGATGACTCAGGGTCTTCAGACAACGCAATAGCTGCAGCGGCCGGGGGCGTGGTATCGTGAATAACCAGCACACTTGAAGGCAGTCTTGGCTATTAATTAAGTAACTACCCTCTCTGCTTATTTGCAAGTTCGGAGGCGGGGGGTTCCTCGATGACCTTCAAGGAATCACTGGCTGTGGCCAGGGAGCACACAGCGCATCAATCTTCTCAGTTGGCGGGGTCCATTCAGGAGGTCCTCGATTCTGTAACCGAAGAGGGGATAGCCGATTTGATCTATAGTGATAGGAGACCGCTCGATGACGTCGGCCTTGTGGGCGCAATCTTCCCAAGAGATTACGGCTCCAACATGAGGAATCAGAACAGGAGCATAACTGTTCCCTTTTTCCACCAGACCGAATTCCTAGTCAAAGCCATGTCATCAGTGACGGTGGAAGGAGAGTTCCGATTCTTGCAGGTCAGGTACAGGTCAGTCCAGCACTACAAACAAGACGTTCGGGGGAGGATGAGATGGCATCCCCCGACATCGGTTGCCTGGATGGGTGGAAAAGAGTACCGTTCTGGTCCGGACGCCCCTGTGGTCCATACTGTGCCGTTCGGCCCATACAAATTGAGCAGACTACTCCAGGCCACCGAGAACGGTGGAGCAACCTCCATTCCCTTCAATCTACCTGACGGCGCGGAGGACCCTGAAACCATTGAAGATACAAAGGCGAAGGAGAAAGTCAAAGTCACCATCGGGTGGGCCGCACTGAAAATCAAAGTGGAGGTGTCGGCCACCATGGTTCGGCCCGGGTTCTTTCGGCTTAGAGTCAGCGTCGTGAACGAAACAAGGTCGGAGACGCTTGACGCCAGATACCCGTTCAGACCTACCGAGGTGGTAAAACGAGCCTTGTTCGCAGGGAGGACCTTGACCAAGGTCTCTGGCGGCGGGGAAATAGTTCCGCCGAATCCACGCGACGAGAAGATTGCACTAGGTAACCAGAAACGGACTCAGCTTTCTGCAAACGTCAACACCTATCCGACCTTGTCGAAGATCGAGCCAAGACTGATCTATTCGTCGCCTCTGATAATCTCTGACCACCATAGGCAAGAAGCGATCTCCATGGACGTCAACTTGGTCCAGCTTACCCAGTCACAAAGCTCGGTTTTCAACAATCTCTATCTTCTCGATGATATGGAAAGGGCCTATGTTAAGGCGAACTGGCTCCCTAGGCTGCACGCTGTACTTCAGGCGTTGGCCGAGACCAATCCCGGCAGGATTGAGCGACTTTACAAGTTCCAATGGGATGCGATTCAATACTTCCTGAAGGGCCTGATCCACGGAGATTCTAGGCCTTTCGTCCTCAAAGCTCCGACAGGCAGTGGGAAGTCCTTGGTGTTCTACGTCGACGCCGCTCTCATGTGTATCTTACCCGACGGAACGAACGGCACGACCAGCTTCCTTTCCTTTCCAACTAGGGCACTCAACTCTCAACAGTTCAGCGAAATGATCGGGTTCTTCTATCACCTGGGCAAGCACGGCCTTCCCACTACCTTAGGGCTATACATGGGAAGGGACGACGATAGCGACAGGCAGGCGGCGGTCAAGAGCTTGTCTCCCTGGAATACGAGGGAAGGGGACCCGATTGGGATTATCGAGAAGTGTCCCAACTGCGGGGCTGGAGACATGATCGCCAAGAAGCCTTCAGAGAGAAGAATCGTCCCAGTGTGCTCAAGATGCGGGACAGAGCTCTCATACCTCTACCTGAGTAATGACGAAACCCAGCGCTTTTGCCCGAACGTCGTCGTCGGCACGCCCGATAAGCTAGTCAACGCAATCAGCTACAACGTTTACAGCCATGTCATGGTGGGCGCGCCAGCCAAGAAATGCCCGAAGTGCGGACAATTCTATCCGCTCTGTTTGAAGGACCAGAAGGGCGACAGCCAGGAATGCCAGGCCTGTGGGACCCAGCTAGGGCAGGTAGCGCGGACTCACACCTCTCCTAGGTTAGTGGTCTTTGACGAGGTCCATACTCTGACTGGGACGCAAGGGAATCTGTTGGCCCACTTCCTCGCCCTCCTCAGAGTCCTGTCGAAGAAATATACTGGAGTTGACAAGCATTGGTATGTCGGCGGCAGCGCAACTGTAGCGAACCCCGAGAAGCTCGTAACAGAGCTTACAGGGAGCACCCAACAGACTTTGTTCCCTGACGACGAATCTTTTGAGAGAGACTACTTCGCGAAGAAGACTGATTCCCTGCGACACCGCTTCGTCGTGTTCGAGCCCGTCAGGCGGACAACGAGAGGGTCAGTGTCTTGGCTCTCGCTCGGAATCTACGACTACCTCCAGCGGGAGGTGGGCCCCTCAGGATCCCTGGCCGCCAAGCTATCATTAGTAGGCGTCAAGCCAACTGACCTTAAAGTGCAAGCGGTTTACGTCCTGAGGAAGAACGAGGGCCGGGACCTCGACAGCTACATCCCTGCCTTAGCATCAGGTCTTCGGATGGGGACTCCCGAGACCAAATTCGGAAGCGGTGACATGACCGAAATGGAGTTGGCGGCGCTCGCCCGGCGTGTGAGGGCTTCGGAGCTCGACATCCTCCTCGTAACGGCCATCTATGGCGTAGGAGTCGACTTTCCGAACCTCAATATCATTCATCTGTTTGGGACGCCTCGCTCCTTCATAGAGCTCTCCCAGGTAGTGGGAAGGACCGGGCGCGAGAGACTTCCGGGGTTGGTGTTTCTCCATATACTTCCTCCAGTCCCTAGGGACCAATGGGTCTACCAGAACTTCAGGTACGCCGTAGAGGACATGCAGGGACTCCTAGAGCCGACCCCAATCAACGCCATGAACCGCTACGCAATTTCCGTTTCGACGCCGAACGTCTTCAACGCTCTCGTGATGGCGAGGGCGTATGAGGACCACCAGATGAGGTACGCTTCTCATGTAGCCTCTGAGTTCTTGGCCGACAAGACAAAACTTGCGTCCTTGCTGCAGGAGATGGCGCAGGTGTACACTAGGCCCGCGAGCGACAGCGAACTCCCTAAGGTGAAGAACTTGATCTTCAACACGGTCAGGCAGATACTAATAGATTTCCGGACCTCTTCGTTAGAGACTACGAAACACCTCGAACAGCAGCAACTGCTCGTGCCCACCCTTCGCGGCAAATCGAAGCTGGTCTACTACTCAGAAGCGCAAAGCTACCCCGTTCTTGATGAGATCGAGTTTACGCGGGACATCTCGAGGGCAGCCCTGGATCATCCGGGAGATCCTGGCCAATGAACTCCAGTGTAGCAGCACTCCGAGCACGGATCAGGCCTTCGGATTGGCAAGCGCTCACCAAGTTCTTCCCACAGAGCACGTTCGACGCCGACAAGAAGTCCTGGCTAGTTACCTCATTTAGAGGCAACACAATCCCAGAGCCAGCGCTCCAAGAGGCTATTGCGAAGATCGTCAAGGGACTTGAATCAGGAAACTCGGTTGGCCAAGCTTCTGCACAGCCGCCTCAAGCTCAGCAGAATAGCGCCGGGATGAACGCACTCGAGGCGCTGGCAGCGGAGTGGGAGCTACCCCTTGATAACCCGAATCGTCCGACTCAGCAAGGCTCAGGCTGGCTCCTGCCAGAGCAGGTAAGACTCGTCTCGCCCGTGACTGCCAGCATAGCATTCTATCCCAGGGGAATGAGGTGCGACAGCTGCGGGTACTACGGCATTTACCGAGACGTCGGTAAGCTCCGATCGCTGGACTGCCCGAACTGCAAGAAGCAGAGGAGCCTGCGCCAAGTGTCCCTCGTGTTCGTCTGCGAGCGGTGTGGAGCCCAACAAGAGTTGAGGCCGGTCTTCACGAGCGTCGATAGAGACGCTCATCCAGAGTTCGACTGCAAACACGACGGACCTGACGGTTCTTGCACAGGCAAACTACGTCTCAACTTGAGAAGAGAGAAACTAACGCAGTCGAGGTGGGAGTGCAACGTCTCAGAGAGGCACAAGGATTCGGTCATCTACTTTTGCAACACTTGCAAAGACCCCAGCACCGGGAAGCCGTTGAGGATGAGACTGACACCAACGACGGCAGCTAATTTCAGACCGCTGGTCTACAGCGTGGCACTGGTGAATGGCGAAAAGTCCGTTGACCTTGAAAACATCGAATGGTCATGGAAGTTCAGCGAGGACGCGACGAGAAGCAAGGACCAGGGGGAGGCACTAGGGTATTTCGGAATCAAGGATATGATGGTCGTTGACAATGTGATATCGTACACTGCAGCCTACGGATATTGCACCTACGGACCTGACGCCCAGCCACGGCTTTATCGCCAGGTCAACCCAGACACCAACCAATACGAGTACGAGGCCTATGTAACCCAGAGCGAGGGGAAGGCCCTAATCATCTCGTTGGACAAGCTTCTAATTACCAAGACAGCTCTCCAGCTCTTGGCCGAATCCTCCAAAACAGAAGGAGAGAGTGAGATAGCAGCCAAGGCCAAGTCGTACTTCCGCACGATTTCGAAGGGGGTCGACGAGGACGAAGCATACGGATGGCTCGTTGCCCTTACCAGAGAGCATCTTGACAGAGGTTCCGACACCCGCAGCGGAGGGCACGTGCCACTTTTCGAGTTGCTTCATTCTCTTGAACACGCTCTGACCTACCAGGCATCTCTCCAGACGGGGCTAGAAGAGGACGCATTCGTGGGGAAGGTGCTCATTTCGCCCTGTGCAATCATGATTTACGAACAAGGACACGTAGAGGCTGGAGGGGTCGAATACCTGTACCAAGACAAGCTAGACGAGTGGCTGCTAGAGGCCATCAGGCATACACGCGACTGCAAGTACGAGTCAAGAGAGGGCTGCGTGAAATGCCTGTTCATCAAGGACCCCCTGTGCCACCCCTTCATTCCGGCAGAGCTCCCCGTCCAGTACATGTTTCCCAATCAGCTTCTCTCGAGATACGCCCTGATGAAGCTCTGGGGAATCGACGCTCCTTTCACTGCCAAGGAGGAGGATCTGACTGTGGCTCTTGAAGACGAGACTGAAGACGCCGCGGCGGCGGAGGCTGAGAGTTGAGCACCGAAGAACGACTCTTGCAGACACTTTCAACGAACAAGGGAAAGATGCCCCTACAAACGCTCATAGGAGGTATCGCCGGAGAGGAGCAAGCGCTGGCAGAGCTTACAGTCTTGGCCCTGGTCAGAGCTGGGAAACTCAGAATCATATATGAGCACAAAGAGCCAATCGTTGAGATTCTTTCTCAGCCCGCTGCGAGTGACCTTGTACGAATTGAGAGTCAGCTACCCCTAGAACAACCTAGAGTGGTGGCAACCATTCCACTCTCGTTGCACCCAGGCCTGAAGGGACTCCCAACCAAGCCAACTCCCACGGATGAGGCTTTCGAGGAAATCATGGGGTCGGCCAAGCACTACTTGAAACTGTGCCTCCCGTTTCCGGAGGAGTATGCGGTCACCCATTTCGGTAGACACATCGGCAGGATTGCTGAGCAGGGCGTGAGAGTCAAGCTCCTGACCCGCGAGCTCCTTTCTCCCTCGAGCAGGTCCTTCGACTACGCGGCTCTGGTCCGATCCGTCATGAGGCTAGTGGATATCTATCGTGTCAGAGGGGCTATAGACAGGCTACAAATCAGAGACTTCCACTCAAACATAACACTTGGAGACGACGGGTTAGCGCTTCATTACGAGTCCATTCACGCGAAGATACTCATTAGCGACGGCACCTCCGGTTATGTCGGCTCAGCCGAGTTCAGAGGCAACTCCTTGTTGAACAATTTCGAGCTAGGCTTCCTCATTCGAGGACCTGCCGTCCAAGAAGTCGAAGCGCTCTACGACCTAGTGTGGAACGCCGCCGCGCCTGTTAGCTACGAACAAATCTTGCACCTGGGTAGACCCCCTAGAATCCGGTCGGGGAGGCCCTAATCGCTTGTTTGAGCAGGCGGAGGGACGGTGAACGTTTCCCGGGAGTCGGGGTCTTAGTAAGCGAGACGCGCTAGTCGCGAGGGCTGTCGAGTTCTGCCGGCCCTGCGGAGGGGGTACGCCTCCTCTCCTGATGGAGGCGATGCGGTATAATTTCGTACTCACTCAACGTTTGGAAATCAACGCGTGGAAGGTGTTCCGCCAAGTAGTGCTGATGACCAAAGCCGAGTTTCGAAAATTCGGAGACATGGTTGGCTTCTACGCTCCCAAGGATAAGCTTCCTCACGTTCTAGCCATGTTCAAAACGGTGGGGTTCCACGTGCACACACTGGAAGAACACGTTGATTGCCTTGCGCTGAGATACTCCGGGCAGTCCGAGGACTTCGGGGAGTTGCGATTCGTGCAGCTTCCGGCTGGCGAGGGTTGGCAAGTTTATGATCCTGACTCGAGGGATTTTGTCTACCTCCCCACCTTTCAATCAAGTCAAGGGCTGGGCGCGAACGTGAAAGAGAAGAGCGTTCTCCGATGTCTAGTTGGCGGAGTGACGTTCTTCTTTAGGTTCTCAGGGTCGACTCCTGAAGGTCATCAACTCATTCATAGAGTCGACATGTGGGCCGCAAACAATCTAGTGGTACCCTTCCTAAGGTCGTTACCTGCTTATTGGGTGCATCACCCTGAACTTGGGCTCGGGGTGGTGCCCTCTTGGCAGCTTGCATACCTCCCCAACGAAGTCTTTGACGCCATGAAGAGGCTTAACCCCCTGCCCAAGTCGATGGACGGTCTCTACATTTTCGATGAGAACGACTCGGAGACGGTGAAGAGATTACTCGCTTATGTCAGGGTAGAACTCAAGCCATCGCTAGAAGCGGTGCAGCTTCCCTTCCAGAGAGATAAGCTGCACGGATCGCCTGTCATGCCCCTCTCAGATGTGCCTGCTGGCAAACTCGACGCATTCGTGCAAGCGCTATGTGGCATTGCCCAGGCGACGTCAGATAGAGACGAGCGTTCTGTTCGAATTTCCTCCAATCGGGCTACTATGCCGATCTATTTCGTGTACGGAGAGCACGGTTCAGGAGTCGACGGGAAACTGTATGTCGCCATACCAAACATAACTTCGCCCGAGAAAGCCGCTTTCATGCTGCAACAATTGGCTCCGCAACTCGGGTCACAGGTCAGTGACGGCGACGTTCGCCGCCGACTAGCATGCTTATGGCCAACGGAAGAGCCTGGCGACGCCGCGTTCTGTTTGACTGTCTTCATCGAAAACTTCGAGAAATCAGATTTCGCGAGAGCTTTCCTGGCAGGTCAGAAGCACGCAGACTTGGTGAAAGACTGGTACAAAGAAGCCACGTCGAAGAAGGACTTGGGAGCGGACCTGATGAACAAGGCGCGCTTGATAGGGAAACATCTCGAAGCCATGCTTCAGTAATAACCGCGCGAAATCAATATCCTATCAGCAGGACTCCAGAAAAAGGAAGCCTGAGCCTTTCGCTGCTGTAGATGGCGTCCAGTAACGCGAATCACTTCTTGTAAGCCGGCTCTATTGCTTCTTTGGCGCCACTCTTGAATCGGTATGCAAGTGGGACTGCTATCGAGGCATAGTCTGCGTCGACAATAAGGGACATGTGAACGAGGTCGCGATAGATCGCGTTGCTCTTCGCGCCTCTGCCTGCTTCGACCTCAAGAGCTAACCGCACGGCTGGGTTGTAGGCATCGATGCGGTATTCTTTCTCCATCCTACCACCCTCTCCGAAGAGAACCGGGCGAGGAATTTCTTTGCTTGGCGATTCCACGGCGAATCCTTGGTGCTCAAGTGAAGGGCGCAAGAGCTGCAGCACAGTGTCGCTTTCGTTCCGATTTCCGGCTTCCGTATCAATTCGAACTCGGAGATCGGCAAAGGCCCTCGTAAGGGAAACAACCCATGAAGGGGGAGGGCTCGACCTTGGGAAGAAAATAAAAGCAGGATAGGTGGTCCTCAGCGACAAAGGTTCGGCACCCGTTTTCGCGACCAGTTGGCTCCTCGTCTCGACCTCAACGGCAGTGAGGAATTCCATGTAAGATTTAGGGCTTGGCGCACGTCCGCGATTACAGCTAAGAGCATTTCCATGAATAGGAAAGCAAGCTCTGACTTCTGCCACTTAACGGCGGGGAACCGAAACCGGGTGAGTTCGGGCCCGATGGGTTCCGTACCCCCGGGGAGTTGGATATTGAGCGGACCATCCGTCACGGTCGCCCAGAATGCCCCTTCAGGAGTTAGCTCTTCCAATCGAGGGCTCGGGCATGAAATGCGAGACGCGGGTGAGCCGGCCTCAGTCGGATTGGGTCCAGCCGTGGTGTTTTTATCCCGTGTCGAAGACTAGGATGCTACATTGGAAGCCGGAGCATCGGAAAAGCTCCGGTATCGAACCCCCCCGGGTTCGGAACCCGTCGGAATCGAACCCGATTCCTTGACCTATGACGCCAGTGCGATGGCGGTGGCCCATTCCCCCAGCGCCCAAGCTTTAGTCCTGTCCCTCGGTCCGTGCTAGCTCGTCCAAGTACGCCCTCGCCTCACTGACCCGTGCTTCGGAGACAGTCTTCCCCGAGTTCTTCCTGGCCCATCCCACGAACATCCTCAACGCCTGCTCCTTGGCAGACTCCTTCGACTTCCGGGATCCCTTCCTGGCGAGGCGATAGGACCCCCTGATGAGGCTCTTCTCGTAGAGCTCGAGCAATCTGGGCGCCCGGCCGGACCGCCGAGCCCATAAATGATGTCCCAGTGACTTGTGTTACCCCGGAGCCGCGTAATCGGGACGGAAGAGGACTCGTGGGTTTCGTTGGATTCTTGTGCCCGGAAGGCCATGAGGGAAGCCTTAGGTAATGACCTCCTTCCCATTCTCCCTGTTGCCTCCTTACGTCATCAACCACGACTCCGCAAGCAGGATGATTCACGATAGGGCCCGTTCAGACGGCAGGTGCCACCTCGACAGGATAGCGCCGACTAGCTATGAAGAAACCGAGAGCCCTCTGAGACTGGGGGCACTGAGAGCAGAGGGCTTCAAGAACTGCTCGTGGTGCATGTAACGCGAAAGGGCGTCCGGGTGTGGTCTATGGCTTGGAGCCAGTGCGGCAAATTCCTAAACTAGTACCAGGGACCAATCTAGTACCAAAAACGGCACTAAATGTGCCAGTCGAGGACGGTCAGTGGCAGCCCGGCCTCCGCCACCTGCCTGACAATCGAAGCCGCCGTCGTTGACTTCCCCGAGCCGGTCATCCCCAGGACGTTTACGTGCCTCCTGAGATCGTCCATCTGGAGCCTGAGGTCATGGAACTCCCTCCCCCCTGATTTCACCGTGCCCAGGACCATCCCTTCGGACCCCGCCTCCGTGGCGTTGGGGACGTAGAACTCCGGGGCCTTCTCAAGGCTCGCCGCGACGGGGGACATCTCGTCGAAGGAGCACAGAGCCCCTGCGACTGACGGAGTCCCCGCCTGGGGGAGGGCCCTCCCTCCCGGAAGGATAGCCGACTTCATGAAATCGACCAGGTCCCTCCTGACTAGCCTCACTATCGTGGCAGCGGGGAGTGCGACGCTAAGCGTAGCGGAGAGGATGCTCGCCCTCTGCTCGAGTACTGGACCGCAGTCCTCCTTCTTCTTCGTGTCGACCCATGTCCCCACCACCAGGTCGAACTCGAGGACCTGGGGGGCGTCCCCTTTCCCCTCGGTCTGATTCATCAGCATCATGTACACGAAGGGCACCCCCGCCCTCCTGAGCCCCTCGAACAGGCCCCTCATCCTCTGCTGTTGGAGCGTCGTCTTCAGCGCCGCTGAATAGTCGACCCTCGGGTCGTCTGCAATGTCCGGGACACCGACCCTGAAGTAGGCGGTGCTCCGCACCTTCGACCCGTCGGACGACACCACGTACTTTCCGTCGCCAATCCTCAGGTCCTCAAGTCCTATCCCTGCGGCAGGTCGGAGCCGCCATGCCACCTGGGATGCAAGCTCGCGGGCCGGGCGCATCAATCTCACCAGTGGAAGAGCGACCCGAATATGTTGCTGAGCGAGCTTGTTATCGAGTTCCATACGTTCGCCGTGTAGTCGGAGCTCTGCTTCAGTATCGATTCTATCCCTCCGACGAGAAGGGTGAGCGCGACCAGGGCGACGGAGAGCAGCAACGCCTCCTCGATGAGCTGCGCCCCCCTCCTGCTTACCCTGAATCTGAGCCTGAGCCTCATGGCCACATAGCCCTGCTTCTCTATTTAACGCCCCAGAGTCTGACGGAGGGGACGCTTGCCAGAGGGGAAGCGACGGCCGCGACGAGGGCGAAGACCGCGAGGGAAAGCGCGACGTTCACGAAGAAATTCTTCCCCGACATGAAAATGCCGAGCATCCCGGAGCTGACTGTCACCATGGCGGCTCCGGCGTAGATCAGCGAGCCCGGGTCCGCCGCCGTCCCCGTCCCGAAGTTCAGGCTTCCCACTATGGGCCCCAGGGAGGCGACCATGGCTGTGACTGCCCCGAGCACCGCCGAGGTGACGAGGCTCCGGAACCTCATGACCTTCTGTTCGAGCAGGCCGTTCTCCCTCGCCTTGATCCACCGCTCAAGGGTGACAGCGAACGCGGACCCGCTCTTCCCCACCAGGGACGTGCTGCTCCTCGGCGCAGAAACGATCAGGGCGGCGAGCATCGATACTTCGTCGGAGCTCCCCTCCACCAGTGGGCGGAGCGCGAGCGGGATCGGGTATCCGAGCAGCAGCAGCCTAGCGGACTCCGACCCCAGGGGCCTGACATCTCCCAAACCCTCCACAAACGACCTCGCCATCCCCTCCCCCTCGGAGGCCGACTCGAGGACCCTCCTCAGCGAAAGGATCGTCGACAGGTCCGGGTTCAACGCGGCCCTCTGTCCGAGGCGCTCATGTAGAAGGCGAGGTCGATCACTATGAACTCGAGAGCTGAGAGCTCCGCCAGGCTCCCGGCGTCGTACGAATGCGAGAAGACGGAGTAGAGAAGCATCATGATCGGGGCGAAGAAGCAGACGGTCATGAACATGGGGAGCTTGGTCTCCTTGCTGAGCTCGGCCGAGTCGGCGAGCCCTCTGGTCTCCTCGTCTCCTGCGTCGTAGCTCCCGGGCTTCAGCGAGGCCAGGCTGCGCAGGGCCGCGGAGGCCGAGTACGACGCGAGCCCCCTGGAGGCGGTCGAGAGGGACTGCTCGACACGCCCCCCCAAAAGCACGACCCTGGCCGCCTCCTCGATCGTCTCCGAGAGGACATTGTCTCTGGGCCGGAGCATGACGAGCGTCCTCGACCTGGAACCGGTGACTACCAGGCAGGCCCTCGCGGCGCCCGCGAGCAGGACCGACTCCCGCGCCTGGGACACCCTCTGCCTGTCCAGGAGCCTCCTGGGGGTCGAGACAACCATGTAGAACACCAGAGCTGCCACCACGAGCAGCATCGCAGGTTTCGCCCCTCCGAGGACTCCCCCCACGGCGAGCCCCGCGATGAGCCACGCGGCTGATGCCAGGGCCACTCCCACGCAGGCGATCCTCCACGCCCTGATGTCGAAATGATCCAGGGAGGCGAACCTCATCAGCCTGCACCCTGGGAGCCTGAAATCTTCTGGGAGGCCAGGGCCACCCTCCTCCCCATGCTCTCGACCTCGACGCCCTCGGGGGGCGCTGGTAATCCGGGTCCTGCGACGTTCCTGAGCTTGAATTCCCTGTCGCGCATGAACAACTCCTTGATGCGTGGCGTCCCTCTGTCCTGGGTCATTGAGCAGATGCGCTGGACATACCTCCCCTGCTTCAGCCTGTCAGGCCTGGCCATCTGGACCAGGAGCCCAAGGTCCAGCAGGCTCTGCTCCGAGATGTGGTGCATGTTCACCCAGCGCCTGACCGCCTGCTCTATGGTGGAGGCGTGGAAGGTCTGGATCCCCCTCGCGCCCGACGACAGGGCCTGGAAGAAGGCCCTGCTGTGCTCCTCCGACTGGATCTCGCTGAGTATCACGATGTCGGGAGAGCGGTGGAGAGCCTTGACAATCTCCGATTCCTTTGTCCGCCCCGACTCGTTCCCTCGCTCGAAGGGGTCGACCTTCACCTTCATCTGGTGGAACCCCCTCCCAAGCAGGTCCCGGGTCTCGACCGCGTCTTCTATGTAGAGCCGCCTCAGCCTGCGTTCGACCTGCTCGTCAAGGGCGTTCAGCAGCGTGGTCTTTCCGGTCCCCGTCTCTCCAATGACAGTCAGGTTCCCCCCGCACTCGAGCCAGCCGACAAGCATCGACGCGGCCTCCACGGAGAGGACGCCTAGACCTATGAGCTGGGGAAGGGACAAAGACGACACGTTCAGCCGCCTCACGTCAAGGGCGAAGCGGTTCACCGCGACGGGCTCGAGGTCCAATGAAACACGCAGGATTGCCCCGGCGATTGGCAGGTCGTTCTTCATCGAGGGGGTCTTGTAGTCCAGAGTATAGCCGCTGAAGGTGTCGACGTGCGTCTCGATGGCGCTCCTCTCCCTTTCGGTCAACACGATCGCCGACTCGCATCTCCCGGCGGCCGTGTGGTCGAGGTACAGGGGCGTCGACTCCGAATCGACGTAGAACTCTGTCACCTTGTCGTCCTTGGCCAGGGCCATGATCCTCGAGAGGCCGATGGCCTCGTAGGCCGCAAGCTCCGACAGCTCCTTCACCATGTTCCTGACTCCATAGGACGCAAGACGCTCCGCCGACAGCTGAGTCAGCACCTCGACCAGGCGCCTGAACGTCAAGGGGTCCACATCCCCGGGATCCAGCCCGAGGGAAGCCTCGCTTACCGCCTTCCTCAACGCCATCACGGTGTCGGGGCCCAGGCTGCAAGACACCTCGTAGAATGGCGCGGAGTCCCTGTTCACGACGCGGTAGGAAAATGGGTACGTCCTCTCGCTCCGCGCTTCGTACCTCTCACTCCTGCCAAAGAGCTCGACAAGAAGAGGTGCGGGCTCGTTCGGTGGCGGCCTGGTGCGGACTATCCGGAGGAACGCCTCGAGGAGT
This sequence comes from Nitrososphaerota archaeon, assembly GCA_028867035.1. Lineage (GTDB taxonomy): Archaea > Thermoproteota > Nitrososphaeria > Nitrososphaerales > Gagatemarchaeaceae > UBA183. The sequence goes on along the minus strand of JAGWHB010000002.1, from coordinate 76,116 downwards.
GCTGACCGCAACTGGTCTCGGCCTTTGGATCCCCGAGCCGATAAAAGGAGCAACATGGGTCGTTAAATCCTGACGGCCGTTACTCTTGCGATGACAGAGCTGGTAGAATATTCCCTCGTGGTGATGGTGTCCACTCTCTTCGTCGCCGGTTCCGTGGCGACATACGGAACCTTCTCGTCGTTCGAGGCCGGTCTCCAGTTCAGGGCAGCCTTCGCCGTCGTCTCCGGACTGGCGTCTGAAGCGGTCGTGAACGGGAGCTCAGCCGCCTCCGTGTCACTTCCGGCCTCGACCATCAGGTGCCAAGGCGGAGGCCTGAGCGTTGTCTCCGGTTCCCTGTCCGAGACCCAGAACCTGCCGGTGGCCTGCGACTTCGAAGTCACTGTCAGCGGCGGGCCGCATGTCGTACGTTTCAGCGAAGACTCCTCCCGACTCGTCATCTCGGTGACCTGACATGCCCGCCTCGTCGACAGGTGCCCTGAACTCCTGGGGGCTCTATCTCATCGCGGCGGCCGCCCTCCTGCTTGTCCTCGTGCCGGTCCTCACGTCCACCGCCATGAGCTCTCGCGAGGGGGCCGACTGGAGGAACGTCGACGGCTTGAGGGCCGTGATAGATTCGCTCCGACCTGGAGTCACCGTCGAATACCATTACGGCGCCTCCGCCTCAGGCGACCCAATCCACCTTGGCGGACGAAGCGTGTCCTGTTCGTACGGGGGCGGGACGGTCTCCTTGCGCACCCGCTGGCCGCTCCCTGACGTCACGATCTCCCCCACAGCGGCCTATGACCTGCGCCTGGTCGGAGGGACGGCGGAGGTTGTTCAGATTGGCTGAAGTCGAGGCATATGTCGACGTCGCCGTAATGTACGCCCTTCTCATCGGCCTCACCCTGCTGGCGCTCGCGATCCTCCTGCCGGAGCTGCTGCCAATATGAGGTTCATCGACGTCGCCATAGCGGCCCTGATCGGGACATCCGCGATATCGGGCCTGGCCGTGTGGAGCCCCCATTCTCCTGACGCCAGCTCGCAAAAGCTCGCCCTCCAGTCTGAGCTGAGGGACCGGCTGGTCGCCTTTATCCAGGAACGGGGGGTCCAGTGGCTTGTCCGGTCCACGCCCGCAGAGGCGTGTTCGGCCCTTGCGGGCGCTTCCAACTCGACCTTCAGCGTGTCCGCCACCCTCGGCACATTCTCCTGCGGGCCCGAGCCACCCCCAGGACGTGTCACCGCCACGATCTCCTTTCGCCTCGCACCCTTCGAAGTGACTCTGGTGGCATGGTCAGGCGCAGGGGCATAGGGGCGAGCGCTGCTTCGGCCGTCATATTCTCCGTGTTGCTTGTGTCAAACCTCGCCGTCTATGTGGCCTCCCAGGACAGGGCAAGGCTCTACGCCCAGGCGGACGGCGCTGACTCCCTCGGCGACAGCGCCCTCATCCTTGCTTGGGCGGGAGGCGCGGACATACTGATCGAGGCGCAGTCCTTCCTCGCCGGAAGTGCTTTCGGCTGCTCCACTGCCGTCTCCCAGATGGCCCAAGAGACCGGCTCCCTCATCGACCATCAGAGGGGGGGCGGCGTCGACGTGACTACGACCGCCTCCCTGGTGCAGGGCGGAACGACGGGTGACAACATGTCTTTCCTCTCTCCCTACGAAGGGTCCGTCTCCGGCTCCTTCGACGTCTCCCTCCACATGGTCGCCACGGGAGCTCTGCCCGGATCAGGCGTCACCTTGCAAAGGAGCGAGACCCACCTGGTGCATCTGGACTTCCATCTGTCGAAGCTGACTTCCGACTGCGCCGCCGCCGTCGCTGCCATCACTTCGAGCACGAGTTCGGCAGACCTTCCGAACTGCACTGCCGCGTCCATGGCACCCCTCATGGGCCGGGCAAGCCAGGGGCCTGCCTCGGATGCTTCCCAGGACGGTTTCGAATTCAGCCTGGCCTACGGCATCACGTCGTCGCCGAGTTGTTCGGTGGATTTCGTGGTGTCTCTCGAGCAGGATGGGATTCAGGGTGTCTCCGGCACGTTCAGCGTGCGCATGGAGGAGGGGGCGTCAGTTTCAATCGGGATAGCCTCTCCACCCCGGGCATGAAGATTGTGGCGCACTGCTCTCTGATGGTGTATTCAGCGGTGTCTCCGCACTCGGCCAGTTCCCTCTGGGTCAACACCTTCTTCCTCGCTTCGCGCAGGGAAAGGACCAATTCGGCCGAATAGACGGCGGAGGCGGCCAGGGCGCAGGGCCGCTTCCCCGTCATCTCCTCGCGGTCGCCGCTCAGGATGAGTTCCAGCGCGAATTTCCGCAAGGAATTGAAAAAAGCAGGGGGCGGAATCTCTTCCACGGCCAGCTTTCGCGCGAGCGCTTGGTTGAGCGAGAGCTTCGCCAGGACCCTGGCGACGTATTCCTCGGGCCTGCGAGCGTAGGTCCTGACCGGGGACTCGATCGTCAGCTGGATTATGGCCGACGACTTCACTGCCCTGCCCAGCTGCGAGAATGCTTCGATCGCTTCTCTGACGCTGACGGCGGTGGCTCCTTCTATCTTGCAGGCTGCGATCAGCGAATAAGCCGAGATCTCGGCGACGCTCATCCTGCGTCCCCTGCGAGCCATCCCGAGGACTTTCCTCGAGATCGACGCGGCCTCCAGGATCACGACTCGGGGAAGGGCAAGCTTCTCTCCGACCCTCTCGATCAGCTTCGCGCAATCGAGCGCGACCCCTCCTTCCTTGCCGGCGAAATCAGAGACGATCTTCATGTACTCGTAGCCCGAATTCGACCCGGAGATGCCCCTGCTGAACCTCTCCTTCATGGTCCCTCCCTTCGTCCCCATGTAGCTGCCAAGCGGCTCCTTTCCGAGGGCCGAAGCCTTGGACAGGGGGTGGAAACCGACTTCTTGCACCACCTTCTCCTTCACCGCTCCGCAGCTCGGGCAGACGAGTTCGTCCCCCGTGTCCAGGAGCGCCCGAGAGCAGTCCGAACACGATTCGAGTTCCAGTGTTTGCATGTGACCCGAACTTTCGCCAGAGTTCATGAGCGGGCCGGGACCGCCAGTTCCCATCAGACGACGATTCCACCCTCACCCCGGGACTCGTGAGTTGGAGTGGGGGGCCCGTCCCTCGAAAGTGGGCCCCCGAACGGTTAAAACCGCGTCCCAATCACGCCAAGACCTCTCATGAAACAGATCCCAGGACTCAGAAAGGTCCGGGACTTCCACGCGCCGCCGTCCGAGGACGTGGTTTCATTCCTGGAGAACATGGGACGCGGAGGCGGCTTCATGGCACCGAGCCTCTTCGAAGTAGCGTCTACCTTCGATGCCATGTGCGCGAGGGACAGGTGCACGAAGTTCCTGTCATTCCCCGCCGCAATCGTAGCCACGGGCACGAGAGGCGTCCTGATCGACATGGTCAGGGAGGGATTGGTCGACGCGATCGTCACGACCTGCGGGACCCTTGACCACGACATCGCACGCACGCTTGGGAACTACTACGGTGGGAGCTTCGAGATGGACGACGGAAAGCTGAGGAGGTCGGGCTACCACCGCCTTGGGAACGTCCTCGTTCCCCTCCAAGACTACGGGCCGCTGATCGAGAAGAGGATGCAGCAGATGCTTACAAGATTGTACGAGAGTGGGACGAGGTCGGTCACCTCGGAACAGCTCAGCGCGGAGATCGGACGCGACCTCGGATCGAACAGGTCCCTGCTCTATTGGGCCCAGAAGAAGAACGTCCCCGTCTTCGTCCCGGGTCTGACCGACGGCGCCGTGGGGAGCCAGCTTTGGCTCTTCGCGGAGAGCCACCGGGACTTCAAGATCGACCTGATCGGGGACGAAAGGAGGTTGTCAGACATCACATCCGAGGCAAAGGAGACCGGGGCCCTGGTGCTCGGCGGCGGGATCTCGAAGCACCACACCATCTGGTGGGGTCTATTCAGGGGCGGGCTCGACTGGGCGTGCTACATCACCACAGCTTCCGAGTTCGACGGCTCCCTGAGCGGGGCCCACGTCCGCGAAGCTGTCTCATGGGGGAAGGTCAAGGAGAAGGCAAAGCAGGCGAGCCTCTACGCCGAGGTCACCACCGTCCTGCCGTTCATCGTATCTTACGTCCTTGCCAAGCGAAAGAAGCGGGCGAAATGAATTCTTTTAAGGCGAACCCAGAGGCGCCCCCTGTCGTTTGGCATTCGACTACGGATATGTAGCCCTAGGCCTTTCGGTACTGGCTCTCCTTTACGCCGGAGCTCTGTGGGTCTACGTCAGACGCCAGAACCGCGGCACCCCCAAGATGGTCGAAATCTCCGACGCCGTAAGGCAGGGGGCCAACGCCTTCCTTGCCAAAGAGTACAGGGTCATAGCCCCGGTCGCGGTGGCCATCGTCTTCCTGATCTTCGGGCTGATAGACTATCCCGGGGGCACCGGGGGCGCGACGGCCGTCGGATTCGCGCTCGGCGCTTTCCTCTCCGCTCTGGCCGGCTACATAGGGATGGCAGTCACTGTGAGGACAAGCTCGCGCACCGCGGAGGCTGCGAAGTCCGGCCTGGGGAGCGCGCTCACCATGGCGTTCAGGGGGGGCGGCGTGATGGGCATGACAGTGATAGGCCTTGACCTCCTCGGACTTTCTGTTTTCTATCTGATATTCTCCAGCACCATAGCCACTTCACCCGCGACGCTCGCGGGCCTCGGCTTCGGCGCTTCGCTCATCGCGATGTTCATGAGAGTCTCCGGCGGGATCTACACGAAGGCGGCGGACGTGGGCGCAGACCTCGTGGGGAAGGTCGAAGCAGGAATCCCCGAGGACGACCCGAGGAACCCAGCGGTGATCGCCGACAACGTGGGGGACAACGTGGGGGACTGCGCGGGGATGGGTGCCGACGTGTACGAATCCTACGTCGTGACATCGATAGCTGTGATGATCCTGGGGGTGCTGATACCCGCGGGCGTGGCCACGGGCCTGCTCGTCTACCCTCTCCTTCTTGGAGCCGCCGGGGTGGCTGGTGCCGTAGTGGGGAGCTTCTACGTCAGGAAGTCCATAAAATCCAACCCGCTGAGAGCGCTCAACATCACCCTCATCATCGCGGCGGTCGTTACGGGGGTCCTTGATTTTGGATTCGGCCAGCTGCTCTTCGGCGGGTCGGTCCTGGGCAACTATCTGTTCGCCAGCGCCATCGTAGGGATAGTCGTCGTGATCGTGATAGAGAACGTGGCCAACTATTTCACGTCGTATTCGTACGGGCCCGTCAAGGAGATAGCCCAATCCAGCCTGACGGGGGCCGCGACCAACTTCCTGTCTGGCTTCTCGACGGGGTTGACGAGCGCAGCTCCCTCGGCCGTCGTTCTGGTGCTCGCGATAATCACCTCCTACTCCCTGGGCTTCTACGGCTCTGGAGGGAACGTCCTCACGGGAGTCTACAGCACCGCGGTGGCCACCATGTCAATGCTCTCTCTGACCGGGGTCATCATGTCCATCGACTCCTTCGGGCCCATTACTGATAACGCGAACGGCATAGTGGAGATGGCCGGGCTCGAGAGCGGTGTGAGGACGGTCACCGACGAGCTCGACGCCCTTGGGAACACCACCAAGGCGACGACCAAAGCCTTCGCGGTCACGTCGGCCGCCCTGGCTGCGGTGGCGATATTCGAAGCGTTCCAGAACGAGGCGAGCAAGATCATAAGCAGCGCCTACGCGAGCGGCAACACGCGCCCGTTCCAAGCTTACTCGGCTCACTGGATCGGCACCCCGCTCACAGGCTCGCTCAACTTCAGCCTCTCGGACCCCTACGTCGTGATCGGTCTGCTCATCGGCGGGCTTCTCCCGTTCTACTTCTCCAGCTTCCTGATCAAGGCCGTCGGGAGGGCCGCCTACACCATCGTCAACGAAGTAAGGCGCCAGTTCAAGGAGATACCGGGGATAATGGAGGGGACTGCGAAGCCGGACTATGCCAAGGCGGTCAGCATCAGCACCACGGCCGCCATCAAGGAGCTCGTCAAGCCCGGGGCGCTGGCTGTGATCACCCCGCTGGTGGTCGGCTTCGTGCTTGGACCGCTCGCCCTGGGAGGGCTTCTCATCGGGACAGTGGTTTCAGGCGTCTTCCTCGCCTTCACCATGACAAACAGCGGCGCGGCCTGGGACAACGCGAAGAAGTACATCGAGACAGGCCAGCTGGGCGGCAAAGGGTCCGACGCCCACAAGGCAGCCGTGATGGGGGACACCGTCGGAGACCCGTTCAAGGACACGGCGGGCCCGGCCATCAACTCGCTGATCAAGGTGGTGAACACGATATCGATAGTGTTCATCTCGGCCATTGTCCTCTACACGCTGTTCGTCTGAATTCATTGTTGGTGCTTAAAAGCGCCAATGAACTAACTTCACGTGCGAGCTTTCGCTAAGAGGCCGTTACGACCGGTCTGGGAAAGGAAGGAGCTCTATGACTCGGTCATCTCGCTTCGCCGTAAGGAATTGACGTACAGCCAAATAATCGAGAGAGTTCTCCAACAACGAGGAGTGCGACTCAGGAAATCTCATATCTCGGATTGGGTCAACGGAAAGCACCAACCTTACGGTTCCACCCACGAATTCGAACCAATCCCATCACCTGAACTTGCGTATGTGGTGGGTGTAGTAAAAGGGGATGGATCAATCAGTGTCCAAAAGTGGAGCTATCGAATAAGACTCCGAGTCATTGACAAGGAATTTGCAGAAGAATTTGACAGGTGTGTATCCAAAGCTATTGGAAGTCGTAGACATACCGCGAAATGGGTGCAAAAGAAATTACTGTGGAGTGTGGAAGCCTCCAGCGTCCTTCTCTATCGGTTCCTACGCCAGCCCTTTTCCCGGCTCAAGAGCGTGATTTCACATTGTCGGCGATGCGCGAGTGGATTCCTAAGGGGATTTTTCGATTCAGAGGCTTCGGTCAGTGGGCGCAGCCTAAGTGTCTCCAATGCCAATCTCGAAGTGCTGCGGTTTGCCAAGCGGCTACTAAAGACGAATGGGATTCTCACTACAGGCCCCCGGTTGGTGCAACGAGGAGGCCGCGCGGTGGTGATTAAGGGCAAGACGTACCACGCAAACAAGAACATCTATCTCCTGTACGTCCGTACACTGTCGCTTCAACACTATGCCCAACGGGTCGGCTTCTCAGTGAGAAGGAAGCAAGTGGCACTCTCCTTGGCATTGGCACAAGGTGGACGCCTAGCGAGTTCCTGAGAACCTCGCTGAATTCAAGGTGGGGGTGGGAGACCCGGCGATGCGAGGGAGAGCATCGCTCTCGGACCCACGTGAATGCGCTCACTGACGGTTTGTCACTGCAGGCGCACGCGTAACCGCTCCGCCACCCCACCAGCGGGGCCGCCTCGTCGGGGACGATAATTATGTGTTCCAAGTCAAAAGAACAGGCCTCAGGCCCACAGTTCTGAAAACGAGCGGCGTTTTCATAAGCTTTAAACGGATATTCAGGGCAGGAACAAACTGCAAGACCTAATGTATTCGGGTTTGCTTTCGGTGCCTCCAACAACCGCTACGTTCGACTTTCTCCTGAACTGGTATCTTCTCTTCGGCATAGGCGCCGCCATCATAGTCATAACGATGCTCGCCATCTTCATGGTCAGATACAGGGACCGCGGGCAGAGGACGCCGATGCCGGAGCACAAGGTCGAAGGGTGGAAGATAGTCCTCGTGACAGTAATGATCAGCGTGACCGTACTCTCGGTCGCGGAGTACCAGACGTTCGCGAGCTTCGGCAACATCGAGATCCCGAACAACGCGACCTGCCTGGCAAACACGGGCCACCCCTGCGTCCAGGTGTGCGTCCAGGCGTTCCAGTGGGGGTGGAACTACACATACCCGACCGGCGGGATGAGCTGCGCCCAGTCCTATTACCAGGGCTTGTATTCAGGGAAGTCCGGGAACCTCACGGTCCCGGCTGGATATGACGTCGTACTCAACCTGACCTCCCACGACGTCTTCCATTCGATGGGTATCACAATGCTCGCCCAGAAGGAGGACGCTGTCCCCGGCAGGGTCAACCAGATGTGGTTCCTTGTGCCGACGGTCAGCATCACCAGCACCCCCGACGTCGCCTCGGTGAATTGCAATCCGTCGGGCACTTCGTGCCTCTACGTGGACGCGATCAGATGCTTCGAGCTCTGCGGGGTCGGCCATGCCGAGATGTGGGCCAACCTCACCGTCGTGAGCCAGGCCACCTGGACCTCCTGGACGGGAGGGAGCGCCGCATGAACGCCCAGGACTGGCTGAAGCGCTGGCTGTTCACCACCAACCACAAGGACGTAGGGCTCCTCTACTTCTTCACCTCTTGCTACTTCGGAATCATAGGCGCTGTCCTGGCGCTCCTGATGAGGGTCCAGCTCTCAGTCCCCAACAATAACTTCCTCTCCGCTTTCTACTATGACCAGGCCGTGACCATGCACGGCCTCATAATGATATTCTGGTTCCTCTCCCCCATAGCCCTCGGGCTGGGCAACTACTTCATCCCGCTTCAGATCGGGGCCAAGGACCTGGCGTTCCCTCGGCTCAACGCGATGAGCTACTGGCTCTACCTCGCCGGCGGGGTCCTCGCAGTCCTCAGCTTCCTTGTCCCCGGAGGTTCGGCAAGCGCAGGCTGGACCACCTACCAGCCCCTCGCCGTCTTGTCCCAGGGGACCGGCCCCACCCTGGCCTACCTGGGGATGGTCCTCCTCGCCGCCTCCGTCACCCTCGGCAGCGTCAATTTCATGACTTCGATAATCTGGCTCAGGGCCCCCGGCCTCACCCTGTCGAAGCTCCCCATGTTCACCTGGTTCATGCTCTTCACCATAATCGCCATGCTCTTCGCCTTCCCGACGCTGATCGCCGCCTTCGCCCTCGAATCCGCCGACAGGATCGTTGGCACCACCTTCTTCACTTCGACGGGAATCCAGCCTTCGATCCTCTGGGACAACCTGTTCTGGTTCTTCGGCCACCCGGAGGTGTACATCGTCCTCCTCCCCGGGTTCGGCATAATCGCTAACGTACTCCCCCAGTTCACCGGACGTCCGCTCGCCGCCAAGAACGCCATCCTCGTCGCCACGGGCCTCGTCGTCATCCCGCTGAGCTTCGGGGTGTGGATGCACCACATGTTCCTCACCGGGATCCCCGTCGCATTGCAGGGCGCGTTCAGCGTTGCGACCATAGCCATTTCGATACCCTTCGACGTCATCACACTCTCGTTCGTGGAGTCTCTGATCAGGGGGCGTGTGAAGTTCGCCACCCCCATGCTCTTCGCCCTCGGCGGGGTCGTCCTGTTCATCATCGGCGGCATCACCGGGGTCTTCCTGTCTTCCCCCGTCCTCGACAGGGTGTTCAGGGGGTCGTACTTCGTCGTCTCCCACTTCCACTACGTGATGGTCGGCGCCGCCATATTCGGCATAATCGCCGGCATCTACTACTGGCTCCCGAAGATGACCGGGAAGATGTACAACGAGAAGCTCGGCCAGCTCCACTTCGTGATATCCTTCATCGGATTCAACGTGCTCTACTTCCCGATGAACCTCCTCTATGACATGCCGAGGAGGATATTCACCTACCCCAACGTGGGGGACTGGGCCGTACTCAACGGCCTCGCGTCCGTCGGCGCCTTCGTGTTCGCCTTCGCCCAGATCCTCCTCGCCTACAACGTCATCCACACGTGGTACCGCGGACCGACCGCCCCGACGAACCCCTGGGGCTCCCCGGACCTAGAGTGGACCTCCCACGCCGAGGGCATGTCCCCTGCATCCCAATCTTCCACTTCAGTGCCTTCCGGGGGCTGGATAGGCCAGCTCGCGACAGCCGCTGACACCCACGCCTCACCCGCCGCTGCCGGTCCCGACGCTCATCACGCTCACCTCAGCTCGCGCCCCCTCGAGCTCTCCTTGGGTGCCATGGTCTTCCTCGCGGGGGCCGCCTTCTGGCCCGCGTTCACCGGCCTCGGGCTCATGGTGGTGGGGGGCCTCGTCGTAGTCTACTCCTTCTGGGGCTGGGCCAAGGACGACCTCCACGACAAATTCGTCGTCCCGCCGGAGGAGGAGGGGGACAGGTGGCCGTTCTCGGCGGTGCCGAAGCTGAAGCTGGGAATGTGGGTCTTCCTCTCGTCCGAGGTAGTGCTCTTCGGCAGCTTCCTTGGCGCCTACATCTTCATCCGCGCCGCGGCTCCATCCTGGCCCCTGGCCGGTTCCGTCCATGACATCCCTCTGGGGACGGTCAACACCCTCATCCTTGTCACCAGCGGGCTCACAATGTTCCTGGCGATCCAGGCGATCAGGAGCGGGGACCAGAGGCGAATGCTGACCTGGCTGGCCGCGACTTTCGTGCTCGGCTCGGTGTTCATGGGGATCAAAGTCTCGGAGTGGACAAACCTCGGAGGGAGCGGCTTCATCCTCGGCTCCCCCACGATGTCCCTCGCCGCCAGCGCCTACTACGTCATAGTCGGCCTCCACGGGGCCCACGTGACTGCCGGCCTGCTCATGATGGTCTACCTGATGAAGAAAACAACAGGAGGGGCCTACACCAAAGAGTCGCACGAGGCCATCGAGAACTTCGGGCTCTACTGGGCCTTCGTGGACATCGTATGGTGCTTCGTCTTCCCCCTCTTCTACCTTCTCTAGAAGGCTTTGGCATGAGAACTTCCGTCGCGCTCGGAGTCTGGGCCTACATGGTCGTCGCCGTCCTGGCAGAAGTCGAGACATTCTACATGATCCACGTTTATGCCACGGTCGCAGTGGTGGCGACGGTCCTCGCCACCAGCCAGGCGGTGGCGGTGGTCCTGTTCTACATGCAGCTGAAGGACGAGCCGGGCTCGCTCAGGCTCTTCTCGCTCATCCCCATAATGTTCCTGTCCGCACTGCTGATCGCCATGCTGGCGTCCCTCGGGTGAGACCATTGGAGACAGAAGAGAACTACGGGCCGCCGCGCGGAATGATCCTGGGACTCGGGCTGGTCGGCCTGGTCCTTGCCGCCGCCCTCGCCGGTGTCTTCATCTTCAAGCTTCAGCCTCAGATCACCAACTCGGTGTCCACGACAGCAGGGGAGGCGTCGGTTGTCATGCCCTCCAACGCCGCGGTGAACAACTTCGCGCCGGTCAACATCACAGTCATCCTAGGGGTCAACGGCACGGTCATGTGGACGAACCAGGACACGATACCCCACACCGTGGTGGTCTGCCCCGTGGGCGGGGGGCAGGTGTGCTCCTCGAGCGTGGCCATCGCCAGCTCCTCCGTCCTCTCCCACGGCGACACGTTCACCTACTCGTTCACCGCCGCGGGCACATACCACTACTACTGCTCGATCCACCCCGCCACGATGCGGGCGACGATAGTCGTCGTCTCCCAGACTTCTACCACCAGCTGACTCGATTGGCGACTGCTTTAATAGAGATGGAGAGTCCGAAGGATTCAGAGGCGCCCTGATTGGAAGAGAAAGACCCCGGCAACGTCTTCCCCGGAAACTGGGACGTGGTGTCGGAGACGCTCCTCAGGACCTACGAGCTCTGGTTCCCCCAGAACTGGAGCCCCGTGGACCTGCCCTGGGAGGCGTGCGACGCCAAGAACTTCTCCTCGGACGAGGCCGTCGCCCAGGCATACTGGCTCTCAAAACTCGCCCTCTTCGAGAAGTCGGGCATAGGGGCCTTCGGCTCGGCCGCGGTCCAGGCCGCGACGCACAACTTCGAGGACCCCACCAAGAAGTTCCTCTCGGCGGTGGCATTCGACGAGTGCAGGCACGACGAGGTCTGCAGGAGGGCGTGCTCGCGCGTGTGCCCCAACTTCCCATACAAGTTCAAGCCCAAGACAACCCTCGAAGAGAAAGCGCACGCCAACATAATGGCACTCTACGACAACGGCGCCCGCTATTGGAGCGCCTTCAACCAGGCCTGGGGGAAATACCCCCTCGAGCTGATATTCTCCAGCTTCTTTTTCGCGGAAATTGGGGCCCAGCTGATATTCAAGGAGGTGGGGGAGCGCTCGACCAACAAAGTCTACGCCGGCGCGTTCAAGAACATAACCAGGGACGAGTCGCGCCAACTTACGGGGACTTTGGCGATGCTCGAGCGGCTGGCCGAGCGGATGTCCAAAGAAGAAAAGTCGATGATCTCCCGCCAGCTGAAGCATGGATTCATCTATCTGTCCCCGCTCCTTTTCAAGCCCATGAACGACTTCTGGAAGCTCCCCGGGGACTTCTTCGAGTACGACCAGAAGCTCGAAGAGATAGCCGCGAAGTCAGGTCTCGGCGTCCCCAAGGTGGAGGACAGGTCGGAAGCATGGATGAAGGCAATCACACGCCACAGGTCAAAGATAGAGGAGCTCGGCATTCCGGTCCCCGAGATCAAGGAGATAGGCCTGGCCGGCCTGGAGGTCAGCGTGAAGAAGGGGGACGAAATAATCGCAACGCCCCTCTAGCGCCGCCACTTCTCCACCATTAGCACAAAGGGCACCACGAACGCGAGGGTCAGCAGGCCGCTCCATAGCCAGGCGTCCCCGTAGCCGAAGCTTTCGGCGACATACGAGAAGAAGATCGAGGGGAAGACCGACCCCGTCAATGAGATGCTGTTCACCCATGCCACAGCCAGGCTCTCGTACTCTTTCCCTGCCCTGTTGAGCTCCCGGGCCCCTGCGAACGCGAAGGTGTACCCGACCCCTATGATTATCCCTCCAAGCGCCGAACTCACCGCGGCCGCCGCGAGGGAGGGGTACGCTGTGAGCGCAAGTGCGCCCGCGCTCCCGAGCATCGAGAGTACCATTATCGTCCTGTGCCTCGACGCGAAGTCAAAGGCCCGGCCCCCCCAGAGCGCCGTGAAGATGGGCACCACGGTGAGCAGAGAGGCCACCAGGCTGGAGACGATCCCTGACGCACCGAGGAAGTTCACGCCGTACAGGGTCATGAATCCCGAGACCTCGGTGTAGATGATGCCGAACCCCATGGTCCCAAGGCCCAGCAGTACCAGCTGTTTGTCGAAGATCACGGTGCGCAACGAGCTTCGGTCCACCCTAGGTAGCGCGCCGTCCCTGTCGCTCGGAGTGAATACAGCGACGAGGAGTCCGGTGAGGACCCCCATCCCCCCGCTGAGCATAAGGCTCGGCCTCCAACCTGTGACCGTGGCGATGACCACCCATCCGAATATCCCGAGCATCCCTCCGACGTCGAAGGCGGAATTGAGCAGCCCCACCCCCATCCCTGACTTCCCTCCCCGTAGGAGGCCCGAGACCATTATGACCGCAGGCGCGAACACGAATGCCATGCCCCAACCCACGAGGAACCTCAGGACCGCCACCTCCGCCAAGGACGTCGACACCGAAGTCCCAAGGACCGACAGCGACGACAGGAAGATCCCGATAACCACTACGCGCTTGGGTCCCCATTTTGCAGCGAGCAGGCCGCCGGGGAGCTGCATCACCCCCAGCCCGAGATAGAACGTCGCCGTCACCGTGCCGAGGCCGGAGATGCCTACGCCAAGGTCGCTCCCCATCAGATAGAATATGGCCCCGACGTTGACCCAGTTCACAGCGTAGATGACCCTGGCGAAAATGAGTGAACCCAGGGCCTTCGTCCTTTGGGCGGAGCTCAGCAAGTGCTGAAGCCCATTTCTGTCGGTCTATAATTTATTCGGACGTGCGGGAACCGGTGCGAGTAGTTTCAGACCTATTCGATGGGACGTGAGAATCTGGGTCTTTAGGTAACAAATCGGCGAGAGCGACGACGAGGGACCCTTCCTGCGAGCTATCGAGAGCCCTGGGTTCACTCGTTTTGAATAATGGCTGCATCATGATTTTGGGTCAACACCGATACTAAAAACACCAGAGATACAATTCAGCTGGAAACCTGTAAGACCGTTTTTCCCCTGTTGTGGCCGCTCAATCCCTCTTCGAAAGCAGCCTTTGCGTCCTTCAGAGGGAGTACTTTCTGAATCTGTGAAACTACCTTTCCCGAGTCGATCAATTCTGCAATCTTTGCGAGCTCTTTCCCATTTGGAGTGACGATGAAGAATAGTCCCTTTGCGCCTGCGGCGGCAGCCTTCTCCTGCGGCAGAGGTCCTCCCACTGTGGAAACGAAAATCCCGCCAGCCCGAATGGTTGACCAGGAGCTGTTCTGGACGTCCCCTCCCACCAGATCCAAAACCACATCGACCTTCTTCGAGAAATGCTGAAATGAAGAGTAGCCCGTAACTTCCTTTGCTCCGAGGTTCAATAGAAATTCTCTATTGTTCTGCTTTGAAGTCGCTGCTATCACCTCTGCGCCTGACCAGCTTGCAAATTGAACTGCAAAACTACCCACACCTCCTGAAGCGCCCAGTATCAGGATGGACTGTCCGCTGGTCAGATTTGCGTGATCAAACAAGGCCTGCCACGCGGTAAGGCCAGAAAGAGGGACCGCGGCGGCTTCAAGGTGACCCAGGGATCTGGGTTTTGGAGCGATCTCTCTTGGAAGGGCGATGACGTAATCTGCTTCGGCGCCGTTTCGATAAAAGCTCAGGAGTCCGTATTTCGCTTCTCCCGTGTTGATTCCCTCAACGCCTTCCCCGATCTCCGCAACGACGCCGGAAAAATCGTGACCCGGAACGATCGGGAATGCGCGGGGAGTTCCGTCCTCGTTCGACCAATTCATTGACGAGTACCAGCCAAGTTCAGTCGGGCTGACACTGGTCGCATAGACTCTCACCAGCACCTCGCCCCGACCAGGAACGGGCTTTGGTGCATCTTCAACGAATTCCAGTTTGTCGACTCCGTCCCTGGCGCGCAGCTCTATGGCCCGCAACCTAGATCGAAGTCTCCTGGAGACAGGAGAAGTATTTGAAGTGCAAGGAAGATCCCCATGCTGAAGATGGTAGGTATGAGGGAAATTCTGTGACCCTGTCTTGGAGCTAGGCCCTTACCCAAGTGCCCAGTGACGAACCCCGCTTCCTGAAAAACACCGTGATTCGGAAGGATTGCGGACAGGCAACGAAGCAAGAATCTTGCGATTCCCAGCCGAATTGGCAGGTTAGCAAAGAGATTTTGCTTGAAGGTCTTCGTTGCGCTTCCTTCAATTTGGAATCTGAGTAATTGAAGACGGTAGAGCCATTCAATCGCTGCCGATTCCTGAAGAATCAGAGGGCGCTCCACCTCGGAGCCTAGCCATTGGAATCCTGAATCGCCTTCAAATCAACATTCGGCTGAAAAAAACCCCAATTTGAGCCCCGTTAAGAGGGTTTATATAGCAAATATGGCGAATTGGGGCCGAGGAAACTCGCAGTGGTAACAGGATACTGCGTCTACGAGAAAAAGAAGAACCGGGAGATAAAGAATCCCAAGCAAATCAAACTGAAGAACGGCCGCTTCGCCATAAAGGGCATCTGTGCCTCCTGTGGCAAGCAGATCTTCAGGATCGGCAAGCTGACCAAGTAGGATTTTCTCTCCCGCTCCTTTTTATTTGAACCCAACGACTGCTGAGTCGCCCTCATGCTGAAGCTCTACAACAGCCTTGGCAGGAAGCTCCAGAAGTTCGAGCCCATCAAGAAGGGGGAGGTCAGGATGTACACCTGCGGACCCACGGTGTGGAACTACGCCCACATCGGGAACTTCAGGACATTCGTATTCGAGGACATCCTGCGGCGTTACCTGAAGTTCAAAGGGTACAGGGTCTTCCAGGTCAAGAACATCACCGACGTCGAGGACAGGATAATCCGCGGGATCAAGGAGTCCAAGAAATCGCGCGCTGAGCTGACGGCGTTCTACGAGAAGGCGTTCATGGAGGACCTGGCGAGCCTCGGCGTAGAGCCGGCGGAGTTGTATCCGCGGGCGACCGACAACATCGGCGAAATGGTGGCCCTGGTCAAGAAGCTGACCGCCAAGGGGTACGCGTACAGGGCCGAGGACGGCTCCGTCTACTTCGACCTGTCGAAGTTCAAGAACTACGGCGCGCTGTCAGGGGTGAAGCTCGGAGCCGAGAAGAAAGCGGGGAGGGTGTCGCAGGACCACTACGAAGAGAAGAAAGCCGCTTCCGACTTCGCGCTCTGGAAGGCCTGGGACCCCGACGACGGGGACGTATACTGGGAGACTGAGCTGGGCAAGGGGCGCCCCGGTTGGAGCATCGAATGCTCCGCCATGGCGATGAAGTATCTCGGGGATTCGTTCGACATACACACCGGAGGGATGGACCTGAAGTTCCCCCACCACGAGAACGAGATCGCCCAGTCCGAGGCGGCCACGGGAAAGAAGTTCGTGAACTACTGGCTGCACTCTGATCTCCTCAACATCAGGGGGGAGGAGATGCACAAGTCCGCCGGGAACATGGTGAACCTCCGGGAGCTCATGGAGCAGGGGTGGGAGCCGATGACCATCCGCCTGTTCCTGATATCCTCGAAGTACAGGGACCCCGTGGACCTGACCGACAGAGCGCTCGGGCAGGCCCGTTCCCAGAGAGCGCGCCTTCAGGAGCTCATAGCAAGGCTGAGGTCCATCGAGGGAGAGGGCAGGAAGGGCCCAGACGCGGGAAGGTCGTTCCTCGCGGACTTCGAAACAGCCATGGACGACGACCTCAACACTCCGAAGGCCCTCGCAGCCCTGTTCACATTCGTAAAGGAAGTCAACACGATGATCGATGCGAGCTCAGTCGGCAGGGCAGGCGCGTCGAAGATCCTCGAGGCCCTGGAAAAGGCGAACTCTGTCCTCTGGGTGCTCGAGTTCGGCGAAGACAAGCTCCCCCCGGAGCTGGCAAACCTCGTAGAGCTGAGGGAAGATGCAAGGCGGCGGAGGGACTTCGCCGAGTCCGACAAGCTAAGGGACCGGCTCCTGGCGGCGGGGATCGCGGTCGAGGATACGCCCGGCGGCCCGCGCTGGAAACGAGTCAGGCGAGGTTAACGGAAGAACTGCTCTAGCTCAAGTTCCTTGAATCCTTCAGATATTATGCGGTCTTACTCCCAACCCTGACAGATGACAGCGACAGCTGTGTCCCTGCCTGCGAAGGCTCAGGGGTTCAGATCTTCTGACCTGAAGCGCTCCATCTTTCTGCAGGCACAGGGGTGCAGGCTCGCCGTCGACCCCGACGGAGCCGTCCGGGCCCTGGAGTCCCTTAAGGAGAAGCGGGCCCTGTTCGGTAGAGAGCAGGTGTGGTTCTACAAGGTCCAGGCGGGCATAGTCGTGCACGCGCAGAGGCCTGACTGGGGGGTCAGGGTGAGCCCCCGACACGTGGGGTTCGCCGGCAGGGTGTTCGACGTCGAGGTGTCCCAGTCTGTCGAGTTCTACGCAGGCAGGTCGGTTGGGCTGATCAGGAAGATCAAGGCCAGGAACGTAGGCCAGGTCCCCATCAGACTGCGAATAATCGAGCTCCTCGACCCGACGGCGGCACACTTCGCTGGCTCCTCGACCGGCTGGGGCTCCCTCGGGGTCAACGCATTCAACAGGGAGAGCCATGTCGCCATGGACGAAGTCTCCGACCCGCCGTCGGCCAGAGTGGCGGGTGCTGTCCCGTCTCCGTCGAAGTTCTACATGACGACCAGCCGCACCAGGGCCTCGGAGATACTCTCCACCGGTGAGCTCCCTGAAGCGACCGCCGGCATGTCAGGACAGGTGCTAGTCCTCGCCATGCACGAACTGGAGTTGGCTGTCGGGGAGTCGAGGGAGTTCAGCTTCGCTTCCCTTTACAACCCGGAGAAACTCGAGGACGTGCTGTCCGACTTCCGCCGCCTGCAAGCGGGAGAAAGGCGGGTCACCGCCCCAGGCCCTACCATCGCGTGCTCCGAAGCCACCGTGTCAGAGGCAGCGGCGTGGGCACTGGCAGCGATACCTGGAGGGGCCTACGCCGACGACTCCCTTGACAGTTACGAGGCGTTGAGGGCCCTCGCCTACGTCGACCCCCAGCTCGCATGGCAGACCATCTCCCGCACCAGGGACCTCATCCGCAAGGACGGCTCCCTTCCACATTCTCTGGATCCTTCGAAGCCAGGGGTCCTTGAAACTGCTGTCTTCCTCCAAGCGGCCTGCGCCTACCTCGCGTCCTCCCAGGACAAGAAGCTGGCCAGAGCAACCTACCCGTCAATCAAAAAGCTCGCCGGCTCTCTCATGGCCGTTTCGAAGGATTTCGGCGTCCAGACGGACCCGAGCCTCCCCCAGGGCTGGCGAAGAAACCTGGGGCGCGGGTATCCGACGGGGGAGATCCCCGAGGTATCGCTCGCCGCCGCCGAGGCCCTCGACGGCGCCTCCGGAGTCGCACGTATGATGTCGAAGACCGAGGACTCTGGAAAGTTCCGCGAGCGCTCTGCGATGATATCGGAGCACGTCAGGAAGAAACTGCTCGACGAAAGAGGCTTCATTTCACTATGCAGGGACTCTTCCGGCCGGCTCAGGAACGACGAGACGGTTGACATGGCCGTCGCCGCCTACAGGCACCAATTCATGGCCTCCGCAGAGCAGGCCTGTGCCCACAGGCTCCTCGAGAAGGACTTCGACACCCGCTACGGCCCGAGGTGCGTTCCGACCACCAACCAGGTGTACTTCAACGGCTCCTATGGGGAAGGGCAGCTGGGCGGCCTCTGGACCCGCGCCGCGCTCGCACATGCGATTTTGTGCTACAGAGGAGGACTCGGGGGGATCGGCAGCCTGGCGCTGGCCAGGGTGTCCCGCCTCGTCGTGGACGACGCTCTGAAGCTGGGGGGTTCGCCGGGCGAATTCCCAATGTGGGTGGACGTCGACGGCTCCATCGACCACGGCGATGGGTCAGACCCCGTGGCAGCAGCCAGGTTCGTCGAGGCAATGCTCGTGGGAGAGCTGGGCCTCTCCGGCGGCACGGACAAACCCACCTTCTCCCCGGCCGCGTCGTCGGGCCTGGGCTGGCTCCTGGTTTCGGATTTGTGGGCAGGAGAACCCCTGTCTGTCTTCCTAGGACGGGGATCCGGGAAGGCCCAGGTCTTCTACGTGGGGGGGAGAATAGATAAGTCCGGCTCGAAATTCGCGAAGGCAATGAGGCTCGATGTCCCGTTGAAAGGCGTCTACGGGCTGTCCTTCCACGGCCCCGGCCAGGTGATATGCCTGGGTACCTCGCTGGCCTCGCAAATTCGATTCACGGTGAGCTTCCAGCCGAGGGCGGCCGAGCTGTCCAAGCGCCTAAGCACCCCCCTCGAGGAGTACGACCCTGCGAAAGGAACATGGTCGAAGACAGGCAGCCTCCGGGTGTTCCCCACTATGAGCTTCGAAGCGAGCCTCGAAGCGAACGGATGGAAAGCGTATCGCGTGTCGAGTGCTTAAAAGTGCCCGCAGGAAACTGGCCCTCATCTTGGGGGGCGCATCCGTCACCGCCAACGGCGGCATCCAGGTCGAGCTGGGGCAGAAGCGATACGCCCTCGACCCGCACTCCCACGTCCGCGCCGATTACACATTCGTCTCCCACGCGCACATCGACCACATGCACAGTCCCTCGAAGAGCGAGCGCATCATCGCGTCTCCGGTCACATGCGAACTGGCGCGCGCCCGCGGCTACGAGCTGGGGGACCCGATGGAGGCCGTCGAAGGCGTCGAGCTCCTCGACTCGGGGCACATCCTCGGCTCCCGCGCCATCAGGATAGAAGACGAGGTCTACTACACCGGGGACGCGTCGGGGAGGGCGAGGGCCTTCCTCGGCAAGTGCCGCACCCGCCAGGCCAGGATACTCGTGATGGAGACGACCTATGGCAGCCCTGAGTACGTCTTCCCTTCGACGGCCAAGCTGGTGAAGGACGTCAACGCGCTCATCGCTTCGGCCTTCGACCGCGGGACCCCCGTGGTCCTGATGGGATACCCCCTCGGCAAGGCTCAGCTCCTCTCCTACTTCTTCTCGAGCTGGGAGCCTATCATCTATCACGAAAGCGTGGCCGCCATGAACAAGATCCACGTGGAGCACGGGGTCCAATTGAAGCCCGGGCCCACCTACGACCCCTCGAAGAAACACGAGAGGCTCCCCCGCGGGCCCTGGGTGATGGTGAGCCCGATGTCGAGCGGGCGGAGCAGGCTGATGGCCCACCTGAAGAAAGAGTACGGGGCAGTCTTGGTTGCCTTCAGCGGCTGGGCCCTGGGCTCGGGGTACAGGTACACCATGGGGGCCGACTACTCGTTCCCCCTTAGCGACCACTGCGACTACCAGGAGCTGGTCAAGCTGGTGCAGGCGGTGTCACCGGAGGTAGTGTACACCGTACACGGCTTCGCCGCAGAGTTCGCCCAGGACCTGAGGAGGATGGGGTTCTCCGCCAGGCCGCTCGCCGCGTACCAATCTTCGTTGTCAGACTACGCCGAAACGCGAACCCGTTAAAATAGGGCAAATCGGCGGCTCCGAATAATTGGACCTTCACGGGATCCTCACCCTCCACTATTGGCGGCATTTCATCAAGTTCAACGTCGTCGGCCTTGTGGGGGTCATCGTCAACGAAGGCATTCTGCTGGGGCTTGTCTTCGAGGGCTTCTACTACGTCTACGCCGACGCCATATCGATCGAGATCTCTATCATCTCGAACTTCGTCCTCAACGACTTCTGGACGTTCCATGACAGGCGCCACGGGCACATAGTCACCAGGCTCCTGAAGTTCAACGGTCTGATGATAATCGGGCTGGTGGCTAACCTGGCGATCCTCTTCGCAGCCACCACCTACCTGGGGATACCCTACGCGCTGTCGAACCTTATCGGCATAGGCGCCGCCTTCCTCCTCCGGTACTGGCTGAGCGTCAATTTCGCCTGGATAAAGAAGGAAGAAGAGTCCGTGGTCCCCGTCTAGCCGACCTTCAGATAGACCGGCTTCCCGTCGAGCTCCGCCTCGGACCACCCCTTCTGTACCGGCTTCTCCTTGCTCAGATGCACCTGCCTCACCCTGACGAGGTAAGCCATCTGTTCTGCCAGCGGGGCCACAAGCGCGAGGTCCTCCTCTTCGAGGCCCGCGACCCCCGCGGACCTCAGCATCGCCGTCGGCACGAACCCCTTCTCCTTCCTGAGCGCCTGGAGCCGCCTGGCAAGGTCCCTCACAAGGCCCTCGGCGACGAGCCTGCTGTCCCTCTCCTTCCCTATGGCGACGAAGACGCCTGACTTCTCCGCGACCTCATAGCCTTCGCGAGGCGTGGTCACGAGCTCTAAAGCCGACAGGGGGACTTCGGCCGTCCCTGCCTTCAAAGGCATCCCGCGCCAGTAAGCCCGGAGCGCCTCCCCTCCCTCCAGAGGCCTCAGAGCGCCCAGCACATCCCTCGTCCTCTCTTTGAAAAGCGCCCCTATCCTCGACGTGTTGGGCCTGAGCGCGAATGTCGCCGGGAACTTCGAAGCCGCCGACGAGGCCTCTACCCTCTTGACGTTGCAGAGCAGCGAGATCGTCCCCCTCGCCCTCCTTGCCACCTCCAACGTGGAAGGCTGGACAAGTACCTCCGCCGAACGCAGGGGCCACCTCCGCTTCAGCTTCGCCCTCGTCCTCGCCGAGTTGCACGCCTCCTCGGCCAGAAGAGCAAAGTCCACCGCCGCCTCTGCCGCGGGTGAACCTCCCCCCCTTTCCTTCCTCCATCCCCTCGCGAGAAGCGGTGCCCCCCACTTCCTCACAGCGAAGACCTCCTGATAGAGGAACTCCGTGGCGAAGGGAGCCACCGGGTGGAGCAGCTCGTCGGCGGACTTCAGCGCATGCCCCAGGACCGCGTATATCGCCAGCCGCCTCTGCCTCTCCTTCGGGTCGTCCTTCCAGAGCTCGCTCCTGACCAGCCTGACGTACGTCTGGCTCAGATGCGTGATCACTAGCTCCTCCAGCGCCTTCGCTGCCTCGTTGAACTTCCCGGATCCGTACCCCTCGACCGCCGCCCTCTCGGCGGCAGCCAGCTTCTGGAGCATCCACCTGTCCACCAGGGTGAGGAGCTTCCTCTTCGACGCCCAGGCGACAGTGTTGCCCCTGGGTTTGTACCCGTCGACGGCCCCGTTCTGCTGGAGGTAGAGGTGAAGGTGGTAGAGAGTATTCAACACCTGGTATGCCCTCCCTGACATCTCCTTCAGGTCGAAGTTGATGGAATCTTCAGGGGACGCCTTCGCCAGCACGTAGAACCTGGCGACGTCCACGGAGTTGTTCCGAAGGAGGTCGAGCCCCTCCATCCCGTTCCCAAGGCTCTTGCTCATCTTCTGCCCTTTCTCGTCTAGCACGTGGCCCTGGAAGAGGAACATCCTGTACGGGGCGATGGGCCTTCCGTTGCGTATCACGTTGAGCAGCAGCAGTGTGTACGCCCACCCCCTCGTCTGGTCGATCCCCTCCGTCAGGAACCCCACGGGCACGAGACTATCGTACTCCTTGTCGGTGAACGACGAGTAAGGCGCTGACCCGCTGTTGTGCCAGGTGTCGAGGACGAAGGGCTCCCTTAGGGCCCTCCCCCCGCACTTCTCGCACTTCAGGACCACCCTGTCCATCCACGGCCTGTGGAGCTCGAATTTCGGCCCGTCCGGGAGCTCCAGCGCCCGGGCGACTATGGCCTTCCTGGAGAAAGCCCCTGTCTTCTCCCCGCACTTCTCGCAGGACCATATCGGGAGCGGTGTCCCCCAGATCCTCTCCCTCGTCACGCACCATGGAGGGGACTCTGCCAGCCCTGCCAGGAACCTGTTCCTCGGCCCGTCGAAGAAATATTCGACCTTCTCCGCCGCCTTCACGACGTCACGCCGTATCTTGTCGACCCAGTAGAAGTACTCCCGGCGGGCGAGCCACACGAGCCTGTCGTCTGACCTCCAGCATATGGGATAGTCGTGGACTAACTTCCCCTCGCTCACCAGGGCCCCCCTCCCCCTGAGCGCTTCAACCACCACAGCGTCCGCGTCCCTGGCGAACAGGCCCGCGAACTTCCCCGCCTCGGCTGTGAACCTCACCCTGTCGTCGAAGGGCGCGAACACAGGGAGGCCGCGCCTCGTGGCCACAGCGAAGTCCTCCTCCCCGTTGGCCGGGGACATGTGGACGAGGCCCGTCCCCGTGGTGACGTCGACGTAGTCTTCGGCCACCACACGGTGGACCTTCCCCTCGAACTCCGGCTTCTGGAGCCCGGGTATCAGGTCGAGCAGGGGGTGCTCGTACTTCAGCCCCTCCAGTTCCTTCCCCTTGACCCGCTTCTTCACCTCCCCGAACTGGACCCCGAGCTCCTTCGCAAGCGCCTCCTTCCTCCCGGCCTGGACTACCCAGACCTCGTCCCCGACGGCGACATACTCGTAGTCCGAGTCAGGCTTGACCCCCACCAGCTCGTCTGTGACCACCGTGAACGGCATCGTTGTCCAGAGGACGAGGTACGAACCGCCCTCGGTCCTGGCCTTGTAGTAGAGGCTCGGGTCCTCGAGCTTCTCGTACCCTCCGAGCGACACCTCCCCCGCACTGAGGGCCGTCTGGCACTCCGGGCAGTAGGGGACCACCTTGAACCCCTCACCGAGGAGACCCTTCTTCCACGCTGTCTCGAGGTACGTCCACTCCCTTTCGATGTAATCGTCCCTGTACGTCATGTAGGCCCTGTCGTGGTCGATCATCAGGCCGAGGAGGTCGTCCGCCTCCTCCCAGTCCCGCTTGTACTTCCCGATGATCAGCTTGCACTCGGCGACGAGCTTGTCGACCCCCACCTTCTGGAGGTCCTCCCACTTGTTCCCGGAGAGGCCCAGCTCCTTCTCCGCCTGAAGCTCCACCGGAAGGCCCTGCGTGTCCCATCCCCCCCTGAACACTATGTTCTCCCCCTCGAGGGTCCTGTACCTGTACCACAGGTCCTTCATCATCCTCCCCCTCACATGGCCGACGTGCGGCTGGTTGTTCAGCGTCGGGGGGCCCTCGACATACCCCACGGGCTTGCTCCCGGCGACCGCCTTCGCTATCTGGCGCCTGACCGAGGGAGAACCATAGAACCTCCTGACCTTGGCTTCCAGCTTCTTCCAGTCGTAGTCTTGGCTGAGGGTTCGGGGCTTTCTAGGACGTCGGGCTAATTTTCAAACCACTCTTGCCGTCAGTGCGTCAGGGAGGGGATTATTTTAGGTTCCCTCCTCCAGTCTGACAGCGAACCGCTCCGGGAGCCCCGCCCCCCTGATCTTCCCGGCGGCCTTCGCGTAGTCGTACTCGACCCTGCGGATCTCGACCTCGACCTCGCCCCCTTCGGCGGACAACAGAGCATAGGCCGCCCTCCTGTCTCCGTCCCTCGGCTGCCCGACCGACCCGGGGTTGAACACGGCCCTGCCTGCCTCCCTCCAAACGTAGGGGACGTGCGTGTGGCCCAGGCCGATCACCTGGGCGTCCACCTTGTCCAGGTAGTAGCCGAACAGGTCCGTGTGGGTCCGAGGGTCGACGTACTCCCACAGCCTGTCGTCCGGGCTCCCGTGGGTGAAATAAACGCCGACCTCGCCGAGGGTGAGCCGCAGCTCGCTCGGGAGCCCCTCGATGAAACCGATGCTGTCCCCGGTCAGCCTGCGCCCCGTCCATTGGGAGGACATGGCGGCCCTCGCATTGAACTGCGAGGTGTCCCCGGTTATCGCAGCCACGTCGTGGTTGCCGAGGACGCACTTCGTTCCCCTGAGCCGCAGCTCCTCTATGACCTCGTTGGGCTCCGCTCCGTAGTCGACGAGGTCCCCCAGGCAGTAGAGCTCCATCCCTCCAACCTCCTCCAGCACAGCCTCGAGTGCTTCCAGGTTGGCATGTACGTCCGAGATCACGGCTACGGCAACCATGGGCAGTACCTGAGCAAACTTCCGTCGTTCTAAAGACTAGCGAAACCCTACCTGGGGTGTTAATTAGTTTCTCCGAACAGATTGGTGTTGCCAGCAGGCCTTCGACCAAGAAGACTGGCCGCCCCCAGGAAACTTACTTGGAAGGAGGTCGCCGCATGGTTCGATACAGAAGGAAGCGCGGGCATCGCGACAAGGTGGAGGGCGGGCAGGAGGAAACCCGAAAGAATCAGCTTCGTCAACATCGCGCAGTACGAACGGAGACCGTTGGAGCTTATCCACAGGTTCTTGCGCGCGCGGAACATACATTCATACATCGAAAACGCTTCGAAGGGAGGACACATACTGTTGATCCAACGCCTGAACAGCCAACGGCGATTCCTCGTTCACGTATACCCCCACGTCCTGAACCAAAGAAAAATTGATCAGATCCACACCGTCATCGCCTTCATCGACCGGCCGAGAAAGAAGAAAGGCCCGCCTCGAAAATGAATATTTAACTGAAAGGTGAAGATAATTCTACATCTCTCCACTAAGGTATCAAATCAAGTATCATGCTCACCTACAATGAGTGCGTTTGCAGGTAAATGGGAAAAGCAAAACAGCCAGAGCATCGGCAACCGGGTAAGGGATTCAGTAAAGAACCCCGGACCCCTGAAGCCGAGACTCGACCTCGCAGTCCGACAAATCCAAGTCCAAGTCGCAAAACTCGACTCCACATCGACCAAACTCAGAGAGAGGGATAACTCGATCTTCGCAAAGGTCGTAAGCTCTCTACAGAAACACGACACACAGCACGCGTCTGTCTTCGCCAACGAGCTTGCCGAGATCAGAAAGATGAACAAGATGGTCACGCAAGCGAAACTGGCCCTAGAACAGATAGTGCTCAGACTCAACACGATCACGGAACTGGGCGACATCGTCGTCACCCTGACCCCGGCGATGGCAGTGATACGCAACGTCAAGCAAGGCTTGGTGGGCGTGCTGCCGGAGGCGGAGAGCGAGATCGGTGAGATCTCTGGACTGCTAAGTAGCATCCTGGTAGACGCAGGGACTGTCGGTGGGTACTCGCTGAACTTTGAAGCGGCCAACGAGGACGCAGAGAAGATCCTTGCAGAGGCCTCCGCCGTGGCGGAGACTCGCATGCGCGAGAAGTTCCCAGAAATCCCGGCAACCCTTCCGTCCGCCGAGGCTACATCATCTGAGGGCACCTCCTACTAGAGGACCCTCACTCCTTTGTTTTCTGATACCCCTAGGCGGCCCTAGGTCCTTCGCAGGATCCTGACCGAAGTCAAAATGGCCGAGGTGAAGATCACAAGTATCGCGACCCGCTCCGCCAGACCGGCCGCGTTCAGAGAGAGCGGCGTGTCCAGGGCGAGAAGAACCACCGCCACCGCGAAGGCCAGGAGACTGACGAAGAAGCCTCTGCGTCCGAGCCCGTATGTTACCAGAAGCAGTGCGGCGGGCGCCGTGAAGAAGAAGACCGCTCCCCCGAACCCGTGTATGGTGCCGTGCAGCGTCCTCACGGCACCTTCGATATCAGTAGGGTTGAACGCGTTCACGACGAGCGCGAGGCCCGCCGGGAAGAGCAGGACCGAACCGATCCTTTGCGACCTCCTGTCAGCCGAGCTGAAGGCGGCCCAACCCAGAGAAATCACTCCTACCCCCGCGAGGAAGAAGCCGGAGTTCATGGCGAGGGCATAGGTGCCGACACCGTAGTCGCTGGCGACCTGGGTTATCGGGCTGTATCGAGTCGAAAACAGACTCAGCCCTAGGATCACAAGGCCGAGATATCCGACCCCGACCATGGCGGCCACGCAGAGCGCTGTCCTGACCCTCGATCTCCTGGGAGGCTCGTCCGTGCTCACGTATGCATTCGGGAACGCGAGCACCCCTTACCACCTGACCGGCGCCGTCTTCCGATCCGAAATAAGCCTATCACAGAGTCGGCGACCCGGCGGCGTCTGGTTTCCACGGGAGCCCCGACCCTCGACAGCCTCCCGGGACAGACTGTCGTCGACCTTTCCCATATCGTTCTGCAGAACTCCGTCATCAATCTCGGCTTGTTCGCCATGCTCGTCCACCGGGCATGCGCACTTGTCAAGACCGCCAGGGTCCCTCGCGCCGACCAATTCAGCGGCAGAGACCCGACCAAACGGAACATTCGAAAGAAACTAACCACATGGTATCGGTTTTGTTGACCTAGGCCGTGATTATGGAGCGGTCCCGATGAAGCGTTGTACTTGTCTGTCCGCGCCCCCCTGCGGTTCATCGGCTTCGGCAGAGAGGACAGTTTGAAGCCGAAGATAGCCTCCACCATCAAGGAGATCGAATACCACCGCAAGGAGCTCGAGAACCTCCGCATAAGGCTCGACCAGAGGCGCAAGGCACTTTTCGACACGACAGTGAGGGCCATGATGACCAAGGACAATTCGAAGGCGAACGTCTACGCCAACGAGTGGGCTGAGCTTAGGAAGGTGGGGAAGGTCGTCTACGCCAGCGAGCTCGCGCTCACCCAGGTGGTCCTCAGGCTCGAGAGCATCGTGGACGTCGGAGACGTGATGTCCCACATGAGCATGGCTTTCAAGGTCCTCCGCAAGGTGAACAAGACAGTGCAGGGCCTCGTCCCCTCATTAGACCAGGCCTCGGACGACATAAACAACGCACTCTCAGAGACCATGGTCGGCATGGGGGACGTGTCCCCGTCCATCTCGCTCAACATCCAGACCGGGAGCGGCGAGGAGATCGTCGAGCAGGCGAAGAAGCTCGCCGAAGAGAGGGCAGAGGAGATGAAGCGCACCCTCATGGTCTCCCCGCGGGTGATCAAGCGCGAAGCCCCGGAGATCGTCGAGAGGATACCCCTCCTGGCGGCCGGGGAGGACGACGAAGCAGAGGCTATCCTGGGGACCCTCTACGCCCCGAAGCCCGCAGAGGAGGCCGAGGAGCAGGTCCTGCAGTATGCCGCCATCCACAACGGCAACGTCGACATACGCGACGCCTCCACGGTGCTCAAGATGCCTTCGGACGACGTTGAGCAGGCGATGCTGACGCTGATGTCCCAGGGGAAGGTCAAGTTCAACGAGACGGGAGGCCCTGACAAATGAGCGTGGTCGCGGCCAAAGAGCTCGAGGACGACGCCAAGAAATACGCGTCGGAGGCCATCAGGCTCGACTCCCAGGGCGCCCACGGCATGGCGATCCAGATGTACCAGAAGGCGATTTCGACGCTGGTAAAGCTGGTCCACCTATATCCCGACTATCGGCTCAACAAGCAGTACACCGAGCGCGCCATGGCCTACCAGGAGAGGGTCAAGGCGATCCAGCAGGCCCACGGGCTGCTCCCCCAGGACCAGGCGCCCGGACCCGACTGGACCCCGACCACCTACGCCGGCGGCAACGGGAGCGCCAGCGGCGGGGCCACCTCGAACAGCCAGAACTCTGCGAAGGGCCCTCAGATCGTCCAGCAGCTCAAGGCCTCCTTCAGCGAGCTCGTGATCACAGAGAAGCCGGACGTCAAGTGGGACGACGTCGTCGGCCTCGAGGACTGCAAGATGGCCATCCGCGAGTCAATAGTCTTCCCCTTCCAGCGCCCTGACCTGTTCAAGCTCGGCTGGCCGAGGGGGATTCTTCTCTACGGCCCGCCCGGTTGCGGAAAGACAATGGTGGCAGCGGCCACCGCCGCAGAGATCGACGGCTACTTCATCTCCGTGGACGCGGCGTCGATCATGAGCAAGTGGCTGGGGGAGGGGGAGAAGAACGTCTCCAAGCTGTTCAACAATGCCAGGAAGATGCTCGCCGACAACAAGCCGGTCATAGTCTTCGTCGACGAGATCGACTCTCTCCTCGGCACCCGAGGCCAGGAGGTAGGGGGCGAGGTGAGGGTGAGGGACCAGTTCCTCAAGGAGACAGACGGGATCAACGACAAGGGGAAGAACCTGCACATGTACGTGATAGGCGCCACAAATAAGCCGTGGAGCTTGGACCCCCCGTTTCTTAGAAGATTCGCTAAAAGGATCCTAGTCGCGCTACCAGACAACGAAGCGCGCATGTCTCAGTTCAAGCTGTATACCGCGCCGCTGACTTTGGCCGAAGACGTGGAACTTGCCACTTTGGCGAGGTTAAGCGAGGGCTACTCGGGCAGCGACATCAAGGACATCTGCCAGGGGGTGCAACTCAGGGTCGTGCGGGAGCTGTTCAAGATGGGCAATGCACTGGATAAGGAATCTACTACCCGCCCGATCACCGTGAGCGACTTCAAGGAGATAATGAGGACCCGGAAGCCATCGGTCACTCCCGAGATGGCACGCGCCTATCAACAGTGGTCGAATAGTTTCAACGCACTCTAAGGCAAACTCGTCCCAAACCCGGCTCTCGATTATAGGCAACTAACCCCTGGGCTCTAGGGAGGAGACCAGAACTGTTAGGGACCAAGAACAAAGTGGTAGGAGTAGACATATCTTACATATCCGGGTTCTTCGATGGAGAAGGAGCCATCCATGTGACTGTCGCACCCGGTTCGAGCCTCCTGACTCTAAGGGTGACGATGTGCCAGAAATCAATCGAAGTGCTCCGTGCAATCAGATCGGCGCTAATGCTCTTGGGCATCTACTCGGCAATTTCCAAGTATGCAAGCGGAATGTACACTCTGGCTATTATCCGGATTGATGATGTAGTACGTTTCCTTCGATCTGTTCAATCCGTGGTCAAGAAGAGACAGGTCCGTGCAGCCCTCGACTACCTCGAAGGCAGGGTAACCGGAAACTCTCTCCTGCGGGTTCTCGAGGAAGAACACGTTCGCCATAGGCGCAAGACAAGCCCCCTGAGGATTCTTGGTCCTAGGTTTCCGCTGACTCGAACGCGGGCGTTGGAGATATCTGCAATCGAATCGGGCGAGGCGCGGATAGCTGGGAATCGGAGGGCATTTCAGAGTCGGCTTAGGAGGAGGATGCTATCGCTGCCTCCAAGGTTCGGAACGAACGACATACAAAGGATCATCGGCGTTTCAAAGCCTCGGGCGCAGGTGATTGGGATACTGATGGAACGCGAAGGGCTCGTCAAGAGTCACTTTGAAAGGGTCCCCCCGCGCTTTCGGAAGAAGGTATTCGAACGCCTCTAACCCATGGCCAGCCATCTGCCCAAATGACGCTCCATAACGGCTAAAAAGCGCCACCCGGTCGCGCCGGATTGCGGGCATGGAGTACGAGAAGCTCCTTATCGGTGTGGGCGCCACCAGGGCCGGCCTGAAGCCGGTCCTTCCCCGGGTCCTGCGGGGTGTCTCCGGGGTGGAGCACAGGTTCAACATGCTTTTCACCGACGGCGCCAGGCAATACGCCTTCGACATCTACGAATCAATCAGAGACTTCGAGGTCGTGAAATCGTACCTGAAGAAGTTCGACACGGGGGCCTCGGTCTTTCTCGTCTGCCCCACTGAGAACGTGTCCTGGGAGGCGCGGAGCCTCGCGGTAGGCTACGACATGAAGATACTGAGCCCCGAGTCGATACCTGTCTTCTTCGCCCTCGAGCCCATGTCTCCCCAGCGCTCCCTCGACTAGGGCCTGCTCCAAGCTCATATCCACGCTAATCTAACCCCCTGCGAATGCAGGAGCCCCTCTCCCCCGCCGCCCTGAAGGGAATGATCGGCAGGCAGGTCACCCTGGCCGGCTGGGTCCACGACGTCAGGGCTCTCGGCGGCATCACCTTCGTCCTCCTTCGGAGCTCGAGGGGCATTATCCAGATCGCAGTACCCAAGAAATCGGTGAAGCCCGAGCTCTACTCGCTCGTGGCGACCCTCCATCAGGAGGACGTCATCTCCTGCGCCGGAGAGGTCAAGGAGGCCAAGGCCGCCCGCCTGGGCTTCGAGATACTCCCGTCCTCAATCGAGGTGATAGCGAAGTCCGCCTCCCCTCTCCCCCTCGACCCGCGCGGCGTCACCCCCGCCTCCCTCGACACCCGCCTCGAGTGGAGGTCCCTTGAGCTCCGGAAGCCGGAGACTGCCGCCATCTTCCGCATCGAAAACTCCATCGTCCAGAGCTTCGAGGAGTACCTCCAGAGGTCGGGGTTCATCCGCGCCTTCACCCCCAGCATCATCGGAGGCGTCTCCGAGGGAGGCTCCGAGGTCTTCAAGATCGACTTCTACGGCAAGGACGCCTTCCTCCGCCAGGACCCCCAGCTCCACAGGCAGCTCACCATAGCAGGGGGCTTCGACAGGATCTACGACCTCGGCACCAACTGGCGGGCCGAAGTATCCCACACCCCCCGCCACCTCAGCGAGCACAGGACCATAGCCCCTGAGATGGGCTTCATCACTGACGAGAGGGATACCATGCGGCTGGAAGAGGCAATGGTGGTCCGCGCCGTCGAGCTCGTGAACAAGTACCGCACCGAGGAGCTGGCCACGCTGAAGGTCGAGCTCGAGGTCCCAAAGACCCCCTTCCCAGAGGTCTCGTTCCCCGAGGTCTACGACACCCTGAGGAGCCTCGGACGGAAGGTCCCCCGAGGCCAGGACATCGACGAACCCTCCCAGCGGGCGCTGGCGGAGCACGTGAAGGAGGAGACAGGCTCCGACTACTTCTTCCTGAACCGCTTTCCATCTGCGGCGAAGCCCTTCTACGTCATGCGCGTCGACGACGAACCGGAGTTCGCCAGGTCCGTGGACCTTGTCTACAAGGGGCTGGAGCTCTCCTCGGGGGGCCAGAGGGAGCACAGGCACGACAGGATAGTCGCCCAGATCAAGGAGAAGGGGTTCAGCACGGACGCCCTCAAGTGGTTCACAGAGGCCTTCCGCTACGGCGTCCCCCCACACGGAGGCTACTCCTTCGGCATCGAGAGGTTCACGTCCTACCTGCTTGGCATAGAGAACATCAAAGAAGCCGTCCTCTTCCCCAGGGACCCCGAAAGGCTGATTCCTTAGGCCCGCCTACCGCAGGTCGGCACCTCCGGTGGCATGGCGAAAAATCCTGAGGATAGGCTAGTCGCCTACATCGGGTGCATTTTCTTCACGTGGTCGTCCAGCTCGGACTGGTTTCCGAAGCTCGCTCCGCACTTCGCGCACTTGAACTGTTGCGAACCGGACATCGACATTCCGCCCATGGGCTTCATCCCGCCCATGAACGCCCCTGCGGCGACCACGAGCAGTGTCAGGACCCAGAGCCCTGCCAGGGTCATGTCGTAGGCGTTGTCCAGGTCGAAGACCACGTTGACTATGAGGCCAATCAGGGCAAGGACGGCCCCGATCATCACCAGGTTCTTGTTCAACGCTTTCACCTTCGGTCCTGGCCGACCATATTTACGGTTTCCCGGTGGACCTAGCGGTAGAGCTTCGAGGCCACTTCCCTCTCAGTCTCGACCAGGAGCTCTATCCCCCTGGCCTGCTTCACGGCGTCTCTCAGCTTGTCGAAGTCCCCTATCCTCCTCTCGTTCCTACGTGCGGGGACTATCACCTTGGTCTTCTTCTCCCCGTCGGGCATCCACACGGTGTTCACAGTCAGCACCTTCGCCGGGAAGAGCACCTCCTCCAGGAACTTCCTGTCGCTCACTCCGGCCCCCACCAACCACACCTTCCCCTTGAGGGCCCTCTCGAGCTCCTGCCGCAGCAGCGGGTTCGACCTCAGCGCCGCCATGTCCGACTGTTCGAACTCGAGCACATAGCTCCCCTTCGCCTCGGACGCCCTCCTCAGCGTGACCCTCCCCAGCTCCGTGACCCTGTCCGAAAGGCTCGCTATGGCCTTGGACGCCTCGACGTCGGCCGCGGTCAGCTCCCCTCGGGCAAGCCTCGCTTCGCAGTTCCCGCATAATATCCCCGTCCTCGCGTCGAAATAGCAGATTGGGAGCTTGGGCTGCATTCCTGAGTTCGCCGCCTCCGACGCGCATAAAAAATATTCGGATAGAGGACCATTTTGCAAGGGGAGGGGAAGAAAGACCCTCGGCCCCCGCCTAGAAGGTTGGCCCGCGCTGGTACGTGCCCAAGGACGACGCTGGAGCCTACAAGATCACCCTCCCTGGCACAGCGTCCGCTGACTTCGCGCTCCTGCGCGTTTCGTCAGAGCCGTCCCCCGGGGGTTGCTACTTCCCGAGCTTGATTTCTATGGAGGAGACGTTGCTCATTCCGCCGGTCATGGTGCTCTTGACCTGCTCAGTGTTGATGACGATGCCGTGCACCTTGATGTCCGTGGCGAACCGCTTGGTCAACACCTGGGCCACGTCCACCGCCCGCGAGATGGCTCTGCCCCTCGCCTTTACGGTGATGACGTCGGACCCGTTGTTAATCTGCGTCAAACAGGCAAGAACGTAATTCAATCGCACCAGATGAAGGAGCTACCTTCTATCTGTTTGTGGGTTTCTTGCCGACGTAGATCGTGTTGGGTTCGCGTGGTTGCATTTCTTCGTGTTCTGGTTGTTCTTCCATAATGCACCTTTTCAGTGCGTCATATTTAGGCGCTGTGGATAATTTACCTAGGTTCGTTTTCGTCGTCGATCTGTGGCCAGTGCCAGACACCTCGCCTAACTCGTGTGGCTCCGCATTCAACAAAGGGGTGAGGCAATTCGGGAGACACCCTGGGCCCATGCTTGAGTATGCAGTCAACCTCAATGATAGATTTCTCATTATGGAGGAATGGCCTGACCGCCTTCAAGAGAGCATAGGCCACTAGCCCTTGGAATTGCTTGCTCCATCGAAGATCCGACGTGTGAGTAATCGTATTTGCATTGTACGATCTGCTTGGAGGCAGTGCTGCGACCAGCCTCGAAAGATATGCTATGTCTCCAGAATATTTCATCTTGACAGACAGATAAGCGGTCCATCGTATCCTGTGGCCCTTGCTTGCAACTAGGAAATAGCCAACTGCTACTTCGGTGTCCACGAGCGTTCCGATGAACTGTTTCTGGACTGGGGTAAGTTGGGCTATCGCAGTCAATTGGTCATTGGATTTTGTTAGGGTTTCCCTGAGGACGTAGAATCCATCATAACGGACAAGCCCGCGTCCACGTTGAAAGTTCGCGAAACGGATTGCGCTGTTTTCCTCGGGATTCACATAGGACCACCTGGCGATTATATATAACGACCAACCCGTCGCCCAGAACTCAAGGATTAGGCGCTACCTTTAATCCCGATTATCGGGCCGCGCCTGTCGTGCGCCTCTTCGAGTACCAGGCCAAGGACCTCTTCAGGCAGTACGGCCTCCCGCTCCCCAGGTCGATAAGGGCGGACGACGTCCAGGGGGTCCTGGACGCCTTCTCGAAGCTGAGCCGCCCAGTGGCGATAAAGTCCCAGGTCCTCGCCGGCGGCCGCGGCAAGGCGGGGGGCATAGCGATAGTCGACGACGCCGGGAAAGCCCAGCAGGAGGCAAGGAGGATATTCGACCTTTCCATCGGCGGGGAGAAGCCGGGCTCCCTCCTCGTGGAGGAGGCGTACCCCCACGACTCCGAGATGTACCTCTCCGTCAGCCTGGACCGCGGGGACAGGGCGTTCGTGACCATAGCCGCATCGGCAGGGGGGGTCGACGTCGAGTCCATGACAGGGAAGGTGATCCGAAAGGTCCCCCTCGAAGGGATAGACGCGAGTTTCGCCTCAGAGGTCGCCGACCAGCTGAAGCTCAACCAGGCCCAGGCGCCCCAGTTCGTCAGGATCCTGCTCTCCCTCGAGCGGCTGTCCAGGGAGAAGGAGTGCGAGCTCGCGGAGATCAACCCGCTGGCCGTGGGGAAGGACGGGACGCTCATGCCCCTGGACGCCAAGGTGATAATCGACGACAACGCACTGTTCAGGCACCCGGAGTTCGCGATGATACACCCCGAGGACGAGTTCGAGGGGGAGGCGTCACGCCAGGGCTTCGCCTTCGTCAGGCTGGGCGGGGACATAGCCGTGGTGGGGAACGGGGCGGGGCTCGTGCTGTCGACCCTGGACCTGGTCGGCGACGCCGGCGGGAGCCCGGCGTGCTTCCTCGACCTCGGCGGAGGGGCCCAGCAGGAGAGGATAGAGGCCGCCCTCAGGCTCGTGAACCGCCTGCCCGGCGTGGACAGGATACTGATCAACATCTACGGGGGGATAACGAGGACCACCGACGTCGCAGCTGGGATGAAGGCCGTCCTGGCCGACGGCCAGGTGAAGCCGATTTTCGCCAGGGTGAGCGGCGCCGAAGACGAGGAGGCGAGGAAGATGCTCGAGGGCACCCCGGTCAGGCTCTACGGGACGGCCCCGGAAGCGGTGGCGGCGGTGGTGAAGGGCCTATGATGCTCCCGAAGAAGGGGGACGCGGTCCTGGTGCAGAACATCACTGGGCGCTACGGCCGGCTCCACACGAAGCTGATGCTCGACTACGGGACCAACGTAGCCGCAGGCGCGACCCCGGGCAAGGGGGGGCAGTCGGTGGAGGGGGTCCCGGTGTACAACACCGTGGCGGAGGCTGTGCAGAATTCTGGGGCGAAGGCCTCTGTGTGCTTCGTGCCGGCCGAGTTCACCCTGTCCGCGGGGCAGGAGGCCCTGGAGGCGGGGATCAAGCTCCTGGTGATAATAACGGAGCACGTCCCCGTGAGGGACGAGCTCAGGCTCGTGCAGCTGGCCCAGGCGAAGGGGGCGGCCATAATCGGCCCCAACTGCCCCGGGGTCATCGTCCCATCGGAGAGTGTGAAGCTCGGGATAATGCCCGCGCCCTCCTATGCGCCGGGGGACGTCGCCCTCTACTCGAGGAGCGGGACCCTGATGTACGAGATCGCGGGCCAGCTGACGAGCAGCGGCTTCGGCCAGTCGGTGGCCGCCGGCATCGGGGGAGACCCCATCAACGGCACGACCCCCATCGAGTGGATGGACTTCGTCCAGGGGATGGATTCGACGAAGGCGGTGGTGGTGGTGGGGGAGATAGGCGGGGACGCCGAGGAAAGGCTGGCGAGGCACATACAGAAGTCAGCCTACAAGAAGCCAATCGTGGCCTACATCGCCGGACGCCACGCCCCCAAGGAGAAGAAGATGGGGCACGCGGGGGCCATAATCTACGGGGACTACGGCACGGCCGACTCGAAGATCAGGGCGCTCACGGCGGCAGGAGTGAAGGTGGCCATGACCCCGACGCAGGTCCCGTCGCAGTTGAAGGACGCCCTCGGCTAAGGGTCGAAGTCAATCCGGGAGCTGGGCCAAATCCCTCGTGGTATCAAATCTTAAATAAAGTTCTGAGCAAGTTCGCGCTTAATGCGTCTTAAGAAAAATGCAATCTCTGCAGCGCAGGCAGCAATAGTTGTAATAGTCCTAGTCATAGCAGCAGGCGCTTCAATCTATCTATACGCCACCTCTAGCTCGCCTCCACCGACGACGTCGACATCGAGCACCGGCACTCTGAGCACCGCCATGACAACGACCACTGGCGGCTCATCGTCTGGAAAGCCGACGGTGCTTACCTATGAGACCCCCTCGACTCCACAATACATGGACCCCGGAGTATCCTATTTCTCGTATGACTACACTGTCTTCCAGCAGGTCTACGAGCAGCTCCTCTGGTACAACGGGACCAACTCAGGCTCGGTCGTGCCATGGCTCGCCCAGAGCTACAACACGGCCGACAACGGGAAGACATATCAGTTCACCCTCAGGTCAGGGATCAACTTCGCCGACGGCAACCCGATGAACGCCACCTCGGTCTACTTCTCCCTGAACAGGCTTCTGCTCTTCGACGCGAGCACGCCGACGGCCCACGGTTCCCAGGCGAGTTGGATCGTCCAGCAGCTCCTCAACCACACCCTCAGCACTTCGCTTTCGGGAGCCCCCCAGACCTATGGGAACTCCTACGTGAAGGCGGTCTTGGCTGAGAACTTCATCAAAATCACCGGGCCCGACACATTCAGAGTGAACGTCATGCACCCGAACGCGGCATTCCCGTTCCTGATGGCTGGCGAATGGGCCTCCATCATCAGCCCGCAGTTCGTGATGCAGCATGACATGCAGCTGTGGACGGCCTCCGGCTCGGGCTACACACTCCCCTACCCGACCCTAAGCGGGAACCTGACCAACCAGATCAACCAGTACTTCTACGACCTGAGTGCGACCTGCAACGCGGGCTCCACTCCGGCCGGGTGCGGTACCACCTACCTCGACGGCTCCTACACCGGGTCCCTGGCAGGGACAGGGCCTTACGTGATGACAAGCTACGACAAGAACACCAACGGCTTCGTCCTGACGGCCAACTCCAAGTTCTGGGGCGGCCCCAAGGGCAATATCCACCCGTCAATCCAGACCATCGACATAAAGTACGTGGGCGACATCAACACGAGGGAGCTCGACCTAGAGAACGCAGCGAAGTCGGGTCAGGCGATGGTGATCGACCCCGACGCCACCCATCTCTACGACCTCGCGAACAGGACGGCCTGGCTCGATCAGAACAACCTAAAGTCCACGATCCCAGGCGTCACACTCTACGGAGCGTACTCAGGCCTGGCGACCCTCTTCGACCCGTTCGACACGAACGTGACCAACGCCCAGACCGGGTCCTACTACCAATTCCAGCCCTTCGCTGACAGGAGGATCAGGCTCGCCTTCGCAGACGCCGTCAACATAACCGAAATAATGAGCACCCTCAACAACAAGCTGGGTCAGACCGCCATCAACGTGGTCGCTCCTGGCCTACCGCCCACCGGCGCTTACTTCGCCAACGACAAGCCGGCCTACAGCTACAACCTCGACCAGGTCCAAGCCCTCATGCTCGACGCCATGGAGCATCCGCTCACCAGCTTCACCTATGCCAACGGCACGGCCGCAAAGGCCGGTGTCTTCAACAACGGCTTCGGTTGCACCACCTTGTCAAGCGGGCAATGCACGAACCCCACCGTCCAGAACATACAGATAGCCTTCGGAATCGGTGACACAGTCGACGAAGGAATCCTCGACACGATCGCGGGCAACATCAACAACGTCAGCGCCACCTACAACATGGGGCTAACCGTCTCAGTGGTCCCACTTCCGACCGGGACCCTGCTCAACGAGGCGTTCGCCTCTCCGACCCACCTCTACTTCTACGCCCTCGGGTGGTTCGCCGACTACCCATGGGTGGTTGACTTCCTTGGGCCGATGTACGCCCCAGCCAATACCTACACCGGGCCGGACGGATGGAACCTCACGGCGATGGCCAACCTCTACTCCCAGGTGCTCAGCGCAAGCGAGTCTAACAGCATACCAGCCCTCCTCACGGCCACCCACGGCATGAACGTGGTAGCCAACAACGAGGTGATGTACCTCTGGACACAGTACCCGCTGAACTTCATGTCCATGACGAGCAACCTAGGCGGGTTCTACTACAACCCAGCGCTTTCAACCTCTGCTGCCGGCGGAACCGGACCTGAATATTTCGCAACCCTCTACATCAAGTAGGGGGTTGCCTCGCATTTTTATCGTGAGGTCGCGCTCAAGCTGCTGAGGGAGCTTCGGTCATGAAGCTGTACGAATACGTCATCAGACGTCTGATCCTGGCCGTCTTCGTCCTGCTCTCAGTAAGCATAATCGTGTTCTGGCTCCTCAGGGGGCCGCTCCCCCCCGAGTCTGTCCTGGCCCCCTACGTGACGCCAAAGATGACCGCCATCGCCAAGCTCGAGCTTGCTCAGAGCCTGGGGGTCGCGACAGGTTCATGCCCGTCGTACTCTGCGTTCACCTCGTACGCGGCGGGTTGCGTAGTCCCCCTCTGGCAGCAGTATTTCGCATGGCTCTGGAACGCCCTCAACGGCAACTGGGGGTACAGCTTCCTGCCGTCTATCTCAGGGACGGGGGAGACTACCTGGGAGGTATTCTGGGGAAGGTTCCCCTACACTGCCGAACTGGCCATCGGGGGGTCGGTGCTCACGATCCTGATAGCCCTCCCCTTGGGGATCATCTCGGCAACGCACAACAACAGGCTCCCGGACCACCTGTCCCGGCTCTTCGCCCTGCTGGGTTACTCCGTCCCGATCTTCGTCCTCGGACTCATGTTCCAGCTTGCCTTCGGGCTCTACATCCGCGTCCCCGTCGGGAACAACTCCCTGGGCCTTTTTCCGATCTCCCAGGCGTTCTCCACAAACTGTTTCCTCTGCATCCCTAACCCTGGCAGCATCACCACCTACACCGGCGCCCCCCTCTGGGACTCGATCCTGTCGCTGAACCCCGCGGGGGTCTGGGACTCGCTCGTCGCCCTGGCCCTGCCGGCCTTCACCCTCGCCGTCACCACCATCGCGGCGCTCACCAGGGTCCTTCGGTCCAGCATGCTGGAGGCGATGAAACAGGACTACGTCCTGCTGGCCAGGTCGAAGGGGGTAAGAGAGCGGGTCGTGATATACAGGCACGCCCTCCGCAATGCGCTCCTCCCAGCCATCACCATAGCCGGGCTCATCGTTGCCTTCCTCTTCGGGGGCGTGGTCCTGATCGAGACGGTCTTCTCCTGGTCAGGGATAGGCGCAGCTGCCGTCGAGGCCTCAATCAGCTTCGACGTCAACTTCCTTGAGCTCTATATACTGGTGACGGCGCTCATCATTGTTCTCGCGAACCTAGCAGTCGATGTGATCTACTCGAAGCTCGACCCGAGGATCAGGTACTAGGGGAGACGAGATGGAAGAGCGGTCAAGGCGCGTCTCGGAAGCACGCTTCGCCCTCCACCTCCTGCGCAGGAACCCCCTGGTGATAGTCGGCTCGGCCATAGCGCTCGGCTCGGTCCTGCTCGCCCTGCTGTCCCCCCTCCTGGTCTCCCCCAGCTACTGGAACACCCTGGACTTCAGTATACGGGCGTGCTGGAACAACCCCCTGATCCACTGGGGTATAGCTAACGTGGCGACCTGCCCCGGGACAGCGGTCTATCCACTCGGGACTGACGCATACGGCAGGGACCTGTTGAAGATGATAATCCTCTCCCTCCCCCTTGACCTCGAGGTCGCCTTCGAGATAGTCGGGGCCGCATTCGCCTTCGGGGTGAGCCTGGGCGCGGTCGCGGCCTATGCGGGGGGGATAGTCGATGAGGCAGTGCTCAGGGTGACGGACGTCTTCTTCGCCTTCCCAGTCCTTTCGTTCGCCATCGTCCTTGTCACCGTGGGGGCGCACACCCTGTTCTACCTGACTGTCGCCGTCCTGGTCATCTGGTGGCCGACCTACGTCAGGCTCGCAAGGTCCCAGGTGCTGGGGGAAAAAGAGAAGCCCTACGTGGAGGCGCTGAGGGCCATGGGCTCAGGGAAGCTGAGGATCATATTCCGCCACCTCCTCCCCAATTCGATCTACCCCGTCCTCG
Organism: Nitrososphaerota archaeon; assembly: GCA_028867035.1. Classification (GTDB taxonomy): domain Archaea; phylum Thermoproteota; class Nitrososphaeria; order Nitrososphaerales; family Gagatemarchaeaceae; genus UBA183. The sequence continues at coordinate 36,289 of JAGWHB010000002.1, read as the reverse complement.
TTCAGGCGACGCTCGACATAGGCGGGGTGATACTCACCTTCGCCTCCCTGATGTTCCTTGGCTTCGGACCCTCCCCCCAGCTGGCGGAGCTCGGGAACCTTGTGAACGACGGCTTTACGAAGGCGAGCGTCCTGACCGCCCCCTGGATCGTCATATTCCCCGGCCTGGCGATACTCCTTGTCGCTTTGGGTTTCAATCTCCTTGGAGACGGGATACGGGACATCCTAGACCCGAGGCTGAGGCGCTAGGCGGGGGAAGGGGAGAGAAAATGAGCAGAACTCAGGAGAGGCCGGCACTGGAGGTGAAGGGGCTGAAGCTTGTCTTCCACACCTACGCCGGGGACGTGAAGGCCCTGGACGGCGTCGACATCGACGTGAAGAAGGGGGAGATCCTCGGTCTTGTCGGCGAGAGCGGCTGCGGCAAGTCTGTCACCGCCCTCTCCATCGCCGGCCTCCTTCCGGAGAACGCCAGGATAATTGCTGGAGAATTGATGCTCGAAGGGAAGGACCTTCTGAAGTTGAAGAAGGACGATATGAGGCACGCGCGGATGAAGGACATCGCCTTCGTCTTTCAGGACCCCCTGACCTACCTCAACCCCGTCCTCACGATAGGGTCCCAGCTGACCGAGGGGCTTACGGACGACAAGAAGGCCCACCTCGACGCGCTCGTGGCCCTGAGGCTGAGCGAGCTCGACGGCGCCCTGAAACTCAACCCGATGGACGAGAAGTCGGCGAAGGAGAAGGAGGCCCTGAAGGCGCGCCCCATGCTGGGCAGACGCGAGAGGGCCCGGCTGGCGAGGGTCCTGGTCACCAAATATCTGCGGCTTGTCCGGCTCCCCGAGCCCGAGCAGGTCTTCAAGATGTACCCCTTCGAGCTTTCGGGGGGGATGCGCCAGAGGGCAATGATCGCCATGGCGCTCGTCAGGCGCCCCAAGGTCCTCCTTGCGGACGAGATAACGACGGCGCTCGACGTGACCGTGCAGGCCCAGATCCTGGAGCTCCTCAAGGGGCTGAGGGACGAGATCGACGCCGCCATCATACTCATCACCCACGACCTCGCTGTGGTGGCAGAGGTCTGCGACCGAGTCGCCGTCATGTACGCGGGCAACATAGTCGAGGTCGCACCCGTCGACGTATTCTTCTCGAACCCCATGCACCCATATTCGGTCGGGCTGATGGCGGCCGTACCCCGCCCAGACAGGCAGGTCATCAAGCTCGAGTCGATCCAGGGGACGGTCCCTGACCTGATCCATCCCCCGACGGGGTGCCGCTTCCACCCGAGGTGCCCCAGGGCCTTCGACAGGTGCCCCCAGGTGAAGCCTCCCCTGATCGAAACGGAACCGGGGCACAAGGTCGCCTGCCTGCTCTTCGGTGGATAGGAAATGAGCCAGGAGAACATAGTCGAGGTCCACGAACTCCGCAAGTGGTTCCCCCTGAAGGGCGGGCTCCTCCAAAGGACCAGGGGGTACGTGAAGGCGGTGGACGACGTGACATTGGTGGTGAAGAGAGGGGAGACCACCGGCTTGGTGGGCGAGTCCGGGTGCGGCAAGACGACGATGGCAAGGACGATGATGAGGCTGACGGATGCGACCGAAGGGAGGATAATATTCGACGGGGTGGACATCACCCGGGTGAAGGGGAGGAAGCTCAAACCTTACAGGAGGAGGATGCAGGTTGTCTTCCAGGATCCCTACGCCTCTCTGGACCCCAGGCAGTCCGTCATTTCCGCGCTCACCGAGCCCATGAAGCTCCACCGGCTCATTTCGAACAGGAGCGAAGGAAGGACGGCTGCCGAACGCCTCATCGACCTCGTGGGGCTGAACCGCGACCATCTCGACAGGTTCCCACACGAATTCAGCGGAGGCCAGAGGCAGCGGATAGCAATCGCCAGGGCGCTGGCGGTCCAACCCGAGTTCGTCCTCCTCGACGAGCCCACCTCCTCCCTGGACGTTTCGGTGCAGGCGCAGATACTGAACCTCCTTGGGGAGCTCCAGAAGGAATTCTCCCTGACATACCTCTTCATCTCCCATAACCTGTCCGTCATACGGTACATGTGCCACCGGATCGCGGTCATGTATCTGGGGCACATCGTGGAGATCGCAGACCGCGACTCCATCTACGGGGACCCGCGGCACCCATACACCTTCGCCCTCCTCGGCTCGGCCCCGGTCCCGGACCCGAAGGAAAGGAAGGGCATCGCCCTCCTGGAGGGGGACGTCCCGAGCCCCATCGACATCCCGTCAGGCTGCAGGTTCAGGACACGCTGCCCCTACGCCACCGCGAAGTGCGCCAAAGAGGTCCCTGTCCTCAGGGCGGTGGCCCCGGGGCACTACGTCGAGTGCCACTACGACATCGATTTCAGGTCGAAGGTTGCCGTGGAAGCCAAGGCTACCTGAGGACCACGAGCAGGACGAGCAGGACCAAGATCAGGACAACCAGCGGGAGGAAGACAGTCTCGAGGGCTGCTATCGCGAGGGCCAGGTAGTCCCGCTTCTCGAGCCGCGGCCTCCCCTCTCCCTCCTCGTGGTCTTCTCCGGACATGCGGCCTCCGGACGCACGCTTTCTCATTTAATCTTGTGGACCTGGGAAAGCCTCAAGGTCTTTCCAGCGGTTCTTCTCCGACCTTCCGCGGAATATGCCGAAGCCCTTCCAGGGAGGGTCCGGGAGCGCCGCCACCAGCCCCCTGACGAAGGCTGAAGCGTGCTGCCTCAGGACTGGATCGGATTCGGGCGTGGCGAGGTCTTTGTGGAGCTCAAGTGCGGTCTCGCTCCCACCTCTGTTCACGAAAGGGAAGCCGAAGCTCTCTTCGGTGTGCTCCTCGACCAGGATCCGAAAGTGGCAGGGGGACTGGACTTCGAACTCGGTCACCGCCTTTCCATGGTTCGTCAGGTACGTCATGCCCAGCTCCTCTAGAGTGTCTTGCACTCCCGCCGCCAGCCTGGGGTACTCGATTCTGGTCGCGACCCTCATGGTAAGGAGGCGGGTTCTGCCTCCATATAACACGCTGTCTCGGGATGCCGGGAAGACCTAGGAAAGCAGGTCCTGGATTGACGCGGGGTCGACCGGGACCGCCTGGGTGCGCACAAGGTCTCGCGTCAGCTGGACCCAGGAGCCGTCCTTCTTGAAGACCTCGCGGAGCATGTCCCTCCCCCTCTCCTTCTCGGAAGTCGCGAGGTAGCTCAGTCCGACCCAGTAACGGAGCTCGTCAACTTCGGGGACCAGCTCCAGTCCCTTCCTGTAGGCCTCGAGTGCGTTGGGGTAGTCCCTGGAAGCCAGGTACTCGTCCCCCTTGTCTACCCAGTCGTATCCCCTCTTGTACCGCACCAGGCGCCGGAGCTCGGGGATCGGGTCGGGGTTGTCCTCGACCCTGAGGTCCATGACCCTCCCCGCCCACTGGCTCGGCTGGGCTTGCCCGGAGACCACGAGGATCGCAGCCGACTGCTTCCCTCTGACGTCGCCGCCGGCCTCCTCCCCCGCCTGGAGAGCCTCGACAAGTCTTTCGGCGAGGGGGGCATCCTCGTTCTTCTGGTAGGATTCTTTCATCGCACCCCAGATCGAATCGTTGCGCATCAGGTTCGCCTGACAGCTGAACTGCTCCCCCGATACCTGGCCGGCGTGAGGGATGCACTTGCCTCCGGTGTGGGCTGCGACTCCCCCCCTCGAGTCCACCATGGCCACCTGCCTGTGGTCTGCCTTCTTGTCAACCCTGAGGAGAGCCTCCAGGGCCTCGCTCGCGCTCTTCCCTGCCCCCATCAGCTCGAGGCCGAGGGGCCCGTAGCTGGGCTCGGCGATGGACTGGGTCGCCACCGCCCCGACCCCGGCCCGGGCCCAGGTGACCACTGAACCCACCGAGAAGTAGTGGGATTGGACCGCCACCCCGAGTTCACCTGTCTTCTTGTCCCGGGCGACGATCGAATACGTCACACGTGCGGTTCTCGCCCTTGCGGATTTAATCGTTTCAAGCAGGTGAGATCGCATGGACGTAACAATGCAGCGATTGGAAAGGAGGATTGGAAGGGATCAGCTACCGCGGAGAGGAAGGATGCCCATTACCTTGCCCAGGTGCCGATGTTTGTTGAGCAGGGGCCAGGCCTTGGTATCAGCTCCCGAGCCCGGCATCGTTCCTCTTCACCTGCTCCTTCACAAGCTTCTTGATGAGGGCGGCAGGTATCTTCCTGTCGAGGGGGAGGTGAATGGCGGACTTCGTCGTCGTGTACCCCTTGAGCTCGGCCCTGTGGTCCGCTATCATTGGCGGGCGGAGGTAAAGCCCGATGTGCGCCTTCGAAAGTCCGAACCAGGCCAGGCGCCCCTTGTAGTAGTAGAACGGGATCCTGTAGCTTATGCTCTCCTTTGCCGCTGGGGCAGCATCCCTGATGGCTGCCCTCACCTCCCTGAGCTTCGGCTGCGCGTCCTTGGGTGCGGAGGCTATGAAAGAATCGACGTCCTTCGCATTTTCCACGCACCTCCGACCTGTTGTGTTCGGTTTAACGGTTTTTGAAAGTCGTCACCGAAAGCTTCATAGTCGTCGGCCGGCGGGCGACCGATAGAGCGCTTTCATGCCCATAGCAGACGCCGCCAAGAAGCAGATAGCCCAGAAGAGGAGGCTCTTCCTCCAGGTGTGCCTGAGGTGCGGGGCGCGCAACCCCCTCAACGCCGAGAGGTGCAGGAAGTGCAAGTCCTCTGACCTGAGGCTGAAGAACCGGTCCGTGGGCCTCAAGAAGTAACAGTCATTATCGGGTCTTCGAAGGGCCATCGCAGGGCCTGTGGTCCAGTCTGGTTATGACACCGCCCTCACATGGCGGGAATCCCCGGTTCGAATCCGGGCAGGCCCACCAAAATTCTTGTACTTCGGCTCGCGTCTGATTTCTAGGATGTCTACCAGCCTGGCGGCGGAGGGGGGATCGAGCCTGACCCTCCCCTGCGCCTCAGAGCGACGAACACCCCCACGACTGCGGCCGCCGCCACCCCTACGAGGGCGCCGACCACCGTGAAATTGAGGCCGAAGCTCGCGGACACGTTGGACGCGCCGTTGAGCTGGAACTGGCCGGGACTAGTCCCTCCCGAGAGCCCGCCGCCCCAGCCGCTGAAGGTGTAGAAGAACGAAGATGGACTGGGGGTGAGTGTGACCGTCGTCCCCACGGGTGCGTACACCGTGGTGCTTCCTCCTGGCTGGACTGCCCCCTGGGTGCTGCCGAAGCTGTACTGGACGGACCCGCTCCCAGAAGCGGAGATCGTTAGGCCCGGATAGAAATCGGCCACCTCGCTGACCGGCCCATTCATGGAGAACGTCGTGTCTGCGCTGCTGCCGGAGTAGGCGCCCGAGCCTGTCCCGGACCAGCTTTCGAACTGCCATCCTCTCGATGCGGTGGCGCTCAGGGACACTGTCATCCCCGCGTCCTGCCATCCACTCGTGAGCGACTGCGACCCTCCCTGCGAGGGGGTGACCGACACCGTCAGGTAGTACTGGTGGTCGTATGTCTCAGACACGGCGCCTGCGCCTCCGACCGTTACCGTGGAGGAAGTCTGGATCCACCTTTCCGTCGAAGTCGAACCCTGGAGCGTCTGGTCGAAGCTGCAGCTGGACCCCGCGTCAGCCCACATTTGAGATCCTGAAGTAGCTGTCACCGAGGACCCGAACTGCGAACAGGTGATTCCCGGTGCGCCATATCCCGAACCCCCTCCGACGACGGTGTAGGTGGGCGTGATGAGATATTGGTGGTAGTAGACAATGCTGTTGGCCAGGTCCCCCGTTACGGTACCACCGAGGGTGCCGAGCGAGGCCCATCTTTCGGTGGAAGTGCCTCCGGTCTGGCCCCCCACGCTCCACGTGCTTCCCAGGTCCATGTAGTAGGTCCCGGGGGTTGGCGACAGTGTCCCGGACTTCGCTGACCCAGACTGGACATACGACACCGACGTGCTGCCGGCCGGGGTGCTGCCGTCCTGGGTCGAATAGCTCAACGTAACGGCTGCAAATCCTACCCTGACGGCGGTCACTGAGGTAGCCCACCCGGCGGATGTCTCGTACTGTCCTCCGAACCACATCAGCGAGGGGTCCGTCGGGTCCGCGGAGGCGCCGAAGTAGTCCCCATATCTGCACAGCCCAGAAGAGCGGACATAGTGGCAGGCGTACCCTGTGCCGTTGGTGACAGTCACAAGATTGGACTCCAGGCTCCCCGCCGTCTCGCCCGCTTTCATCCCGGTCACCAGCACACTCGGGTAGACCGACGGGCTGGAGTATCCGATGACGAGACCTATGCCTCCGAAGGAGTCGGCCGTCACCGCAGGGTAGAACAGGTAATAGCCGGGAGGGCCGTAGATGTCCTGGTCGACCGTCACGAGGTTGGCGGTGACGGAGATCTGGACAAGGTGGGCGCAGGACCTGAGGGCGTTGTCGCCTCCGGGGACGCACCCGTCGTTCATTGCAATCCATATCCCGTTCATCCAGGCAGTGCTCCAGACCCTGACGTCCCCGTCGGTGTCGAGCAGGTCAGTATTACCGAGGTGGGGGGCGGCCGGGGGCGGCGTCGGGGTCACGAAGGGGACGGTGAACTGCGTCTGCGTAGGGGGAGACCCGGGGTTGGGGACCCCGTTGTACTCCTCGAGGAGTATCCCGTTGCCGCAGGTGGTGCACACGACGTAGGCCGTGCTCGTTGGGGTGGTGACGGGCCTCATCGACCCGTAGCCGTAGGAGCTGAACGGGTAGTACCAGTAGTACCAATTGATGTAACCGCCGGAAACCATCTCTGCCTTGTTGATCACCCATACCTCCTGGTAGGCGAAGTTCCCCAGAGGCCTGCAGGAGCCGGGCCCTGCCGCATAATAGTCGTTCCCTGTCACCACCACTTTGTCCGTGCTTACCCCTATGAACGGCTGGTCGACGCAGACGTTGGCGGCCGAGAGGGTGGGGTCGTTGGCGTTGGTGATCGAGTAGTAGTACCATCCGCCATCTGCCGAGGACGACTTCGTGACAGCTATCTGCACCCCCTGGGTCGTGAAGTCAAACACCGACGCGAAGAAGAGACCGCTCGAATTGTCGTAGACCAGGCGCGGGTCTCCGATGTCGTCGGAGCCGGTGTTGAATATGTTCGATAGGGGGACGACGGCGATGCTTGTGCCTGTCTTCGTGAATATCTGTTCGTCGACGTTCGCCATCTCCACCACTTCTGTCGGGCCTGAGGCTACCTGCACGTCGGGGGGCGAGTAACTGTCGAACAGGCCGCCGTTGGTGCCATACTGCAGGCCCTGGAAGCTCCTCATGAGATTGATGTCCGTGGCAGGCGTCCCGGTCGCCCCGCTTAGTGCGGCCGACCCCTGCTGGGGTCTTGGAGCTCCGGCAGACGCGCCTTGGCCTCCGCCTGCGCCGGCAGAAGCGTGCGCCGCTGGGACAGTCAGCAGGAATAAAGAGGACCCGAGGGCGAGGATGACCACGAGGGGCGCCAGGAATGGGAGTCTCTTGGACCGCCTGGGGCCTCTCCGGGACACCACCCATGGTGGAGTGCCAGTTCGACTTAAATCCACTTCGGCCGAAAGTCGGTGCCGCCTCAACGCCGGCGGTATCTGGCGTAAGCCACCCTCGTCAGGAGGTCGGCCTCCGAGTTCTGCTCCCTCGGGATCCACTCGAACCTGATTGAACCGAATTCTTTCATGAGGTCCCTCGCTTCCTTCAGTTTGCCCACATACACTCCTCCCTTGACCTTCCACCCCTCGCTCATCTGGCCCACCAGGAGCTGGGAGTCTGACCTGATCAGCACGTCGCCCTCGATGCCCAAGGACTTCAGCCTCTTCAGCGCCTCTGCGAGGGCTGTGTATTCCGCGAAGTTGCTTGTCACGTCGTAGCCCGCGAGGCCGTTGCCTTCGGCTAGCTTCTTGGCGCCGTCGTAGATGGCGTAGCCGTAGGTCCCGGTCCCGGGATTCCGGGGCTGGCTAACTGAGGCCATCAATGTAAACTTCGATGACCAAAATCAACCACCCCCATGAGAACGGGCATACTTCCCCTTCCTGTTAAGAAGCCTAACTTGCCTTCTTAATCTTTCCCGGAATGCGATCTCCTCCTGGGTCAAAGGCGAGGATCCGCCTCTACCCCTTCGCTTGCCGCGGGCGAAGGCATTCTTGTTGTCAATGAACTCGAGGACGAGTTTCGCTTGTTTTCCCTTCAACCTAAAAAACGGCATCAGGTCCAGAAGGAACTGCTTGGTAGACGAGACGGGGCAGTACCAAGCGAAGGCGTCGGCCCATTTGTTTCCCATGATGTCCCTCCTCTTTTCATGTAATTGGTAGACTTTGCCGCCGTAGTGCTTTGGGAATATCCCTAGGACCCTCCTGTTGGTATTACTAACTGACACATAGGCTCGGTATGCGGGTGAAGGCCGGGCTCTCCGAATCTGGCATGTGATTGTTATCAGACCTTCCCCATCGGCGAACCCTGCCATCCAAGCCCTTTCTGTTCGCGCCGGCCTACTCTTCACACTATCTCAGTTGGTCATGATTGATAAGGCCCATGGTCTTGGACAGCTATGACGGAGCTTCGTGCATCGACTAGAACCAGGGGGTCTGCAGCCTGCTTATCTGCGACGAGACCTTGTCCACGTAGTCGTTCATGCGCGCCAGCATCGTCTTCGAGGTGATGAACCCGATGACCTGGCTCCCGTCCTTCACCAAGAGGCGCCTCACGCCGCGCTCGGTCATCAGCTGAGAGACAGCCGAAAGGCCCGCGCCCGCGTCCACGCTCACCAGCTCCTTCGACATGATCTCCCCCATGGTGACCTTCTGGGGGTCCCATCCTTCGGCGACCACTTTGGCGAGTATGTCCCATTCGGTGACTATGCCCAGGGGGTCGTTGGGGGTGCCGACCACAGCGAAGCCGTGCCTCGTGCCCTTCATCGCCTTCGCCCCCTCGAGGACGGTGCTGTTGGCGGAAAGCGAAAGGAAATCCTTCTCCACGATGTCCCTGGCGTATAGCACCATGGTGACAGTCAGGGATTGCGGAGTCGATTAAGCCTTTTGGCTCGATGTTTTTGCTCGCCGACGAATCAAATGCTTATCTGGCGTTCCACTTGCCCTCGTCCCCAAGGCCTCACGTTCTTGAAAGAAATACACATGCGAAACTTTCCCATACATTATGCGAAGGGGAGGAAGCTGTTCCACATAATCGTGCACATGTCGGACGCGCCGGGCTCGATGAGCGCCATCCTGGACGGTCTGGGAAAGAGGGTGAACTTCATCGGGATGACATCCTACAGCCTCAGCGACGGGACGGCCATGCTCACGGCCTTCGCCGAGTCCCTCTCGCCGACGGAGACACCGGAGCGCCTGAAGGCCGTGCTCGTCCGACTGTCAGCGAACCTCGAAGCAGACGTGAGAGAGGGGGTGGACGGCCTGCTCGTCGACACTTTCCACACGGGCATACGGGTGGGGGACGACGACTACATCCTCATGCGCAGGGAGGGCCTGGCCAGGGTCTACGACTACATAGTGAAAATATTCGGCACGGGGGGAGAGGTGCTCCTCTACGAGCAGGGCAAGGCTCTGGGCAAAGACAACGCGCAGAGGAGGGTGAAGGAGCTCGGCGTCGAGAACGTCGTGTCCGACTCGTCTTACCTGGGCCGCGCGCTGACCGCCCAGGGGTGGGGGGTCGTAGAATCCACGACGAAGCCTGAATCCAAGGAGGTCCGCATCACAGTAGCGGACTGCTTCGAGTGCTCAGGGGCCGAAAGGGTCCGGAAGGGGTGCGACTTCTATAGGGGGTTCTGGGAGGGCTCGGCAGAGGTCACCAGGGGGAAGCAACCAGTCGTCAAGGAAATCGAGTGCAGACTGCGCGGGTCGAAGGCCTGCGTCTTCCAGATCAGCACGGCCTAGGCCCGCAGTCCGACGCCTTGCAAATCACTCTTAATTATCCAGTGGACAAAGACAGGTCAGCGTCCTTCGGTTGAAAGAGAGAAACGAGCACCTCCTGTACATAGTCCTCGCGAGCGTCGCCATCAAGGTCGCCTCCCTCGCCTTCATCTACGCCTTCGTGGGCACTGACCTGCTGACCCAGCTCTCCACGAAGTGGGACTCGGTCTACTACTTAGGCATAGCACAGAGCGGGTACCCGCCTGGGATGGTCAACGCGAATTATGCGTTCGCTCCTCTGTACCCGGCCTTCATCAGGCTGACTGCCGCCGTGGCGGGCAACTACCTCGTGTCCGCCGTCGTCGTTTCGAACGTGTTCTCGGTCCTAGTTCCTTTCGCATTCTATTTCGTGGCGAGGTTGTATTTCAGCCCGACCAACTCGCTCTACGCCTCCCTGGCGTTCTCATTCTTCCCGACCTTCGTGACCTACGGCCTGGTGGCGTACAGCGAGCCGGTCTACATATTCTTCGCCGTGCTCGCGGTCTATTTCTTCCTCAAGGGGAGGCATATCCTCGTCGGGATCGCTTCGAGCCTGGCCGTCCTGGGCAGCTACGTCAATCTGCTCGTTCCCATGTTCCTGTTGGGCATCGCTGTCCTCCGGTGGGTCGTACCCCGACTTCAGAAGCCTAGAACCCAGGCTGAAGCATCAGGAACGGCTACGATGGGCCGGAAGAGATTCCCCGAGCTCGCATATGCATGGCTCTTCCTCCCCTTCCTCGCGTTTGGCCTATGGATGTACGTCCTTGACTTGCAGTCGGGACAGCTCTTCTCGATAATCGCCGCCCAGGCCCCTTGGGGGACGCACCTGGAGAACCCCATTGCCCAGTTCGAGGCCTTCTTCACAGGAATATTCTCGACCCAGGGGAACCCCGTCGAGCAGCTAGTCATGAGATACTTGTACACGCTGACCTTCTTCGCCCTCGCCTACTTCTTGTGGAAGACAGACAGGTGGCTGGCGCTCTATTCATCGGGTTTCATGGTCTTTATCCTGAGCCTTGTGGGGACGGCCTACATGTCGGGGCCGCGCCTGATGCTTTCGGCCTGGCCGTTGATCCTTGTCTTCGGCACGGCGAAGAAGAACCTCTTGGTTCCGGTCCTCGTGCTGCTCGCGTTGGTCTCCCTACAGAGCACCTACGCCCAGCTCACGACCTTCTGGACGTAGTCGGGTGCAAGTCGCACCATTTTGCGCATAAAATTAAAACGGAGCGGCCTTTGTAAAAGACGAGCCGCCAGTCCGGAAGAAGGCCCTTGGCGGACCTTACATTCCTTGCTCTTCGCTTGTGGAGGCCTGGCCTTCGGTGCTGCCAGACATGCCTTCAGAGCCGCCGACAACCGCGCCGGTGGCGAACCTGTTGGCTACCTGGGTCACCTTGACCTTGCCCTGCCAGCCCTGCTTGGCTCCGGCGACAAAGATGACGAAACCGTCGATCTTTGCAATGCCGTCCCCGCGCCTGCTGATCTCGGAAATGGTCACGTCGTACTCCTTTCCTACTTCAACCGGCTTTGGCTTAAAGGACCTGAAGCCGCCGCTTCCGCCGCCGCTGCTCCNNGGAAATGGTCACGTCGTACTCCTTTCCTACTTCAACCGGCTTTGGCTTAAAGGACCTGAAGCCGCCGCTTCCGCCGCCGCTGCTCCGCCCGTAGCCTCCTCGTCCGAAACTCGTTCTTTCACATCCTAGCGTTTTCTTCGGTACCGCTGAAAACTTCCCCTCCGTTTCGGGTTAATAAGTCTGGCGTCGGTTTTTGGGCGTTTGGTTGGATTAGGGCGGAGAACGGCCGTTTGTCCGTGAGCGGGTCGGCTCTGGTTCTGCGCATAAATGGGGGGAGGCCGTGTTTCCACGGCCCGCCTGATTAGAAGTTCCCCGATGCCGTAACTATGTCTTGCTGATGAATTGGGGTGAGACTGAAGTCATAGCCATACCACCACACGACCGTTTGGACGTTGCCGGTGTCGGTCCAGACAGCGTGGAAGCTGCCGTCGGAACCAGCGGCAATGCCTGTGTAGTCGCCTATGAACCCGCCGCCGAACTGGTATTGTGAATTGATCGGGTTGGTGGATACCGTTTCAGTCTTCCCTGACGCCAAGTCAGTGACCACGTAGTCGAGCCTGCCGTTGTTGATGTAGTTCCCTAGGGTCAGGCAGTCGATCCTCCCCACGCTCGTGGGGGTCCCGGGGGAAGCACATGTCTGCCAGGGGGAGTTGATGTCGACTTGGTAGGCCGAGATGTACACCTCGCCTGAGCTCGAGGCCGCCACGGCTGGGAAGAGGCTGTCGATGGGGGTGCTGGGAGGTGCGTTGAACGCCGTGCCGTCCGGCTGGGTCACCGGATATCCAGCGTTGGAACGGGCTCCCTGGGCGAACGCGTATGCGGGTGTGCTCCATGTAGTGCCTCCGTCAGCGGAGGTGCTGTACACGACCGCGGAGTGGCAACTAGAGTAGACGGCGGATGTTCCGACTATGAAGTAGGCGCACGAAGTCGAGACGTCCGGGGTGACCTGGCCGTTGGTGACCTCGGTAGACCAAGCGACGTAGAGCTCGCCCGCCGGGGTGATGTCAGCCGCCGGGAAACTGTTGTCCCGGAACTGAGTGTACTGGGGGGTGGGGATGTCAACGAGAGTGGAGACGGCTACCGGAGAGCTGAATGTCCTGCCGCCGTCGGTCGACTTCACCATGTAGATGCTGTCGAGCGATGCCAGCCGTGTGGAACCGTCCCAGAACACGTAGACAGTCCCGTCCGGTCCGACCACTATGTGCGACCCCTGGCCGTACAGTACGTTTCCAGAGATGAGCTGGGGGGTGCTGAACGACTTGCCGCCATCGGTGGAATAGACGAAGGATATCGGGCTCTGCCTGTAGGCGCCTGTGAACGGGTTGAATATGAAGCGGGTCCAGCTTACGTACACATTGTTCGCGAATGGGCTCGTGGGGTGAGAGTCTACGCCGAGCCAGGGCTTGTCGTTGAACACCGAAGGAGAGGTGGTGGCCGCGATGAAGGTCGGAGAGCCCCACGTCAGAGTGGTGCTGCCACCGGCCGTCGAGAAGGTACCGCTGCTGACTTCGACCGTGTTCGGAGGCGAAGTCCTGTCGAAGCCGAGGCCAACGTAGAAGACGTTACCCGAAGCGTCGAACGCGAGGGCTGGGTCGCCGCCGGCGTCATAGGAGCCGCCCACGAGGTGTTCCACCCCGGGGATCAGCGTCCCGATGTTGCTGGGGTCGGTGGCGAGGCAGCACCAGGTGAGTCCTCCGTCGTTCGAGAAGTAGGTCCCGGAATATCCGTCGCCCAGTTCGCTGCACGGCGTTCCGCTGATCATGCACGTCCAGGTACGTGTGACATAGTCGTTGGATCCCGCCACGATTTGATCGGGGTTGTTGGGGTTGACAGCGATCGCTGGCTCGTTCTGTGGTGCTGCAGCCGTGTCTTGGTTGACGGTGACGTCGGGAGAGGCCACAGATGTCGGGTCGAGCGGGCTGGAGAGGACGTTGACCGGGGTGCAGAGGGTGCCGATGGTGCACGTGGGGGATGTGGTCGTCGGTGAGTCTGCCGCTGCCTCCTGCTGGACGAAGTCGGACATGCCGATGTGGAGCCCTGCCGCGCCGTCTACCGCCGCGACTTTGCCGGCCAGGGTGTTGATGTTATAGTTTGGGCTCGAGGCGAGAGCCGGCGAGATGGCCATACCGGTCGTCAGAAGAAGGAGTAGGATGGGGAGTGAATAGCGCAACCTTTTCATTTTTCGGCATTATGGCGAAGAAACGGTATTAATCTTCTACGGAACAATCTCCCGGTTAAATATGCTTGGGCGGCCGGAGAGTTTTCCATCGCTCCCCACGCTCAGTGGTAGCGTTGCTTCCTGAGTGGCCCCGCAATCCATCGCGGGCCCAGGAGGATTCATAAGGGCAGTACGAAGGGGACATCCGATGCCAAAAGAGGTCAAAGACAGAGAGGCTTTCGAGAAGCTGCTCAAAACCGCTGCGGAAGTACGGGTCGCACGCCAAGGAGACGAAGCCAAGGTCAAGCTCAGGACGAAGGATGGCCTCTACACTTTCAAGACGACGTCAGATGACGCCGACTCGCTGATCAAGGGGACCAAGGCCCCGATCCTCGAGTTCTAGACAAGGTAGCCCAGTATCACGGCCACCCCGAGCAGCATGGGGATAGGGAGCCCTGGAAGTAATCTCCTCTTTGAAAGCAGGAACAGGGTGATTACCATGCCGACATCGATGGCGGCGATTGTAAGCGCGGCCGGAAGCAGCCCGAACTGGGGATAGAACTGGAACAGTGCCAGCGACGGGAGGAGTGTGTAGAACACGATGTCACCGAGCCCCAGGGTGAACTCCCCGGCCTTGATCGACATACCGACGAGCGCTATGTTGGGCGCTGTCCCTATCAGGGCCTTCAGGGGCCCCTTGAACACGGCGTAGATGTCGTAGACGGAGAACGCGATAGGGAGGGCGAGGGCAGTCCATGGAGAAAGCGTCTCGGCGAAGAAGCTCCCGACCTCGGCCCCGACGAAGGCGAGTATTATCGTCGCAAGCCAGGGGACGTTCTTCACGAATATCGTGTACGCTATCAGGACCACCATCAGGGACGGGACTCCGAAGGCGACCGGGAGCTCCCAGCTCGCGGGGAGGTAGTTGAGGGCGAACACGTCCGCAGTAACCAGGGTGAGCACGAAAGCAGAGAAGGCGACGGACCCGAATATCACCGCCTTGAACGACATCACCATCTTCCTCCGGAGGAGGACGACGAGCGCCACTGTGAGGGCGAACGCGAAAGCAACCAAGATTATGGCATTGATCGCGGAGCCCACCACGGAGGTCCCGGCCGGCGCGTAGCTGGGACCGGTCGCGCCGACTATCGAAGTGTAGACGGGGAAGTTCTGGCTCGTAATCGTGAGCGCGACAAGCTGTATCAGGATGACCACTCCCGCGGCAAGCAGTAGGTTCCGTGGTGTGACCTTCTTCTTCTCTGTGGGCTGGTCGCTCATAGCGGAAAGGACGGGTCAGGAGGGTCGGTATTTAGACCGTGGTTCTGTCGGCGCCAATTTGACAAGTTTCGATGACTGAAGGAGGCTATGGGCTTAACTGTGTGAAGCATTCCCGTTTCGGTCCTGCCCTTCAGCTGGGCGAAAGATTCCCTTCGGGACTCGGCGGGCTATCTCAGAGGTTGACGATGCCGGACCGGCTGATATGCCGCGGCTAGCAGGGCCGCAAGTCAAGGCAAGCAAACTGATGTGGAGATTCCAGAATGCCTCCCGACCCGGTGCCAGTTGCCGTCGAACTTGTCTGATTTGCGGTGCTGGACGAACAGCATATGACAACCAACATTGTAATAGAAAAACAGGGGCGTTAAATATGATAACAGTTATCAACAAGCATGCAGCAACCTGTCGACATGCCTTCCAGCTACAGCCTCCCAGATTTGGTGGAGAAGGAAATCGACGCCCTCGTGAAGGCGGGGTACTACTCCAGCAAGTCCGACGTGGTCAAGGACGCCCTGAGGACATTCCTTGACAAGAAGCCAAGCCTGAGGTTAGCCGCGGCGATCGAACTCTACAGGAGGGGACAGGTGAGCCTGGGGAAGGCGGCAGAGATCGCCGAGATGCCGCTGGTCGAGTTCAAGGAAGCCCTCGCCAGCCAGGGCCACAAGAGGGTACTGACTATGACGAAGCAGGAAGCGAGCAGGGCCGACGAGCTAATGAGCAAGATGAGATGATTGGACGTTGTCGTAGACACCGACATACTCTCGACTTTCCTGAAGGTACGAAGGCCCGACCTGATTCCGAAGCTATTCCCGAGGTCAATGGTCTTCTTCTGTCCAGCTGTCGTCTCCGAAATCGATAAGGCAGGTGAATTTGGGGAGGCGAGCGAAACGAAGCATAAGTTCAGCACGACCAAGCTCACACGAGTCGAGAGGGCAATCGCGAGGGAGATTGGCCGGAGGCCCGCACTCGGGCGCGCAGACTGCGAATGCCTGGCAGTTGCCCAGTCCAGAATGTCCCTCCTCCTTAGCAACGACAGGACCGTAAGGGGAGAGGCATCCTCACGAGGGATTGACGTCATGAACCTCCCTCAGGCGCTTCGGGAGCTGTGGAGGACGGGCGTCATGAAGAAGGAGGAAGTAGTGAAACTCACCGAAGAGATCGAGAAGAAGGACAACGTGGTATTCAAGGACAGGCGTTTGATTTTCGAATAGGCTACATCCATCACAGAAGGAAGGGACCAGAATGCTTCTGATCTAACGATGCAAGAGAGGTGGTCGAACGTAACCTGGACTGCTCTCCGAAGGAGAGTTTGCAAACAAGTTTAGCCGAACCTAAACTGTGAATTCTTGGCCGGGCATGGCAGCCGTCGCTTCGGCCCCGAACCCCTGGTGCAGCTCCTCGGCCAATGCTAGACATGACTCCTCCTCCCCATGGACAGTCAGGAACCTCGGGCTCCCCCCTATGCCTTTGAGGTCGCTCAGGAGCGAGGACTTTCCGCTGTGGGACGAGAAGTCGAAGCGCCTCACCTCGGCCTTCACCTTTGTGGGCTTGCCCCTGTAGATGGTGAGCCCCTTGTCTATGAGTGTCCTCCCTGGAGTGCCGGGTACCTGGAAGCTGACTATGCCGACGCCGTTCTTCTCGTCCATCGAAAGGTGCTCGTTGTAGAATATCGATGAACCGCCTACCAGCATCCCCGCGGGTGATACTATCACCCCCGGCCTCTTGATCAACCTCCTCCTCTGCGTCCAGCTGGTGACCTCTTCCAGGGACTCGAGCGTCCTCCGCAGCAGGGTCGGGTCCTTGAGGTACTCCTGGTATCTGAGCAAAATGCCGTTCACCTTCAGTGCCATGCCGTCCATCGCTATGGGGTGCTTGAATCCTGATTTCACGAGTGTCATGGCGATCTCCTGGGCCCTCCCCACCGAGAAGGCGGGGACCAGAAGTATCCCTCCCCGCTCGACTACCTCGTTGGCGAACGCCGTCAGCTCGGTCTCAGCCTTCGTCCTCCCTGGGTGGTCGGCAGTCGCGTAGGTGCTCTCGGTGATGACCATGTCCGCCTCCCCGAGGTTCTTCCACGACCCCGCCAGGAGGTTCGTCTCCTCCCCGTTGATGTCCCCCGTGTAGATCAGGCGCTTGTTCCCGGCCTCGACGGACACGACGGCAGAGCCCGGGATGTGCCCCGCGTCGTAGAACTGGACTGTGAAGTCCCCGACCTGGAACGGCTCCATGTAGCCGTGGTTGACCGTGTTCGAGTTCATTGCCATGAGGTCGAGGAACTCGAAGGGGAGGTACTGCCCCGAGATCTTGATGAAGTCCTGTATAAGGAGGTTGGAAAGCTCGGACGTCACCGGGGTCGCGTGCAGCTTCATGTTACCGCTGAGGAAGTGGAGGGGCGCGGCCCCCGAGTGGTCGAGGTGGGCGTGGCTTAGCACTATCCCCTTGATGTCCTTCGGCGGGACGTGCATGGGAAACCCGGGCACCTTGGTGGTCATCGCACCATAGTCGAGCAGGAGCTTGCTGTCTTTGTGAGAGACTAGGAATGCGGAGCGGCCGACCTGCCGGGCGGCTCCCAGAACCTTTACTTCCAACTAATCGTAAACTCTAGAAAAAGTCGACTTCTTTCTGTAGTTAAGCCTTTCTCCGATGAATTCTGTCAACTTGACGGTTGGTAAGTGGTAATCTTCCGACTGTTCAAAATCGGTTGAAGCAAGCCTGCCTAAATATAGCGAGGCGTGAACCCGTGAGGGAGAATGTCCTCACAGCTGACGAATGTTGTCTTCATCGATGAGTCAGGGGACATCGGGCTCAAGTCAAAACCTTGGATTCAGAAGAAGCCATATTTCGTGTTTGGGTTTGTCTACTGCAAAGACCCTCAACAACTCAGGAAGAGACTGAGACGGCTCCTGAAGCGAATGCACCAGAGGGGGAAGTATCCAAGTCGCTTGGGGGAATTGAAATTCTATCTCCCACACACAGAATTGATACAGAGTGGTTATACGATAACTGACATCAACAATTACGGTGCGCATATGCCCGTCATTAGGACGAAAGCCCTGGGGCTAATCACCAAGTATTCAGATGGGGTTTCTGCTACTGTCCTCGACAAGCGGAAAGCGCAACCTACATGGTCTGAAGAGGAGCTGGGAAATTTCATCCTCGCGAAGTCATTTATCGAGAGTGTAATGAATGTCCTCAAACCTCCGAATCCTCCAGCCATTCTATACGACAGGGGAAGGCTCTCGCCAGCAAGAAGCATCGAGTTCAACAACTATGTAGTGAGCAAGGACAGCTATTACCAGTATCGAGGTTGGAAGAACTATCCTGGCTCACTTAGCCCGCCAGTAGACACCGCCTCGCTTGGAGAAGCGGGGATTTGGGCAGCTGACATCGTAGCTGGTGCGTTCTACCACAAATACGCCAACTCAGATTGGTCTTACGCGAATCTACTTACACCGTCCCTGATTGGAGGCAAAGAACGCCTGTTCTGGCCCTGAGTGGGCGACCCCCCAGTATTCCCTATCGGGCACGAACCCCTCTCGCCCTTATCGGGCACGGTTTCCTGAGGTCTTACTCGCCCAGCAATAACACACTTAGGTTCACTATAAAGCCATATGCCAAGTCCCAAGAACGTGTCTGAGAGGAACTGAAACTACTCCCACGTGCCCTTTCTTAGACGGCGGCATTCAGTATGAGGGCCTCCCACATTCTCTTCCCTTTCACTTTGTCGCTGAAGCTTTGGGGGAGCCAAAGGCCATCACCTACTCTATGAAAGGGAAGAAGGTCGAAGTCAGAATCACTTCAGTTAGAGAGAAGGAATAATATTCCTCATGCACGTTTAGTATAGTTTCGTACGGCAGTCGTGCAGACCTATCAAATTCATGAGAAGACTAATATTCAACGGCGTGTGGGAACCTACTACCTTGGAGGAAAAAACCGCTCAGGTTTCGACCCAAAAGGAAGGGCAGACGGAACAAGTGAGGCGTGGCAGATCAGCGGGTAATTTCCCTTCCTTTCCGCGAGACTCATTGAAGCGGACGCTTCAGGTAGCAGAGTCGATCGAGAAGAACAATGCAGGTAAGCCCTACGACCGCCTCACTCTCGCTGGCTCGATTAACTACTCACCGAATAGCAGTGGATTCCGTCAAATCATCATCTCTTCAGGCAGATACGGGCTGACAGAGGGTGGCGTGTATGCTGACAAGATTGGCTTATCTTCGCTGGGGAGCAGCATTGTTGCTCCAACGACTGATGAACAACGCGGTCAGGGTCTAAGAGAAGCTCTTCTGAAGCCAGACTTATTTAGAAGGGTCTACGAGTTCTACGACAAGAAACAGATTCCGAGAGAAGAACTATTCAAGAACGCCCTTCGGAAGGAGTTCGGAGTCTCACCTGATGATATCGACCCATGCTACAATGTCATAACGACGAACATGAAGGACTACAATCTGATTCAGAATATCAGAGGAAATGATTTCCTTCAGCTTAGCAGACTTGCAGAAGCTTCAATCGCGACCCTCCCACAGCCTACCCTTGAAACGGCTTCTGGAACAGATGATGAACTGGGGGAGGAACATGAAGCACCGCAACAGCCTCCGCCAGCTACCTCCCAAATCCCGAAACAAATCTTCGTAGCTCATGGGAAGAACACGAGGCCACTTGAGCAGTTGGAAAAGATTCTGAACAGATTCAAGGTCTCTTACAAGGTGGCGGAGGAAGAGGCCAACAGGGGAAGGCCAGTCGGCCAGAAGGTCGCAGAACTCATGCAGTCATGCACCTCTGGGATATTCATATTCACAGCGGACGAAGAGACAACAGATGCTCAAGGAAACAAGGTCTTTCGGCCAAGCGACAATGTGGTATACGAACTTGGCGCGGCTTCAGTCCTGTATGGAGAGAAGATCGTCGTACTAAAGGAGAACGATGTCAGCTTCGCCTCCGACTTCAAGGATTTGGCCTACATCACTTTCGACAAGGACAAGCTGGATGCAAAAGCGGCAGACTTGATGGTGGAGTTCATTGGACTCGGATTCCTCGAATTGAGGCCGACTTAGCTCCTCCAACCGACTTTGAACAGTCGGAAGATTACTACTTAACACCGTCAAGTGGACTGAACCCTCCGATGAAGGGCTCCGACCCAGTCGAATTATCTTATATGGGCGAAGGGCGCGGAGCTCGTCCTTGAAGACTATCGAGAGGCACGCCGTCCCCCTCGCAGCCTGCGCTCTCGTCGTACTGCTCACCCTTCAGATCCTGCCGACGCTGTCTGCGGCCGCACAGACCGGGCAGGCCGAAGCTGCGCCAGCCGTTGGGCCCCACACGGTCTCGTCCACCCCCGACTACTTGATCCTCGGGCAGCTGAAGGGGTCGTCGGTCACCCAGTCACAGCGGCCCCGGTCTGTCCCGCTGGTGGAAGGGATCCAGTACGCCTCGACCTACTACACCGCCAAGGACCTCCAGGACGCCTACGGGGCTACGTCG
This sequence comes from Nitrososphaerota archaeon, assembly GCA_028867035.1. Lineage (GTDB taxonomy): Archaea > Thermoproteota > Nitrososphaeria > Nitrososphaerales > Gagatemarchaeaceae > UBA183. Next base: position 15,938 of record JAGWHB010000002.1, on the reverse strand, counting down.
CTGTACTCGAGCGGCTACACCGGAAGGGGGGAGACCATAGCGATAATCGACGCCTACGGTGACCCGACCATCCGCCAGGACCTCGCTACCTTCGACGCGCAGTTCGGCCTCCCCGCTGTAAACCTCACCATCACCCCGGTGGGGCCCTACGACCCGAGCCTCGGGATAAAATATGGCTGGGACGCCGAAGTCGCCCTCGACGTGGAGACGGCCCATGCGATGGCCCCCTACGCACACATCGACCTACTCGTGGCGGCGAACGCGAGCAACGCCCTCTTCGAAGCCGTGAAGCAGGTGGTCGACGGCCGCCTGGCGAACGTCGTGTCCATGAGCTGGGGGCTGGGAGAGAACTCCTACGGGGAGTCAGGCTTCTCGGCGGCAGGGTTCCTGAACTACGCATACCTGGACTACTACTTCCAGAAGGGGGCGGCCGAGGGGATATCGTTCTTCGCGTCCAGCGGGGACTACGGCGCATTCGACGGGACGACCACGGCGACGGCGGACTACCCTTCGACGTCTCCTTTCGTCACAGGGGTCGGCGGGACCACCCTCTACCTGACACCCACGTCGGGGTACATCTCGGCCCTCAACTCGAGCGCGACATACCAGGGGGAGGCGGCGTGGAGCATATCCCCGCAGTACATCGGGGCCCAGATCAGCTCGGGCGGGGGATACAGCGCCCTCTTCTCCCAGCCCTACTATCAGGCCGGGGCGACAGCCTCGCACTTCAGGTCGGCACCCGACGTCGCCGCTGACGCCAACCCTTACACCGGGATGGTCATAGTCCTGGAGGGAGGGTACTACGTGATAGGAGGGACGAGCCTCGGCTCGCCCGCCTGGGCAGGGATGACTGCCGTCATGGACCAGTACATGGGGAAGGGCCTGGGGCTGCTCAACCCGTACCTCTATTCGATCTACGGCAACAAGACGGCCTACGATTCCGCTTTCAACCAGGTCACGTTCGGCTACAACGGGGCATACCAGGCTGGGCCGGGGTACAACCTCGTCACCGGGCTCGGCTCGCCGAACCTCCCCAAGCTTGCGGCAGACGTCCGGGCCCAGGCCCAAGCCCTGACAATCAGGGTGAACACTGACCGGGGGAGCAGCTCCTCGGCTCCCTCCCAGTACTCCTACGGAGAGACGATCAAGATAGCTGCGGCCGCGACAGACCCCCGGGGCGGGCGTGTCCTGGCGGGGACGTTCACCGCCAGCATAGACGCCTCGACGGGCCACGTGGCCACCGTCCCGCTCTCGTACAACGGGAGCGCCTGGGTGGGCACCCACACCGTCGCCTCCACCGACCCACCGGGCTCCTGGGTCATCACCGTCTCCGGCTCGTCGGGCGGGAGCACGGGCGAGGGGATCGGCGACGTCGACGTGGGGGCGAGCATCGGCATCCTGGCCCCGGTGCCGTACCCGTTCGGCCTGCCCGCTCCCCCCGGAGTGCCATTCGCGATACAGGTCACCGCGGCCGCCCCCGACGGGCACCCCCTGGCCGCAGCCAACATCATGGCGCACCTCCTCTACGGGGGGAGGGACATAGCCGACGTGCCCCTGCTCCCACTCGGGGGCGGCTCGTACCAGGGCCTGGCGGACATAACCGGAGGGGAGCCTCAGGGGACCTACTCGCTCGTGGTGAGCGCGCCGGGGGTCGGGAGCGCCTACTCCTATGTCTACGTAGGCCAGGGGGTCGTGGGCGTGATGGTCGGGCCCAACGACGAAGCGATCCCGGCGGTCTCGGCCGGGCAGCAGGTCACATTCCTTGCAAAGCCCACGACGTCCACGGGGGTCGGCGTCTTCACTTCGACCGTCACGGCGAAGGTCTACAGCCTCGACGGGACCCTCGTGTCGTCTGTCAGGCTCCAGCCTGCCCCGAACAAAGTGCAGTTCGGCGTCCTGGACTTCTTCTCCTATCAGCAGGCGAACTATACGATTCCTGCGAACTTCACCCAGGGGTTCTACAAGCTCGAGTTCCTTTCGTCCTTCAACGACAACAGCAGCGCACCGACCCAGTTCGGGAACTTCACCACAGGGTTCTACGTCTCGGGGACGAACCTCGGTTCGACCATAACCCACGTGGCTTCGGTATTCGAGGGGCAGGACATAGTGGTGCAGGCGAAGGTCACAGACAGCTCAGGAGCGCCCGTGACTTCGGGTGTCTTCTTCGCCACGGTCATCCCCTCGGGGTACGCCTACGAAGCTTACCTCACCGACTTCTACGGGTACACCGGGGTGCCGATGCAGTACGACGCCACGGCTGGGGCTTGGGTGGGCACATTCCAGGTGCCCTCTGTGCTGACTTCCCCCAACGCTTTCACCGGTAACATCCTGTCCCTCGATTCCGGCCCCTGGACTGTCTGGGTCGCGGGCGAGTCGGGGACCGCCTCCAACGTCGTCCCGGCCGCCTCGTACATCGACGTGCTGCCTTTCACATATTACAGCACGGCGTCGCTGTCGAAGTCCAACGTCCAGACCGCCCCGCTGGTGACATCCAACGGGACGTCCTACGCCCTGTCGAACATAGGGACAGGGAGCCTCACAATAACGGGGCTCCACGTCACACTCACGGACGACTCGATCGGAACCCTCACGCTCGTAGGCTCCACGGTGAAGCTCGTGGGGTCGCAGGTGGGCTCCATCTCCTCCTCCAACTCGACATTCTCCCTCTTGGGCGGCTCGACCTACAGGACGCTCTCGCCTTCGCTCCCCCAGATCAGCGTGGCAGGGCTGTCCCGCCCGATTTCAGGTAGCTCGACCATCACGGTGACTGTCAGCGGGGAGCAGCTGGCCAACGGCTCGCTCGTCGCGACTGTCGACGGGGTCCCCCTGTCCCTCAAGGTCTCCCCCACATCGTCGGGACTGACGGCGACTGGGAGCATCGACACAGGGGCTCTGGTCGACGGGGTCCACTCGCTCGTGGTGCGCGTGAGCCAGTCTGACGGGATGAACTCCACGCTCACCCTCCCGTTCAGCAGCCAGGGCCAGGCGGCCTCGGTGATCTACCTCGCCTACGCGGGGGTGGGCGTCTCCATACTCGCACTCGTCGTCGCCATAATCGCACTCCGGAAGAGGCATCCAGTCGGTGCTCCCTTCCCGCCACCGCCGCAGGTTTAAGACCCGTATCGGATTGGGCTGGCGGAGAATTCATTGAGGGTCATACCGGGGTCGGCGAAGCTCGACGGGACGACGCTCATCGCGGGGTTCCACGGGATAGGCGCGACAGGCTACTGGACGGTGAAGTTCCTCATCACAGAGCTGAAGGCCCAGCGGAAGTGCTTCATCGACTATGAGAACGCCCCCGCCGTGGCCTCGCAGTTGGAGGGGAGGATATCGACCCCCTACGAGGTTTTCACCTCGGGGAAACTTTCGTTCCTGAAGGCAGAGGTCTCCCCCGTGAGGGAGAAGGAGGGCGACTTCTACAGGCAGCTGGCCGACTGGATAATGGTCTCGGGGGCGAAGGAGGTGGCGCTCGTGGGGGGCCTGGACGAGGGGCTCAGGAGCGACGACAGCAGGTACAAGGTGGCGATGACGAGCGCTTTCGCCTCGCTGGGGGGCCTCCCAGGCGAGCCGCTCTTCGAGGAGGACAGGATGATAGTGGGCCCCGTGGCCTCCCTCCTCAACGCCTTCGAGATGAACTCGTTCCCTGCGCTGGCCGTGCTTGCCTACTCCAACACAGAAAGGGTGGACCCCAGGGCCGCGGCGTCGGCGGTCGAGTTCCTCTCGAAGAGGTACGGTTTCACGGCCAACACAGCGCCCCTCATCAAGGGGGCCGAGGTCATCGAGAGCGAGCTGAAGATGATGGAGGAGAAGGAGAAGCGCCCGACCGGGTCCGTCTACTCCTGACGTTCCTGCTTCTTGCCCGCCTGTCATGCACGACCTTCACCTTCGAGTAGCCCAGGGCCTTCAGCTTCTTCTTTGAATCCTCGATGCTCGAGGCTTGTTCAGGGAGCCATGCCTCGGTCTGGCTGAAGGGGTAGACGAAGTCAAGCTCAGCCGGGTAGGGGCCCAGCAGAGGGTGGTGGATGTAGACGTCGGCTCCCTTCGCCGACCTTTGTCCGGACACGTTCCCTGCTGCGAGGACGGCCGTCTTCGATGACCTGCGCACGGACCCGGCGAGCCTGGCCCCCGCGGACGCCAGCTCGGGCCTTTCGAGGTCTTCCCGGCTGCGGACGAACAGGCCCCTCTCCTTGAGTGCGGGGGTCCCCGGCCCAAGTTCCCTGGAGTGCTTCGACATCTCGGAGAACGCCTCCCGCAGCCTCGGGTGAGCCATGGACCTCTCCTCCACCAGGTCCCACAGCCTCCCCTCGGATATCGCCTCCTTGCAGGCCTCGAGCTCCTCCCTGAGGACGTACAGGTTGTGGATGGAGAGGCGCTTCGTCCTTTCGTCGTGCCCGAGCTCCATGAGCTCCTTGACGCTCGTCTTCGCGCAGACGGCGCAGCTGCACGGGAGGTACTTCATCGACTTCAGGGTCATCACCCCGCCCCTGCTCATGAAGCGCCCGGACCTCGCGAATATCACATAGCTCGCGGAATCGAACGTGTCGCAGCCGAGTGCCACGGCGAGGGACATGGTGAGCGGGTGCCCGGCCCCGAAAAGGTGGAGGGGGACCGAGTGGGGGATCGCCCTCTTTGCGGCGACTATCATTTTCACCAGTTCGGCGAACATGTAGTTCTCCATGACTTGGACAGGGCTCCCGAGGGCGAGGACCTCGAAGCCTGCGCCGACCATCGACTTCGCCGACATGCGCACCAGGTCGGCGTAGACCCCCCCCTGGACCGGCCCGACCCACACCGTCCGCTTCTCGCCGAACTCTTTGAGTGTGGCTTTCGCGTTCTTCAGGCTGTACTCCACTGTATCCAGGGCGTTGGCCCTCGTCTGCGGGTACCCCGTGGGCCTGTCCAAGGTAACCGCGAGGTCTGATCCGATGGCCGACTGGAATCTTGCCACCTGGTCGTAGCCGAGCTCTAGGTCCCCGTACTCCAGGACCTGGTACCCGCCGGAGTCAGTCATGAACACGCCGTCGAAGTCGAGGAGCCTGTGGATGCCCCTGTCCAGCGCCTCCTGCTTCCTCCGGGAGTGAATGATGTACGAGTTTGTCATCAAACCCCCGAAGCCCATGGAGGCGAGCTCCCTCGTGGGGACGATCTGGCTGACCGGGTGGATGACGGGGAACATGTAAGGGGTCTCCAGGGCTTTGCCTCCGACCTTCAGCGTACCTATCCTACCGAGGAGGTCGGACTCCTTGACCTCGAACGAGAAACTCAATTTCACCGATGCCTGAGGTGGGCCGCTATAAGCTCTGGGAGGTCTATTCAGTGCCGGGCATGATGAATACCGCTGTCGGAGCTTGTGCCATGACGACACAAACTACCCTCAGACTTCGTCTGACCCGGCAATCTCTTTGTCGGGATGCTCGCATATAAACTCGGGAGCCTGGTCCGCCACGGCACTTTGCAACTTCATGCTAAGACAGATAAGTCCGCCGATTCGCGGGATAGCGAGCAATGAGCAGGGTCGCAGACGTGAAGACGCGCATCTCGTCGGTGGAGCTGCTCGCCACGTTGAAGAAGAGCTACAGCTACAGGGAGCTCTCGGCAGTCCTCGGCCTTTCTGCCCCGATACTCAGCAGGTACGTGCGCGGCCATGTCCTCCCCAGCGCAGGGAGGTCGGAGAAGTTCATCGCCACATTCAGGGAGAAGCTGCTGAGGAAAATGATCATGGACGCCGTCAAGGTGGGTCAGGACGGGTCCTACGACGTCAGCGCGGTCGTGTCGAACGTGGGCCTCCTCAGGCAGATAGCCAAGGTGGTCTACAGCGAGTTCAGCCTGGTCCCCGTGGACAGGGTGATGACCATGGAGGTGGACGGGGTGCCGCTGGCGGCCGAGGTCGCAGGGGAGTTCAACGCCAACCTCGCCGTGGTAAGGTCCCAGAGGGAGCTGGGGGTGGAGGAGTTCGTGGAACAGAAGGCGGTCTATTCCCCGTCGTCGGTGAAGTACCTGTACCTGCCCAAGACTGCGATCAAGAAGGGGGAGCACATCCTGATAGTGGACGACCTTGTGCGGTCAGGCACTACGATAGAGGCCCTGACGAGGATGGCGGAGAGGGCCAAGGCCAAGATAGTAGGCGTGTTCGCCATAGCCTCCGTGGACCAGTCGATGCCGAGGCTGAAGAGCAGGCTTGGGCTCACCTGCCCCATCGAGTCACTGGTGACCCTCGAGCAGAAACAAAGAAGGTACAACTACTAGGAGCCGGCCCGTGACACCAATCACAATCGACGCCGACTTCGTCTCGAAGGTCATACCCGTGCGAAGGAAGGACGCCCACAAGAGGGACAACGGGACGGTCTGCGTGGTTGGAGGGAGCAGGCTCTACCATGGGGCACCCTTCCTCTGCGCCATGGGGGCCATGAGGTCGGGGGTGGACCTGGTGTTCATAGCCGTCCCCGCTTCGATAGCCACCGCAGTAAGGTCCCTCTCGCCCGATTTCATCGTCGTCCCGCTCCCTGATTCCAAGCTGACCCGCGGGAACGTCAACAAGTTGATGGCATGGGTCCCTCGGGTCGACACATTCGCTGTCGGCCCCGGACTCGGGTTCCAGAAGCCGGAGTCGGTGGCGCAGGCGCTCAACCAGATGAAGGGGGAAGGGAGGTCCCTGGTCGTGGACGCCGACGCGCTGAGGCCGCAGGTATTACCCTCCATTCGGAAGACGCCCGCGGTGGTGACACCACACGCAAAGGAGTTCGAGCGCCTTTTCGGTCAACGCCTCCCGGATGACCTGGACGGACGGGTCGGGGTGGTCTCGGCCGAGGCAAAGAAAGCGGGCGTCACCGTCCTGCTCAAAGGTCCGACTGACATCGTCTCGGACGGAGACAGGGTCGGCCTCAACGAGACGCACTCGCCCGCCATGACCGTCGGCGGGACAGGAGACGTGCTCACAGGGGTGACGGCAGGCCTCCTCGCGAAGAAGGTCCCGACTTTCGAGGCGGCGTGCGCGGCGGTATACATCAACGGGTCTGCCGGAGCCGAGGCAGCGAAGCAGTTCGGGATGCACATTACCGCCTCGGACGTTGCAAACAACATTGCAAACGCCGTGAAAAGGTACGACCGACTGGAATGAAGCGCAGAAGGCCAGGCCTCCAGCAAAAGTGGGGCCACGTCGTCAACTCCCTCCAGGGGATAGTCCCGTCCTACGAGCGGGCCTCTAGCAGGATCTCCCTCTTCCAGGACAGGAGGATGCGGCTCGAGGCCGTGTCCTTCGCCGCAAGGAAGGACGCCCTGGTCCTCGACCTCGGGGCAGGGCCGGGGACAATGTCGAGGGTGGTCGCGAGGGCAGGGGGGGAGCCGGTCCTCCTCGACGCGTCAAGGGTGATGCTGCGCTCCTCGGGATTCCCCAACGCTGTCCAGGGCGTGTTCGAGCACCTCCCCTTCCGCGACGGGGTGTTCGACGGTGCGGTCTCGGGCTTCGCCGTAAGGGACGCCCACGACCTCCCCAAGGCCCTGGGCCAACTCTCACGGGTCTTGAAACCCGGGGGCCGCTTCGCCCTCTGCGACCTCGGAAAGCCCGACGGCCCGTTCAGGGCTCTGGCCGTCGCGGCGTACCTCAGGACAGTTCCTCCTGTGATCGGGTTGGCGACTACTGGGAGGGCGGGTTTGCGGTATGGCTCCTTGTACGACACCTACAACCTAGTGCTGCACAACTCGGAGCTGAAGAAGCTACTCTCACTTTCCTTGGGGGAGGTTTCGATCCACGAGACTCAGATGGGGGGCTCAATAGTGGCCAAATGCGTCAGGACCGTGTGAGTCAGGCGGGTAGCTTCGGAGTAGCCGGGCGCGCCTTCACTTCTTATTCCTCGGGTCGTCATCCTTGTTCAGGTAGAAGATGTCGAAGGGTTCGTACCCATAGGCAAGGAAGACGCACTCTTCACGGCAGTCGGCAATGTACTTCAACTTCCCGGGCAGGAAGAAGAAGCCTCCCCGCTCGATCCTGACATCGGGGAGCCCAGTCCGGCGGATCGTCATCGAGCCCTCGATTATCGCTACCCAGACATCATTCGTGTGCCAGTGCATCGGGACGGTGTAATCTGCGGGGAACCTGCCGAAGAAAGCGTAGTTGCCGTCCGGAGGATTTCCGAACGCGTTGAAAGAATGGGCGCCCGGTGGAAGGGTGTCCTTTGGTTTCCAGTTGAAATCCCTTCGGTTGACAGCCCGCAGGGGGTCGCTCTGTGCCAATATCTCTGGACTGAAGTTTGGCAAATATTCCATTTAATGATTATGATGCCTCGGACCGGGGATTGAACTTCGATTCTCACGGGTAGCAATGAGAGCCACGCTTAAGAGAGAACTCCGCTGGGCGAGGACTTGATGCACACCCTGAACGAAGTGAAAACATATGGCGGCGTTGGCTCTCTGCTCTTGCTCCTGGCGTTCGTCCCTACCGTGGGCTTCATCCTTGCCATAGCGGGCGCCATACTGGTCCTGGTGGCAGTCAAGTACGCGTCTGACATTTTCGGGGACCCGAAGATATTCAACAACATGCTCTTCGCCATCATCCTCGGAGTAGTAGCGCTCGTAATAGGCGTCGTGGCGGTGGTCGCGGTGGTCTTCCAGGCCATCGGCCTCGGTTACCTCTCGAGCTCCTTCGTCGCAGTGCACCCTACGGCGAACATGGGGGCGGGTAACTTTATCGGGATTGTATCCGCCGTCCTCCTCGGACTGGCCGCAGTCTGGGTGTGCCTCCTGCTCTCCTCGATATTCGTGAGGCGGAGCTATTCGGAGCTTGGAAAGAGGCTGAACGTGGGCATGTTCGGCACCGCAGCCCTCCTCTATCTCATCGGGGCGGCCCTCGCCATCGTCATCGTCGGCTTCGTGCTCATCTTCATCGCCGAGATCCTACTGGTAGTGGCCTTCTTCTCCATCAACACGCAGATGCCAATGAACCAGCCGATGCAGCCGGCTCAGCCCACAACGTAGGATCAGTCCTGGAACTGAGCCGTCCTCTTTTTCTTGCGGACATCCACCGGCGGGCACCGAACCAGATTCCTTTGTTGGGGGTCGTGTTCCTTTGGCCAAGTACGCGGTCGTAACCTTCCTGACCATCCGTAGCCTGGGGCGTCTATGCTCGAACTGGTATGATGGTGGCTACCCGTGCCTCGAAGGGCTCCAGCAGACCCCGCTTCACGAGCTCCCGCTTGGCCTCCGCCCTGGACGATGCCATCACGCTGCCTGACTTCTTGACGTACCAGGCTACCCCCTCCTTTGGAAATTCGAACCTGTATCGCCTGGCAGCCTTCCTGGGCTTCTTGCCGCCGGTCGCCTTACCCCCCATGTCCTCTGACTCGAAGTTCCCCAGTATCGTATTTAACCGGTTTATCCGAAAACGAAGTGCCGGCTCGGTCCTAGGGCTCTACGAAGTAGGGCCTTACCCCGTGGTCCCTCGCGAGGTGGCGCCTGTAGGCGGAGTTGTCCTTCATTGAGAGGGGCTCCCCGTTCTCAATCAGCAGGAACACGGCAATACAGTAGGAGCAGGGCTGCCCTTCCTGTTCGAGGAGTTGAGAGAGGCGCGTGTCAGTTACCCCAGAGAGACACGTGTTTCGTTGGTATATACGCATGTATTTTGGCTCCGTATTTGAAATACCTGGAAGAGGGCATCTCACCCCGAGGTACGCGTACGTTCCAATGCCCCGGTGACCAACTGGTAACGACGAGCCAAATGCAGGGCCAGGCCGACGAAATCCTCAATAACTGAAACGAAGCAAAAGGGGCCATGGAACCCATACTCAACCCGTACCTGACGTTCAACGGAAACGCGGCTGAAGCGATGAGGTACTACCACTCGGTGCTCGGGGGGGAGCTGAAGATGCAGACCTTCGGCGAGGCGAAAATGGCGAGGTCGCCCCAAGAGGAGAAGCTAATCGTGCACGCGACCTTGAAGAACGGAGCCATTTCGTTCATGGCGAGCGACGCGAACCCAAGCCGCCGGGCAACCTTCGGCGACAATGTGAGCATGAGCGTCAGCGGCGAGGACAGCAGGAAACTGACCGAAGTCTTCAACAGGCTGGCCGAAGGCGGCAAGGTCGACATGCCGCTCGCGAAGCAGTTCTGGGGCGACACCTTCGGCATGCTCACAGACAAGTTCGGCATACACTGGATGGTCAACATAGCCGCCAGGCCGCAAGGCTAGTGACTTTCAGCCGTCCATGTCTCGCCTAGACTTTCCTGGCTAATGACTCGAGCATGTCGTCGACTTTGGCGACGGGGACCCTGCACCCGGCCGCCTTCCTGTGCCCGCCTCCGCTGCCTCCCAGCCTCAGAGCTATCTTCGCGATCGTCCTCCCGAGGTGCACCCTGACCTCGCTCGTCGACCTCAGGCTCACCTCGTACCACCCGGGCTGCTTCTCCTTCATCGCCACCCCCACCGGGACGTCGAAGGCACCGATCAGGAGCTTCGCCACGTTCCCAGTCGAATACTGCGAGGTCACCATGTAGGCGAGCCTGCCCATCTTCGTCCCTCCCGCCTTCACTTCTTGGCCCATGGACGCCTCCCTGCCAAGCTGGCGTATCGCCGCATCGGGGACACCCTCGATCTCGTGGGGATGCTTCATCCGCGACAGCTCGGCGACGACCATCTCTGGGAAGCCCTCTTCGTCCGCCCTGTCCCCGAGCGCCAGGGAGAGGAGCGTCGCCTCCAATAGCACGAACTGCCTGTCGGCCTTCTCCATCATCTTCTTCGCCAGAGGGGAGTCGTCCATGTAGTCGGTGACTGCCCCGCAGAGCGCGATGAGCCGGGCGCGCTCGGGGAGTTGGTCCTTGAACGTCTTGTAGGTGAGCATGCTGGCGCACTCCGTCGTGTCATGCACCACCTGGACCCCGGCCTTCCTGAGCTTCCGCTTCGCCTGCTCCGACATGTAGTGGTGGTCGATGTAGGTCACCTTGGCGTGCTTCGCGAGCCTCTGCATCTCCTTGAGGAAGTCGGGGAAGTCCGCGCTGTCTGCCCCGAGGTCGCTCATCACCACCCTATCCGCGTCGTCGGGGACGCGCCTCAGATTCTCAACCAGGTCGTCGTAGTCCGAGAGTATGATGCTGCCGCCTGTCGCCGCTACGGCGAGGGAGCCCGAGCCCAGCCCGTCGACATCCTTCTTGTGGGAGAGACAGAACGCCTTCAACGTGGCAGCGCGCCCGACTCCCGGATTTAAGGTGCAGGAGGCGGCGGAGAGGGAGATTGGTCTGGCCCCTGGGGCAGGGCCCTCCTCCATATCAGGTAGGAGAGGGGCGCCCTGATGGCGGCCCAGACAGATGGGACTATGAACACGTACACAAGCACCGTGAACCCCAGCGATATGGTCAGCCCGGAAGCCGCCACCGACAAGTTCCCTCCGTTCGTGACGAGCCAGAGGTAGACGGCGCTAAGGACCGCGACCCCGCTGAGGAAAGGGACAGAAATCGCCATGCCGTCGAAGAAGGCCGCCCCCACGTCCAGGATCGTGAATAGGACCCCGAACTCGTAGATGAAGATCGGTATCGTGAGCGGAGTCCCCCCGACCTTGCCGGCGAGCAGGGTCCCGATGTAATACGGGACCACGATCCAAAGTATCACGTTGATGACGAGAGCCCATGTCGCCTTGGCGATCCGCTTTTTCATTGTGAACGTCTTGCCGAACGACATCCTAGGGTCCTCCCGCCGGCAAGAGGCTGCTCAGGTCGGTCCCGATCGAGAGGCTGACGAACGGCCCGAGGCCCATGGACACAGTCCCGTTGATCCTCCGGTTGCTGGACGCGAGGTACTGTTGGACATTGACGATGGTCAGCTTGAACATGAGCACCTGCTGCTGCCCGGCCGGGACGCTGACGTGCCCCGCGGTGCAGACAACGTTGGGGTCGGTGTCATTGCAGGTCAAAGTGACGTTCAGGGTGTAGATCCCGCTGTTGGGGACGGTCACGTTGATCGACACCGTCTCGCCGTTGCTCCCGTACGGAGCTGCGCTTGCCTTCACCTGGTTCGAACCCGACTGGAACTCAGGCCTTACCGCCGAGTAGTCCTCGTAGGCGGAATAGGCCACAGTCCCCACAACCAGAATGACGACTAGCGCTATGGCTATCGTCACTCCCCTGAGCGCCCAGATGCCCCTCGGGGTCTTCCTTTTGTTCAGAACTCTTCTCCGAACCGCTCCTCCACATGATATTTAATGATGAATGGCGCGGCACCTCTGGTCTGAGCTGGCAAGGGGATCTGTCCCTGCTAGACCCGTGCGACTACCTTTCCTCGTTCGTGGTCGAACCAGGCCCTCCCCATGGCCTGGGTGTTGTACGACGCCCCGACCCTCCCCTTCAGGTCGACTGTGATTATCCCAGCCGTGTCCCTCCCCCTCGCCTTCGAGATGTATCCGATCGCTCTACTCGCGGCTGTCTGGGCGTCCCCCCTCGACATGAACTCGCACGCCCTCATCGAAAGTGCGACCCTGATTATCTCCTCCCCCGTTCCCGTGGCGCATGCGGCCCCCAGCCTCGAGTCGGCGAATATGCCGGAACCCAGGATGGCCGAGTCTCCGACACGTCCCGGTAGCTTCATCCACCTCCCTCCCGTGCTCACCGCCGCAGCCGGGACCTCGTCTGAGCCCACCGCCACCGCCCCGACCGTGCCTGCGGGATCGAGCCGCCGGACAAGGCTGACCGAACTTGCGAAGTGCTTCTGTTCCTTCAGGACGGCGAACCTCCTGGAAGCCTCGGGAGAAGGTTCGAGCATTTCGACCTTCAATCCAGCCAGCCGGGCGTAGTCTCTGCACCGCTCCCCCACGACGAGGACGTGCTCCGTGTTCTCCATGACCCATTTAGCCAACGACACCGGGTGGTAGGTGCACGTCACGTCTCCGACGCCGGCCCCCGCGAGCCCTCTGCCGGTCATCACCGCGGCGTCGAGTTCCACCTTCCCCTCGGCGGTCAGGCAGGCGCCCCTGCCGCAGTTGAAGAGCCCCGACTCTTCCATGAAGCTGACCGCTGCGATTGCTCCGTCGAGGCCCGAGCCCCCCTTCATGGCAGAGAGGCCCGACTCCACGGCCCGAACCAGCCCGTCGAACCGCTTGTCCGAATTTCCATACTTGCCGCTCCCTGCGCCGCCGTGGACGATGATGGATGGTTTCAGAAGCGTCTCTCCCTGCCGCCAGCGAGCCTAGCTATGAAAACGTTAATATTACGCCTTGTATTACACATGTAATACATGCCTACGATCAGCGTGAGGATAAGCGAGGAGGAAAGGAAGAGGCTGCTTCGGTACGGTCCTCTCTCGGATACCGTCAGGAGAGGCTTGGAGCTCGTTGAGAAGGAGAAGAAGAGGATGGACTTCATCCGCAAGCTTGACAGGCTCCAGAAAGAAAACCCAGTAAAGCTCGACCCAGACGAATTGGTCAGAATAATCAGAGAGGACCGAGCCAGTCATTGATCGTCGCGGACAGCAGCTACCTTGTCGAAAGGATTGTCGAGAGGAGAGCCGAATTCGCCGAGGAAGAGTTCCTAGCTCCTGACTTCGCGATACCCGAAGTCATCAATGCTATTCTGGTCCAGCACAGAATCCTTCACATGCTGAAGGACGGACGTCCCTACGTGAGCGCGCTCTTCGAAGCAGTCGACGCCGATTCGCTGCGACTGGTCAAGGTGACCGAATCTTTGGCGCGAGAGGCGTACGAGATAGCGCTGCGAAACGACGAGGTGATCTACGACTGCATCTTCGTAGCGCTGGCCCTCAGATATGGGGGGGACCTGAAGACCGTCGACAGAAGGCAGGCGCAGGTCTATGCCAAGGAATCCGCCCGGAAGAACGCAGGAGATCCTTCCCGTTAGAGGGCTGTTCGTTTGATCAGCGTCCCCAAAGGCGTCCTCCGGCTCGCCGCCCTGAAGATGCTCTCCGAGTCCTCCCTTTCCGGGACAGACCTCGCGGGCCAGATCCGAAGGGTCACCGGCGGCGAATGGAACCCCGGCCCCGGCTCCATCTACCTGATGCTCGGCGAGCTGCTGAAGAAGGGGCTGATAACCGAACTGCCGAAGCGGGAGGGGAACGTACGAAGGTACATCATCTCGGCCAAGGGGAAGGAGGAGCTCTCGCGGCTCACCAAGGAGACCGAGTCCGACGTGGCCCGCCAGCTGAGGCTCCTCGCAGTCTACTCGGCCCTGGCGGGAAGGAAGGAGCTGAAGGCCAAGGTGCTGTCCCTCGCCGACACCCTGGGCATCAGCCTGGACACTGCAAAGTCTTAGAAGGCCTACGCATCGGCCGGGGGCAGTTTGGCGGACAAGCCGGTCGTGATAGAAAAGACGGGCATCGAGCACATCCCGGCGGAGGAGAGGCACGGGTCCCCCGGGAGGGTCTTCACCCTCTGGTTCGCCGCCAACCTCACTGTAGCCGACTACGTGATAGGAGTGCTCTCCGTCCAGTTCTTCGGCCTGACGATACCTCAGGCGCTCCCGATACTGCTGCTTGGGAACATCCTGGGGGGGCTGCTGCTGGGTCTGTCCGCTGCCATGGGGCCCAAGCTCGGATTTCCGCAGATGCTCTCTTCCCGCTCCTCCTTCGGCCGGAGGGGGAACTACTTCTTCGGGGCCTTCAACTGGATAAGCACAGTCGGCTGGTTCACGGTCAACACGATCCTCGGGGTCGCGGCACTCCAGGTGCTCTTCCCATCACTGAGCTTCTACGCCGGGGCGTCCGCCCTGGTTGTGGCGCAGGTCCTGGTGGCGGTGTACGGCCACGACTTCATCCATCTGTTCGAGAAGGTGATGGCTGTCGTACTCGGTGTGCTCTTCCTCGGGGTGTTCATTGCGGCCCTCGAGGCCAACGGGGGACAGCTCGCTTTCATCCTCCCGTTGTACCCCGGCCTCCCCCCGCTTAGGGCCGTGGGGCTCCTGCTCGCCGCCGCCTTCTCCTACCTGATGAGCTGGTCCCCCTACGCCTCCGACTACAGCAGGTACCTCCCGGCAGACGTCTCGGGGAGGCGTGTGGCGCTCCTGGCGTTCGCTGGGGGAGCCGCCGCGTCCTTCGCCATAGAGGCCATAGGGGCCTTCGTGGGGGTCCTCACCCAGGGGCTCGGCCTGTTCCAGGGCCTGTACGAGCTGCTCGGGTCGGTGGGCCCCGTGGCGATACTGGCGATAGTCCTTGGGGCCGCGGCCGCGAACGTGTTGAACATCTACACCAACTCGCTCTCCGCGCTCGTCCTCGACATCAGGGTCAAGCGGTGGATGGCAGTGGTGGCGGGAGGGGCCGTGGGGCTCGCCCTTTCGATATACGGCCAGGTGAACTTCGTCGCCAACTACGAGAACTTCCTCCTTGTGCTCGACTACTGGATAACGCCGTGGCTGGGGATAGTGCTGGTGGACTACTTCGTCCTGCGGAGGACCTCCGTGGAGACCTCGGCCAACCCTCTGATGTGGGACTGGAAGGCCCTGGGGGCGTACCTGGTGGCTGTCTTGGTGTCCGTCCCCTACATGGTCCCGAGCCTGAACCTGGGGTTCCCGTTCGGGGCCCTCGCCTACGTCTTCGGGGGGGCAGACTTCAGCTACTTCGTCTCGTTCGGGGTGGCGTGCGTGCTGATATTCGCGCTGAGGAACACCCGGCGGGCCCCGAAGGACCACTGAGACCCACGTAACTTTCTGACAAAACCAGCGGGGTCGTTAAATAGAACTCGCGTGTGATACGGTATGGAATTGGCTTCCAAGGCACCAGGGTGGCTTGTGAAGGTCTTGCTGCCTCAGCTGAACGAGATGAGGGGCGATATCAGGGCCCTTGACGCGAAGTTCACTGGAAAGTTTGAGGGCCTTGAGGGCAAGCTCACAGGACGAATAGACGCACTTGACAGCAAGATCACAGGCAGGTTTGACGCGCTTGACAGCAAGATCACAGGCAGGTTTGACGCGCTTGACAGCAAGTTCACAGGCAGGTTTGACGCGCTTGACAGCAA
>JAGWHB010000029.1 GCA_028867035.1 Nitrososphaerota archaeon | reverse complement strand
GAATCTGTGGACCAGGATGTAGAGGATGGCGAGAGAGACGAGAGTTACTCCTACGGCGATTATGGTGTCCGTCATGGGCTCAACAGGCTCCTTAGGATGCTCCTTGTCGAGCGTATTCGTTGCACGCACATCTCCGGCTCGGCTGTCAATCGAGGTCGCTCTCCTTGACGAGACCGTGAGGATTCATTTGATAACATTGAGTGAACTTCTCGTTTGTGCATCTCCAAGGCCCGTCTCCATGTTCAGTGAGATACGCTACCACGAGCTTCTCCTTCATTCTGGTTGCGACCTCGGCTCGGGGCTGGCTGGCTTACTCAGTTCTTCGTATTGACCATTCCTTAAGGCATATTGTTCGTGATGCGACGCGCATTCATAGATTGGCGCGTCATCGTAATCTTGACCGACTAAGATTAACTTTGACTCGCAGGACATGAATCGTAAGCCAGCAAAAACCCTCATCTCAGTCTCCCCTCACCGCGCCGCGCTCCGATGCTTCCTTGCTCTGTGATGCGGGCTCAAAAGGGGCGTTTGTGAATGACCTTGCCATGACCTCGACTCGTCCCTTGGCCTTCTTGCCGACTACGTCTCCTCCAATCCTTGCAATGTCCTTTATGACGGCCTCTCTGACATCCCTTGCATCAACAGGGTAAACGTTGGTCTTGATTACGAAGACTGTCTCTCCAGAGTCGGCGGCTTCATCAATGAAATAACCTACCTCTTCTTTGAAGACATCCTTGAAGCGGCTCATCGTCCCGCCTCCTCTGCGGCCTTTCCGAGTTCAGCGTCGATGAGAGGCAGAAGCCATTCGACGAGTTCCTTCTTTCGAAGTTTTGCCTCCGTGAAGTCCAGCCCCCAAATCGGGTCGCGTGAATGTGCCTTCAAATCGAGTTGCTCGCATCTTTCAATCGCTTCCTCTCTCAGCCTCCGCAGGGCCTCAGGGGGAGAGCTGGATTCGAGAGCCTTGATTGCTTCTTCTAACTTCGGAACGTAATCCCGCCAGAAGACATAACCTTCAAGCGTCTGGCCGAGCAGTTCCAGAAATTCAATCGCTTCGTCCTTCGCGCCCTCACTCTCAGCCTTGCCTTTCGCGCTCATGCAGGAATCGCTCCCAATGCTGGCGTCAACGGTCTCTAGTCACCACGATTAGCACTATGAATCCCATCCCAAAAAGCAGGATGAAGTCTGTCAGGGAAAGACCGAATCCGCTTTGACTCGAGGGCACTGGATAGAGACTGAAGTTTCCTGCGACCGAAGTTGCGACCTTTACGGTGGTGGTGGTCGTCGTGGTTATGGTCAGAGTGGAATGGCTTGGAGAAGCGAAATAGCCTACCCCAAACGAAGCGACCACGAAGAGGACGCAGAGAATCCCAATGAGCAGGGTTGATTTCTTCACCTTGAACGACAATTCCCCCTTTGATTCAGCCATCCTACGCTCCTCCATCCCTGTGCTTCATCGCCTTCCCTCCGTCAGTCGAGGTCATGGGCTCACCCTAGGAGCAGCCGCGTCTTGAACACCAGTAGTCAAGGAACCTCCACCATTGGGGCTACTTTCCTTCACCCCGCACCTGCACTTGAACGAAGGCTCCCAGCACCCCACGCAGGTGGGCCTCATTCTCTCGGTCTCCAGCTCTCTGCTCTGGATCGCCTGTCCGTTTTCTTGTAAGCATTGTCCAGTAGGGCCTTTTCCACGGCCGGGTCCTCGAGCTCCTTATGGGCGGCCAGGACCCCGCACCTGACCGAGCAGAACCTGTGGACGTGTCCTGAGACGAAGGCCTTCCCGCAGTATTCGCACTTCAGTTCCACCCCCTCCCCCACGCAGGCGCGGGATATCAACTTGGTTGGCCTACGATTGTTCACCCCCGGGTCAACTATTCCTACGGGAGTGCGTATATCCTCCATCGATAATACCTATGCCGATGTGCGCGGCACAGATGACCATAGCAGCGGGCGCCGAAGGCTCTGGAGAAGAAGCTGAATGGCTTCTCCAGGCAAACCTTCGGGTCGAAGTCAGGAACATGAAGCCCTGCAATGTATGCGGCAGGCCCGCGCCCTATGTCGTCCATTACAATGGCCACCCCTGGGGGTGGCGCTTGTGTTGGAAACATGTCGACCGTAGAGCAGGAGAGAACCTTGCAAGAGAAATTGCTCGCGCCTAATACTCCTGAGAATCCGTATTCTGTCCCTGTGATGGTCATCACCGAAGGCCCTACCCGGAAGATATTCTGCCAGGTCTGTCCTGCTAACTTCCAGGCCCCCCTCGAGGAGGCCCGGGTCAAGCTCTTGACCCACTACCGCGACAAGCACCCGCAGAAACCGCCGAGGATCCATTCCTTCCTCAAGGAAGAGGACCCGTTTGACGTGAACATCAAGCTCCTTCAGCTTCTAGAAGGGGGTCTGGTCAG
>JAGWHB010000028.1 GCA_028867035.1 Nitrososphaerota archaeon | reverse complement strand
CCTTTCGTCGCTACCAGATGTCAATCGCCGCAGTGACCGAGTTCACGGCCAACCAGCAGCGCAACGGCCAGTACTTCACCGTCATCCCCGGCACCGGGTTCCTCACCCCCGGTGTGGTGCAGGTGATGGGAAGGCTGTTCGGCAGGTCGGTCGAAGGGGCCTCGCCGATGGGGATGGGTTGGTCGACGTCGTCGGCGAACGTCATCTTCCCGCTCTCGAATGGCATTCGTCCCGGAGTCGGACCGGTCTACGCCGTACCGATCAAGGCGATCACCCAGCTCTTCCCCGACTTCAACCCTGCGCTCAAGGCCAACGTCACGGCTCTCGCTAGTGATGCCGTGGGGAACATCACGATCAGTGAGGACATCTGGAAGCAGTTGGTCCCGAACGTCTTTGTCCAGCGCGTCCTCGAAGCGACGCGGGCGGATGACCGTTCCTTCTCCTCCTCGATGATGCAGCAGATGATCGCGCTCGACTATCTCCAGACCCAGGCGATGGAGAAGTGGATCAAGGAAGGCCACTCCCCAACCGACCCCGGCCACCCCCAGATCATCCCGGACCCGAGCCAGCCCCCGAGCGTGCAGCAGGACTTCATCAACCGCTTGCGCAACGGAACGCGGATCAACTACATCGTCCGAGCGCTACTCGGGCTCGTGACCCCCGTCAGCCCGGAGATCTCGGTCGACAACTGGGGCCTTCCCGCGGCACTGTCAGCGGACATCAAGAAGGCCGGGGATGCCTCGACGGGCATTCAGAACTTCCTCGCCAAGAACCCGAACGCGCAAGCCTTCACGACGTTCGAGTCCCACTTCGCGAGCATCGGCGGGACGGTGCCGGCGTCGGTCCAAGCCGAGGCGTGGGTCAACGACCACTACAGCCTGATCCAGAAGTACCCCTCGGCTGCGGTGTTCCTCATGCCGCAGGAGACGAACCCGACCTACTCACCGACGATCTACAACGAGCAGCTTGCCCAGGGACTTCGGACCAAGTTCGACGCGCTTGCCATCGGCACGAACGACAACCCCTACAACCCCTCGAGCTTCCTCGACCAGCTCTACGTGAATGCCGCCAACCACACCTATTTCGACATCATGCTCCCCGCTCACGAGGCCCAGAAGGCCGACCCGAACGTCGATCACGTCGCCGACGACAAGATGTGGAACGCCTGGCTGCAGAGCTTCAAGGCTCAGAACCCGGTGTGGGCCTCATGGGACGCGTCCGCCGACCGAGGCATCGAACGCTCGAAGACGATCATCCAGCTCAGGGAGATCTTCGCCACCAACCAAGCTCCCCACGGCCAGATGTCCGATGACGTGAAGCAACTGCTCGACCAGTACGAGCAGTACCAGAACGCGTACGTCAACCGTGCTCAGAGCGGTGAGACGGTGGCCGACCTGAAGACGGGGTGGCAGGCTCACATGCAAGAGGTGAAGAAGGCGGTTCCCACCCTCGCACCGATCATCAACTCCGTCTTCCTGGAAGCGACGCCGACGCAGGTGGCGCTAGCGAATGGAGCGCCATCGTGACGACGAACACCGTCCCTCCGTACGGGACGACGACCAACGCCAGCCCGTCGGTTCCCGGGTCAGCAACAGCGTTCCCCTCCACGCCGGTCGCAAACCAGGTCGGGATACGCGAGGCGGTCCACGTCCCCCTGAGCCTTGCCACCGAGCCGGTGACCTTCTCCAATTCCTCGCCTCCGGTGACGGTCCAGCAGGCACTCGACGAGCTGAACAAGATGCCGAGCGACCGGCTCAAGGAGATCCAGCAGCAGATGTTCGACGGAGGACTGCTGACAAAGCGATCCGACGTGAGCGGCAACGTCAACACCGCGACCGCATCGAAGTGGAAGGACATCGTCCTCGAGGCGGCCACGTCGGGGAACTCGATTCAGGCGCACCTCGACATCGCCGGCAACTCGCAGGTCTACAGCCAGATCGGCAACGATCTCCAGAAGGAGCAGACTTCTCTTCAGAAGGCGATCGTCACTCCGAAGAACCTCAACATCCCGCTCACCAACGACGCCGTGCTGCGTGCCTACCTGCAAGCGGGCTTCGCTCAGGCCGAGGGTCACTCGCCGACCGAGCAGGAACTCGACACGTTCGTCCAGTCTTTCCACAACCAGGAGATCGCCTCGGGCGAGACCCAGCTCGCCGAACCTCGGCAGTTCGACCAGCAGGCGCTTGGCCGCGTGCAGGGAGAGCTCTCCGACCTGAAGAACCTTGGCCCGAACGGGCTCGACGTGTTCGTGCAGGCATACCGTCAGGTGATGAGTGGCAACGCCGGCGCGCTCGGTGTGACGGGTCAGGGACCTGAGGTGCAGGGCGCCCCCCCGAAGACCCCTTTCGAGAACGCCACCGGTCAGCCGGCGAACCCCCTTGCTCCCCTGACAACGAACCATGGCGGGGTCTTCGGGATGTCTCCCCAGACTTGGACCACGGCGGCCAAGGCAGCCAACGTGGACGTGAAGAAGTACCCCACCCCCACGAGCGCACCAACTTCAATCCAGACGGCGGTGTTCTCCACCTTCGCCGAGTCCCAGTACCAAAAGCTCGGCAACTGGGCCGACGTGGCGACCGTGATGGCGGGTGGCAAGCCTGGCGACACCTCTCAGCCAGCCTTCAACGGCGGTAGTTCGTTGGGTGCCACGAGCTTCGGCGCCAAGGTCGCGCAGGAGGTCAACAGTCAGCTCTCGAACTTCACGAGCCAGATCAACGCGCCCGGCCCGGACAACATCGTCGCCGCGGCGAGCGCGGACACAAGCGGCGCGGCGGCCAAGCAGGCCGCTGACCAGGCGGCCAAGGAGTCCGACCCGGCCGGTTACTACGCCCACCAGATCACCCTGTACGAGGGGCTACTCGACAAGATGGCGACAGGTACCCTGCCCCAGCAGGACATCACCTCATCGACCGTGAGCGGACCGGTGGCGCCGATCGCTGCCCCGACCCCCGC
>JAGWHB010000027.1 GCA_028867035.1 Nitrososphaerota archaeon | reverse complement strand
CCCGGAGCGACGATCTTCGCTCCCACCGACGGGAAGTTCTGGACGCTCAAGGACGGTTCGATCTTCCTGTCGGCGAATGCAACCGGCGGCAAGTCTACCCCGGTAGCTACGTTTACCGGCACAGATGGCAATTCCTACCAACTCGCTGTGTTGGGCGAGTGGAACTTCACCCTGACTCCTCCGGAGCAGGGGAACCATGTGTACAAGCGTGGAGAGGCCTTTGCTACCACAAAAACCAGCGGTTACCTTGATGGCGTGAGAAATCTGCCGAACAATCAGTACAACTTCATAGTCACCGGCAAGTCCTCGTCGTACATGACTCCCTTCCTAACTCAGTAAAAACCCTTTATCCATGCGGCTCCTGGACTAATATCCCTTTTTATGGTATATATATAGCAGTTACCGTAGATAGAATCCGGTACCTTGCAAAAAGTATCGAGGAGAAGAAGAAAGGAAGTGCATAGGCGATGGCCGCCCTCCGAAGCCCGAAGGTCCCCGCCCCGCACATCCCTTCTCCTCAAAAGAGAAGGGATCTCGTAACCTGGATCGCGTCTATCGGGGTCATCTGCGTGTCTCTCCCGTTCCTGGTGTTCTTCATCCACAAGGACTACCCGAGGCAGAACGGAGGAACGGTTACCGTAGTCACCGATGGCCCGGCTCAGGCAACGAGCGTGCCGTCTGTCTCGTCTCCGTCTCCGGAGACCAAGCAGACGCCGGACGCCTCGACAACGAAGACGACCCCGACGAACCCGCCCGTTACCAAGCCCGTAACCGGAGTTACCGCGACAGCATCCTCTGTTACCGACAACCCCAACGCCCCCGGCCCCTGCCTCCTCTTCACCGAGAAGGTGTGCAAGAACGGGAAGGCGATTGCGAGTCCCAACGGACTTGCAGTAGCCTTCTACGTCCCACCCGGAGCAACGATCTTCGCTCCCACCGACGGGAAGTTCTGGACGCTCAAGGACGGTTCGATCTTCCTGTCGGCGAACAACTCAGATGGCTTGCCGCTTCCTACCGCAACATTTGTCGGAAGCAACGGAAGCACTTATCAGCTTGCGTTGCTCGGCAAATGGAACTTCACCCTGACTCCTCCGGAGCAGGGGAACCACGCCTACAAGCAGGGCGAGGCGGTAGGCACCGTGACGCCAGCTGACGGATACATTATGGAAAAGGGCCTCCCGCCGGGCTACGACTTCAATATCACCAACATCACCGGTAAGGAGAATACCGGGTACATGAGTCCCTTCCTCAACAAGTAGCGCGCCAACCGGCGCCAACCCAAAGGGGTTCGTCCATCGGACGAACCCCTTTCTTCGTACCAACTATTATGTATTGATAAGGTCAAATGGTGTAAAATGTAAAAAATGAGAAAGTCCGCCGTCTTTTTCTTAGGGTTTCTGCTATTAACTTCAGCGTCTTTCTTCTTTGCTTCCGCAAACAAAGCCCTTGCCCAGGACTGTACCTGGAACGGAAAGGACGAGGTATGCGCTGGACAGACGGCCGTTAACCTTTGTTCCGACTCTCAAACCCCCTCTGGAATCACCCAGTCAAACGGTTACTACTTCACCTACTGGAACAGCTGGTTAAACCAACAAATATCCCAGGAAATCTACTCCTGCTACAACGGTTCCTCCCCGAACACCGGAGGCTCCTGCAGCATACCCGGTTCCACAGGAGGCTGCGCGAACGTCGACCCCTCTCTTGCAAGCGCCGCGGATCAGTACACCCAAGCCTGGGGACAGTACAACGTTGGGGAGTGTTACGCCTCGCAGACGGATACTACTACGAGTACTCCCAGTGATTGCGGCTCCTTATCCAATACATGGGGTAGTGGTTCAAGCACCTGCTTCTCCCAATTCTCACAGTTCTCCACCGTCTATGCTACGGTAGACAGGTACGACACATCGCAGTCTCCCTCCCCCCTCTATCCCGCCTCCTGCACCGACAACCAAACCAACGCAACTCCGTACAAGGCCTGCTGCTCCGTAGTTAACGGCCAGGCCGTTAACGTAGGAGCAGGATCGGCGGATTCCTACGTCTCCTCACAGTATCCCGGAGCTCCTTCCATATCCTCCCCGTATGACTACGGAGAATGTCCCTCGGGTTCACAGATAGTCTCCGGATACCAGGGAGTCGGAACTTACAGTTCTTACCTGGCTAACCACCCGACCGTATCCGCCTACGCCTCGAACCAGGCCTGCGCCGTCATAGAGCCTCCCGCGCAACCAACCCCGACTCCCACACCAACCCCGACTCCAACTCCGACTCCCGCCCCGTCAGGCAACGGAACCCATTACTACTACTGCAAAACAACAAACAACCCGACAGGCTCCTGCACGGAGACGTCTAACCTGTACGCCTCCGCCTCGGCGTGCGAAGCCAACCTTAATAAATACTTCTCCGGCGAGACGACCGGAGTTTGCTACCCCGATAACAACAGCTGTACTACGGCCTGCGCTCCTTCTTCAGGCAATCCGTCCAACCCGCCCCCTCCCACATCTCCCTCAACCCCGTCTCCCGCAGGCAACGACATGAAGATCAACGACTTCACGGTAAACGGGAAAAACTTCGATCCCTCCTCCCTCTCCTGCGTCCCGCAGCCCCCGTCAGAGAGCGGCGACACCCTGAGCTGGAGCGCCACGCCCACCGACTCCTGCTCCAACTACACCCCGGATCCCGTAACCGACTGCAACGGATCGGAGTCG
Organism: Nitrososphaerota archaeon; assembly: GCA_028867035.1. Classification (GTDB taxonomy): domain Archaea; phylum Thermoproteota; class Nitrososphaeria; order Nitrososphaerales; family Gagatemarchaeaceae; genus UBA183. The sequence continues at coordinate 304 of JAGWHB010000027.1, read as the reverse complement.
TGGAGCCTGACCTCTCCGTCTACAGACACCGGCTCCTGCTCGATCTCCTCCAGTAACGGTTATTCGAGCGGACAGCAAGGAACCTCGGGAACGTTATCCCTCCCCGTCCCTGACTCCTCGACAGACTACGTCCTCTCATGCACCCGTCCCTCCTACAGCTGTACCTGGGAAAGACCCTCATACACCGACCAGTCCGTCCCCGGCACCACCTGCACGACGGCGGCGAACGGCAAGCAGAACTGCGTCACCACCTACAAGACCGAGTGCCTGCAAAACCCCGACGTTACGGAAACCTACCCCTCCT
>JAGWHB010000026.1 GCA_028867035.1 Nitrososphaerota archaeon | reverse complement strand
TTTGTCTGAGCAGCGTCTCGGGGAGATTGGGGTCGCGGTAGTCGGTGGCGTAGGGGATGGGCTTGTACTTCATGGGAAAATCAGGTCCTCCATCATGAATACGAAGCCGCACTCCAAGCATTGAAACTGACCGTCGCCCATGTTCTCGCTACCGTGGGCGCATTTCGGGCAACGGGGATTCATCTTGCTGCCTCCTCCATCCTTATCCTCTGAGAGCGATAGACAGTCATCAGGACGCGAAGGAACTCGTCGGCGCTCATGGTCGCGGCCACGGTCCCCTTGAGCTTGTCGAAGTCAGCTTTCGTATCTTCCTTGATTCCGAGCGTCGCGCCCATGCGCTGTGGTATGGTTATAACAGATTATAAGGGCTCGCTAAGGATTTGCTACTAAGTAAGGAACCTGCTCTTCCTGAAGTCGTTCACCTTCACGGGTATCTCCTTCACCCTCAGGCCCGCCTTCTTCGCCGCCTTGAGGAGCTGGACTTCGAAGGCTATCCCGTCCTTCCCGCATGAGTCAAGGAGCGGTGCGACCTTGGACTTCTTGAACCCCTTCGTCCCTGTCACGTCGAGGATGCTCAGGTTGTGGACGTAGTTCACGTAGAAGCTGTAGAGCTCTGAGAGGACCTTCCGCTTCAGGGGGCGCTCTACTTCCGAGCCCTTCACCATCTTCGAGCCGATCACGATGTCGGTCCCGTTCTGAAGGTGCGTCAGGGCCCTCGGCACAAAGTCCAGGTCGTAGCTCATGTCGGCAGGGAGGAAGACGACCTTCTCGTTGGACGAGCGCCTTATCCCCTCTCTCAGCGCCCATCCGAGCCCTGGCTGGTCCCTCTGGACGTATCTCGCTTCTGTGTAGGCGAACTTTCCGGCCAGGTTCTTGGAGCCGTTCTCCAGGATGATGAACTCAGCTTCATGGTAGAAGTACCCGTCCATGTATGAAAGGTTCCTTCTCACTTCGTCGTACTCTTCGTTGTAGCAGGGGATTATGACCGTGAACGATTACTTTGAAGCTCCTCTTCCTTTCCTGTGCCGGTTGTGCTTCCCTGGCCTACTTCGCCTTGACAATCTCCTTCACCCTGAAGACCTGCGTGGCCATCAGAAGGTACAGCACGTTCCAGATGAACTCCTGCGTCTCAAGCCAGTATGACGGGTTCGCTATCGTTGATTCTGTCTGATAGCCCATAGCCACCCACATCCCCACGAAGAGGACGAAGGGGAAGATGGCCCAGTCCCTGTGGAGCTCGAAGCGGCCCTTCAGGATCGTGTAGCCGAGGATTATGCCCAAAGCGAAGAAGCACTCGGCCAGGACGAAGATAACGTAGGGGATGTTGTACACGAAGACCGATGAGAGGTTGTACCAATGAGCCCCGACGTAGATGAAGTTCGTTATCATCTCGGCCGCGCAGTAGAGCATGAACATGGCGAAGGGGTACCTCCATCCGAAGCGGGGCCTGAGCCAGAAGAGGCTGACTGCGCTCCACATTATCACCTTCGTCGCGTGGGGGACCAGGAAGCCGAAGATGTCGATCCTAGCGGCTAGGCTCCCTGTTATGACCGCCGTGGCTGCCGAAGCCATCAGATAGGCGAAGGAGGTGGTGCAGAGCAGGTCGAAGAGGCCAGTATTGGTCCTGAGATATGGAGAAGAAGTGAAGCTCATCTGAAGGACCTCCAGAGCGCCAGCATGAAGCTGATGGTGTAGCTCTCTTCAAAGAGGCTAGTCTGGACACCTGGGGTGGCCTGTCCTATGTTCAGGACGAGGGGGTACGTAGTCGGAAGCCCTGATAGGAGTCAGACTGAGCAGACACCGATGAACAGGAGGATGGGATATGAGAAATGCAACCTCTTCCTGAAGATGTACAGCCCGAGGAAGATGAAGGCGAATGAAACTGCATAGTCTGTCCCTATCAGGTTCGACCAGAATATCGAAGTGACAGTCTCTGAGAGCCCCTGGAAGTACCTCGCGCCTATGAAGATGAAGTGGAATATCGTCTCATGGAGGTAGTAGGCCATGAAAACGAAGGCCAGAGTGTGGTAGAAGCTGAGTTTCTTCGATATGCTGATGGCGAAGACCCCGGCCACCGCTATGATTGTCGTTAGGACGTGGGGGCCATGCGGTCCTATCGTGGCCGTGATCAGGCTCGACATATCACCACCACATCGAAGATGCAGAAGCGTTTGCTTGAGAGGGGGACTAGGCCGCTTTCCCTGACCTTCCGTAGCAGGTCGTTGAAGTGAAGCTGCCCGATGTGCTTGTGCCGATATTCCTTCTGGACCGTGTTCTCCCAGAACCACCAGACGATTATCCAGAGAGCCTTGGTCCGGTTCGTGATGTAGGGCGTAGAGAGTATGACGGTCCCATCTTGCTTCACTACCCTCTTCACTTCTTTCAGAGCGCCCACCTGGTCTTCAGGCGGCACGTGCTCTATGACTTCAAGGAGCGTGGCCGAGTCGAAGGTCCTGTCAGAGAAAGGGAGGTCCATCACCGAGGCTATCTCGTCGGGCTTCTTCCATGCCTCAGTGTCTACCGTGAATGAATCCCTTGTGACAGGATGAAGCCCTGCGCCTATGTCGAGGTTCTTGGAATGGGGAAGGTTGTTCCTGACGTAATCGTGCCGCGTGTAAAGGAAGACCTTGCTAAGTGGATTCAAAGAGTATCACCTTGACGGCTTCCGATATCGCGGAAAGGACCGCGTAGGGAAAGAGGAAGAATATGACATAGAGCTTCCATCTAAGGTGGCTCATGCTTCCTTCTACATTCTGGATGATTGAGCAGGTGCAGTTCCATGTCGGTGACGAACTGGTGGTCACACATCCTTCTTCTTCTCCATCCTGATGTTCTTCAGGCTCACCTGGGTGCGGAGGTTCACGATGAAGCCCCCCATGACGGCGGGCCAGTAGGCGAGCCAGTAGGGGATGCCGAGGACCGTCGTGAAGAAAGGCTGGAGCACCCACCCGGTAAGGACTCCGAAGAACCCGGCTACGAGGACTTTCGATGCAGCCTTCAGGTACGCCGAGGGCTCATGCCCCTGGAAGAGCAGCTCCCTAACGCTGCGGTAGTTTCGCATAGAAAGCTGCTCCCACAGCTACGAATGTGAAGAGATGATAGGTGAACTCAATCAAAGCCGTGAGCGGGTCGTTGTAGAGCGGAGTCACCCCTATCTTGAGGTCTAGTGAAAGTGGGAAGCCTGCCTCTATCCATCCTGCAAAGAAGAGGACGAGCGGGATGTTTGCAAGTGCGAAGATGCGCCAGTTGATGT
>JAGWHB010000025.1 GCA_028867035.1 Nitrososphaerota archaeon | reverse complement strand
CGGAGCTACAAGGGCTCAAGTTGGTGCGGTCGGAAACAAACGCGGTGGAGCTGAAGGACGACGCGGAGCAGAAGTTCAGGACCGACGGCAAGAGCGAAAAATGGTTCCTGACGGCGGCGGGGCAGAGCATCGAGACCCCCTCGGAGGACATGGACCCGCACTTGATTCTGCAGAGCTACGAGGCGAAGCCCCCCTATCAGGTGAAAGGACTGAGAGCGACATGAGCGAAGACAAAGTATTCGACAAGGATGCCTACATCAAATGGTTCGAAGATACGAAGGCTCTAATCAGGAAAACTCCTGACAGCTATTGCTTGGCTTACGCCATCGGGAACATCCTTTCTTGGACGCAGGAAGATGAGAAAGAGCGATACTGGGCGAACGACCTCGAACAACGGAAACTCCACGCTCAGTTGATGATGCAGGCAGGATTCGACCCTTCAAAATATCTTTGGCGGATGCCCGTCCCCAACCCGATTAATGATTTCCAGAGGTTCACCAACGCACTTGACAGACTCGCAAACGAAGAACTCGATAGGCAGAGAAGCAAAGCAAGAGATGTGAGGATTCGCGCTTGATACCACAAAAACAACGGACAGGAGAAGGCAAGGCGAAGACTTGGTTAGAGAAACCCTTGGTGGATGCTTGTGATGGCTGTATGGCTCACCATGTCTTGAACCTCGGAGAATGTGCCTGTCGATGTCACAAGGGCGGCAAACCATACGGAAGGAGACGAGTCCTTTGACCACAGGAGAGGGCGATTTGAAGCCAGACCAAGCCCCTGAAGCACCGAAAGCGACAGCGAAGACCGATAAACAACTGAAGGAACGAAAGGCCTTGAAGGGCTTGTCCTTGGGCGAACTGGGCCGACTGATTATCCTTTCGAGCGGGGAAAACAACCCCAACCTCAAATCCGACTGGCGACTCTACGATGAGCCCACAATCGTCTGGATAGCAGAAGAACTAGAACGCAGAAGCAAGGCCGCTCTTGAGAAGTCGGATTCTCCCGCGCTGAAGGACGCACATAACGAGACAAGGACACGAATCATAGACATCTTGGACGAATGCGATAGGACGGTCTATGCTCAACAGAAATGGAAGGTGGCCCATGCGGGACTTCAAGGGTGGCTATTCAAGATTGAGGCTGAGAATCCAGAATTGTGCGACTCGGCGGCGACGGAGAAGCAGGAGAGGGGAACGGATTGAACGACTGTCCGGCGATCTGTCCAGAGCACAAGGCCCCATGCGCCCGCTATTTCCCCCATGTCCCTGTCAAACTCCGCAAGCCCGTCCGGACCATTCTCCCCAAGAACGAGCACCTGTGCTCCAAGGGCGAAGAGGTAGTCCACAGCTTCTATACCTGCCCTAACGATGGTAGCTATCTCTACCAGAAGCTCCCTCTGAGGTCAATCTGGTTCTGCCGGAAGTGCGACTACACCGAACACACGACTACTGTTGACATGGACAGCAAGGAAGCTGACAAGGCCAAATCGAGGCTGAGACAGTTAGGCCCTATGGATGAGTTCATTTCGGTTGCGCCCACGAGCGAGCCTTCCACAAGAGGAGAACCATGAACCCCCTCTTCTTGTCCGGCTTCGCAGCCTCCGTCGTCCTCACCCTGCTCGCCCTCTCCGTGAAGAGCCCTGAAGCCGCACTCTACATCTGCTTCGCCTTCGTGAACCTCGGCTATGCTAGGAAGCCCGTCCATAAAATCGAGGAGTGGGAGCTATGAATCAGGCAGAGCCTATGGACCGACGAGACTCGGGAGATGTTCTGGCATGAACGTCCCCTTCGGTACAGGGATGACGCTCGCCTTGAGCGGGAGTATCATGCTCGTCGTCCTCGGCGCTACTAATTCCTCGGTCGCCTCGCAGCTCGGCCAGCTCCCCGCCATCATCGCCGCTCTCATCATGGTGGCCTTCGGAATCGGCCTTGCCGTGGGAGGGATGGCGAAGACATGATGTGCCCTGAATGCGTGGGCCCCACAGGGGAGAGGTTCGAGCTTGTCCCTGTCAAGCAGGAGAGCGAATGGTTCAGACTTGGCGGCTTTTTGTTCTGTCCCAACTGCCATCGGGTGTATTTCTCGCCATGACGCGCCAGTACAGGGCGGGCGAGTGGCTGGCATTGGCCGAAGGGTTCTGGATCAAGCAGGGAGGCGTGTGCGAACTCGGGAAGGGGTGTCTGGTCGGGGGGCCTCTGCCCAGGCCATCGGAGTGGCTCAAGCTCCCCCTGCGAGAGAGACGAGCACGCCCACGCGAAGGCCCCACCTTGGACCACATCGAGGGGTACAGGGATCCGCTTCACGTCCGCGGCCTCTGTCACCATGCCTGCAACAGGGTCGTCCATGCGGCCTACTTCCGGTGGCTCCACACTAAGGCTACCCTAGAAAAGGCGGGGCTACCCGTACCCCCATTCGAGCCAGTCATGGGTCAGGCGGGAGAGAGAAAAGAGAGTGTGCCTGCGTCCTTGCCCCTGCCTCCTTCCCCTTCCGAACTCGCCAAGATGCTCGGCCCAGGCTTCAGGGTCGTCCCCAACGACGGCGATTCCTACTCGAACAAATTACACGATCAATGTGCGCCCGTGGCACGGAGGCTCTGGCTCACCGCCGTCCGCAACGGCACCCTCTCGGGGATGCCCAGGGAGACGAAGGAGAAGTTTGGGGTATTCACTCGGAAGCGGCTGGTCGCGTGGATCGCGGAAAAGGTGGGCGAGGAGGTCATAACCATCGACAGGTACGCGGAACGGTACATGAGCGACGCGGGGCCTTGCGAACCCGACGACACGGGCAAGCGGGCGACGGGGGTCCCCAACGGCGTCGACGGCGTGTTCTTCAGGGACCCGGCTTTCTACTACCTAGGTGTCGACGAACTGCTCGAGTTGTTCCCAGAGGAGGGGCAGAGGGCCGTGAACCCCGCCCGCAGGGAAACGCTACTTACCAAGGCCCAGGCGGACTGGAAGGAGGCGGAGACGAAGCAGATACAGGCGAGGTTCGGGGAGCTGGGCAAATGAGTAAGCCTTGGCTTGCGGTCCTGCTCGAGGTCGCGGCTACGGCGGCGTTGTCTGTCGTCCTCTGGATTAAGGTGATGGGTTAGGATGATCGTGGAGGCGACGAACTCGTACACGGAGGGGGGCGAGACGATTGTGTTGGGGTTCTTCAAAACCCTCGCCTTCGGGCTCTTCGGCCGCGTCCCCATAGGCAGGCGCACCTACCCGCGGTGGACCGGGGAGCTGGAGTTCTGGCTGGTCAGGTGCAAGGACTGCGGCACCGCCTATACCGATTATCCGCATTCGTGGGACGGGTTCA
>JAGWHB010000024.1 GCA_028867035.1 Nitrososphaerota archaeon | reverse complement strand
CACCATCGAATCGCGCCTTCTGTGTAGTCGTACCCAATCTGCAGAAAATGGTAAGTCAAACCAACCTGAGGCCAGGACGTTGATTCACATCGGCGATACGGCCAATGGAACCAAAGTGGAAATTCCGGTCCATCACACCGGGGTCTTCGGCCAGACCGGGGTGGGCAAGACCAAGCTCCTGAAGATAATGATCTCCCAGGCCGTCCAGCAGGGGTACCGCGTCCTCATCTTCGACAGCAAGGTCACTGGCGCGGAGTTCGAGGGCATCGGCACCGATGTCGGCTTCTACATCGACGAGTCCACCGACCCTGACATCTTCCGGTCTCTGCTCGAGGGGATGCGGACCCGGGGGCGGGGCAACATGGAGCGCTATCGCGGAGGCTTCATCGAAATCTGCGACGGGACTGACAGCTTCGAGGAGATCGGGGAAAGGCTGAAGGCCAAACTGTCGGACTCGAAGATACGCGGCGCTACCAGGGCCATGTACCATGAAATACAATTCGATTACGGGCGGCTGATGAAGTTCCTCGTCGAGCAGAAGTTCCCAGGGACCCTTCCTGACCTGAGGCCCCTGCAAATCGCCAGAGTCCCGACCTATCGCCTTCCCAACCTCGCGCTGCAAGGGCTTGTGGTGAGGAGCATGGTGGAAAGGTACCTCCACGCAGGGCCCCACAAGCTAATCATCGTCGTGGACGAGGCTCCCAACTTCGTGAACCAGAAGCGGTTCAACCCAGCCAAGGACGCCTTGCAGGAGTTGGACGCCCAGGGCCGCAGCACCGAGAAGTTCGGGTGGTATTCAGGGCAGACGATAACGGGCTTCGACAAGGCCAACATGAAGAACCTATGGTACTGGGTCATGGGCAGGGAGATGGAGAAGAACGAGGCCAAGGACGTGTTCGACACCCAGACTTCCAAGGCCCTTTCCATCGACGAGATCAAGAGGATGAAGGTCAGGGAGTTCATCGTCAGCACGCCGGACGGGGCGACCGTGGTGATGGTGCCGAAGGTGGATGAGAAGACGACAGAGAGGAAGGAGGTGGCGTTGCTTCCTAGCGTCTTCGGCACTTATGAGGAAAGGTCACAGTCAAGCGGGGAATCCGAGGTAGAAACCACGAAGGCTTTTGCCGAGCCGAAGAGTGGTGGGCATACTGAGGAAAGGGCGCGTCCAAGTCCGTCTCCGCTTGACACCCCGAAGTCCACGACCAAGACCTTGGCTGCCTTCGACCTCGAAGTCACCCGGCTCGAGTCCGAGTCGTTCATCGGCAAGGTCGTGTTCATCCTCAACAGGCTCGGCAAGCCCGCCTACCCCAAGGAGATAGGCGAGCACTTCGCAGAGTACGGCTGGCCTTGGAGTCCCACGAACTTCAGCACGAACATCAAGCCGCACGTCGCCAGCGGGCTGGTCTTCAGGGAGGAAAACGGGATGTATCGGCTGCCGAAGCAGGTCAGCGTCAAGGAGGTGCTGCGTTGAAAAACTCAGATTGGCTCTACGCCTGCGGGGTCTGTTTTGCGATGGGTGCCTTCGCAGTTCTCGGATGGCAGAAAGGTGGAGGCGGAGGGTTAGGGGAATATTTTTCAGCCCTACTCGCAGCCCTGTTCGCAGGGGGATTAGGATTCCTAGTCTATCACCTTGTGTCCGCTTTCGACCGGGCTCTGCTCGCCCTGTTCCGCTGGTACATCAGACGGGCGAAGGAGGAACCACGTTGAGCAACTGCCCTGACTGCAACAGCCTCATGTCGCCCTGTCACGTCAAGGTCGAAATGGGATGGGCCTTCGACGGGTTTCTTTGCGGAAAATGCAGAAAGATATGGGCCTCCACGAAGGTCGACGACTCCATAGACCTGAGGTTGCTAGCTTGACCTGCGAACATTGCTGGCACAGTTTCGATTCTTCGGTGCTAAGGGACGGCAGGAACGAACATGGGCCCTTCTGTCCTTCTGACGACATAGGGGGAGGCCATCCGAAGAGCCTGCATCTTCACAGTATCTTGGTCCACAAGAAAAAATGCTGTCGATGCGGGAATGTGAAAAAATCTTACGAAGAGATGGTAGACCCGGGCCAGAGGGACAAGAATTGAAGGCCCAGGTCAGGGAGAAGGCTTTCTGGGTCGGAGGCAGGACCGTCGCCATCCTCACCGATGGGACCGTCTTCACTCTGGTCATCGGCAACATCAGGGTCGGCGCAGTGACTAGGGAGCAGGCCGAAGAGATCAAGGCAGGAGTCTACATGCTCAAGAAGGGCGAAGGGGATTGACAATTCAAGTCGCCTTGGACGGGCTCATCGCTATAATCGAGATTTTCGGAGGTGCGTACATTCTGTCATGGGGCCTTGCAGCACTAGCGGCAATCTTCAAAATACATGACATCTTCGAACCTGGCCGTGACGACGCGCTGATACTGGGCGGAGTTCTCGCATCGTTCTCCGGTGTGCTGGCGATTGGCGTGGGCTTGGGCCTGTGGATGGTCGTGCCTTGACTGGCCCTGTTCGGAAGTCTCGGACGAAGCAATCAGGGTCTCGTAGGCCAAAACCCGCCAAGGTAGCGGGTAAGAAAAGACTTCCACGGTCAAGTGGCCAAACGAAACCCCACACAAGGAAAGTGACGCCCACACCGAGAAAGGTGACGAAGAAGCCTAACCGCGAAGGGGCCTTGATTTTCGGGTTCACCCCCAAACAGCTAGACGCTCAGAACGTCCTTCTAGAGCCGGGCATCAGGACGTATGAAGACGGGGCGAAGCGGCTCGGCACGACGCTGGACAGCATAACCCAGGACGCGAAGGCGCGGATCCTCCTGCAACGCGAGGAAGAGGAGGAACGGAAGAAGAGGGAGGAGGGAAGCGCCGAGGCTTGACCCGCTTGGTTCTGGCATTCTCACACCGAATGCCCGACACAGGGTTATATACCGACGTAATTAGACGGGTATAGATTGGGGCGGAAGCTCATCGCCGTGGTCCAAGCTTTCAAGCTCAACGCCAAGGGGGCGGTGGGCGTGACCATCCCCAAGAGCCTCGGGGTGCCGCCGGGCACGCGCTTCGTCCTGTACGAGTCGGAAGAGGGCGACCTGATCCTGAGCTGCAAGGATGCCGCGCAACCAGAGCTGGTCGCATGAAAGCTTGGGTGTCTCCGACGGCCGTGGTGGGCAAGCGCGTGAAGATAGGCGCTGGAACGAAGGTGTGGCACTTCGCCAACCTGATAGGCCCGGACACCATAGGTGCCGATTGCATGATCGGGAGCTACGTCCAGGTCGACCCCCACGTCAGTATCGGCGACCGCACCAGGGTGCAGCCCTACACCGTCCTTTCTACCCATAGTCTGGTCGGAAAGGATGTGTTCATCGGAGCTGGCGTGGTGCTCACGAATGCGAAATACCCTCCAGGGAAGCGCCTGTGGCAGACAGTCATCGGCGACGGGGCTGTCCTCGGTAGCAAGATAGTGACCCTCCCGGGGATCAAGGTCGGCGCCGGCGCTGTTGTGGGAAGCGGAAGCCTAGTGGCCCATGACGTTCCGCCCGGAGAAGTGTGGTACGGCAACCCGGCGACCTTCAGGTACGACCGGACCGAGTACGACCGAAGGATGGATGAGGCGGAACGAAGCGCGCCGTAGTGACTGGGGCATCTGGGGGGCTCGGCACCC
>JAGWHB010000023.1 GCA_028867035.1 Nitrososphaerota archaeon | reverse complement strand
TATTGCATTCGTTCATGTGCCCTTCAGGGTTTCTTGTTATCAACTTGCATTGGAAGCACTGCCAGCCCAAATCGAAGCCCTCTTTGATGCTCATAGCGGGTCGCTCACCTGGCACACATGCACACCCACGAACTCCTGGCCGCACCGCTTGCACCTGAGCCCTCTGTCGCCCCATTCGTAGTTGGGGTTCATGCTTTCGCATCTTTGTCAATACGCACTATGCTAACCAACATCATCAGGGCGATGAAGGTTGCGGCTATTTGCAAATCATGATAGACTAATCCCTCTGAGGCTATAAACCCGAAAAGAATAGTTAGCCACATCGGTATCTGTTCTATTGATAGCCCAAAGTCAGTTTGGATTTTCATCTGTGCATTCTCTCTGTGAACGCCCGGTATTCGTTCAGGGCTTCAATCATCCCCGGCTGTTGGAGACTATACCCTCTGCCGTTGAGGGCGTCAATAAAGTGAGGGACATCGCCATCCAGCTCAAGGGCCTTCGCGTCGCACTTGTCGCACATGGTCATCAGCTAGGAATGCTCTTGGCTTAACATCATAGGGTCAACATCTATGCGCTCAGGTGTCAAATGTCCTTCACTATCGCACTTGCCCTCCATGTCCACGCCTATCAAGTCCTCAATCTCGAAGGTCTGCCCAGGGGAACCTTTCAATGCGCATTCAATACAGATCATCTCCTCCCCCCCTGGTAGTGCTTCAAGCGGGCGCACCTTCGACGGCGGTGAGGATGGCCTGGCTGAGCTCAAGAGGGACTTTGGCAGCCTTCGCCGGGTCGTTTCCCCATTTTCTACGCCATTCTGCATCTTGTCCTCTTCCTGAGTAGGGCCTTCTGTGCATAGGGGCGATTGGGAGCCGGACGTTTCCCCAGAGGTCGGTAGGCTTCTGGGTAGGTTGCTTCGGGTTCCAGTCCGAATATCTCACCGTCGTCGCTGGCTTGCCTATTATCCGACGGAGCATCCCTCGAGGGTTCTCTAAGGCCCATTCTCCAGGCTCAAGCCGAGCTATGATCTCCAGACAAGCCCCCACCACTTCGAGGGCCTTTTTCACGCCGACCCTCGGAAAGCCCCAGGCCATCCCAGCAACCGAAAAGATGTTGCAAGGCGGAGATGCAAGAATCACTCTGGGTTTGCCTTTCTTCAGAATCATCTCGACGATAGAATCTACGTCGCATACATCCGCGACCGTTGTGAAGGGAACTTCAGCAAACTTCGGGTTGTTGTCGATCCTGATGACCTCCCATCTCGCGTCCACGAAGGCCTGAGAGAACCCGCCCAACCCGCTGCACAAGTCAACACATAACTTGTTGCTATTGTTGGACAATCTGTCTTCTCCTTTTGTTTCGTTCCTTGTCCTTCTCGCGGATACAGGTCAAGCAGACTCTTCGGCCTTTTTTCAGCCAACGGGGAGAGAGGTTATCGCCTGAAAGGGGATGTCCCTTGGGGCAGTGAGTCTTCCTTGAGTTCAGTCCTGACCAACCCTTGCCTCTCAGAAGGTTTTCCCTGTTCGACACGGCTTGAAGGTGCGCTGGATTCACACATCCTCGGTTTCGGCATAGGTGGTCAAGCGTCAGACCGGCTGGGATTTGGCCTATCAATAATTGATAGCTGAACCGATGGGCAAGGGCGAACTTCGCATGGGAAACTGCAAACATCCCATAGCCGTTATCCCAATATGTTCCTTCCCAGAACCAACATCCGTCGGTCTTGCGAACCTTACTCCAGAAACGTTCCTCGATGGGAACCTTTTTTCGTTCAACTTTGTCGATGCAGAGCTTGCCGGTCAGGTCTTCGTCCCCTCCTGGGATTCAGCGTCGATGAGAGCGAGGACTATCTCGTATGCCAGCTTGGTGTAGGATTCTGTTATTTCTCCGTCTCTAAGTGCTTCGACCTTGGCTCTCAGTCGTGCGAGGACAGCCGCCGTGTCTGTGGCAGGGGGAGCAGCAGATTCGAGAGCCTCGAAGATTGAATCTATCTCGTCAGCAGGATAGAACCAACTGTGCTCATCCATTCCCGCCTTGATTGCTACTGCTTCAATTCTGTAAGTTCGGTGGAATCGCTCAATCGCTTCGTCCTTCGTCAGAACTGGTTTGGTCAATCGAGGTCGCTCTCCTTGACGAGTCCAGCCGCTTCAGGTTCGTAGTGAACTGGGTCGTCTGGAAAAATGCATCTTTCGATGAACCATACGCCTCTTATTGGGACAATATGCGCTACCACCATCTTCCCCTTCCCTGCGCTCGCGGCGTTCAATTCGGTCTCAACCTCAACATGACCGTCCACCGTCGCCACAGCCAGTCGAAGTTTATCCAGAGGCCGAAGATGTGCCAATGGTATTCTTCGTTCTCCCAGGCGTTGCAGAATCGAATCGCTTTCCCTGCGCTCGCGGCGTTGTCAGGGGTCATTCTGCTTCATCTCCCCATTCATCGACCCATCGTCGGCCTTCACCATTACAACGGTCGCAAGTCGCTTCCCCGAAGTTTGTCCCATTGTCAGGCACTCTGAGGTATCCCTTTCCAGCGCACTCGTCGCACAGTTCCCAATGGTCTCTGTGGTCTGCCATTTCCTGTGGGCTCATCCTACCCTTTCGACCCCTTGGGCCTTGCTCTGTGGTGCGGGTTCGACTTTGTAGAGCATCTTCAGAGGAACATCGTCCTGTCCGCGCACGTTGAGGTGATACTGACAGATGTAGGGATTTGATGGAAGATATTGAAGGCAGTAGACAGAGCCGCATCGTTCACAGTAATAGAGAGCCATTTCGACTTTCATCCTTCCAACTCCTTCCGCCCCTCGTCGCCGTGCGCCACCGTAATCGATTCTTCTGGGCGTGGGCTCGGAGATGCCATCTCGGGCAACCCTTCGAAGGTCTCAAGATGGCGGACATACAGAAGAATGGGAATCAGGAGGACTGAAGCCCACTGCAACGTCAGGTCCAGTGCCCATGTCGAAGTCGCGTGAGGATAGATCAAGAAACCCCTGAATCCTATCCCCATGAACAGGGCTTCCGCGCATAGAAGCAAACGGAGAAGAGCGTTCCTTGTCCTTGTGTGTCTTGTGGAGTGTCCAACCCCCGAAATCAAGCCATCGCTGGCCCCTGAGGATGCCGTAGGGCTCGGTTCACGCGAAAGCGGTGGGGTCTTAGGGGTCGGATATTTCGCGGCTTTGGGGCCACTTCCGAGCATCCTCCCTGTGCCCACACTTGTTTCCGTGTTAGGTTGGACCGCGAGCGTCAGCGCGTCGCCGTGCAGGACGTAGAAGGCAGTCACTTCAGGGACTCCTGTTCCTCTTCCGTGAACTCCTCATGGATTTCACCAGTGAGCCCATTCACGATTAGTCTGACCCTGAAGGTTTGAAGGTCATCACTCGCCATTCTAGGGCCACTTCCCCCATACGAATCTGTGGACCAGGATGTAGAGGATGGCGAGAGAGACGAGAGTTACTCCTACGGCGATTATGGTGTCCGTCATGGTCCCACCCTAGGAGCAGCCCCGTCTTGAACACCGCTAGTCACCGATGATTGACCATCCTGTCCAACGCTCTTCACCCCGCACCTGCACTTGAACGAAGGCTCCCAGCACCCCACGCACGTCGGGCGCCACACCGCATCCCTGGAGCACTTCTCGCAGACGAGCTTCTTCTTAGGTTCCATATTCCAACCTCTCTTGGGCCTCGATTTCTCCATATGTGAAACTGTGCAGCTCCGGGAGGACCAATATGATCCCTTGTTTCTCCACTACAGCCTTATGTTTCGCGAGCTCGTAATGGTCGAGTAGGGCCTTGTTCGCTTCTTCTCTGGTTCCTGTAAACATCGATGCGCACCCTTGGCAGTGTAGTTTGAACGTCTCTGGTTTCTTCTCTACTCTCACATCGATTGAGAATGGGTTCCGTGGATCC
>JAGWHB010000022.1 GCA_028867035.1 Nitrososphaerota archaeon | reverse complement strand
CAGGCCGTGGCCGACGCCATCGACAGGCACGACTTCTTCGGCGCAAAGTACGGTCTTGAGGAGTTCGCGGCCAAGGACGCGAGCGGGGAGACGATTAAGCGACTCTCAAAGGAGGTCGAGGAGCTGAAGACGAGGCTCAAGGAGGAGGAGGAGCGCAACGCAGACCTACAGGCATCGGTCAACCTAGGGCTGCCCCACCAGAACCGCAAGGGGACCGGCGCGCATTATGCCTCCAAGATCAAGAAGCTGGGGCCGGCTAGGGCCGAGGCGCTCTCGGTGCTGATCGAGTACGGGGCCAAGGACTACGCCACTGGGCTGACCACGGATCAGGTCGCGCAGCATGCCAGAGAGGGGAGGGAGTGGAGGCACGTTCCATACCCCGAGGATTTGGCGCATAGCCTAGGGGGGCGGCTTTCGGAGCTACAAGGGCTCAAGTTGGTGCGGTCGGAAACAAACGCGGTGGAGCTGAAGGACGACGCGGAGCAGAAGTTCCGCACGATGGGCGGCGAGCGGTGGTTCCTGACGCCAGCGGGGCAGAGCATCGAGACCCCGGCCGAGGACATGGATCCACACGAGATACTATTGAGTTACGAGGCGAAGCCCAAGCCTTGAATTGTCAAAGATGCGACGCGTCCCTGAAGTGGGGCATGGTCTGCGACGATTGTAGCAGGGCGATGATCGTGGCGCTTTTCCCGCGGCTCGGAGGGACGCCTTGAATATGCAGACCGACGAATACTCCCTGGAGCCCGTGAAGCACGAGCGCAACAACCGCACCCTGACCATCGGCGAAATCAGGAAGCCGGGCACCTTCACCAGCGATGCGGTAAGAATCGCTTCGGTGTTGAACAGGGCCAAGATCGCCTGCACCCTGGAATACTCGTTCCTGAGGGTGGGAGAGTTCACCAAGGACGGGCGCCCCAAGAGCTACACCGTGGACATACTTCTGCTGGACCCCCGCTTCGTCCCTACCGCCATCGAGGTCGAGGGCGACGGCTCCGCCAGTAGGGACAACGAGAAGCGCGACGCCTACCTTGCGACGCTCGGCCTCAGGGTGCTCCATGTGGACAACAAGACCAAGGGCGAGGAGGTCATAATCCGCCTTAATGGTTCGTTCAGGAAGCAGGAGGGAAAGTTCCCATGACCGCGCAGACGGAAGCGGGGTCGGTGCTGGTGAAGGTCACGCTGGGGGAAGCGGTGGGATAGGGATGGACTGTAAAGGCTGTAAGTTCTGGAAGGAAGGAGATACCCATCCAGCGCATCCAAGAATCTTCGGCGGTCAGCCTTGTGAAAGGTGCGGGAAAGATACGACGAATCCTTGGTTCACGGTTTGTTGGCCTTCATGCAAGAAACCCATACTCCGATACAAAAGGTCAGAACAAAAGATAGCCTCATGGGATGAACTAACAGGGAAGATTCATTTTGAGAAACCTACGCCGACGCTCACGACGAAGGAGAGGGAGACGACGAATTGAGCCTTACCCGCGCTGACTACGAATCAGTCAAGACCGAGATGGTCGCTCGCATAGCAAAGGCCGCTATTGAAGCATCAGAAAGGAACGGCCACAAGGACGAAAGAGAGTATTGGCGCTACTCGGATATGCCCCCCGCTATCTACCTCGTCAAAGGGTGGAAGGGCCTCGGTAAGCGTTTCTGGAAGAAGAAGCTGATGGAGGAAGTTCAGGAGTTCATCAAGAATCCCTCAGACGAAGAGGGAGGCGACATCGCTTGGGTCGTTGCCATGATGTTGGATGATTTGAAGCCACGAGCGCGGGAGACTGAGGGATGAGCGCAAGCAAGGCGAAGCCGAAGATGGTAAAAACAATCTGGGGTAAGATGACGGAGGATGAACTCTACGCGCTCCAAGACGAACTTTTTGAGGACGATGAAGAATGAGCCCGCTTTCTGAGCCTGAGAAGGAAGGACTGACGAAGGCAATCAACGAAGGATATGCGGCCAACGAACCTCAGACACCACTTTGGAAAGTCAAATGGCTCTATGCGAGACATCTTGAAAACAGAGGAATTGAACATCGTTGTCTTCAATGTGCGACCTTCATGGAGGTTATCAAGGCTCTCGAAGCCGATTCTCCCGCCACCATCGACGCGAAGGAACTCGCCAAGGACATCAGAACCTACATGGCACTTCAAGGTTGGGCTTCGACAGAAAAGGCGCTTGCGGAACTGAGAGGTGCAAAAGAACGATTGGAGATGTTCGCCTATGACCATGACCCTGAAGGCCGAGTCATCATCTACACGGGCGTTGATAGCCCCAAACTGAAGAAACTACTCAAGCAGTCAAAACCGTTTGGTGCGTCAGCCCCGTCCTCGGCCAAAGCCGCGCCCACCAAGGAGAAGAGTGCTTAGGATGGGCGGCCCGACTTATTCAGGGATGGGCGCCCATGTCGCAATCAGAGTTAGCGACGGACGATGGCCGTTATGTTTGTTCTGCGGAAGGGTCAGGTCAACAGACCATACGGGAACTCTCTGGCTGAAGCCTACCGACTCCCGTGTGCTTCCATCGGCATCACAGAACGAACAATCGAAAGCGGTCAAGGAGTTGGCCGAGGCCGCCAGCCCTCACCACGAGCCACAGGAGCAGACGCCTTGACCTCGACAGACAAGCAGGAGGTGCGACTATGACTCGCCAGTATCGCGCCGGTGTCCGCGAGGCCCTGCTCGCCGCGTACTGGAAGAAGCAGGGTGGGATATGCTACGGCACGAAAATCTACGATCCGTCAGGCGCGTGTCTAGTCGGTAAGCCGATCATAGAGCCAGTCGTATGGTCACGGCTCCCCGGGGGGGAACGTAAGCGTCTCGCGCGGGCGGAGCCCACCCTCGACCATGTGGAGATGCTTGACCACGACGACCTCAAGGTCAGAGGCGTGGTCCATCGCGCGTGCAACACCGCGATCCAAAAGCTATACGACCGGCGCGCACGGATAGAAAAGGCGCTCAGGGACCAGGGGCTCACGCCATCCGAGGGGCCAGCCGCCGCTCCATCGGGTCAAGCCAAAGGGAGAGAGAAACAGGCATCTGTCCCCTTCCCCTCACCAGCCTCCATAGATGAACTCGAAGCCCTCCTCCCAGAAGGGGTCAAGTTGTCTGTGGTCAGGGAGAACGACAGCTATTCCAACCGCCGCAACAGGGAATGCGAAGGACCGTTTTTCATGGAGGCGTTCAGGGAGATGAAGCGATGCACCGAGGCGGTCGGCAAGGACGGGTCGCGGGGCGTGTACCATCCCTATGACGAGCTGAACGATGCCCTCGCCGCCTGGGTGGGGGAGGTCCCGAAGTCCACGGGGGGTTATCTTGACCTGCTCTGCTCCCTAGTGGGGCCGTTCAAGGAGACGGCCAAGACCCAGGGGAACATCTCCGTGGTGACATGGCGCGAGCCCCACTACGCCATGCTGGAGGTCGGGGAGCTGTACACGCTCTGGAACCCGGCAGGGCTGAAGAACGTCCACCCAGAGCTGAAGGAGAGGCTGTTGAAGGAAGCCACGGAGAGGTGGGAGGCCAGGGAGCGGGCATTGATTGAGAGATTCGGGGTACTTGAAAAGTGATCGTCAAGGCCCTGAACTCGTTCACGAAGCAGGGCGAAGTGCTCTACTTGGATCCGGTCAGGGCACTCGTCTTCAGGCTGAGGGGGCGCGTGCCGATAGGCCAGCGCGCCTACCCGCGGTGGTCCGGAACGCTGGAGTTCTGGCTGGTCAGGTGCAAGGACTGCGGCACCGCCTATACCGATTATCCGCATTCGTGGGACGGGTTCACACAATGCCCGAACTGCAAGGGGAAAAGTTGAAGCGGGTCCAGGGGAAGGATGTCAACGTCGCGCTCCCCGACAACTACCGCAACGTCGCAGAATTTTGGGCCGCAGCTGACAAGAGAATAGAGGCGAAGAAGGCGCAGGCATGACGCGCTGCAAGGAGTGGGTCCAGGAGCACGCCGTAGAACTGTGGTGCAATGACTGTTCCCTGATTGTCAAAGTCCAGGGACATTCAAGGCGACAAGCCATAGAGAGGATGGCAGATCCGAAGTACCATAATCATAGGCCCCGTCTGGCCGTCCCGCCCTCGGAGGTAGTGCAGACGGCATGACGCAACAGTATTCTTCGGGAATAATGAACACGAGCTACGCAAAGCTGCTACACAGGCTCCCTGCTGTGATGGGTGCCGAGCTGGAGAAAAGGGTGAAGGAAATCAGGCAAGAGTCCTTGATCGACATAATCGGAGATTCC
>JAGWHB010000021.1 GCA_028867035.1 Nitrososphaerota archaeon | reverse complement strand
TGGACGCCGACGAGTGGCAAAAGATCAGTGGACAGACGATTGCCGCCGCGAAAGCCGGGGTTAGTCATCGCAAGAAGGGCAAGAAGCGCAAAGGTTCGCGCCCTGCCTTCATTGACACAGGTCTTTACCAACAATCCTCCCGAGCTTGGCTGACCAAATGAGCGGCATCCTCAACGAAGGAACCCAAACGGGGCTTCAGACCTCGCTGTATCAGGGGATCGAGCAACTGGCGGGTAAGCTCACGCTGACCTTCCAGCGGTATGTGCGGCAGACGATTGCCCAGGACGGATATGTGTTCTGGGTCCTGGCCGGGCAAACGCTGACGGCCACGGGAAGTCTGCACTACGCCACCAGCCAAGAGCAAGAGGAAGACCAGACGCTGGGCATCAACTCGGTGATCTTCACCTCCGAGAATCAGATCGCTCAGTTCAACACGGTCCAGGACGGCGTTCTGTGGGTTTGCGACTGGCAAACTCCCAGCGGGAACACCATCCAGATCGCATTCTCCCGTCAAGGTCCGTATTTTCCTCAGGCGAAGCTCTGGCACTACACGGGCTTTGCGGTCTACCCAGCTCTTTCCTCGCAGCTTGTTCAGTCGGCGGCGGATCTTCCGCTTGGACCCATCGTCAATGACAGCCTGCCGATCTGGTTAGCCCTGCCGGAGAGTCTTGCTGCGACTCCGGGCTCTCAGGCTTCCTCGGCTCCGGTCTATCCGAGCTTCCTGGTCCCCACGAACATCGCTCCACCTTACATCGTGGCGCACATCGAACCAGGGAGCACCAAGGCTCTCGGAGCCTTCCCGATCCTCTCATGGCCGGGAACTCCGACGCCGAATACGGCTTTGCAGTTGATGCCGGCCTCTCAGTTGGCCCAGGACTCGGTTCGGCTGACGTTCTATGGATTCAACAACCAACAGGCGATCCAGTACCTCGCGGCGCTGAAGGAATACTCGGAAAACACCGATGCCTTCGGATTCATGAGTTCGCCTGCATTCCAGGATGAAAAGCGCACGCAAAGTGAAATCACGGCGCTTGCGATGAAGAAGACGCTCACCTTTCGGGCGTCCTACTACCAATCGACCTCCGATGCCTTCGCCCGGAGATTGATCCTGTCGGCCTCCCTCGGGTCCATCACTGTCTAGGAGCAACCATGCCCCAAACCCCCTATTTCACCCCCGCTGGTGGGTCGCTGAATCAACTCGTTCTGTCCACGGCAACCGTCATCAAGACGACTCCTGGCCAGGTCTGCACCGTGAGCGTCATTACCTCGGGCTCGACCTCGGGTTCCATTCATGACTGCACGACCTCGGGGGCCGCGACTTCGGGCAACGTCATGATGCCTGTGACCTCGGGAACCAACTACGTCCCGTTCAAGGCCTCCCAAGGGATCGTGTACATCCCCGGTTCGGGACAGGTGGTTTCGATCTCCTACGAGTAAGCCATGGCCACGTCCTACGGACCTCAGGCGGGCGGGTCGAATTCTCACCTGAACGTCACTACGACTACCGTCATCAAGGCGGCTCCTGGAAGATTGGCAAAGGTCGTGGTCGTCACCGCCCCCTCGGCGGCCGGCGGCATCTACGACTCAGCAACGACCACAGGCTTGGGAGCGTCCAACCTGATCGACACCATCGGGATAGGCCTGGCGAGCTCCTACGTGTTTGATCTGGACTGGCCTTGCCAGGTGGGCATCACGATCAACCCGGGAACGGGCGGCGTGATGTCGGTCTCCTTCACCTAAGGACAATTCATGGCAACGACCATCACCCCGCAGATCGTCAATCTGACGGCTGTCGTTACGAAGGCCCCCGAGCCTTCGCAACTGCAACAAAGCGGCGCCTTCGTCTCGGTGGGGGGATCTACTCTGACGAGTGGAACCTATCAGTACGTGGGTGACCTGAGTTCGGCAACCTCGATCCTGAGCAGCGGCGGCAACCATGTGGAACTCTCCGACATGGCTACCACATTCTTCGCGCAAGGCAACGCGGTCGGGGCCTATGTCCTGGAACTCGGAACGCAGTCCACTCCGAACGCGGGAGTCTCGGCGCTATCGAGCTGGATCACCGACAACCCGAACGTCTTTTACAGCTACCTTGTCCCCGAGAACTGGGACCAGCCCATCACTTCGGTGTCGGGCTCCATCTCGGGTTCGACCCTCACGGTGTCTTCGGTCATCTCGGGGACGGTCGCCATCGGCCAGGTCGTCGGCGGGACGGGTGTTCAACCCAGTACGTCCATCACGGCGGGTTCGGGGACTTCCTGGACGGTGAGTACCAGCGGGAATGCGGTGACGGGCGAAGTCCTGACGCTGACCAATCCGCTGGAAATCCTGATCGCGGACAACTCCAGCCCGACTTCGAAGACCTACTTCTTCATCACCTCGACCTCCGGATCGATCTCTCAATACAGCCCGAACAAGGCGGCTCAAGCCTATGTCATGGCATCCACGGCGCCCTCGACGGAGTTCACGGCGGCGGCGGCGTTCTATCAATGGCTGGTGAACAACCCGAGTCAGGCCAATCCCTTGCCTCCGATGGCCTATCGCTACGTCTACGGGGTGACTCCGTGGCCGCAAAGTGGTCAAACGGCCTCGGTGAACTCGATCCTGACGAACTACGGGAACTTGATCTTCACGGGAGCCGAAGGCGGGATTTCCACTTCGTGCCTGTTCAAGGGCACGACGATGGACGGTCAACAGGGTTCGTGGTGGTACGGGGTGGACTGGTTCCAGATTCAGGTGAAGCAGGCTCTCGCTGCCGCCGTCATCAACGGATCGAACTCCAATCCTCCGCTGCTCTACAACCAGGCCGGCATCAACGCCTTGCAGAAGATCGCGCAGAACATCGGCAATGATGCCGTCAAGTTCGGATGCGCGCTGTCGGTGACGGTCACGGCGACGCCCTTCGCCACCTACGTTCAGCAGAACCCGAGTGACTACAACGCCGGCCTGTACAAGGGTCTGTCGGCCACGATGGTCGGTCCTTCGGGCTTCCTGACCGTGGACTTCTACCTGGACGCTGTCCAGTTCGTCGCCTAAGGAGCCCTGAATGGCAACTGCCCCCTTGGTGCCGCAGGGCACCCTCAACCGTGTTCGGTGCTCGATCGTGGTTCCCAACTACACGACGCTGAACATCACCGCCCCCTATATGGGGCGCAACTTCGCCACGATCACCTTCGAGGGCGATTTCACCAAGCTGATCGGCACGGGGACTGGAGGCGTTCCCTCTCCCGAACCGTATGTGATGGCCTCCATTTCGGTCGGGATTCTTCGCACCCAAGCTCTCGCTTCGAGCTGGCGCACCCAATGGGAAACGCAGGGCGCCATCGGCGCCGTGTCGATCTTCTCGGATACCGCGGCCTTCTCGGAATTTGATCTGAGCGATTGCGTGATCCAGCACTTCGACCCCAGCGCCTATGACGGTGAGGACCCGGTGTCGCGGCTCACCATCATGGGCATCTACAACATCAATTCGGCCATGTGGTCATTGACCTGATCTTGGAGGTGGTGTGAAACTCAATGAGGCGCTGAACCTGGTTCTTCCCGTGGGGGAATGCCAGGCCTACCACACTCCCATTTCCCGGGAAGTGTTCGAGGCGAACTATCGCATCCTGGCGGCGACGAAGGCCCAACTTTCGAGCAAGGGCATTTACTACCAGATGGACGCCGGCCCCAGGATTGCCGGACTCACCCTGCGGGACGAAGGCAAGAAGGACGCCGAGGACAGGGGGAGGTTGGACGACAAGGGGCAGCCCCTGGATGAGTTCACGCCGGCCCTCTTGGCCGAAATCAAGCGCCTGACGGTCATTCTCTGCCCCTCCCCTTCGGGCTTCGATCTGAAGCCTGTGGATCAAGCCATCCAGGCCGGTCACATCGATCTGGATGACTGGAGGGAAGCGGAGTCGGCCATCGTTTTTTTTACCTGCCTCTGCTCGCTGGCGCCGAAGGCATCACGAGCGGAGATCGCCCGGGCGACGGCTGGCCTGCTGAAGGCGTCGATCACATCGCAGCCGCCTATGGAGGTGGCCGCCTCCTTGCGGACCTCGACGCAGGAAGAACCCCAGAAGGCGGTGGTATCTGTGGTTCCGTCCTGAGGCACCTCGCGGGAGCTGGCTTCAAGGACTGGGCCGAACGACATTCCATCGGCGTGGACGGGAGACCGTTCACGAGTGCGCTGCATTGGCGCGAACGCTACATCCTCCAGGCACTGAAAGAACTCAAGGGCGGCTGACATGACAGTGAAATCCGTCTTTGAAATCAACGTCGAGGACTCCCAGTTCAAGGAGTTCTACAAGCTTTTCCAGGAATACCAGGCGCACCTGGGGAAGATGCCCGACGACTGGCGCAAGATCGACCAGATGCAGAAGAAAGCCGCACGTTCGGTCAAGGATGTTCTGACAGGATCGACAGCCCAAATCGGCA
>JAGWHB010000020.1 GCA_028867035.1 Nitrososphaerota archaeon | reverse complement strand
CAATTACTTCCGACCCCATGAAGCATTAGACGGGGCGACCCCTGCTCAGAAGGCAGGAATCCAAGTCGAGGGTTCAAGGTCAACATCTTCTTCCTTGACGCCAATGGTGTCCCAATGGGGCCCTCGATCGCACAGCAAGTAGTCTTCAGCGTCCCGATCTCCTCCGAGATCCTCTACAACTCCGTCGGGACGATAACCGTCTCTCCTCCGGGCTCGGCAGTCAGCAACTCCAACGGGGTCTATACAGCCTATTGGCCGAGCGGAACTCAGCTCACGGTCACCCTCTGGTCGTTGACCGAGGTTGTGAGAAGGTACTCCTGCGAGTAGGTCAGGACGTAGGAGGTGGGCGAAGTCCCGGCGGCAGCCGTGAAGTTCCCGATGGTGAGCGGGGTGCCGTTCTGAGTTATGCCCGTCAGCGTCGCCCTAGCCCCCGTCCCCGTCGAAACATGGAGTGGGATTACCACCTTGTGCGACTGGCCGGGGAGCCAGGCGTAGTTCGCGGGGAAGGTCGCGGCCTTCCCGTCCACGGTCGCGGAGAGCGTAGGCAGGCCGGATACTGAGAAGGTCACTGGGGCCGTGGCGAGGGTGAAGTTCGCGGCTAGGGTGTGGGGCTGGTTCATCAGGAGGGGGAGCGGGTTGACCTTCGAGGAGAACACCCCGTCGAGGAGGTATCCGACGAAGAGGTAGTTGTTTGCAGGGGTGGCAAGGATGCTGACCGACTGACCAGAGGGGAAGTAGCCCGTCGTCTGGGAGAGCGTCCCCCGCGTCTTGTTGAACGAGGTCGTCAGGGCGTACTGGAGGCCGTATGTCGCGGTCAGAGTCAGGGCACCAGACACGGAGAACACGTCCTTCCTAGGCGCGGAGTTGCTCCAGGCGGAGAAGGACCACCTAGAGGAGTTCCCCTGCCCGTTGGGAAGGTTCAGGGGGGCCGTGATGTTGTGGCTCGTGCCGATTACCCAAGTCTCGGCAGCCGGCAGGGCCGTGGAGACCCCGTCGACGTACGCGGAGGCGGGGGAAGGCCCAGAGGCGGCGATGTTGACCGAGACAGAGTTGACCGTCAGGGACACGGACAGGGTGGAGGTGTAGTTCGTGGCCGTCAGATGCCACGCTTTGGTCTGGTTGACGTACCCGAACTTCGAGGCCGCGAAGGAATAGACCCCATGACCCTGGAAGAGGAAGGATGCGATGCCGTTCGACCCGGTCGTCGTGGAGGATGGGAAGCCGAGGGTCGTCCCGTTGATCGTCAGAGCCACCGAGGCCCCCGAGACTGGGAGGCTGTTGGCGGTCACGGTGATGGCGACCGTCTGGGTGGCAGCCATGCTGGGGAGGGGAAGGGCGGAGAGGAGCATCAGGGCGGTCAATAGGAACACGGGAAGGCGGCTCATAATCAGAGCGCACTCCTGTATTTGCCAGCCCCAGCCTTCTTAATCAGCCCGAGCGAAATGAGTTTTGCGAAGGAGACCAGCCTTTTGGTAGAGCCTATGGTGTAGCCTGTCGCCAATGCGAGTTCCTTGACGGCATATTCGTTGCTCGGGTTCCCCAATATGGTGGATGCTACAGCGCGTTCCGCTGGCGAAAGCCGCTCAAGCGTCCGAGTTATACCAGGTAGCCGTTGAGTGACTGCCGAGGGGATTTGTGGTAAAGATGCCAAAGTGGGGGCTACGCCTGTCGGCCGTGGTGCCCGACTTTCTCTCGATGGGGAATCTCTCTCCGCCTTCTGGATTGCCTTCTCCTCCACCCCTTCTCTATGGAGCACTATCTTGAACCCCCGGTCCATAATCGAGAAGAGGCGCTTCCTGTCCCGCACATACTCCTCCAATGTCATTAGGACGTGCGCCTCCCCCGCAGACTTCTGCCCATGCAGGAGCCTAGTGAACCTCTGAAGTTCCTGCCTTCTTGATCCGAATAACCAGCTGATTTCTATTACCCGCTCGATGTCCGGCAGAGAGACACCCTCGTCCCCCACCCTAGAGACGACCGCCGCCAGCGCCTCGTCCAATGTCTTGAGGCGGTCCGTGCTCGCCCCATAGACGAATGGGATGTTGTATCTTGCGGCGACGCTCTTCCCAAGCTCCAACGAGTCGGAGAAGATTATGGTTTTCTTGGGCTCCGCCATCAGGGAGGCCAATCTTTTGAGCTTGGACTCGACGTTCCTCTCCACCCAGACATGGCATACAGGCGACTTGATTATGCCAAGCTCCCGGAAGTGCTGCCAGCCGAGGCCGGTGGGTGTGCCCGTCAGAGCGAATATCAGTTCCTCGCCCCCCTCGTCCTCCCTGTATGGAGTCGCGCTGAGGCCGATGCCGTACTTCCTCTTGAGCAGGGAGAGCTTGATGAAATAGTGTGCGGGCAGGTGATGACACTCATCGAAGATCACCAGCGACCACTGTCTGTCGGCCAGCTTCCTGATCGCCTCTTGGTAGGTAGCGACGACCACGTCGACCCCCAACTTCAAGTCCGTGTGGGTCTCTACCCTGTCCGCCCACTGCTCTTTGAGGGTGACCGTGGGGACCACCACGAGGTGCGGCCCCTTCAGATGGGTCAGCGCGTAAATCCCAATCACGGTCTTGCCCGTCGAGGGTGGGATGTACACCCCGATGTTCGACCGCCTGCAGAAGAGGTTCCAGACTTCCTTTTGATAGTCGCGTAGCTCGTAGTCGCAACGCCCTGTCGTCAAGTCCTCTGCAGTCACAGGGTTGTCGGAGAATGGCTTGACCCCGTCCTTCAGCAGTTGGACAATCAACTCATAGGTACGGTTCGGATTAACTAGGACCTTCCCCGCTTTCTCCGACACCAATCCCTTGTACTTGGCCGCGGCCTTTGCTACCTCTTCCGTTGACCCGACAAGTTCCTCGCCCGCGATTCGTAGGTCTGGCGCAGCCTTCCACCCGATTTCCTTCTTGATGAAGTCTGGGATTTCACCGAACCAGTCCATGAACCTGTTGACCCTGAAATAATTCCAAGCCTCGTCCTGCGATTCTAGGAACCCGATGGAAAGGGGAATGAACCTAGGGACAGAAAGCCTCCAAGTCCCAGCGACCACCTTGCCGTGCTTGTCGCGCGCTGGCTCCATGCGTGGGTAGGGCCGTCGGTAGAACGCCTCCAAGGAGTCCTTGTCGAGCTTCGCCATCTTCAGCGAAATGGCGTACCTGCCGATTTCCTCGATGGCCGATGCTTGGAGTCTAGGAGCCAGGCTGTTCACCTCGGCCAAAGCCTCGAGTGCGGGCTTCAAGCGCGTGTCGAACAGATACTGCATCCTTTCGGCGTTGAGTTTCAGCTCCTCCGAAGATGACTGTTCAGCCATCACCTAGTGTACGCCTCCTCTTCGGCCTCGGTCGGCTTTTGGGACTGAGGTGCCTCCTGCCGCACCGACCTGTGCCAGTAGCAGCCATCACAGAATACTGCAATCTTGAAGTCCGTCAAGACTACGTCGGCCTCACAAATCCCTTCGACCACCTTGTTGGCGAGGAAGGGGACTCCGCGTGCGACAAGCGAGGTCTGAGCTTGCGTTTCGATCTTGTTACCCTTCTTCTTGGAGGCGGTGGTACGTGCAATAAGCCACTGGCCCCATCGTTCTGGGTCGGCACGGAACAATGCCCGTGCTTCTGCGAGCCTAGCGGTTATCATGGCGCGTGTGATGGGGTCAGCCCAATTTCTCTTGGAAGCTTCCGAATGTTGTCTCCTTCGTAATTCGCTTGTTTGAGACTTGAGCCAGAGTGGTGAAGATTTCCAGCCCGCCACCATCTTGGGCTTTATCTCGGTGGCGAACCTCAACTGCCACGCGGGGTCGACTTTTCTTTTTGCCCAAGTTGCGTTGCCTGCCTTGGAGAGTATGGCTTGACCCTTGGGAGTTTTCGCCCAATCCTTCAGAACCCGTGCGTGTCCGATGCCCCGACAGATGCGCGAGCAATATATTTGGTCGGAGGAACAGAGCGGTAGAGACATCTGCTTCCCGCATACGGCACAGTTTTTCAGGATGTGAGGCGGTCTTCGGCAAGCGAGTGAACAGTATTTGGCGTTGATAGCGATTCTAGGCAGAACCAAGAATGTCTTTCCACACCTCACACATGTCTTCTCGACCCTTGGGATTTTGCGCCGCTTGGCGGTTCGACCGGCCGCTATCAGGCGCGCCATGTGTTCGGGCGTCGGCCGCACGCAGGCACGCGAGCAGAACTTCGCCTCGTCCTTCCTGTGGTTCTTGACCATGAACGTCCGACCGCAGGTCAAGCAAGTCTTCTGGACTTGGCTGAATCTCAAAGCCACAACCTAGGCGGAGGCCCTGTCTGGCCTCGTATATACGAACGTGCTACGAGTACAAAGACGAGGCTGGCGGGGATTACCAAAACTAACGGCCCAATTACCATGGCCGGGCTAGTTATGGCGAACGTGCTCCCGCTTAGAGAACTTATAAGATTTAATGAAATATGTGCAACAATAACCACATCAAGACTACCAGAAATTTGGAAAGCGAAGTTAAGAATTGCAAATCCTACAGCTACCGCGAGTGTCGCGGGGACCGAGAGCTGATAAACGGCTAGATGCATTAGGGAGCTTGTCAGCGTGGTCACTAGGTTAGCCCAGATGTGCTTGCCCCAGGTGATGTTGTCGGGGTCGAAGCCCGCCAGCCCGTAGAC
>JAGWHB010000001.1 GCA_028867035.1 Nitrososphaerota archaeon | reverse complement strand
TATGATGCGCTTCAGTTCCGTCCCTCCTTGACTAGCGTCCCAAGGTCCCGCATCACGGCCCGCGATGTGGAAAGCGCGCCAGCGGCGTGGCCGGCAATCACCCTGACGCCTGAATCCGTGCATCGAATTGGGTTGCCTCTCCAAACGTAACCGAATGGCACATAAGTCCGCGGACTTATTGCTGAGAAGAAGTGGCTTCTTGAATAAAGTCGCTCGGCGGTTCGACCGACCTGAAACTTTTGGTAGGCGGAGAGTGGAAGAGGTCCGACTCCCAAGAGTGGCACGACTTCTTCGACCCTGCCGTCGGGGCTGCCCTGGGCCGAGTCCCCTTCTCCTCGAAGGAGGAAGTCAATCTCGCCATCGAGTCTGCTCAAGGGGCCTTCGAGTCATGGAGGTCCCTGCCGATTGGAGACCGGGTAAAGTACCTCTTCAGGTTAAAGGAGGTTATGGAGGCCAATTCTGAAGAGCTTGCCGAGCTTAACACGCGTAACCATGGGAAGACCTTGGAAGAAAGCCGGGGCGACATCAGGAGAGCCTTGGAGAATGTTGATGTGGCGATTTCAGTCGCCTATACCCTCTCGAAGGGCGCGAACCTAGACCAAATCGCCCGCGGAATAGACGAAAAGATGGCCAAGGAGCCCCTCGGCGTCTTCGCCATCATCTGTCCGTTCAACTTTCCTCTCATGATCCCGTTCTGGTTTCTACCCTACGCAGTCGTCCTGGGAAATACTGTAGTTGTCAAGCCGAGCGAAATCACCCCGCTCCCGATGCAGCGTGTGGCTTCCCTAATCAAGGAGGAGGTGGGACTCCCCCCTGGCGTCTTCAATCTGGTACACGGAGGATCTAAGGTCGTCGAGACGTTGATTGCAAATAGCGCTACCAAAGGGGTGACCAACGGCTTACTTCCCCTTTGGAGGAATGAAGGACTCCTTCTTCGGAGTTCTGCACCCTCAAGTCGACACAGTAGACTTCTTCACCGACAAGAAGGTAACGATATCACGTTGGTAGAGCCTTCAACAAATTGTCAGTTACTTGTGGGGCCGCCCAAAATAGTTAGGTTCATGAAGCAATCCCCATAGATTTCTTCTTCCTCTCGCAGTCTCCACATTGGCCACTCTCGAGCTGCTCAGCTTTGTCGGGGACACGGGGAAGAAGAGAAACAGAATCGTTCTACAGATTCTCCTCTTCACGATGAGCCCCTTCGTCATCGCTGTTTCGCCTTTGATTGTGTCTTGGAAGCCGGACCACCTAGGACAGTAAATTTGTCAGGGGCAGCGCAGAAGGTTCTTATAGAAACAAGGCAGTCTTTTTCGAACAGATGCCCGAAGCTCGGGAAAACCCGGCCACCGCCCGCCAGAGATACAGGAACATACCAGGCGGGCTCGACAACGCAGTCATGCAGGCTGAAGCACGTGGACTCCGCGAGCTTTTCATCGTCGACACTGACTGTCACATTTCAGAACCCTATGATTTGTTCGTCAGGACTCTCCCACAAGAATACCAGAAGATGCTGCGTTGGGAGGACAGCGAAGTGGACCCGCTTCTAGCCAAACAGGCGGGGATCTTCGGCAAGCATGCTGTCTACGGAGTGCGAGTCAAGAGGCCGGAGGTCTCATTTCCGAAGCAACAGTCCCCAGACGATATCATTGACGAATTTGCAAGGAGGATGGTCGATCTGGGCATAAAACGGTCCATAATCATTCCAAACATGATCGTCCGTCTCCCCCTCGACCCAAGACCAGCAAGATTCGAGGCGGAAGTGGCCAGAGCCTACATTGACTTCATGATTGAGAGTTTCCTGGACAAGTACCCCGAGATTCGGGCGACCGTTTACGTTCCGGTCAAGGACCCGAGGATGGGGGCGGAACTGATTGACGATGTAGGTGCCGAGAAGGGGATTGTGGGAGCGTTGCTGTCAGTCCTGACGAAAACGCGTGCCGGGTCTGACGATTGGAACCCTATTTACGAAGCGGCTCAGCAGAAGGACCTTCCAATCTGCATACACGGTGACGCCATCCATGCGGAAGAGAGAGGGTGGTTGTTCGGAGATTTCGACACGCTCCTCCCGGTGCATGTCCTTTCGTTTCCTCTGCTGCTCTCACGCAGCATCATGAGCATTGTACTTGACGGAGTCCCGGTGCGGTTCCCGAGGCTGAAGTTCGTCTTCATGGAGGGAGGGCTCACCTACGTTCCCGCCCTGATGCAACGTCTGGATGATGACTACGTCAAGCGAAGACACGAAGCCCCGTTGCTGACAAAACTTCCGAGCGAGTACATGAACGAGTTCTACTACACGACACAGCCTCTGGAGAGCGCGCACAAGGAAGCTCTGGAACCGTTCTTCCGGATGTTCGATAGCGAGAACAAGCTCATGTACGCGAGCGACTATCCTCACTGGGACTTCGACGCGCCGAGCGTGATCTGGGACCTGCCCTACCTGTCGACCGACGCAAAGAAGAAGATTCTAGGTGGGAACGCTGCAAAAGTCTTCAAAGTCAGATAGCGACAAGGGAGAGCGGCTTTGGACCGTGGCCAAGGTCGGCGAATTTACAGAGCTCAGCCCGGTCTACGTCACCGCACGGGGAACGAGAATCGGTGTCTACCTGTTCAAAGGCAGATACTTCGCCTACAGGAACTCCTGCCCGCATCAGGGAGGGCCAGCCATGGAAGGCGAGTTCGTTGGGAATTCGGAGGTCGAGGTCCGCGAAGACGGGTCCAGGCGGGAGTACACTTCCACCGAGAGGTACAACATTTCCTGTCCTTGGCACGGAATCGAATATGACATCGAGACCGGGGTCTGCCGCGCTGATAGGAGGATGCGGCTGAAGTCATACAAGATCTTCATAGAAGGGGACGAGGTCAAGGTAAGGGCTTGACCGGGTGGCGGAAATCCACTCGAAAGAGGCCCGCGACGGCCACAGGATGATGAGTTCGCCGTTGAACAGGTTGACCGCTGGGAATCCTCGATGCGGCAAGAGATAGTCGACTTCCAAGACTCCTTGTTGGAGGAGGTCGCTGCATCGGAGCTGCTGAGACATGCCAGGGAGATCAGCCGCTACGTCAGGCTCTCCGGGAGCAGGGACGAGGGAAAAGCGTTGACGTATGTGAAGGAACGGCTGGGCGAAGCCGGCCTGGACGTTCATGAGCACCGCTTCGACTCGTACGTAAGCTACCCCGGGAGAGGGGAACTCAGAATCGGTGACCCAACCGGACGGTCTTTCCATGGCGCCCCTCCGGCCATGTCGAAGCCCACGCCGCGGGGGGGTCTGAAGGCGGAGTTGGTCTACGCCGAAGCGGCCAGCCGCAGGGTAGAGGGGAAATTGGTGCTGATTCGTGGCCTTGCGAGTCCCATGGTGGCAAGGGCACTGGAGGACAAGGGAGCGGCAGGTGTGGCCTTTAGTGGAGGAAGGCACCCCCACGAAGGGATCGTCTCTGTGGTTTGGGGAACGCCGACGCCTACCAACGCGTCACTGCTCCCCGGCATCCCCGCAATCAGCTTGACCGAGTCGGACGGACGGCAGCTACGTGAACTGCTGGAACATGGTCCTCTCGAGGTAGTCCTCAGAACAGAGGTCGACAATCGTTGGAAGCGGATTCCCGTGGTGACCGGGGACATCCATGGGTCTTCCCCTGACTTCGTCCTCTTCAGTGGTCATATTGATTCGTGGCACCAGGGGGCAATGGACAACGCCACCGGAAACGCGGCCATGATCGAAATCGCACGGCTCATGGCGGAGAGGAGGCCGCTCATGCGCCGTGGGCTCAGAGTCGCGTTCTGGTCGGGACACTCGCATGGGAGATACTCGGGCTCGGCGTGGTACGCCGACAACTTCTGGCGTGAGCTCCGCGAACGGTGCGTGGCCCACGTCAACATCGATTCCATCGGCGCGGTGGGGGCGACAGACCTCAGCCACCCCCAGGCCATGGCGGAAGCGGAGGGGCTGGTCACCTCCGCCATCAAAAGGGCGGCCGGGAAGAAGTCGAAGGCGAGAAGAGTTCTGAGGGCGGGGGATCAGTCGTTCTGGGGGATCGGGATTACCTCCATATTGGTGGAGCTCTCGGAGCAGCCGCGTCGGACGAAGGAAATCGACCTGCAGCCCTGGGGCTGGTGGTGGCACACCCCCCACGACACCATGTCCCGGGTGGACAGCAAGAACCTGGTTCGGGACTCACGGGTCTACGCTCTGGTGGTCTCTGAGCTCTGCTGGAGGGGGGTCCTCCCCTTTGATTTCGCAGCTGCGGCCAATGAAATCAAGTTCAGGCTGCAGGAATATGCCGACGCCGCCGGGAGCGCATTCGACCTTTCCCCCCTCGTCGGTGAAGTGGCCAGTCTCGAAAGTCTGTTCCTGCGCTTTGGGCGGGAGGTCAAGAGGGTCGAGTCTACGCTGGGCAACCGGGGGAAGATGCCCCTGGACACTGCTGTGAAGGTCGACCACATCAACGAGGCGCTGAAGTCGATTGGCCGGGCTCTCGTGCCGGTCAGTTACACGGCCAGTGGGTCGTTCGGCCAGGACCCCGCCGTCCCCCTTCCAGCTGTCCCATCACTCCAGGGGGCGCTAATCCTCAGAGGTCAGACCCTCGGCCCGGACGAGCGCAGGTTCTTGGTCGCAGGGCTCAGGAAGGGGGCCAACCAGCTCGAGGCAGCTCTTGCCGACGCCCGCGGGTCTGCCGAGAACTGTATGACCCGGTTGAGAAACTCCGGCAGCAAGGCTGCAACCAGATAGGTAGGGGTGCCGCGGAGGTATTGCCTCGGGCTTCGTGCTCCGCACCGTATATAACACCGAAGGGAGGTCGTCGACCAGCATGTCGTTCTCAGAGAGCGCAAGCAGGCTTTCGCAGGAACTAGAGAAGTTCGGCCTCAATCGCGCCACAGCCAAGACCTATGTCGCGCTCCTGGGCAACGGCGAGTCATCTGCGAACACGCTCTCGAAGGCGTCAGGAATTCACAGGGTGGACGTATACAAGCGGCTCGAAGAGCTGACGAGGCTGGGCTTCGTGAACGTCCAGCTCGGGAGACCATCCCTGTACGAGGCGTCCGACCCGGAATTCGTGTTGGACGCCATCACCGAGGCGAAGAAGGGAGAGATGAACAGACTGTCGGCGATGAAGGCCACTCTGCTCCCTCAGCTGAAGGTTCTGATGAGGACCCGTGCCGACGCTTCGCACGGTGAAGGCCGTGACGTCTACAAGCTGATCGCGGGGAGAAGCAAGGGGTACGAGGAGGCGAAGAGGCTCGTCCGGACGGCGAACGAGGAGATACTGAGAGTGGTCTCGTCGACCGGGCTCGTGCGGAATTACAAGTTCGGGGTCCTGGACGAGTACAAGCTGTGTTCAGAGCGTGGGGTGAAAATTCGGATCATCTCTGACCTGTCGAAGGTGCCCCGCAAGGTGATCCGGTTCTGCCTGGAGCACTTTGAGTTGAGGCATTCGACGGAGTCATCCATGAGGCTGCTGGTGGTCGACCGGTCGGCACTGCTATTCAGCGCTGTCTTCAACGACACTGACATGACGAAGGAGTCCACAGTCGACAGATACCTCCTAGTCAAGGACGAGAAGATCGCTCGCATAATAGCCATCTTCTTTGAACACCTCTGGGCGGCCTCGACCCCAGCGACGCTGCAGGGGACGGGCAGCAGACGCCAGAGCGGCGCCACCGGGAGATTGTAGTAAATTGGACATACTACTTACTTACATATATCCCGCCCGGCCAGGTTCGGGTCTGTGGCGATCCAGGAGGCGACGCACAGCTCCGAGAGAATTACCCACGTTAGGCTTGGAAGGCTCAGGCCCAACAAGCTTCGGCTCAGGGTTGAAGACAGGGAGATCGGCGCCCTTGAGGAATCGATTGCCAGGCTCGGTCTTCTGCACCCCATAGTCGCCAGGCGCTCCGAAGGAGGGGCTGGCCTCGAGGTCATCTCTGGGCACAGGCGCCTGGAAGCGCTTCGAAGAATTGGAGCCGACAGCATCCCGTGCAAGGTGCTCGATGTCTCGGACAAGGAATCGTTCGAACTGGCGCTGGCAGAGAACCTGCAGAGGAGAGCGCTAGACCCGGCCGAGGAGGCGATGGCCTTCCGGCAGTACGTCGACGTGTACAAATGGGGAGCTCGCCGGACGCTAGCCAAGAAAGTCGGCAAGAGCGAGGAGTACATCGCCCACAGGATGCGGCTTCTTGAGCTTCCCGGCGACGTCCTCGCGAAGGTGGGAAAGGAACTTTCACCGAGCCAGGGCGAGGAGCTCGCCTGGGTAGGCGACCCGGAGGCCACCCGCAGGCTCGAGGCTTTGGCGACAGAGCAGCATCTCACGGTTAAGGAACTGCACGAGCTGGCCCGCGTAGAAAAGGAATCGAAGCCAAAGTGTGGAAGAGAAGGGAGGCGGCGGGGGGGAGTGCCGGTCGACGAATACCAGAGCCTGCGCAACGACCAGGAGGACGAGTCAGATGTGGACCAGATTATAAGGACGAGTGAGGTCGCTCTCAGGTATGTGATGTCCTATCTCGACAGCTGCGCGGGTACCGTAGAGAAGACGAAGTACAGCGGATTCAGGTCGTTCCTGGTCAACGAGAGGTACAAAGTGCATCAGGTCCTGGACGACTTCGTCTCTGCACAGGTGAAGGTAAGCCGCGCCATGAGAAGGAATGCTGACCTGCCGACTTTCTCCTAGCTCGAACTCACCCCGGGCGTCAGGTTTTTATCGAATCCGAGGGTTCGTGAACATTCCCTTGCCGGCCAAATCAGAAGCTCAAAGGTCGAGGGAGATCAAGAGGTACGGCCTCTACGTCGGCGGGAAGTGGGTGGACGCTGAGCCCGGCAGGCTCATCCCCGTGGTGAACCCCTACACCGGTGAGGTGTGGGCGGAGATCGCGGAAGCCAGCGCGGCGCAGGTGAACATGGCTGTGACAGCTGCCCGAAGGGCGTTTGACGACCCGGGATGGAGGCAGATGAAGCCGAGCTGGCGTGGAAGGCTGATGTGGAAGTTCGGGGAGATGCTGGAGAAGAACGCGGACGAGCTGGCAAGGCTCGAGACCATGTGCAATGGCAAAGTAATCAGAGAGACGAGGGCCCAGATGGGGTCTTTCTCCAGCTGGTTCTACTACTTCGGGGGTCTGGCCGACAAGATACAGGGTGAAGTGGTGCCGGTAGAGATGGAGGGCATCTTCACCTACACACTCAGGGAGCCGCTCGGGGTCGTCGCCGTGGTCGCGCCCTGGAACTCCCCCCTGCTGATCTCTGTGTACAGCCTTGCGCCTGCCATCGCCGCGGGGAACACGGTGGTCCTGAAACCGTCTTCCTTCGCCCCGGTGTCGGTTCTTCGGTTCGCCTCACTCTTCGAGGAGGCAGGCTTCCCGCCGGGCGTGGTCAACGTGGTCACCGGGTCGGGGTCGACCGCAGGAGACGCACTGGTCGGACACCCCGTCGTGGCCAAGGTCGCCTTCACCGGAGGGACGAGCTCGGGGAAGTCGGTGGCAAGCAGGGCAGCAGATCACCTGGTCCCCACCACGCTGGAGTTGGGAGGCAAGTCCCCCAACATAGTGTTCGACGACGCTGACCTGGCTCACGCTGTGGACGGCATAGTGGCCGGCATCTTCTCCGCAGCTGGTCAGTCATGCGTCGCGGGGTCCCGGGCCTTGGTCCAAGAGGGGGTGTACGAAGACGTCGTCTCAAGGCTCGTCGACAGGACTTCGAGGCTGAAACTTGGGGACCCGCTCGACGAAGAGACCGAGGTCGGGCCCCTGGCGAGCAAGGACCAGCTCACCAAGGTGAGCAGCTACATCGAGTTGGGGAAGAAGGAAGGCGTCCTTCTCTGGGGAGGAGGAAGGCCCGAATCCCCGGCCCTCAGGCGGGGGTTCTTCGTTCAGCCCACGGTGTTCAAGACAGACAACAGGTCGAGGATAGCGAGGGAGGAAGTTTTCGGCCCGGTCCTGAGCCTGATCACCTTCCAGAACGAAGACGAAGCGGTCCAGATCGCCAACGACACCGAGTTCGGGTTGGCCGCAGGGATCTGGACTAGGGATCTGGGGAGGGCCCATCGGGTGGCAAGGGCGCTCCAGGCAGGGACGGTCTGGATTAACACATACAGGACGATTTCGTACTCGGTCCCCTTCGGCGGTTACAAGCAGAGCGGCTACGGAAGAGAGAACGGGATGGACGCCATGAGGGAGTTCCTCCAGACCAAGAGCGTATGGGTACAGCACACCGGGAGCATGCGCGACCCGTTCGCGATGAGGAGCTGACGGCCGGGAGCCTGCGAGGAGGATGGAATCGCTTGGATGAAACGCAGAGTTGGAAGACGGACAGGTGGTGGACCAGCCACTACAACTTCGACCCTGAGGTGACGAAGAAGTTCGCGTTCCAGGAGGGCATCGAGCTCCATGACGTCACCCTCCGGGATGGCGAGCAGACCCCGGGGGTGGTGTTCACCAGGAAGGAGAAGGTTGAGATCGCGATGGCCCTGGACGGAGCAGGGGTTCACAGGATAGAAGCCGGCATGCCGGCCGTCTCGGAAGACGACAGGGAGGCGGTGAAGGAGATAGTGAAGGGGGTGACGAAGTCCCGCGTCTTCGCCTTCTGCAGGGTCAGGAAGGAAGATGTGGACGCGTCAGTGGCCTGCGGGGTGGACGCCGTGGTCTTGGAGATCCCGGCGCTGTCACAGAGGCTGAAGGTTCTGGGCCTGACAGTGGAGAAGGCTGCGGAGAACGCGGTGGGCGTGATAGAATACGCCAAGGGGTTGGGTCTGTTCGTAGTGTTCTTTCCATACGACACCACCCGCACCACGCTGGACTCGGTGATGACTATGGCCAGAGCGGGTGAGGCCGCCCACGCGGACAGGCTCGCCATAGTCGATACCGTAGGGGGCGCGTCCCCTGAGGGATTCTCCCACCTGGTGAGGACCGTACGGAGCGCGACGAAGACCCAACTGGAGGTCCACTGTCACAACACCCTCGGCGTCGGGGTGGCCAATACCATCGGCGGGCTGGCAGCCGGCGCCAAGTGCGCGCACCTGGCGGTGAACGGCATCGGCGAAGGGGCCGGAAACGTCGCCCTCGAAGAGGCGGTGTTCGCCCTGAAGCTCCTCTATGGCATTGACTGTGGAGTGAACATCGACAGACTCTACGAGCTGTCGAAGGTCGTCGCGGAACGCTCAGGGATTGGACTGGCAGTCAACAAGCCGGTCTTCGGCAAGAACATATTCAGGAGGGAGAGCGGGATGGTCGTCGAGCGGTACTACAAGATGCCGGACGTCGCCAGGGAGCTTGAGCTCATGGACCCGGCCTGGTTCGCCGGTGAGACGGAGATAGTTCTGGGGAAGAAGAGTGGGAAATACTCCATCCTGTTCGCGCTCCGCAAGAGAGGGCTGACGGCTACCGACGAACAGGTGAAGGAGATACTTGAGCGGGTGAAATCTGTATCCATCTCCAAGAAGGGGCTGGTCACGGAATCAGAACTCGACGAGATATTGAAGAACACACTAGCGAAGACTGGTACGGCCAGTCCCGTCTGACCAGCCCCCGCAATCTGTATACGTTTATCTAAGCAGACCAGTGTTTCTTGCATCGTTGGCTTCTGACGTATTGCTTCTCCGGAAGAAACAGTCGCTTCAGAAGCGGTATCTGCGGGCTCTGTCCGTCGAGGCGGTCTTCGAAAAGCAGCGCTCGAGGAACCTGATCGCCAGCTCCGCAAAGGGACTCCAGATAACCGACGTCACTGGCAAGAAGTTCCTGGACTTCGGCAACTCCATGGTTCTGCTGGGGCACTCTCACCCGGAAATTGTGAAGGTCGTGACCGAGCGCGCCGCCGACCTCCTTGTTGGAGGTGTGCCAGGGTGGACGATGGTGGAACCTCGTGTCCTCTTCGCCGAGGAGCTGAAATCGCACATGCCCGGAAGGCTCAACGGCCACGGAAAGGTCGCCTATTGCTCGAGCGGAGCCGAAGCCTGCGACTACGCTCTCGGGCTGGCCCGCGCCTATACCAAGCGCAACATGATTATCAGCTTCTCGGGAGGCTACCACGGGTTCACGGGGGCCACCCTGGCGGTCAACGGCATCGAGCCCTGGCTTGCGGCGCACAGGACCCCTAGCAGGGACGGGACGGTCACAGCCCCCTACCCCGAGTCAAGAGACGGGAGGGACAAGGAGAAGCACGAAGCCTACTGCATAGAGAAGTTCAGGGAGATGCTCGATACCGTGGCCAGCCCCGACGAAGTCGCGGCCACCATATTCGAGCCGGTGGAGGTGATGGCCGGCCTGCGGATTCCCTCGGCCGCGTTTTGGCAGCAGATCTTCGGCATCTGCAAGAAGAACGGGATACTGACCATAGCCGACGAGGTGTTCACCGGCCTCGGAAAGACGGGCAGGTTCCTGGCCGTCGACCACTTCGGAGTTGAGCCAGACGTGGTCTGCCTCGGGAAGGGCGTGGGGGCCACGCTGCCTCTGGGGGTCATAGTCTCAAGGGCGGAGGTCCTCGACGACCACCTGAAGCCAAACTGCAACAGCTCCAGCGCGGGGAACCCCATATCCTGCGTCGCCGGGCTGGAAGGGCTGAAGGTGATTAAGAGGGAGAAGCTGGTCAAGAGGGCGGCGTCCCTGGGGGAGTACTTCCTGGCCCGGCTCCGCGAAGTCTCAGGGAGGCACGATGCAGTGAAGGAAGTACGCGGAATCGGGCTCATCCTCTGCATGGAGCTTAATGCAAGCGGCAATCAACACGGAGAGAAGGCCCAGAAGCTGGTGGAGATGATGTTCGACGAAGGGATTCTTGTGGCCCGGAACGGCATCCACCGCAATATGATTCGGGTATCCCCGCCGTTGGTAGTAAAACGGGAACAGATAGATCAGTTCGTGGTAAAGATGAACACCGTTCTCAGCTCTCTGTAAACCGTTGCCGTCCACGTGGACGAACTTTTCAGGCGCTCTTTGTGACCGGGCGAGTGTCCACCACGAGGTCCCTCAGCACGGGGAACCGGGCCATGGGGTCAACGGTGACATCGGCATCGGCCCTGCGCATGCAGCTGAGCCCGGGCCTCCCGTCCATCCTGACGGTGCACGACCCGCAGACTCCTCTGCCGCACGGTCCGCGGAAGGCGAGCGTGTGGTCGATGTTGTCGTAGATGTACTGAATCAGGGAAAGGACCGTGTGCTGCTCCGCAAGTGCCCTCGGTATCCGATATTCCTTGTACCAGGGAGTCGGGTCCGAGGAAGGATTGAACCTACTGACCCTTAAAACCGTCAATCCTTGTGATGTATTCTCCGAACTTCTTGACGCCATTTGGAAGTGCTAACTTCGTTGAGACCACCGGTATCTTATTAACGATTATTCGCCCGTTTTCACCTCTGGACAGGACTACGTTCTTCATCCACGAGTCGTTGTTCATCATCGGGAAGTCTGACCGATAATGCACCCCCCTGCTCTCCTCCCTCACCAGTGCCGATGTGGCAGTCATCTCAAGGCAATCTAGTATGTTCCTCACCTGGAGGGACTCGATGAACTCCAGGTTGTAGTTCAGGCCCTTCGTTTGCAGACACATCTTGTCCAGGTCCCCTCTGATCCGGGTGACCTCTTCCAGAGCCGTCTGAAGCCCCTGCCTGTTTCTTACGACCCAAGCATACTTCTGTGCCACATCCTGTATCCTCTTGCGGACCTCCACCGGGCTCACCCCCGCGTCGTTCTTGGCCGGGGCGTACCACACCTGTCTGACAGCCTCCAGCCGGCGGGGGTCGACTTCCTGGCGAGATGCCTTCGTGAGGTAGTCGAGGGACTCTTCGGCCGCGACAAACCCCTGCACGAACGCTGTGGTTAGCGCCATTCCTGCGATGCGGCGGCCCCCGTCAACCCCAGCTGAGGTCTCCCCCGCGGCGAAGACCCCTGGGATGCTGGTGGCGCACTTCTCGTCGATTCGGATCCCGCCTTCGTTGTAATGGCAGGCCAGGGTCACCTCCAGTGCCACCCCGTCCTTCATCATTTCGACGTACGGAGAGTAGTCGTAATGGGTCGAGGCGTCAACCCATCCCCTCAGCCTGCTCCACTCCTTCTGGTAGTCGATCAGGTTCTTCGGAAGGTGC
The DNA here is from genome assembly GCA_028867035.1 of Nitrososphaerota archaeon. Taxonomy (GTDB): domain Archaea; phylum Thermoproteota; class Nitrososphaeria; order Nitrososphaerales; family Gagatemarchaeaceae; genus UBA183. The sequence continues at coordinate 449,395 of JAGWHB010000001.1, read as the reverse complement.
CTGATTGAGTAGTAAATGCCGTGCTTCCCGCCCCTCCCCTCGAGAATTTCGGTGGCCACGGCTATCTTCCCCACTTCTGTGTTCCTCTCCATGTTGACAGGGTCCCACTTCTCCATGAATCTCTGGCCCAGCCTATTGTACCAGCGGGAGGTGTGGCGGAAGGTCTGCAGGAGAGCGAAGGGGTCGTTGGCAGCCCCTTCGGGCCAGACTATGGCCATGTTGAACTTCACGAACTCCATGTCCATCAGCTCGGCCCCTGCTCTGAAGGCCGCGGCGTAGGCGTCCCCCGTCAGCTCCCTCCCGGTGGTGACATGAGGGTAGACGTTCTGGGCGCCACCGGCGGCGAGTATCACCGCCCTGCACCGGAAGAGGACGAAGGCCCCGGTCTTCATGTCGACGGCCGTGACCCCTGCAAGCCTTCCTTCGCTCACGACCAGGTCCAGGGCCATAGTTTCCGTGTGGAAGGCGACGTTGGGCTTGTCTCGGATCAGGGATGCCATCAGCCTGAGGTACTGGGGACCCCAGCCGCGCTTTCCGTAGTAGTCCCTCGGGAACCTATGCCCCGGGCTCCTGTCGACTACGTCGTAGTTCCATTCGAAGCCCCAGTCTGTGATCTCCTTAGCCACCTTCGGAGCCTCGGTGACGACGATCTGAGCGAGCCGCTGGTCGCTCATGTAGTCCCCTGCCATCACGATGTCCTCCAGGAATGCATCGGGTCCGTCGCGGAGGTCGCCCTGCTTGAGACCGATGACCTCGTGGGCGCTCTTCGAGTCGATCACGCAGCTCGAAAGAGGTTCGTGGGCGAGCATGGTCGCACCTACCTTTCCGACCTCCGGCCCCTTGGTGAGAATTGCAATCCTGATGTTGGGGTCTGTGCTACAGACCTTGGCGGCGGTGGTCCCCGTCGATTCTGCCCCCACTATGACGACGTCGGTATCAACTATTTCGTCGCACGGCAGATTCAATTCGGGATTGTCTGAAGTGCCGAGGCGCCGATATAATCTTTGACGTCCTCGTTGAGTCTCAAGGTCTGGATTAAACTCGGCAGACCAGTTGATCGTGAGGCGCCCAAGACTTAAAATCGGTAAAGCCCTCAATCGACGTTGAATGGCGTCGAGGCTGTTCCGATACGTCATCCTGCGCCTCCTTCTCACCATCCCGATGATTCTGTTCCTCCTGGTCTTCGTGTTCTTCATCATGCGGATACTCCCCGGGGACCCCGCCATCGCCATCGCAGGGACCAGCGCGTCTGACGCTCAGCTTCAGGCAATCAGGCTCAAGTACGGATTCGACCTTCCCCTCACGACCCAGTTCCTCAACTTCCTGAGCCAGGCCCTGACCGGGAACTTCGGGAACATCATCGAAGGGGACAAGACGGTGCAACAGACGATATTCGCCTACATGCCCAACACCATCGAACTGGCGGTGGCGGGGATATTCCTGGGCGCAGTCCTGGGGATACTTCTCGGCATCGTCTCGGCACAGACCTGGAGCAAGAAGCTCGCGGCGGTTGGATACCTTGTGACTCAAATGGGACTGTCGATTCCAGTGTTCTGGATTGGTCTGATCCTTCAGATGGTGTTCGGGGTGTACCTTCGCGTGCTCCCGGTCACGGACCTGATTGGCAACAACGTCCCCGCCCATGTGACCGGCGTGTATGTTCTCGACAGCATCATCACTGGGAACCTGGCTGCCTTGGAGGACAGCCTGAGTCACCTCGTCCTCCCCGCCCTGTCGATAGCGATAATCTACCTGGCCCCCACGGCGGCCATGACGCGGGCCAACTTCCGGAAGGTGGCGACCGAAGACTTCATCGTGACTCAGAAGGCTGCCGGTCTCTCAAGATTGAAGATTGACTTCAAGTACACAATGAAGAACGCCCTCCTTCCAGTAATCACTCTGATCGGGCTGCAGTTCGCGGGGCTCGTCTCCGGGGCGGTCCTGGTGGAGAGCATCTACAATATCAACGGAATCGGCACCCTGCTGTTGACCGCCATCACACAGCGCGACTTCAACCTGATCCAGGGCACGGTAATCTACATCGGGATCATCGTCAGCCTGACGAGCCTTGTGGTCGACATCATCTATTCCGTGGTGGACCCTCGGGTGAGGCACTAGATGCGCAGGTCCCTGGTCTCGTTCCTTTCGAAGCAGCCCAAGGACAGGCTGTTTCAGCTGGGAATCGGGGCCGGATTGGTCATCGCCCTTCTCGTCATGGCCGTCCTTGGCCCCTACTTCTTCGACCCCTATTCCTTGGTCACGGCCCCGTTCCAGCCCCCGAGCGCCCAGCATCCGGCAGGGACTGACGTCCTGGGGCGCGACATCCTGAGCCGACTGATAATCGGGACGCGTCAGACGCTGACTGTGGCGGGCATCGCCGTCCTGATTGCGACCACAGCCGGGACCATCCTGGGCATCCTGGTGGGCTACCTGGGAGGGAACGCCGACAGGTTGGCGTCGGTAATCATGGACGGCTGGTATTCGCTCCCAGACCTCGTCGTGGCCCTGCTCATCAGCGTGGTTCTGGGCCCGGGAGCAGTCAACGCGGGGCTGGCCATCGGGCTCGCCTTGATCCCGCAGTTCTTCCGGGTCATGAGGAGTGACGCTCTTTCCGTGAAGTCAGCGACCTACATCGAAGCCGAACGCATAATGGGAGCCAACACCCTCTGGATTCTTTTCAGGCACCTCCTCCCCGCGGCGCTCCCCTCCCTTTTCGTAATGGTTACCATCGGGCTCGCCAGGTCGGTCCTGACCATCGGGGGGCTCGGCTTTCTCGGGCTGGGGGTCCCACCCCCTACTCCGGAGTGGGGGAGCGACATGGGCGCGGCCAAGAGCGCAATCCTGAGCGGCGTCTGGTGGCCCACAACCTTCGCAGGGTTCATGATCTTCATCGCGGTTCTGGGGTTCAACCAGCTGGGAAGCGGACTCAATTCGCTGATAAATTCTCGGAGGACCAGCTAGCTTGTCCCGGAACATCCTCGAGTTGCGGGAACTCTCGGTGGATTACCACATGCCCAGCGGGGACATCCACGCGGTTAGGAAGGCATCTCTGAACGTGAGCGAGGGGCAGATATTCGGGATCATAGGAGAATCAGGCTCGGGGAAGTCGACCCTCGGTTACGCGATACCCCGCCTCCTCCCTCCCTACGCTATCGTGAGGGGGGGCGAGATAATAATCGACGGAAGGGACATTGTTACCCTTCCCGAGTCGCAGCTCAACGAAATCAGGGGGAAGGTGCTGACCTACGTCCCCCAGGGGGCCCAGAACGCCCTCAACCCGGTGTTCACCGTGGAGCACCAGATTGCCGACCCGATAAGGGAGCACACCCACATGAGCTGGAAGGAGGCCGTCCGCCGGGCCAGAGAATCCCTGGAATCGGTGGGGGTGAGACGGAACAGGGCCAATCAGTACCCTCACCAATTCAGCGGAGGGATGAAGCAGAGGGCGCTCATCGCACTCGCCCTGGCGCTCAACTCGAAGCTGGTGATCCTCGACGAGCCGACTACGGCACTGGACGTGCTCGTGCAGAGGCAGGTCTTCGACCTGGTCAAGGAGATACGGAGCAAGTTCGGGACGTCTTTCCTCCTGATATCCCACGACCTGGCCATCGTGTCCACCGTCTGCGACATGATTGCGATAATGTACGCCGGGGAGATAGTGGAAATGGCCCCGACTCGCGAGATCTTCGGGAACCCCCGACACCCCTACACCAGGGCTCTCATATCGTCGCTCCCCAAGCTCAACTTCGCCGATCAAGACCTGGAACAGATACGCGGGTCTCCACCGAACCTCTCCCGGCTCCCGACAGGGTGCGCGTTCCATCCGCGATGCAAATACGCCGTGGAGAAATGCACGCAGGTATCGCCTCTGCTCGAAGACCTGGACCCCAATCACGCGGTGGCCTGCCACAGGGTAAAGGAGCTGGAAAAGTGGAAGAGGCAGTAGTCAGAGCCTCGAAGGTGACGAAGACGGTCGTCATCAGGGCCTCCACCTTCGGGAAGGGCGAACCTCTCACGATTGTGGACGGGGTCGACGTCGAGATCGCCGACGGCGAGGTCCTGGGGCTGGTGGGGCAGTCTGGCTCAGGGAAGACCACCCTTGGGAGGATCCTCCTCGGCTTGGAGAAGCCCGATTCCGGGACCGTCAGATTCTTTGGAAACAATGTCTACAAGATGGACTCGATGCAGTGGAGGGACTTCAGACTGAGGGCCCAGTTGATCTTCCAGGACCCGTTTGCGTGTCTCCCTCCACACATGAAGGTCGGGCCACTGCTGGCCGAGCCGTTGAAAATCAACCATATGGCCGGAGACCGCGAGCAGACCCGCAAGGCGGTCGAGGATGCGCTTCACTCCGTCGCCCTCACCCCCACGGAGGAGTTCGCGTCGAAGCGCCCCGGAGAGCTGAGCGGAGGTCAGCGGCAGAGGGTCGCCATCGCCAGGGCACTGATGCTGAAGCCGAAGTTCGTGGTGGCGGATGAGCCGGTCTCGATGCTCGATGTTTCAGTCAGGGCCGGAATCCTGAATCTGCTGCGGGAACTGAGGAGGGCGTACGATCTCTCGATGCTCTTCATCACGCACGACCTGAGCGTGGCGGTGTATACCTGCGACCGCCTCGCGGTCATGCAGGCGGGGGTCATAGTGGAGAGCGGCCCGACCAGGGAGCTGGTCGAGGCTCCCAAGCACGAGTACACCAAGGCGCTCCTAGCAGCCATCCCGGCCGCCGGCTAGCTTCTCCGCCGGCTTCACCGGAACTTCAGAGTTTCCGCGCTCAGCCGCACCATGTCGGTGCGGTAATCCGAAATCTTCCAGCCGTCCTTCGTCCTGACGAGGACGGCCCTCTTGGCCCCCTTCGTGTCCGAATGCACCAGTGTGTCTGGGTTTGCGGGCTCCCGCTGTCTGGCCTGCTTGTCCCCGACCGCTGCCGCTTCGACTCCAGACACCCCTTCGGCCATGACGTACCAGGTGGCCTCCGCCCTGTCCCCCTTCACCTGGACCTGCAGGTTGGTGAAGACGTGTCTGGTCCACACTCTGGTCCCCCTCCCCTTCCTGATGTAGTCCCGGAGCTTGTCCCTCCCGGCGACCTCGATCTTCTCCAGAGACCAGAGGAAGTGGACATCCTCGGTCATGCACTTCATCAGCTCGTCGACCTCATTAGGGCCTCCATCACGGAGGGTCTCGACCGCTGCTATCACGGTCCGTACCGCCTCTCTGTCCTCCAGCCGCCTGAGCCTTTCCATGAGCTCTTCCAGCTGCTTGTCCATTGGTGGCACGGCCACCCTCGACTAGAAAAACGAATTGTCTTTCGGGTTACGAGTCCAACAAGGGGGAGTTGGGAGAACGTGGTTCTCCCAATGATTTCTAAGAACTGAAGGTGACGTGTGCGAATAGTGCGCCGCAGGCCGAACTGCCTAGGAACGATACCTGGAGCCCACTCACGTACGTCTGTGTGAAGTAGTTGTCTTGGAGGAAGCCGACTGGAACCAGTGGGATTGTGTAGACCGCTCTCTGCTGGAGTTGGCTGTAGAGATTAGGAAGCTTGGACGGGTCTGTGCTCTGGGCAATCTCCTGGAGCAGGAGCGCTGACTGGCTGTCATTGTAGCCCATGAACTTGGACCAGAAGCCGGTAGGTCCTGGCTGCATGATGTTCCATAGGTACTGATAGGGGCCGAAGTAGTCGTAGATCCAGTGGAACGAGAGCATGGGCGGAAGCCCCTTCCTCGCCCCCTGGATGAAGGCAGTAATTTCGACTGGGTTGAGGGTCACCGTGATCCCGACCTTCGCCAGCTGCTGCTGGACGAGTGTCACGAACGGGGTCTCGGCTTCGCCGTACTGGGTCGGAGAGTACCACAGGGTGGTCGAGAAACCGTTCGCGTACCCGGCCTGGGCCAGGAGCTGCTTGGCCTTGTCCGGGCTGTATGGATAGGCCTGGGCGAAAGCCTGGGTGACGTAGGGGTAATTCGGGGGCATAAGGGTCTCCGACTGGACCGCGGTGGAGCCGTACACGGTCTTCATGATCTGGGTGCCGTTGATGGCGTAGGCAATCGCCTGTCTCACCAATGGATTGTTCAGGGGGCTCGACGCCGTGTTGTTGTTCAGGTCGATGGCCACGAACCTCCCCAGCTCCCCGGTCAGGTGCTTCAGGGAGGTGTCCTGAACGAGGTTATTGACCTGGGTCGGGGTAAAGTCCCAGAGCGCCACGTCTATGGTATCGGTCTGGAGGGCGCTCTGCATGGCCGTCGCGGACGAGAAGAACTTGAAGGTTAGAGACTTGACGTACGGGCTCTGGTTGGTGCTGTTCCAGTAGTTCGTGTTGGGGACCAGCTTGACGTTGTCGTCGCGGGTCCAAGAGACGAACTTGAACGGGCCGGTGCCGACGTACTGGTCGAGCGTGGCGTTGTTGTGCAGAGGGCTCGAGACGCCTGTGTTCTCCATCGCGAAGATGTAGGGCGCCGGCGAGAAGGGCTCGCTCAGGTGGAACGCTACGGTGTTGTCGTCTGCGACGACTATCGAGTTGGCAGTGGATGCCGCGAGGTTTGAGGAGTTAGCCCCGGCGAGGAGGTTACCCACGAATGAGGCCAGGGACTGTGGATTGGCGAAGTCACGAAGGAACGAGGATTTCACGGCTTCCGCATTGAACGGAGCCCCGTCGGTGAACGTTATGCCGGTCCTCAGATGGAAGGTATAGACCAGTCCGTCGGGACTGACGTCCATCGACTTCGCGAGCCATGGCTCAGGAACTCCGGTGGTGGGGTTGTTCCTCAGGAGGGGTTCGAAGATCTGGGAGCCGACGAGGACCTCAATCGAGTTTGAGATTAGCTGCGAGTCGAGCCATCTCATCTTCTGGGTCGTTCCGACTACGAGGTCCCTTGAGACAGACCCGCCCGAGGAAGTCGTGGATGAGTTGTTCTGGGGCCCGACTACTCCGAAGAAGTAGACAGCTCCCCCGGCGATGACTATGATGACAACGATTATGATTGCAGATGCTGTTCGCGTGATAGCTCTTTTCTTCGTCGTAAGAATCATATTCGGGCGGGGAAAAGCGTTGCAAAGATAATAAGGGTTTTCAGATTTCAGACGCCCTGAAATCCATGCGAGGGTTCGCGCCGAATTTCGAAAGATGCATTTCGGTCAGGATGCAAATTGTTTTTCTACAGCGCGTTCCAGTTCCGGGGACGTGGCTGATCAGTTAGCCGAGGCGGCCAGGAGGATCAGGGAGCTTGAGGACCTGGACGCGGTCAGTTCTGTGATCCTTGGGTTCGAAACCATGAGGGACGGCAGACCCGAGACTGCGGACAACCTGCTGAAGTTCGTGATGCCTGACATCAGGTTCTACTGGTCACTCGAGGACATCGAGCTCAAGGGAAGCCAGGAGCTTATCGCCTACCTCCAGGAGGGGATGACTCCCAGAATCTGGTGCAGGCACGCCGTGGCCAACATCCAAGTGAAGGTGAAGGGGGACAGGGCGGAGGCCACCTGGTACGTCATGGCGGAGTCGGTCAGCAGACCCGACCCCAAGCGTGCAGGGAAGGGGGACAAGCGGGCAAGGCAGAGGGAGCCAGCAAGCCTGGACACGCTAATTCACTCAGATACCAAGGGGGCCAAGCACGCCACGTTGGTCCGGACAGCCGACGGATGGAAGTTCTCAGACTATCAGACCGACATGGCGCGCATCAGCGTGAGCCACGTCAAGGTCGGGTAACGCACTGCGGACACTGCCAGCCGCCGTCTAGCGGACGTTGGGAGTGAGCTGGTCCAGGTAGCCCAGGACCCTCTTCAGCGACACGACCTCGCCGTACTTCGCGTCTATGTCGAACAGGTTGTTCTTGTGCACAGTCTTGGACTGCTCCGAAACACACTCGCGCGGGACGATTACCTTGTAGTCTCTCATGAACGCGTCAGTTATGGTGCACCTCACGCACCCGCTGGTGGTGACCCCGGTAATGATCAGCGTGTCAAGGCCGAGCGAGCGAAGATAGACGTCGAGGTCAGTCCCGAAGAAGGCGCTGGGGCGGCGCTTGACTACGACGAACTCGTCCCTTCTCGGGGAGAGTTCGTCTATGATCTGCACCCCCTTCGTCCCTTCGAGCACCACCTTGCCTTCGCGGAGGGGTTTCCAGGTCGAGAGTCCGATTCCGAGTTTGGACGGGTGCACCGTGGCTCTGGTGAAGAAGACGGGAATCCCGGAGTCTCTGGCCTTTCGCAGAAGAATGGCATTGCCCGTGACGCACTCCTTGGACCAGGGTCCCACGAGGTCGTTCTGCATGTCGACGATGAGCAGCCCTGGCCTAAGCCCGAAGCCGCCCCGCACAGCTCCGATCCCCGCGGCCGCGTAGCTTTCGACGGCCTCGACGAACTTCACCATGGCTGCTCCTCTTCCTCCGGCAGAGTAAAATGCTTTCTCATGAAGACGGGACCGGACTTGGCCGGCGGCCCGCCGATTGTCGGGGCAACGTGATGAGATGATACTCGTAGTGGATAACGGGTCGTCAAGCGCCAGGGCCCTCGTCGATGCCATGCGCAGGCTAAGTGGGAGAGTGGATTCGATGACCCACGAGCAGGTCGGCGAGCTCGATGGGTATTCTGGGGTGGTCCTTTCCGGGAGGGCGGCTGCGGGAAAGGCTTCCAATGTGAACAACGCCAGGATACTGAGAGCGGCGGAGCGGGAGGGGACCCCAATCCTGGGAATCTGCTACGGATGCGAGGCACTGGCGCTCACTTTCGGGGGAACGCTGCGCAGACTCGAGAGCAGGACAAGCGAGATGAGGAAGGTCGAGGTGTTGAAGAACAACCGATTGATGAGGCAGAGGGAATTCCTGGCCTACGAGTCTCATGGGTTCGTCGTCTCTCGACTGCCGAAGACCATGGACCGGCTCGCAGCGTCTTCAGTCTCTGTCAACGAGGCCTTTAGGGTCAGGGGAAGGGAGATTTACGGTGTACAGTTCCATCCAGAGTTGAGCGGGGAGAGCGGTATGCGCATACTCCGGAACTTCGTCGAAATCTGTGCCAACCGGCTACCCGGCTGAGCTTCGGGTACCCTAGACTGCTTTGGGTACGTATTCCTGGTAGTCCGTTACCGGTCCGAGCTCCTCAGGGTCGGTGGCCACGTCGACGACGGTGGTCTTGCCTGACCTCAGGGCTCCGTCTATGGTTCCTCCGATGTCGCCGGGCGCCTTGACCTTCACCCCCGCGCATCCGAACGCCCTGGCTATGGCCGCGAAGTTGGTGTCCAAGTAGTCTGAGGCTTCGTACCCCTTGCCGCCGAGAAAGAACTTGAAGTCGTGCCGCTCAAAGGCCAGAGTCCCGTTGTTCAGGACGACGACCACCACGGGGGCCCCATGTCTGACTGAAGTCTCGAGCTCGGTCAGATGGTATCCGAACCCGCCGTCCCCAGTCAGGCAGACGACCTGGCGGTCGGGGAGCGCAAGCTTGACCCCCAGCGAGCCGGGGAAGGCCCAGCCGAGGGAGCCGGCTGACCTGTAGAAGTTCCGCCCCTGGCGGGTCGAGTAAAGCACCCCTCCCCAGGCCGCAGCGTAGCCGGTGTCAGCCACGACGACCCCGTCCTTCCCCAGGGCCTTCTGGAGTTCGTGGACGACCCGATAGGCGCTGACTGGGACCTTCGATGACTGCATCAACTTGAGTGCCGCTTCCTTCCATGCCTTCACCCTCCTCTTGGAGAGCCCGACCCACTGGGCCCTCGAGTGGGCCCCGCCCGAAGCGCCCATCGAGAGCATCATGGAGAGGGTCGTCTTCGCGTCCCCCAGGATCCCCACCTCCACAGGGTAGTTCCGTCCAATCTCGGTGGCTTCAATATCCACCTGGACTATCTTGGTCCCCTTCGGAGGGAGGGTCCAGCCGTCAGTCGAGAGGTTCCCGACCTTGCACCCGACGTAGAAGACCATGTCTGATTCCTTGACGATGTCGTTGGCGCACCGTCTGGAATACCTACCCATGACCCCGACTGAGAGCGGGTGGTCCTCTGAGATCGCGCCCTTCCCCGAGAGGGTGGTCGTGACCGGGACGGAAGCCTGCTCGGCGAGGGTGGTCACCTCCCCCCAGGCCTGGGAGACGACGGCTCCCCCGCCTGCCACAATCACGGGCCGGCGGGCGACCTTGAGGAGCGCCAGCGCGTCCTTCACGGCAGAAAGGTCGGGGATGATTCTCCTTGGGGGATAGTGGGAGTTCTCCTTGTCGGCCGAAAGGTCGGCGAAGTCTGCATCTGCGTCCACGGCGTCGACCTGCAGGCCGACGTGGACCGGCCTCGGCCGTCCGGATGTTGCGACTCTGAAGGCGCCTCTGATGACGTCGGGAATCCTCGTCGTCCTGCTTACCAGCACGTTCCACTTGGTGACCGCATCGAAAAACCTCATCTGCTCTAGCTCCTGGTAGGCGTTGCGATTCAGGACCTCCGGTTGCCTCACGCCGGTGAGCGCCACCAAGGGGGTGGACGCCAGGTATGCCTCGGCCACTCCGGCGGCAAGGTTGGAGGCTCCAGGCCCCACCTGACCAAAGCAGACCCCGGGCCTGTAGGAAGCCCGCGAGTAGCCGTCGGCCATGTATGCGGCGGCCTTCTCGCTGTGGGTGAGGACCTGCCTGATTTGCGGGGTTCTTTCGGACATCTCGGAGAAGATCCGGGTCGGGCCGCCAGACATGAAGAAGAAGGACCGGACCCCGTAGCGTTCCAGCATCTCGACCAGAACGGCCGCCCCCTTCATCTTAGACAAGACAGAGGAGACGTCGGACCCCTTCGATGATAAAAACTTCGACGCGAAATTGAGACCGTCCTAAGACATAAATAAATCACTATGCCAGTTCTGATTCCTGTTGAGATTCGGCCCCACGACACTGGCCGCAGCTTCTATGCACGTCGAGCACGACCCGAAGAAGAACTTCGCCGAGTACGAGAGGTACATCGAGGAGGCAGCGCGGAAGCAGACGAAGCTGCTGTCCTTGCCCGAGTCGTCGCTACAGGGGTTCATCTGGACCTGGGACGAGGACAAGAAGACGTTCACCGACGACCCGGAGCAGAGGAAATACTATGAGCAGACAGCCGAGACCGTCCCCGGTCCGACCACGGAGAAGGTCGCCAGGCTGGCCAAGAAGCATAGGATGTACATCCAGTTCGGGCTGGTGGAGAAGGCCCTGAAGGACGGTAAGAAAGTGTTCTATAACAGTGCGGCCATGGTGGGGCCAGACGGGCTCCTCGGCGCTTTCCGGAAGGTCCACGGCGCGTGGAACCCGATTTACACCTACGGCGACAGCTACAACGTCTACGATACTTCGCTCGGCAAGGTGGGGTCGGTAATCTGCATGGACCTGGTCTTCGCTGAATCGGCCCGCGTGCTCGCTCTTCGCGGGGCCGAGATCGTGGTGAACTCCAGCGCCTGGAGCATTGAAGAGGCGCCGGAGAAGGACTACCGGGGCTACAGGTATGAGCTGCTCTGCAGGGCCAACGCGGCCTTCAACCAGGTCTGGTTCGTGTCGTCCAACGAGGTAGGGAAGGGGGGGCACTCGAAGTCCAACTGCTACGGCCACAGCCTGATCATCGACCCCGCGGGGAGGGTGGTGGCCGACGGCGGCTACAAGGAGGGGCTGGTGACGGCCGAGGTGGATTTGGCCAAGGGGATGGACGAGGCGGTAAAACTGGCGGGAAGGTTCCTCAAGAGGAGGCGGGCCGAGACCTACGGCGACGTGGTGAAGGTCGAAACCCCGCCTACCTACAACTACGCCATCTGACCCGGTGTCCAGCCATAGATAGGCGAAACCTGACGGCCGAGGAGGAGAGGTTCGTTGAAGGGGAGCCGGTCCTCCGCCTGGCCACATCCTCTCCCATCGCCACGCCGCATGTGGTCCCGCTCTGCTTCGCGTATTGGGGGCAGGCTTTCTACACCCACCTGAAGAACGGAGACGCCTACCAGCGCGTCAGGAACATCAGACGGACCGGCAAGGCCGCGGTCTTGGTGGACAGGTATAACCCGCTCTGGAAGTTGGGCCAGAAGAGGGGAGGCAACGTGGGGGTCCTGGTGCAAGGCCGATCGGAGGTGCTGGAGGAAGGGGAGGAGAACGAGGAGGCAAGAAGGCTCCTGGTGGCGAAGTACCCTCAGTACGCAGGCTCAGAGGTCGAAAGGGGTTGCCCGGTGCTGAAGGTAAGTATAGTGAAGGTCGTCAGCTGGGGCTTCGGCTGAGCCCCGCGCTCCTCCTGATCTGGTCCACGACGTAGTCGGTGCTCCTCACGTCGCAGTGGAAGACGTTCTTCAGTATCAGGAGGGATGCGGCCTTGTACTCGGGCTTCTTGCTCCCGACGGCGTCTTCGACGATGACCGGCATGAACCCCAGGAAACTGGCATGCCTGGCTGTGGAGTCTATCCCGTGCTCTGTGGTCACCCCGGTCAGGATGAGGGTCTCGACCCCCTTCGACCTGAGGACGACCTCGGCGTTCGTCTCAACGAAGAGGCTGGCGACGTGCTTCTTGATGACCAGGTCCTCGACCGAAGGTTTGAGTTCGGGCACGATTTGGGTAGCCGGGGCACCGTCGGCCCACTTCTCGCTCCAGGCCCCCACGTCCTCGCCGAGGGTGGAGAGCCAGTAGGCGTAGTACCTGGGCTGATAGCCGGCGGGGAGGGAGATGTGCTGCCCGAAGACAACGGGCCTCCCGGCCTCGTGGCACGCGTCAACGAGGCGTCTGACGTTGCGGAGGAGATTGGGGACGATGGTATTCCTGTTGGGGTTCCCCTCCTGCATGTTGTAGACCAGCAGGGCCGACTTCCCATAGTCGAACTGCTGGACGCCCATGTTGGCGTGACGGGGACCTGATGATAAAAGTGGGATGCCGAAGTCTGCGAGTAGGCTTAAATCGAATGGGAGCCATTTCGCCTCAGTGAAGAAGCAGAGCCCGTGGTCCACCAGGCTCAGAAGGCTGGACAAGGTGGGGGAGACGGCGCCGATCCGGTATTCGCGGAATATCGCGGAGGTCAAGTCCCAGCGCTGGATCATAGAGGACCTTTACAGGCTTCTGGGCCGCGGGTCGTTCTTCTGGGACAACCCCGCCGAAGGGCTCGGGGTCGGGGTCGCCAAGGGGCACAACTACTTCGATTTGATGAAGACCGGGGAGAGGATTAAGACCATCGACGCTTCGTGCAAGGAGAACACGGCGATGGCGAAAGAGCTCGAGAGCGTGGCCCGCAGGGAGGACTCGGCCGGGCATCCGGAAACTGCCAGGGAGTTCTACCACAGGGCGACCCTGTTCTACGAGGCTGCGGCCTGGCCCATCTTCGATTCGGATGACCCAGAATTCATCTGGCTCAACCAAAAGATTGACGAATGCTTCGACAAGGTCCTGGCCAGTTCCCCCTACCCCGCGGAAAGGGTCGAAATCCCCTTCGGGGGGAAGTCCCTCCCAGGAATCTTCTATGCTACCCCTTCGCGGGAGAGGGCGCCGACCGTCTTGGTGATCCCCGGGATGGACGAAAGGAAGGAGAGGGTGGTGAACCCCAGGAACAACTGGTACGTAAATCGGGGGATGAACTGCCTGGCCCTGGACGGCCCGGGGCAGGGGGCCAGCCTGCTGAGGAAGATCTGGGTGGACAGGGACAACCACGGAACCGCGGGCAAGGCTGCCATCGACCAGCTGGTGAAGAGGAAGGAGGTAGACGCGAACAAGATTGGGGTATGGGGGAATTCGATGGGCTCCTACTGGGCTCCTCTCGTGGCCATCAAGGACAGGAGGGTGAAGGCGCTGGTCACTGCCATGAGCTGCTACTACGACAAGAACCACATATTCGACGAGACGTCCCCCAACTTCAGGCTCCGGTTCATGTGGATGGCGGGGGCCGACACCGACGAGGAGTTCGACAGGCTCGCCGAGGGGATGACCCTGGAGGGGAAGGAGCACCTAGTCAAATGCCCCAGCCTGGTGCTGCACGGCGAGCTGGACCACCTGACCAACACGTCGGAGACCTACAGGTACTTCAACGCCCTGGGCTCCAGGGTCAAGGAGCTGAGGATCTACGAGAGCCAGTTCCACGGCATCGCGAGGTTCAACGACGACATCTACATGTCATCGACCGACTGGCTGAGGGACAGGCTCAATGGGGTCCCCCCATTGTTGCGCAGGAGGGTTGTCTTGGTCGACTGGGCGAGGCAGGAGCACCCGGTCGACGAGAAGGCCCTCGCCGGGGGATTCTCGTACTTCCGGAAGGCGGCAGAATAAGGGATGTGTGATGCACTCTTAAGTGCCCGAGCCCGGCACAGGGCAGAGTCTTGCCTGGGTCCTTTACTGGGAAGACTGCAGTAATCACTGGGGCAGGCAGGGGGATTGGGAGGGCGGTGGCCCTAGGGATGCACGCGGAGGGGGCGCGGCTCGCTGTGAGTTCAGCCACGGAGAGGAGTATGTCCTCGCTGGCGGAGGCCCTAGGAAGCTCGAAGGGCCTACTGGCCCTTGTGGGGGACGCATCCGACGAAGGCTTCGTGGGCAGGGCGTTCTCCTCTGCGGTCTCCCGCTTCGGCAGGCTGAACATACTGGTGAACAACGTGGGGGAAGGGCTCCCGAAGCCGACCCTTGAGCTGGGGGTGGAGGAGTGGGATAGGATCATGGCGGTGAACCTCCGCTCCACCTTCCTCTGGTCCAAGTACTTCGCGAAGCACGTCATCGGAGGGAAGAGGCGGGGGGTGATTGTCAATGTGGCTTCGAACCTTGCGATTATCGGGAGGAAGGAGAGGGCGCCCTACATCGCGAGCAAGGCTGGTGTCCTGGGCCTCACTCGGGCTCTGGCGGCCGAATGGGGGCCGCGAGGAATCAGGGTGAACGCAGTGGCCCCGGGGACCACCCAGACTGACAGGATAGCGAAGATAATCTTGAGCGGGAAGTCGTCCGAAGAGGAATACGTGAGCCGGGTCCCCCTCGGGAGGCTCGCCACCCCAGAAGAGATTGCGAACGTGATCTTGTTCCTGGCCTCGGAGAGGGCCAGCTTCATCCATGGGGCCACCATCGTAGCGGACGGCGGAGCAGCAGCCACCTACTAGGTCCACCAGGGCTCCACGATGCTCTTGTGCTCGGTCTTCGGGTTGATGATCACGTCGAGCACAGCCGGCCTCCCATCCCTGAAGGCCCTGCCGAGGGCGGGCCTGATGTCCTCGGGCCTTTCCACCCGCTCGCCGTAGCAGTTGAAGGTTTCGGCGAGCTTCGCGAAGTCGGGGTTGGTGACATCTACTCCGATGTAGCGCCCGGAATACAGGTGAGTCTGCCTGACCTTGATGTTCGCCATCTGGAAGTCGTTCATGACCACCATGACCACTGGGGTCTTGAGCCTGGTGGCGGTCTCCAGCTCCTGGAGGGTCATCATGAACCCCCCGTCTCCGACGAAGCCGACAACCTGGGCCCCGGGCCTGGCCAGTTTCGCTCCGATGGCGCCGGGGAGGGCGAAGCCCATGAAGCCCCCCGAGCAGATGTAGGTCCCGGGGAGGTAGGCGTCGAAGAACGGGACGGTCCAGTAGGAGAAGTTCCCGGAATCGATGGTGATTATCGCGTCTCGCTTGAGGAACTGGCGCATCTCCTTGACGACACGGCCAGGCTCTATGGGGATTCCGTCGGGGTTCCTGATGGCGACCTTGGCCTTCCACTCCTCCTTGTGCCTGAGAAGGCTCTTCACGTTGGGGCGGCGTTCTAGAACCCTCGGGCCAGCGGCGGTCTTCTGCAGCTGGGGAATCATCTCCTTCAGGGTCTCCCCGCAGTCGGCCACCATGGGGACGTCCACCTGGTACATTTTGCCGATGACGTAGGGGTCGATGTCGACCTGAATCACCTTGGCGTCTGGGGCGAAGCGCATCTTGTACCTGTCAGTCGACAGGTCGGAGAGCTCGCACCCCATGACCAGCACGGCGTCGGCCTCCTTGATCACCTCCCTTGACGTGTCGACCCCGCCGAGCCCCATCATTCCAGCAGAGAGGACGTGGTCCTCGGGGAAGGCATCCTTCCTGAACCAAGCCGTCACCACGGGCGCTCCCAGCAGCTCTGCCAACTTCACCAGTTGGCCCTGGGCGTTGCTCCAGTTCACCCCGTCCCCGGCGATGATGACTGGGCTCGATGCCTTCGACAGGATCTTCACTGCCTCCTGGAGCTTCTCCGCAAGGGGGCGGGCGGCAGAAGTCGTCCTGTAGCGAGATGGCTGGTAGATTTCGGCGTCGATTTGCTCCTTCAGGTAGTCGGAGGGGACGGCCAGGTGGGCGGGGCCGGGTGCCCCTGCCATGGCGTGACGGAAGGCGGCCCTGACGAACTCGGGGATCCGCTCCGGGCGGTTCACCTGGGCGCTCCATTTGCTCAGGGGCCTGAAGAGCTCGACCAAGTCCACCTCCTCGAAGGCGAACCTCCCGATGGTCTTCGAGTTGACCTGGGTGGTAATCGAGACGAGAGGGGAGCCGCAGTGGTAGGCCGATGCCATCCCGATGGCAGTGTTGGTGGCGCCCGCAGCCCTTGACGTGAGGCAGACGCACTTCGGCGCCCGCGACACTCGCGAGTAGGCGTCGGCCAAGTGGGCCGCAGACTGCTCGTGCCTCACCAAGAGGAAGTCGATGTCATCGCTGTCGTACATGGCGTCGAGGATTTCGACGACTCCGTCGGCCGGGATTCCGGCGACGTATCTGACTCCTTCGGCCTTCAGGGACGCGACGAGGGACTCGGAACCTAGCATCCTTGACACTCGGATAACCCGTTGTGTGCAAACATTCCGGTTGCCGATTTATGCGTTTCCGGGCGGGTCGGCCCGGGCACCGGCGAAGAACTGTTAAATCGGGTGAAGCCCCCGGACGGCCGAATTGTCCGGTCGTTGGGCGAGTCCGCTTTCAGCTCGGCTTTCCAACCTCCCCAGGCGGCCGCTCTACGTTTCGAAGATTCGTGAGATGACCCTAGCCACCAAGGGAGCGCTCAAGATGACGTCGGGGGAGCCCGACTTCCCGACCCCCGCCCACATCAAGGAGGCAGCCAAGAAGGCCCTGGACGACGGCTACACATACTATACTTCGTCCGCCGGTCTCCCCGAGTTCGTGGATTCTGTCGTGGCTCACCACAGAGAGGGAGGAGTGGACCTCAAGCGGGGGCAGGTCCTTGTGACGGCCGGGGCCATCGAGGGGCTCTTCCTAGCCATGGTGGGGATCCTCGAGAAGGGGGACCAATGCATCATCCCAGACCCGGGGTACATCGCATACGAGGCGCTGGTGGGGTTCGCGGAGGCCGAGGCGGTCCCCGTCGGGGTCGACAGGTCGACGTTCAACCTCACCGCTGAAGCCATAGAAAAGAAGGTCACCCGGAAGACCAAGCTGGTGGTGTTGAACTCCCCCTCAAACCCGACGGGAGGGGTGATCCCACCGGGGGAGTTGAAGAACATCGTCGAGCTCTGCAAAGAGCGCCGCTTCGCAATCCTGTCGGACGAGGCCTACGAGAAGATAGTCTACGATGGGCGGGTGGCGCAGAGCCTCCTAGATTACCCTGAAATCTCAGACCGGGTGATAGTCGCGAAGTCGCTGTCAAAGACGTACTCGATGACCGGATGGAGGGTGGGGTACCTGCTCGGGGATGAGAAGCTGGTCAGGCCACTCACCAGCCTGCAAGCCTACGTGGTCCTCGCCGTCAGCGCCATGGCCCAGAAGGCCGGGGCCGCGGCCCTCGGCGGGCCCCAGGATTCGGTGAAGACCATGGTGGATGAGTTCCACAGGAGGAGGGAGCTCATCGTGTCAAGGCTCAACGCGATACCGGGGGTGAAGTGTCCTGTGCCGGCAGGGGCGTTCTATGCCTTCCCCGACGTGGAGGAGTTTGGGATGGGGTCCTTCGAGATGTCTGAGCACCTGCTGAAGGAAGGGAAGGTCGGGGTCTATCCCGGGGTTGGGTTCGGGCGCCGCGGAGAGGGGAGGATCAGGCTTTCGTTCGCCACGTCGCGGGAGAACATAGAGGAGGCAGCCAGACGGATTGGAGGAGCTCTGAAGAAGCTCAGCGGAGGCCGAGCGAAGTGACGACTTCGGGGTTGGCAGGGTAGACGGGAGCCAGGCCCCGCAAGAACCGTTCCACGTCTTCCAGGATGACCCGGTCGGTCCTCTCGCTGGCCTCTGTTGTGTTCCCTGCGATGTGAGGGGTGAGTATCACGTTGGGAAGTTTGGCCAGGGTGTCCGAAAGCTGAGGGGGCTCGACCTCGAAGACGTCGAGGGCAACTCCTCCGAGCCTGCGTTCTATCAGGGCCGAGTACAGTGCCTTCTGGTTCACCACCGCACCGCGGGCTGTGTTGACGAGGACGGCGCTCGGCTTCACCCGAGAAAGCTCCGCAGCTCCAATCAGGTTCTGGCTTCCGGCGTTGAGGGCCGAGTGGATGCTGATGATGTCGGCCTCGCGTAGGATGGCGTCTAGGTCGCGGAGGCGGGGGTCTCCCTTGACGAACGGGTCGTAGGCTATGACCTTGGCCCCCATTGCTTCGAAGACCTCGGCGACGCGGCGTCCTATGGTCCCCAGCCCGACTATCCCCACGGTCTTTCCGGCCACCTCCGAGCCTCGCATCGATCCCTGGGGCCATTTAGCCGCCCTGACCGAGGAGTCGGCCTCCGGGATTCTCCTCAGTAGGGAGAGTGTGAGGGCTATGGTGAACTCGGCCACCGACACCGACGATGCCTTCGGGGCGTAGGTGACCAGCACCGAGTTCTTGGTCGCCGCCTTCAGGTCGATGTTGTCCAGTCCGATTCCATACCTCGCAATCAGTTTCAGGCCGGAGCGGGCCCCAGCTTCGACCACCCTCCTGGTGAAGGGGTCTGTCCCTGCGACCACGACGCTGGCCCCTGGGATGTGGGCCAGGAGCTCGTCCTCGCTGAGGATTCTGGATGACCGGAAGGGGCTGGGGACTACAGTGCCCAGCCTTGAGAGCGCGTCCAGAAGCGTCTGGCCGCATGTCCGGCAGGTCACGAAGACCCTTGGCGGCGCTGGCATGCCTACCTGACTAGGTCTTCTTCGTATGGAACGCTCGTCAGGACCTCGGCCCCCGTATCGGTTATGAGGACGTTGTCCTCTAGGCGGATGCCGACCACACCGGGGACGAAGATCCCAGGTTCGAGGGTGAAGACCATCCCAGCCTGCAGGGTCACCTGCTGCTCCCCACCCGACACAATCTCCCCGACCACCGGAGCTTCCTGCCCTGAAGTCCCTATCCCATGCCCCAGGAGCCCGTAGTACCCGAACTTCTCGTAGCCGCACTCCTTGATCATCCCCCTGGCGGCCAGATGTACGTCGAGGGTCCTGTTCCCCGGCTTCAGCGCCCCGACGGCCGCTTTCATGGTACTGTAGACTGCCCGGTAGACGTTGATGGCCTTCTCGTTCGGCCTCCCGACGGGGACGCTCCTGGTCTCGTCGGAGAAGTAGCCACCGTAGCAGGCGCCGATGTCCATGAAGACGAAATCGCCATGCTGCAGGATCCGCCCGGTCGACATCCTGTGCAGCGGGACCGTCCTCTCCCCGGAGGCGCAGATGGAGGCCACCTGGGGCCGCTCCATCCCGAGGGACTGCATCACCTCGTAGGCCAGCCCCACCAGTTCGCACTCTCTCCTCCCAGGCCTTAGGCTCTCCTTTGCCCGGGTAATCCCCGCGTCGGCTATCTTAGCCGCCTTCCTGAGCAGTTTGATCTCCTCGGCGTTCTTCAGCATCTTCACCTGCTTGAGGAAGAAGTCTCCGTCGATTATGGTCGCGTCAGGGAGCTGGCGCCTCATCTCGTGGACCAAGGCGAAGGACGAGATGTCCACAGCTATGCGCCCTCGGGATGCTCCCAGGGTCTTGATGCAGGGGACGAGCTTCTTGGCCACGAATGAGGCGGCCGCCGAGTGGCCTTCGATGGACTCCATGGGCTGGATGTTGCTCGGGGGAATCCACTCGAGTTCCGATCTGCAGCGGTCCAGGTCGGAGGACTCGGCGAAGATGAAGGGTTCCGGCCTCGAGGCGCTTGCCACGCAGCAGTAGCGGGTGACCATGCCGAGGTATTCCCCCCATACCGGCCTCAGGTCTGCGATGTATCGTATGTTTTCGAGGCGGAACGAGACTACCGCGTCGAGTCCGTTATTCGTGATGGCGCGCTGCAGTTGCACCCACCTCTGTTTGCGCATGAGGGCGAGGTTGACGTCTTCCATCACCGCGTTCACTTTGGTCATAGCTCTAGCCTTCCTGGAACTTGGTCAGAAAGACAGGACCGGTGCCCGAAATGTGAACCGTGTCCGAGACCTGAACCACCCCTTTCTTGAGGCGGGTCATCCTGGCCTCGACCACTGCCACCATCCCTTCGGAAAGGGTGGCGGTTCCCGCAGACTCGGGGTCGGTGGCGTGGGGGTAGTCAGTCAAGGAGAGTCCCGTCCCCCGCAGAGTGAGGGAGGCTTCGGCCTGGGCGTCGTGGGTCCACTTCCTGAATGTCGCGAACAGGTCGGCCAGCCGGGTCCCGGGGGTGAGCTTCTTGACTACTGAGCCGTAGGCTTCGCGCAGTTCTGGATCTGCCGCGCCTTCGACCGGTGCGTCACCCGCGATGAAGGTCCTTGAGCCTCCGGCGCAGTAGCCGTCGTTCATGGCGGTCAGTTCGACCACCACCCTGTCCCCAGCCTCTATGGGGCGTCCGGTGGCGAAGCGCCTGAAGGGAGGTGGGCCGGAGAACACGACCGGGTTGGAGGGCATCCACTCGGTTCCGAGGGCGTACATCGTCCGCAGGGCTCTCCCGGCGGTCTCGTTCTCGGTCTTGCCCGCTGCGAGCATCCCCCGGGCTGCCTCGACCCCTGCGTCCACTATGGCCGAAGACGCCTTCAGGAGCCTCAACTCGTCGGAGGACTTCACCGCCCTGGCCTTCCTCATGACCTCGTCACCGTCTTCCAAGGTGGACCCTGATTTCGCGAGGGACTTCTGGAGGAAGTCGATGGTGTAGAGCGTCGTCGCATCGATGCCAATCCTCGAGCCCAGGAGCCCCATCTTCCTTAGCTCTGGGATGAACTGCTCCTCCACGACCCTGGAAGAGATGCCTGCGTCTTCCAGGGATGCGAGCGGCTTGACATCCTTCAGCCAGGGGTCGTTCTCCTTGACCCTCTGGAAGTCGCCCGATGCGACGAAAAGAGAGACGTTGCCGCGGGAATCGGCGATCACCATGTTGCGAGTCTGGTAGCCTGCCTCCCAGATTAGCGGCCGGATCGAGCTGACATACCTGACGTTGTCCGCCTTGAAGACCAGAATGGCGTCGAGGCCTTCCCCTTTGAGGGCCGAGACCACCCTGCTGAGTCGGTATTTCCGCAGCCGGTCGAAGTTAACCAGCTCCTCCCAACTTGTCGAGAACTGATCTGATAGCAGACCCGACATATCTCGATGAAAACCCGAGACCCTCTCACTGTTATTAAGTCGTTCGTTGAGAATCGACAGAATTCGGACCCGGCCGGGGAAAGCGTCCACGTGGACGCGGAACCCATGGAGCGGCTGGGAATTCTTAAATTGAATCTGCGGGACTTGGGCCACTCCGTGGACAAACGAATCAACGAGCGACTGAAGTCCATAGTCGGCGAGGGGAACGTGGTGGCTGAGCCCTCTGTGCTCCGGTCCTACCTAGAGGTCGTGAATGACGACAACATCGGGCGACGAATCCGAGAGAACGAGTTCGCGGTCGTGAAACCTTCCTCGACCTCGCAGGTGGTCGAGCTCGTCAGGCTGGCCGTTAAGGAGAAGATTGCCATAATCCCGCGGGGGGCAGGGACGAGCAGGGAAGGAGCGGCGCTCCCGCTTGGGAGCGCCGTGGTTCTGGACTTCTCGTTGATGTCACGGGTGTTGAACATCGACGAAGAGGACTGCCTCGTGGTCGCCGAGCCGGGGATCCCTCTGGAGATGCTGGAAGTCAAACTCGGCGAGTGGGGGCTGCGGCTGGGGCATGGGCCGGACCACGCGACGCTGGGGGGCGCCATAGCGACGAACAGTCTGGGGCAGAGGAGCAGCCGGCACGGGGACATGAGGAACTTCGTGGCCGACCTTGAGGTTGTCCTTGGGGACGGAGGAGTGATACACACCGGGCGGAGCGTTTGGCGGAACAACACCGGCTACGACCTCACGCAGCTCTTCGTGGGCTCGGAGGGGACACTGGGGGTGATCACGTCGGCTACCCTCAGGGTAGGTCCGAAGCCGGAATGGACGGCCAAGAGGATGTACGCCTTCGAGGGGTCCCTCGAAGATGCTGTCGGCGTGGCCCGGGAGGTGGAGAATGCCTTCCAGCCTGTATCGAACAGGGCCGACGACCATGCCAGGAACGACGGGAAGGTCTGCACCGTCCGGGTGAGCTTCGAGGGGAAGAAGGAGGCTGCCGAGCGGCAGGTGCGGCTCTGTGACGACCTCATCCGAAAGGGCGGAGGGGAACCGGTCCCTGACGACTTCGCAGAAGAGTTCATCCGTAGGAGGAGCGTGAAGGCCTTCGAGATGGGGGTCCGCCCCAAGGATGAGAGGAGCGTCCCGGAGGAGCCCGGCATCAGGTTCTCCGACTGGAAGCGTAGCCTGGAGAAGTGGAAGGGCCTCTGCGCCGAACGAGGTATAACCTACGCCGGATGCCAGCTGAACGTGTCCTACCCTGGGGTCGTGACCTTCTACTCGACCTATCCCACCGGGAGACCGGAGCTGGTGGAGGCCTATCGGGAGCTGATGGAGGAGTTCTACTCGTACGTCATATCCATCGGTGGGACCTTCTCTGCGACCCACGGCGTTGGTAACCGGATGAACCGCTTCATGGCAGCCCAGTATCCTCCCCGAAACCTGAAGCTGATGGCAGGGCTGAAGGACCTGTTCGACCCTGGCCACGTCTTGAACCCTGGGAAGGTCCTCCCCTAGCGGGGGAGGTTCAGGCCCTGAACTTCCTCGTCCGGTAGTAGGTCTCGTAGTGGGGGAGAAGGGTCGCGACAGTGTCTGGCATCTTGTACCTGTAGGAGAACCCGCGGGACGCGAGCTTCGAGCCGTCGGCAGGGTAGTTGAAGTTGTGCTGGCTGTAGACCGCGTGGTCGACGATAACCTCCTTCGCGTCGGGGATGAGAGTCTGCAGATACGCGACCACGTCTTCCGCCGTCTCGTTGTAGTTGCAGACGTTGAACATTTCCCCCTTGCAGCTCGGGGTTCTGGCGCAGAACAAGTACGCCTGGGCCACGTCCCTTATGTCGATGAAAGGCCGCTGCTTCCCCAGGGCCTCATTCCAGATAGGGAGGGGCTCCCCTATGGATGCCAGGAGGGAGAAGGCGTGCAGGAGGTTCTCCATCCTCATCACGACGTTGTAGCCAGAAACAGTGGAGAGCCGCAGCGAAGTGATGTGCATCCCGGTCTCGGACGCGCGCCTGGAGCAGTAGCGCTCGGCTTCCAGCTTGCACTCGGAGTAGGGACTCGAGGGGAAGCACTGGGAGCTCTCGGTGGCGACCGAGTCCACTATCTTCCCGTAGACGCCCCCGGTGGAGGTATTGATGAAGCACTCCACGCCGGCGTCGATGCACTGGTCCAGGAGCTTCGATGTCCCCTCGGCTATCACTTTCCTGGCCAAGAGTGCCCCTTCGGGGGTGGAGAGAGCGCCCACGGGGCCTCCGAAGTGGAAGACGACCTCGACGTCCTTCAGCGCCCGCCGGACGTCCTCGGGGTTGCATATGTCGCCGATGACGAGCTCGTACTTCGAATCTTCCGGCATGGTGGGGACCGAGGGCCAGTTCCTCGCGGAGAAGTTGTCCATGATCCGGACGGTCTCCCCCTCGAAGCCGTGATGCTTGGGCGCCTCTCTGGCGATGAAGGAGCCTACGTAGCCGCAGCCGCCTGTCACCAGAAGGACCAACGGGGCCTCACGCCTCTCTCAACTCTCTGTTCCCCGAGGTGAACCATTCGATTCCCCTTTCCTTCACCAGGAAGGTGTCTTCGGCCTGGAACCCTCCAAGGCCGAGCTCTAGGTAAGGGGTCTCCACGCAGAGGACCATGTCTTTCTCCAGCGGGGTGGGGTCTTCGGCCGAGATGGCGGGGAGGTCGCTGTTCTCGAGGCCGATACCGTGCCCGGCCCTGTGGTAGTTGAAGTGTGGGATGCCGTTCTTCCTGACTCCGTCGATGGCCTTCTTGTAGAGGTCGGAGGCCTTCACGCCGGGTTTCGCTTCCTCGATGGCGTCCCGCTCCCCTCGGACGATGGCCTTCTGGTACTTCCTGACCTTGTCCGTGGGCCGACCGGCCACGGCAGTGACTCCGGTGTCTCCACAGTACCACCTGTACTTTGCGCCGACGTCGAGGTAGACCACGTCTCCCTCGCGGATCCTGTAGTCTGTGAACTCCCTGACGCAGAGGGACCCCTTGGTCCCGCAGTGGACGTTAACGAAATAGGCTGTCCCCCCGTTCTTGATTATGGCGGTGTAGATGATCTTGGCCAGCTCGTTCTCAGCCACGCCCGGCCTTGCCTCTGCAGCAGCAGCTTCCATCCCGCGCTCAGCTATCTGGGCCGCCCGCCTCAGCTTGGAGATCTCCTCGGGGGTCTTAATCATCCTGATTTGCTTGAAAGTGCCCGAGGCGAAGCTGGACTTCAGCCGGGGGACCTTTTTCCTGAACAGCTCGAAGGACACGGGGGTGAACCCGCCTTCGTCGATGCCGACATTCTTGTCCGCCAGCCCCCTGTCTTCGAGGCACCTGACCAGCGCGGATATCGCGTCAGGCTCGGAGTGTCCCCATGACTTCTCGATGTAGTCCCTGGCGATGGCCTCGGGAGGGGTCAGCTCGGCGCCGTCGGCCGGGAGTGAGATGTCGTACTTTCCGTAGAAGCGGACGTCCCTTACCCATGAGGGGTGGATGGATATCGCCGCGGTGTCCCCCCGCGCCACTATGAGTGCTGGTTCGATGCTGTCGTCCGCCGGGAGGATTGCAAATGTCGACCTGCCGAAGAAGGTGTGTCCGATGCTCCGGAAATCGGTGAGATAGGTGACGTTCTCGGTCGTGGTGGCAACCGCGGCGTCCAGTCCCTTCTCGCGAAGGACGGTCTTGGCCCTCGGCCTGTTCAGGAGCATTGGTGGCCCTCCGTCGGATGGTGCGTGCGCCCGGAGCGCCCTTCAGACTTCAAACCACTTCCCGTTGAGGAAGTTCTTCGAAGACAGCTTCGTCGCTCTGCTGAGGGTGGCGTGGGCCGGGCACCTCTTCTGCACCTCCTTGACCATGGCCCTGACCCTTTCCTCAGTGTCGTCGCTCTCGAGCTTCAGCTCGTAGGCTATGTCGAGGAATCCAGAGTAGACGTCGGCCGAACCATAGGCTCCCCTCCTGTCGAGGAGCCCCCGCACTGAGATTGACGCGGAGTTCAGCCCCACCCCGAGAGAGGCAGTGGTTCTCGCCATTATGCTGAGGAAACAGAAGCAGAATCCGGCGAGGAAGTAGTCGAGGGGTATGGGTCCCTTCCCGGACCCTCCGGCCTCGTCCAGCTCGTCGGATTGGAACTTGAAACCGTGGGCCTCCCCCTCTGAGTTCACGTTGTGGATGAGCCTGGCCTGGACCCGCAGCGCGACCTTCGCGAAGGCAGGGTCCTTGGCTGCGAGCCGTGCACGCTCTTCGTAAACTTCCTTCAGTCTGCTCATTTCGATTAGCATTTGATTCTGGGAGGCCTTCCGATTTCTTAAGCGTTGACAGGTGTCTGGGTCAGCTCGCGAATCTGTCGAGGGACTCTGCGAACCAGAGCATCCCCTTCTCCAGGACGTCCAGCCTGAGGTTCTCGTTGGGCGCGTGCATCCCCGAGTCGGGGGCCGAGACCCCGATGGAGACCGCCGGGATTCCGTAGCGCTTGGTGAACACGTGCAATGGTCCGGTCCCGGGTGCGCAGAGCCTGACGACGCTCTTCTTCCCGAAGGCGCTCTCCCCCGCACTGACCACAGCCTGAGCGAAGGGGGACTGGTGGCTTGTCCTTGCGGCAGGCTCGAGTTGCAGGGCCCTGACCTCGATGTCAGCGAAGCCGCTGTCAATCACGAACTTCTTGAAAGACCGCAGTAGCTTGTCGGGGTCCTGTTCCGGAACCAGTCGCAGGTCGAGCTTGCAGTGGGCCTCGCTCGGGAGGACCGTCTTGCTTCCGCTCCCCGTGTAGCCTGACCAGAGTCCTGAGACGTTCGCCGTTGGTCCGAAGACCAGCCTTCTTTTCGCTTCTGCCGGACTCATCCCTCCTGCGAATTCCCTAGCCCCAAAGTTCGCCAGGTACTCCTTCGCGTTGAATGGCTCCTCCCCCAGGATCTTCAGCTCCTCTGCGTCCAGGTGCTCAATGTCGTCGTACCAGTCGGGGACGCGAATCCTCTCGTCATCCCCCTTTAGCAGGCTCAGGAATCGGACGAGCCTCCAAGGGGCGCTCGGGAGGGCGGCTGCGTTTCGGCTGTGGACGTCGGCAGACAGGGTCTTTACGGCTAGCTCCAGGTATATCATCCCCTTGACCCCCAGCTGGACCACCGGTCTGTCTTTTTCGTCGACCCCGCCCCACTCCCAAAATACGGCGTCGGCCCTCAGGCGGTCGGCGTTGGCGACCACGTAGCGGTCCAGGTTCGGGCTCCCGATTTCCTCCTCCCCTTCGAAGCAGAACTTCATCGTGCACGGCGGCTCCCCCTCGGACCTCAGGTAGGATTCAGCGAGCTTGAGCCTCGACACCAGTTCCCCCTTGTCGTCGGAGACCCCCCTGCCGTAGATCCTCCCGTTCCTCACTTCGGGCTTGAACGGTGGGGACACCCACTTCTCGACGGGCTCCTCTGGTTGGACGTCGTAGTGGTTGTAGAACAGGACTGTCTTGCTCGACCTCGCCGACTTCAATTCCCCGTAGACTAGGGGCGAAGCCCCTTCGAGCCGGAGGATCTTGGTCTGGATTCCGATCTCGCGCATCATCTCTTCCACCATCGACGCGCACTTCTCAATCCCCTCGTTGCGTGCCGACACGCTCGGCTGATGCGCCAGGTCGATGATCTGCTTGGAGAACTTTCCAAGGTTGGAGTGAATGTATTCACGCAGGCGTTCGCTTACCAAAGGACGGGCCTTTCCCGCCCAGGCGCTGGATAAAAGGAGGAGATGCAGGTTGGACTCGAGAACCTAATTATTCTCCCTCGAAGCGGGCGGGGGCCAATTGGTCGACCGCATGACTGGGGTCCTGGTTGCGATCACGACCTTGAACAACATAGGCTGGACCGCGACCCTCCCCTTCGTGGCGATCTACCTGGCGGTCTCGAGGGCCACCCCGTTCTGGGAGATAGGGCTTACCTACCTCGTCACGGGGCTGGCGGCACTATCGAGCCAGGTATTGGGCGGCCGACTCATCGATTCCTACGGGCCGAGGCGGGTCATGCTCCTGGGGTTCATCGTCTCAATCGGACTGTCGGTCGTCCTTGGCTTCCTGATACAGATCAGCGCCGCCGTCCTGCTCATCGTCGCCCTCTACCCCGTGACCACGTTCACCAGGGGAATATCGCACCCCGCCCCAGCAGCCATCGTGGCTGTAAACAAGGGGGACAGCCTGACCATGGGCTTCTCGCTCCTGACCATCGGCTCGAACCTTGGCTTCGCCGCCGGACCAGCCCTGGGTGGGATTCTTTCCAGCTGGTTCAGCTACCCCTCGGTCTTCTACTTCAGCGCGGTTGTGTTCGTCCTGGTCGCGGTCCTGACCAGGGTGTTCGTGTCGGAACGCCTGCTGCCCCTTCAGGGGCCGGAGGAGCCGAAGGTCAAGCCGAGATGGCTCAGCTGGAGGGACGACAGGAACGTCATGCTCTTCCTAGTCCTGATCTTCTTCTCGTTCCTTGCCTCCGGGTACGAGATCACGCCGCTTTCGCTGTACGCCGCCAGCTTCCTCAGCGTTCCGAACGACCAAATAGGGTATCTTTTCGCCACCAACGGCCTTGTCATCGTCCTGCTGCAAATCCCGCTGATCAGGGCGGTGAGGGGCTGGAAGAGGCTCGTTACCCCGGTGGTCCTGGGGAACTTCGTCGGCATTGTGGGGTTTCTATCGACAACCCTTGCATCAGGGTTCCTCGAACTGGAGGCGGTCATGGTGATTCTGACCCTGGGGGAGATACTGCTCACCGTCCCGTCGCAGCGGGTGGTCACATTGTTCTCGTCGGCCGAGAACCGGGGGGTGGTGCAGGGGTACTACGCCGCAGTCCTGAACGCTGGCCGGACCATGGCGGCCTTCGTCGGGCCTCTGAGCTTCGGATTCCTGCTCTTCGACCTGAAGCTCGCGTGGTATGCCATAGCCGCCTTTACATTCGTGGTGAACATCGGGATGATCCTGATTTCCCCAAGGATTCAGCGGGATTTCGAGTCCCGCAGGGGCAGAGGGGACCGCTGCGCCACCCGAGCGACAAATCTTGAAATAAGTAAAGCGGGTCTTCGGGGCAAAGCTGGACCTTGGCGCTTCTAATCACTGAACCCGACGTCGCCAGGTGCACCAGCCTCAAGGATTTCATCGCGGCCGAGGAAGACGGGTACAGGCAGCTTGGGCTCGGTCACGCGGAGACGCTGCTCAGGCGCGAAATCCGGATCAGAGGCAAGGACCTCCCCCACGCGGACCCGCGGATGACGAAGGTGTCTGACGGCCTGGCGTACCTGGAGGAGTCGGGGGTGCTGGTGGTCTCAATCGGCTACAACTTCCCAGGGGTACGGGACCCTCCCAGGAAGTTCCTGAAGTACCTCTTCGATGCGAAGGACGGGGACGTACTCGCGGTAATCGATTCCGCCAGTGTGGGCGCCAACCGGACCGCCGCGGGGGGTGCGATCGGGGCGAAGTACCTCTCGAGGAAAGGGAGCCAGAGCGTCGGGATGGTGGGGGCCGGGAGGCAGGCAAGGAACCAGCTCAGGTTCCTGAAACTGGTCAGGGATGTGAGGAGGGGGTACGTCCTCTCCAGGACGAGGGCAAAAGCCGAAACGTTCTGCAGGGAAATGGGGAGCGAGCTCGGGGTCGACCTGGAGCCGGTGGAGTCAGCTGCTGACCTCGCAGGCAGAGTGGACGTGATGGTGACCACAACCCCCAGCTTCGTACCGGTAGTCCACGCGGACGCACTCTCGCCGGGCGTCCATGTGAACATCATTGGGGCGGACGACCCTCCGAAGATAGAGCTTGACGGCGATGCAATGAGCAAGGCCGACAAGATAGTGATTGCGGCTGAGGACTCCTACGACTCCGGGCAACTCGCCATCCCCATCGCCCAGGGGAAGATCGCGAAGGCTGACGTCTACGCCACCATGGGGGAGGTGGTCGCCGGGATAAAGCCAGGGAGGGAGAGGGACGACGAAATCACGGTGTTCCATTCTCCCGGCCTGACCATGGAGGACGCCACTGCCAGCAACATGGTGTACAGGAAGGCTGTCTCCATGGGCCTTGGGAAGCAGATTCCCAACCCGTTCGAGTACCGATGACGGGCCGGGAGCGCGGTCCAACCATCTAATATACGGGCGCCAGCCCTCGTAGGGTTTGCTTCAGGGGGACGCGAAGCCGGGGAAGAAGGTTCTCGGCGGCTTTCTCCTTGTAGCCCTCGTCTTCGGCGTCGCCTTCATCGCCATCAGGGTCAGCAACCAGGAGCTCCCGCCCTTCTGGGGTGGGGCCCTCCGTCTGATGCTCTCCGCCATGATTCTCTTCACGGTGATGCGAGTCCAGGGGATACCGATTCCGAGGGGGAGGGCGCTTGGAGGTGCGGCGCTCTACGGCCTCTTCACCACGGGGTTCAACTTCGCCCTGGTGTATTGGGGCCTGCTGGGGGCCACGGCTGCCACGGCCTCGGTGATGTTCGCCACGGTCCCGCTAATCACGGTCGTGCTATCGCAATGGGCTCGACTCGAGAAATGGCGCTGGTCGGGTATGGGGGGCTCGGCGGCGGCCCTGCTGGGGGTTGCCGTGGTGTTCTCCAACCATCTTTCCGAGGGCGGGTCTGTCCTTTCGATACTCTCGATCTTCGGAGGGGTGCTGAGCGTGGCCACCGGAGGGGTCGTAATCAAACTGGTCCCGAGGGCCAATCCCATCTCGATGGCGACTGTCGGGATGCTTACAGGGACACCCCTGTTGCTCGTCCTTTCGCTCATTGCAGGAGAGAGGGTGGCCTTCCCTGTCCAGTCGGCCACCTGGCTTGCCCTGGGATGGCTGGTGGTGGGCACCAGTGTCGGCCAGGCAGTCAACATCTGGGTCTATTCGCACTGGACCGCGTCTGCGGCGTCCTACTCCCAGGTCCTCATCCCGGTGGTGACCTTCGTCGCTGCGTGGCTACTGAACGAGGAGACAGTGACCCCCGTCTTCCTGGCGGGGAGCGCCCTTGTCCTTGTCGGTGTCTACTTCGGAACCTTGGCTCAGAGGAGGAACAGGAGTGCTGTTGGGCCGGGCAGCAGTCATTTGGCTTGGCTTTGGTCAGAACCCTTCCCTGGAGGTGGACCGAAGGCGCGCGGGCCGAAGACCGTCTGAATCGAGACTATCTTTCCCTGCTTCACTTGATACCACGAAGACATGAACGCCTTCGGGCCGTTGGTCTTCAGGTCGTACAGTAAGCACACGTCGTCTCCGTCCGCGAAGGCCTTCTTGATGTCGTACCTCCCCCGGTACCTCCGCAGCATCTCGATGAAATCGTAGGGCTTTCCGAAGGTCTCCCCCGCCGGGCCCTGATGCGGACCTTGCCGTGGAGATGATTCATCGCAGCGTTGTAGTCCGGCCTGTCGAGCGCGCTGATGTAGGCCATTACTACTTCAAGCGAGAAGCTCTTGGCGGAGCAGAAGACCATCGAACGGCTTCAATCCGAACTTAAGTCGCTTGGATTGGAAATGCCTGCCTCTGCTGCCGCGGACACGACGCTGTATACTTTAATGCGCGGCGTCTCGACAAGGATAAAGCGAGACGCATAGTTCCCGACGGCACGGCAACGCGATACATCTGGGAGGACTTCAGGTATAAAGTCATAGAACGACTGCACAACGACTTGCCCGCCGAAGACCCCCACACGCGGAGGGTCAACCCGAACGTGCTCGGTAGTGAACCGGAGGAAATCCAGCTCGTAGCCGTGGACTGGGACTCGATAAGGGTGGAAATCGTCGGAGAGGTGCCGGCGCCCGGAAAGAAGGAGGGGAAGACGTCCTAGACGTATGCGCTTGGTACGAGTCTTACCACTTCAGCCACAGCCACTGGGGAATTCACTTCAGCGAGAGATGCCTCATAGATTTGGCAAGCATGTTCCTGGCTGCCAAACGGTACCCGAACCTCCAAGGACGCCGTCAAGGGAGCGCTGCTGTACCTCTTCCTCCACGAGCTCTTCCATTACGTCACCGACAACGCAGCCACGGTGATGGAAATCGTCAAGGGGAACTTTGGCCTCTATCACAACTACCCGTTCGGGGTCTATTCCAAGACGTTCGCCTCCGGGGCCCTCGAGGAGGCGCTCGCAGATCGTTACCTAGTTTGGCAGCAGCGTACGCCGTCCTCCTATTTCTGCTATCGAATGCGTGCGCTTTGGTTAGTTGAATCAGCGATACGGCCGCCTTCCAGTAGACGTCCCCTTCTAATTCCTGGACCATGTTGACGACGCCTTCGATTTTCGTTCGACTCGCAACGCGATGAGAGTCTGCCTTCTTTACCCTGATTTCCTTCAGGACTCTCCTGTTGGCCTCTACAATCTCATCGACCGTAAGGTACTTCACCTCGGGCAGCACCAACCACTCTCGCGCTCAGCTGTCGACAGGTTCAGATAAACACGAGTTGCCTGCCCAGTATCTAGGCCGGGACTCGGGACCGCGCTACCTTTCTGCTACCTGCGCCGGCTTCAGGTAGACCCTTCGGTACACCCAGGAGTTCCCGAAGCGCTCTCGCTTGATGTACCGCTTGTCGGCCAGCCGGGCCAGGTAGGTCGATATCGTGCTCAGCTTCACTGGTTGGGCGTACTTCTCCTCAAGCTCGCGGGCCACGTCGGACGATGAGAAGTCTCCTGCTGCAAACGTCGTTTCCAGGAGCGTCTGCACCTTGCCGAAGAAGGTCCCCTCGTCCGGGGCCCTGGGCGAGTGCTCGATCGACTGATCCATCATCTCGAGGGCGTCCATCGTCTTCATCAAATCATTACGGGAGACCGGGCCTTCCAGGACGTGGAAGCTCTTGCGCCCCTGCTCGTTCTCCACTTCGAACCTGACCCGCTTTAGCAAGTAAACTACTGCCGCCTGGTGGCCCGGAGGCCCGATAAATCGGTGTCGGGTGTGAACTTGTGAACAAGGCGGTCAGTTAGTTTGACCGCGTTTTGATACGCCCCGGAGGGTTCACTGGGGTTCACTCGGGCCGTCTCCAGGAGGGGCGTGGACTGGCTCCAATGGAAACAAAGGCGTCGGAATCGGGCGTTTCACAGGTTCGGGGGCTGGAGTGGTTCCAGTGGAAATACTGCGGTCCTTGGTGGGCTGGCCGGTGCGTGTCGTTCACCCCTGTTCACCGCACACCCCCCACCCCCTGGTTTCCACTGGAGATTCATTCCCGAACAGATCGCCCGCCCGTCAGCCTTTACCAACACTCCGTGACCCTCCTTTAGACCCCAAGGCATATCCATCCAAGACCGCAAACCGAGAGCAGGCTCCTTTACTTACGTAAGATAGTTCCATCCATAGGAGCTTCTTTAGAATGGAAACAAACGAAGCGGAGGGGAGGGAGGGGCCGTTTTCCTGGTTGTCGACACGGTAAAGGACCTCAACGCCCCACTTCCCGAAGGCGAGGAGGCGCGTGAAGACAAACCCATGGGACAGAACCGAGAGAGCATGTATCGGTGTACCGACCGCAAGGTTAGTTATACGGGCGAGCGTTTGCATTGGCGTGCCGTTCAAGTCAAGGGCGGACCACGAACTCTTCAACGACTGTCTTTACTTCAAGGAAGAGGCGGAGAGACTCGTCGCGGACAACCCGAAGAAGAACGTATTCAGGATACGCCGGGCCTTGCGCGCCTCATTCATCTGGCTTTGGATGATGTGGGAAGCATGGCTCAACGACGAGGTGCAATTCTCGGTTGCAAAAAGAGGCCTCGACCAGTCAGTAGACATGAAAGACCTGCTAAGGCTGCCGTTCGACACCAAACTCGACCTATTCACAATCCTAAGCGGAATCGACCTCAAGAGTCAGGCAGCCCTCATGCGTCGAGTGAAGAAGGCCCAGACTCGCAGGAACTCGATTGTGCATGCGTCTTGGGAGTCAAGGGCCCTCATTCACGAATTGACCCCTGCCGAAATCGATTCGGCGATTGAGACAACGAGAGAGTTCTTTGCCTATGTTGGCAAGGGACGGTACTCGCCAGCAACGTTCAACTTCCTTAAGCAACAGAAATCCATTGACCTTCTCTCAGAAGGCTACGGGTACCTAGCCAAGTGGGCAGGCGAACTCAAGGACCCATCGCCCTACTGAAATTTCCCTGTGCGCCTGACAGACAATCAGTCTGGCCTAACTCTTGTCTGATTGGGGAACGGAATCCCAATCCCACTTGGCTTCCTCCCACGGTCCCATCGACCCAGCGATTTCCTTGCTCTCTGGCTGGTCATCCCTAAAGCAAGCATTCATAAAATTGGCTGTACCTCCAGACGAATCAATAGTGATCTGATAGAGTATTGGGAGGTCTTTCCGCTCCCACTTCTTCGGGTTCAGGATGTCGATTGTCACGTTCGCCCTGTCCAAGAACCAAGGCCTCAGGCCTTCGAAGACAAAGAGAAACATCACTTTCTTCGAACCATAGGGTCCCACCTCGATTGGAATAGTTTGGGCAAAGTTGAAGGGGCGGACGGAGAATGCACGCGCCCCAAGGGCCCTCCCTATCGTGGGGTGGTTGATAACATCCTTTGCGTACCTAACCCTCATCTTGATGTCCGTGACCGAAGCGTTGGCATTGCCACTATTCTGCAGAATCACCTCGGTCCTCACCTGAATCTTCGCTTCATCGGTCATTTCCGATTGCTTACCAAATATCTCATACGAGCTCCATGATGTTGTCAAGGTGACATTAGGTTGTTGGCTTTTGGAGTTTCTCCAGCTCATGTACAGGGATATCGAGCTTACGACCAAGGCAGCAGCCGCGATGAGCACGGTAACATAGTCGGTGAGTGACAGTTGAGGTGCCCCGATTGCTATCTCAACGGTCTTCTATCAACTTTTCAGCGTATCACTCAGTGAAACGCAGACACCGCTCACTCGCGCTCCTGGCATGTGTGGGGGAAATGTAAGGCGCCTGACCCTCTCGATTTAACCACGGGCCGAACCAACAAGAACGGAACAGGCCACCCCGACGCGGAACACCGTCGACCAAAGAGCCCAGCCCCGCCCAGGCTTCGCCGAACTACAAGTGTCCGCGCTCACTCCTCTCTTTCTCGAATTCGAAAGCGCTCGAAACTGCGAGAGGAATGCCTATTCCAAGCAAAAGGAACCCGAGATTCTGGGACCTTTGGTAGTTGTCTATGTCATCCAAGTTTGTGAAACCGATAACGACAGGTGCCGAGTTGCCAGCCGGTAATTCGTAGTAGACCTCTTTCAATGGGGTTGTGGAACTAAAGAATGGCTGAGGCGCTTCCACGCTGTACGCAGGGTAACTACTTGTAATCTGGTCCTGGTCACTCAAGTAGACCTGGACGATTGTTGGCACGCCCCCATAGAAGTCAAAGTTGTTTGATAGGTTTAGTTTCGTAATGGCCGGTCGAAGTCCTAGATTGTTCACCCCACCTGATAACGGTAGTATGATCTGGTATTGTCCATGGTCGGAACTGTACACGAGATTGGTGAACTCAAAATACGCCTCAACTGGATTCTCACCGCTGTCTGCAGAAAGAACTGTCTTTATGATCGAGCCATTGTCGCCCGCATTGGCGAATGACCAGTTTCCATCCCTCGGAATCATCTTGGTGATAACGAAAGGCGTCAATAACGCCTCGGTGACCGTGTAATTCGGGTGTGATGCGTGATAGAACCAGACAATCATCTCGGACTTCGCACCGTCTACGAGCGGTGCGAGAGCAATCACCAATTCGGCTGGAAACACTCCGTTGTTGGGAGACCATCCCATTTTGATGCTGTTGCCCCCCGTGTTTGTATGATCAATCACGCCTTCATTCCCAGAAACCCAAATTGTGGTTCCCCCAGAGACAGAGACGAGGATACCTGCTAGGAGGAACAGGGCGAGTAACATTGCCATCTTCATGTCTCAATCGAACCTTCCGTACGGTCTCGTCAAGATCTGCGCCCGGCCAAGATGGCAATCCAGCAAGGAAAACCTTGTTACTTGTGCCATTCGAGACCTGGCAAGGCATTGGACGACATCGGCCAAAGCCGTCCCGGTTTGGGACCGTAGCCTGGCGGATCGGTAATCTGCACATAAGCCACGGACTTTTTGCAGCAACATACATTCACACGTTAGGGCGATATCCGACATTTATGCAAAATGCAGCTCCGGGTTCATAGGTTGTCGCTAAACAACAATGAAGGACAATCCAGAACGACTCATACGCCGAGCGCTTTGAAAGGAACCGGTCTCTGCTTTGGATGAAGTCTCAGCTCAGCCAGTTTTACTAGGTCTGAAAGGCAAGAGAGTGACTCCAGAGAGTATCTGCGAGTGACAACAATCAAATGGCCGACGCGCCCGTTGTAATCCGTGAGTCGTTTGTACTTGGAATCGACCAGCCCTGCTCTATGTATTATCAAGTTACGGGTGGCGACAATCCTAACGAATTTCCTCTCGATATCCCGTGAAACGAAGATCCCATCCCAATCAAATAACCGCCTGAGAATGAGGCGAATCCTGTTTGGTTCCAACTTGATTGCGTCCGCGGCTATTTCGCCCTTGGTTCTCCTCGCATCATCCCTATATGCCTCAAGCCTCGAAAGATTGAATCCACTCTTGATCTCCTTGCTGAATCTCTTCTCGATTCTGGGATTCTTTGCCACCATCTCGGAAGTGATGTCCTTGAGATAGATTTCAAACGCACTCACTCCCAGTATAAGTGATTGTTCAGGGAGTGTTCTTCCTGCCACTAAGCCCAAATCTTCGAAAACCTGAGTCAATCGTTTGACATCAGGCAGAATCTTGTCCTGGACCCGTTTCTTCAACTGTTCTTGGTCAAGATTCGCAATCAAAGGTTCTGCTCTGACTTTCACCCGTTTTATCATTTCGTTCATTTCCTCCATCAAAATGGCGTCTATCCCAATAATCTTCATTATTTCGTTTGGCAATTCAGCGAACCCACCAAGCAATTTATCCACACGTCCGGAAGCGAGGTCTTCCAAGTACCCATCGAGCCGAGCCAGGGCTGCGGCACGTTTCATACTGTGCTGGAATGACTTGACCGGAAGCTTACTGACCCTGCCCAAGTAAGTCGCTTCGCCATCTCTGTATCGTCTATTAATTCTCAGCTGCATGGCATGGCAGAACACTCCTCGTAGGATTGGTCAACGGAACCAATATCTGAGGAAGGCCTCTGCTATCTGTATTGAGCTCTCGGCGGACCTCACCTGTTCCTCAAACGTATTAACGGCCTGTTGTCCCTGACTCTCGGAATGTTTTTGAGGATTCCTTATCGCCCAAAACGAGTCAACCAGCTTATAGGTGACTGACGCGACCTCTGTAACCGCTAATTCTCTACAAGCTCTTAGAAGAGCTCCTAGGTTGGCGACACGAAGATCAGGATTAATCGCCCCCGCCTTCTGCAGCGCCTTCCACTTGTCTCCCAAGGCATCCCCAAACCTGTGCGTTAGGGCATCTCGGAGGGTCCATTCGAACATCATGTTGATATCATCTACCGTCCCGTTGAAATTGCCCTGAGCAAAGTCGGCCTTCGCCTTTGCAAGCATAGCCCCGACTTGCGGGGGTATCTTGCTAGTTCGAATAACACGAGGAGCGGATAGCTTCTCGAGCCCACTAGGCGTCAATGCCAGCCGAGCGGGAACAGCGCGGACCAAGTTCAGATTCTTGAGTTTGCTAAGACGTCGAAAGAGATCACGAGCGTCTATTAGACTGGAAGTCACATTAATCAATCTCAGGTAGTCACCATTATCTTCTCTGATCTCGTTTATCTTGGTTAGAACCTCGATGTCAAACGAATCCAGCAAATCAACATCAGTGTAACCCGTCCCATAATCCACTGATGAGGAATTCTCGGGGTAACTTTGAATCAGGTGATAGCAATACCGATTTATTCGTCGCCTGACGTAGAGGTACAAGAGAACGCTGACCCCGAAGATTGGCCAGAAGTAGTATTGCTG
This sequence comes from Nitrososphaerota archaeon, assembly GCA_028867035.1. Taxonomy (GTDB): domain Archaea; phylum Thermoproteota; class Nitrososphaeria; order Nitrososphaerales; family Gagatemarchaeaceae; genus UBA183. Next base: position 412,196 of record JAGWHB010000001.1, on the reverse strand, counting down.
GTCAATGATTCTGAGATAGAGGTACCAGACCAACACCGATGGAATCGCATAGACGATGAATATTCCCTCGTAATGTCGCGAGTAAAACCCCACAGCCGCGAACTCGTAATCCATGCCTTCCAAGACTCCCCACGGGCGCTCGCGCCAGCCTTATAGGATTGGACCAGCCCGAATTCGAGGTCTCAAGAGTGTCAGCCGCCATCACACTTTTCCGGTCTCTGGGATAATCATTGTCACTATAATTTGCTATCTCCCATGTATCCACTACCCTTTATCTTTCAGTGCCAATTAATTCACCTCCTGAGAGGTGAGGTCAATTGACATGAGCGTCAGGTGCTTTGGCGAGGGCTTCTGTCGTCTTCGGGCCGAACGTTCGGTTACATCCCCACCTGATGACGGGCTTTCCATCTCTTTTTAATTCGCACAGGGCACGCAGCTCCCATGGGAGGGTTCACATCGGCGCTTGGTTTGAACACCAATACGATTCTCCAAGCCCTAAGCCAATCATGGATGAACCCCATCAATTCGGCGCAAGCCAAGATGAGGCTGCAGGAGTACTACCCTCAGACAAACCTGCCCGACTATGATCAGTACTACGCCTTTCCAAAAGAATCTCTCGTCTGTATCAAAGTAGAGACTAGCGGTTTGCTTTCGGTTGATTGTTATCACTCTGATGTGGTAAAGTGCTCAATCGACTTCTCTGACGCATTACGGCGTTTGTCACAGGTGCAAAAGTATGACATAGACAACCTTGGCTACGACCCAGGAAAGTCCTCCTGGAGTGGATCTTTGGTTTCTGCATTGTATCCGGGAGGAGTCATCTTGTTCATAGCAGGATTGGCAGCCGCATCAATCGGGATTCTGGGATCATTAGTGATCGTCTTTGTTTATGTAGCGGTGTACGCCTATCTGAAAAGGGGGAATAGAATTTGAGCGAACATGATCTAGAGGCTCAAACCATGGCTTTTTTTGAGAAGCAAGGGTACAAAGTTAGGCGGACGTCTGGTAGAGACTATGGTGTTGACTTCTACGTTGAAACGCCTGGTGGCAAGAAATTTGCCATCGAGGTCAAGACTAGACGAATTGGAGTGCCTGACGTTCTATCGGTGGCGTCTTCCAATTACAGCGGTACATTTGGGAAGGGATACTCTCCAGTAATAGTGTCGAGTGGTGAGATCTTACCTCTGGCTGAACAGGTTGCTTCTCAAAACGGGGTCATGGTTGTGAGATCGGAGGGGCCGGATGTTGCCCCTCGACTAAGATTCATTGAATCGTTTGTGGCACTCGTTGAAGTGCTAGCTGGGTCGGGACAAATTCAGACACGAGATCCTATAGAAGTAATCAACCGTGCTACTCGATCGACTATACTTTCTCCGGATGACATAACAACTCTCAGAAAGTTACTTGCGACAAGGAACAAAGTCGTTCACCAGAGAGAAGTTCAAACGAACGAGCTTGAAGAAGCAGTAACAACTTGCAAGTCACTAATTACAAAATTAGAATCGAAATCGTGAGGCATCTGGGCTCGTCATGCCGGTCGTCCATAGGTTCGCGCTATTGTTACGGCACGTACGTACTCGCAGAAATGACCTAACTCAAAGTTTGCCCTATGGTTGTAGCTTGTCGAAGCATTTTCACTTGTAATAGTCAGAAGCGGAACTGGAACATCCAATAAGCGTCCAACCCAACTGGGGATAAAATGCCATCAAACTCATGCCGAAGACGAGCCCAAGGACAAACATGATAAGACCTGCCGTGGCCAAGTCTCCAGTTGAGTAATTCATCGTTTACCTCCACCGAGGACGAGGTAAAGACCGTAGTTGCTCTCGGGGTTGTAGGCAGCATCCTCGTCTATTTCCAACTGAGGCAAGCACACGCGCCTGTGCTCCCAATAGCGAGGCCCGTCGTCAGCCCGCTCACACCCATTATCCACGGCCTCGTCAACATAGATCTCTTCCTATTCTCCGTGTATCTTCTTTTCCTGATTGTCGCGTTGGGAGTGAACATTCTTCCCCGATTTCACAGATCTGCCCAACGGTGGAAGGAATACGCGGACGCTTACTTCCTCTTGGGCTCCGTCATGACGATAGTTCTTGTGCTGACGGTTATCGGCTACGTCTGGGAGGAGTGGACTTACACCTATGGCCCCGGCGAGCTGCAGTTTTTTCTCTATCTCGCATTCGTTCTCATGTCTGCTGTGTTCGCAATAGGAATCATCACCGTTAAGAGACGGGGAACGTGACCACTTCTGCAGGTATGACCGCCCTCCCTCGCCAAGCTAGCTTTGGTCCATGAATGAGCAGCTTTAGTAGAAACACACACTTATCTTTGACGGTTAGGAAAAGCTCCTCCATGGAGCACGCGGACATTCCGGCTAAAATCCTGGAAGACCCCAGAATCAAGTTCGTCGAGTACGTAACAACTCTTGGGGGATTGCTGGGCATAGTCATCTCTCTGTTACAAGGGCTGCTGGTTGACCAAGCGAAGACGGGGTTGGCAACGTTCTTCGTGCTCTTCGTGGTCTTCAGTCTCTTGGCATACGCAACATTAGTGACGCACCGGCCTCCCGCCAAAGTCAAGTTGGCTCTGGGTGCTCAGTCAGCAGCTTTCAGTGGCCTGATAGTGTTCGCGCTTACAATTCCGCTATCAAACGCCACGGTGGGAATCGCGATTCAGTCAATCAGTTACATCGGGGTGTGGGGCGCCATATTGGTCTACATCGCTATCTTTCTTGTGTTTGTCATTCTATTGTATGTGACAATGGTTCAAGCGATGATGCGGATTTCTGACCAGATTGCTCCGCACTGACGACAGAAAGTCCAAAGCAAGTTCTTTCGCGAAACTCTAGATGACTCATGAGGTACCACAGATATGAAGAAACGCGCTGAAGTGTGATTGGAGTGTTGTTCACCCGGTTTGACTTTGATATATAAAGAACCGTTCACAACAATCAACCCGAATATATAAAGAACCGTTCAATGCAGAATTGCAAATAATTGAATGTCAATGCAAAACTAAGAATCGCAAATCCATGGTGGAAATCTCAAGACGAAATTGAGGAAGACGAAAGTATTGTTCAGTGGGAGAAATCTCCTCTGAAATACGATCCACGAATAAGACACACTTTCAACTATTCTGAAGATATTATTTATTCCCTAAGAGGGCCAAGACAAGTCGGTAAGACAACCCTAATCAAACTCCAAATCAGAGATTTCCTGCGGAGAGGAGTATCTCCTTGGAACGTGATGTATTATTCGTTCGACCTTGAGAAATCCCCGGAAGACGTCGTCGATGTCATCAGAAGTTACCAGACACTAACCAGAGTGCAAAGGAACCCGACCCGCACTTTCTTCTTTCTAGACGAGATAACTTCAGTGAGAGAGTGGCAAAGGGGAATCAAATGGCTTTGGGACAGCGGCCTGCTGCGCAAGACCACTGTCGTGGCGACCGGTAGCCAGTCAATGGACGTCAAAGCCTCGTCAGAGCGACTTCCCGGCAGAAGAGGCACGACCAACGATCCACTAGACAAGATTATACTCCCGATGAAGTTTGCAGAATATGTTGAGGTCTTAGACCCCAAACTTCGGGAGATTCTCGGCACAGACTTCTTGCGTTATGCACCACGTTTGGAGATGCTATCCAAACTTAGGCAAGGGAAATTGGACAAGCGTCTAAAGTCGCTACTTTCCTATGTCGGCGAACTAAACCAACATTTGCATGAATACACGCTCACTGGCGGAATACCAAAGGTAGTCAACGAATTCAGGACGAAAGGAGTCATCGAAGAACGAATTTACACAACATATCTGAATAGCATTCTCGGTCAATTGACCCTACTAGGAAAGGAAGAAACATTCGTTAAGCAACTTGGGGGAAGGATTCTTGCAAATCTACTATGGCCAGTATCTTGGCGAAATCTGCAAAGGGATACCGACGTCGGCAGTGTCAACACTGCAATCAATTACATTACAACTTTGCGAGACATGTTCATTCTCACCATCACATACCAATTTGGTGAAGCGAAGAAGGTTCCAAGGATTGAGCAGGAAAAGCGCATTCGTTTTCACGACCCTTTCTTCTTACACGTAATGAATGGATGGGTGAATTCAAAATCCTCATTTGAACTAAGCGAAGAGTTTAGCGAAAACCCAACTAATCAGGGGGCACTTGTTGAAGGAATCGTAGCTGACCATCTGATCCGCCTGGCCTTTCTTTTGAGTCCCAAGAAGCAGACTTTTGATTATTCCAATTGTGTCTTCAATTGGAAATATGGCGGAAGTAACGAGTTGGATTTCGTCCTCTACGACGGTGACCGTTTGGAATTACCCATTGATTTGAAATTCCAAAACAAGATATCGAAGAAGACCGACTTGAATGGAATTTACAATTTCCAGAAGGCGACTGGCGTTCGTATGGGACTTCTTCTTACAAAAGATGAAATGGATACCACTTCGAGCTACGCAATGATTCCCACATCAATGTTTTTGCTTCTGGCATAGAAACCGAGACACTCAGGGACAGACTACGAAGAAATTCGAGACCTGTCATCCATAAGGCCCCGCGCTATACCACTCTTATCAGCAGGTCGGGGTTTCGTTCCCATGTGTCGCAAGAGTACTAGACCTTGACGGGAACACCGTACTTCTTGCACTGGCTGTCAGACTTCAAGAAGAATGTGCACATGTCGCATCTGGGGCCAAAGCGAGCTGGCTGCGGACCGTACCCTGGCGGATCTGTCGAGCCGGCCGCTCCCTCAGTCATCGCAGCCAACACACCGCACCTGCCTTGGGGGAGTTCCTTTCCGGATGCGAATCACATGGGTCACTCCGATTGGGTCGTGGGTGATCCAGGTCTCATACTCGTCGTCACCCCGAGGCTCGTCACTCATGGAGATCCAACTCCTGGGCGCTGAACACATCAGTATCGACGAGTGATCGGAGCGCCTTCACATACCTTCTCATGGTGTTGATGTTGATGCCGGCCATCCTGGCCAGGTATGCCTCAGTTACTAGCCTGTCTGCGTTCATATCGGGAAACGGATTGGCGACCCGCGTATAAGCCATGGATGGTCTGGAGAGCAAATCCGGGGAGAGAGGTCCGGCGAAACTATCTGCGTCAACACTGGAATTTGGCGGAACTGGGTCCTGCTGAGAAGCGCTTGGAGTTGGAGCGAAAGAAGAGGGCGCTTGACTAAATACCGGAAACAATCCGATACATACTGAGAGAATACCTCTCACGTCCCTGAGGTCTTTAGACGGTCAAGTTCGGCGAGCCAATCAGCGCATGTGGGGCAGGAGCCCAGCAATCTCTCCGCCCGCTTGCCTCGGTAGTCCCTTTCGACCTTACCCCAGCTTCGATGCAAAGAGTCATAATCTAAAGCAATCCCGTCAGCGTCCTCTCTCAGCTCCTTCTGTGCAGGAGCAATTGCGTTTGCCTCGGTGGGAAGCCAAATCTTCAATTCTTCAAGAGCCTCTCGGCTTGTGCTCTGAACTCCGCCATCGTAGAAAAACCAGACCTTCTTCCTGTTGTAGTCATCGTCGCCTTGGACGATATTCGCATCGTCCCAGAGATGAGTCCCCTGACCTTGGAAGGAGTCGTAGTCGAGCCACAAACTGGTGAAAAGTCGGTGAAGCCAATAGTGGTCTACTGGCTTACCGAGCGCTAGCGTCCCGTCCCACTCTTTCAATCCGAGGCTTGAGGTTTCAGACCTTATGTCGTCAACCACTTTCTGCCACAACTCTCCAACGCGCGTCAAGTGTGCGTTCGCTCTTTCCCTCAGAGCGACCCACTTGCTCCAATTTTCGCCTCGGAGAGGCGCTTCTACTTCGGGCGCGGACTCTTCAACATACGTGCGGGTCTCAAGCTTTCTGAGGTCGGTCTTGGGTGGGGGGGAATACCAATAGGCTGCGACGAGTCTTGCCACCGTATAGGTGAGTTTTGGCTCATAGGCTGAGCCAGTCGGGACGGAGGGTTGAAGGTCGTCGAACCAGAATTGCATCGAATGGAGCACACCCTGATAGTGTTCTGAGAGGCGTGCTTTGACTTCGCCGATTCGAATCCGCTCGTCCTGTAGTTTCTGGGTCTCTTTCGCGAAGGCCTGCGCTTGGGCTACGGCGAGTTGTGCCTGCTTAGCCGATTCTCGCAGAAGATAGGAGACGAGGATGCTAACTATCACGCCAATTGGCACTTCCACATACACGAGCGTGAGACCCAACTGCCAGTCGATTACTTTCAACTGGCTTAGCACCCCGAACCAGAGGGCGAAGTCGATGAGGACTCCGATCTCGACGAGAGACCAATATCCTTTCGGGGGTTTCCAGCCCAAATCCAGACGACCTTTTCCCCTGCGTTATTTGAAGCGTGGCACGAGCCGACGATTAACAGAGAGGACGCGAGCAGAGGGTTGAACAGAACCAGAATCCACAACGGATTATTAGGAGGAGCGCTATCACAATCATCGAAAGTAGAGCAACATTTGCTCAGAACTCGAATCGCAGTGGTGGGCGGGAATGTGACGGCTGGTTGAGGCCGCGGGAGGATCACCCAATGGGAATGGATTACGTCGGCAAGAAAGGCTCGTTCCATCTGAACTGGACAAAGCAATACTTCGTTTACTGCCTCTTGGCACAGCTCGGGGCAGACCTGGAGGCCTTGGAGCGGGAACGGAAAGCCCGCAAACTTGAAACTGTCCTCGAAGCAGTCAGGGCCGTGTTAGGGGAATACTCCAAGGTCAAAGAAACACGTTGAGCGAGTCCCAAGCCGACAAGGACACGAGGGAGCAAGTTCAGCGACTCCATGAACAAGCCATCCTCGTAGTCGGCTTTTTGGGAGCGGCGGCTTTCGCTGGTTTAGTCCTCATCTTGGGGAATCCGACATTCATCCTGAATAGCACTTCGGAAGGAGGCGAAACATATTTGCAAGCAGTGGCGTTCATGCTCGTCTTCGTATCAGGTCTGTCTGGAATCACCGTAGCAGTCAGTTTCCTTGCTATGTCCACGAGAATGACCGTAGAAGGAGCAAAGAGAGTATATCGCATGACTTTCAATCTCATCATAATCGTGTTCGTGGGGTTTGAGGTTTGCCTCACTTTCATCTTTAACGCTGTGAATATTGACCTCGCATTGGTCAGCAACACAATCTTGGTCATAGTGGCCTTCCTCACCACACGTGTAGTTCTTTCTGCTCGCGACACCTCATAGACGCGACTTTTCCGTCCAGCGAAGAGTAAGAAATACAAGAGGATAACTGCAAGAAGCACAGTAGACACAATCCATGCAATTTCAATTGGGTCATGTCCACCCACTTAACGGTGGGGAGAAATCCCTCCCTGTCCAGTCATCTTAACAGAACCGCTCGACGGAAGGCTTTCGAACGGTGAGCTCACATCAGGAGCGCTCGGACGCGCGATTCAGATGGAAGGAAAAACGGCGAAGATCTTTCACGACAAGTGGGAATACGACCCAACCAGAGCCAGGGTCCAACCTACCTCCCGGGCAACCAGAGACTGGATAGCCAAACTCACAGAATTCTTGGACAATTTCGGTGGCTGCGAGCAGTGGTAGAACGCCCCAATCACCCCCCGTGGACGCAAAAGCGAAGAGGGCCCTCGGTCTTCAACCCGAGGGGCTTCCGGAAACACTTGGCCGGTCGTCGCGGAAACATCGCTGAAGAATCGTAGGGATTGTCGGCGCGAGGCGGAGTGCTCGTAATTGATTGAGGGTCGCCCGCGCCTGCGGACATTACGTCATGTCACGAGGGAGTGGGCGCCCGGCTGACTCCGAGGTACTCTTTCACATATGGGCGTCGCAGGTAGGTCCACGCGACCACGGCCCAGACGAACCATACGAGAAAGGGGATTAGTTCGACAGGATCCAACCCGAGCACAGTTCCCACAGCGAAGAAGATCGCACTATAGGACGCAACGGCAAGACCGAGAACGGGGACCGCCAGCCCCAGCCAATAGGACCACTTGGCTCTCACACCGAACCCTATTGCCGCCGCGACTTGAAGGACAGCTAACACGAAGGCTAGAGACTCCAGGATTGTGAACCCAAGGTTGGGTCCGGGGAACAGGAGGAAACCGGAAGAATCGAACGCATCCAAGATGCCCTGCAGCAGCCACAAGGCAGCGACGATCTTCAGCCCCGTGGGCCACTTTTCCCCAAGTCTGGAAGGTTGCACCTCTCCTGAATATGCGGCCATGTCCCGAGTCCGAGTTTCCCATCAACTATGGTGGATGTTATAAGGGACTACCTCATAATTACGCAGTACGGGGAATCGCTGTGGCTATCTACGCTGAAGCAAAGAACGGCGGTTGGCGTTCTTTATCCCCTTCATATTGGACTTGGATTCGTCATATCGCAACCGAAGAGGGCCTAGCACTACCACAAAGTGGTTCTGAAACCGAGACACTTTCTGCGGACGAAGCGAAAAAGCTAGCCGTTGCACTCAAAGTGAGAGCGGATAAAATCAGAAAAGGCCTCGCCCTCCGAGATGCCGACTCCTACCTCGAATCATGGTACGAAGCGAGAACACCCCCGGCGATTTGGGAAGGAAAGGGGAACTTGCACACAATTGGTTACGACGAACCTAATGAGATGGACAAGACGGCTGATTTCTTCGACCTGTCCGGCGGCGTGACATTCACGTATTGACTAGAGGTACGGCAACAACGTATCCCCCGGCGCCACCCACCTTACTTCAATAAGCCCGACGTTTCCAGCGTTCATGTAGGCCCTGAGAGGGGCAGACAACTCTATGGGATTGTTAATCCCCATTACGCCAAGCCACCTCGAAGCTCCTCTCCTCTGACTCGCAACCAAATATCCTTCGAGTTGGTCAATGTCTTTCTGAGAACCGAACCACCCTCCCTCCAACTTCGACTTTATCTCGACAAACAGCGACCTAAGCCGACCTCTTGCGAAAATATCATACGCGCCTTCCCTATTTGCATTGTAATTCGCTTCGCGGAACAACTTCATGAAGAATCCATGGACCAAATCCCCTCTATCCTCTGGAGTGGCGGCTCTAGCCGACTCTAACCATGTTGCAAACTCCTCACTCGTCGGATTGAGGAGGAGTCTGACAGTCTTTATCTCAGGTCCAACCGCTAACGACCTTCCAAGCCCGGCTCCGGCCTCTTCAAACGCCGCCGCACTTACTGCGGCCTCCGCACCTTCGATTATGACATCGCCCACGACGGCTCCACCGGCATAGCCGAAAGCGAGCTGTCCACAACCACTTGAGTAGGGCGGACTGCACGCCTGGTCGATCGCAAGCTCCGATAACTGATATTCCCTATACCAATCATAGGCATGGGCGTACGTCTGAGGAGCCTGCTGACACACGACAGGGCAGAAGGAATCCATCGCCTGCAAGCCTGTCGGGTCCGAATATCCGAGCGGGTTGTCGTCGGCGTACATGTAGGGACTCGCATCAGAGCCGCCAGGGTCCTTCTGCATGAATCGCATAATCGAGGGGTCGTAGAACCTTGCGTTGAAGTAGTACAGGCCGGTGGACGAGTCGACCATCCTGTCGGCGAACTGGAAGGGCTCCGATCCAGTGGCGCCATAGTTCTGCCCATAGGGCTGGTAATCAGACGAGAACTGGGTGGTCACTTTCCCCTTGGCAGCCGACGTCTCGGCCCTGTTGCTCCCCAGCCGGTCCTCATGGAAGTAGGTCGTCGTCCCTCCCACGACCTTCGCCAGCTGCATCCCGTCGCCGTAGACGTGGTCAGTCGCAGTCCACGCAGTGAGGTTCCTCTCGAACAGGAGGTCGACCCCCTGGTAGGTGAAGACTGTCGAGCCAGTCCCGCTCGTTTCGACCCTGTTCCCCAACCCATCGTAGACGTTGGTCTGCCGAGCGACACCATTGAGAGCGGCCGAAACCATTTCATCCTCGTAGTCGTAGGAGTACGTCCATCCTCCGCTCTTCGAGACGATATTGCCGTTCTTGTCCGTCGAGCATGTCATCCAGGTGTTTGCGGTCGCTGAGTTGGCGTAGTAGCCGCACCCTGCATACCCGGTCGTGGTGCCCCCGGTGGTGCTGGCCAGCATGTCGCCCGCCCCGTCGTATGCGTACGTCGTCGTCCCCCAGCCTCCGGTGGCGGAAACCAAGCGGTTCATGCCGTCATAGGCAAACGCCTCGGAGTTGATTCCTACGACGTTACCCGCCGCATCGTAGGTGTACGTGAGGTTCATCGGGGCTGTCTTGTGGTAGGCGTCCAGGATGCTCGTCACCCTGTCCCTGCTGTCGTAGGTGTAGCTCTGGACCTCCCTGTCCCCGAACCCGACCTGGGCTATGGTCCCGTCCAGGTTGTAGGAGAACGAGGCGACGGAACCCCTGGAGCCCACTGCCGTGAGCCTGTTCTCGAAGTCGTAGGACATCGGGACGACAAGGCCGTCCGGGTAGGTGACAGAGACTAGGTTGCCCGCCTGATCATAGCCGTAGGAAGTTGTGTAGCTCCCGCCGGCTACGCTCATGGTTGTGCTGGTCAGCCTGCCCATGGCGTCGTAACTGAACGCGTCTTGGGTCGCTCCCGAGAGCGTGCTTGAAACGCTCAGGACGTTGCCGTCCTGGTCATAGGTGTACGAAGTGAGAGTGCCGCCTGGGTAGGTGATGCCCACGAGCCTGCTGGCGGAGTCGTAGGCGTAGCCGATGGTGGCCTCGTTCGGCGTCGTCTTCGAGACTAGGTTCCCCACGCCGTCGTAGGCGTACTCCATCGAGTTTCCGTCAGGATTGACTACCTGGGTCAGCCTGTCCAGGTCATCGTAGCGGAATGTGGTCACCTGGCCATCCCCGTTGGTCGTCGAGAGGAGGTTCCCGGCAAGGTCGTATGTGTGGCTGGTCCCGACCGGCATAGTGGCGGTTGCGAACTGGAGGGTGGCCTCCAGCCGCCCATTCCAGTCGTAGGACATAGCCACCTCCTTTCCGTCTGGGTCTTTCGTCACGACAGTGTTAGCGTTGTCGTTGTAGTACACGGTCGACCTGCTCCCGTCTGGGTTTGTCTGGGAGAGCGGCCTGCCCACCGAATCATATGTGTAGGAATAGACGCTCCCAGAGGGCAGCGTGACCTGGCTGGCCTTGTCCATCCAATTGTAAGCGTAGTAGGTGTTCGAGTAGACCTTCCCCTTGTCGTCGAGCACCTGTAGCTGCGTCTCCCGTCCCAGCCCGTCGAAGTATGCCTTCACCACGTTCAGGTTCGAATCGACGGCCGTGACCACGCCGTTTGTGTCGTCATACGAGTATGAGACGATCGAGCTGATCCCGCTGACAGCCGGATAGGTCACTGTGAGTGCTCTTCCGACGGCGTCGTACGCGTAGCTCGTAGTCTGGCCGTTGGGGTCTGTCGTCGACGTCATGAACCCAGCGTTGAAATCATATCCATACTGTGTAGCGATGACCCCCGACCCGACTGCGCGAGACTCTCGGGTGAGGTACGCACCATTGTAGGCCGGAGAGTACGTGTAAAACACAAGGTTCCCATCGGCGTCCTTCACCGATGCGACGTTGCCATAGGCATCATACGCGTAGTCCGTGTAGAGCCACCCGCCGTTGTGGGATGCCCTCGTCTCGGTCAGTTCCCCAAGGCCGTCGTACCGGTAGAACGTCTCCTGCTGGACCGTCCCCTGCTGGTCCTGCCAGTCGCAGGTGCCCAGGAGCCTGTCGTGAATCGTAGGCGGGACCGGGTTGGAATAGAACCCGAAGCTACCACAGGCGAGGTTCCCGAACTGCCCCGGAAGGCCCATACTCGCATATGCCATCCACGTCTGCTGCCCGACGTTGTCCTTGGTGTAGACCACGTTCCCCCAGCCGTCGTACCGCATGTCGGTCTCGGCGAGGACGTTCCCTGAGGAGCCTTCGATCTTGGTGGCCGTCACGCGGTTGGCAGCGTAGTCGACCTCGGTGGTGCGGAACACATTCAGCGCCTGGTCTCTGTAGTACGTCGTCTCCATACCCTTGCTCGACTGGAACACCTTGGTGACGACGCCCTGCAGAAGACCGTCCCCGCCCGCCTCGCCCAGCGAGGAGACAAGGAGGGTCCCGTTGGAGAGGATGTAGGACATGTAGTTCGACTGCGAAATCGCCCCGGCGGCCGAGTACACATTCCTGGACGTCACGACATAGGCGGCCCCGCTCGACACCACCCCGATTCCATAGGCGAGCGTGACCTTGGCGCCCAGCATGGGATAGTCCACCTCGTCGACGAGCCACCCCGAGCCGAGGGTGGAGTTGTACCTGAACCCGGTTATCCTCCCGATTGGGTCCGTCTCAGCCGTGAGCTTGTCCCCGGAGTATCCGAGCGACCAGATCCTCCCTCCAGGCGCGATAATCCCAATGAGTTGGTTGTTCGAGTTGTAGGAGAAAGCGGTCGTCCTCCCGACGGTGTCTGTGATCGTAGAGAGGAGACCATTCACGCCGTACCCGAAGGAGATCGTGTTGAGGCCTGTCGGGTCGCTCTCGGTGACGAGCTGCTTGGCGGCATTGAAGTTGAACTCGACACCAGAAGGCATGACCAGGGCGCAGGGGCAGTCGAATGAGCTCCCGGTCACCGATGCAGCCGTCAGCTCAAAGTCGACCGGGCCGTGGACCTGCATGTCGACCCCACTCCACGAATAGGGGTACTCCTGGCCGTCGGGGAGGTGGACGTCGTACTTCCCCAGCCACGGGAGGTTCAGGGACCACCCCAGACCGAGGTTCGACAGGGTGAAGTTGTCCGTCTGGAAGGGGCGGTCGAAGAGGCCGAAAGAACCGGGCTCCTGATAGACCAGGTCCGGTGAGACTGAGAGCCCGCGCCCCGGAAGGGTGAAGGTGGGCTGCTCGACGGACAGCAGGCCGTTCCCCATCGAGACGTAGACCTGGGCGTTGTTCACATACGACCCGTAGGGGGAAAGGCCGGGCTGCCCCCAGGGCGGGGTAGGGCTCGCAGGCGGGGTGGTGAGCGCTTCGGCGAACCTGACGTCGTAGGGCCCCAGGGCGCAGTCAAAGAAACTCGAGCAGCCATCCGTCCAGGCGGCCACGATGCGGTCCCCCAGGTAGAACGGGGACGAGACATACGCCGGGTTCGTCTCAGATGTGGAGAAGTCGGACTCGAAGCTCCAGTACGCGCCGGCGTCGAACGACTGCGAGAACCCGACCGTCGAGGAGGACTTCGCGAAGGTCAGGGCGAGGGACCCCGAGCCCCCCGTGCTGAGTGAGGCGTAGCAGTCTGTGGTGGACGAGCACGCGGCCAGCCGCTTGAAGCCCGACCAGGCGGGGCTGTTGCCGTTGTACGCCGCCGAGACGAAACCGACCGCCGTGTCGCCGCTGTCCACCCCGCACCCCGCTGTGTCCTTGATGGAGACGCAGGTGCTCGCGTCAATCCGGTAGAGGCCGTTAGCATATGCAGGCAGGCTCCATGCTGCACCGCTGAACGTCGCGATGCCGAGTGACCCCATGGTGTTGTAACCGTCGGTCCAGGCCACGGCCACCTTCCCGCCCGTCAGGGGCACGATGTCCGCGTAGGGAGAAAAGACGCCGTTCGTCGGGATGTTCTTGCTGTCGGTCCATGAGCATGCGCTCGGGTTGGGGCAGTGCCACACCTCGACCAAGCCCGCGTCGTCCCCGAAGGCGACCCACAGGCCCCCGGCCGAGTCGAGAGTCAGCGAGATTCCCCTGAGGTTGATGCCATAGGCGTAGAACCCGCTCTGTGCCAACTGCGTCATCGTGCCGTCAGGGTTGAGCGTCGCCGAGAAGACGAAGATCTGGTCGAAGCTGTAATAGAACGGCTCCGGGCCGGTGTAGGCATAGTAGAGCGTGTTTCCCGAGCAGTAGGAGGCGACTGAGAAGGTCGACGCACCGAAGGTTATCTCGCTGCTCCAGGTCACGAGGTCCGGGCTGGTCACATACCCCCTTTCGTAGCCATCGTCGAAGAAGACCCAGTAGCGGCCGCTGGCATAGCAGGCGTGGCTCTGATAGTCCGCCTTCGTGGCCAGGTTGGTGTGGGAGTGTGCTGCCGTCACCACCGGGTCGATGAGGAACGCGTCCCCCACCTGGTAGTCGACGGAGTTGGTCGCGCCATTGTAAGCCGGGCCGAGCTTCTTGCTGTCGGACCAGTCGAAGGCGAGGGCGGCGTCCTTGCCGTGGCCGAAGGTCGCCCTGGTCGGGTCGTAGGGCGCAGAAGCGTTGTCCTTGGTCCTCATGATATGGTCGAACGTCGGCTGCGACCTGAAGGGAATCGAGACGGTACCGGAGTTGCCCTTCCAGGCGACGTCCCCGGAGATCTCCATCCTGAGCCCGGCGGGGAAGCAGAATGACGTGATGACAGAATAGGAGACCGTCGCGCTGGCGATGATCGTACTCCCCGACGTGACTGTGAACGTCTGCAGCGCAGTCGTGGAGTTGGCCATCATGGAGACCGAGCGGTTGCCCGAAGGGAGGCCTGCCAGGGGCGCTAAGGCGAAGCTGTTCCCGGAGCCGTCGGCGGCTACCAAGGTGCCGTCCTCTGCGAGGGCGAAGGTCTCCGTCGTGTTGGCGCCCACCGGCTTCCCGCCGAAGAGCGACGAAGGAACGTTGATCGTGGCGGACCAGTTGCTCGTGGGCGCGAGCCGTTCCGTGGTCTTAGACGGGGAGCAGGAAGGTTGTGGCGAAGTCTTGCCTGCGAGGTTGGTGACCGTGCCCGGAGGGAGAGGTGTGTCGCTTGCGTCCTGGCTGGCCGAGGCGGCTGCTGCCGGGGCAGAGAGGGGGATGAGGAAGAGGAAGTTAGGTAGGAGGAGAAGTGGTATCAGGAGCACTGACGCTTGCTTTTTCGTAATTCCCGTGCCAATACGTTATGTGTTTTCCTTATATAACGACCCCGGTTCTAATTGTCGGCGGATGTCCAAAGCGGGCGCGGCATCGGACGGACAACAGGGACCTTCTTCATCGGCGCTTATCGGGGTGACCATAGCCATCGAGGCGCTCGTCGTCGTAATCTTGTGGCTTCAGGTCTCTGGCGCCATAGCGAACGTGAACACGACCACCGCGACACTCCTTGTAATCATGGTGTTGGTTGCCATGATCCCATTCGCATCATCAATCAACTTCCCCGGGGGCGGAGGGTTCACTCTTCGAAATACTAGCGGGGCGGCCACATTGGTCCGCCAGGTCGTCGGAGATTCGGCTGTGCCGAAGTCGGTGCTACCATCCGGTCCTCGGCCTGCAAAGAAACTCAAAATCTCCGATTTGAAAGCCGGCAAGACCATGCTGCTACCCCGCGCCCCTTACCATGCGGACCTGGTCATCAAGGCGTCCGACACCGACTTCGAAATTCAATCTACACCCCGCACATCGCCGCCACAGTGGAAAGCCTTGATTGGTTCAAACCCGGTAATGGGGATAGCGGCCATGAGATACGACATAGAGGAGCATCTCCGAAGCCTCGCTTCGTCTCACTCCGTTCCATTGGGGGCGGCAACGGGCGACATCCGCTATCTCGTCAGGTCACTCGGCAGCGCAGGGATACTGACGCCGAAGGAGCAGGAGGCCATACTCACTGTCACGGACCTGACTAACCAAGCCGTTCACGCCCGTCGAGTCGACACGGCCGCCGCAGAGCAGCTGTCCAGCATGGGAGATGACATCCTTACATTACTTGGCATCAAGAACGACCAGTCCTAGCTTCTCTTGAACCTCACCACCCACTGGGTCTTGGCCCTGGCAATCGGGATTGGCTTCTTTCACAACGTCCAGATTGCTATGGTGATGAGCATAGGCGCGCTGATTCCTGACTTGGACAGGGAATATCTCTTCGTGGCGAAAGACTTCATCGGCAGGCACCAACTGCATCGCTCACTGTTTCACAACTTCTTCGTAATCGGCCTGCTGTATCTGTGGAACCCGTTCCTATCTCTAGGTGCCCTGACTCACTCGGCGCTCGATATGTTCACCTCCGCGACAGACAGAGGGGTCGAGTTGCTGTTCCCTTTGACCAGACTCGTCAAAAGCTTCCACTATGACATCGAAGGCAACCTGGTCCCTGACCACCAGAAGGAAGCGGAATGGTGGGTCGAAGATCCTTGGACGCTGATGCAGAAGACCACCGACCGGGACCTACGGGAACCAACCGGGCAGGCGTGGAGGAGATCCTATGGGCCCTTCAAGAACAGCCGGGTATTCGACTGGGGAATATTCTTCGGGTCAATCATCTTCCTGGCGGCCGATTACGCAGTCATCGGAAGCTCGTCTTTCTCGCTGTCCGGATACAACCCTCTTGTGTTCATCTCTCTCGCCGGGATAGGAATATTCTACGGGCTCGGTGAATGGTGGAGAAGGAAGTTGCTTGGCAAGAGTGACGAACAGACCAACCACTCTGTCCTCGGAATCCTGTTCATCGGGCTAGTGTTATTCGTCATAGGAGCAGCGTATCTTCTCCAACCTCCGCAGGTGCCTGACCTGCGGCTGGCGGCCGTAGTCGGGATCTCCACGCTGGTCGGGCTGGCCGCCGGTTACGTTCTGGTAAAGTTGAGGAAAAGCTACAACGACCTTTCACTGTAGAATCTTAAAGTGTAGAAACTTGACCATGGGGAGGGACTTATCCGGGCTTCCAAATGCCGACAGCGTGACCACAATCTGGGCATGCGCCTTCGGTCAATCTGTCGCAAAGTTTTGGGCATCGACAGCGACTGTCTTCGCATCTTTCGCACAAGAGGGTCGGACCTCCTATAGAGCTCGGGGCCATATAACACAAGCAAGGGCTAGTCTAGCGCTTGACTCAGCGGAGCGCAGGTTAGAAAACCCCGGTCTTGGATTTGACCTTGCACATCTACCTTCACGGATTTGCTCACAAAGGCAGGCGTGTTCTGCCGAGCACGTCTCCAGGCCGTACAGCCATGTTGCAGCGGTCTTGAAATTTTTGTTGAAGAACTCCACTCGGCTTGATTGCGTCCTTATAGACGCGGCGCTTCGGAATACGAAGCCTTAAATCGCGTAAGGGCCGTCTTCCGTCTATTGCACCTTAGGGCCGCTGCTACCGTGGCAGTAAGCAGGGCAATAGTTTCCGTCGCGGTCATCGTGATAATCTTAGGCGCCGCCATCGGGGTCTACTTCCTGACCACCGGCGGGGGGAACAACACGACATCGTCTGTCGCATCGACGACCGCCGTGCAGCCGCCAACGTCGCTGACCTACGAAACCCTTCAGACCGTCCAATATCTCGACCCGCACGTCTCCTACGACATCTACGGGGCCTCCATCGAGCAGAACGTCTACGAGCCGCTCATATGGTACAACGGCACCGACGGGATAACCGCGGTCCCGTGGCTCGCCCAGAGCTTCACCACTTCGAGCGACGGGAAGACCATGGACATCACTCTCAGACAGGGGATCAAGTTCGCCGATGGCGAGACGCTCAACTCCACCGCCGTCTTCTTCTCATACAACAGGCTCCTGGTCTTCGACGGAAGCGTCCCCGTAGGGCATGGGACCCAGGCCTCCTGGATCGTGCAGCAGCTGCTCAACACGAGCCTCAGCACCACCCTCTGCGCCTGCTCCCAGAACTACGGACCCTCCTACACCAAGGCTGTCCTGGCTGAGAACTTCGTCGAGATCACGGGCACCTATTCCGTCAGGCTTCATATCATGAACCCCCAGGCAGCGACCCCCTACCTCCTCTCCAACCTCTGGGCGAACATCGTAGCGCCAGACTACGTGATGCAGAAGGACATCGCGACCTGGAGCAACCCGACCCTCGGCTACAGCCTGCCTCACGCGACCCTTTCAGGGCCCTCCCTCCAGATGATCACAGAGTACTATGACGACTTCCAGGCGACCTGCAACGCGAAAGGCTGCGCAGCCACCTACCTCGACTCTTCCAAAGGCGGCTCTCTCGCCGGGACAGGCCCCTACACCATCCAGAGCGTGGACACGGCCTCGAACGTGATTGTGCTGAAAGCCAACCCGAACTACTGGGGAGGCCCACAGGGCAAGATCAAACCGCACATCGCCACCGTCACGATAAAGTACGTCCCCGACCAGACGACCAGAGAGATTGACCTCCAGAACACAGCGCAGTCCTCCGGACAGGCGATGGTGATCGACGTCGGCACGACGAACATCTACGACGTCGCAAGCAGGTCATCCTGGCTCAACAATCATCAGCTGGTCTCCACGATATCTGGCGTGAAGATCTACGGCCCCAACACCCAGTACGCGAGCTACTTCATCCCGCTTGGAACCAACGTAACGAACCCCTATTCCGGGACGTTCTACAAGTTCCAGCCCTTCGCCGACCTGAGGCTCAGGCTAGCGTTCGCCGATTCCGTCAATATGACTCTGATTAACCAGCAGTACAACAACAACCTCGGGGCGGTCGCCAACGAGATAGTTCCGCCTGGCATTCCGCCCAACGGGTCCTGGAGCACATCTGTCAAACCCGGGTTCAGCTACAGCCCCGCCAAGGTCCAGCAGCTCCTCCTTGACGCGATGATGCACCCGATCTCCAGCTTCAACTACGAGAACGGCACAGCGGCTCCTGCAGGGGTCTTCGACAACACCTTCGGCTGCTCGACGCTCAACTCCAACAGCCAGTGCGACCATCCCGCTCCGCAGACCGTCTCCCTGACCTACGCGACCGGGGACACGGTCGACGAACAGGTGCTAAACCAGATAGCAGGCACGATCAACAACGTCAGCTCCACGTACAACATGGGGCTCTCCGTCCAGGTGACGCCTCTCCCGTGTGGACAGATGGTAAGCGAGGCGTTCTCAGGACAGGTGTACGCTTGGGCAGAATCCTGCTTCGGATGGTTCGACGACTACCCATGGTCCATGGACTTCCTCGGTCCAATCCTCGCGCCGGGCGGGATCTACACCGCACCCGGAGGATGGAACCTGAATGCCATGGGGGCCTTGTGGGACCAGGCCAATACTGCCAACGCTGCTGGCAACACCGCTGGCGTGGTCTCAGCCTCCGTCGCAATGGCTCAGCTCGGCAACAAAGCGGTGATGGACATCACCACCTTCTACCCGGAGCTATACGTCGTGATGACTTCTAACGTCCACGGATACTACTTCAACCCGGCCATCTACACCACCGGACAACCTCAGTACTTCGCCGCGCTTTACTAAGGGCCCCCCTCTGGGGCTAGACACTTGAGGCTCCTCACCTACGCCATACGTCGCCTCCTGCTGATGGTGCTGGTCCTCTTCGGGCTCAGCCTGCTGATTTTCTATCTGACCCGCGGCCTCCTTCCCGTTAACTTCGCGCTCGCCCCTTACATCACCCCCAGGATGGACGACGCCACCCGTCTCCAGATCGCGCAGGGGCTCGGCATCGCCACCTCCAGTTGTCCGTCTTACACTTCCTTCGTGAACCAAGTGGGCGGCTGCGTCGTCCCGCTCTGGGGGCAGTACCTGAAGTGGCTCACAAACTCCCTGACCGGGAACTGGGGGCTTACCCTGCTTCCGGGGATTTCGGGGACCGACACGACCTGGCACGTCTTTTCGAGCAGGTTCCCGTACACGGCGGAGCTGGCGGTCGCCGGGGCCATCCTCACGATTCTCATCGGCATCCCACTGGGGATAATCTCTGCGACCCACAACAACAAGCTCCCCGACCACATCTCGAGGATTCTCTCGCTCGGTGGCTACTCCGTTCCTCAGTTCTGGTTCGGCGCCATGCTTCAGATCATCTTCGTGCTCTACATCAGGGTCAACGGCAGCGGCCTCTTGCCCGCGACGGGGGTTCTGGCGACCTCTTGCGGCATCTGTCTGGCCGACCCCAGTTCGGCCCCAGCGTTCATCTGGGACTCGATTGTATCCCTTATCCTCCCGGCGCTTACCCTGGCGATAACTTCCATCGGCGCACTATCGAGGATCGTCAGGTCGAGCATGATGGACACTCTGAGACAGGACTACATCCTGCTCGCCAGGTCCAAGGGGCTCAAGGAGCGGGTGGTGGTCTACAGGCACGCGCTGAGAAACGCCCTCCTCCCGGCCGTCACCGTGGCCGGTCTCCTAGCCGCCTACCTCCTCGGAGGGGTGGTGGTCATCGAGATAGTCTTCTCCTGGCCGGGGGTCGGGAACACCGCATTCGTGGCCGCCGAGGTCCTGGACGTGAACTTCCTCGAGCTCTACGTCCTGGTAACAGCCGTCATCATAGTCATGATCAACCTGGGGGTAGACATCCTCTACGCCAAGCTCGACCCGAGGATCAGGTACTGAGGGGAAAATTGTGGAGAAAAAAGAATCAGATTTGACATACGGCCGTCGTGCCGACCTGCGCTACGCCCTCCACCTGCTAAGGCAGAACCCAGTGGTCCTGGCAGGCGCCGTCATTTCAGCGGGGACAATTCTGCTCGCACTCCTATCCTGGGTCTTAGTTAGCCCATCCTATTGGACCGAGTCGTCACCCCTGGTGAAGCTCTGCTGGAACAACGGACTGATCGACTGGCACATCGCGAACGTCTTCAACTGCGGGGGCTCGGTCTACCCGCTGGGTACGGACCTCTACGGGCGAGGCCTGTTGCAGATGATAGTTGTGGCCATCCCGGTCGACCTGCAGATAGCCTTCGAAGTGGTCGCCTTCGCAGTCGTGCTGGGCGTGGTGCTTGGGGGAACAGCGGCCTACGTAGGCGGACCCCTGGACGAGCTGATCCTGAGGGTGACAGACATCTTTCTCGCGGTTCCAGGGATACTCTTGGCGATCGTCCTGCTTGTGATCATAGGGAGGACCATCCCAGTCCTGACGTTCGCTGTCCTCGCCACGTGGTGGCCTTTCTACGTCAGGCTGGCGCGGTCTCAGGTCCTCGGAGAGAAGGAGAAGCCCTACGTCGAGAGGCTGAGGGCCATGGGCGCATCGGGGCCTCGTATCCTCTTCCGTCACATCGTCCCCAACTCGATCTACCCGATACTCGTCCAGGCCACCATCGACATCGGGGCCGTCATCTTGACAGTCTCGGCGTTGATGTTCATCGGCCTGACCCCCGACCCGAAGTACCCGGAGCTGGGAAATCTTGCGAAGCAGGGGATCCAGTACATCTTCACAGCCCCCTGGCTTATCATCTTCCCGGGCCTGACCCTACTCATAATGTCGGTCGGCTTCAACCTGCTCGGCGACGGCATCAGAGACGTCTTCGACCCGAGGCTCAGGAGATGACCGTGGAGGCGACGACCATGGGGAGGGATGTGTTGAGGGTGAGCGGCGTCAAGGTCACATTCCACACCTATGCAGGGGACGTCAAGGCACTCGATGGCGTCGAGCTCACGGTGCGCAAGGGGGAGCTTCTTGGGCTTGTCGGGGAAAGCGGGTGCGGGAAGTCCGTTACCTCGCTCGCGATCGTAGGCCTTCTCCCGCCCAATGCCGAGGTCGAAGGCGGTGAGATAATCCTCGACGGCAAGGACCTTCTGAAAGCCTCGCGGGAAGAGATGAGGATGGTGAGGATGACGGAGATTGCAGTGGTGTTCCAGGACCCCATGACATATCTCAACCCCGTCCAGACGGTCGGCTCCCAGATCTCCGAGATCATACTGCGCGAGTCCAAAATCTTCACCCCCGTAGTGGTCAAGGACAGGCTCGAGCTGCTCGAAGCGCAGATCAAAGCAGGACGGGGTGGACCCGACCTCCAAGAGGAGAAGGAGCGCCTCCTCCGTGCCCAGCAGGGAGGATCCCTTGAACGCGGGGAGCTGGGGCGGCTAGCGAACGAATACGCGACGTCGATCCTCAGAAAGGTCAGGTTCCCGGAGCCCGAGAGGGCGTTCAAGCAATTCCCGTTCGAGCTTTCAGGCGGCATGCGGCAGAGGGCGATGATCGCCATGGCGATGGCGAGGAGGCCCAAGCTCATGCTCGCGGACGAGATGACGACCGCCCTCGACGTGACCGTCCAGGCGCAGATTCTACAGCTCATGAAGGATTTGAAGAAGGAGATAGACGCCTCTGTCGTCCTCATCACCCACGATATGGCGGTGGTGGCCGAGGTCTGCGACAGGGTCGCGGTGATGTACGCGGGGAACATCGTCGAAGTGGCGACCGCCGACGAGCTGTTCAGGGACCCGCTCCACCCCTACACCCAGAGCCTCCTAGCCTCCGTCCCCAGGATAGACTCCTCGGCATCCGAGTATCCCTCGATCAAGGGTTCCGTCCCGAACCTGATGTTCCCGCCGACCGGCTGCCGCTTCCACCCCAGGTGCCCCAAGGCCTTCGAAAAATGCCCCCAAGTGAAACCCCCACTGCTGGAGGTCAAGCCCGGCCACTTCGTCGCCTGCCTCCTATACGAGAAGTGAAATGTTGCAAGAAGACGGCTACCTGCTGAAGACCGAGGCCCTCTACAAATGGTTCCCCAGGCGAGGTGGCTTCCTGAACAAGACCGTCGCCCACGTGAAGGCTGTGGACGGCGTCTCCATCGGCATCAGGAAAGGGGAGACATTCGGCCTCGTAGGCGAATCGGGGTGCGGCAAGAGCACGCTGGGGAGGACGATCATGAGGCTTACGGAACCGACCCGCGGCGACATATACTTCCAGGGCGACAACATCTCAAGGCTCAGGGGAAAGCACCTGAAGCCGTACCGACGGAACATGCAGATGGTATTCCAGGACCCCTACGCTTCGCTCGACCCGCGGCAGAACATCCACTCGACTCTGATGGAACCCATCCACATCCACCACATGGCGTCATCGAAGGGGGAAGCGCGCCAGCAGGTGGAGGGGCTGATCGAAAAGGTCGGGCTCAACCGGGACCACCTCGCCAGGTTCCCGCACGAGTTCTCAGGGGGCCAAAGGCAGAGGATAGCCATCGCCGCAGCCCTCGCGGTAAAGCCTTCGTTTCTGGTGCTGGACGAGCCGACCTCTTCCCTCGACGTTTCGGTGCAGGCCCAGATCCTCTCGATGCTCCGGCGGCTGCAGCGGGACCTCGGCCTGACCTACCTCTTCATCTCCCACAACCTCGCCGTCATCAAGCAGATGTGCGACACGACTGCGGTCATGTATCTCGGGAGGGTGGTCGAGCTGGCGCCCACCCGGAGGCTCTTCGAGAACCCCAGGCACCCCTACACGAAAGCGCTCCTATCCTCGGTTCCAGTGCCAGACCCTTCGAAAAGGAAGGAACTGGCCGTCTTGCAGGGCGACGTCCCGAGCCCCGTGGACATCCCTCCGGGTTGCAGATTCAAGCCGCGCTGCCCCTATGGGACGCAGAAGTGCGTTGATTTCGCTCCCCCCTTTGTGCAGATTGAGGAGAACCACTGGATAGAATGTCACTATGACATCGACTTCGACTCGCGCACGCAGGCAGAACTTCAGACTGCGCCCGCCTAGGACCTTCGAAAAGGATTAGAGCGGCAGGTCTCCCGCAGAGCGCAGTGGCTCATCACAAGATACCACTCAAGACCTTCCATTACAAGTGGGACAGGACGCACAGACCGGTGGTCAGACTCCGACCCGGAGACGACGCGACGTTCGAGATCAACGAGGTGACAAGCTGGCAGATAAGGAAGGATTCCACGGCCGAGACGGTAAAGAACATGGACCTCTCGAAGCTCTACCCCCTGTCAGGGCCCGTCTACGTCAAGGGCGCCGAACCTGGGGACACACTCGTGGTGGAGGTCATCGACGTGCGGGCGGGCGAGTACGGATGGTCGGCGATAGTGGAAGGGCTGGGCCTTCTCCCGGAGTTCAAAGGACCGTACCTCCACGTCTGGGACCTCAAGGGGAAGAAGTTCGCAAGGTTCGTCAAAGGGATCAAGATTCCGATAAGACCCTTCTGCGGCGTGATGGGGGTCGCCCTCCCCGAGGACGGGTCGTTCGACGTCCTGCCGCCCGGCAAAAACGGGGGGAACATGGACATCAAGCACCTGACCGCAGGGGCCGTGCTGGAACTTCCCGTCTGGGTGGAGGGTGCTCTCTTCTCGACCGGAGATTTACACGCGGCGATGGGGGACGGCGAGGTCTGCGTGACCGCGATTGAATGCCCGGGCACCGCGAGGTTCAAGTTCAGCCTGAAGAAGCGGACCAAACTCGAGTGGCCTAGGTACTTCACCAAGGGCCCGGACAGGCAGTCAAAGGGGTACTACGTGACCACCGGGATAGGGCCCGACCTGATGGAGGCCAGCAGGGACGCCGTGAGGAGCCTGATTCGACACTTGGTCGCTCGATACGGGCTCACCGAAGAGGAGGCCTACGTGCTCTCCAGCGTCTCAGCCGACCTGCGGGTCCACGAGGTCGTCGACCAGCCGAACTGGGTGGTGGGGGCGATGATACCGCTGGACATCTTCCCGAACCCATAGCGACCTCAGGTCTGTTCCAACTCGGCAATCAGCGAGTTTGGTGCAGGTGCTTCAGTGTGATCTCTTCCTGCTTTGTTTTCCTCCTCCGAATCAGATAACCCATTCCTCCCTGTCGACCTCTCTCCTATCGAAGCCGATCCTTGAAACCCGATAGGGCCTGTCTCCGTGCAAGATGGCTTCCTCCTCTCCACGGTAGAGCGCGTCGACTATCCTTCCTAGGGAGTCTCCCTTCATGATTCCGCTGCCGCTGTCTCCTCCTACCACCAGCAGGTTGTTATCTTTGAAGGCGAAAGGAAGGTAGTCTAGAGTGTTGTAGGAGTACAGCCCGGCCCACATCGCCCTTACCTTCGATTTCTCGAATGCAGGAAAATAGGCCGCCAGAACAGGTTTGATCCCACGTTCAAAGTAACCAGGCTCGGCCTTGTATTGGTCGAGGTCGTGGTCAGGGATATCAATGAAAGGCCTGTTGACCTCGTCTTCGCATGCAATCCAGAGCCCGTTCTCCTCGCTGACCGGCTTGAAATGAACCCCCGACTTTGGAAGTATGATCAACGGAAGGAGGCCGAGGGCGTTGAACCCCTTCGACCGAAGCAGAGCCTCAAGTTCTGGGCTGCCCGTGGCTGATACGCTGAACAGCTGTCTTTTCTTGGCCTTCACGTGCCCGTCCATTCCTACGGGTGCAAGCAGCTCGTTCCCCCAGGCGCCGCAGGCGAGGACGACGTTCTCGGCAGGCAAATCGCCGCTCATCGCCCCGCTCACCCTGACACCTTTCACCTCGGAATCTTGCCACACGAACGGCTCTCCGTCAATTCCAAGTTGTTTGGACGGGCCCACAAGCAGCTTTTCCACATTTGTGTTGAATCCCACTTTGCCGCCCATTCGGACGAACTTCTCAGCGTAGAACCTGATGAGCTTGTCCGGGTTGAGGCGGCCACACGTCGGCCCGAATATCCCTGCCTGGACCTCGGGGAGTTCCATCAATGCTGCTTCTCCGTTCGATTCAAACGAGGAGACCATTCCCGGGAGGAGTTGGCGGAGTTCTGTCAGATCGTACCTTCTGGTCTCGATTCCATTCGATACCATGCCTTCCAGGAAGGGCTCGCTCCGATGGAGCTGAGTCTCGCTCATGAGCCACAGGTACCCGATCTGCTGAAGGCCGATGTCCGCCTTCAACTCGTTCTGAGCCTGCAGGTAGAAGTTGATTGAGGTGTCCGCGAGCGTCTGGTTGTCCACAGAAGAGAAGGTGTTCCTGAACATCGCGTTGCTTCTCCCTGTGTTCCCCTGTCCGGCTGCGCCAAACCTGTCCAGCACCAGGACTTCCTTGTTTGCGTTGTTTAGTTTGATGTGGTAGGCAGAAGCCATTCCCATTATGCCTGCTCCGACCACTATCACATCGTAGGATGCCAAGGAACGAGGCATTCGGCTCGATTCTCTCTTAATTGTTTGGGGTTATCCCCGGCAGATTGCGAATGAGAAAGAAAAGGGGGAAGCGGCCGCCCGCTTTCGCGTTCGGTCGGTATGATGTCAAGCTCCTTTTTCGACGAAAGCGCAGAAAAGGTTGCCGAGCCAACGG
This sequence comes from Nitrososphaerota archaeon, assembly GCA_028867035.1. Lineage (GTDB taxonomy): Archaea > Thermoproteota > Nitrososphaeria > Nitrososphaerales > Gagatemarchaeaceae > UBA183. Next base: position 386,392 of record JAGWHB010000001.1, on the reverse strand, counting down.
TTGCTATGCCGAAACTCAAGGCGAACCCGACCGTTTCAAGCTCAGCCGGGGTTGCTCGTCCTCGACTCGGGCCTGGTCCCTGCGACCAAGAAGCCTTAAATCGGGTATTATTACATATGTTATAATATGGACGACGTAAGCTACGCAAACCCGGAGATATTGGTCTCGACCCAGTGGGTAGCCGAGCACCTGACCGACCCCCATGTGAAAGTGGCCGAGGTCGATTACGATCCGGCGGCGAACTACAATCAGGGGCACTTGCCGGGGGCCGTGCTGTTCGACTGGAAGAAGGACATGAACGATCCGCTGAACAGGGACATACTCTCGAAGGAGCAGGCGGAGGATCTCATGGGACGCAGCGGGATCTCGAACGACACCACCCTGGTTCTCTACGGGGACTTCAACAACTGGTTCGCAGCCTACGCGTTCTGGGATTTGAAGTACTACAGGGTCGAGAAAGTGAAGTTGATGGACGGCGGGAGGAAGAAGTGGCTGCTGGAGGACAGGCCGGTATCGAAGGACGTCCCGACGTACTCGCGTGCAGACTTCATGGTGTCTAGCCCGGACATCAAAGTCAGAGTGTACAGGGAGGACGTGAGGGCGGCTCTCGGGAAGAGCGGCAAGGTCCTGGTCGACGTCAGGGGCCCGAAGGAGTTCACCGGCGAGATAACCGCGCCCCCCGAATACCCCAACGAAGCGGCCCAGAGAGGAGGGCACATCCCCGGGGCCAAGAACATCCCCTGGGCGCAAGCAGTCAACGACGCCGACGGCACCTTCAAGCCTCGGCAGGAACTCGAAGCGCTCTATTCTTCGAAGGACGTCACCAGAGACAAGCAGGTGATAACCTACTGCAGGATCGGCGAGCGCTCTTCCCACAGCTGGTTCGTGCTGAAGTATCTGCTTGGATACCCCGACGTTAGGAACTACGACGGCTCCTGGACGGAGTGGGGGAACTCCATACTCTATCCGATAGAGAAGTGAGCTTCAGCTCTTCCTGACTATGAAGTGATGGAGGGGACCCTCCGAGCGGGTCTCCAGAAGGGCGTTGCCTGTCTGGTCCTGCCACCTCGCCATCTCGATTTCGGCAGTGGGGTCGTCGGAAACGACGTGGGCGACGGTGCCGCGAGGCGACTTATCGAGAAGCTCATTCAGCTTCACCAAGACGGCGGAGCATTCTGTACCAATCTCGTACATCGTTTCGTCAGGGAACTCGGCGAAGCAGTGGACGCGCATGGATGTGAGTTTCTCCTCGATTGCCGGGGCTGCCCTTTCCAAGGAGACGAGCTTCGATTCATCGCCTGCCCTTTCCAGCAGAACGAGCCATCCCTCGTCGAACGGGCCCCTGTTGATCATGCGGGGATGTTCGAGGGCCTTCTTGTTGACCTCCCTTATGATGCACTCGAACGGCGCCCGGATCACGTCGAAGTGCCTCGGTCCTTCGACAGATCCAAGCACGCTTCCCAGGGCGACCCGCGTCCCCGTGGGCTTCAGCGAGACGGAGGTGAAACCCGCCGACAACCAGGAGAGAAGGGGTGTGACGCCGACTCTCCAAAAACGACCTTCAGCCCGGCCCCAGGTCCCATGCTCCGGGTCGTAGAGGAGCCCGTCCCTGTATTCGCAGTCGCCCAACTTCACGGGGGCGGGGAATATCGGGGGCCCTTAGGATTTGCGCCAGAGAAAGAGGCAAGCCGGAGCCTCAACCGCGTCGAGAGCCCAGAATGAGGTTTATACAAGTGCGGCCTAGGTCTGCCTAGACAAGGCTTGCGCGGTGGGAGCGGGCTGTCAACAACTGTCCTTGGCGTGCTCTCGGTGGTAGTTATCATAGGAGCTGGAGTCGGACTCTATGGCCTAACCTTTGGGCTTGGTCAAGCGACATCAAGCACAACCTTCCTGGGATCCTTCACTTCGAGCTCAGCTTTCGGCACCCCTTCAACCACCTCTGGAGGTACGACCTCTGCCTCGACCACTTCGACACCCTCCTCTACATCGCAGTCCGACTCCTCGTCATCTACGTCAGTGGTTTCGAGCCTCACGACGTCGGGCTCAACTACTTCCACGCATTCGACAACCAGCACGACTGCGCAGGTCACGACCTCCACTACCACGCCCACTTCCTCCACAACAACCACATCGCTGACCTATTCACAGACCGCAACCACCGCGACGTCGACCACAACCACAACTACCACGGTCACGACCGCAACTACGACCACAACCACGACATCCAGCACGACGACCCAGACGACATCAGGCACAATCAGCTACACAGTGTATGTCACATACGCGGTCACTAACGAAACCGCCTGCATGCCATACCCGGTCCTTCAATGCGCATGGAGCGGACAAATAAATTGGCAGCACGGCGTTGATTTCGGCACCGTGTTCATGTCGGGCGGTTGGGCGCTCAACGGTTACTTCTGCGGCGGGCTAGAGACCAACGGCGTGTGCCATTGGGACTCGATCTCTCTCGATGCGAGTGTATGCGGTTCCACCGACAACGAACTCACTTGGGGGGTCTCGATGGCCTCGTCATTGAGCATCTCGTCATTGACGCTCACAATAGTCGACTCGAACGGGAATACAGTCGCATCATGGAGTTCTACACAGACGGGGACCACGGGCGCCAGTGGCACCTACCAGCCATGCTAAATCATACTGGGCTGAGGCATTCCCAGCGGAGGCGCCATTGAGCCTATACGCGGCAACAGGAACTCAATCCTTTGAACCATTAACATGCTCGTGGTAGTCGTCGCAATACTCACACTCATCAGATAGCTCAAAATCCCCGCCCGCCGACCTGAATATCCACTGCACATTTTGTAAAATCTCACAGATTGTGAGGTGGGCACCGGGCCAGGGATCTATGTGGCTGGTTTTCGTGTACCCTCAAGGCGACCGCTAGCAGCCCGAGCCCAACTCTCATCACTTGTCCCTCGTACAACTTCGGCCGATTCATCAGGGAGATAACCTACGGTCCGCCAAGTATTCGCCGTTCCACCAGCACTAGGCTACCGCCTAAGCGTCTTCACAATCTGCCTTAGCGTCCCTTCGAAGCCCGACGACTGAAGCAGGTTCCCGACGACGAGGACGTCCGCACCAGCCTTCGCCGCTTTTGCCGCTGCCTCGGGTGCAGTGATCCCGCCACCGACAATCAGGATCCCATCGTAGATCTTCCTTACCGCCTGTATGGTCCCCTGTGGGATCGGCTCGCCGGCGCCGCTCCCGGCCTCCAGGTACAGGGTCCTCATCCCGAGGTACTTGGCTGCGAGAGCGTAGATCACCGCGAGGTTCGGCTTTGAAGAAGGCAGGCCGTTGACTTGGCCGATGAAGCTGGTGGCGCTGTTGTCCCCGAAGACCAGGTAAGCCATCGGTATGCTCTCAATCTTACTCTTGTAGACCTCGATTGAACCAAGCGCCTGCGCCCCTATGATGAAGTACGGGTTCGTCGAATTCAGGAGCGAGCTGAACAGGATGGCGTCTGCATAGCGCGAAACGCCAGTGATGTTGCCTGGGAAAAGGACCACAGGAACTTGTGATTTATCACGTGCAACGTGACCTTTGACTGCCCTTACAACAGCGTCCAGTCGGCCCTGGCTTGCCAAGGTCGACCCTCCGACAAGAACTAACGACGCCCCGGCCCCGATGGCCTTTGCCGCGGTATCTGCTGCTTGCTTTGGAGAGAAGTCTTCCGGGTCTATCAGAGCTGCGCAGATTGGGCCCCGCTTCGTTTCATGCAATAGACGTTTCTCTACTGGACCCAGCTCGATCAAGTCAGGCCCCGGCTTTGGCGTAGTCGTCGACGAAGGTGTTGTAGACGTCAATGTCTGCTCGCTTGAACTGGTACCGCATCTCCCTGCCCGCGTGGAGTGGACAATTAGGGTTGCCGCACGTGACTTTGAACACGAAGTCCTGTGATGCCTGATCTTGGTCTGATGTGATGCGAATGGAAATCAAGCCACATCTGGGGCAAGCGAATACCTTCGGTAGCGTCCGATGGACGACTCGAAGCGTTTTCTTACGTCTCCTACCCAACCTGCCTCGCCCGCTCGTCTGTTATCTGAAGTAGATAAGGTAGCGTCTCATGGTGTCTGCAGATTATTTGTAGATACTTGGGATTTGTCTGCAGGCAATCCAATAGTTTTGCAACTAACAGCATGGGATACACCTTTTTCGTAAACACACTGTTGGGAACCCTTAATACAATTATGGCTGAACGAGGAGTCGATGAGCTTTCTGGAAAGGCTGGTCGAGCAATCATCGCTGACCCCCAGGCAGTTGGAGTCGTTGACGAGCTACCTGAGGGTAGCCTTGGGAGAGATCAAACTGAAAGAGGCTGCTTCAATCGCATCTCAAGGCAAGACCAAAGGGATTCCCACGAAGCCTCTCACCATCGGGTCATACTATCGGACCGTGTCTCAGGCCCGGGGCAACATCAGGGAATCTCTCGTGACCGTAGTCATTGCCATCTGGCTTGGGTTGCTAAAGGTCGAAGACGCGCGGAGATTGTTCGAGCTGATGGAATCAGGAACGGGGGATCTTTCAGACGAGGAACAGGAGCGCTTCATGCAGGTCCTCCAGGCCCTACTGGACAGAATCATCCTGTGAGGCGAATGGAATCTCCAGGCTAAGGCTTAAGCAACGCAACCTCACAATGACTCGTCATGCCAGGTCCTTCGCGGCAAGCAGTGTTCGACGCAAGCTCCCTGATCACAATCTTCTGGATTATTATCTACGCCGCCATTCTCTTTTGGTTCTACAACGCGCTGAAGAAGATACAGAAGAGCCTCGAAGATATCAAGGAGCTACTCAAAGGCGGAAAGGCACCGGGAGACCGCTCAGAAGGGCAGCGCAGCTAGGGACGTTACCCCGATTCGACTAGACGCCTCCCTGTGATGCTATGTGATAATCACATCGGCCTCCTTGATGCGCTCCGTGAAGCAAGGTAGACCACTAGGCCCGTCCCAAGGACGTACGCGCCGACCATCTCAAGCTCAATGGAACTAGCCCCTATCCAAAAGGTCGCTCCAAAGAGCGTCCCTTGGTGGTCGCAGCCAGGAGGCTCGCCCAACGAAATTGCCGGGCATGAGCCGCCATTGTAAATACCCAGGATGAGGCCCCCGAGGCCGAACCCAGCCCCTACGACCACGAGCGCCAGGCTCAACATGACTATCTTTCTCGTGAGGCAACATGGTGGGTCGACGTAGATAGTTCTAGCTCAGAGAACGAGGACTGATCTGCCAATGGCCGGGGGGCCGGTCGATGGGTATCCTCTGGGTAACCATTAGGTTATATCCACGTAGAACATTGTTCTGTATCGTTTGAGAGCTCTGGGCGGCTTCTCATGGTGAACAGACAGCAACGCATGCGCGTACTTCTCGTCGACGATGACGTGGATGTAAAGGACGCTCTTGAAACCGGGCTGCGGACCAGGGGGTACCACGTCCAAGCATACGACGACCCGACGGCCGCCCTGGCCGACTTCGTGCGAGATTCCTATGATGTGGCGGTCCTGGACGTGCGGATGAGGCCCTTCGACGGCTTGGAGCTCTACCGCCGACTCAGACTGGTCGAACCCGGCCTCGCGATATGTTTCCTGACGGCATATGCTGACACGATCAAAGAATGGCCGTCCGACGCCCTGCTCCTGCAGAAGCCCATCTCGCTGGACGGCCTCGAGCTAGCGCTGGAGGACGTCGAAACTCGGATTGGCTCGGACAAGTGATGCTTTAAATCACCCCTGTGATGTCGTGACATCAAGAGCCGAATGGACGACCTCACAACCTACGCCCTACTGGCGACCTCCTTCTTCTTCGTGGCTCTGGCGTTCGGCCTGCTAGTCAGGTACAGGCAAGTCTCCCAGAAGATCAACTCGTCGACGGAAATGGGGCGCGATTTGTGGGGGGCCCTGGAGCAGCGGCTCAGGAAGCAGGATGAGAGGATTCTTGACATGATGGGAAGGCTCGAAGTAGTTCAATCTCGAGTGATAGCAGCAACCCAGGTCCATGCCCCGGCTTCATTGTCCCCTCTTCCTCCCCTTAGCCCGCCAGCCGCTCCCGCAGAGGAGAAACCAACCCCTGTGACCAGGCCGGGCCCTACTCCGCAACAGCCCGAGTCACAGGAATCACAGCAATCACAAGCCCCTGCCAGCCCTGCGAAGATTGGCCTCGAGATGGACGAGACGCAACTGGCTGCCCTGAAGCTGCTCGGAGAGAGCCCAAAGGACACCCGCCAGCTGACGGACACCCTGAAGAAATCGAGGGAGCACACCGCTCGGATGATGAAGGAACTGTTCGAAATGGGCCTCGTGAGGCGCAATGATTCCGCGAAGCCGTTTGTCTACCAGCTCACTGACGAGGGCCGGCGCCGACTCGGCTGAGCCCTGGCAGCCTTCAAATCCACAGTCGTCTGACTTCGGTGAAGTGTGGGTCGTCCGTCACGCACGCAACACGGAGCCTCTTCGCCGTAGCCATGATCAACGCATCAGCCATAGGGACTTTGAGTCGGTGGCCGATATCCGCCCCTTCGCGGGCTATGTCTGTGTCGACGTCCACTACGTCAAAGTCCCTTTCGATGGTCGCTGCGCGAAGGTCTGCGGCCACTTTCCCTTCGCTCGACAAGGTCAGCTTGTACACCTCGTAGACGCTGATGGACGACGCGTATGCGGGCTTGGACCTGTCGAACAGGCCTCTGAGCCTGCCCGTTGTGTCGCCATCCTTGGACGCGAACAGAGCCCAGAAGTAACGCGTGTCGAAGAGCATTAGCCCTCTTCCCTTAGCTTGTCAAGTTGCCTGAACGCCTCGGACCTGCTGAGCGTGCTGGTCCCCGCGAGGTCGAAGATGGAGGGAATCTTCACGAGCACAATCCTGTCTCCTTCGGTCTCGACCCTGAGCTTGGATCCCTCTTCGATTCCTAGGCGGCGCCTTATTTCGGTTGGTATGGTTGTCTGGCCGCGCCTTGTAACGACGACCTCCTTGGCCATATTGCGGGAAGACCAGAGTTCCTGGTATTAAATAATTCCTACTGCTGATTGATTCCTACCACACCGACATTCCTGATTTTGGGGGCGGAGCCCAGGATAAGCACGCAAACGAAGGCTACGGCCAAGGCGGCGGGGTCGACCCTGTGTCTCGGACCCCTTTTCCCCGTTTCTCGGGCTACCGGGGCCTTCGATCCTCACGCCGCCAGTCATCTGGGGCCTCTGCGGGCGCTGGCTTCATTCATGAATTCTGGGAGCGAGGACGTCTTCCCTGACGCGCCGTCGTGGGACCCCAGCCAGGTCTTCAGGCACTCCTCTTTGTCGAAGACGAACGTGGCCTCGCAGCAGATGCTGAACCTTCTCTGGTCTTCGACGACGTAGTGCAGTAGTGCGGATTGGGGGTCAACCGAGGCAAGGCGGCCGGCTACAATCACCATGCGGGTCTCCTTCCCGCACACCGGGCAGATGGATGTCCCGCTCACATCTTGGTACAGCCCGCTCAGGAGTACGTCTGCGCCGCAGTGCACGTGGGTCTTCTGGCCGCCGTCCACTACGACCAGGTTCCTCGTCCGCTCGTCCGTCGCGCCTACTATGCGGGCTATCCGAATCACCTGCACTCCGGGGAAGCGGACGCACAGGATAGGCCGGCCTTCGTCTTTTTTGGCGTGCTTTGGGCCCCGAGCTTCTCTGGGACTATTTTCAAAAGTTCGTTGAACTCGTCGGGTGTGCGCACGGTCAGGCCGTTGTTCTTTGACGCGTAACTCTGGGCCGTCTCAGGCGAGGCAAACCAGAGCGACGGGTAGCAGACGGACCCGCGGATGTCGGACGAGTCTGCGTGTTTGGGCCAGGTGAGCACAGCGGTGCGGGGCTCGACTCCTCTCGCGCCCTGCGGCGTGGCTGTGAACCGGATTTTGGCCCCTGAAATCGGATCCGAGCTCTCGACTTGGGCTGTCATTCCGAGGATCGCCGGGAACAGCAGGGTGTCGCCGGCGCACCAGGCGTAGAGGTCATGCCCGTTCACGCGGAACGCATGTGGAGTGGGCACGCTGGTCAGGCCTAGCCCGATGAGGTCGCCGGCGGCGTCGAACTCCGCGCCCAAGTCGACCAGCCAGGACTTCGCATCTTCTTCGGATAGAAGTAGCCTGTCGGCCACCCTTTGGATCGCCACCGGGCGGCCCTCGGCGAGCAGAGTCATGATTTTCGCCAGCTGAGAAAGCAGGCCCGAGCCCAATTCGTCCAGCAGCTGCGAGAGCGGCTCCTCTCTCGATCGCCTCTCCGTTTGTGTTTGTTCCATGTCATCCTTTGAATCGGGCGCCCGTATTAGCCTACTACCAGACAGGAGGGGCAGAACCATAAAAGAGGGGCGGCCAGCCAAGGAAGGCAATGAAGCGGCTTGTCATAGAGGTGCCGTACCAGAAATACTGGGCTCGGTTCTTCGGTCGGAACGCCAGACACGTGGAAGTCGTGGAGGCCCTGAAGTGCTTCAAGTGCGACTCCGAGGGCTTCGCCGTCATCTGTAAAGTAAGGTTCCTCGACGAGAAAGTGACGATTGACGACCTTCTGAGAGACGGGCCGGTCAACCATGCCGAAGCCTTGTACGAGGAGAACGACGGGTCCGTTGTGATCTTCATTTCGGGGAGTTATCCCAAGAGTTCGAGGTCCAAGGGTCGGCCGGTTCCACGTGGGATCTTCGTCGTGGAGCCACCAGAGTTCATAGACGTGAACCGGATGAAGTGCGTGCTGGTGGGGGAAGAGGGTGCGCTCCAGGAGTTCCTGCGCGGAACGGGGCCAGGAGATGTGGCCCCCAAGGTCCTCTCGTTGACGCGGTTCGGGCCCAAATCAGACTCGGTGATGTCGATGCTGAGCGCCAAGCAGAGGCAGGTGCTGGTCGCGGCCTACGGCCTTGGCTACTACGAGGTCCCGAGAAAAGTCTCTTCCGAGGACATGGCGCGGCTGCTGAAGATTGACAAATCCACGTTGGCTGAGCATCTGAGGAAGGCCGAGAGGAAGGTAGTCAAGGGCCTCCTCGCCAGCTAAAGCAGTGTGGCCAGGCATTCGGCGTATGGGAGGTACCAACTGTGAACGACGTCAGAGGCGAGCGACAGCGACCCTCCTATGCAGGAGAATTGGTATGAGGCTGAATGGTAATCTGCTTGCTGCCAACAGGCGTCGTTGACGCATGACGTCCCAGGCTCAGCATTAGTCGGGGATGGGATGACGGGAGCGAAGAGGAAGAATGAGACGAGGCCCACCATGGCAAGCTCGATAATCACACCCCTTCTCCCTAGTTTCTTGGTCATCAGGTGAAGCCCGAAAGCGATGGCGGCCAGGACCACAGATACGAGGCCTACATCAGCCGCTACTTGCCACCAGCCTCCACCGGGCCCTGCGGCAAGGCCTGGAAGCAGTCTCGAGAGGGTCTGGAAAGAAGCCGCGTCGAATGCTACGTATAGAAAGAGGAACATTAGCGCGAACCGACCGACCAGAATCCCCTGCCTTGCCCTCGCCAACCTATCCCCTCCTCAGATGGCGAGTGTGAATACTCTCAGAGGTCCGTTGTACTCCAGAAGCATGGAACTCAACACATCTCTTCCGATTAAGGCGACCAACCCAGTTCCGGAAAGGTTGGCGCCGGTCACCCTGCCAAACTCGAACGTCCACCCGACGACCTGGAGGATGAATCGCGCTGGGTAAAGGCTCTGGGTCTGAGGCCCGCCTGCCGTGCCTGTGTTGATCACCCCAATCGGTGAGACTCCCAGCGCCCTGATGACGGAGTCGTCGACGGCGCTCATCGTCGCGCCTGTGTCAACAAGGACGTTTCCCTTCACTGGAGGGGGAACAGATTGACCCTTCTGTCTCAAGAGTTGCTCGAGGGCTGAGGGGACGGCGACCTCTGCCTCGACCGTAGGGCCGTTCTGCTGAAGCCCGCCCGGACCGAGGTTGCCAGGCTGAGGCGGGAATATTCGGTTAAGGATTGGCACGAAGCAGGCCGAGCTCCAGGATAGGAGTCCAGGTCTGTTCCTCTTTCTCCTGAATTCTGATAATCAGAAACGGGACGTTTCCGAACTTCGAAAGCCCCACTTTGTAGGCGTCAGCGTCCGTGTCGTATGTCCCCACGAGTGTTTCCCCCTTGATCAGGGCGAACTTGCCCGGGGCCTGCCTCAGGAGCTCCGGCTTCCTCCCAAGGTAGAACTGATATTCCTGCTGAAGTGGCTTTTCTCCGGTCATACAATCAATAATCTCGTCCGCCCCTTATAAGCCCCATCCTGGAGTTGGGAGGGCGTCAGGGACCTGCCGAGACTGGCGCTTCTTAACCCACTGTCTGGTTGATCTCTTTGACGAGCTCCCCTTCGACGTGGCGGGTCCACAGCATCTCCGGGACGTCGACGACGAGGAACAGCTCTGTCAGGAGTATCGTTTCCGCCGCGGCGACCGCCAGGTTCTGGACGAACTTTCCGATGCCGATGTGGACCGTGAAGTCATTCGGCTGTCCAGTTATCATTATGGTGAATGCCCTGTCCGCCGCGATGATGTCCCGCAATATCCCTGCCTTCTGCGCCTGGATCACCCTTCCCATCGGGGGGTTGGCGGATTGGGTCTTGTACCCCTCCGACTGGAGTTGCTGGCTCAGCCGCTGAGCGAGCTGGTCAAGGTCCTGGTTCTTGTTTTGAAACCGCAGCGTCTTTTCGGATACCATCAGAAACCATTCACATTAAACGATGGCTGACAATATAGGCCTTGCTGAATTATTCTTAGCTGAAAAAAGACTAGGACATTCCACCAGAGACCAAGGAATTGCATTGCGATACTGTTAATTGCTCGGTGAGCCTCTTTCCTGCGAAGCCGATGATCAAGGTGGATTGCTCCGACCTGAGCGGCATGACGAAGTTGGGCCTGGCCGAAGCGATTTCGGATGGTCTCGGCGGCAAAGGCATTGCCCTCCTCGACGGCAAAGACATAGCGATCGATACGCTGTCAGGTCCAGAGCTAGGCATCGCACGGATCCAGTCCATGGTGGTGTCATACCTGTCAGGCCGCAAGGATGCGTCCGCCTACAGTGTAGAAGACAAAGGCAACTTGATCGTAGTCCACTCCTCCGCGGTTGTCTCTGCCCAGGAGAAGAAGGTGTCCAGCGTCCTCCCGCCCAACCTGCTTCAGTGCCCTGACTGCGGCTTTCTGACGACGTCTCAAAATCAGTACGAGGACCATCTCAGGATTCACGATCTGATGCGCGGCATAGCTCGCTAAAACAGCGAAGCTGGGTATTCTCTAACGGATCCCAGTATCAATCGTGATGTTCAGTGTGGTTGTCAGGCCGGAATCGACCGTGACTGTCCTGGGGAGAGCGGATGAACACCCGAGCCAAGGACAGGAGCTCAGCGATGCGGTGTATGTCCCGACGGGTAAGGAAACGGCGTATCGCCCGTCGGCTCCAAGCGCCACAGGCCTGGAGAGTGCCGGGCACAATCCGTAGCACTGCCATGTGAATATCAGGCTGTAGCCGGTCATGTTCACATTGCATGACTCCCCGACCCGGCAGACCGGCTGGGAAGGACCTACTGACACGACGCCCTCAACCATGCCGTATGCGTTGGGTGGAAGTGTATGCGATGGCACGTACAGGAAGGCCAATCCCAGTCCCACGAGACCGACAAGTGCAAAGGCCGCCAGGAGCGGCGATACTCCCCTCGATTTCTTCATGGCTCTCCCTGCACCACATCCTACATAGCCCTAGCCTCAAGAACAAACGTTCGCGATTTGAGAACAGGTGTAAGGGTTTGCTATGTGCCTCACCTCGTCCACCGGCCTGTACTACTTCAACGCCAAGTTCTATCGCCCATTGATAATGAAATCCACTTCCAAGGATCCGGGCTGTTCCTCAGCATCCTCGCGAAGCGGCTGTTGAACTTTGATCCGACCCTAACTTCATGGCGAAACCGGTCAAGCAGCCATGTCAAGTCAGAACGTAGTGCCCGCAGTCGCCGCAGAGGCCCTCGACTATTCGTGAACACCCAGCTTGGCACTTGCAATTCATACGCCCCGTCTTCAGCGACATCCCGGAGGACATGGCCGGATCGAGCTCAAAGTTTCGACAACTATTACACACTAGTCTAGTCGCGCTCGATGTCGAAGCGGTATTTCAATGAGGTTGTGTTCCACCTAAACTTGGAATTCCCATGGGTAGCCAGGATCCACCGACCAACCTCAACCATTGATCTGGACCCGATTCGACAACGAATGCATTGTCTGCTTGTGACCGTCGAGCACTAGACGAATCAGCTCCGCCCTCTCCAGCTCTCCAAGCTTCTGGGCCCTTATGTACTCCTCACCGAATATTGTGCAGATGTCGCACTGTTCACTCTCAATGTCGGCTGACGATGACGCTGTCCTACCCCGCACATTGTGTTGGATGCCCGAGTTAATGGATATTGGTATAGTAACGAACTATAGTTTCACACAATGCGAAAATCCTGTTAAGCGCGCGACTTGCAATAGCAACGGGCAATAGCAAATTGCTAGAGGGGAAGGGGCGGTTCATCAATCTAAGGAGGAAGACTTCGAAAAAGGCCTACGACAACTTCCTAGTCTACATCCCAGTCGAGGTCGCCAGGGACAGCGGGTTTCCGTTCAAGCCGAAGGACATCGTCATTGTGAAGGTGGACGAAGAGAAGAAGAGGGTCACACTGGAAAAGGCATAGGGTTTCGAGGCAACAATACTTCTTACCAACCCGGTTCAACCGATACCGTCACTTGACGGCTCCACCCTTAAATCCCCAGAAGCTGCATCGACGACCCGATGTTCGAGATTGAACTGAAGTTCCGGCACCAGTGCCCGTACAGCGACATTGCGAAGAAATTCCCGGCCGCGAGGCTCCTCCTGTGGGACAACTTCCAAAGGGAGTTCCTGGATGTCAGGTCCAACGACCGCAAGGACTGGCCGCGCATGAACAGGGAGCTGGATTCCCTCGCAAAGAAGAAGGGGTCGAAGATACTCCGCAGGTCCTCCGACGGGAAGAGCTACCAGTTCATGATCATGACCTGCGCCTGCGAGAGGAGGGCCTCGACGGTGGAGATGGTGATGTCCAGCGACTGCCTCTTCGTGCCTCCGATAAGATACCAGGGCGAGTGGGAGGCCTACCACATCATAGCGTTCGACAAGGGGGCCCCAAAGCGCCTGCTGGCGAGGTTCCGCAGAGAGGGCGACGCCGAGATAGCCAGCCAGAAGCAGATAGACGCCGGTTCTCTCGGGCGGGCGTCATTCGTGCCGCTGGTTGACCCGCTCTCGGGCATGACTCCGATGCAGCTTAACGCGCTGGCGACGTCGATGGAGCTGGGCTACTACAGGCTCCCCAGACGGACATCCACCGGAAAGATAGCCGAGTCGCTCAGTGTGCCGAGGACGACGTTCCAGGAGCATAGGAAGAAGGCGGAGAGCAAGTTGATGGCCGCGCTGGCGCCGTATGTCCTGACCTACGTGGGCGGAAGGCGGGCTTAGGGTCAGACAACACGCCAGAGCGGCAGGACATCACTTATTTTCCGTGGTCCGACCGGGCTCCTGACGTGAAACCCAAGGCAGTGATGTTCGACTGGGACGGCGTCCTCATGGATTCCCTCGGAGCAGCCTTCAACGTCTACGACAAAATATTCGCTCGGATAGGCACAAGGCGTCTGACGCAGGAAGAGTTCCTCGCGGTCCAGAGCCCGAACTGGTACGAGTTCTACCAGAGGATCGGGGTGCCAGAAAAACTCTGGAAGGAGGTCGACAGCGAGTGGGTCAGGCTCTACGAGGAAGAGGACCCACAACTTCACACCGACGCTATGAGGTGCCTCACCGCCCTGAAGAAGTCCGGCTTCAGGCTCGCCCTGGTGTCGAACGGGTCGAAGGGCCGGGTCGATGGGGAGCTTGAAAAGTTCAGGCTGGTGACTTTCTTCGACTCGGTGATCTTCGGTGCCAGGAAGGAGGAGTTGAAGCCTTCGCCTTTCATGCTAGATAAGACGCTGGGAGCACTTGGCATCTCTCCGGAGAGCGCGGTTTACGTCGGGGATTCGCCCGCAGATATCCAGGCTGCGAAGAACGCGAGGGTCTCTTCGATAGCTTTGGCCCGGGGGCCGATTCAGGTGGCAAGGCTTCGGGCCGAGAACCCCGACCTCATGTTCGACGGGCTGGACGGGCTGACTGATTTCCTGACACGCGGAACATAACGCCTTAAGACCATCTTCAGGACGAACGTCCCGCCTTGTCTTTCTCCGCCGACCTCGCATGGGAGCGCGTCAAGACCCTCGCCCCTTTCCCTGCAAAGTTCGGTCCCTACTACAAGGACATCCTCTCCCAATTCGAGGCAGCCCACAGGACAGCCTCAACCGCGAGGTCCAAGGGTCACGACCCCACCTACATCGTAGAGAGCAAGACTGTCTTCGATCTCGCCGACAGGGTCAACCAGATGCTCCGCCTCGACCAGTTCGAGGGACTCGTCGACAGGCTCAGGGAGCTGCTTCATACCACTTCCAAGGAGCGGGCGGCCCTCACCATATCCCAGGAGATAGCCCTGGGCAAGTTCGGGGCCCTGGAGCGGCACGAGGCCCTGAGCTACGGCGTCCGTGCAGGCCTCGCGGTCATGACCGACGGGGTGACCGTGGCTCCTCTCGAGGGGATCTCCGGGGTCACGATAAAGCAGAACGACGACAACACCGACTACGTCTCCATCTCTTACGCGGGCCCCATGCGCTCCGCGGGAGGGACCGAGGCAGCGTTTTCCCTTGTCATAGCAGACCTTACCGCCAAGAAGCTCGGCCTGAGCAACTACAGGGCCCGTCAGGAGGAGATCGACAGGTTCGCAGAGGAGCTCAGGATCTACGAGCGGGATGTGGGGAACTTCCAGTACAAGGTGACGGACGATGACATCAGACGCGCCATCTCCAACCTCCCGGTCGAGATAGACGGAATCGAGACCGACCCCATCGAGGTCGTGGTCCACCGTAACATGAAGCGCGTCGCGACAGACAGACTCAGGGGAGGCGCGCTCAGGGTGCTCAACGACGGCGTCATCGGCCGCGCCAACAAGCTATCGAAGAAGCTCGCGAGCCTCAACATCGCCGGCTGGGAGTTCCTCGCGGAGCTGAAGGGAGGGACCCAGCAGACGACCAACGAGACTGAGAAGGCCGGCGCCCACTTCGAGGAGGTCATCTCTGGGAGGGCCGTCCTTTCGATGCCCAGGAGCAAGGGCGGCTTCAGGCTCCGCTACGGGAGGTCCATCAACACCGGGCTCTCGACCATAGGCATACACCCGGCCGTCGCCACACTGCTCGACTACCCGGTGGTGACAGGGACCCAGGTCAAAGTCGACATGCCCGGGAAGGCCGCGACCATCGCCTTCGTCGACTCCATCGAGGGCCCGACCGTGCTTATGAAGGACGGGAGCGTAATCAGGGTCTCGACCGTAGGCCAGGCCGAAGAAATCCACGACGCCATGGCGAAGATCATCGATCTGGGGGACGTGCTCATCAGCTATGGGGACTTCCTCGAGAACAACAGGGCCCTCCCTCCTTCACCCTATGTCCCCGAGTGGTGGGTGCAGGACTTCAAGCGCGCCCTCGAGGGAATACCCGGAGCGGCCGAGATGCTGGCGCTGGCAGGCGTGTCCCATGAAAGAGCATCCGAGCTGGCGGCCTCGCCGACCCTGGCCCCATCCGCGGCCGAGGCCATCGCGATTTCACAGTCGCTCGGGATCCCCCTCTACCCTTCGCACACGCCTCGCTTCGACAGGGTCGGCTCCTCCGAGCTGGCTGAGCTGAGGAAGAACTCCAGACTCGAGGGACTGAACATCGTAATCAACGTCGCCGTCCCACAGACCCGCTGGATACTCAACACATGCCTGATCGAGCACAGGATAGAGGGGGACAGCGCCATCGTAAGCGGCGAGCCCGCCCTGATCCTCCGCACGCTGCTGAGGCTGGGAGAACCGGAGTTCATGGTCCCGCCGGAAGAGCCAGATTACGTCAAACGCCTTTCGGGGATGAAGCTCGAGCGCCAGAGCACGACCACCATAGGCATCAGGGTCGGCAGGCCCGAGAAGGCGATGGTGAGGAGGATGAAACCTCCGGTCCACGCATTGTTTCCTGTCGGCTACGAGGGGGGCGCGATGCGCGACGTCTTCGCCGCGGCGAAGACAGGCAGGGCAGAGATCGAGGTCGTCAACCTTTACTGCCACAAGTGCAACGAGAGGAGGCTCTGTCAGACCTGCGAAGTATGTGGCGAAGAGACCGAGTCGTTCATGGCCTGCCCGAGGTGCAGGACCACGACCGAAGAGATAGTCTGCCCCAACTGCAAGACGAAGACACTCTCGTACTCCAGGATGAACTATGACTTCCGGGCGAGGCTGGAGGCCATACGGATGAAGATACCCCACAGCACGGCCAAGCCGGTCAAGGGGGTGAGGGGCTTGACCAGCGTCTCAAAGGTCCCCGAGGCCCTCGAAAAGGGAATCATCAGGAGCAGGCACGACACCTACGTCTACAAGGACGGGACCCTCAGGATCGACGCGACCAACGAGCCGCTGACACACTTCCGTCCCCGGGACGTGAAAGGGGACGTCCCCACTCTCGTCCGCCTAGGGTACGCCCTCGACATAAGCGGCGAGCCTCTGACGAGGGACGACCAGGTACTCGAACTACTGCCGCAGGACATCGTGGTCCCGGCAGACATAGGCAAAGACCTAGTCAGGATGGCGCAGTGCGTCGACGACGAGCTCCAGAACCTCTACGACCTGGAGCCTTTCTATCGAGCGAACTCACCTAACGACCTGCTCGGCAGGCTAGTCATCGGACTGGCTCCTCACACATCGGTCGGGGTCGCCGGGAGGATAGTCGGCTTCTCAGCGACCGAGGTCTGCCTCGCGAACCCCTATTGGCACTCGGCAAAGAGGCGCGACTGCGACGGGGACGGCGACTCGCTCCTCCTGCTCATGGACACGCTTCTCAACTTCTCCCTGCAGTACATCCCCGCTCAGATCGGGGGCTACATGGACACACCTCTTCTCATCCAGCCAGTCATACTCCCGGCGGAGGTGGACGAGCAGGCTCACAACTTCGACATCGCGTCGTCTTACCCCATAGAGTTCTACGAAAAGACGCTGAGCACCCCTCCGGCCGCGTCTGTCGCCTCGCTGATAGAGCGGATTGGGTCACGGCTCGAAAGCGACACCCAGTTCTACAACTACGGGTTCACCCATCCCACCAGCGCGATCACGATCAAGAGGGCGCGGGGTTCCTACTCGACCCTGCGGACGTTGAACGAGAAGATCTCGAAGCAGATAGAGGTCGCGTCATTGATCGAAGCGGTGTCTACCCGCGACGTGGTCGAGTCGATAATCAAGACCCACCTGATCAGAGACATAATGGGGAACGCGAAGAAGTACGCGACCCAGGCTTTCAAATGCAAGAGCTGCGGGATGACCTTGAGACGGCCTCCGCTCTCGGCCAGGTGCCCCAGCTGCGGCGGCGAGATCAGAGGCACCCTCACACGGGCCTCCGTGGAGAAGTACCTGCACATCGCCCAGAGGCTAGCGCGGGACTACGATGTGGACCCATACCTCAGGAGCCGGCTGGACATGCTGCAGAGAGAGCTCGACCAGCTATTCCATGGGCCGAGGAAGGCAGACCAGCTGGAGCTGACGGACTTCCTGAAGCCTCAGGTGGCTAGTTGAACGAGTAGGCCGGGGAGTCTCGGAACGAGTACTTGACCTTCTGGAACCCTTTCCTCAACTCCTTGATTCTGGCCACCACTTCGCGTTTCTTGGTGCCGGTCAGCCCAATATGCACCAGCTCGGCGACCTCCTTCATCTCCGACTTGCCCATCCCCAGCCGGGTCAGCTCGGCCACGCCGAGTCTTATCCCGCCCGGATTCATATAGTGCCTCCCCGCCTTCAGGTCTCCGGGGATAGGCTCCCTGTTCACGATTATGTTCTGGTCCTCCAGCAATTTCTCGATTATCCCTCCGTCGGAGTATCTGGTCACATCCAGCGCGACCTGATGTGACTTTGTGTACCCGTTCTTCTCTCCTAGCACATTCTCCCCGAGGTCTGCCAGGCGGCCTGCAAGCGACTGCGCGTTGCCCACCACGTCTTTCGCATATCTGCGCCCGAACTGCAGGAACTCGGCGAAGACCATCGCCTTGGCCGCCACGTGGTGCAGGTGGTGGTTGCTGGCGGTACCAGGGAAGACGGCCTTCTTGAGCGGCTCCGCCAGTTCAGCGTTCGAGGCGATGGCCCCTCCCTGCGGGCCGAAGAGCACCTTGTGGGTGCTGAAGGTCATCACCTGCGCCCCCTCCCTGAGCGGGTCCTGGAACTGTCCCCCGGCGATCAGCCCGGCGACGTGGGCCGCGTCATAGCACACGACCCCTCCTTTGTCATGGATCGCCTGCGCCAGTTCCCTCACCGGGTGAGGGAATAGGAAAAGGCTGCACCCGAACATACCAAGCTTCAACGAGGGCAGGGCGGCTATCCGCTTCTTGGTCTCGTCAACGTCTATGTTCATCGCGTCCTTGTCGAAGGCGAAGTACGCCACTTCCAGCGAATGGACAAGGCCGGCCGAGCCGCCGAAGTCCTTCTTGCCATGAGAGATGTGCCCTCCGTTGGGGACCGAGAGCGCCATCAGGGTGTCCCCCGCGTTGCTCAGCGCGGAGTACACGGCCAGGTTCGCGTTCACCCCCGACACCGGCCTGACGTCGATGTGGTCTGCCCTGAAGAGCTTCTTCCCCAGGGCTATCGCCTGGAGTTCGATCTGGTCGATGTATCTGCACCCAGCGTAGACTCTCTCCCCCGGCCAGCCTTCGGCATACCTGTGCCCCAGGTCGGAAGACAGCACCTTCCTCACGGGCTCCGAAGCAAGGTTCTCGCTTGCTATCATGGGGAGGCTTTCAGAGAACCATCTCTCATGAGAACGCACTTTGCTGGTCACAGACTTGAATTCTGATTCGTAGGAGGAAGGCATAAGGCGCGACGCCTACCTACGATAATTATACGTTTGGAAGGGGCGAGACCCATGAGGAATGGTCTCCTACCTTGTCGCTCGCTGGAAGACCGCTCTCAGACCTGCGTGAATCCCTTGACCGTCGTCCCGTCCAGCCTCCTGATCAGGGCCAGGACCAGCTTCACGGCGTTGTCGATGTCCGACAGGTCCACGATGGCGGCGTGAGAGTGGATGTGCCTGGTGGGCACCCCTATCACGATCGACGGGGCCCCCGCCCTGACGACATGGAACTTCCCCGCGTCTGTACCTCCCGCGGCGACCACCGAAAGCTGGTAGGGTATCTTCTGCTCCTCGGCCGTGTCTATCACGAACTGTTTGAACGCCTGGTTCGGGATCATTGTGGCGTCATAGGCCAGCACGCTCGGGCCCTTCCCCATGCTAGTCGGAGCCTCGTTCTTCTTTATCCCGGGGACGTCCCCGGCTATGTCGACCTCCAGTGCGAAGGCCAGGTCAGGCTCGACCACATTCCCCACGGTGGAGGCGCCTCTCAGGCCCACCTCCTCCTGCACAGTCCCGGCGACATAGACCGTGTTGGGGTGACTGGCGCCCCCCGCCTTCAGCCCCCGCAGCACCTCCAACCCCACGAATGTCCCTACACGGTCGTCGAAGGCCTTCCCAATCGCGATCTTCCCTCCCCTCGTCATCGTGAAGTCCGCCTGGGGAGCCACCGGGTCTCCAATCCTCACTCCGAGCTCATTCTCGGTCACGTCTTTGCTGGTGGAACCAACGTCAATGAACATCGAGTCTTTCTTGACCACCTTGTCCCTCTCCTCCGGCGAAAGCAGATGCGGAGGTTTGGCGGCTATGACCCCCGGAACGTCCCCCCTCGCCGTCCTTACGGTGACCCTGTGCCCCAGGAGGACCTGATCGAACCAGCCCCCGAGCTGACTGAATGTGACGAAGCCCGTCTGCCCGTCGACCCCGGTGACCACGAAGCCGACTTCGTCCATGTGTCCGGCCAAGAGTATCTTCGGAGAGTCTGTCGTCCCTTTCTTCTTGGCGATGACCGAGCCGAGCTTGTCAAATGAAATCTCGTCGGCGTACTTCTGGGCCTCGCGCTTCACTATGCCCGCCGTCTCCCTTTCGAAGCCTGATGGCCCGAATGACTCCGAGAGCTCTTTCAGCAGGTTGAGGGATCCCTCTTCCAACGCAGGCGGGCCCGGACGCCCCCGTTAGATAAACCTCGGATCTGGCGTCATGGAGAAACGCGGAGTCAGGCGAGCCGAGTTCTTCGCCCTATGAAGTGGACACGGGTCGGTTTATACACCCACCCGGTCCGGGGTGAAAACGCCCCATTGATCGCTCCTGGCGGGAACTCGAAAAACTGCATCGAGCTTACCCACGTCAGCAAGTCCTACGGCTCCATGCCTGCTCTCAGCGACCTTACCTTCGAGATCCCGGTGGGAGGAAGGTTCGCACTTCTAGGGCCGAACGGGGCAGGCAAGTCGACCACCCTGAAGCTCCTGGTGGGGTCCCTCAGGCCCGACACCGGATACGTCAAGATATTGGGTTCTTCTCCCGACAGCAAGGAATCGAAGTCTGTGGTCGGTTATCTCCCGGAGGACGCCCTCCCCTACAGAATGCTCTCCGTCAGAGAGAACCTCGAGTACATCGGCGCCCTGAGAGGCGTGGCCGACGTGAAGGGCCGCACAGACTATTTCCTCGACGAGCTAGACCTCAGGCAATATGAGAAGGCGAACGTTGGGAGGCTGTCGAGGGGCAACACCCAGAAGCTGGCTATCGCACTCGCGTTGATTCACTCCCCGAAGGTCCTCCTCCTCGACGAACCGCTGAATTATCTGGACATACCGACGCAGGAAAAGGTGATCACCCTCCTCGACAAGATGGAAGGCACACACCTGGTCTCCACTCACATAATGTCGATAGCTGACAGGCTGACTGACAGCGTCGTGATGATCTCCAAGGGGATGTTCCTGTGGGAAGGCACCATCGAAGAACTCAGGAAGAAGGGGTCCCCGGAGGAGCCCATCGAGAAGATCGTGGCCAGGATGATGACCGGTGCTTCCTAAACTCCTGAAGTTCGTAGTAAGGACGCGCTTCTCGAGGCCTTTCCTGATACTCATCGCAATCTTGTTCACTTATTCGGTCGTCATATCTGCGATCATACCCCCACAGGGCCTGAGCTTCATATTCGGATACTACGTGGTCGCCATCGTCGCCCTCTTTCTGGCGATGACCCTGGCCACCGGCGGCATAATGGTCCTGAAGTCTGACAGAGACTATCTCTTCACTCTGCCCCTGAGCACCAGGGATCTCTCCATATCCATCTTCTTCGCACAGTTCATCGCCTTCGGCACCACCGTGCTGCTCATGTTCGGCTACCTCGCTCAGGGGTTTACGTCTGCCTTCCTTATTGCAGACATGGTGGCCCTCGCCCTGATCTTCACCGCGCTGGGGGTGATCGCTCCCTCCATTCAGACGAGGACCAGACTCGCCCTCTCCTTGGGGCTGGCGCTCTGGACCCTGCTCGCGTTCGCCAAAATCCCGTTCACGCCCGGGTCTGCCTTCAACGGAGACGTCTACTCGGGCACAGCGACATTGGTATTGCTGGCGGCCGTCACCTTGGCCGCCGCTTTCAGAGGCCTATCGAGGATCGAGCTCGACATGATGAGGAGCATGGTCAGGTCGACGTCGACGGAGATCAAGTCGCCCAACAGCTACGTAGGAAAGAGCCCCAAGGGAGCAATCTATTCGATGAACCTGAGCAGCATATCGCTGGCAGGCAGGATGAACATGGCGGGGACGTCGAGGTACGTTTCGAGGCGGGTGAAGACGCGGTGGGTCGTGGCCGTGACCTCTGGTGCGGCTGCCGCATATTTCGTCGCCGCGCTCCTGAAAACCATCACCAAGGGCTTCGGACTCCCGGAGGTCTTCGCATCCATCGGCCTGGTCTTCTTTGCTTTCTTTCTTTCGCAGTCGGCGATCACAAACGAGAGGACATGGCTGTCCCTGGCCTCGCTCCCCGCTGCCACGTATTTCAGGCACCTCATCGCGTCGAGGCTCCTGTCGCTGCTCACAATACTGGCGCCCTTCGCAGTCGCAGATGTGGCCCTCCTGGCCCTTGGGCACGTTGAGGCCCTGGGCGCCCTCGTGGTGGTCACCGTGGTGATACCTGGGACCTACGTCATCGAGGTGCTCTTTTCGGCCTACGTCGCGCCAATCCAGGTCAAGGGGGATGACATGACCATGCCCGCACAGTTCAGCCTGAAACAGCTGGCCACCGCTCTGCCGGTGGGCGGTTCGTTCATCCTTGTCTCGGCGGCGACCATCTCACCTACATTCGCGGTGGTTGGAGGAGCGGCGCTCTGCGCCGTGGGTGCCCTGTTCGTCATGAGCCAGAGATTCTGGAACGGCGTAGTCACGAGGCTCACAGAGAGCGGTTTCGTGTGAACACCCTGTCCGGTGGCGAGACAGCCACCTCACCGAGGCCGTAGTGGATATTCTCTCTCAAGCTTGCCGTAGAACTCTTCCCCACAGAACCATGGGAACGTCGGCACGCCGACGACCTTGATCTTTTCGTCGATCACAATCGAAGGGACGGCGCTGATGTCGTATTTCTTGACCAGGGCCCTGTTCTCCTTGGCGTCGACGCGCAGGACCTCCATCTTGCATTCCTTGCACTTGCCAAGCTCGACGATGTCCGCCGCATCTTCGCAGAGCCTGCAGCCGCCGGAGAAGACAAAGATCCTATGAGGCATTCTAGATCCCCAGTTCTCCGACTTCGGCTTAAGCGTTCTCTGGGGACGCTGCGGATTTAACTCCCTTTGGACAGGGACAGAGCATGGCATGGATCAGGACGATAGGCGAGGGAGATGCAGAAGGAGAACTGAGGTTGGTCTATGGCAAGGTGACGACAACTAGAGGAAGGGTGGCCAACATCTTCAAGGTTCAGAGTCTGGACCCAAGTTCGTTGGCGGCGCATCTGGACCTGTACCTGAATCTGATGTTCAGCAAGGGGAAACTGAGTAGGCAACAGAGGGAGATGATCGCTGTGGCAGTCTCCGCCGAAAACGACTGTCATTATTGTGTCGCGCACCATTCGGCGGCGCTTGCCAAGCACATGGACGAAGGGCTCGCCGCCAAACTTGCGACCGATCCAAGGCAAGCTGCGCTCGGGCCAAAGGAGAGGGCGATGGTAGATTACGCCCTAGCCCTGACGAGGGATCCGCGTTCCCTGACTCAGAAAGACATCGACGAACTTCGCAAGGGAGGATTGACAGACGAGGAAATCCTTCAACTCAACTTGGTAGCGAGCTATTTCAATTTCGTGAATCGGGTGGCGACCGGGCTTGGGGTCGCCCTGGAAGAAGAACAGGATTCCTACAGGTACTGATGGCTGCCCTTACCAAGGCCCAGCCTTGAAGTGTCAAGGGACAACCCTCAGCGAAACCTGGGTGTGGGTCAGGCATGAGATGAAAGACTACTGCACTGTGAGATTCGTCTGCCCTAGCGACCGGTTGAAACGTTAAACCGTTCTCATATAAGCACAGGAAACCCAGTAAACCGATTGGAAGCTGGTTTTTCTTGGTTAAGAGAAATCGCCGGTACCGCAGAAAAGGCAAATTCGTCTACCTGTTGGCAACGGCAATCGTAGTCGGAATCGCAGTCGCCGCTGCATACTTGGCACAGGGGTCGGGCGCCGGCGGCAAGACCTTCCCTCTCTCGATATCTGCTCAGAACCCTGTCCTCGGTACGTCGGGCACTCAGTTTACCATCTACGAGTTCGGCGATTTCCAGTGCCCTTCATGCGACTACTGGTTCAAAACCCAGGGGCAGGCAATCGTACAGAACATCGTTGATACAGGCAAAGCAAAACTGGTCTGGCGGGACTTCATCATCTATGACTCGGATTCAAGGCTCGCTGCCAACGCCGCCTATGCCGCCGGGGAGCAAGGAAAGTTCTGGCAGTTTCACGACCTGCTTTACGCCAATCAGGGTCAGGCAAACTCTGGGTGGGTCACGCAGCAGTTGATGGTCAGATTCGCCCAGCAGCTCGGGCTGAACGTCACCGAATTTACCCAGTCGATGAACAGCGGGAAGTATAATTCTTTGATAGACTCGAACTATCAGGCTGGCCTGCAAGTTGGGGTGCAGGGCACCCCCACGTTCTTCGTCGTCAGCCCCACGGGACAGTACATCACAATTTCCGGGCCTCAGCCTGAAAGCGTCTTCCAGCAGGCGATCACCAGCCTCGGGGGCAGCTGACCCTGGCGGTCCAGATAGCCTCCGTCCTAAGAAGACCCGCGCCCGCCATCTCGAGCTTCGTGATTGCAATGCTCTTTTCACTGATCTTTCTGTACTTCGACGAATTCTATTTTCTGTCCCCCTTTCTCGTCCTCTATGTAGGCGCGGGCAGGCTGCCAGTCTTCCTGCTAGACGTGGTGATTTCCAGCCTCTCCGGAATCGTCCTGACCCTATCGGTTTATGAAATCAGAGCATTCCCAAGACAAAGGGGCGCCCACAGAAGAACAGGTCTCCTGGGTGTGGCAGCAGCTTTCGCGGCGGGGGCATGTCCATGCTACTACTTGGTTCCGCTCCTCGCAATCGCCGGAGGCGCCGGAGGGGCGCTCGCTACGCTCGGGATTATTTTCTATGACTACCAGATTCCGATAAAATTGGGTTCCCTGGCCCTGCTCGCATTCACCACATTTACGCAGGAACGCAGCCTGAGGGCGGCATGCGAGCTGCCAACGCGTCCCGAAAACGCTGGTTTGAGCGTTGTAGCCCGTCCCTAGACACGATCAAGATTGGAATGGGCCCTACCATGTTCTGTCAGCTAGGGATTCTCATCACCCCCAAAAGGCCTTTATATGACATCAATGTCATATGACGCACATGTCAATCCAAGCAATCGAGACCAAGCCGTACTCACTCCTGTTCCAAGCTTTTGCCAACCCTACGAGGGTGAAGATACTCCAAGCCCTGAGGGAGCGCGCGAACATGACCGTAATGCAGATCGGCGAGGACCTCAGCCTGGAGCAGACTAACGTCTCGCATAATCTAAGATGCCTTGCATTCTGCGGGCTGGTCAGCGTAGAACGAAAGGGCAAATCCAGAGTCTACTCCTTGAATAAGGAGACGGTCCTTCCAATGCTGGAAACAGCCGAGAAGCATCTCAACAAGTACGCCGAGAACCTCCTGACCTGTGACGTGCTGGAACGGTAAATCGCCTTGAAAACATACGACCTAATCATTCTGGGACAGGGCTCGGCTGCGTTCGCCGCCGCAATCAAGGCGGATGAGCTTGGCATCAACACGGTGATGGTGGGCGGGAAGGCGACCCGGGGGGCGACAATCGGGGGTACGTGTGTCAACGTCGGCTGTGTGCCGAGCAAGAACCTAATCACGGTCGGGAACGCGTTACACGAACCGGCCCGGTCCGCCTTTCGCGCTATCGTATACGGCAGAACCAAACTTGACTTTAGGAAAATGATTGCTGAGAAGGACGCCCTGGTCAGGAAGTTCAGGAAGGAGAAGTACGTCGACGTCCTCAAGGGGCTTCCAAACGTGGAGTACGTGCCCGAAAGGGGACGTTTTGTTTCTGAGAACGAGGTGAAGGCAGGCGACCAGGTGCTCAAAGCGAAGAGGTTCCTGATCGCCACCGGCGCGAAGGCCAAGCCGGCCCCCGTGAAAGGCGCCGAGGGCGTGGAATACCTGACGAACGAAGAGGCACTGAGCCTCAAGGAACTCCCAGGATCGATGATCGTAGTGGGCGGCAGGGCCCTGGGGCTCGAGTTCGCCCAAATGTACTCCCACTTCGGAACGGAGGTGACAGTGCTCCAGCGGAGCGAGAGAATTCTCCCCGAGTCCGAGCCTGAAATCTCGGACGCACTGACAGGATACCTGAAGGACGAGGGCATCGAAATACAGACCGGGGTAAACCTCAAGGAGGTAGCCCAGAGAGGTGAAACGCGGATCGTTCGCTGCACGGTCAACGGCCGCGAGAGGGAATTCCGGGCTGATCAGCTGCTGTTCGCCACAGGCAGGGTTCCGAACACCGCGCATCTGGACGCGCAGAAGGCCGGGGTGGAGTTAGACGCCGATGGCTTCGTCAGGGTGAACGAAGAGATGCAGACTTCGTCGGCCCACGTGTGGGCTGCGGGAGACGTCATCGGGGAACCGATGCTGGAGACAATCGCTGCGAAGGAGGGTGCGGTCGCAGTCAACAACGCCTTCCGGGACAGCAAGAAGAGAATAGACTTCAGCGAGGTCCCTCGCGCGGTATTCACGTCCCCCGAGGTGGCCAGCGTGGGGCTGACGGACGCGGAAGCCAACGCAAAGGGAATCAGGTGCGCCTGCGGAGTTCTTCCCTTGGATTTGGTCCCGAAGGCGCACATAATCGGAGACACCAGGGGGCTGATAAAGCTGGTAGCCGACACGAAGACAAAGCGCGTGGTCGGCTTACACATCCTGGCCCCGCACGCTGCCGACCTCATCCACGAAGGGGTGCTGGCTGTGAAATTCAGGCTGACGATAGACGACATCATCGACACAGTTCATGTCTTCCCGACGCTCTCCGAGGCGATCAAGCTGGCCGCACAGTCATTCTACAGGGATGTGGGGAAACTGAGTTGCTGCACGGAGTAGGAGGGACTGGTTGGAGAACATGCGGCGCAAATCATCCACGGGCCCTCCAATCGATGCCTCCCGTTCGGGAGACCGGCTACAGATTATTATCAGGACATCCGTGAACACTCGCCTATGATGGACCTATCAGCGGCAAATTGGGACAAGAACGTCGACGAATCGTCGATCCCAGTGTTCGTGGAGTTCTGGGCGCCATGGTGTCCTTTCTGCCGCCAACTCACTCCCATCTTCGAGAAGATGCCGCCAGACTACTCCGGAAGGGCGGTGTTCGCGAAGTTGAACGTGGACGACCAACCAGAGATTGCGGCCAAGTTCGGCGTGCTGACCATCCCCCTCATCAAGGTCTTTTGTACTCAACGGAGCGTCGCCGAGAGCGCTGGCTTGGTGCCTGAATCCAAGCTTAGGGCGTTCATCGAACAGGTGATTAAGGATACCCCGGCCTGCGTGGCCAATTCCAGCATACTGGTCAACGCGAAGGTGTCGCCGCCCGGGAGTGACCAAGACGTGTTGATGACAAGCAAAGTGATCGCAATAGTCGGTCTCTCGAAGGACCCCAACAAGGACAGCTATTCGGTCGCAGAATACCTCAAGAGCAGGGGCTACAGGATAATCCCGGTCAACCCGACTGCTACCGAGATACTCGGTGAGAAAGCATATCCGAGCCTGATCGACATCCCAGAAGAGCTCGCCGGGACCATCGACATCGTTGACATTTTCAGGCCGTCGGACCTGGTCCTTCCTGTCGTAGACCAGGCGATACGCCTCAGGCAGAAGAGCGGCACGAAACCACGTGCAGTATGGATGCAGCTCGGGATAGAGAACCCTGAAGCAGCTGCCAATGCGGCGAAGGCAGGGCTGATGGTGACGCAAAACATGTGCGTCGCGGTCGAGCATAGGCGGAGGAGCCTTGGCCATCCGTCCGACGTGCGAGGATCTGCCTTCCCCCCGGTCCAGTCCTGACCCGTGCTGAAACAGCCAGGAATCCGACGGGCGATTCAGATTACAAGAAAGTAGGGGAAGACATGAGGAACGTATGGGCTCCCATGTCTATTTTGTGCAGTCTTACATCGGGTGGGCCTTCGTCTTGTGGTCCATCAGTTCCTTCTGACTGGCGAAGGTCGCCCCGCACGCGGGGCATTTGAATTCCTGTGGTGTGCTCGACATGTGCTTCTTACCATGCTGCATGAGTTCGTCCTGAGTTCCGAATGTGGCGCCGCAGGTCGGACACTTGTAGGAAGGGCCGCCCTTGGGGATTGCCAGGGAGGTCACCCCGCCGAGGACAAGCCCGAAGACGACGTGGGCGACGAAACTGCCGGCCACCATCATCCCCATGCCCATCAGCGCGGGCATCAGCATCGCCATCATCGGGATGAAGAAGACGACCCAGACAGCGATTCCCGCGATGGTGCCGAGCGTCAGGGCCCTACCGGCGGTCTTGAGCCGCAGGCCCGATACCTTGGCCACGGCCACGCCGAAGATCGCACCTACGACGAGCCCGGTGACCAGGTGCAGCATCCATCCTGCTATCCATGACGTCGAACCCATACCCATAATCATCGCGGCTGCGACGAAGAAAGGCGCGCTGCCCATGGGGGTAGGCACAAGCATCATGTAGGCGATCAAGCCCATCACGAGTGCACCGAAGAACCCTCCGAGCAGGGCATAGATGACGACCCTCGACGTCGATGAGGAGGCCATTCTTAGTTGGCTCCCAGAGCGGCTTCGATTCTCTGCCTGTAGACCTGTGCCGGCATGGCTCCGATGACCTTGTCGACGATGCGTCCTTCCTTGAAGATCATCACCGTCGGGATGCTCATGATGCCGTAGCGGGCCGCAAGTGCCTGGTTGGCGTCGGTGTCGACCTTGGCGAAGTTGACTTTGCCTGCGTATTCCTGCGAGAGTGACTCGATGACCGGGCCGACCGCTCTGCACGGTCCGCACCAGTCGGCGTAGAAGTCCACCACCGTGGGTGCCTGTGACTTCAGAACCGCACGTTCGAAGTCTGATTGGTTCACATGTTGTATTCCGTTGTTGTCTGACATTTTAGTCGAGCATGTTACCCTCCGAACAAAGATAACTTTGTGCTGCAAGGATTAAACCGATAATTTAACAGGCAATTCATATTTCAAAACCAAGATAAGATTATAAGCGCACGATTGTCACAGCGACTCCCTTGAAGTACAATATCGTGGCGCCGTTGGGAGACAACCTCGAATCGATATATGCCGTGGTCAGGGAGTTTCCAACCGAGAAGATCTATCTCCTGTCTACCGGAAAGCACAGGGAAAGGCTGGACGAGCTGAAGGCTGTGGCTGACAAGCTCAGGATAGGCGTTCAGGTCATAGACATCAAGGGCGGGCTCCTCGAGGGGATGTTCAAGACATTCGCCCAGATGAAATCCGCGGTGAACGAGGACAGCCTGCTCGTCAACGTCTCTTCGGGAGACAACCTCGAGAACTGCGCCGCCCTATCTGCATCCTATGTCAACGGCCTGAAGGCGCTCGCAGTGATGGACGACAAGCTGATGATGCTTCCCGTGCTGAAGTTCTCCTACTATAGGCTCCTTCCTGAGCGCAAGTTGGCAATCCTTCAGTTCCTGAAGACACAGCCCGACTGCTGCAGCTCTCTGGAAGACTTGGCAGAAAGGACCAAGATGAGCCTCCCGCTGGTGTCCTATCACGTCAACGGGAATTCCAAGGCGGAAGGCCTGATCACCATGGGCCTCGTCGAGACTCACGTCGGGCCCAGAGGCAAGACCCAGGTGATGCTGACAGAGTTGGGCAGGCTGATCGCCGAAGGGCTCGTGGGGACTCCTACTTCCGAACTGGTTCAGACTCGGCCCTGACCGGGTTCGAGATCACGTCAGTCCTCGCATGTTTGTAATCGAAAGCGTAAGCTGGAGGTTCAGTGAGCCTGTGGCGACTATCTGAATAGGAAACGGAGCCGTATTGGAAACGTAGTAATAGATGATGGTCAAGTTCCCTTGCACAAATTCTTCAGCGATTAGGTTCCGGTAGGTCTTTCCAACGAGCACCTGGGTGGCGTAGTACTCCTTCACGAAATCCTCCCCTGCAAGATGGAGCCTATGGTGGGCGGAATACGGCTCCCAGGAAGTGACCCGAAGCGGTACCTGGCCGAAGTATGTCGTGATTGACAGCTCGGTCGAAGTACCGTTGAAATCTATCACCTGGTAGGTCCGGCTGGCATTGACCGAGCCGAGTCCAGCCGCCATGATCGTTCCTGAGTAGGTGGCGAAGGTCCCCCTTTGGAGCTGGGGCAGGGTGTTTGCTTCGTACCCCGAGTAGAGAAGTGCGAACCCTATTGCAGCGATGATGACAATGAGCAAGGGGGTCGAATATCGCACGCTTCTTGACCGCGGGTCTGTCTGCCCCTCGTCGGAGGCAGTTAGCTCCGGAAACTTTGGAACCAGTTTTTTCTTCACAGATAGATACGTGTAAGATACAGACAGCGCCATCAGGCCAAGGCTAGCGAGTTCGAGTTGGAAGCCGTTGTCGATGAGAAAACCAGATGAGCCTGCCCCTATGAGGCCCGGGAGGAACGATAATATGTAGACCCACGTACCGCAACACCCCAAAGGGATCAGGGACAGAAAGGAAACGAATGAGGAAAGGCCGGAGAGGATTCCGGAAGTCCCGACGGCGGCGGCGCCATGTCCGATCGTACACGCTCTGGCCCTTGCGTATGCGAGTAGAAACGCCTGGACGCCTGTTCCCAGGGATATCCCACCAATCAACCACCAATTCAATGCGACAGACACCCAAATCGCGTCGACCGGCCTCAGGCTGGGCGTTGTGACTACGACTACGGTCAGATACAATACGACTGAGATCGCGCTTACGCCGATCCCTCTCTGAATCGGAGCGCTAGGGTTCAAGATTTTGACGCTTCATTGCGAAGGATATATCGTGGTGTTGGGGTAGAACGCGGCCCAGGCGAACCAGAAAGCGGTCTCGCTCACATACCTAGTCATCGATTGCCCCATGAGCGGGCCCGAAATGGCGACTCCGCCAAAATTCCACACTGAATGCGTTTCTGAATCTACGACGGTTCCGTTGGAGTTAACGAACGTCAGGAGGTTCCCGTTGACTACGGGGCTGTAGAACCTAACTATTTGGCCGTCCTCCCAGACGAGGACGGGGGTCCCCCCGACCGAGTCCATGGAAATTGGAGATGTCAGATTGGTTAGCTTGTAGGCCAGTGCCCCCTGCCCGAATGGGCTGTCGGATATGTAGGCCCTCGAGGCTGCTCCTATGGTGAGACCGAGCACCATGGTCTTCTGTGGCAGCCTTGTGTCAAGGTGGGCAAGTGGGAAATAAATCCCCTTCGTAAAGTAGTAGACTCCATAAGGATCGTTGCCGTAGTCTCTGCTGAACCCCGTCTGGCGCGACAGGACCATGGTGTTCGGATAGAGCTTCTTCCATGCTCCCCAGGTGGTGACGTCAATCGGAACTCTCTGCAGCCTGTGCCCTGTCAAACTACCTGCAATTGCCTGTCCCCAAAACTGGCTCCAGAGAGAGTCGGTAAGCCTGTCATACATCACGAGATTGTTATTGTAGAGTTTCCCCGAGGTCCCGAATTGGACGGCCGTTCCGTTGATTTGCCTGACGAAGGCCTGAGTGGAGTAGCAGAGCGGACAGTAGGTTATCGCAACGGGAACGCCCCCAATTACGTCGTTGACTATTTCATGCCACACCAGTATTTGGAGGGGGTACGCCCGCGCGTCACCCTTCAGGCTGACTCCGATGACTGTATCATAATCGTCATTGAGCCAGGAGGAAGCGTTGGTAGCCGTCACAAACCTAGGGTTGTCGATTGAGGGGATTCCATCAGGAGGAGGTCCCCCAGACACTATCTGGTCGGCCGGGACGACCTGATTGGAAGACACCTCGCCAAGTCCGGTGGGAACCTGCGAATAGCTGAAGTAGGCGAAGGCTCCCGCTGCGACCAGCGTAAGAATTACTGCGACCGCGAGTAGCTTGTCAAGCAAGCAACGTGGCCGACGTTCAGGATGGTCGGCTCAATTTATCAGTTGGTTTGAAGCGAAAAAACACGCGCTTAGCTGAGACCCAGGCTCACGCGCCGCTAGTACCTGTACCCTGAGCCCTCATCCGCTTCTACAGAGACCCCCAGCCCGCTTGCCAGCCGATTGACGAAGTTGAAGTAGCTGGCTGTCAGGGCGATGTGCAGTATCTCCTCGTCCCCGAACCCGACCTTCCGGAGCGTTTCTATGTCGTCCTGGGAAATCGAGCTCGGTTTAGTTGTAAGCTTGGAAGCGTAATCCAGCATCGCCCTTTCTCTGGGTTCCAGTTTGGCCCCCCTGAAGTCTTTCGCGAGCTGACCTGTGAAGAGTTCATCGTCTACGTACCTTCTAATCGCAGCAGAATGATGCGCGACGCAATATTCGCAATCGTTGGAAGCCGAGACCACTACTGCAATCATCTCTCGCTGGGGCCTGCTCAATGTGCCCTTCCCAAACATGACCCGAAGGTAGAGATCCAGGTGAGACTCCAAGGCGCCTGGATTCAGACTCTGCGATAGGAATATGTTTGATATCTTGCCTCTCGACCCTCGTATCCTCTTGTATATCCTCTCGAGTTCCTCGTCGGCGTCGTCTTCCTTTACTGTTCTAACCCAGGCCAACTGGATTATCCAAGGCTCGGACGGCGCAATAAAATCTCATCCGTCGACGAAATCTAGGAATAGTCACCGTTGTGTTCGGGCCTCGTGCCCCAACAGTAACTCCAGGATTAAAGCCGGAGTTTTACCGTTAAGCCCAACCTGTTAATACGATAAGCAGGCTTTCAGAACCGAGAAACATGCCAGAATTCAAGTGTCAGGCGTGTGGTGCAACGTTCCCTGCCCAGGAGGCTCTGATGCAGCACAACAGCGCTGCTCATTCTCAGCCACAGGCTCAACGGTTCGCGTGCCAAGCATGCGGCGTCGAGTTCCGTGGCCAGGCCGAGCTCCAGGCCCACAACCAGACCGCGCATCGGATGTAGGTGGGGCCGCTGCACACAGCGAAAAGCGAAGCCGGGGAGGGCCCAGGGCCTTCAAATCCGGCCGCCCCCTTTTTGATTCCCAATCCAACCATGGAGAAGATGAACGGCCGTTGACGATGGAGCTTGATGCAGCGAAAGTTACGGCCACCGACGAGCCTGCGAAGCTTCCTGGTGGGGTGATCATCGAAGGTTTCCCTGAGACGGGCCTCGCGGGCACCATTGCGTCGGGCTGTCTGATGTCGTCGCTGAAGCTCCCCATGGTAGGCGAACTGTCCTCAGAATATTTTCCAGCCCTCGCCACCGTCCTGGACGGGAAACTGCAGGCGCCGGCCCGGGTCTATGCGGATGTGAAACGGAACATCGCCATCTTTCTGGGAGACTTCATCCCGGGGCACAGGGCCTCCCAGGTGATCGCAAGGGCCATAGTCGAATGGGCGAAAGAGAAAGAAATCGCGTTCATTCTGACCTCTTTCAGTACGCCCATGGAGGGCGGGACGGACGAGCACTTGGTGTCGGCCGTCGTGAACGGCCCGAAGGCCGAGGAGATCGTAAATGCCGCTTCGGTCCCGCTAGCAAGACTTACGGCCGTGGGGGGCGTGCCCAGCAGGCTCCTCTTGGAAGGCCGCGACGCTGGGGTCCCTGTCGTCGCACTTCTGATCAAGACGCACAAGGGGGTACAGGACTTCGAGAGCGGCCTCAAGTTGGCCGAGGTGATTATGAGACTGGTCCCCAACGCCCAATGCAACCTGGAGGCGATAAGGGGAGAGGCCGAGCGGACCGAGGAAAACTTCAGGCGCGCGTGGAAGCAGACGGCGCCCACCGGTGTCTACGGCTGACCCTGAGCGGAAAGGCGATTTAGAGCCGACAACGGGGTCGAGCGCTAGTCTTGATCGAGTGGTTCGTCTACTGGTTCATGTTTCCCGCCTGCATCGGAATAGTCTCGCTCGCCATGATGCTGGGTATAGATGGGACGGCGATCCTCACCCCTGCCGTCATCCTCGTCTTCCCTTTCCTGGGGGTCCCGACCCTCACGCCTGCAGCAGCAGTGAGCGCGGGCCTCTTCACCGAGTTCTTCGGCTTCCTCTCTGGAGTGGCAGGCTACAGGAGAGAGGGCCTCATCGACGTCAGGGTGGGCGCCCGCCTGGCGCTGTTCGCAGTCCCGACCATCGTCCTGTTCTCTCTGATAGCGCAGTTCGCCCCCGGTTTGCTTCTGAAGCTAGTCTTCGGCGTTCTGATGGTCGGCCTCGCGCTCTACCTTCTGTTCACGGCGAAGTCGACGGTCAGGAACGCGAGGCTGGAAGCCCTGCCTGCCGCCGTGACCGACATCCCCAGGGTCGACGAGTCACCCGATGAAACTGTGATACGAGCCAGGAACGGGAAGGAGTACCGATACAAAGTCTGCGACAGGAGCCGGGGGGAGATGATCTGCGCCGTAGGGTCGGCGTTCGAAGGGATGATCTCGGTAGGGCTGGGGGAGCTGCTGATGCCGGACCTGGTCAGAAGATGCAAAATCCCCGTCTCGGTCTCAGCTGCGACATCTGTGTTTGTGATGGCAGTCGCCGTCTTCGCGGGAGGGGTCACAGGGATGCTGAGCCTCGCCGTCAGGGGAGGGGTAGGCGCCGTGCCGCTGACGCTCCTCGTATTCACGGTGCCAGGCGCAATCATCGGAGGTCAGGTAGGGTCACGGGCCCAGGGGAGTGTCTCCTCGGTCACCATGGAACGCCTTATCGTCATCGTCTTCGCCGTGGTCGGCGTGGCCTTCCTCTACACCAGCGGCATCGGTTTCCTGGGATAGGCGAAGTTACCATGGCGACGAGCGTGCCCGCTGTGTCGGCCCAGGAGATGGCAGAACTGGACCTGGCGCTGTCCGTCGAGTTTCACATCGACCTTTCCATGCTGATGGAAAACGCTGGGAGATCACTGGCGGCTCAATCGGCGGTTCAGATGGGCGCCACAGAAGGAAAAAGAGTGCTCGTCATGGCCGGCAAGGGCAGCAACGGGGGCGGGGGGATGGTGGCCGCCAGGCATCTCCACAACTGGGGCGCCCGGGTGGAGCTCGTGCTCTCGGCGTACACATCTGATTTGAAGGACCTCACAGCCAGGCAGCTTGGAACTCTGAATTCCATGGGTATCGCCGCGGCCCGTGAAGTCGACTCAGACACGGCCGGGTACGATCTGATCATCGACTCCCTGCTCGGCTACAATCAGAAGGGCGACCCCCGAGGAAAGGTCGCCGAACTTGTCCGCCTCGCCAACGACTCGGGAAGGCCGATATTATGCCTGGACGTCCCCACCGGCCTGGATCCCGACAACGGGCACCCAAACGACCCCTGCATCAGGGGGTCCCAAACCCTGACCCTCGCCCTCCCGAAGAAGGGGCTGCTTGAAAACAGCGCCAAACCTTATGTCGGCGACCTGTTCCTTGCAGACATCGGGGTCCCCCTCTCCCTGTACCGAAAGTTCGGGCTCGCGCGATCTGTCTTTGAAACAGACACCATAATCCCCCTCGAGGTCTGACCGGCCCGGAGTGGAATACCCGAAGTCCTCATTTCAAGGGTTAAAGCGCGACCTCATATCGAAGGGTGCCGTACGGGGCCTCATGCGGAAGTATCCATGCACTGTCTGCGGAGCCGAGTTCCCGACCGAGGAGGCGCTCCTGGCCCACGTCGGCGAGGACCACGGCAAGCGAAAAGAAGAAGAACGCTAGGGCGAAACAGAATACCAAGGAGATACGCATGGTCGAGTTCCCTGAAGAGGTGAAAGAGTCGGCGGCACGGGCATACAAGGAGTGGGCAGAAGCCGAAGGCCTGAGCGACGAAGCCAGGAAGGCGAAGTTCGGCCGCGCGGTCAGAGTGACCGCAAAGTATCTTCCAGAGCTGAGGAAGGAACTGCGCGCAGGTGACATCACCTGGTATTCAGACTCCCCGAAGGCGGGAGGAGGGAAGGGGGAGCATCCGAGCGCACTGCAGCACTTCATCGCCGGTCTTCCGCTCTGTCAGATGACCCACTATGCCGAAAGGGCTTCGGTGTGGGGGCTCAGAGTCGAGGATCTCGAGGTAAGCGTCATCGGGCGCTACCTTGCCATCGCGGGCCGCGGGTTCGACCACGTCGAATACGAAGTAAGGATAAACAGCCCCGAACCGCCGGAGAAGATCAAGGAGCTCGCCCTTGCGGCGGCAAGCGACTGCTACGTGACGAACACTCTGAAGCGCTCCTGCAGGGTCACGGGCAGGATCATATTGAACGGCGAGAGCCTGGCGGAACTCTAGTCCCCGTGGAGCCCTAGCCGCAGGAGCAGCCTTCTTCCAGCTCGTGTTCCTTGAGATGCTCCCTGTAGTCGCTGGCGTCGATGAAGGTCAGCCCGCAACACTGCTTTGATACCTGTTTGGCCATTTCATTTCACCCAGTAGTCCTTCCCCCGGATAGATTTACGACTGTCATTCAACGATTAAACGGGCGGTTGAAACCCCGATCCATCCGTCCTGTCGCTTCACGGCACAAGACTTCTCATCACCAGGCGTTACCCTTAAGAACGGTCGCGGCGTTTCGGGTAATCCGATGAGCAAGAAAGACAACGCGCCCATGCCCGCGTCGAGCGCAGGACTGCTCACGTTCTTCAACGAAGAGACCCAGGGAGTGAAGATTAGGCCAGAAATAGTGGTCATCGGGTCCATCTCCCTGATAGCTGTCTCGATTGTCATCAACATCTTCAAGTGACCTGAAGCCAAAGCCCCGCTCGGCCACCGAAATCCTCGCGAGCCGATACAGGCATCTTTTCGTCCTCCCGTCCTCGCCACTGTTGCTGCTCTACGGCGGCATCGTTTCGCTCGCCCTCGGGGGCCTGTCGAGAGGGGCCGCCGGAATCCCTTCTTTCCTCACCGCTTTCATCGTCTTCGTCCTTTCAGCGGCTGCGATATCCAACGCCCTGCTGATAGTCGACAGGAAGACGATAGCCAACTTCCGCCGGACTCTGGCCATGCTGCTGGCAGGGGAGATACTCTGGCTGGCCTTCGCCGCGATCGGCGCCGCCTACGCACGAGCAACTGGTTCTCCGAACCCCCTGACGAACATGCTTCTCTTCGGGGCTTTCGTCTGCGCGGGCTTCGAGTTCCTGGTCATCAACGGGGCGTTCGTGAGGAACGCGGGGCTGTCGCTCGTCCTGGCCGTCATCCACCCCGCCTCTACCCTGCTGGTCGTCAGGTACGCCGAGCTGGCAGGCCGGTTTGACGTCATCGCAGTTGCGTCGGGGGCCGCCGTCCTCGCCCTCACCGTAGCGTTCCCCCTTTCCCTGAAAAAGCGGAAGACCAGCCTCGGCCACGACGCCCTCGGCCTCTTCCAGGCGTTCATGAAGACCTGGGCTGCGGGAGACTCGGACGAGCTGGAAGGGATAATCGCAGACCACTCGGAGGAGGTAGAGGTCGCCACGAAGGTCCTCCGCTTCACTTCCGCCTCCGGGGACTTCTACTTCGTCCTCCCCGGCGTGCACCCGGGCCCTTTCCACCCCGTGGGCAGCTACGACCTTCCGGGGGTCGTCTCCAGGGCGTTCAAGGAGATGGGGCCGGTGATGGTCCTCCACAGGCCAGGAGGTCACGAGCGGAACCTTGCGACCAGAGCCGATACCGCGAAGTACGTCCTGGACGTGAAAAAACTCGCCAGTTCGATAGCCACTGACCCCGGCAGGGCGCCTCTCCGAGGCCCCTTCCACGCGCAGATCGGCAAGGCCGCCGTAAGCGCGTCCTCATTCTCCGAAGACATGGTGATGACCATCTCGTTCGCTCCCCTCGGGTCAGACGACCTAGACACCAATGTCGAGGCAGAGCTGGCGAAGATCGCGTCCCAGGCAGGGTTCGACCTCTCCGTCGTCGACGCGCACAACTCGATCGACCCAAACCTCGAGTCCCCGGCCTTGGGCGACCCTGGATGGAGGCAGCTCTTCGAGGCCGCCAAGAAAGCCAAGCCCGAACGGCTCAGAGTCGCCTATGCCCATTCGAGCGAGCTGGGGTTCGATGGGAGGGGGGACCTGACCGAGAACGGCATCGGAGTGTTCCTGATCCAGTCCGGGGGTGCGAAGTCTGCGCTCATCCTGGCCGACGCGAACAACTCCGTCCCCTCCCTCCGAGAGGAAACGGCGAAGGCCCTCGGGCCCGCCGGCTACGAGCTGATAGAATTCTGCACCTCGGACAGCCACAACCTGGCCGCCCGCGGCCTCACCGCCGAGCGAGGGTACGAAGCGCTCGGCGAAGCGACTCCGGTGGCGTCAATCGTGGACGCCGTGGTCAAGTTGGCGAAGCTCGCAGATTCGCGGCTGTCACCCGCCGATTGCGGCTCGGCAAAGATGCGAAGCAAAGTGAGGGTCTTCGGGGCCAAGGCGCTGGAGGAGTTCGCCGCCATGACCCAGTCGAGCTCGAAGTACGGGCGGAACTACTTCAAGCTCGCAGCCTCGGCGATAGCCGTCTTCCTCCTCATCTCGCTGGTTCTCTAGGAAACGGATTTAGACGCTGGACAGGCACGGGGGACCATGGGCAAGCCGAAAGGCGTCCTCATAGCCATAGAGGGCATAGACGCCGTCGGCAAGAAGACCCAGACCTCCCTCCTCAAGTCATGGCTGAGGTCCAGGGGGCTCAAAGCACGCACGCTCTCGTTTCCTGACTACGAGACGACGATAGGGAAGGAGATCAAGAAATTCCTTGCCGGGAAGGTGAGCTACCCTCCTCAGGTCAGGGCCCTGCTTTACTCGGCCAACAGGTGGGAGAAGAAGGCCGAAATGGAGGGGGTCATCTCCAAGAACGACGTCACCATCGTGAACAGATACGTGGGATCCAACTTCGCCTACGGGGTCTCCAGCGGCCTCCAGCTGGAATGGCTCCAGAGCCTCGATTCAGGCCTCCCCATGCCCGACCTCGTCCTGCTTCTCGACGCCCCGCCGGTAAACCTCACCCTCAGGAGGGGCCAGAAGGACTCGTACGAACGGAACGTCGACCTCCAGACCAAAGCCAGGTGGGCCTACCTCAAGCTGGCCGACATGTTCAGGTGGACGGTCGTCGATGCGAGTGGAGGGATTGAAGGGACGAGCGGGATCATAATTGCAGCGGTATCAAAGGTCCTCGAAACTAGAACGAACGATGCCTGAGAATGAATGGGCCCCGAACCATTTAAGACGACAAGGTCCTGTTTGAAGCAGGGTTGACGATCACCCCGGTCGCTGAAATCAGGGACCCGATCCACGGATACGTGAAGATGACCGAAGTCGAACGGGAGCTCGTCGACTCGCCTTTCATACAGAGGCTCAGGCGGATTCACCAGCTCGCCGGGTCGTACATGGTCTACCCGGGCGCCACGCACACCAGGTTCGAACACGTTGTCGGGACGATGCATGTTGCAGGCCAGATAGCCGGGTCGTTGGTGCGCGCAGGCGACATGGGGGATGACCTTGTCCAGGAGGTGAGGATCGCCGCCCTGCTGCACGACGTCGGCCACGGCCCCTTCTCTCACATGTACGAGGAGGTCCTTTCGGGGAAGTCTGAGAGGTCGCACGAGGACATCTCCCAGCGCATCATAGTGGAGACATCGATCCGAGACATACTCGACAGGCATGGGTTCTCCTCGAAGAAGATGTCGGAGTTCGCCGTGGGGAGGCTGAAGACCAAGGAGCCGTTCATGAACGAAATCATAGCCGGGAGCTTGAGCGCCGACATGATGGATTACCTCCCCAGAGACTCATACTTCACCGGCGTCGAGTACGGGAAGGTCGACGCCCAGCGAGTGATCGACTCCCTGCACGTCGCCGAGGGGCACCTCGTCATCGACGACGCGGCCCTCTACGCCTTCGAGGCTCTTCTCCTCGCCCGCTACGAGATGTTCAAGGCCGTCTACTTCCACAGAACAGTGCGGGCCGCCGAGCTGATGCTCGTCCGCTCGATGCAGCTCGCTGACGGTGTGCTCGGGCTCACCGACCTCTCCGACCTCGATGGGTACCTGGACCTCACCGACGAGGTGGTCCTCCAAAAACTCCTCACCCTCGAGCCGGCGACCCCGGCCATGAAGGAGGCGAAGCGCCTGGCCCGAGACTTCAGGGACAGGAGACTGGTGAAATGCGCGTTCGAGCGGGTCGTACAGCGCAAGGAGGGGAAGGTAGGCATGCTCTTCGCAGACGAGGCCGCTAGGGCCAGGACTGTGGCGGACATCTCCAAGGCCGCGGGGGTCGACCCCGGTCGGCTTTACCTCGACGTCCCCACGACCCCATCGGTGCCCTACACCTACTCCAAAGAGGTGCTCAAGGCGATCAGGCTGCTGAAGGCCGAGGGGAGCAGGAGGGTGGTCAAGGCCGTCCCGCTGACCGACCTGTCGTTGGTGGGGTCTATCGCCGGCTTCATGGACATCATGCGGGTCTACACCACTTCAGAGAGCAGGCACGCCGTCGAGAAGGCGACATCCCAATTGTTCAAGAACGAGGATCCGTCGCCACCCTGACCAGACGATACGGGTCGTAATATACTCCCGGCCAGTACTATCTCGTGGACCTAGAAGCCAGGTTCGCCTATCAATCGTTCCGACCCGGGCAGAAAGAGCTCGCCCAGCGCGTCTACGAAGCGTGCGTCGACGGGGAGACGCTGATAGCCGAGGCCATGAGCGGCTTCGGGAAGACGGCGGCCGTCCTCACCGGAGCGTTGTCGGCTGCCGAGGAGACCGGGTGCAGGGTCGTCTATGCATGTCGGACGAAGCGGCAGATAGACAGAGTGGTCGAGGAGACAACCAGGCTCCAGGCCAGGCACCCCTTCAAGGCGGCTTCGATGTTGTCGAAGTTCGACTACTGCCTCCTCAGGCGGCGGAGGGCGGTCCCACAGGAATCGTTCGGCTGGTACTGCACCTTCAACGTCAGCAACAACCTCTGCTCTTACTTCCTGAACGTCACACTCACTGAGGACTTCGACCGGCTGGTGAAGGAGGCGCTCGCGAGGACCCCCCACCACCCTGAGCTCATCAGAAGGTCAGAACTGGCCCACGTCTGCCCCTACGAAGTGGCCAGGCTCGCGATGGCCCAGGCCACCATGGCCGTCGTCCCCTACCAGTACGCCTTCGACCCCAGGGCCATGCCAGCTCTCTTCGACCGAAACTCCCTCGACAGGAGAAAGACACTCCTTGTCGTCGATGAGGCCCACAACCTCAGGGAATTCTACCGGGGCCTCAATTCCGCCACAATAACACTCGATCAGATCAGCGGCGCGGTCCGGGAAGCGGAGGCGATGCTGATGGAAGAGGCCGCGAAGTCCCTCTCAGCACTTCAAAGGACCATGGAGCAGGTGATCGCGGAGCGCCAGGGGTGGTTGCTCGACAGGGACTCCGTGCTGGAGAGGTTCCGCAGAGACCAGGGCACGGCGTGGCTCCAGAACCTGGCTTTCGAACTTAGCGCGAGCTCGGGCGCCGCCTGGGGGTCGGTGGTGTACGGGAGGAAGCTACCCTCGCTGATCCTGCGCGTCGGGGAGTTCCTGGTCCGGCTCTCAACATCCAGCAGGTCCATCCTGGTCAAATGGGACAACACATTCGGCCTGGTCGATCCTGACCCCGTCAGCGGAGCGGCCGACTACATGTCGGAGTTCAGGAGCTCGGTCCTCCTCTCGGCGACGGTCAACCCCTCCTCAGTGTTCGCCAGGTCGGTGGGCCTCAAGCCCGAGAAGGTCAGGGCCTATCATGCCTCCGGCGAGCCGCTGGTGACAGTAAGGACCGTGGTGGACACCGGCACCTCGACGCGATACAAACTGAGGACCCCGGAAATGTTTTCGAAGATATCCGACAGGGTCGCCGCAGTGATCCGTTCGACGAGCACCGGAGTGGGCGTCTTCGCCCCTTCGTACGCCGTCCTGGCTGCGATCTCGGAGATGGTCTCCAAGAAGGTGACTGACAGGAACATGGTGTCCGAGGCGCGGGGTCTCTCGAACGACCAGGCGACGGACGTCTTCGACGCCTACAGGTCAGCCGACGACTCGGTCCTCTTCGCTGTCCAAGGAGGTCGTTTCTCAGAAGGCGAAGACTTCGACGGGGGAGCCATGGGCTCCATCGTGGTCGTCGGATTGGCCCTTCCTCCTCCCTCCCCCATGATGTACGCCGAATATGCCTCTCTCAAGCGGGCCGGCGAACAGGACTCTTACCTCATGCTCTCCCGGCTCCCCGCTCTACGCAGGGCGTTCCAGGCGGCAGGGAGGCACGTCCGCAGACCAGGAAAGCGCGGGCTCGTCTTCTTCTTGGACGAAAGGTTCGGGAACGCCGCTGCGAGGGAGCTGATGCCGTCGTGGCTCAGAAAGGACCTCGTCGTGGGGGATCTGCCTCCCAGCTCCATCGAATCGCTCAGCCGCGAGTTTTGGTCTCGCCACGGCTGACATCTTCTCCCTTCCTGAAGGCGATCTTCGCCGCAGCTACCTGGTCGCGCTGCACCCCCTTCATCTTTGTGCTCCCGCCCGAGGTCCCTGACTCGTCGACGACCTCGATCGTAGCCCTGGGGACCTCCTTCCTGAGCCGCTCGACGAGCCCCGAGGCCGTGGACCTGTTGCCATTCCCGATTCTTACAAGCATCCGGGTCGCGGGGATACCCTTCGCGAAGGCCCCTACACTCGAGCAGACCTCCCCGAGGGAGTCGAAGGTGTTGAATGCGAGCTTGGTCTGGCCGTAGAATACAGCCAGCCCCGTCCTCTTCCCCGGGTCGACCCCTACAAGGACGATCCCCACATCGTCGAGCCTTGACAGGACCTGGCCCTTGAATATCCCGGGATTCTCATCTATGTCTTCCAGGGCGAGCGCCTTCTCGCCGAACTGCTTGGCCTCGTCCGCCGTCGTCAGCACCACCTCGCAGTCCTGGACATCAGAGCCGGGGAGTACGCTCGTGAACTGGAGTCCTGCCCCCTTCAGCCTCGACACGAGCGCATAGTAGGCGCTGGCCTTCGACGTCGCCACGCAGACACGGTTCAATTTGAAATAACGACCGCAGACACCTGACACGCCTAATGAGCTTTAGCGCCAGGCGACCCAGTCATTTCTTCGACCCGCTGATAGGCAAGACCACGACCTTCCTCCTCAAGGGGAGGCAGGCTAACATCGGGTTCGCACGGACAATGATGAGGCTGCTTGCGGAAGCCGGTGCCGGGTGCTCGATACTTGACCTTGACGCGTTCTACTCCTCCAACGCAGGCCTCGTCCTCGCGCCCTTGGCCGACGATGGGGAGTCCTCCACCATCAGGGTCCCGGTCCCCGGCTCCGACATCGAAGAGGGGTTCTCCAGGCTCTTCGAAGCCTCCCAGGAGGTCATAGTGATAGACAGCCTGAACAGCCTCTACCATCTGACGTCGGTGGAAGACGGCAGCTCCCGAAGCAGGAAGCTGACTTTCGCTCTGTCCGCCCTCTCTTACCTTGCCAGGACAAACGCCAAGGCGGTGGTCCTCAGCATGTACAGGCGGGAGGGGTTCGCAAGGCCCGGGCCGAACAGG
This sequence comes from Nitrososphaerota archaeon, assembly GCA_028867035.1. Classification (GTDB taxonomy): domain Archaea; phylum Thermoproteota; class Nitrososphaeria; order Nitrososphaerales; family Gagatemarchaeaceae; genus UBA183. The sequence continues at coordinate 343,286 of JAGWHB010000001.1, read as the reverse complement.
TCGATCTCCGGCCTCTCCGACGTGACTGCGGCCGTCGACATCAGAGGGAGCGAACTAACGATCACGACAGAGCGAGGCTCGGCCTGGCCAGGCGGGCGCTTCTCTACCCGAGCCCTTTGAGTAGTGCGAGGTCTATCCCGGTGAACACCGAGACGACGAGCAGCAGCAGGGCGAGCCCAAGGTAGAGGTTCACCGTCCTTGAGCGCACCGTCTGCCTTCCGCTGAGATAGGCCAGGTAGAAACCCGCTGCCCCCACGATTATCACCATGCCGTCGACCACCGTTTCGGGGATTGTCTGTGCCGTGCCGTTGGGGTAAGGGATGTAGGTCTGGTTCGGCAGAGGGAAGACAACCGCATTGACGAAGCCTGCCATCAGCGTCACGATCAACAGCACGTATACCACCTGAACGAACCCCCCTCCCCTCGTGATGGATGACACGAACCCCACCACGCTGTCTTTCAGGGCGCCTATGCTCCTTCTGTAAGCTGTTTGAAGCACTTCTCTTAACATCTAACCACCTTGCAGAAACTCTGCTATCTCCCTGACCCACCGACCCGTTTGAACGTTGCGTTTAACATTATCCAGGTAATCCTTCCATTCGATTCTTCCGTAGGCCCTCACCCAGAGCGGATAGGCGGCCTCCAGCCTCTCCTTCGCGGAAGCGTGGTCGAAGCAATGGTCACCCTGGGACTCCTTCCCGCACACGGGGCACTTCACTTCGCTTTCCCCGGGCAGTCAGGATTGACGCAGAGTCTCCACGGCCTCCCACCTCCGGCCACGTAGACGATCGGCCAGGAGCAGTGCCCGCACGCCTTGGCGGTCGCCTTGACGGTCCCCCTCTGAGGCAGGGGCGCCGAGGCGCGGCAGGACGGATAGTTGGAGCACCCGACGAACCTCTTCTTCGTGGCCTTCGACCTCACGACCCTGAGCTCCCCGGCCCTGCACGCGGGACACTTGCCGAGAGCAAAGGACCTCGCCACTGTCTTCATGACAGCCGAGTCGATCTCCCGCCCTACAGCTTCCTCGTTGACTCCCAGCTCCGTCAGCTGGTCGGCCATCGATCTCACAGTCTCCCTGAGGAGGTCTGCTTCCCTCTCTGTACCCCCTTCGACCGCCTCGAGCCTCTCCTCGATCTTGCGGGTCAGCTCGGTGCTGATAATCGAGGGGGCGTACTTCGCCATCGTCTCGACCACGGAGAACCCCAGGTCTGTCACCTCCATGCTCTCCCCCGAAACATACCCCCTCCCCACAAGAGTCCCGATTATGTCGGCCCGGGTCGCCTTCGTCCCTATCCCTTCCCTCTCCATCTTCTCGAGAAGGCTCCCCTGGTTGTACCTCGGGGGCCTCTGCTCGAACTTCTCTTCGACCATCACTTCGGCGACAGCGAACCTGTCCCCCTCGGAGACCGGAGGCAGCTCGACATCCCGATACCCCGAGTACCTCCCATAGAATTTCATCCACCCGGGGAAGATCGTCCTCCCTCCTGCCATCCTGAACTCATGCTCCCCAACATCGAGCGCGACGTCGACGTGCTCCCTCCTGGCAGAAGGGCCGAAGGCAGCCAGGAAACGCCTGACGACGAGGTCGAACACAGAGGCCTCGGAGCTGTCCAGCGGGCGTCTGGGCCTCTCACCGGTCGGGTGGATGGCCGGGTGAGCCGGGTCCGATTTCGGCCCCTGGACAGGTTTGGGTTCGGTCCTGAGCAACTCGGCTGCGTGGTCCGAATACTGCGGAGACTTCCCCACCCCCTGGATTATCCCCCTGTAATTGATCGACTGCGGGAGCCTCTGGCTCCCGGTCCTGGGATAGGAGATCAACGCCCCAAGGTAAAGCCGTTCGGCTATCTGCAGAGTCCTGCTCGGCGTGAACCCGAAGGCCCTGTACGCTTCCTTCTGCAGGTCGCCTATGTTGAAGGGGACGGGGGGGCCCACCTGCACGACGGCCCCGTGCACCGGCCCCGCGACCGCTTCCTTGCCCACGCACTCGCCTCTGACCTTCTCCGCCTGCGCTCTGGTTTCGATCTTTTCCTTGGAGTAGGCGGCGACGATCCTTTTCCCGTCCTTCTCGAAGGCGCCCGACACCTTCCAGTAGGGGACGGGGACGAACTTGCATATGTCCCGCTCCCTCTGCACCAGGAAACCGAGGGTCGGTCCCTGCACACGGCCCACGCTCACCGTCCTGAACCTGTGCCCGGAGCCGAGGGCCGACTGCGACAGTGCCCTGGACAGGTTGACCCCCCAGACAAAATCTATTGCATGCCTGGCCCTCCCCGCCCTCGCCAGACCCAGGCCCGCCTGAGGCTTCAGGTCGTCGAACGCTTTCGTCAGATCTTCCGCAGTCAGGGTGGAAAACTTCGCCCTGAGGGCCTCGCCCTCTTTGCCCCCGCAGGCGTATTTCAGCAGGTTGAACCCGATGGTCTCCCCTTCGACATCGAAGTCGCAGGCGTTCACGAACCTCGAAGCACCGGCAGCGAGTTTCCTTACGGCGGAGATGCGTCTCGCAGCCCCTGCGCTGCGCTCGTCCACCAGGTCGGACGAGTACCACTCGACGTCGAACACTGGATAGACAGTCCTCTCGTCAGAAGGGTCTGAGACCCCGTAGACGTGCCCCTGGGCTGAGCAGACGACGAACTCCTCACCGCCCCTGGTGAAGCTGAACACAGTCGTACCATCCACCACTGAGCTCCTGCTCCCTCCCCCGGAAAGCGCGTCAGACACGCGCCTCGCGGCGTCTGGCTTCTCGCAGATCACCAGCGTGTACCCCTTGTTCAATCTGTGACCCAGGAATGCCATCGGACGACACGAAGGCTATTTGCTTATCCTACGAGAAAGACCCGTCTATCTTCCTGACTTCCACCTGGAACTTCCCAGGCACAAGCTTGGCCCCGCACCTCTTGCAGCGGTAGTCGGCGGCTTTGAGCACGTCCCCCGGGGACCTCAGGTCGAACCCGGAGTACAGAGGAGCGCCGCAGGAACTGCAGGCGATTTCGTAGGTCAAGGTCTCCCCCGCTCGGCCTCGTGCTTTTAGGCGTATGCGCGGGGTGAATACCCCAGGCTCCTCAGGTAGACGTCTTCGTCCATCGATATGGAGAACTTCCTGCCGTCGTATTCCCTGTCCTTGTGCACGCCCCGGAGTCCCCGGACCAGCACGATCGGCGTCGCCTCGTCAGATTCCCCCATGAGCAATTCGGCAGCCGAGCTCAGGTCGTCAGCCACGGCCTGCGAGGTGACCTTCAGGACGTTGCCGAACAGGTCCATCCGTCCTCGCATGTCGAGCACCGCTTCGACCCCAGAAGACGCGACGGCGACGCCCGTGGTGCCCCTCCGTGTGGGAGAAAGCCTGCTGTCGCAGATCACCACGCCGACGGAGGCGCCCCTGGCATACCTGATGGCCTCTCTTATCCTCCGAGCAGAGGCCTGAGGCCTCCTCGGGTAAAGGACGACCGTCCCATGCCTGACATTCGACTTGTCTATCCCGGCGTTGGGGGTCAGGAGCCCGTCCTTGATCGCGAGCAGGAACCCGGGAATCCCACCGAGGATTCCATCCGACTCCCGTATGACGACCTCGCAGAGCTTCGGGTCCATGCGATATTTCGAACCAAGCGCCCTCGCCTTCTCCCCCGCATTTACCGTCGAGAGCCTCACGATCCTGCCTTCGCCCACCGCCACGAACTTGCTCGATACTACGAGCACGTCCCCGTCCCTGAGCCTGGCTCCCACCTTCTTGTCTATGAGGTCCGCGACGTCGAACCTGGAGCTCTTGGCGGAGACCCTGACAGGGTTCAGAGTGAGCAAACAGTCCGGCAGACCGTTGCCCCCTTAAATATAGTCAGAGGCCCGCGTGGCGACGTGCTCAGGACCACGCAGCTGCACGACTATCACTCCAAGCACGGGAAGCTCACCGAGTTCGCCGGATACGAAATGCCTCTGTGGTATACGACCACCACGGACGAGCACCTGGCGGTCAGGAACTCGTCGGGCATCTTCGACGTCTCCCACATGGGGAGGTTCCTGGTCAAAGGGGACAGGTCGACCGATTTCCTGGAGGGGCTGGTCCCTACCGCCGTCCGGTCCCAGCCGCCGGGCAAGGCGTTCTACACCCTCCTGCTCAACGACCGCGGCGGGATCATGGACGACCTGATAATCGAGAAGCTCGAAGATGACAGGTACCTGGTGGTGGTGAACGCGGCCAACGCGGAGGCAGACATGCGTCACATGGTGGCCCACGCGCCACAGGGCCTGGACGTCGAGGACAATACAGAATCGACGGCGATGATAGCCGTGCAGGGGCCGAAGGCCCAGTCCTTCCTCCAGGGGCTGACGCCCCTCGACCTTGGGCAGCTCAAGCGCTTCAGATGCGCGGAGACGAAGGTGGCCGGCCAGGATGCGCTCGTTTCTAGGACAGGCTACACCGGAGAGGACGGCTTCGAGGTCATCGTCTATGGCACCTCCAACGAGCGCCCCGAGGGCGCAGCGAGCGTCTGGGAGAAGCTGGCCGAGAACTCCACCCCATGCGGACTCGGCGCCAGGGACTCATTGAGACTCGAGGCCGGGTACCCGCTCCACGGCTCGGACATCGACCAGGGCACCAACCCATTCGAGGCGGACCTGGCCTGGGTGATCTCCGCAGGCAAGGCCGGCTACGTCGGCTCGGACGCGCTGGCGGAGCCCGGTGCCAGGACACCATCTGTGGTCAGGAGGGGGCTGGTCCTCGAATCTGGCGTGCCTAGGCACGGGTTCGAGGTCTTGGACGGCTCTGGTTCTCTGGGGGTGGTGACCAGCGGCACCTTCTCCCCCATCGTGCGCAAGGGAGTGGCCCTCTGCAAGGTCCGCAGTGACCGTACGAACCTTGGAGCGAAGGTGAGCGTGATCGTAAGGGCATCCCCCCAGGCGGGCACCATAGCCAAGCCTCCGTTCTACGACGAGCAGCTCTACGGCTGGAAGAGACAGAAGGGTAATTAGCGGGCGGAGCGGCGGCCGACCCCGATGGACGTCCAAGGCTATCAGATTCCCGAGGACCTCTTGTACACGAAGGAGCACGAATGGGCCAAGGAGGACGGCCCGGTCGTCAGGGTAGGCATCACCGACTACGCCGCCAAGACACTGAACGACGTTGTCTATGTGACGAACCCGAAGTTGAATGACACTGTCGAGTCCGCCAAGTCCATGGGGACCGTGGAATCGATCAAGGCGGTGTCGGAGGTCTACTCCCCCATATCGGGGACGGTGGCCAAGGTCAACGGCCAGCTTGACTCGCACCCCGAGCTGATCAACAAGTCCCCATACGGAGAAGGCTGGCTGGTAGAAGTCAAGCCGTCGAACTTCGCAAACGAGAAGAAGGCGCTCCTGGACGCGAGATCGTACGCCGCCTACTTGGACACCCTTCTGAAGAAGTAGCAAAGGGCACGGTTAAAATAGCCCAAAAGGGCTCGCGGCTCAGACTTGGGCATACTCGACACCCTACGGTCATCAATGAGGCGGCCCACCATCTCCCGCCGGGCGCTCATGATCTCCATGGTCCTCGCCATAGTGTTCACCGTAGCGGTCCTTATCAGGTCCTACGCGGCGAAGTACGGCTTCTATCTGAACGAGTTCGACCCCTACTACGATTATTACGCGGCCCAGCACATAGTGAACCTCGCCCAGCAGCAGGGCCTCTACTCCGCCCTCTTCGCCAACCCGGTCAACTGCGGGCCTACCGTATACACGGCATGCCATAACGCCCAGGGGTACTTCTTCTGGCACGACATCCAGACCTGGTTCCCCACGGGGAGGAACGTCGCTGCGACCTCACAGGGAGGGCTGCAGCTCGCAGGTGCCCTGATCTATCTGCTGGTGCACAACGTCTTCGGTGTCCCGATCACTCTTTACAACCTCCTGATCGTCCTTCCTGTATTCTTCGGCGCCCTGACGGCTGTCATATTCTTCTTCCTGGTGAGGAAGATAGCAGGCGACGCAGCCGGGCTCTTCGCTGCCCTGGTCTTCGCCGTGTCCCCCCCGCTGATCGAGAGAGGCAACCTGGGCTGGTTCAAGTCCGAACCGCTCGCCATACTCCTCTTCGTCGCCGCCAGCTACATGATGCTCACAGTCTTCGACAAGGAGAGGAACGTGCGGAGCAGGGTCATCCGCGGCCTCATGGGTGGAATAATGATCGGTTACGCAAACACCGCGTGGGGAGGGGGGGACTACTTCAGCGGCGCTTTCGGACTCATCTTCCTGCTGATCCCGTTCCTGAGCCTGGACCTGGCCGGGTATTCGCCTGCTATCATAACCTTCACCGCCTCGACGCTTTTCGTCAGCGCGATTTTCCCGAGGCCCGGGGTGGCCATCGTCACCAACCCTGTCGGGCTGGCACTGATCGGCGGGACCCTGTTCGTCCTCGTAGCCCAGTGGGCCAAGACGTGGACCAAGCCCACCGAGTACAGATCCACGCTCTACAAGTTCCTGTTCGGCTTCGTCCTCGCCGGCCTGGCCCTGGTCAGCTTCGGCCTCGTCGGGGGCCTGACGCTGAGGTACCTGACTGTCATAGCGCCCTGGGCCAGCGTGAGCAACGCCCTGGTCCGGTCCGTCGCAGAGCAGGCCATGCCCACCGGAGGGGACTACTTCACTTCATACGCCATACTCCTGTCGTTGGGCATTGCGGGCGCCCTCGTGGCGTTCAGGCGGAAGGGCATCCCAATGATCTATGCCCTCGTCTTCGGGCTGACCGGCCTCTACTTCTCCGCGGCGTTCTCCAGGCTCCTCGTCTACTCGTCCATCGCCCTGGGCATCCTCGCCGGCATAGGGTTCGCCGAGCTGGCCTTCGCCATCACCAAGCCGAGCTCTACGCCGCTCGTGAAGAAGAAGCAGGCGCCCACGTCCCGCAACGAGATGAAAGTCGTGTTCTCGATAGCCGTCATCGCACTGATCGTCCTCCCAGCGGGCTCCTATTGGATACCGAACCCGATTCAGTGCACCTACAGCGGGCAGCTCTTCTGCGACAACAGCCCCGCGGACTCCGGGGTCAGCCTCATCAACGGGGCGACGATTTACTCGCGGTCCGGTTTCACCGACTGGATCCAGGCGCTCCAATGGGTCAGGACGAACACCCCCACCAACTCCGTCGTGATTTCGTGGTGGGACTATGGATACTGGTTCACTGTGATGGGGAACAGGACGACCCTGATCGACAACTCCACAATCAACAGCACAAGGATCTCGCAGGTGGCGCGCATGCTGATGTCGAACGTCACCCAGGCTGCCGCCGTTGCCCAGAGCATGACCGAAGGCAGGCCCACCTATGTGGCCATCTTCATCTCGGGGAGCATCTACCCCCTGACCACTTCGACCGGAAGCTCGCAGCAGTACTTCATCCTCCAGGTCCCTAGTGGGGGCGGCTTCACGGCCGGCGGCGGAGACGAGAGCAAGAAGCAGTGGTTCATACGGATAGGCGGGCTCAACGAATCGAAATACCTGGAATGCTCGGGGACGACCAAGAACGAGTTGACTTCTGCGCTCCAGGCATGCACGACCCAGGATGACTTCAATCTCACCCCATACGCCCTGCAACACAGCCTGTTCGGGCATCTCCTGCCCTTCCAGCTCGCCGGCTACCTATACCAGGGCGGGACCTCGACCAACCCGAGCATACAATTCAGCCAGACCTACACACAGGCGAACGGCGTCCCTCCGATCCAGGCATACAGCTATCCTGCCAGCTTCAGTTTTCCTTCCAACAGCACAGGGCCCTTCAGGCTCGCATACGTGTCTCCGAGCCTCTCAGCGGCAGAGAGCGGCAACTCCTACTGCCCGGGGGCCTCTCAGAGCTTCCCGATCCAGTGCTTCAACGCGATACTGATCTACCAGCTGGTCCCCGGGAACTACACAGCGTAGGCCAGAGGGCTTCGGTACCTCGCGTACCTGTCGTCGGGGGAGTACCTCGCCGGATGGACTGTGATCGTCTTCCCGCCGCAGCTTGGGCACTTGTCGGCCATGGTATACTTGCCGCAATCAGCGCACTTCAGCATCAGGCCCTTCAAGTCGAGCCACCATACTTCCTGGAAATCTCGCGTTTGAAACTGAAGGCGTCGTGCTTGCCCACTCCGTCCTTTATCTTCTCCAGCACGGCGTCCATGGCCTTCTCGGCCTGCTTGTAGTCGTCGGCGGTTATCCTGACCCTGTAGTGAGGCGCGCCCGCGTAGGTGATGTGCACCTCGGCGGATGGGGCGGTGGCCGCCGCCTGGAGCGTCTTCTTGACCTGCTCTATGCCTTCGGGGGACCTCGAAGAAATCTCGACGAGCGCCCCCACCTCGTACCTCGGCGGCACGATCTTCTCCGACGCGATTTCAGTTATCACCTTCGCTTCCTTATCGGACAGTTCAGCTGGAGCGAGGCCTTCCGCGCCTTTCCGGGCCGCTACTTCGAGCGCCGCATACAACGTCCCGAACTTCTCTTCGAGCTTGAGTCTGATGGCCCTCTCGTGGGCGTCGTCGACCCCCAGCTTCTTCTTCACTGCGTCGATGATGGTCAGCGCCCTCTCCTCCCTCTTCCATTCGATCACCCTTGCCCGCCTTTCCTCGTTTGTCACCTGCCTTAGGGAAAGGTCGATCTCCCTCCTCCCCCTGTTGACCCGGATGACCTTCAGGATCAGCTTCTGAGAGACCTTGGCCACCCTGTCGATGTTCCTGACCCACCCGGTCGAAATCTCAGACACGTGGAGGAAGCCGTTGGTCCCGTCGTACTGGTCGAGGTTCACATAGATGCCATGAGAGGTGATTTCCCGGACAGTGCATACGACGACCTCTCCCGGTTCGGGGAGTGGCATCATCTCTGTGCTCATTTTGATCGCACCATCTTCACGTGGTATTTGGCGTTTAGCCCAGGCGCTTCACTACCGTGGCCAGGACCACGGACTTCCCGCCCTTGCTCTCTGAAAGCTTCCTTCCGCACCCTCTGCAGCCGATGTCCTTGGAGGAGTTCGAGAAGAGTATCCTCTCTTCACCGCAGTCAGGGCACTTGACCAGCAGGAACGAGCTCCTTGTCTTGGGTATCGGCTCACGGTCCTTCTTCATGCCGCGATCTCCGCCTTCCTCAGCCTGATCCCATCCGTCATCATCTCTCTATTGCATTCCTTACACTTTAACCTCAACGTGGCCTTCTTGGTCGTCTTGGCAGTTCTAATCAGTTCGGGGAATTTCTGGCCACCATATCCACTCTTCCTGCGAGCCTGTCTTCGAGCGCCCCAAGAGCCAGCTCTTTCCTTTCCTCTCTTGTATAGAGCCACCGAGTGCTGCGTGTGGTGCCCACACCATGGGCAATTCCGACGGATTTCTTTTGGAAACTTCATCCTTTCACTCCGGCTTTTGTCCGCCGTCGATTCTCTGCTTAAAAGCCTGACTCCCGCGTTCTCGGCCTCCACCTGACGAAAGACGCTTCGTCTCCCCTTGGTTTCAATTCCACTTGTGACCTAACGATGACTCAAGGCCTGTTCTCATCATTAGTAGTAAATAGCCTCCCCCTAATTTCAAGGTGCGTTGAAGGACGAAATCACGGTTGTCTTCGTGGTCACGGTGTTAGCCTTGGGGGGAGCCATGGCCGTCTCAAGCGCCTATCGACCCAATTCGGCAGGATCAACTATCACGGGCCAATTCAACCCGGTTACGCGGCTTGAGTTCACGATGTCTTTGAACTCGTCAACGGTGGCCCGGGGCAACAGTCTGGCTGTTTCGCTGAACCTCTTCAACACCCTTGACAGGGCTAACAATGTAACCGGGTCATCGGACTGGCGCTTGACCAACAAATCTGAGGAATGGCCTGGACACTGGAACTGCGCACAGAACGATGTGTTCAGAATCGAAGTGGTCAGTGGTTACTACGATAGGAACAACTTTACCGGGGGAGCGCCCCTTCAGCCGTTCAACCTACAGTTTCCTCCCGGCGTCAACGGTACAAACCTGTGCCTCTACTTTGTCAGGCCGGCAAACAACACTGCCCCGCCTCTCAGCGTTCCATGGTACGGACAGAACTACTATGTCTTCACCCCCAAGAGCAACGCAGCCCAATGGGTGACATCCAGCCAAATACAGGCTTTCTGCGCCTCAATCAACGGCACCTATCATCCATGTATCAATGACGGTCAGAGGGCGGTCATGAATGAAACGATGATTCTAAAGCCCGCACAGTTCTCAAACTCAACCGGGGTGTTTACCATCGTCGGCGGAGATGAATGGGGGGATCTGGAAGTCGCACACTTTGTGTGGGCCCCGACTTGAACACCCGACCTATCAGGATTGGGACCTCGTCGGTTCTTCTCGGGATGCTGGTTTTCTTCTTCGTTCCCATTCTGTACAATCCGGAGTTGTTCGCCTGCCAGAGCTCTGCTGCGACATGCCTGTCCGACCCGTCGGGCTTGGAGTCACTGGGATACTGGTTCTTCCATTCTGGTGCGGCTTACTCATTCGAGGGTGGATGGGCTGGCCCCACGGGTGGCTACTTCTCCGCGCCTGTCTACAACCTGACGACATTCGGCGTCCTGCTCACTTTCGCGGCTCCATTGATTGTGGCATGTGTCGCGTTGCTCGGGCCCGAGATTGTCAAGAAGTCGAAGCTTTCGAGGATTGGATTTGCAGCATTTGGGGCATCCATTTTCATATTCGCCGTACTGGTGCTGGCCTCGCTTGTCCTTCAACAATACCACGACAGTTTGTTCGCTTTGGTGGGTGCCTTTTACGGGGTGTCGGGGATGCTCATTCTGATGCATGGGTTGCACGTCTGGCCGCTGGACTACTGGGAACGAGTAGAATCACACGAGTTGTGGTAGGACATGATCTGCCCGTTCAGCATTCGGACCTAATCTTGGACGGGAGGAGCGAGGAAGTACCAGAGCTTCGCACCCTGGTCGTTCAACTTCACTTCAAGGCGAAAATGGGCCTCTTGGTCGAAAATTCGACCTGGACCGTATCGATTACCCTGCTGTCAGGTGAATAGCCCCGGTGGAAGTGGGGCAGGCAGAGAGTGAGCAGGTGAAGGAGTACGTGGGGCCCGTGATGGAGCATGCGGACCTGGTGTGTTATACGATGGAGGAGCTGGCCACATTCATCAGAGGCCTTGTCCCATGACGCTGGACGACCTGGCGGCTTATCAGACGACACTGCTTCAGTTTGTGGGGCCAGAAAAGACGACTGAGCAGAATGCTGCAGGCCGAGTCCGACCGCTTACCGATGTCGAAAAGGCATGGCTCGCGGGGGTCATCGATGGAGAAGGATCAATCTTCATAACGAAGATTACGCCCAAAACAGCTCATCACAGAAGAGGGTTCTACTACAGCGCGAGATTGGAAATCGCAAACTCGAACCCACAGTTTCTTCTGAGGGTGCTGGAGCTCTTGGGGAAGGGTTCCACATCCCTGAACAAGGAAAGGCGCCTAGACTGGAAGGACAAGTGGCAGTATACGGGGTACACTACCGTATTGAAGCAGTTGCTCCCTCAAATCCTTCCGTATCTGGTTGTGAAAAGGAAGGTCGCCGAAAAGATGCTGGAGTACCTCGCCTTTGCTGACGCCAATCAGATTGACGGCCCAATGGACATTCCTGAAGGGCACTACGAGAAGGTTGACGCATTCTATCATGTCATCAGGAAGTTGAACGAGAAAGGCTCGGGAGGCTTGAGGGATAATGGAGATTCGATGCCACTTCCCGCATGGGTGGAGGGGCGCGGGACTGGGCATAGAGCCAAGAACTGCAGGACGCTCACTGAGCCAGAAAGAGCCTGGCTTGCTGCGATAATTGACGGCGAAGGAACGATTATGCTTTCGAAGAGAAAATGCTCGGCGGCGCGAAGAGGCTTCTATTACATACCATCATTGGAAATTACAAACAGCAACAAGGCCCTTCTGATCAAGATTTTGGTGATGATTGGAGAGGGAGGCGTCTACCCTGACAGACGCAGCGAAGGCAATCCACGCTGGAAGAAGAAATGGATTTACAATGGCTCCGCGGGATTGATGCGGGTCATTCTTCCGCAGATTCTACCCTTCCTGATTATCAAGAAGGAACAAGCAAAGACCATGCTGGAGTACTTGCAATATGTCAGAGACAATCCAATTGTGGGGCTCAAAGTGATCCCTGCCGGATATTACGATAGAATAGACCACCTCTATATGGCGCTGAAGAAGATGAACGAGAAGGGCAAAGGCGCCGGAATCATGTAATTATCCTTGATTCTAGATAAAAAAATAGCTAATCTTGGACGCGCGGTGCAAGAAAATACCAGAGCTTCGCGCCCTGGTCGTTCAACTTCATCGTCAATTTTAATGGCTTCTTGGTGCTGTATTCCAACTCAACAGTGTCGGTCACCCCTCCGAGAGCCTTGAGGATTCCATTTACGTAGTCGATGGAGTACGTCGCCTTGCTGTCTGCTCCGACCTTGAACTCCAGAACGTCGGCATCTTTCGACGCCAGGCTGATTTCGGCCTTCCCGACATCTGACTTGCCCGAGAACGTGAGCTTGTCCTTGGTGGCCTGAATCGAGACCTGGTCCGATACCACAGCGATGTCGCCTAGGACCTCCTCAAGAATCGTCTTCGTGAGAGAGATCTTCGCATCGAACTCGAGCTTGGGGAGAGGAGCCGACGCTGCCGTGCTCTCTATGAGATGAATCGTGAACTCGCGCGTATACCCATTTGAGAGCTTCACGGCTATAGCATCTTCTTCGGTCGAAGAGATTTGCACGCTGTCTTTCGTTTCAGATCTTCCAACGAGTTTCACCAAGTCCTCCACGCGCAACGAAAACTTGTACGGTTTGTCGCACTCAAAAGAAGAAAAACTTGAGTTTGGGAGGGCCAAATCAACCAAAGCGACATGAGACGGGTCCATCGCCCTGAATGTCAGACCCTCACCGTTCGCTTCGAAAGTCGCCTCCTCGACCAGCGTCTTCACCGCCGAGGCAATCGCTTTCCACTCAGTGGAACTCGCAGTCTTAGCCAAGAACATATGAGTGCCGCCTTCGTGCAGGCTCTTCGATATCGGATAATAAGCCTTGGGCGAATATGCCCTTCGTCACAGGTACTTCTGGCGAAGCTAAACGGCTAGAGCGCGAGGGGGCATGGTGCTTCCCCATCCCTAAGGGTCTCTGACTAGCAGTTCGCAAACCATCATCATCCTTCTGGCAGAGGCGCAATGAACCCTAACCACCTCAACTGATGTCGTCGCCCAAGCTCAAGTGAAAAGCTCCACCACTTAAGTAGCAGCATCTGGCAGTCGACGACCTAGTCAAATTGAGCAGGGTTGGCACCTGGTACAAGATTCTGAACGGCACCTACGATGTCCACTCGACTCCCGTGGGCGAACTTGACGTCCTCAGCCGCTGGCTGATCGCGACCCGCTCGGTTGTCTTTGTCATGACAGTCAACTCGGTAATCATAGGGGGGCTGCTCTATCTCATCTCCGCGGGTTTCTCCTGGAGCTTCCTCCTCCCCTTCGCCCTGGCGCTCGTCGGCCTCGTCACGGCGCACGCTGCGAGCAACCTATTCAACGACTACTGGGACGCCAAGCACGGCATAGATACCAGCCAGGACTACTTCAGGCCGGCCTACATGCCCCATCCCACCCTCTCAGGGATGATGTCGCCCAGGGGGCTCTTCTCGCTTGGGCTTGGCCACCTCTTTCTGATGCTGGCTATCACAGCATATTTCGTGGCGGTGAGGGGGCCTCCGGTACTGGTCCTCGCGGGCCTGGGCGTGGTCTTCCTGACATCCTATGCAGGAGGGCCCCTCCCACTGAAGCGAATCGGCCTCGGGGAGCCCACGGTCTTCGTGGTGTGGGGTCCGCTCATGGTGGGAGGGACGTTCTTCGTCCTCTCTGGCATGCTACCGCTCTGGGTCATAGTCGCTTCGGTGCCCTACGCGGTAAGCGTAACAACCGTCCTATTCGGGAAGCACATAGACAAGATTGACTACGACACTCCGCTCGGAGTGAAGACCCTGCCAGTGCTCCTCGGAGAGGCTGCGACCAAGAAGGCCCTCGAGGCGTTAATCGTCATTGCATATGTTGCCGTGGTCGGCCTCGTGGCGGCAAGGTATCTTCCCATATGGTCTCTAATCTCCCTTCTCGCACTCCCCAGGGCGAGCCAGCTCTTCCGCATCCTATCCAAGCCGAGACCTAAGGAGCGTCCGGCCGACGCTCTAATGTGGCCCATATGGTACTTGGGCTTCGTCTTCAGCCACAACAGGAGGTTCGGAGCGCTCTACGTCTTCGGCCTGGTCCTAGGCGTCTTGCTCCCGGTATACGTCTGACGCGCGCCAGCCTCTGAGCACTAGAACGACGGGGTATTCCCGGCGGAGGCAGGGTGAACCCCACGCATGGCTACAACGACTTCCCGAGCTGTTAATCTGGGTTCGAATCCTGCGACCGCGAATCTCCCTCGTCTCATGGAGATGGATCGCCCCTCTTGTTGCATCCTTTAAGAGACGCCTTGAACCTCCAAGCCAAGTTTGAAAGAATCCGCGCCTGGAAGCCAAGACATTGGCACTGTAGTCGCGGTGGACTCCCTTGGGGCAGCTGGAATACTGGTGAGCCTGTTCGATTACTTCACAATCCAAAAGCGACCGTTGCTCGGGCTCGATCCCATCGGAGTGGCCATCTTCTTGATGGGGGTCGCGGTTGAGTTATCCGCGGTCAGGGCTTTGGGAAGGCAATACTCTCTCCGGGTCAAGACCACCGAGGAGCAGAAATTGATTCAGGCAGGGCCATATCGGTACATCCGTCACCCGGTATACCTTGGGCTAATCCTGGTGTTCTTCTCAGCTCCAATCGCCTGGGTGAGCCTCTATGGAGCGCTGATCGCCCTGCCAACTATCCCGCTCTTGCTGAAGCGAATCAGAGTGGAGGAGAGGGCCATGGCATTCCGATTCGGGGACGAATACACTGCCTATGTTCAGAGAACCAAGAGGCTCATTCCACTAGTCTACTAGGTTCAACGCATGGATGAGGTACTCCCGGCGGAGGCGCGATGAACCCTATGCACGGCTACCGGCTACAACAAACGGCCCATCATCACTTCATCGACAAACTTGCCGTCAATCAGGAACTGCTTTCTCCTCACGCCTTCACGAACGAAACCGAATTTTTCGTAGAGCTCGATGGCGGCATTGTTGGTTGAGAAGACGCTCAGGACGACCTTCTTCAGCTCCTTGCTATCTGCCCACTTGATCGCGTAATCCATAAGCGCGCTCCCGACGCCCATTTCCCTGAACTCCTTCACGACACCCATGCCGAGGTTCCTGATGTGCCTCGTCTTCTTCAGGTTGCCATAACGTCCGAGCGATAGAGATCCCACAAGCCTCCCGCCGATATCGGCCCTCACCCACAGCATGTTCGGGTCGCTCAGGGACCGTTCCCACACTGCCTTCTGTTCGGGGCTCACATGCTCGGTGGCTATGTACCTCCGCTCGTCAGCTAGCGATTGCCAATGATTCGCCATCGAACCGAGGTCTTTCCGCGCGACCCTTCGTATGACTATTTTCCTTCCATCCTTGGCGTAATACACGCTGCAGAATTGCTGCTCTTGGCCGATTTAAGGATGGGAATCCCGCACCAGATCTCTTGGATTCGTCGTAACGGAGAAAAGACCCTCGTAGCCAGCGTATCACCATTGATGGACAGGAAGAGAGACGCCTATGGACAGTTAATCCTCGCTCACTTCCTCGGGAAGAACTCATACGAGTTTGTAGAAAGGGAGGATGGGTTTCTCGCCCCTTCCGGCGGCGCCAAGAACTACTTCTCCGAATACCCGGAGTGGCCCGAGCACCAGAGGAAAGGGATGCGCTATGCAACTGGCCGAATCCTCGACATCGGCTGCGGGGCAGGGAGGGTTAGTCTATACCTCCAAGCCAGGGGTCTGGATGTGGTCGGGATTGACAACTCGCCTCTCGCAATCGAGGTCTGCCGGAAGAGGGGTCTAAAGAAGGCGAAAATCATGTCAATCGCAGACATTGGCGAATTCGAGCCTTCTTCCTTCGATACGGTGGTCCTATATGGGAACAACTTCGGGCTCTTCGGGAGTCGAGAGGGCGCTCGCAGGCTATTGAAAACCCTTCACAGGATTACCAGCACAAGGGCCCGGATTATCGCTGAAAGCAGGGATCCCTACGGGACGGACGACCCCGTGCACCTCGCCTATCACAGGTACAATCAACGGCGAGGGAGGATGCCGGGCCAGCTGAAGATTAGGATCAGATTCAGAGACTACGTGGGAGGCTGGTTCAGCTACCTGCTCGTGTCCAAGGAGGAAATGAGGAGAATCCTCAGTGGGACCGGTTGGAAGGCTGAGAAGTTCTTCGACGGCAAGGACTCGGCATACGTGGCGGTCATCAAGAAGGAATAGGGCTAATCCTTCACTCCCTGTATGGTGTAACCCCCAACTTATTCGCGCAACGATTAAAGACCAACAGCATCCTCCGCGTGTGATAACTCCCGGTCTTCCTAAAATCCGAATCTTTCAGTTTTACATGAACCAGTTCGTGAAGCAGGAGGAACCGGATGTTCTCTCCTTTCGTGGTTATCCGCTTGACGGTATGCGTTGGGTCTTCCAATATTCCCAGCGTCTTGGGCCGCATCAGAATCACACTCCAGCACCGGTCGCAGGTCAGCGCGCGGTTCTTTCCAGAGTTCGAGTTGCGAATGTCGCTTAGCACCGCATTGTAATCCTCGAGATGAATCTTCGCCTTATGGGCTGCGAAGGCCGTTTCAGAAAAGACCACTTTGGGCTTGGCCACGCCAATCACTCTGCAGTATTCGAGGATGGATTTGCTGACGGTCCTCCGCGCATATCTTATGCTGACTGCAGACGACTGTCCACGGGTGTGCAATGCTGATAACCCCCGTCGGTGCTTCTTGGTCCGTCCTCTAAATATAACCCAACGCTAGGATGAGGTATTCCCGGCGGAGGCGCAACGAACCGTGCACGAAGGCCCAAGGTTGAATTATCGAGCCCCGAGAAGACGCTGCCGTGAACTCGTCGAAGGTCGTCGAAAGGGGGTACAACAAGATTGCCGAACTCTACCATAAGC
The DNA here is from genome assembly GCA_028867035.1 of Nitrososphaerota archaeon. Taxonomy (GTDB): domain Archaea; phylum Thermoproteota; class Nitrososphaeria; order Nitrososphaerales; family Gagatemarchaeaceae; genus UBA183. The sequence goes on along the minus strand of JAGWHB010000001.1, from coordinate 326,242 downwards.
GACGAATTGACAGGTTCTGGACTGTTGCCCCCGACATCGAGGCGCTAACGAAACGACTGACGCTGGGCAGCGCCATCCTCGACGTCGGCTGCGGGAGCGGCTACATCGCGTCGATTCTCGAGGCCAAGGGGTTCAAGATTACCGGAATTGACGTATCGTCTAGGATGCTGGAGTTAGCCAGAGCCAACGTTCCCCAAGCAACATTCCTCAAGATGGACATGAAGAGACTGGACTTCCCGAAGGAGTCATTCGACTGCATCGTCTGCCTGTACTCGATATTTCACGTCCCGAGGCGTGACCATCTGGGAATACTCAAGAGATTTCACAGGGCCCTTAAGCCGAAGGGACTTCTCGCGATCCACATGGGATGGGGAGACTGGGCCGGAATCGAGGAAAACTGGCTGGGTGGGGGAGTTCCTATGTACTGGAGCCACTTCGGTAGAGGCAAGAACATCGCTTTGATTAGGAGGGCCAAGTTCGATGTCCTCTTGTCTAGGGCGTCAAGGCAGAAGGATGGCACCCACCTGTTCGTACTGGCACAGAAAGCGCAGGAAGCGGTGTCACGGCAAGGGTGTAATGAACCTCATGCACGGTGAACGGCCCTATTCCGAGCCAAAGCGGAAGAGGTCTGGATAATTCCCGATCAACCCTAGCCGCCTCTGTTTGGCAAGAATCCTGGTGACCGCCTTGCCGTGAATCCTGTCATGCCAGATGAACCGTCACACGACCTTCTTCACGGTCCACGATTCGCCGCCGACGATGTACAGTTCCGAGTTTCCTCGGCTTTCAAACAGCCGCTCGATTTCCTTCAAGCCCGATTCACGGACCCGCATGAACGGCTGCTTTCGTTCGACGCCAAGTCCGACCCTGGACAGATAGTAGTGTTGGGTCTTCTCCACATGATTGAACATTTCCTCTATCGTCTTTGGGGCGTTTCCATAGAACGTCTGTCTGTCGCGCGACGGGTCGACCCAATCCTTCAGTTTGCTCGAACGACACAGAGCGTCGAAAGTCTTTCCGGATTGCCGAGCAATGTCGGTCAAACGCAAGAATCCATCCTGACTAGTGTCGCCCCTGTCTGCCGTCAGGAGGATCTCGCCGTCTGCATCCTCGACCGTCAGCCGACAGTGGTGCCTTTCGACAATATGGCCTCTGATTTCGGACATCCGTGGGGCTCCCAGCCACTCTAGGTATGAATGGGCCTCCTTCGGCACCTTCGACAGCACTTCCGCTTCGCTCCTTCCTCTTGTGAAAGCGCCGGGCAACTCTACCAGAAACCCAATGAATCCCTTGCCGTTGGTTTCGGTTGCGACCGAGACGGAGTCCCGGTCGACCGAACTTGTCTCAGTCAACACAGGGCATGGAACTTCATTGGTGACTGGTATAAGGGACGCGATGGTCGTTAGTCGTGCGAGGCGCAATGAACCGCGTACGCGGCATCAGATTCCTAGCCGGCTATAGGTCATCAGCTTTCTATAGACCGAGATGCAAGCGCGCTCCGTTGGAGAAACTGAAAGGGCGCCCCATCTTCAACCCCGCTGACTTTCGGGCCTATCTGGCGGAGCGGAGGGGGGTCAAGACGTCGGAAATCGCTTCGCCAGAAGACGTAATCTTCACATATGATCAGAGGATCTTCCAATCGGCAATCGCACAAACGGCCGCGAGTCCCGTAGGCTGGTACATCTACAGCGGCAATTCATACCTGGGAGCAATTGGCGGCAAACCGGTCGGGGTGATTCATGCCCTGATAGGGGCCGCAGCGGCTGCGATGAACCTCGAGGAGCTAATTTCATACGGCGCCAAACGAGTATACGAGCTGGGCCTGGCGGGGGCCATCGACACTAAGCTCGGACCGGGGGACCTCGTCGTCCTGCGGGGAGCCTTCAGCGACGAAGGAACATCCAGGCACTACTTCAGGGGAAGCGAAAGGTTCGGCTCATCTCGAGCTTTGACGAAACTGGCGAGCGAGTCCCTCCGAGCCAAGGACCTCGAATACGAACTTGGTGACGCATGGACCACGGACGCCCCCTACAGAGAGACCGTCGCGAAGGTGGCTCGCTTTAGGAGGAAGGGCGCGAGAGTCGTCAACATGGAGAGCTCCGCGATTTTCGCAGTCGCAAGCTACAGAAGGATCGAAGCGGCCTCTGTCCAGATAGTCTCCGACGTGGTTTCAGAGAGGAAATGGAGTCCTGCTTTCCACAAGGATATAGTAAACGTCAGAAGGGAAGAGGCCCTGTCGGCCATTCTTCAATCAATCGGTGTCTAGACGTTGCGCTCAGGATGAGGTATTCCCGGCGGAGGCGCAACGAACCCGTCGCGCGGCGCACGACGGCTGGTCAAATTCCTCTCAGGTAATTGTGAGAAGGGTTTGGCTAGTCGGCTCATAGCACGAGGACAGGAGCAGCGACCCATGACTCATGCCTTCTGCGTGAAGGAGAAGAAGACGAGGGAGATCGCCCACCCGAGGACGGTCACCTTCAAGAACGGCCGCAAGGCAATCCAGGGCAAGTGTTCCCATTGCGGGACCACGTTGTTCAGGATAACCGGCAAGTAGCTCATCTTCTTTCTCGCTGGCCCCCCGTTGGACACGACATGCCTAGGGTGCCTCGTCCAGCATTCATCCCGAGCCCGTGATGGCAGGGAACGCTTATTACGAAATAACCAATCCATTCCTGTTCCATGCCGAAGGCAACCCAGCTGGTGGTGCCGCTGCCGAACAGGCCCGGGAAGCTCGCATACCTATGCTCCACGCTGGGCGCAGCCAGGGTCAACATCACTGCCATACTCGCCCCTGAGGGGAAGGAAAGGGGGAAGGTGAGCCTCATGGTAGACGACCTGGACGGGGCCCGCAGTGCCCTCAAAGGCGCCAAGATCCGCTTCTCGGAGCAGGAGGTGTTGGAGGTCGACGTAGACAACAGGCCGGGGGCATTCGGCGAAATGGCGGGAAAGCTCTCTCGGTCGAAGATCAACATCGACTACGTTTACGTGACGACCTCCCCCTTCGGAAGAGCCAGGGTTGTCATGGGGGTTTCCGACGTGGCCAAGGCCCTGCGCGCTTTGGGCGAATAACAATGAAGAGGGGCGGTTGCGCCGGGTGTTCCGTGAGGCGCAATGAACCCTATTGGGGCCACCAGGTGCCCATACCCCGTTTCAGATCCCCCATCATCCCGGGCGGGGGCTCGAACTTCAGGGTGTAGACCTTCCCGCTCGGAATCATTTGCGCCATGGTAGAATGGACGTTCGCGAGGAACCTCATCACAGCCTCTGGGTCGCTCCTCCATCGCCTTTCGACAAGCCGGACTTCGCCCCGTTTGTGAAACGACGGTGGGATGTCGAGCATCGAGTTGAGCATCGACCTCGCCCGGATTTCGTCGTTGCTCATTATCCCCACCGTGAAGCTCCACGGCTCCTCCAAGCCGGCCTTCCGGCCTAGGTTGACCACCATGTGGCCATAGAGGAGGACCCCGTCCTGGGGGTCGAACTTGCGGACCATCACATAGCAGACCTCTTCCTCGGCAGCGTCTCCCTTCGGAAGGTACCAGACGCGGAACCTGTCAGTCAACGAGTTCCATTCGCCTCGGGCCAGGTGGCCGAGGTCGATGTCAAGCGGCGAGAATGGCACGCGCGCCACGAGCGAGTAGACCTTCGCTCCCGTCCCCTGGAGGTAAGCATCTAACGGGACCCTCAATCCGCACAATAATGCGACAAGTGCACTTAACGACCAAGGTCGGCGGATGCCTTATCTGCATGCCATCTGGGAAGCGGATGAATTTGGACGACGTGACGATGGGGTGGCTAAAGCGCTACGAACCCTAATGGTTGCAACTAGTGCCCTTTATCTCGAATCGTGCACCCTGATGGACACAAGTGCCATGTTTCCCTTTTGATGTGTTGCAGTTGGCACAGAGCACTTGGTATCCACTAGGAAACCCTTTCTTGATTAGCCAGTTGTAGAATCTGGCCCCTCCGGTGTTCGGCCTCCCGAATAGGGCCATTCTCTCTTTGATTCCGCCACCATTGATATGATCAATGGCAAGGAAATCCAGGTTCGATTCGCCGCAGCATGCACACCTGAAACTCCCATTGGAGTAGTGGTCTATCACGACCCGAGCCACAGATCGCCTGTACCTACGTCCATATTCACGAGAAGCCTGGAGGTAATAATCATGCCTCTTTTGCCACGACATTTTGACCGCAAGCTTGGCTTTCTCAGGGAATCTCCGGCGATAGTCGGCCGCATAGGATCGCTTGTATTCATAAAGTACAGTTACTCTGCACGTTTCACAGAACCTCTGTCTCTTGTTCTTGCGTAGATATGACGCTGCGCATCTTTCACATGGAATTTGTTCAACCGGCAATTTGAGCGCGCTCCAGTGTTCGTCGCCCGTCAGCCGTCCGTACGGAATCTTCCATGCAGGAATGAAGTATCTCGAATTCCTCATAACAACCAAGGTTCATATGCACCTCACGGTATATTATCAATGAGTATATATGAGCTTCCCCTTAGGTATATTATCACAAGGTATATATCACGAAAGTGAGGCCTTGATGGGCATGCCTAAGATACTGATTGAAGGTTTTCAATGCACCCGTTGCGGTCACACTTGGGCTCCACAGAACAGAGGACAACAGCCGAAAGTATGTCCCAGGTGCAAGTCGCCTTATTGGGATGTGCCTCGTAAGAAGTAAGAGCCTGGAGCGAACCCAACATGAATGAATCTACCAAGAACTTCCTCAAGTCCGCATACAAGGAATTCTACTTCAATCATGGAACCGACCAGATTGAGTTCCCCGACGAGGTCGAGTCCAGGGAGTTCGGCTACATCCCTTTCGCAGGCGGGATGGTCAGGCACCTCTCCTTCAAGAGCAAGGGAGAAGGGCTCGCTGAAATCCTCAGGCAATCCCCTTCGTCGGTCTACTGCTCCAACGCACGCTACGAGTTCCCCGCCAGGCCCATCGACGAGAAGGGGTGGCTGGGGGCGGAGCTCATATTCGACATAGACGCCACCGACATACCAACGACCTGCAAGCGGGGGCACGACCTCTGGTACTGCGAGAAGTGCCATGCTTCTGGGAAGCTCCCCCGGCCCCAGAAGTGCCCGAAGTGCGGGGGCCCGTCGGTGGAATTCCATGGTACCTGCGAGACCTGCCTCGACGCGGCCAAAGACCACACCATGCGTGTCGTCCGTTTCCTTGCGGAAGACTTCGGGGTGGACCCGGGCGTAATCAGGGTCTACTTCTCGGGGAACAGAGGATACCACCTGCACATCTTCGACAAGAGGTTCGACCTCCTCGACCAGCAGGCGCGCGCCGAGATCGCGGAATACATGCGAGGCTCCTCCCTCCCGCTCAGCCAGACGATCGCTTCAACACTCCGCCGGAGGCCTCCGAGCGGCCCGCAGGGCGCGGGCTGGACCAGGAGGATCACCGGGTACGTCGACGAGCGGAGACAGAGCTACGGGGGCACCCTGCAGAAGCTGGTGTCGGAGGCAATCTCGACCCAGCGTGCCATGGTCGACTCGTCGGTGACGACGGACATCCACCGCGTCTTCAGGCTCGCGGGCACGTTGCACGGCAACACAGGGATGTCCAAGATACGGGTCGCCCAGATGGACAGGTTCGACCCCCAGGAGGACCCGGTCGTGCTTAGTCCGAAGCCTGTGAAGCTCATGGTCGGTTTCTACCCTCGTTTCAGGATGAAGCACAAGGACTTCGGCCCCTACAAGTCAGAGGAAGTCGAGCTCCCGACCTACGCGGCGGTCTCGATCCTGACCCGGGGCCTCGGGGAGGCGTTGTAAATGGCTGAAACCACCCTTGAATACCTGAAAAGGAGGCTCGACTCCGAGATCCAATCCGAGGGCCTCCTGCCGCTCCCCACCGACTTCTACTCGAGCATATCCGCCTACAGTCAGAAGCTGAAGAGGTCCTCGGTATCCGGGGCGTCCGAGGTCTCCGTCAGGCTCATCGCCACGCAGACAAGGATGATTGAGTCGATGGTCAGACAGCTGTTGAAGCTCAGGACAAGGAAGGCCACGCAGCAGAACGCCCTCCTGCAGCTGCTCCCAGAGGAGAGGTACGTCTGCTCCGCGGAGCAGAAGTTCCAGAGGCGCTTCCAGACCCTCGTCGAAGCTGTGTCGGGCGGTCAGCCGTCGTTCGTGGAGTTCGCCCATCTCAACGAGGCCCAGAGGAACGTCACGGTCAGGTTCGTCAAGCACGTGAACGAGCTGGTGGGGCTGGATATGCGGCGGTACGGGCCCTTCGAGGCAGAGGACGTCGCGTCGATCCCGGCTGCGAGCGCCGACATCCTGATCGCCGGCGGCGACGCGATGGAAGTCTACACGAGAGACGATGTCTAGCTGGTTCTGTCAGCCCTGCGTGACATTCCTAGTGGGGCCGACTTCCATCCATCCGCTGGGAGGATTAGAGACACCTATCTCGTTCCCCCTTCATCGCCTCTCTTGGATGGCCGAGCCGCACGAACCAAGGGTGCGGCCATCACGTTCTTCGAGGCAAGTTCGTCCCTATCCCATATCCTGTCGCAACCGGGGCAGTAGAGCTTCCTCTCTGCCAATGTCGCGACTCGGGAGCCACAAAGGCAAATTTGGGACGTGCCTCTAGGGCTGACGTACGCTACTGGGATGCCCTCCCAGGTTGCCTTGTATTCCACCTGCCGCTGGATTTCCCTGAAGGTCCAGCTATTCATCCGCCCACGAAATGATGTTCCTTGATGGTTGCCCTTCCTGTAGAGTCTCCTTATTCCAGTCAACCTCTCCATCTTTATTTCGAGCTTGTTTTGCTTGGCGTGCTCGACGATCTCCTTGGAGACTCGGTTGATAAGCTGAGAAGTTCTGTTCTTCTCCCTTCTTCCATACTTGGACAACAGGCGGCGCATTGTTCTCCTGTCGCCGCTAACCAATCCCGCAATCTTGGCCCTAATTGCCTTGTAACGTTCCTTGATTTCAACGACTTGGGATGTATCCACACGCGCTGTCTTGCCCGCCGTGTCGCTCCACGTCACATTACGTTCGTTCACGTCTAGTCCCATTTGGCCAGCAGGTTCTATCGTTTCCACTTTTCGACTGAAAGCAATGACGACCGAGGATTCTGTGATGACAATCGACCCACGTTTCAGGCCAAGGTCTGCCAAGAACGCCCGATGATACATCGACCCATCAAGAACGATGTACTCGAAAACTCGCGGCCTCGTCGGGATCCTAAGTAGTAGGTAGTCCAACTTGTATGTTTGATTATCTAGTCTGAGAAACGGCATCCTGACAAGCGGAACCTCTATCCTGAGACGAGCGAGGTGTGATAGCACTCCTTGCCTCTTGAAATGAGGTAGGGTTAGGATGTCAAGAATTTCTTGTGGTGCATCCTTCTTCCATCTCTGAAATGCCGCGAAAGCCACACCACACACGTTTTGTATGTAATGTGAATGAAGTCCGTATCCCTTGAGATTTTCATATGCGCTAGAAATCAGGTCGTATCTGCTTAGGGGGTTGGTTGCAACTGCGATTCGGATGGCATCATTACACATCTGCCTAAACAACTGGAACATCTCCTTCACCCTCGAAGTGGGTCGATAAGCGAACCTAACTGCCTTTACACAAACAAGTTGGGACGACAGTGAGCTCGATTCAGACACGAAGGATTGTGGTGCGTACGGGCAGATAAGCCGACGGGGATCGGTCGGGTTTGCTCAGGGAGGGGTCTTCGAAACTATCTCGCCAGAATCAACTGTACGAGCGCCAGGTGTGGCTGCATTTCACACACCTGTAGAACTGGGTCGGGGGCTCGTCCCCACTCCTGGTCTGAAGGAACCACCAGAACGCTTCGTCGTGCCCGCACTTCGGGCATTCGATCTTCGTGGTCGGCAGCGAGTTGAGCTTGGCCTCTTTGTCTCCGACCACCTTGATCTGTGGTGTGTTCGACAACTCTTCTTCCGTCTTCTGCATCAGCGTGTTGCCTTCCTTCTTCGAGTAACCGCAGTTGTCGCACATGAGGGTGACCGAGACTTCACGCGGGCCCTTCACCTGTTTGAGCTTGAGTCGGGTGCCGCACTTCGGACAGAATTTCAGCCGGAAGCACCGCCGAGTGCCTTCTTGACGCCGTCGTAGAGCTCTTTGGTGGTCTTCATCGCCCTTTCTACGCTGTTGGCAAACGCCTTCTCTGGCTTTATCCGCTGGGCTCTCACCTTAAGCACCAGTTTCTTAATCAGAGGGTGCGGAGGGAGCACTCCGGCGAAGGTGACGCTCTTCTCCTCAAGCAGCTCGTGGTGTACTATTTCCGCCAGCGAGTAGTCCTCCCCGGTGATTTCCACCGTGAGGCCCTTCTCATCTTCGCTGGTTGTCTGAACTTGCAATTGCTTGACGGGCCCTCGGCTTCTTGTTATTAAGCCGATAGGGTATTTCGTTTCATGGGGCAGGTTTCGGTCGTTTCAGCCTACGGGTTGATCGGGCTCGCCCCGAAGTCTCGGGCCAGCTTCCTCTCTTCCACGTTCCCGCATTCGTCGCACTTGGCCTTCGTGCTGCTCCCTCTCAGGAGGGGCTTGCCGCAGTTCCCGCATGAGGCAGCCACCACCCCCATGTCGGGCTCGTCTATGCTGAGGTGGATTATCCCGTTGAGCAGGCTGAACACCCGGCACCTGACGATGTCCCCGAGCTTGACGGGCGTGGTCCTTCTCATTCCTCTTCCGCCTCCTGAAAGCCCCCTGAGGGACAGCATCCCTGAGAAGTCCTTGTAGGTCGGCTTTCCGTTGAGGAAGTAGATGTGCACGTTGGCCGAGTTCGCCTGGGTAGTCTCGACCTGGCCTGTCACCCAGTCGTCTATCTTGATCTGCTCCGGCTCCACCCTCGGCTTGACCGAGATCTCCATGTTCGTGGTGTCCTTCACGACCGACCCTGCCGTCAGCGCCCTGATGAGCCCCGAGTCGTCGTAGGTGTGGACCCCGGGGAGGAACTCCTCGGAGACCGCGAGCTTGTCTCCCGGCAGGACCACTGGTTCTTTCTTCGGGTCTTTCATTTCTTTATCAGCCCCACCGTGAGCTCGATCCACTTCGACCTTTCAAGGAACTCCCCCGGTTCCCTCCCCTCAATAAGCGCGACTAATGCGTCTGCCTGGGGGATCGACAGCACCGGCCTGTCAAATGTGAACCCGTCGATGGATATCCTCGGGCATGCGGTCTGAATGAAAGCCTCGATCTCCCTGTGAGGAGCCAACCGCTCGGACGTGACGTCTCTGATGGCCAGCTGGACGACCTTCCTCCCATTCATCTCGAGCCTTTTGGTGATCCACCTGCTCCTTCCCAGCATCTTCTGCCCCTCCTTCAGCCCCGTGATGACTCCGAACACCCTGGCGTCCAGCGCCTTGTAAACCGCCAGCACCGACCTCTTCCTCCTCTCGTCCGCCGCCTCCTGCATGTCGGTCACTTCGTTCATGTAGGGGTCGAGCATGAACGTCGGCTTCCCCGTGGCCAGCGCGAGGCCCACCGCGTGGAACTCGCTCTCCCCCAACATGGCGAACGCGTCTACCTCATCCCTCATCGGAAAGGCAGTCGAGAAGTCGCACCCGAAGACCTGTCCCTCGAGCATCAGATTGTTCCCCTTCCCCACCCTGACCTGGAACCCCTTGGCCTCCAGCCTCTCTTTGACGGGGCGGAGCTGTTGCAGGTGCTGGCTGAACGTGGCGAGGCCGATCCGCTTGTAGGGCGCCAGGACCTTGACCGCTGTCTCGACCACATCCCCGAACTCCACGTCGTCGACGGCGTCAACCAGGTAGGTGTGCTCCCCGACCTCCGTGACAGCGGCGTTGTGCCCGATGTGCAGCGCAAGGTCGGCCTGGAGCTTCTCCACATCGTCGTCCACGGTGTCGCAGATGCCGAAGCAGCTGTCCCCTGACAGGATGCTCTGTACCCCATACTTCTCCTTCACAAGCGCCATCAGCTCCTTGGTCTGCCTGAGCAGGCCCCCTGGAGCATTGACAAGGATGACCTTGGGTTTCTCTGCCTCGATTATCTCGAATACCCTGGACTCGTCTATTCGTACGGTCATCGATGTTAATCCTCTAGACGGGCACCGTTTCGGTTTCTGCGGGCTCCGGCTCCGCTGTTGGCTCGAGCTTGACGATCTCTGTGTGCGTCCGCATTGGGAGCTTTGTGCCCGCCGCCCACATCGCCAGCTTGGCCTTGTCGAGGTTCTCGGCCTTGACGCTGAGCTCAAGGATGACGCTTCCTATTGCGACCCTCGCTGCCATGCCGATGGGTTTGCCGAACGCCTTCCGCATCCCTTCCTGCAGACGGTCAGCGCCCGCGGTCGCGATCATCTTGTTCTCCCTGAGTATCAGGAAAGGATACGTGACCACCCTGAGGTAGAAGTTCTCTTCGCCGACCAAGGTCACCTTCTTGCTCGCTGCGACCCTGGCGGCCTCGAGAGCATTGCTCCTTATCTGGAGCCTGCCTTCAGAAATCAGTCTCAGTTTGTAGTCGTAATCATGCCTGAATTTGCCCGTGTTGAACCTGGCTACCTTCGGGTTAGGGGCCCCCGGCGCGTACTTCTTCGAGGTGTATGCCATCCCTTTGATTGTGCGGTAGTTCGAGCCATGCAAGCGAGTTCACTCTTGAGAAGAGCGCGTCCCGGGGAGGCCTAATTAAGTTTCAATCGACATGTCTCATGTAGAGGTTTGTCATTGGCCAGACGGACCCCTGGCAGGCGCCTAATCGGTTCAAGGGTTAATAGAAAGCGTCCCCTCGTGCTCCCCTGTTGTCAGGCCGCGCCCGGCCAGGGGGGCAGGGAATCCCGCACATAGCGCTCGTCTCTTCTGATTGGGAGGACAGGAACCGACTGATCGACTCAATTCTGGCCAGGGTCAAGGTCCGCTGGGATGGAGCGACGATTATGAGCGCCCAGCCCGCCGAAGACGCGAAGTTCTTCAATCGGAAGGCGCGAATTCAAGCAAGACGGCTCCGCCTTCCGCCTTCCACCTATGATGTCCGAGAGATTCTCTCGAGGAACCCCGACCCCTCCGATGAAATCCTGTCTACTTTCAAAGCCGCACGGAGAAACTCTCCACCTGGATTTCCTCCGTTGATCATAGGAGATTGGGCGCACCTCAGCTATGACGACTTTGACGCTGTCTTGAACACGGAGAGGAAAGTGGAAGAAGCTTCTCTCACGGCGATTTGCTGCTACCGTCAGGAAGGGTTCTACTCCCTCGACCCAAAGCAAATCATCGGGGTCTTCGAAACCCACCGCCAGACCCTGCTGGGCTCCGCTACTTTCCGGCCAAACGACTGACCGGAGCCAGCTGTGCTATGCAGAGAGAATCAGTGTATTCCACCTTGACGTCATTCCCCAGAAGCACTCCGAACGTCTCGTCCAGAAGCCCGGCGAAGTAGCTCGACCACAGACGCCCTTGGTCGTGCCTGACCACTAGCACCTGCTTGCGGCTGTCGTGCCCCTCGTCGAAGTCGAAGCTGAACCTCGCGCTGTAAAGAGAAGACCTCCTCAAGACCTCGATGGCCGAAGCCACTGTGTATTCGCCTACCACGTACTGGGTCGCAGGCTTCAGGAAATCCCGGGCGACTTCCCTTCCATACTCCGCGAACTTCTTCTCGTCCTTGTCCCCCGACAGCCGATCAAGGAGCAGCTTGGGGACCACGACCATGCCAAGCTCCAGGATGGGGATTTCCCACTCGATGAACTTCCGAAGGCTCCTGTTCACCAGAAAGTTGACCGACACCCTCTCTTTGGAAGCCCTGCTGGCAATGGCCTTGTCGAGGTCCTCGTCGACCCGCAGGGTCCGTGTTACGCTCCTGGGCAAAGAGCTTCCGCGAAGCCTTCCGAACTAATATGTGTTCACTTGTGTTCACTTTTGCCTGATGTGTAAACCTAAGGTATTCAACCACGGATTGGCGCTTTCATCACAGCTAGAAGTTGGCAATCGAAACGCCGCCTGATGGTGGTGGGTCATCCAGACGGTACTTCCCGCGCATGATAGGCCTGACCCCTCAAAGCGAGTTCGCCGATGGGAAGCTGTTCGAGTTGCTCGTGGTGGGGAACGACGAGTTCGGCGCTCTTGCGAGACTCACGGCATTGCTCGCAAAACACAACTTGAACATCATCCCGTCGGGGGGATATCAGCTCCTTAAACCTCGCACCTTCGTCTGGACGACGTTCCTGGATTTCTCGAACACCAAGACCACGCAGGAGCGATTCGTCGCCGAGCTGAAGCAACTGCCCTTCGTGACTGACGCCGAGGTCCAGAGGACAGACGAGACGCCCTTCGACCTTTTCCTTTTCCCTGTGATTCACATGGGGATGTTCAGGAGCGCGATCTTCAGCACGAAGCCGCTCCTGGGGGTCGAGCGGCGGTTGATCGAGCAGTTCGGGCCCCCGGGCGGAGTAATCCTGTTCGAGGAGGGGAGGCAGTATCTGACCGAGGCGCTTCGGCAGCTTGGGGAAATCATCCCGTCGGGGAGGACCAAGATACAATTGGACGGCGTCGGGGCTTGGCTCAGAGCGACCGGGTGGGGCATATTCGAGTTCGACGACTCCAGGGTCCAGGACTCGGGAGAGGTGGCAGTCACTATCAACGAGCCATCCTTCGTAGAGGTTCCGGGGCTCACCAAGAGCAACTTTCTCAATGGGGTAGCCGCAGGCGTCGTCGAGTTCGTTTACGGCAAGAGGGCAAACCTCCAGTCAGAAAAATACGATCCGGGTAAGAGGCGTCTGACGCTGGTCTTCAGAGTCTCCAGAAAATGAATCTACGGCGCGGGTTTCTCATCTTCGTCTCCTGCGGTGCTGTTTTCTCCTCCTTCTGAGGGCTACGATGTCGAAAAGTATCCGCCTGTAGTTCATCATGACGGACCTCGCATAGAACGGACCTTCCACGACCATTCGGCGCAGGTCGTACTCGCTCGCCTGGTAAAGGTCGAACCTCTCGAATGAGAGGCAGTCTTCGAGATATGCCTCGAGCCGCGCGATGTCGGGGTCCGCAAGAACCTCCTTCGGAATCAGCCCCTTTTTCGAAGAGAGGAGCAGGTCGTTCAGCGCCCCTCGGGCCGCTTCGTAGTTCTTCCACGCTTCTTCCACGAAGCGCACGAAGATGCCGTTCGAGGCCAGCCTCGAGACGAAGGACCCCTCCTTGTCTTCCGTATACTTCTTGAGCAGGTGCGCCTTGACGTTCAGCTCGTTCGACCTGTCGAAACCGTACAGAAGCTCGGTCGCCACGGCTTCCATGTCCGTCCTGTAGGCGTGGTTGAGGGAGTCGCCGAAGGCGCCGCTCGCTAGGAGGAACCTGGCCATGTCATAGTCGTCTGCGATAAGGGCCCCCGAGATCATGTGCGCGAAATCGGGCTCGTAGGGGATCTCGCTCATCAGCAGTCCCTTTTGCGTGATTCCGCGGCTCCGCCGATCTATCGCCCCGATGTCGGTCAGCCAGTCCTCGGCGAACGCGACCTCCCGCTGGTCGACCTTCGACATGAACTCGAGGTCGGAGAAAGCGAGTCCATACTTCGACATGAGTAGGACGAGGTCGAAGGGCGTCTCCGACTCGAGCCCTTTCCGCACCGGGACGGGTTCAATCTTCTTGGGGACCGGGGTGTCGGAGACGACGACGGCTCTCCCTGGCTTGAAGCGGCCTATCCTGCCCATCATCTGGAGGAGGGAGTTGTTGTCCAGCTTCCTGTATCTGAGGCTCTTCTCTCCGAGCTTGTCCTTGCTGTCGATCACCTCGTTGAAAATGAGCACGTTGTCGACATAGATGTTCACCGACGAGGCGATGACGTTCGTAGCGAATATCTTCAGGTTCCTGTCAAGCTCGGCCCGCTTCTGTATCTTGTTGACCTCGGTTCCTTCGAGCCCTCCGTGGATGTAGACGCCCCCGTGACTCCGAGCGAACGTCTCGACCAGGCGCCTAGTGGGGAGGAAGACAAGCCACGACTCGTCCTTGGGCTGCGTGTAGAGGTAGCGGGAAACGGCGTCCAGCATCTCGTCGACGTCCCTTGTGAGCTTGACCTCGATTCTTACAGGAAACCTCCGCCCGCTGAGGGTGTAGAGTTTCGAGATCCCAAGGAACGACATGAACTGTGCAGGGTCGATGGTGGCGCTCATCACCCTGAACAGGTTGCCCGCCGTCGCCCCCTGCTTCCTGGCGAGGGACATGCACAGCTCCAGCTGGGACGACATCTGATGGCTCTCGTCGAAATAGACCGAGCAGTCTGACACCGACCCCTCGGCCAGCATCCGCAGCAGGACGCCGTCCGTGACGATCGCGATCTTCCCGCCGACGTTGATCTTGGTATCCTTGGTGATGACGGAGAGGTCGTCCTTCATCTCCGGGTGGAGAGCCATGAGAGAATAATACAGGGCGTTGCAGGAGGCCCTCGAAGGCTCGCGGATTATGATTTGCCTTCTCCTGCCAGACAGCTCGAACTCATGAATCGGGGTCACGGTGCTCTTCCCTGTTCCCACGTCCCCTATGATGACAAAATGGTCGGCGAAGTCAATCGAACCGAGTACAGAGAAGATGGGGAGAGATGAGGTCTCCTCATCTGCGATCTCCCTTCGGCCTTGGCGCTCCTCTACGGGGGGTGACTCTTCAATGGGACCGTCGACGCCGAATTCGCTGTTGGCCATGGGAACTCTGATGCTTCAATCGACCCACATGGGCATCAGCATAAAAGCCACCATGGTCATCGGTTACCACTCGGACTTCTCGCCCTGCTTATCCCCCTTCCCTCTGGCCTCGGGCGGCTTGAACTTCCATCCTAGGATTCTTCCCACGTCTTCTTCAGTCCTGGTCCTGATCAGGCGCTGCGGCTCTCCCCTGGTCCACAGTCCCCTCGAGTTGATCACCAGACCCTTGCCTCGCGCTTTGATCGTCATCCCGATCGTATGTCCCTTGGGCCCCGTCGCCCACATCTGAGTTACCCCCCACGCATCTTCATTGAGGCACAGGAACAGGTTGACCTGCACGCCCCTATACCTGAAGTTCGAAATGGTCTCGCCGAACGAAGTCACTTTCCCACCGATCGCGTTTACCCTCCGAGTGACCTGGTCCTTCCAAACTGCGAAACTCTTTCCCTTGGGAATGACGGCAAAATCGACGTCGTGGACGACTGCCTCCCTCCTCCTGATGCTCCCGGCCAGCAGGCATTTCCTGTAGAGGTCCTTGGTCTTGGATTGGAAGTCGAGCGCTATCTCTTCGGCGTCCTCGAGTTTGATGTCCTTCTTGAATGACAAACGAAGGACCTATGCCAACTGGGAGAGCATGCACTCATCGGGAGTCTTGTCGTGCCTTATCCTGAGGATGAAAGGCGCCCGAAGCTTCCTGTCTCTTGTTACTTCCTGGAACCTGACTTCTACCACGGTGCCCCTCTTCACCTTGCGCGGGTCGACCCTCTCGACGGTCGAACCCACTTTCCCCAGCTCCACCACCCTCCCTTCATCATCGTAGACAGCGACCGACCAAGACCTTGGGATCCCTGTCTTCTTCAACTCGGTGGTCTCCACCAGTGCTGTGACAAAGCAGTCGACCGTGTCAAACCGCTTCAGCTTCAGCCAGGAGTTCGGCTGCCCGTAGGTCGAAACGGGGTTCTTGACCATGATGCCTTCGCGTCCCTCCTTGACCGTGGCATCCCTGAGTTCCATGATCTTCCCCGCGGTCCGGGCGAGGGTGTACGGGACCTCCAGCCCGGTCCCCCTGAGGATCTCCCTGAGCACCTTCTTCCTCTCGGTCAGGGGCTTTGACCGCAGGTCTCTGTTGTCCACCTGCAGGACGTCGAACAGGAAGAGCCCCTTGGCCTCCCTAGCCACATACTCCCCGTCCAGGATCATCCTATTGGGAGCATGCACGAACTCGGGGACCCTCGAGAACACCTGCGGGGTGCCCTTCGGAGTATAGATCCCGCCATGCTTGCTCGAGAGGACGAGCTTGTCACCGCTCTTGAAGAGGAACACCCTGATGCCGTCGAACTTCGATTCAACCAGACTCGGCAACTCGTTCTTCAGGAGCCACTCGTTGAGAGGCTTCTTGACAGCCTTCGC
This sequence comes from Nitrososphaerota archaeon, assembly GCA_028867035.1. Classification (GTDB taxonomy): domain Archaea; phylum Thermoproteota; class Nitrososphaeria; order Nitrososphaerales; family Gagatemarchaeaceae; genus UBA183. The sequence continues at coordinate 310,199 of JAGWHB010000001.1, read as the reverse complement.
ATAGTTCTCCAGGACGTAGGTCGGGAGCTCTTCGCTCATCCCTACTTCGAGAGGACTACCTTGGGCTTCTTCCGAGCCACCGGGACTGCTGGCAGCCTGGACGACCCTTTCTCTTCCACCAGCGCCCAGGCGTCATCAAGCTTCAGGATCCCCTCGCTCAAGCCCATAAGGAGCCAGAGTCGGCCGTCCTTCCTCTCGTAGGGGTAGATCACACTCGTGTAGAAGTTGTATCCCCTCCCCCAGGAGAAGAAAGCCACCAGGGCCACGTCCCTTTCTGTCAGGTACCTCGCGAGCTGCGTGACCCTCGAGTTGGACTCGCCGACCTTCTTGTCGGTGTCCGGGGCGAGCTGGTAGACCTCCTTGAACTTGTACTCCGACACCCTCTTTAACGGGACGAAGCCGTCGGGTTCCACCTCTACCTTGGTCGTCCTCTCGAAGGGTTCGACCTCTTCTCCTTCCTGCTTGTCCATGGTCTGGTCGAGGGGGACCTCGATCCATTTGCCCGTGAACTCCAGCTCATATTTCAGGAAGTACCTTTTCTCGGTCCTGACCGTGATGGGGAAGTCTCCCTTGTACCTGACGAACTTCTTCGCCTCGTCCGGGGTTACCTCCTGTACGTCTAGCCTCTGGCCGTTGGGGCCCTCTTTGTAACGGTAGATCCTAGGCACCTCCCTGCTGACGACCTCCTTCCCGCTCTTCTTTTCCAGCTTCACGACTTTGACCGGCTGCAGGTCTCCGTGGGCCTTTGCTGCCCTCAGGTGGTATTCCACCGCCCCGAGCCCCAGCGTAGGGATGTTGAGGCTCAGCACCCCTCTCCACGAGGCCCGTGAAACGGCCGCGCTGTCCGCCTGCTTCTCCACTTCGGAGAAGATGTCCTTCTTCGGCATTCCGTCTGCTCCAAACCCCTCCGTGATAATTAACATTGCGAGGACCAGCGGGCCCTTTTTGGCCTCTTCGGAGAACACTTTTCCCTGACCATGATATGGTGTGACGGTGAAAGCGCACGTCGGCGTCTCTGGTTTCAGCTACGCGACTTGGAAAGGCAAGTTCTATCCAGAAGACACGAAGAGTGAGGAGTTCCTGTCTTATTACTCCAGTAAGCTGGGAAGCGTCGAAGTCAACAGTTCGTTTTACGCCCCGCCTAGCACATCCATGGTGAAGGGCTGGTCGGCGAAGACCAGCGAGAAGTTCAGATTCTCCTTCAAGGCTCCACGACTGATCACCCACATCCTGAAACTCGGGAAGGGATCTTCCGAAGCGGCCAACAAACTCTCCAAGACCTTGGACCTCCTCGGGCCTCGTCGTGGCCCGGTCCTCTTCCAGCTTCCGCCGTTCTCGAAGTTTGACCGCGACCTCCTCGACGGGTTCCTGTCAAGGACCTCTGGTATCGAGCCCAAGGTCTTCGAGTTCAGGCATGCTTCATGGCTAAACGAAAGGACCTACGACCTCTTGGAAGATCATGGGACCGGATTCTGCGTCGCGGACACTGAGGACATGGAACCGACGTTCAGGGTCACCGGAGGCCTTGCCTACTTCAGGCTGAGAAAGGACTTCTATGACGGGAAGGCCGTCGGTCAGTGGTCCGACATGATCTCAAAGGCCGCAGCCAGCGCAGATGAGTGCTACGTCTATCTCAGGCACGATGAAACGGGGGAGAACGCCCTGCTCGCACAGAAACTTGCGGAAAGTCTGGACGCACGATAGAGAATCAACAGGGCCACAATCTTCAGGCTTCCAATCCACCTTATTACCGCGCTCAGGGCCGCGGCATATCCGATGCCGTTCGTCCTGCCGCCCTCTCTCCTCGAGACGGAAGACCTAGCCCTAGTCCTGGCCTTCGGGAAGCTGTCGGTCCTCGAAGCCTGTACCGTCCTCGGCAGGTCGGTGCAGCGGGCAGAAGCTCCGAGTGAGAGGGTGTCGGTCCTCCACCTTGACCATCCGCAGGTGGAAGCGATCGCGCAGCTGGCGGGGACTCACAAGTGCGGGCCGTTGACCGCCTTGCTTGATTCGACTTCCGGCGACCAAGGCGCATTGATCGACCTGCTTGTGTCTTACATGGAAGAGAAGTCAAACGTTTCGCTCAGCGGTTATGACATCGCCGAAGACGACTACGAAGACCTGGCCCGGTCCACACTCGACGGCCTAAGGGCGAAGGGGCTGAGAAAGGTCAGACTCCTAAGGCCCAGGGGCAACGAGCTGCTGTCGGAGAACGTCCTGAAACGCGAAGCCTTCGACGTGATTGCCTTCCCATACCACAACGGCCTCGCCATGGGTCCCACCGTCTGGGTCCCTGATTCTGCTTCGATGCGGCAGAGAGGCACGCGCAGGCCGGCCCCCCACCCTGACATCGCGCTTTCTCCGAGGCTTGCTCGGACACTGGTGAATCTTGCGGACCTTAGACCAGGACAGACCATCCTCGACCCCTTCTGCGGCTCGGGCACGATCCTTGTGGAAGCTTATGGGAAGTCTATTCGCTGCCTGGGGCTGGACAACAGGGCCAGCCGTGTCCAGGAGGCAAGGGAGAACCTCCGCTGGTCCGGGGGCGGGGTCGAAGACAGGGGTTACGACATCAGGAAAGGGGACGCCCGGGAACTGGCGCGGATACTCAGGGGGACCAAGGTCGACGCGATAGTGACCGAACCACTTCTCCTCCCCCGGCTCGACGCGAGGCCGAAGACCGCCACCGCGCAGGGGATGATCGAGCAGGCGGCAGGCGTCTACAACGACGCCCTCGCTTCGATGGCTGGCTCGATCCATCCGGAAGGAAGGATAGTCATCGTGGTGCCTGCAGTGCAGACAATGGATGGGGACGAGGTGACTCTTACCCTCGACGGCAGGAACCTCGGCCTCAGGCTCTACCAGCCAGGCCCCGTGGGGTTCGAGTACCCTGTCCGGCTCTCCTTCGAGAGCACACGCTGGGTGAGGAGGGCTGTCTACGTCTTCGAGCCTCGGTCCTGAGGCCGTTCCATGGTCGCTACGGCCTTCCTGAAGACCCCTGAAAGCAGGTTGAGCTGGGCGTCTGTCATCCTCGAGCTGGCCGCGATCCTCTTTCCGACGTCCGACAGGTTGCGGGTCTTGTGCTTCGGCACCCCCGAAGCCTCGGCCAGCTGGTAGAGGCTCAGGGCGAAGACCTCCCTCGCCGTGCGCCCATGGCCGATCCGCGCTCCTCCTCTCCCACGAGACGCGAGATAGAGCAGGATCGCTGCAGCGTGACCTATGTTCAGCGACCTGTAGGCCGGCGCCACGTCGATTGTGGTCGTCGCATCGCACATCCTGATCTCCTCGTTGGTGAGCCCCGTGGTGTCGCGCCCGAAGACCAGCGACGACGTCGTAGACGATGAGAGGATTTCGTGGAGTCGGTCCGGTGACACGGTCCTTCTGATTACGTTGGATTTCTTGGAGGCCCTGACCGCCGTCGTCGCCACGAGGAGCTCGTTCTCTTTCCTCACCCTGGAGAAGGTGGTCACCACGGCCCTGTCGAGGACCCCGGAAGCATGGGAAGCATAGATGGCCGCCACAGAAAGGTCGACCTTCGGCTCGACGAGGTACAGCTTCTCGACCCCGAAGTTCTGCACCAACCTCGCCACATGGCCGACGTTGACAGGGCCCTTGGGCTCCACCATGGTGACGGAGACGCCCCTTGGTATCACAAGCTGCCTCCTCCGGCGGAGGATAAAGCCCTCACTCCGGACCGGGGAGACGGCATATCTCGTAGACTTCTTCCGGCCGGAGCGAGTTGACCCTCCTCGTTCCCTGGCTCCCGTGCGCCTTGATCCCCAGCTCAGCGAGGGCGGAGTCGACTCTTCTCCTCCTCAGCGAGAAGAGCCGCATTATGCTCAAGCCTTCTCCCTTTGACAACCTGCGCCTGGGCATGAACGAGACTATCACAGAATTGACTCTGGGCTGCGGAGCGAAAGATTCCCTTTTCACCCGCTCCAGGATCTTTGCGTCGAAGGCGATCTGGACCAGCGCGGAGACTCCTCGGTAATTTCTGTCTCCGGGAGGAGCGAGTATTTTCTTCGCGAAATCCTCCTGCAGCAACACGACGGCCCTGTCGAATTCCATTGTGCTGAGCCACTCGACGAAGGAAGCGGACTCGGAGTAAGGAAGGCTCGCTACAAGGACATCGAACTCAGGTTTCTGTTCGAAAGCGTCGGCGCGGAGGATGCGCGCCCTTGTCCCCCAGACCGCTTCCGTCGTCTCTGCGAAGTTCTGACCGTCCACCTCGTACCCAACGAGGGACTTACCCAGGCCGGCCAGCTCCTTTGTGAGCGCCCCCTTCCCAGTGCCGATTTCCAGGACTCTCTCTGTGGGTGTGATTTCGGCGAATGCGATTATCCTGTGGATTAGCACTTGGTCGACGAGGTAGTGCTGTCCGAGTCTATGTCGTTTCATCTATTTCTTGACGAAGACGCTGACCCTCGAGTCCCCGGCCAGCTCCTCGACGATCCTCTTCGATATCATCTTGGCAGGCTCCCTCAGCCCGACCCGCTTCTGGACGTCGTCGAAGCTGGTGAACGGTTCCTTCTCCCGCATCTCGACTATCTCTTTCATGAACGTCTTCCCTATGCCTGGGATCAGCTCCAAAGCGTGCAGCCTCGGGGTGAGCGGCTGAAGACTGTTGAAGTAAGCCACATACTTCTTCTCGTTCTCCTTCACCAGATTCTCTGCGACCACTGGGAGGGAGGCCTTTGCTTCGGGCGAAAGCTCCTCGTAGGTCAGCTTTCCCAATACGCTGACTATCTTCTCCCGCCCTTCCTTACCTATCTTCACCTTCTCCCCCACATCGAAATCCTGGTCCTCCATGGCCAGGAGCTCAAGCAGTGTCAGCCTGTCCTCCCCGATCGCCTGGACCATGGGGCCCTCCCTCCCCTTTATCACGACCGATTTCCCTCTGGCCATGAAGTCTAGCACATAGGCGAACTCCTCGTACTTCTTGTCGATTGGCATCATTTTCCCAGAACTACTTCTCTTGGGCCGTGCCTAGTTCGAGGGAGACCTCTCGGTGCAGTAGAGAATCGCGAATCCCATCTTGATACCCCCTTGTCTCCCCTGAAGACTTCGGAGGTCGCCTTGTTATTTAGCGTTTGGCCGTTTTACGACTTTGAATGCAGTATCTTGAGAATCTTCTCGAGGGTCTCGGTCGAAAGCAGCTTCCTCCACCCCGACGTGAAAGTCCTCAGCTCTTCGATTGACTTTGGAGCTATGTTCACCAGCTCGACAGCTTCCTCCTCGCTCAGCCCCGCTTCTGTCTCCAGTTCCCTCCTCAGCTTCTTGGCCGCGTCCGCCTGGGCCTTTGAGAATTTCGTGGTGTAGTCGAGGGTGCGCTTCTGGATCTGGTCGGCCTTCTCGACATCCAACTTCTGCAAAATCTGGTTGGCCTCAGGGATTGTCAGCAGCTTCTTGTCGGGCTTGGACATCAGCTCCCCTCCATGCGGACGACGTGCTCCTTCCTGGCGACGAGCTTCTTGACCTTGTGGCCGACGTTGACATCGACAGTCACGGCCCTCCTCCCGACCTCGGTCACCGTCCCTACCAGTCCGTTGAATCTCCTGTGAGGCATGCCCTTCACCTGGGCCGGGTCGATTTTGATCACGACTTTGTCGTTCGGCGAATACTCTACGAGCAGGTTGCTCAGCCCCTTCTTGGTCGACGACGACCTCAGAAGTGACCTAGTTCTTCTCCTCGCCCCATGTGACTTCGGCAAATCCGAATTCCCCTATCTCTTTGACTCCGCAGATGTCAAAACTGCGGCAACCGACTTCAGTTTTTAAGACTTCCGACACCGAAGGTGAGACGAGCTCCCCGCTTACGAACCTCTTGACCGGAAGGCCCCCGTCGAGCTCCGCCTCCACCAGGAGCGTCCTTCCCCTCGCCTTCGCAGAGACCCAGTAGACGGTCTTCGTGGTAGGCCTGTTGTGGGGCCTCTCGAAGGTCACCGGGGCCCTCCGGAACTCAGAGCGCAGCTCTGCCAGTCCTTCTGGGGCTATCTTTGAGGCGGCGACGGCTTTGATCCGGGTCACAAACCTGAACGAGGGGAGCCTGATGGGCTTGGAAGGCAGCGCCTTACCTGACGAGACCGATACCAGTCCGCTCCTGAGCCTGGCGCCGAACTTCTTCGGGAACCTCCTCTTCCTCGGGTTTTTGACCTCAGTGACGAAGGGCCTCCCTGGAGGGTAGACCCTGCTCTCTCTGTCCTCGCTCCCGAGCCAGGTGAAAATCATCCTGTCGCTGCCGCTGAAACCCCCCAGCTTCTTCCGCAGGGCCCCCTCGACGCTCGGCCTCAGGTCGAACCCGGTCCCCCGACACTTCTTGCACCCCGCACCCTGGCAGTGCTCGCACAGGGTCCTCCGTTGCTGGACCCCTGCCGGCTTGGTGTACCTGCCATAGAAGAAGACTGGCCTGGAGGTTACCGAAGCTTCGTTCGCCCCGAAATCCAAGAGGACTGTGATGTCTGGTTTCATCTTGTCCATCCCCTTCCGTGTCAGGCCGGCCAGCTTGACAGCGACGAGTCTCGCCGCCTGCGTCTTGATTGTCTCGCTCCCCTTGAGCCTCAGCTCGGACCTCAGCTCGTCCTCTCTTTCCTGCACGCCGTCGGGGAGGGACACCCCCACGGCGAACGTCCTGAACTCGAAACGGCGTGCCCTGCTGGCAGCCTTCTCGGCCATATTCGTCGTCTCGTCCATCAGACCCCCGCAGACGAAACACTCTAGCCCCTTGACCACCTCGAAGGTCGGGGCTCCTGCCCCCTGTCTGTCGGAGCAGAGCTGACAGAGTCTGTACGCCTGGCGCGCCGCAGGCACCCTATTCTTCACCCAGGCGCCGCATCATCTGCCTGAGCTCGCGGCCCTTGCTTGTCTTTACCAGGGTCTTCATCTGCTTGTACCTGGTCAGGAGCTCCCTCACGTCCTTCTCGCTGCGGCCCGAACCCCTGGCGATGCGCTTCAGCCTGGAGGAGTTGATCGTCTCAGGGTTCGTCTTCTCCTCGCCTGTCATCGACTGGATGATCGACTTGTAGACCTTGACCCTGTCCTCAGCCTTGTCGAGCTCCTTGCTGTCCACCTGTCCCGAAAAGCCGGGGATGTGCTCGAGGACCTTCTTCAGGGACCCGAACTTCTTCATCTGCTCGAACTGCGCGAGCAGGTCGTTCATGGTCATCTTCCCGGACATCACGCGCTGTGTCATCTTCTCGTCGACGACGACCTCGGAGTCCTTGACCATCTCCATGAGGGCCTTCAGGTCCCCCATGCCCAGCATCCGGCCGACGAAGCGCGTCGGAGCGAACTCTTCCAGGTCGTCTATCCTCTCCCCTGTTCCTATGAAGTAGATTTTGGCGCCTGTGGCCGCAGACGCCGCAAGGGCCCCGCCCCCCTTGGCCGCGCCGTCGAGCTTCGTCACAATGATCCCTCCCACCGGTGCCGCCTGATGGAATGCAAGCGCCTGGCTGTAGCACTGCTGGCCGATCGTCCCGTCTATGACCAAGATCGTGGCGTCTGGCTTCACCCCGCCCACGACCTCCTTCATCTCCTGCAGGAGCCCCTTCTCCTCCTTGTGCCTACCCGCGGTGTCTATGATCACCAGGTTCTTCGATCCCTGGAACTGCTTCCTCCCTTCCTTCGCTATCTTGACGGAGTCCTTCTCCTTCTCGTCGCTGTAGACCTCGACCCCCGACGAAGCCACGAGTGTCTTCAGCTGGGCCACTGCGCCCGGCCGGAACGTGTCGGCCGCCACTACCCCGACCTTGAACCCGCGCTTGGAGTACAGGCGTGCCAGCTTCGCAGTGGTCGTGGTCTTCCCAGAGCCCTGGACGCCGAGCATGACCAGCACGTTGGTCTTGTCCTTGCTGAGCTGCAGACCCCCTTCTCCTCCAAGGAGGCGGGCGAGTTCGTCGTAGAGTATCGACACGATCTGGTCCTTCTTCGTCACCCCCGCGGGCGGCTTCTCGTCCAGGGCGCGCTTCTGTACCCGCTCTGTGACTTCGAGGGCTATCCTGACATTGACGTCTGACTGGATGAGGGCCCTCTGCAGGTCGCGGACGAACTCCTTGACAGCCTTCTCGTCGACCACGTTGCCCTTCAGAATCTTCGATACAGCGGCCTGTAGCCCCTCCCTGAGGGAGTCTAGCATGTTAATCGCGGAAAGCTTCGTGTATTTATTACATTAAGCAGGGTCTGGCGCTTCTGGCGACCAGAATGAGAGTAGGAGTGCTTTGGTCGGGGGGCAAGGATTCCACCTATGCGGCCTGGCTTGCCTCAAAGAAGGAAGAGCTCGCATGTCTGATCACCCTCTTCCCGAGGTCTGACATGTCCTACATGTTCCATTTCCCGAATCTGAAGTGGACCCGCCTGCAGGCTGAAGCCGTCGGTGTCCCCCAACTGACGGCGCCTACGGAGGGGGTGAAGGAAGAGGAGCTCGGGGACCTGGAGCGCGCGATCGCCGACGCCAAGAAAGAATCCAGGTTGGAGGGGATCTACACAGGAGCGCTCGCCAGCGTCTACCAGAAGACCAGGGTCGAAAAGATATGCGAGAAGCTACACCTCGAATGCATATCTCCACTTTGGGGAGTGGATCCGGAGGCGCACCTCCGCAGCCTGGTCAGCGACGGATTCTCTGTCATTGTGGTGAGCGTGTCGGCCCTGGGACTCGAACAAAGCTGGCTGGGAAGGGAGCTGGACGAATCGGCCATCGACGAACTCGTTGCGCTTGGGAAGAGGTACAGATTCCATGTCGGGCTCGAAGGGGGGGAAGGGGAGACATTCGTCCTGGACGCTCCTATGTTCTCGAAGCGAGTCGAGATCCGGTCCTCAGCAAAGCACTGGCAGGGGGACCGCGGATTTTTGGAGATAACAGACGCGGCCCTGGTCCCGAAGCCTACGCGGATGGAGCAGGCGGCCTAGTTCCTAGGACCAGGTCCACGGTCGACACCTGCCCGCCCCTGACGATTTGAAGGACGACAGTCTGCCCGGCCAGGGCATACTCCGCCAGGTACGAAGAGAGGCTGTCCCCATTGACGATCTTCGTTCCGTTGACTGAGACTATGATGTCGCCTCCGATCAGGTAATTCTGTCCGGCGACGACGGCTGACTGTGTCCCCACTCTGAGACCCGCCTTCTGCGCAGGTCCCCCACTTGTCAGGTTCTCGATCAGCACCCCGTAGGTGTAATTGGTCTTCTGGAGCTGGGCGAGCTGGTAGTTCATGTCCACGGTGGATATCCCCATGAACGGATGCAGGCCGAAGACCCCCGTCGTCACAAGCGAAGGCAGTTCCTTGAGTATCGTGTCAGACGGAATCGCGAAGCCCACGCCTTGGGAGCTGACGACAGTCGCCGCCGTTATCCCGACCACCGCGCCGTCGGCAGCCAGCAACGGGCCTCCGGAGTTCCCAGGGTTTATCGGCGCGCTGAACTGGATGACGTTGGCAATGGCGAAGTTCCCCGCAAGGGACTCCGAGATGGTCCTTCCCAACTGGCTGACAATCCCTACGGTCATCGACCCTGAGAGCCCGAACGGATTCCCGATGGCGGCGACGGGCTGGCCGACGACGAGCTGAGACGAGCTCACCACCTGAAGTGGGTGGAACTCCGAAGCCGGGGCGGTCACCTTCAGTACGGCTAGGTCGCTGTACCCGTCGCTCCCCACCACGGTCGCCGGATATGCGTCGCCGTCCTGGAAGGTGACCGTCACTCCGCTCACACCTCTGACGACGTGGTAGTTCGTCACGACGTAGTCAGACTGGGAGAAGTTGACCACGAAGCCAGACCCCAGGACAGTGGTATTCGTTCCTCCTGACGATTCCGTCCCCTGGACCGTCACGACACCGGCCGACACCGCTTGGTAGATCTTCACTGAGTTCAGCCCCTGGAAAGTGCTGTTGGACGACTGCGTCGCCGCGGCAAGCTCCTTCTGCAGCTGCGCGTTCTGGCTGAGGAGGGAATCAATCAGGGCCTGGTTGGAGTTCGAGGTCGTGGGGGTCGTGATGCGGCTCAGACCCGAAGTGACAGAGAAGGTCACCAGGCCAGTTACGACGACGGCGATAACAAGAATCCCCCAGTATGTCGCCCCTGCCCCCCTCCGCACCTGCATTTCCGAGCGGGTGACGGCCAAGATGCACAAAAACCTATATCCTGAAACTGCGGCCGGAGGGCTGCTCTAGATGAAGGGGTTTTAGGGAAGAGCCGTCTGAGAAACACCGATGAAGAGCCAAACCATCGATAGAGCATTGTAAATTTATCTCAGAGTCACATTCTTTGTGAAACCCTCGAACGCCTGGGTAAATTCAGTTGACAGGCCCGTCTGGAGGGTTTTGGCGGAGGATAGGTATCTTTGAACACATACGGGCTAGAAGGAGAGTCCGTTGACCAGCTGCTCTCCCTGAGGAAGCTCGCCGACACAAGCAAGGAGCAATATCTGAACAGCATCAGGCAGTTCCCGGTGTACTCGAAACGCGACCCGGACCCGCTGGATTCTAACCGCCTGTTCTCTGCCCCTTCGTATGCCCGCCGGAGTGAGCTTGCGTCCATGATAGGCGCCGAGCACTTTATTGTAGATTCTAGAATAAGTAACCAGAACCTTCGGAAGGTTGCGCATCGGCACCGAGGCCAGGTTCTCTTTCTTTAATCATCTCCCGCCGGAGGCGCGATGAACCCTTTTCACCTGGAAGAGCTGCCGAGAGCCCGGTCAAGGTCCCCTATCAGGTCGTCCACATCCTCTATTCCGGTCGAATAGCGGACCAGGGCCTCGGGGATTCCCATGGCAGCCCTGTCCTTCGCGCTCACCTCCACGTGGCTCGTCGTGGCCGGCGACCCGACCGTGGTCTCTACCGCCCCCAGGTTTGCGGCTCTGTGGGCCAGCCTTAGTCTCGGAAGGAACCTCTTCACCGCCCTGAACCCCCCCTTGAGGGTGAAGCTTAGCACCCCGCCGTATCCGCCCCGCATCTGCGCCTTGGCGACCTCGTGCTGGGGGTGCGACGGCAGGCCCGGATAGAAGACCTTCTCCACGGCAGGGTGACCTTCCAGGTGTCCCGCAATCTCCATCGCGCCCCTGTCCTGCTTCTCCACCCTCACCTGGAGTGTCTTAAGTCCGCGGAGGATTAGATATGCGGCGAACGGGTCCAGCGCGGCACCGGTTATCTCTCTGTAGTGGAACGCCTTCCTCACCTCCCTCTTTGGCCCGCAGACCAGCCCTCCAAGGGCGTCAGCGTGCCCCCCGAGGAACTTCGACGCGCTGTGGACCACGAGGTCTGAGCCGAGTCCGAGGGGGAGCTGGTTCACAGGTGTGGCGAACGTGTTGTCGGTGACCACGAGGGCGCCGGCGGCGTGCGCCGCACTGGCCACCCGCCTGATGTCCACCACCTTGAGCGTCGGGTTGGTCGGCGTCTCGACATACACCAGGTCGCACCCCTTCCCTATCTCCTTCTCGATCTGGCCCGCGTCCTCGGTGTCGCAAAACTCGACCTTGATCCCCACCCTGGGGAAGAACTCTCTGAACAACTGGTTCGTCCCTCCATAGGTGTCCTTTATCGTGACCACGCGGTCCCCATGCCCCAGCAGGCTGAACAGGGTGTTGCTGACCGCTGCCATTCCGGAAGCGAAGCTCGAAGCCGCCTCGGCCCCCTCAAGGGCCTTCACCTTCTCCTCGAGGGCCGCCACCGTAGGGTTGGTGTTCCTGCTGTAGATGTGCCCCTTCCTCTTCCCCAGGGCCACCTCGGTCCATTCCTCCACGTTCCCGTACGCGAAAGCGACGCTCTGCACTATGGGCACCTGGGTGGGTCCTTCACGGCCAGGTTCCCCCGCCCAGAGCGCCTTCGTCCCGACGCCGGCGTCCGAGAGGTCGTCCTTCATCCGGTGCCGTCCGTGACTGATATCGTATTAAGAGGTTCTTTGGCCCGCCAACTCAGTGGCACTTCAGCGACCCCATCAACACGGTCGCCATCCTCTCTTGGGTCTCCCGGTTCCTCTGGCTCAAGGCCGCGGAGACAATGAAGTACCGGCCGGTCCTGTCGCAGTGAAGATGGAGGGACCAGGCTTCCTGGACGTCCACCCCTGCCCGGAACACTCCGGCCTTGGTCTCGGCGCTCATCCTGTTGTAGACGGCCTGGTGGCCGTTGACGTCCCTGGTACTGTGCTCCAGCACGCTCACCTTCCCCTTAACGCTCTTCTTGAGCCTCTCGATGCCGTAGCCAGCATGCCCCTCCACGGTCGCCACGCTCTTCGTCAGGCTCCTAATGTCACCCCAGGTCAGGAAGACCCTGCCCCCCGGGACCTTGACTGCCAGCTCCCCCTCCTCCCTCTTGAACTTGGGCTTGAACTCCAGGCTGGCCTCGGCAGGGAACTCGAAGGAGAATCCGTAGATCCTGAGGACATCCCGCCCGGCTTCTTCGCCTGTCTCCAACATTCCCCGGGTCCCCCGCCGCCGATAAAAACTTCAGGCCCTTTCATGCCGCCAAAAGGTTATAGGCGTTCGGGGCCGGCAGCAATGCGAGAATGGGTCCGCTCGACGATCCGGTCGAAGAGGCGAAACGGATCATCGACACGGCAGAGGGGTCGAAAATCACCGTAAGGCTGCTGGGCGGCATCGCCTTCCACTTCCGGTGTCCTTCGGCAGCCTCCACCAGCCTCCAAAGGGCCTACGTGGACATCGACTACATGGCCTACGCCAAGCAGTCCAAGGACCTGCGGCGCCTCTTCCCTGAGCTAGGATACGTGGCCAGGGAGAAGTTCAACGCCATGATGGGGGACAAGAGGCTGATCTTCAACGACCTCGACCACCAGCGGAGGGTGGACATCTTCCTCGATGTCTTCGAGATGTGCCACAGGTTCAGCTTCAAGGACAGGCTGCAGCTGGAAAGATACACCATACCTCTCGCCGACCTCCTGGCCACGAAGCTCCAGATAGTGGAGATCAATCAAAAGGACCTCAGAGACATAACCTCTATGTTCGTTGACCACCCGGTGGGGGGGTCCGGGGATCCGGAGGCGATCGACGGGCCGGCCATAGCGCGCCTCTGCGGGGACGACTGGGGGGTCTACCGCACCTTCACCATGAACTTGGACAAACTCCCCCCGGTCATCGAGTCCTTCGGCCTGGGCGGAGAGGCGAGGACCACGGCCACCCGGCGGGTCCAGGAGCTCAGGTCCCTAATCGAAGAGGCTCCGAAGAACCTGAGGTGGAGGATGAGGGCCAGGGTCGGGGACAAGGTGAAATGGTATGAGCTTCCAGAAGCAGACAGGGAGGTGGTCGACTCCAGGCAGATACAGGCCGGGGTCTCCTCGGCAGTCCCGCAGGGCGAGAGCTGAGCTGCTTGCATTGACCAAGACGCGCCTCTTCTTCATCACCGATGTCCACGGCTCCGACCGGTGCTTCCGGAAGTTCGTGAACGCCGGGAAGTTCTACGGGGCGGACGTCCTGATCCTCGGCGGAGACATAACAGGGAAGATGATAGTTCCCATCGTAAGGCAGCCCGGGGGAGGATACAGGTGCAGCTTCGCCGGAGGCGAGAGGGCCCTGGGCTCCGATGCAGAGGCGACCGAGATGGTCAAGGTCATCAAGGACTCGGGCTACTACCCCTACTTCGCGGAGCCGTCGGAGGTCGCTGAGCTCTCGGCCAAGCCCGAGCTGGTCGACAGCCTGTTCAGGAAGCTGATGAGGGAGGACGTCGAGAGATGGATGGCCCTCGCCGCCGAGAGACTCAAGGGGACCGGCATAAGGTGCTACGTCTCCCCTGGCAACGACGACTACTTCGACATCGACCCGGTCCTCGACTCTGCCGAGTATGTGGTCAACCCGGAGGGGAAGGTGGTTGAGATCGACGACGAGCACGAGATGATCACCCTGGGATACACCAACCACACACCCTGGAACAGCCCTCGGGAGGTCGACGAGGACGTCCTCGACGGGAAGATCCGTGCCATGAGCAGTCAGGTGAAGCGCATGGACAGAGCGGTCTTCAACCTGCACGTCCCCCCCATAGACACGGTCATCGACCAGGCCCCGGCCCTCGACGCCACACTGAAGCCGAAGATCAGGGCGGGGTCCGTGGAGACGATCTCCGCCGGGAGCAAGGCGGTGAGGAGGAGGATAGAGGAGGACCAGCCCCTGATGGGGATTCACGGGCACATACACGAATCCCGCGGCATGGTCAAGATCAAGCGGACGCTCTGCTTCAACCCCGGGAGCGAGTACTCCTCCGGGCTCCTCAGGGGCCTCCTCTGCGAGATAGAGGGGACGAAGATCAAATCGCACATCCTGACGGCCGGCTAGCCTTCGTTCCGCGGCCGTGAGAGATTATTAACTCCTGGAAGGGCGCCGATTCCGCTTGAAGCTCAGCAGGATAATGGCAGCCGTGGACGGTTCCAAGTCCTCGGAGCGGGCCGCCAAGGTCGCCATGGACGTGGCGAAGACAATGGGCGCATCCCTCTTCCTCCTGGAGGTGATACAGCACCCAGCCATTACCAAGGCAGGGCCCGGGGCCCGGGCGGCCGAGGCGGACGTTGTGCAGTACATGGAACTGGCGAAGAGTGACGCGGAAGAGTTCATCGGCAGGCTGGAGGCAGCGGCGAAGGCCTCCACGGTCAGGGTCAGAGGAGAGGTGGAGGAGAACGTCCCCTCGGTGGTCCAGGCCATCGTGGAGTACGCCGACGAGTGGGAGGTCGATCTGATAGTGGTGGGGACCAGGGGGCTCACCGGGTTCAAGAAGATCCTCCTGGGCTCGGTCTCGGGTGGGGTCGTCGCCCACGCCCCCTGCAGCGTCCTGGTTGTCCGCTAGGGACGGATCAGCGCCTGCGGAGCGAGGGTTCGACCACGTCCATCCAGTGCCGTGCGATGTCCTCCCTGGTGGCAATCCATACATCGTCGAACTTCTTCACGTAGGCGAGGAAGTTCTTGAGTGCCAGGATCCTCCCGGGCCTCCCGGTTATCCTGCCGTGGAGCCCCACCGACATCATCTTCGGGTTCTCCTGGGCCTCCTCGCGCAGGACGTCGAAGGCGTCCTTCAGGTAAGAGTAGAAGTCTGCGGAGGTAGAGAACCTGTGCATGGGTGCCAGGAAATGGAAGTCGTTGGCGTCGGGGGTGTAAGGCAGCATCAGGATCTTCCTCCCTTCCTCCCTGTACGGCAGGTCGTCGCTGTAGCAATCCGAGTCGTAGATGAAGTTCCCTAGCTCCTCCAGGATGCGGGTGGTGTTCACGCTAGGCTCCCGGGCGTAGAACCCGACGGGCCCCTTCCCTGTCACCCTCCGGATGAGGTCGACCGATTCGGCTATCACCTTCTTCTCCTCCTCGTAGCCGAGCCTGTAGTGCTCAGTCCATCTGAGTCCGTGATCGCAGACCTCGTGACCTTCCGCGACTATCGCCTTGGCCGCTTCCCTGTTCCCGTCGAGGGCCAGGGCGGTGGCGAAGAATGTGGCCCGTGCGCCGTGCTCCTTCAGCGTCCGCAGAATCCTCCAGACCGCCACCCTCTGGCCGTAGTCGTAGGCGCTCTCGTTCCCCAAGTCCCTGACTTGGGTGTCGACCGGGAGGAATTCCCCGATTCCCTCTACGATGCCGTCCACGGCATACGAATGCTCAGACCCCTCCTCGTAGTTCACTACGAGGGAGAGTGCGAGCCGCTTTCCACCCGGCCACGAGAAGCTGGGCGGGTCCTTGCCGTATCCGATAAGGTCCCTCGGCAACGGGCTGGGCATGATGCGCCCACGATGTTAAGACTTCGGGGACCGGAAGGGGGCGCTCACTCTGGCGGAATCTCTTTCAGGGCCACTGAGAGGTCCAGCCCCTTCCCCTTGTAGTACGCCCTGCTCACATAGTATACCAGGAAGGCGAGCACTACGAGCCCGACCGCCAATATCACGCTGAACTCATTCGCAGCCGTGATCAGGGGGTTGGTGTACGCCACGTACCCTACGTAGCCAAAGCCAATCACCGTCAGTAGGCCCACCAGCGAGACCAGTGGGACACCTCCAACCCTCTTCCCTATCCAGCCTGGGGCTGCGGCGAACATGTCTTTCTTTGCGTAGGGGAACACTGTCAGGGCCAGGGCGGGGACCACATACGAGACTCCCCAAAGGACGGTCCCCATGGTGAAGTACGTGGAGTAACCGAGTATCTGGTAGATGTAAGACAGCAGGACCCCTAGCACTACTATGGCAACCACCGAAAGGTACGGCGTCTTGAACCTCGAGCTGACATTGGAGAACGGAGTCGGGATGACACGGTCAAAGGACCAGGCGAAGAAATACTTCGTCGGGATCCAGAAGTAGGTGAAGAGGGCGCCCAGGGAGCCCGCTATGTAGAGGAAGAACATCACGCCGATCATCGTGTTGTTGGGGTAGGCCGCTACGGCGAGGAAGAGGGGCTGTGTGGGAGCGTAGGGGAGCACGTACCCCTTGGCCACGTCCCACGCGTATCCAACCGAAGTCAGCCAGCCGGCTCCGACTGCGTTCAGCGTCAGGGTCGACGTTATGCTCCAGTAGATGACGCCGAAGATTAGAGAAAGGAACAGGGCGATGGGTATGGACTTCCTGATGTTCTTGATCTCCCCGGCGAAGGCGTTGGCATAGTTCCCCCCGAAGAGGAAGAGGAAGGCCAGCGGAAGCGCGGCCACGATGCCGGAGAAGCCAGTCACCATCCCTGGAAACCCGGAGCCCGCGACCGCGGCGTTTTGCACCGCCTGGTAAGTCAGGGACGAGTTGCCGTTGGCCACCAGTGCGTTCCAGTTGGCTGCGAATGTGGCGTTGCTCACTGTCCCCAATATGTACCACATTAGGGCGATGCCGGCAATGGCCACCGCCCAGGTGGCATAGAGCAGCGCCTTGATCAGCTTCGACCCGAGTATGGCGAACACGCCGAAGACCACGGTGAAGAGGCTTCCCAGGAGGAACGTCCCCTGGGCCCCTCCGAGGTACGCCCCCATGCTCACCAGCGAAGCTGAATTCGAAGTCAGGCCGAGTATCGTGACGGCCACAGAGACGGCGTAGGAGAAGGGGCCTATCTCGCCTACGTATGCTACAAGGAAGACCACCACCATGTAGAAGACCCCCCAGGCGAACCCGATCGACGGGCGGAATATCCTCCCGACCCAGACGTAGTCGTTGCCGGCTCTGGGCATCACCACCCCTATCGCCCAGTATGTGAGCATGAGGAAGATGAAGGGGATTGCAGCTACGACCAGTGACAGGGGGAGGTTAGCGCCCAGGGTGTTACCGTAGAACCAAGCGAATTGCGTGATCGTGAAGACCAGGGCGAATACCATCGCAGACGCGAAGAGTAGGGTATCGATGGCGCCGAATTCCCTTACAATACCTGTGGCGTCCCTGACGAAGTGTTTGGTCTCCACGGGCCCACCACTCACCGGCGGAGCACGTTATTTGAACCTAACGTGCTACCTTTGGAGCAACTTGGTGTAAAGACGAATTAGGCCGCTCTTTGACCCTGGCGCGTAAAATGAAACTCTCCCATGGGGTCGTCGCTTCTGCCCATACTCTGGCATCCGAGGCAGGCGCATCGGTCCTAAGGAAAGGAGGCAACGCAGTCGACGCGGCTGTGGCCACCGGCCTGATGGTCGGGGTGGCCGAGCCTGCCTTCTCGGGGATAGGGGGCGGGGGCCTGGCCCTCATCCGCCTGGCTTCGGGAGAGACGGTATTCTTCGACTACCGCGAGGCCGCCCCCCATGGGGCTTCTCCAGGCATGTTCGAGGTCACCGGCGGGGGCGAGGTCGTGGACAGGGCGAACAGCGAGGGCCCGCTGGCCGTGGCCGTCCCGAGCATGGTCGCAGGCTACGCCAGGATGCTCGAGGCCCACGGCACAATGAAATTCAGGGACGTGGCGAAGTACGCGGTCGAGGCATCCAAGGGAGGGGTGCCTGGGCCTCGCCTCTCAGGGCCAAGCCTTCGGAGCGGGCCCGAGGCTGCCCTCCAGAAGGTCAGGCGCTACGAAGGGAGCACCCGCATCTTCGCTGTCGGGGAGGGCTCGAGGATCAGGCTTGCGGAGAGGCTCCCGCTCCTATCGGCGACCCTCTCGGGGCTCATCGAAGCTGGCCCGGACAGCTTCTACGAGGGGCGCATACCTGCCGAGGTGTCCAGGCATCTCAGTAGCATCGGAGGAGTCGTCGACGAGCGGGACTTCGCCTATTTCCCCAAAGTCAGGAGGCCTGTCTCCGGGTGGTACGGAGATTTCGAAGTCTTCTCGGCCCCGCCCCCAAGCGCAGGAGGGACGCTGATCATCCAGGGCCTGGAGGTCCTCGAGCGGCTGCAGGATGCGTACCTCGCAGCTGAGGAAGGCGAGAGGCTCTGGCTGTTGTCGAGGGTGCTTGATTCGATTCTGAGGGAGAGGGGCGCGTTCGGCGACCCTGACTTCGTCGACGTGGACGTAAGGAAGCTCCTCTCCGGGAGGCATATCGCGGCGGTGGCGGGCGAGGCGTGGGATGAGGCGGGCATGAAAGGGAGGGGGAGGTCCCACGAAGCGGGGTCGACCACACACTTCAGCGTGGCCGATTCGAAGGGGAACGTCGTGGCCGCGACGGAAACTTTGGAGTGCTACTTCGGGTCCGGGGTGGTCGTCCCCGGGCTCGGCGTCCTGCTCAACGACGAGATGCACGACTTCGATCCTGTCGGCGGGGGACCGAATTCGATAGTCCCGGGGAAGAGGCCGGCAAGCAGCATGTCGCCCACCATCATCCTCAGGGAAGGGGAGCCGTACTTGGCCCTCGGGGGTGCAGGCTCAACCCGGATCATCACCTCGGTCGTCCAGGTGGTTGCCAACCTCACGATGAGGAATCTCCCTCTCGGCCGGGCGCTCTCCGAGCCCAGAGTCCATCCCGCCCCCGAGGGGCTCGTCATTGAAGGGGGGCTGGGCAGGACTCCACTCGCAGCCCTGAGGAAGAGGGCAGGGAAGGTCACGACGAGGGGGAGGAACGACCTTTACTTCGGTGGGGTCCACGCAATCCTCTTCGACAAAGGGAAGGCGGTGGGAGCTGCCGACCCACGAAGGATGGGTAAGCCGGCCTCCGAGTAGGCTTCACCGGCTCACCCGAGCAGGCCGCTGGCGTTGCGGTTCATCACCATGTCGGCCGCTTCGTAGGCGTCCTCCTCCGTCATGATCCCCTCCCCGACCAGCTCGCCGAGCGAAGCCGCCAGGGCCCTCTTGGCCAGCTTCGCCGAGTACCAGTGGAACTCTGGAGTCTCAATGGCGTCTGAGCCGTAGACTATCCTCGTCGTCGGGACCACCTCCAGTATCTCCCCGAACCTGGCCTTCGAGACAGCCGGGAGGAAGGTGGGCGGGAACGGGGAGGAAAGCTCGAAGTACAGGTTGGGGAACATACTGCACAGCCAGGCTGCTTCCTTCGTGTAAGGGAAGCCCCCATGGATCAGGACTATGGGGGTCTTCATCACCGTCTCGTCCTTGAGGAACCTCTGGAGAAGGAGCGGGTTGCACCTGTCAGCGACTATATCCGTGTCCCCCAGCCCTGTGTGGATCTCGAGGAAGGCCCCCCTCTTCGAGGCGACCTCGGCCGTCCTGTGGATCAGGTAGTCCCTGACAGCCTTCACCTTCGGTCCGAACCAGGCCCTGTCTTCGCGCCCGGAGTCAAAGGATTCCCTGGCGGCCCTCTCGTCGGGGGGTCCGATATCCAGGCCAGTCCTGTACGCTATGACAGTCTTGAACCCTACGTACCCGCCGTTTGAGACCGAGTGCTCGATCTCCTCGGTGAACATTTCCAAGAGCCGGGGGAAGGTTTCTGCGTTGTCCAGGAGGCGCTTCACAAGCGATTCGACCCTGAAGATCCGGGACGCCTTGGCCGGGACAGCCTTCGCGAACTCCTCGAATGGGACGGGTTCGAGGCCGTTGTCTACGGCTATCCTCTCGATCTTCGCGTCCCTGAAAAGTAACTCGGTGTACTCCTCGAACTTCCCGGCCCTCTCCTCCCTTGCCGCGAGGGCCTCATGCTCGGTGCCTGGGACCTCCAGCACCCCGGCGAGTTCCTTGATGAACCTCCTGAAGCCGACCGACGCCCCAAGATCTCCGGCCCTTGTCTCCGCCCTGACACTCTTCACTGTCGGCCCTCCTGCCATGAACAGCTTGGCCAAGGACCCCCGGTTGAATTCGGTCCTCCCGAATGCGAAGCAGTGTATGTCCGTCACCGGCTGGTCTGAGAGGTTCATCAAACGGTGCTGGCGACCCTTCGAATCCTTAAAGCGCTATCGGCGTCGACGACTAACGTGCGACCGGGCGAGGCAAAGAAGCGCCTTGCGGAGAGCAGCGTGGACATGGTGAGCATCTCCTATTCCGACCTCGCCGGAGTCACCAGGTCCAAGCCCGCGGTCCGCTCGAACCTCGATGCTCTGCTGAAGAACGGAGCCAAGACCGCCAGGGCTAACCTTGACATGAATCACCTTACCCCGCTCACACCAGGGTCAAAACTCGACATCTCACAGGGGGACGTCTCCATCGTCCCTGACCCCGAGACCCTGGTCTTCCCCTCCTACTCCCCTGAGACGGCAAGAATGATCGGTTGGGTCCACGAGGCAGACGGCAGGCTTTCGGCGCTCTGCACGAGGGGGGTCCTGGTCCGCGCCTTGGAGAGGGTGAGGGGAGAGGGTTACGACGTGACCGTCGGCCTCGAAAGCGAGTTCCATCTAGTCGAGTTCAGGGAAGGGCGCCCGGTCCCGGCTGACAGAAGTGGGATCCAGACCCAGGGCGGGTTCGACCAGCACAGAGAATTTCTGGGAGACGTGGTCTCCACGCTCAGATCGGTAGGGGTCAGCCCGGTGAAGGCTCATGTGGAGGGAGGGAAGGGCCAGCTCGAGGTTGACCTAGCGCCGGAGGGGGCGATGAAGGCTGCAGACGGCTTCGTCTACTTCAAGGACGTGGTGAAAGCTGTGGCTCGCAGGCATAGGCTGACGGCTTCGTTCATGCCGAAGATAGGCGCCGATTGGTGGGGGAGCGGCCTGCACGTCCACTTCAGCCTGAAGGACAGGAGGGGGCGCAACGCTTTCGCTGACGGCGCGGACCCCAATAGGCTGGGGCTAAGCAGGATCTGCTACCAGTTCATCGGCGGCATCCTCGAGAGCATCCCGGCCCTGTGCGCTGTCGCCGCCCCGACGGTCAACTCGTACAAGAGGTTGCTCCCGGGGAGGTGGAACGCTGACGCGGTCGCCTACGGGCCTGGAAATCGCGGGGCAGCGCTCAGGATACCCGACGAGAGGGGGGAGGCCACCAGGGTTGAGCTCCGCATACCAGACAACACCTGCAACGTCTACCTGATGCTCGCATGTGCGGTCGCGGCGGGCCTGGCCGGGATGCAGAAGAAGGCAGATCCGGGGCCTCCCCTCACGTTTGACGCATCGAAGATGACGGACAGGGAGCTGGTCTCGAAAGGCCTCCGCCTCCTGCCCCGTTCGCTGGGAGAGGCCATAGGGGAGCTGCAGAGGGAGGGCGTCCTGAAGAAGGCACTGGGGACGGAGCTCCTCGAGGAATACATCACCCAGAGGTCCTTCGAGGTGTCCCAGGCGGCTGACCAAGTGACAGAGTGGGAGGTCTCCCACTTCCTCGACCTCTTTTGACCTCCAAGACCAAGGTGGTCGCAGATGCCCCTGCTTCGTCGGCCAACCTCGGACCCGGCTTCGATGTCTTCGCCCTCGCCCTCGATGCACCCAGGGACATGGTCGCGGCCTCCTTCCGCCCTCTCGCTAGGTTCTCGCTGAAGGTCGAGGTGGAAGGAGACGTGAGGATAACCTCAGACCCCAGGCGGAACTCTGCAGGCGCAGTCGCCCTCTCGATGGCCAGAGAGTACGGGCTGGCCGGGGACCTGAGGCTGAACGTGTGGAAGAAGGTCCCGACCGGCGTCGGACTTGGGGGGAGTGGCGCATCGTCAGCTGCGGCTGCGGCCGCCGTGGACTCTCTCTTCGGCCTGAGGCTCGGCATGGGCGACCTGATCCGACATGCGGGGGCGGGTGAGAAGGCGGCCTCGGGGACCCCCCATCTGGACAACGTGACGGCCTCGCTTTTCGGGGGCTTCGTGATAGTCCCGGGAGGGGAAAGGTCAAAACCCCTGAAGTTCGATCCCCCCGCCGGCCTCTCCCTGGCGATAGCGACGCCGGAGGTGGCCCTCCCCGCCCGCAAGACGGCATACGCGAGGTCGCTCCTCCCCAAATCCGTCGGCCTGAATGGTATCACCCACAACATCCTGAACGCGAGCCTGATGGTCGCCGGCTTCGCGTCGGGGAACATAGGATGGATTGGAGAGGGGATGCACGACGCGATAGTGGAAGTGGCGAGGAAGGAGATGGTCCCGGGGTACGACCGCGTGAGGGAGGCGGCCCTCGATTCTGGGGCGAGCGGGGTGTGCATCAGCGGGGCCGGGCCGTCGGTACTAGCCATGGTGGACGGGAGGAGGGCGAGCGCGAAGCGGATCCTCGCTTCAATGGTCGAAGGGTTCGGCGCGGAGGGGGTGGCTGCCTCAGGATTCACCACGAAGCCAGGTCGGGGGGCGAAGGTGCTCGAGGATAGCTGAAGGCTGGACCCTGCGCTGCATCGACTGCGGCAAGACGGAAGGCTACGACCCGCCTGGGTTCCTCTGCCCGAAGTGCGGAGGGCTCACGGAGCTCCTGCAGCGGAAGCGCGTCAGCGTCGACGACCTCCTCCCTGGCCGGGGTGCCCCGTCGGTCTGGAGGTACCGCGCCTCCCTCCCAGTCGGCAGGGGTTCGGATCCGGTCACGCTGAACGAAGGTGGGACCCCCCTCGTGCGGTCTGCCCGTTTGGGGCCCAAGCTGGGCCTGAACAGGCTCTTCTTCAAGGTCGAAGGACAAAACCCCACCGGCTCCTTCAAGGACAGGGGGATGACGGTCGCGGTCACCAGGGCGGTCGAGTCCGGGGCGAAGGTGCTCGTCTGTGCCTCCACCGGGAACACTTCCGCTTCCCTTGCAGCGTACGCATCGAGGGCTGGCCTTCGAAGCGCGGTCGTCCTCCCCTCGGGGAAGGTGGCCGCGGGGAAGCTGACCCAAGCCGTGGCCCACGGTGCCCGGCTCGTAAGGGTGGAGGACAATTTCGACAGGGCTCTGCAGATCACTTCGAAGGCAGTCGCGATTTCGAAGTCCCTCTACCTGATGAACTCCATCAACCCATACAGGATCGAGGGCCAGAAGACTGTCGCCTTCGAGATTTTCGAACAGCTCGGGAACCGGGTCCCTGACTATGTCGTGCTCCCCGTCGGGAACGCAGGAAACATCAGCGCGGTCTGGAAGGGATTCAGCGACCTCAAGAAGCTCGGCGCCACGAAGACCGTCCCAAGGCTGGTCGGGGTCCAGGCGGAGGGCGCGTCGCCCATGGTTGAAGCGTACAGGCAGGGAAGGGCCCCCAGGCCATGGACAGCCCCGGAGACCGTGGCCTCGGCCATCAGGATTGGGACGCCGGTCTCCTGGAAGAAAGCCATGGCGGCGCTTCGCGGCTCCAAGGGGGAAGCACTCTCCGTGTCAGACGTCGAGATAGTCAGCGCCCGCAGGAGCCTCTCTGCGTCCGAAGGGATCTTTGTTGAGAACGCGAGCGCGACCCCCATCGCCGCCCTGGGCAAGCTGAAGGGGATCCCAAAGGCCGCGACCGTGGTATGCATAACCACGGGGCACGGTCTCAAAGAGCCCATCCCTGAGGACTGGTCCGACACCTCGCCTCCCACAGCGAAGGATGAGAGGGAGCTCGTGAGGCTCCTGGCTTAACCCAGACCAATCAACTTTATCTCGCCTTCCGAGGAGTTCCCGCCCATGCCAACCCAACTGGGGCGTCCGCTCATCACAGGAAAGCGCGTGCTTGTGACAGCCGCCAGCCGAGGCCTCGGGTTCGGCGCTGCAGAGACCTTCCTCGAGGCTGGGGCGAGAGTCGTAATCAACTCCTCCAATCCGGAGAGGCTGGCCGAGGCAGGCAAGCAGCTGTCTAAGAAGGGAGAGGTCCACCCTGTGGCAGCAGACCTGACGAGGGAGAAGGACCTCGACAGGCTCGTTGCCGAGACGACAAGGATCCTAGGTGGCATCGACTCCCTGGTGTACGTCACGGGTTCACCCCCGGCGGGTACCTTCCTGCAGAAGGGGTACTCCGAATGGAGGGAGGCCGCGGAGCTGATGACGGTCAGCCCCGCCTACATCGCGAGGCTTGTAGCCCTCGACATGATCGAAGGCAAGGTCAAGGGGAACATGGTCTTCCTCGGATCCATCACCATGCGGGAGCCTGTCCTGAACCTCGCGACCTCGGGGGTGTGCAGGATTGCGGTCTCTGGGCTGGTCAGGACGCTGGCAAGGGAGCTGGGGCCGAGGGGGATTCGCGTGAACGGCATCCTTCCAGGTTACATAGACACCGACAGGACGAAGGGCATCGTCAAGGAACGGGCTTCAAAGGAGAGCATCACTTTAGAGAAGGCGCTGGCAGACCTTGAAGGTCAGATACCCATCGGGCGGCTTGGGACCGCGAGGGAGGTAGCCCAGGTGGCCCTCTTCCTCGCCAGCGACCTTGCCTCGTACGTTTCGGGGGCTCTCGTCCCCGTGGACGGCGCCTACCTCAGGTCTACGGGCTGAAGGGCGACCCGGCTCACTCCTGCTCGGGATCGAGGGCCTCGCCGTGGTAGTCCGCGCGTTCAGGGACAAAGAAGTCTATCACGACGCTGACTTCTCCTTCTTTCGTCTTCAGCTCGTGAGGAACCCCCGGAGGAATGTAATACGAATCCCCCTTCACCATCTTCCAGACCGAGCCTCCAACCTCGAAGTCCCCTCCCCCTTCTAGGAACACACCGAACTGCGCGTGGGGGTGGGAGTGGAGGGGGAAGACCTTCTGAGGACCGATCCTGTACAGGGCCATCATCCCCATGGGCGAGTGACCGAGGATTCTCCTCTTCACGCCGGGCATTACTTCGTGCCAGGACGCGGGCTTGTCCGCCCATCTCGCTGCCTTCAGGAACTCATCTGCCACTGCGTTGTCGGACTGCACGTCTTCCCTCGAGGGGCCGGCGGATATATGTCGTTGCAGAGCCACGCGTCTCCCAGAGCTTAAATCGTGTCGGGGCGCCTCCGCTGTCATGTTCCTGGACAAGATAGAGGGCTCGCCCTCCCTCGAGATGGTCAACCTGGTGCTCAAGAAACAGGCGGCCGGGGAGAAGGTGGTGTCCCTGGCCATAGGGGAACCTTCCTTCAACACCCCTCCTGAGATTGTCGACGTTGCCTGTGCGAGCATGCGTGCGGGAGATGTGCACTACACTTCGTCCTTCGGGATTCCGGAGGTCAGGGAGGCGATCAGCCGCAAGGTCTCGGCGAAGAATGGGATGAGAGCCGGGGCGCAGAACGCTATCTTCCTGACCACGAAGCTCGCCGTCTACGCTTCCATGATGGCGCTGGTGAAGGGCCCATGTGAAGTCCTACTCCCCGATCCTGGCTACTTCTACAACGAGCCGGTGGTCCTCGCAGGGGGTACCCCGCGGCATTACAGGCTCGGCGAAGGCTTTTCCCTCGATCCCGACCTGGTCAGGAAGGCGGCTACCAAGAAGACGAGAGTGCTGGTGGTCAACACACCGGCCAATCCCACAGGGCGGGTCTTTACGCGCGGGGAGCTCAAGGAACTCTACGACCTATGCGCCGAAAGGAAGATCTCGATCGTGAGCGATGAAGCATATGAAGACCTGGTCTACGGCAAGAGGCACTTCTCCGTGGGCTCGCTGGAGAAGGAGCCTGACTTGGTCGTGACGCTCTTCAGCCTCTCCAAGAGCTATGCCATGACGGGGTGGCGGGCGGGGTACGCCGTGGCAAGCGAGCGGACGGTCTCCCTGATCAGCCGCTTCCTCGAGAACACTTACACCTCGTATCCGCCGTTCATACAAAGGGCTTCTGCCTATGCGCTCGAGAACGGCGACAGGTTCATCACCGACTTCGCCCGCGAGCTCCGGAGCAGGAAGGAGCAGGCCGAAGAATGGCTAGCTAAGATCCCTGGGATGGAGCCCTACGAGGCCGAAGGCGCATTCTACCTCTTCCCGAGCTATGGGCGGAAGGCATCATCGGTGGATGTTGCCAAACGCATACTCCTTCAGGAGGCCGTGGCCGTGCTCCCAGGGATAGCCTTCGGGCAGCACGGCGAGGGCAGGTTGAGGATTTCCTTCTCCGGCCCCCCCTCCACCATCGAGGAAGGGATGGCGAAACTGGCCCACTTCTTCTCCCACGCAGATTGAGCCGTCGTCCGGAAACGTATTTAGAATCAGCAGACGAAGCGGCGTCAGCGATGGCGGACTTCCCTCTGATAAAAGAGATCGTCGACCTCTCCGTGCCGATGAAGAGCCAAGACACCCCAATCTATCCGGGGTACCCGCAGCCGCTGAAGACGAACTTCTCCACAATCCGCGACGACGGCTACCTGTCGAACGTCTGGTCTTTCGTGGAGCATTCGGCAACTCACGTGGACGCTCCCGCCCACTTCGCCGAAGGAGGGAGTCCGGTGGAAAAAATGCCCCTAGGGCACTACGTCGGACAGGGGCTAGTACTGGACTTCACAGACAAGCCGAAGCGCTATGCGATTGGCCGGCGTGACATAGAAGAAGGCCTCCAGGTAGCCGGGCTCAGAGCTGGGTCGGGCGAGGGGTACATCCTCCTCATTCACACCGGCTACACGGAGAAGAGCAGGACCCCCGACTGGTTCGAACACCCCGACCTCACGAAGGAGGCGTGCGAGTTCATAGTGTCGAAGAAGTTCGGCGGGGTCGGCTTCGACGCGCCGGGTCCCGACCACGCCCCTTTCGACGCCCACAAGGCGCTGCTCCCGAACGAGGTCGTGATATTCGAGAACCTCAACAATCTGGACAGGGTCAAAGACAAGAAGTTCCTGTTCGTAGGGACTCCGCTCGCACTCGTCGGCGGGAGCGCGAGCCCGTGTCGGGCTGTAGCCCTTGTCCTCTAGGCAGCCGCCTTCGCCCCAGCGCGGTGGACTTCTATTTTGACTGGAGATGGCCGGATTGCCCGCGTCAAGCGGTTTATCCCAGTCGTCTGCTTGGGGCTCTTTCCCTTGGATTAGCTACTCGCGCCAGTATCAACGCTTAATGAGGTGGCACCAGTCTAATCGAGCCCTAGCCCAAGACTTGCTCTTCTCCCCATGCGTACGCAGGGGCTCCGGCGACGTGTTCAGCCCGTCCACTGATCATAGCCCAACGCTAGGATGAGGCGTTCCCGGCAGAGTCCTGGACAAAGTTTAGCTGTGAAAGATACATCCCTGCGGAGGACACAATGCGAAGACGCCTATGGGCGACCGCCGCTACCAGGCTGATAGTCGGCCGCGTGGCCAAACTGAATCACAGGTTCCTCATGGCCTTCCCTTCCGTGAGCAATCAACCGTCGAACGCCATCTGCAGAAAGCTCGGATTCACCATCCTCGGAGAAACAAGCTCCGAGTATCCACCCAAGAGCGGGCTCACTATGCGTTGCAACATCTGGCGGCTCAGCCTGCCAGTAGCCTCGGGACAATCGACTAAACGCTTATTGGAAACAACGTTGCACACGAATCTGGTGTCGTAGTGGACGTCATAGACGTCGAGCTGTCACGACTGGACGACAATCCGTTCAACACGAGGCTACGGCGTGATGCAGGGGAGCTGAGGCAGCTCGCATCGTCCCTTAGGCGGAGCGGTCAGATCACTCCGATAACCATCCGCCCTTTCAATGGGCGCTTCCAGATAGTGTGCGGCCACAGGAGAACCCACGCAGCCAGGCTGCTGGGCTTGAAGACCATAAGGGCCGAGGTCGGCTCCTTCACAGACGAGCAGATGCTCGAAATGTCACTGGTAGAGAACGTCCATCGGAATGACCTGTCTGATTACGAGAAGGGGCTGGCGCTCAAAGGGATGCACGGCCTGGGGATGACCTACGAGGAGATCTCGACCATCGTAGGCTACTCGAAGCAGCATATCTCGAACCTGGTGAACATGACGGAGTTGTTCGACGAAACCATGCCAACGGTCGATTCCGAGTGTTCCCCCGAGATCTTCAACATATCCGAACACCACGCGAGGCTTCTGCTTCAGATCAGGGACCGCGAGGTCCGTACTAGGACCCTGAAGCTCGTCGTTTCCGAGAACCTGTCGGTCAGGGACCTAGAGAGGATGATCCACAAGCTAAGGAGCTGGTTCGGCACCGACCAGCCCGAGGGCCACGAGTCGGGCGCAGACGTCAGAAGGGCCGAGCCTTCCGTCGAGGAAAGGAGGTCAAGGGATGAACAGGAGATCAGGAAGCTCCTCACCGAGGAGTTCGAACTCCCGCACACCGGGAGCTTTGAAGCGTTCGGCGACCTTCACGCGTTCAACGACGGGTTCTCGATCTACAGCTTCTTCCCGCCCTACCACAAGCTCATTGACTCCGATGCCCTCGACAAGGAGAGGAGCTGGTTCTTCAAAGTCGCGCCCCGCTACAGGGCGACACTCAGGAACACGGAGATTCAGTTCTTCAACGGCATCGCCCTCGTCACGTGCTGTGTGGACTACCGAAGCAAGGTGGGAAGGGGGCGCGTTGCGTTCACAGTCCGCGGCACGATAGTTTTGAATCATGTCGCCAATAAATGGAAAATAATACACGAACACTGGTCGAAGTTTACGGAAATCAGCGAGACGATCAAGGCCTCCGCTTCCCGGTGACCCCGGGAGTATGCCCGGGCATACTCCTATGCGGCATCCATGTTGCAGCCCGAAGTGCCAATCCCGGCCTGCATAGGCTCCCCTTCGAGACCCGCCTACCTGGCCACGGAACCATCATGCCAGCAGCAAAGCAAACTGCATAAGTGGACAGGCGGGCGCTCTGCATCAGTTGAGCAGTCAGACAGACCTGGAGCTCCTGATCGGGGGACGATGGACGAAGTCAGAGACCAGTGAGTGGCAGAGCTACTACGACCCGGCGATGGGTCGCCCCCTGGGCAAAGTCCCCTTCTCCACCAAGGAAGAGGTGGCAAAGGCAGCAGATTCTGCGGCGGCAGCTTTCGACGCCTGGAGGTCGACGCCGATGGGGGTCCGGGTGGGGTTACTCTTCCGGCTCAAGCAGGTCATGGAAGACCACTCTGAAGAGCTGGCAGAGCTGAACACCCGCAACCACGGCAAGACCATGGAGGAGAGC
The DNA here is from genome assembly GCA_028867035.1 of Nitrososphaerota archaeon. Lineage (GTDB taxonomy): Archaea > Thermoproteota > Nitrososphaeria > Nitrososphaerales > Gagatemarchaeaceae > UBA183. The sequence continues at coordinate 281,100 of JAGWHB010000001.1, read as the reverse complement.
CGCGGGGACCTAAGGAGGACCATCGAGAACGTGGATGTCGCGATTGCCGTCGCCTATACGTTATCCAAGGGGTCTAACCTCGACCAGATTGCGCCGGGGATTGACGAGAAGGCCTCCAAGGAGCCGCTCGGAGTCTTCGCCGTCGTCTGTCCGTTCAACTTCCCCCTGATGATTCCGTTCTGGTTCCTCCCATACGCGCTTGTTCTCGGGGATACGGTCGTGGTCAAACCGAGCGAGATCACGCCCCTTCCCATGCAGCGGGTTGCCACGCTCATCAAGGAAGAGGTCAAGCTCCCGCCCGGAGTCTTCAACCTCGTACACGGCGGCTCCGAGGTCGTGGAAGGGCTAATCTCCAACAGCGCGGTCAGGGGCGTGACCTTCGTCGGCTCGACCCCAGTCGCCAGGAAGGTCTTCAAGCTCGCGGGGGAGCATGGCAAGAGGTCCATAGTCAACGGCGGGGCCAAGAACAGTCTGGTCGTCATGCCCGACGCCGACGTGGAGAGGACGCTCCCATCCGTTGTCTCTTCCGCTTTCGGGAACGCGGGCCAGAGGTGCCTGGCAGGCTCAAACCTCATCATGGTGAGTGACGCGAAGAAGAAGATGCTTGAGAAGTTCGGCAGGGCCTCCGCCGCGCTCCGGGTGGGGCCGGGACTTCGGCCGGAGACGGAGATGGGGCCCGTCGTCTCTTCGCGCGCGAAGCGAAGGGTGGTCTCGTACATCGAGGCTGGACTGGAGCAAGGGGCGAAGATGTTGAGCGACGGCCGCAGGGTGGTGGTCCCAGAGCATCCCGATGGGTACTACCTTGGGGCGAGCGTCTTCGTCGGGGTCTCTCCCGACATGAAGATAGCCAAAGACGAAATCTTCGGACCCATCGCCAGCGTAATGGACGTCAGGACCCTAGATGCAGCTCTCGAAGTGATAAATAAGGGAACCAACTTCGGCAACATGGCCAGCGTCTTCACCACCAGCGGTCGGACCGCCCGGGAGTTCAGCCGGGAAGCCCGGGCCGGCAACATCGGGGTGAACATCGGGGTCGCGGCGCCGGCGGCGTACTTCCCCTTCGGGGGGATGAGGGACTCGTTCTTCGGGACCACGCACCCGCAAATCGACACCGTAGACTTCTTCACCGACAGGAAAGTGACAATCACTCGCTGGTAGTGATCTCTCGCCAATGTCGATCAGACGCCCCCACTCCACGGACTGACCGGTGAAAAGCAGGATGCCGCTGAGCAGGGGGGTCGCCGTCGTCCTGCTTTCGAGGGTCTTCAGGACATTCCCCCTCGGGATAATCGGGGTCCTACTCCCCGTCTATCTCGCCTCCATGGGAGCTTCGATCTTCGTCGGCCTCTTCTTCTCGCTCTCCGCCGCATCGACCCTCGCCGCCCTTGGGCTGCTGAGCTTCGTCGGGCACAAGGTGAATGTGAGGAACGTCCTGATCTTCCAGATACTCCTGCTCACGACTAGCCTTTGCATCATGGCCGCCTCCCCAATCACCTCGCTGTTCCTGCTAGCCGCCGCCATCTCTGTCACCAACTGGGCTCCGGGTGGCGGGAGCGGCTCAGGGGGTGGCGCGTACAATACTGCGGTCACCGTGCTCCTCAGCCAGCAGTCGGGGCCCGACTCAAGGACCCTCGCCCTCAGCCTCTCTTCCGTGATAGGTGCGCTCTCCTTCTCTGGGGGATCCCTACTCCTGAGTTTCGCAGCCGTGCCACTTTCGAAGATGGTGATATCCCCGGTCTCGGCAGCCAACCTGAGCCTCAGCTCCCCTTCGACCCTCTTCGCCATCTCCGCTATCTTCCAGCTCTCGGCCGCAGTTGTCCTCCTAGGGGTGAAAGGGGACCGGCCTATGCGCCCCGCCCCTCCAGACGAGAGCTACCCGGCCGCCAGCTCGTTCGGGATGGTCGTCAGGCAGGCCCACATGTTCGTGATTGCGGAATTCGTCAACGGACTTGGGAGCGGTCTGTTCACCCAGCTGGTCCCTCTATGGTTCTTCGTCAGGTTTGGCATCAGCCTGGCTGCGGTGGGGGCGATATTCGCCTCCGTCGGCATCATCGCCGCCCTCATGGTCCTCGTCTCCCCGAGGCTCGAGTCTGCCTTCGGGAGCACCAACTCGATTTTCATGGCCAGGGGAGGGTCTGCAGTCCTCCTGCTGTTCACCGCCTTCGCCCCTTCCCTGCCCCTCGCCCTCGCCCCATACCTGCTGTATGCGATTCTGGTGAGGCTTGCTGTCCCCATCCAGCAGTCGTTCGTCTTCTCCAAGGTCGACAGGGCGGAGTGGACCAGGGCCGCGAACCAGGTCGCCATGGCCAACGGGGTCGGAGCGGCCATCGGGCCCCTGGTCGGGGCCTTCCTCCTGCTCGACGTCAATCCCGCCCTCCCCTTCGCCTTCGCCTTCCCGCTCATCCTCCTCAGCGCCTTGGTCTACAAGCGAAGTTCCTTTACACCACGCCCGAGTTCAGACATCAAACGCCAGAAATAGCGGGGGAGGTTCCGCGAGCACCTTGTCGAAGTCGGCATTTCCCAATCCTCGGTATCCGAGATTCAGGAGAGTTCCAGCGGAAGAGCTCCTGCGAAAGATAGAGAGGCTGGTCGCCAGAGAGGCGCTCGAAGGGATGAGGGAACAGCCTCACGTGCCAAGGTACGACGTCAAAGCGGGCGAGAAGGTGCTGCTGGTCGCCCTCACGGAGTTCGACTCCGAGGTCGTCAAAGGTTACGCCGACGCAATGAAGGCGCGCGGGGCATCCGTGGACGTGCTGTTGCTGGACTCCACCCCTGCTGTCCCTCCTGATCTGGTCGCCGTGGAAGAGGCGAATGGAATAGAACCTCTCGGGGAGATGGAGGTAGTCTACACGAGGATGACTAACCTGATGAACCCGAATACCGTTTCGCAGCTGGTCCAATCTGAAGGGTACGACCTGGTGGTAAGCGGGACGGCAGGACCGCTCCCCCGTGTCCCCTACCGCTGGACCAGGATGGAGTACATCAGCCAGGAGGAGTTCGCGAGCCCCCAAGCCGAGTTCCCCCAAGAGCTCCAGACACTCATCGACAGGAAGGTCTACGAAGCAGTCCGCAGCTGCGAGAAGGTGAGGATTACCGACCCCGAAGGGACCGACATATCGCTCACCAACTACGACGACAAGAGGCCGATGGCGATTGCCCACGAGTACGGGAAACCAATCAACATCGGGTTCGGCGGCGTCGAGGATTGCACAGGGGTGATTGCGGGTACCCTGAACCATCTGGGAGCCTTCCCCAACTGTAGGGCTCATCTCAAGGACGGACTCGTCGTGAAGGTCGAGGGCGGCGGGCGCTACGGGGAAGCATGGAGGGAGAAAATCGAGAAGTACAACGCGGTGGACTTTCCCGAGTTCCCTGCGCGCACCGCCATGAAGCTCCCTGGCGGGTCCGCCCCCAAGATCAGGATGCCCGGGCCGGGTTTCTTCTGGTATTGGGAGTGCGCCATCGGGACCATCCCGGGGGTATTCCGCCTGCGCGACGAAGGCCTCATGAAGCACTCAGCCAACTTCCTCCACGATCGGAAGAGAGCCGGATATCTGCACCATGGCTTCGGAGGATCGAGCAATTCCGCCCCTGCCCTGAAGGCCGCCGGGCTCCCGTGGACCCACGTGCACCTCCACAACATGTTCCCCACCTACGAAGGGCGGACCAGGGACGGTGCATCAGTGAAGGTCATCGACAGAGGTCACTTGACGGCACTCGACGACCCCGAGGTCCGCATGCTCGCATCGAAGTGGGGGGACCCGGTCGGACTCCTGTCAGAATGTTGGATACCAGCTGTCCCCGGAATCAACCGGGAGGGGAGGTACGAGGACTACGCGGAAGACCCAGCCGGCTGGATCAGAAGAGACGCCGAAGCGCATCCGATCCTAGAGTAGACCCGAGAGGGTCGGGCAACTCCGCCAAGCCTTATCTACCGAAGAGGGTCCGCGAATTTCGTTTGGACAAGGAGAGAATTCTCGTCCCTTCTGTTCCCGAAGCAGGGAAGAGAGACGGCACCGGGACCTACGTGCCTGCCCCCGTCTCCAACGCCATCAAGTTCGGCAACCTGGTCTTCACCACGGCCAAGCCAGGGCGTGACCCTTCTGGGAAATTGGTTGACGGGATAGAAGGGCAGACGAAGCAAATCATGGAAAACTTGGGCGCCCTCCTCAAGGCTGCGGGGACAGATCTGGAGCATGTCCTGAAGGCGTGGGTCTATGTCACGGACATCAAGTACTTCGAGCCTATGAACAAAATCTACTCACAATACTTCAGGGTCCCTCCGGCGCGCACCTTCCTCGTGACCAACGGCTGGTTCGACCCGAACCAGGTAATCGAGATAGAAGTCGTCGCCGGGATTCCGTAGGGCTTGGCTTTGGCACTCAAGACAAGTTTCGGGGTGAGAGTCCCAGTCTCGGGGCCGCTCGCCAGCAAAGAGAACATCGTAGACGTGACGCTGGCGGCCGAGGAGTTCGGTTTCGATGCCATCTGGGTCCACGACCAGATTACATGGACCGGGGAGCAGAACTCGCATCACGTTTCATCTGGCTCGGTGGAAGCGGTCGTCCCTGGAAAGGACCCTGACTTCTACGAGTCCGTCACCACACTGAGCTACCTCGCAGGTCTGACCAGGAAGATCAGGCTCGGGGTCGCCGTAGTCGTCCTCCCCCTGCGCAACCCCGTAGTCACGGCCAAGCAGCTGATGAACTTGGACGTCCTGTCGGGTGGGAGGCTCCTCCTAGGTGTTGGGACGGGTGCCCCCCTGGTCGGCAAGTCCTTCGAGACCGTCGGGGTCTCCTTCGAGGACAGGGGGGAGATTACGGACGACTACCTGCGCGCTATGATCGCAATCTTCGACCAGGCGAATTCAAGCTACTCGGGGAAGTATGCGAATTTCAGCGGGGCCGAAATCTTCCCGAAGTCCCTTCAGAAGCCGCACCCACCGATTGTAGTCGGAGGGCTGGGGAGGGCCCTGAGGCGCGCCGCGCTCCTCGGGGACGGGTGGATCCCCGCGAACATCACGACGGGCGGGGTGACAGAAGGCATAACGAAGATAGCCGAGACCAGGAAGATGAACGGCATCTCTCGGGGAGACCTCATAGTCGGGAACGAGATCTTTGCGAGCATCGACAACGACTCCGCTGCGGCTCGGCAGAACGCGGCGGCCACCATCGCGAGCTATGCGAAGTCCATCGGGCGCGGGAGCGAGGAGGTGACTCTGGTCGGATCTCCCTCGGAGGTCTCGAAGAAGGTCGAAGCCTACGTCCAGGCTGGGGTAAACGCCTTCGAGCTGAAGTTCATCTACAGAGACGTAAAGAGCCTGAAGTCCCAGCTGGCGGTCTTTGCGTCGAAAGTCATGCCTTCGTTCTGATGACGAATCCCGAGCCTTGAAATATCTTTGATTGATGCCGCAGGAATTGAAATGACAGAATACAACTTGGTCCTTGAAGATGCGAAACTGTTCCTCGGCGGAGAGCTCGTCGAAGCGAACCTCGGAATCAACGGCGAGAAGATAGGTGCGATTTCGAAAGATGAGCTCAAAGGCTCGAGGAGGCTCAAGCTTGCAGGGAAGGTCGTCCTCCCAGGCGTGGTGGATGTGCACTCCCATATCAGGGACCCGGGGTACACGTACAAGGAAGACTTCGAGACCGGCTCCAGGGCCGCTGCGGCAGGAGGAGTCACGACCTTCATTGACATGCCCAACGTCGACCCCCCGACGGCGAGCCTCGCGACCTTCGAGGCGAAGAAGAAGATAGCGGCGGCCAAGTCGATCATCGACTTCAACCACTTCGTGTTTCCGACCCTGTCAGAGGTGCAGAAGATTGCGGACGCAGGCGCTGCCGGGTACAAGATCTTCATGGTGAAAGGGGCCTATCCCCACGACCCGAGGATTTGCGTCGAGGACCATGGCACCCTGCTGCAGATGTTCAAGGCGGTGCAGAAGACCGGGCTCCCTTGCCTGGTCCATCCCTCGAACATGTCCCTCTTCGAGGAGTTCTACAAGGAGCACAGAGAAGCCGAGCCAAAGGACAAGGATTACATCAGCTTCGGCAAAGCCTACATCGAGGAGCTCATCTACGGGACGTCGGTCTCAATCCTTGTAATGCTGGCGAAGAAGACGGGGGTCAGGCTGCACCTCGTCCACACCCACTCGGCCATGGCGATAGAAATCCTGCGGAAAGCGAAGGAGGAAGGGTACGACATCACCGCTCAGGCAGACCCCAAGTACTTCATGACCACCCCCGAGGAACTCCGGCGCCTGGGTCCGCTCGTCCTTCCAGGAGGGCTGCTCGCCAAGGAGAGGACAGAGAACGTGTGGAACGCGCTGAACACCGGGATAATTGACGTGCTTGCAACCGATCATGCGCCTCACACCAAGAAGGAGGTCCTCACCACCATGGCAAAGGACCCCTGGACCGCGCCCTTCGGATGCCCCCAACTCGAGCATTATCTCAGCGTCTTCCTGAACGAAGTGAACAAGGGGAAGATGTCGCTCGCCCAACTCGTGAAGATCTCATCCACCAACCCCGCCAATATTGTGGGGATGTTCCCCAGAAAGGGGATCATCCAGGTGGGCTCCGATGCCGACCTGGCTGTGGTCGACATGAAGGGAGAGAAGGTCCTCACAGGAGAAAAGGTGTACACCAAGGTCGGGTGGACCCCCTACGAAGGGCGGAAGGTGAAAGGGATTCCTGTGATGACAATCAGGAGAGGGGAGATCATAATGGAAGACGGCGAGGTCACCGGCAAACGCGGGACAGGGAAGTTCATCCCTCCGATCAGGCAGAAGCGCCCTAGCAAGAACTAGCTTCTACGAAGACTCGCAGTAACCGGGAGCACTGGCAGAGCACCCCCTCCCTCACATGCGCCACCGTGTCCTCCAGGGTCGTGGCGGTCGGCGTCGGCCAAGATCTTACCCAGCACGCTCTGTGTCCAGCCTCTCTGAAGACATCGCAATCCGAGCCTCTCGGGGTCGTCAGCCTGGGGAGCCGCGTCCCGATCTCCCTCGCCGCCGAGTCCAACTTGGAGTTCAGAGTCCGGGAGAGAGGACCTCCTCTGGATCGTTCTATCAGGCGCAACGGCCCCGAGCCGATCGAGTCCAGGTTCACGACGTCCGTCTTCTTCTGGAGGCTGCCTCTGGTCTCAATGAATGCCCAGGCTCCCCTGAGCCCGTACTCTTCAGCGTCTGTGGAAAGCAGGCCGAACCCCTGGGCCCCCTGGCCTGCGAGAAACAGGAGGAAGGCTGACCCGGAGGCGTTGTCGATTGCCCCGGGGGAGAGGGGCCTGCTGTCTCGGTGCGCCGTGAAAAGCGTCCTCGGCGCCCCATTGCGCGGAACCGCATGGAGGTTCGTGCCACTGGCGTTTTCAATCCGGGCGCGGAGCCTGATTTCTGCCTTCGGCGGCTTGGAACGTCTCCCGTGCCACAGCGAGGCCCCGACCCTGCCGCTCACTGTCACACAGGGAATCGAGGACCGTGGGTAGGTCACCCTCCCGACCAGGGTCGGCCCGTCTTCTTTGTACGCTACCGCCGCCACGGCGCCGCGTCGGGCCAGCCGCTCCACGGCCGCGGACTCGTGGACTTCGCGTATGGGGAGGAGCGCCACCTTCCCCTCTAAGTCCCTCTCGTCGGACCGGCACAGCTCCCCTTCGACCCCACCTCTGGGGGTGTTGGCTGAGCAGAGGGCGAACGCGCATTCCACCTCATCCCCATCGACCTCGAGGCTCCAGTGGTCCGCGAGATATCTCTGGAACTCGAAGGAGCTTTCCTCGACGACGAATCTCCCCGTCGCCTCCACGACTTCCCTCATGTATTCGAGCGCCCGGGCGTCTTCGACCGACCCGGCCGGCCTGGGGGTCTGAGAGAGCCGGGCCATCCAACGGAGAATGTCGGACCGACGGGGCAGTCGCGAAGAAGTCGCAGGCAATCCCGACGACGGTCGTTCCTGCTGGTTAAATATCTGGTCGAAATCCTGACGGCGTTGGTTTTCCGCGAACGGCGGGGGCTATCGAAGATGGGTTCATTGGTCCTCGCGATTATCATAATCATCGGAGTCGCCGCAGGCGGCTTATACGCGCTCAGCGTGGGCACCCTGGCCCCGACGAATGCTACGACTACGACCACCGGCCTGGCAGGCTATCAGAACGTGACCTTCGGGTTCGCGGGTCCGCCAGACGTCACCGACACCCCAGGCTTCATGCTCTGGCAGAACTTCGCCCACCATGTCGGGCTGAACCTCAATGTACAGTACTTCGAAGGAGACTCCACGGTGGCGGAAGCCCTTGTGTCCGGATCGGTTCAGGTCGCAGAGGGAGGGTTCCAGTCTACGCTCCTCGCCGACCAGTCAGAGGGGAACGCGAGCGGCTCCTACCCATTCCTCATCTTCAGCAACTATGAAGCGGTAAATGACTACGCTCTGGTGGTACCAAACTCCATCACCAACTATAGTCAGCTCGCCGGCAAGGCGATAGCAACTTCAGGTCCGGGATCGTCCTCCAACCTGTTCTGTAACCTCCTGCTCTCTGAGCACGGACTCACCGGCAGCCAGATCAATTGTGCTCCCATCGGTGGCGGCGGCTCCAGGTACAGGGCGCTCATAGCAGGCCAGGTCGTGGGAGACATAGCGGAACCTTACCAGGTGGTGAGCGCGGTCGCCACGGGTCACTATCACATACTGGCGAGCATCCCGCAGCAGTTCCCTCAGATCATGTTCTCGGTCCTCTACACCAGCAGAGCCTACGCAACCGCTCACTCGGACGTCATCACGAAGATAACGGAAGCGACCCTCCTCGCCGACAGGTGGGCACAGAACGAGACAGCCTGGGTCGCCAAGGAGCAGGAGGAGTTCCCTGGGACCAACGTCACGATAGCAGCCACGGCCTGGAAGATCTGGGTGGCCATGGGGCTGTGGCAGCCCAATGGCGGGCTGACCGTCAGCAACGTGGATGCGTCTGTGAACTTCCTGCTGAACGGAAGGGCCATCAGCTCCTACCTCAACCCGAAATACTTCGTGGATGTCAGCTACCTCCAGAGCGCGCTGGCTGATCAGGGCACCTACACCGCGGGGCCGATTTACGATTCCAGCATCCCCACCATCAACGTCGTGATTCCAGGATTCGGGACCAGCGGCCCGACTTCTTCGGGCTTGACATCGGGCATGATGATAGCGACAATAGCGGGGCCCGTCCTGCTATCGGGCGGAGCTAGGCGCTCCAGGAGGAAAAATTGAAGGCGCAACTGGCTGCCGTGGGAATCGTCATACTGCTCGCGGGAGTGGCAATGGCATTCTACGGTCTTAGCACCCCCATCACACAGTCAACCACCACCACCACGACCTCGACCCAGGCCCTCGTCAGGGACACGAACAGAGTCGTGTCTCCAAACGGCTTTTGGGCCATGGGCGCCGCCAATCTAGCGAAGGGCGAATCTGTGACAGGGTCGGTGTCTATCGCCAACTACACATCGTCCGACGGTCCGATTTTCGTCTACGTGATGGACGAGCCCACCTTCATAAACTGGGGAGGGTGCGTCCCATGTAGCGAGTCATCAGCGACGGTGAATGCGACTCTCTCGTCTTCCGGCACCTATTCGATAAGCTGGATTGCACCGGCGGCGGGGAGCTACTACTTCGTGCTCGACGCGAGCTATTACAGCGCCTCATCGCCTGCCACCTTCTCGGCGAACGGTGTGACGACGGCCAGCGTGCCGTCGACCCAGACCACGCCCAACACGACATACAACTACGCGGGTGTCGCACTGGCGGTCCTAGGGGCGCTCGTGTTGGCGGCGGGCCTCGTGCTCGGGACGACGGCTAAGAAGACAACTGGCCCTTAAAGGGCCATGCATCAGAGCCAAGTGCATGAGGTAGGATTGCCACGGTCAGCTTCAAGTGGGTAGTCAGGGGGGCCTCGGTGGCCAGCGTCTTGGTGGCCTGGCAGCTCATCGGCCAATCCTTCAACACGGACCTGTTCTCGACTCCCCTGCTCGTGGAGTCTGCCTTCGTGAACCTGGCTACGACTACCTCATTCCTGACCGACCTTTTGACGACTCTCCGGGACTTTTCGATTGGGTACGTCGTGGCGGCCGCTTTGGGAATCACGCTCGGCATGGCGATGGCGAGGTGGAAGACCGTAGAGACGGCATTGGACCCCTACGTGAACGCCCTGTACAGCACTCCATATGTCGCCCTCGCCCCCCTCTTCGTGATCTGGTTCGGCATCGGGTTCACGGAGCTTCTGGCGGTGGTCATCTTGTCGGCGGTCTTCGTGATTCTGATCAACGCTTTCTCCGGTGCGAAGAACATGAGCAAGGCGTACGTTGAAACGGGCAGAGCCTTCGGGCTCTCGGGTTTGCAGCTGTTTCGAAAGGTGATCCTCCCCGGCACCCTCCCCTACATCATAACGGGGTTGAGGCTGGGGATAGGCAGGGGCTTCGTCGGCGTTATCGTGGCAGAACTCCTGGTGAGGCTCGACAGGCTTGGCTTTCTGATGGTCTACTACTCCGAGCTTCTCGAGGTCGCCCCCGGACTTGCGATAGCGGTCACCCTTGGGCTGATTGGGCTCCTGATGACAGAGGGCCTGAAGAAGATCGAGGCCATGCTTTCACCGTGGCGCAGCGCTGCAACGGGTGGTTAAGATGGCAGGAGTAAGAGTAGAACACGTCAGCAAGAGCTACGTGACATCTGATGGCAAGAAGCGGACGGGCGTCCTCCAGGACGTCTCATTCGACGTGAAGGACGGAGAGATTGTATCCGTCATAGGCCCGACCGGATGCGGAAAGTCGACCCTCCTCCGAATCATGGCTGGGATATCACACGCAGACGCAGGGAAAGTCACGATAGGGGAGAAAGAGGTTGTCAGCTCGGCCAATCCCCTTAGCGCTATGGTCTTTCAAGGGTTCAATCTGTTCCCTTGGAGGAATGCCCTGAAGAACGTCGAACTGGGCCTTGAGGCGAAGGAGACCAATCCCGAAGAGAGGGAAGAGATAGCGCTCCGATTCCTCGACTTGGTGGGACTGAAAGGTTACGAGAAGTATCACCCCCACGAACTTTCAGGCGGGATGCAGCAGCGCGTGGGCCTCGCAAGAGCCCTCGCCATAGAACCTGAGGTAATCCTACTGGACGAGCCGTTCAGTTCCGTGGACATGCTAACCAGGGAATCCCTCCAGGGGCAGGTCCTGCAAATCCTCCTCGAAACCAAGAAGACTGCCGTGTTCGTCACCCACAACATAGAGGAAGCAGTTCTGCTCTCCAACAGGGTGTTCAGCCTCGGAGGGAAACCCGCGACCATCAAGGAGGTACTCGAGATCGACCTCCCGTACCCCCGGACCGACGAAATGATGTCGTCCCAAAAAGCGATAGCACTGAAGTCAGTGTTGAAACGTGCCCTCCTCTCCTCCTCTAAGGATCGAATCGAGGGGGCCGGAGCGGCTTGAATGCAACAGACGTTCTGAAGAGCAAGTGGGTCGTCAGGGCCTACGTACTCGCGATCGCCCTCGCTATATGGCAGGTCCTCGGCCAGTCGGTGAACCCCATAATCTTCGCCCCGCCTTTGAAGGTCGCGGCTACCTTCTCCACGCTCTGGTCGAATGGGACCCTCCCATCAGAGACTCTGATTACAGTTCAGACGGTCTTCGCCGGCTTCCTGATTTCGTGCGCCGTGGGAATACCAGTCGGGCTGATAATGGGGAGGATCAGACTAGTCGAATACGCAGTTGACCCCTACGTGAACTTCATCTACGCGACGCCGCTCGTGGCGATAATACCAATAGCGCTGATCTGGTTCGGACCTACCAACACCGCGACCTACTTCATCATCCTGCTCCACACGGCCCCTCCGATCCTAATCAACACGATGGCCGGGGTGAAGAGCACGGAGCGGGCCATGCTCGAGACAGGGAGGGCATTCGGGTTCGGTGGCTGGAGGCTGTGGAAGAAGGTAGTGTTCCCGTCGTCCCTTCCGTACATCATGGCAGGGCTGAGGATAGGGATAGGAGCAGCGCTCATTGGGACCATGGTGGCGGAGATATTTCTCTATAACACAGGCCTGGGGTTTGTCTTGGTCAACGAGACCGCGCTGTTCAACAGCGCCGCGGTCATCTCAGCCGTGCTGATCATCATGATCCTCGGGATAATCCTCGCAGAACTCGCCAAGTGGATAAACAGGCGGTTCCTCTCCTGGGCTGGCGGGGCGTCGGGACTGTCATAAGGTTAGTTCGACTTGGCGCACTGGAACGAGGTATACCCGGCGGAGGCACGGCGAACCCTATGTACGGCGAAAGATAGGGCACTACCGTTGACCAGATTCATCAAGGCTGTACGAAGCAACCAAGCAACTGGCTCTGGCTGGTTTCAGCCGACAAGTTGACCCTTGGACACGGGATCGCGGAAACGCCAGTGAGAAGGCTTATGTCCAAAGGCGACACGCGCACGCCCCTCTCCCATGGTCGCGACCAGGATCGTCCTTCTTGTAGACGTCTTCATAGTCGTACTTTCCTTCAGCGCTTCCTGGCTCGCAGTCGGGAGCTCACAGTCGCAATTTCCAAGCGGATACACCTCCTTTGAAGTCGCCAGTATGGTAGGGGGGTACGTTGGCGGCCAACAAGGATACCCCTCCAACTACTTGCAAAACGACTACGCCGCCTATGTCCGGACTGTCGTTCCGCCGCTAATCGTGGGCAGCTGGGGGCTGGATGTCGCAATTGTCTTGATTCCTCTGGCTTTCGTCCTCACGATTTTGTCGTTCTCTCGCTGGCAGTTCTCCCTCCTCGCGGGGGCCTTGGGTGCCACCGGGAGTTTGCTTTGGATCGCAGGAATTTCAGCCATCGCCCCGGAGGCCGCCAAACGCCTCGAAAGCTGGCCCGGATTCTCAGGAGCCGTCCCTCAGGTTACGCTGAGCCCGTCCCTGGGACCGTACATGGCGTTGGTCGGGGGCCTCTCCCTCCTGTTCACATACTTCCTTACGAAGGCAGGGAAGCTCGATCCCCCTTTCGAGTAGATTTTGAAGAACCCGCCCATCGAAATCGAAACAAAACAGGGCGGAGAGCCTGACGAGACTCTCCTTTAGGCCGAAAGTGAGGTGGGTGGAGGGGGAATCTTCGCTCTTGCCCTCGACCTGAGGGCGAGGTAGCCTAGCGCTGCACCTGCCAATATGACCACGACCCCGACCGCCAAAAGCCCTGCCGATGACGCCGGTGAGGGTGCCATTACGAGGGAGTCCCCTTGTGCGTTCGCGTAGCCCTGCACCGCTACCACACCCGTTGGGTCGGAGACCGCCGAGAGCGAGTACTTCTGGCCGTTGTAGTCGATTGAAGCAGTGAATGTCGACTGTCCGTTGATTGTCTTTGTGAAAGTGGTGGTGTTCGTGCCAGCGTCATAGTTCTTGGTCCATGTACTGAGAGGAGAGTTGAGCGCGGAGAAGTTCAGCGTGGGCCTGTCCCATACGCTGCCGCCCCCGAAGGCGCCGAACATGAAACTGGACGCCATTTCATTCGATGCGAGGGAGTCCTGGACCGAAGAGCCTACGAGGTTTATGTCCACCGAGTGATCCTCCATCTCTAGGTTCATCGCGCCCAATACCACGAAGGACCGCCATCTCAGGTCAGCCATCACCGTGCCGTTGACGACCCTGAAGACGCCGGAGACCCACGCTGTTATGTTGGTCACCTTGTAGATGACCAGTGCCGTGGTGTTCCCTTTGGCGGTGTAGTCGATGGCTACAGACATGTTCCTTACGGAGACATGGCTGTCCTCGTCGTCGAAGCTGCCTTGAAGCTCCTGGACGCCCTGGGTGCCGCTATTAAACGCCGAGTTCAGTTTGAGGGACGAGCTCACGTTCTTGAGGTAGTTTGAAACCATCGAACCGGCGGGATAGGTGAAGATAATCTTCGTCGTGCTCACGCTGTCCACTTTGGCCAGTCCTGTCTTCGGGTTGAGGTTCACCGTGAGGGTTGAGGCATAAGCCATGGGAGCGAAAGAGATGAGAAAGACTGCGAGGATTGTAAGAGGGAATATCTTCCTTGCTTCGCTTTTCATCGACGAATGTTTGTCGCAACTCCGACATTAAACCTACATTTTTGAACGGATAGGGAGGCTAGGTCCTCGAACTCAGATTCTAACTGCCGCCTTTGACCCGCATTATCCTGTTCCGGCCCATCATGGCCCAATACTCGACTTCGGCCCCTGGGACCAGGCTCCCACCCAGCTCCCCCACTTCCTCGGGCGTGGGCTTGGGGGTCTCCAGGACCTCGAAGGTGGCGAGGTCCATTATCTGGACCGTGCCGTCCATGATCGAAGTTACCTGCCCCGACCTCTTGTCGATCATCGGGATGTCTACTCTGGACTCGGCGGGTGCCACGTAACTTTTTTTCGACCCAGTGAAAAGTGAGATGGCGACCAGCCTGACCTTGGCGCTTCCATGCTTCCCTGGCTTGAAGTGCTCCCGGTTGACCACCTTGCACGGCTCGTCGTCGATGATGATGTAGCTGCCCTCTTTGATGCTACCGAGTTCAGCTGGGCGGCTCAAAAACTAACCGCACTTGCCTTTTTCCGAAAGTAAATAAACGTCTCACTGCGAGACCGGCTCCGCAGGAGTTAATGACATCGCGACCGCGGACGGAGCTATCTTACCTAAGGCAAGATTGAATCTTTGAAGGCACTCTCAATTGTCTGAACCTGCATACGTCCTTGACTCCACTGCGTTCTACGCAGGGATACCATACCAGGGGAGCGGCCGCTACTACACGACTTACCTTGTGCTCGAAGAGGTGAAGCACCACAACGTAGGCGCCTCGCTGATACATTCGCGGGTCCAGGTGACCGAGCCGACTCCGGGTTCTCTCAGCAGGGTGAAGACCACTGCCATCAGGACGGGAGACATAGGCGCCCTTTCGCAGACGGACCTTTCGCTCCTTGCCCTGGGTCTGGACCTGATGCACGGGGACGGCGGTGTGAATCTGGTCTCAGACGATTTCGCGGTCAGGAACGTGGCCGAAGTGCTCTCTATCCCGCTGGCTCCCACTGCCATGAAAGGCGGAGAATGGAAGAGCATCACCTGGAAGATTTACTGCAGGGGGTGTGGCAAAACGTACACCAACCCGAAGCTGACGGTCTGTCCTGTCTGTGGGACGCAGCTGGTGCGCAAAGCATCCAGCAGCTGAAATCAATCTCGGGACCAAGCCACAAGGACGGCACCGAGCACTCCGCGGAAGCCGAACCCTTATGCACGCATCGACGACTGAACTGACATCAGGTTTGGTCTCAACTAAGATAGGGGATTCAGGGCCCAAAGGGAAGGGGGTGTTCGCGGAGAGGCCCATTTCTTCCTCCGCGCGGGTTGCGAGATACGCCGGGACGCCGAAGTGGATCTGGGACATACCCCAGGAGGTGTGGCCGTACATCTTCCAAGTAGATTACGACCGATATGTCGTACCGAGGCGGAACAGCGTCGGCTGGTTCATCAACCATTCCTGCGAACCGAACTGCTGGGTCTCAGGGAAGTCCATAGTTGCCATGAGAAACATCCGCCCTGGCGAGGAGTTGACCTTCGACTATTCGACCGACGTAGACTGGCCCGGGTTCGAGATGGCCTGCAGGTGCGGCAGTTCGCAGTGCAGGGAGATGGTCCGGGCGTACAGATTCCTCCCAAAGAAGCTGAAGCTAAGGTATGGGCGGCACGTAGCGCCATACATTCTCAGAAAATATGGGAAATTGATAAACAATAGCACTGGAAAAATGAGGGCCTGCCACTCCAAGAAAAAGCGCTGAATCCCTTCTATTGTGCCGTCTTCTCTCTAATCTTTTTGTGTCCCCTGGCCTTGGATGGGACCCAGCCGCCGTCCTTTGTCCTCCTGTATCCTTCGCCGTAGTGCTTGCGGAAATCGTCGGAGGTGATAGACGATTCTTCTGGAATGATCGCTCCCCAGCCAGGCCCTCTCATTATTATCTCGCCGAAGTCCGGATTGAGTAGGATGTCTTTGGAGTAGTATGGGCGGTCGTGCCAGACCTCCATGTCCAGTATGCGGAGCGCCTCCCCTCTGTCCGCGACGAGCTGAGAGGTGGCGTCGGGCCCGGTCGGCTTGCCCACGAAGTCGCCGCGTTTGACCACCAGCTCCTTGCCGTTGTACCTGAGCGTGCCCGATCCCTCCAATATCAGGTAATATTCGTCCACTTCGGAGTGGCTGTGGAAGCGCGCGGCGGACGCTCCGTTCTGTATCACCTCGACCCTGAAGAAAGACCTTCCAGGCCCAAGGAGGGGCATGAAGAAGCGCTGGTAGGAGTCATCGCCCTTTACCACCAGAGAACGCTCGGAGCCGTCGAGATTCTCATCGTCGAAGACGTTGACCACGGGCTTCCTCCACAGGTTCTCTGAAATGACTTCCCCCTTCTTCACGTGGACCTCGTCTGCCCAGAATGAAACGAGACGCAGAAGGAAGTCGAGCGCCTCCTGGCCGAGGGGCGGGACAGCCAAAGTCAGCTCTGCCTTTGCGTTCTTGTTGAGGTTCCCCGACCTTTTTCCGAGTTCGTCCCAGAGCCAGTTCGTAAACGGGATAAGCCTCGCCCCATGGCCCGCAGGTATGGCGGACTTCGACTCGAAGAAGACCTCCCAGGCGAGGTCGACCCTTATCGGGCTGTCTCTGACGTCTTCATCCAGAATAATCTTCACGGTCGGGAACGTCGGACGGGCGGATATAGCGTTTTTTCGAAGGTTGTGCTAGACTGACATTGTACCCGTATTCCTCCGTGGTCTTGTAATCATATCATAGACTCCCTACTGAACATCTTTACCGACAAGTCGTTGCGCCCCTTCAAATTGGGTCCACCCACTCCTCTCCTGCTTGAGCAACAGAAGCAGGACAGATGTCGTGGAGGACATCCTGAGGGTAATAGCCAACGGCGACGGCCGGAGGCTTCGCATCATGTATGGCGCCTACGTGTCCTACGAACAACTGGAAGAATATGCCGACTTCATGGTCAAGCAGGGATTGGTCTACAAAGAGGAAGGCTCGGAGCTCTACAAGCTCACCCTGAAGGGGGAGGGCTTCCTCAGGTCGAGCGAACACGTCGACGCGAAGTTCGCGTCGAGCCAAGTCAGCGGCACAATCGGTCCGAAGTCCGTCAGTAGTATCTCGCGGCCAGATACTCTGTCATTTCACGCAACCTCGAAGTTGCTTCGCGCTCGGGGACGGAGTCAAGAGCCGTCCTAGCGTTGGTTGTATGCATGGCTATTTTCTGGCGGGCGTAGTCAAGAGAGCCAGTCGCTTCAATTAGGCGCCTCAGCCTCGACACCTCGTCCTTGCCATAGGGTCCCGACCTGTTGACCAGTCCTGAAATGAATCCCCTGTCTTCGCCGGAACAGCGGCTGATGCAGTGCATCAGGACGAAGCTCTTCTTGCCCCCTCTGAGGTCGGTGAGAACAGGCTTGCCCAGCTCCGCTTCCTCTCCCACCAGGTCGAGAGCGTCGTCCTGTATCTGATATGCCAAGCCAACCTCCTCTCCGAATCTGCTGGCAGCGGCGGCTCCCTCTTCTGACGCGCCACCCACGAGCGCGCCGCTCGCACAGGGGGCACTCAACAGGCTCGAGGTCTTCATCCTGATCATCTCCTCGTATTCATTTTCAGTCCCTTCCCCATCGTGGGCCATCTGCATATCGATGAACTCGCCCCACGTAGTCGCCCTGCACGCCTCCCCCAGGAGGTCGAGGATCTTAGCTAGCCGCCTGCTGTCAAGATCGGTGTATTTCGCCACCATCTTGGGGACGTTGAAGAGCAGGAGGTCAGACGCAAGCAGAGCCGTCGTGAGGCCGTATTTCACCTCGATTGATTCGACTCCCCTCCTCATCTCGGACCTGTCGATGATGTCGTCCTGTATGAGCGCGCTGGCATGGGCCAGTTCGTATGCTGCCGCCAGGGGAACGGCCGGCCTGTAATCCCCAGAGTACACCTCGCACCAAAGCAGCGCGAGCGTGGCCCGGACGCGCTTGCCGCCTATCGAAAGGGCATCGGCCACGGCGTTCTCGAGCGCGGTCTTGCCACCGGGCGGGTTCAGCTCCTCCAGCATCGAGTTCACGGGGTCGATGTAGCCCTTCAGCCAGGACATAATCTCTGGAACCTGCATGCCCGTGACCGAGTTGGGGGCCTGATGTATTACGCTTATTGTTTTGATGACAAAAATTGGAAGGCCAGGGTGGAGCCCTGG
The DNA here is from genome assembly GCA_028867035.1 of Nitrososphaerota archaeon. Lineage (GTDB taxonomy): Archaea > Thermoproteota > Nitrososphaeria > Nitrososphaerales > Gagatemarchaeaceae > UBA183. Next base: position 262,909 of record JAGWHB010000001.1, on the reverse strand, counting down.
ACCAGTTTGACATTCCCTTGCTCTGCCAGATGCCGATGACGTCGCCTTCTGTATCTTCGAAGTAGGCGCTGAAGCCCATGTCACCCACCGGTGTCTTCTTGCCGGTCATCTTGCCACCGAGCTTCTCGACGGTCGCCAGCGCACCGTCGATGTCGGCCACGCTGATGGTGACGGTCACCGCCTTGGGTGCCATGACCCCTTTCTTCCCTATGCCGCCGTTGATGGAGCCTGGGGTGGTGGGCATCCCATTGTTGTCCGACGCCGTCGTCACCGCGCTCCAGTATTCGAAGCCAGGGAACTGGTTGAAGTTCCAGCCGAAGGCCTTGCTGTAGAAGGCCGAAGCCCTCTTGACGTCCTTCGCGGGGATTTCGAAATGGACTATGGGGTCCATGAGCAGAATCGAGGCGATTTGCTATTTAGGCCGGGGAGCCCAAGACAGCCGCGATATCGATTGGCCACCGACCTGACGGATCCAGCCACGAACAAGACGCGACCGACCTGATTCAACTTCACTCTGCCCTGCCGGTCCGAACCACTCATGAAAGCCTGAGAATTAAATACGAAGAGGATGGGAGCCGCATCATGAAAACAAATCGCCTCCGGATTCTCGTCTCTCGACGGCGTGATGGAGGAAACGAAACGAGCGTTCCGATCGGGACGGGAAGACGAAGGCCGTGACTAGTTCTTCCAGTTCTCACTCAACAAGTACAGCGATTTCCTAGGGGGTCTCCCGAGAAATTTGAGCGAACCCACCGAAGGTGCTGCAAGGCGGTTGTCGCACGTCAAGCTAGTCTTCGTGCTCATCATCGCCGCATACTTCCTGGACATCATCGACGCCTCCATCGTCCAGATCGCCTTGCCCACGATTCAGAAGCAGTTCGCAACTTCTCTGGCCGACCTCCAATGGGTGTACGGCGCCTACGCGCTCACCCTCGCGGGCTTCCTCATGCTCATGGGCAGGGCCGGGGACGTCTACGGTCAGAAGAGGATATTCATCATCGGGCTGGTCATATTCACGATCGCCTCTTTCTCCGGGGGCCTCGCCCCTTCCCTTCTGGCCCTGATCTTCTTCAGGCTGGTGCAGGGAGTGGGGGCTGCGATGACAACGGTCACCGCCTTCGCCATCTTCATCGGGCTGTTCCCCGAAGGCAGGGAGAGGAACCGGGCGTTTGGGATCATAATCGCCGTCCTGTCTGGAGGATTTGCGGCTGGGGCCTCGGCTGGAGGAGTCCTCACCACGTTCTTTGGATGGCGTTCAGTGATGTTCGTCAACGTCCCCATCGGCATCGTCGCCATAATCCTGTCCCGGAGGTACCTCCCCAGCGCGGATGGCTGGCTGAAGAACCCGCACCTGGACGTGCCCGGTGCTGCGACTGTGACTGCGGGCACCATGCTGTTGGTCTACGGCCTTACCAACGCGGCCATCCTGGGGCTCGCCTCCTCGTTGACTACAGTTCCGATCATCCTTTCGGTCTTCGTCCTTGCCGCCTTTCTGTTGATAGAGTCACGTTCCAAGCTCCCCCTCATGCCGTTGTCCTTCATCTCCAGGGGCTCGGTACTCGCGGCCAACACACTCGCCCTCGTTCTCGCCTCGATCGTCGGAGGGATCTCGTTCATTCTGACCATCTACCTGCAGACTATCCTGGGATATTCACCGATCTACGCAGCAATCGGGACCCTGCCCGGGGCCCTGATCTTCTTCTTCGTCGGCGGTTGGGGGGCGGCGCGCATCATCGATCGCATCGGCGCCCGAAGGACCCTGCTGGCTTCTTCGGCGTTGGTCACCGCGGGTGTGGCCTTCCTCATACCCATCTCCCCGCAGGGGAGTTACTTCACCATCCTCCCAGGGATGCTGGTCTGGGCCCTTGGCGCGAGCATAGGGTTCCCCGCAGTCAACATAGCCGCGGTCGCCGGCACAAAGCACGGCGAGGAGGGCCTCGCCTCAGGAGTGGTGAACACATCGTTCCGCGTCGGTTTCCCAATCGGATTGGCCGTCCTTTTGACGGTGGCCGGGGCATTCGACCCTTCTTCCGGAACGGGCTCCGTCAATGCGGCAAGCACGGTGACGGGGTTCCAATATGCCCTGGTCGCGGGGACCTTGCTTGGTGTGCTCGGCTTCGCCATCGCATTTTTCATCAAGGACGTGAAAGGGCCCAGCGAATCCTGGGGCGAGGGCCCCGGGGTAACGTAAATGTGGGTATGATCAGTTTGGTCGTCAGAGGTGCGCACCTGAGGGTCGCAGCCGAGGTGTCGAAATGGGAGGGCGTGGAAGGAGGTCCCCACCGGTTTGGAGGGACTGAATTCAAACTTGGCAGGAGGGAGCTGGGTCACTTGCATGGAGACTACCAGGCAGACATCCCATTCCCAATTGCGGTAAGAAACAGGCTAATCGCTGAAGGAAAGGCCGAACCCCACCACATCCTTTCGCAGAGCGGCTGGATCACCTTCCGGTTCAGGAACGAAGCCGACGTAGGGGCTGCCATAAGGCTGTTCAGGATGTCGTATGAACTGGCCTGTCGGAACCAGCGAGTCGCACCCCAAGGCACAACCGGCTGACAGGCCGCCGAACGCCAACGTCTTATATCCGCGGCTCGTAATTCGAGGACCATGACCATAGCAGGAAAGAGGGTCGCAATCCTGGTCGAGAGCCTCTACGAGGACCTCGAGTTCTGGTATCCATACTACCGCCTCAAGGAGGCGGGGGCCGAGGTGACAGTCGTCGGAACCGGCTCTAGCCCTGTCTACAAAGGAAAGCACGGCCTAGAGGCGAAGCCCGACGTGACGGCTGACGACGCTGATCCTGGGAGCTTCGATGCCGTCATAATCCCGGGAGGCTACGCTCCGGACTACATGAGGCGCTACCCATCGTTGCTGGGCTTCGTCAAGGAGATGCACGGGCAGGGCAAGACGATCGCGGCCATCTGCCACGCAGGGTGGGTGTTGGCCTCGGCGGGACTGACCAGAGGGCTCACCATGACCTGTTTCAGCTCGATAAAGGAAGACGTAATCAACGCTGGCGCCAAATATGTCGACCAGCCGGTGGTAAGGGATAGGAACATCATCACGTCGCGCTTCCCCGCGGACCTCCCCGTGTTCTGCAAAGAAATCATAGCGGCCCTGAGCGAGCTCGAGACGCCTTCGATCGCTTGAAATTCAAACTCACCTACGCCCGACCAGACGACCTCGAGCTGCTCGTCGCGCACCGGCTGAAAATGTGGCGAGACGTCCGTCCTGAATGGGCGAAGAAGGCGCAGGAATCAGAGAAGGCGACACGGGAGTGGATCAGGAAGAAGCTGTCCGATGGCAGTCTCATCGGGTTCGTGGCCAGGGCGCCCGACGGGGAGGTCGCAGGGAGCGGGTGCATATGGATAAGGGAGGAGCAGCCCAGGCCGACCAACCCGAGACAGGAGTTCTCCTATCTGATGTCGATGTACACGGAGAAGCGGTTCAGACACAAAGGGGTCGCGAAAATGATTCTCAGACGAGCCCTGAGATGGTGCAGGGCGCACAAGTATGAGCGAGTGGTCCTCCACGCCTCCGACGATGGGAGGCCGTTGTACGAGAAGTTCGGGTTCGAGCCCACCCGCGAAATGTTGCTCAGACTCTGAGCATACTCGCAATCATCGCCGAACACGAACAACCTGACCGCGTAAGGGCATCGCACAGATGTTAGCAGAAATTCGGCACAATCAGGCCGATTTTTTCCAATTTTCTGTTCAAGAATGTTGGTTCAAAATCGCCCGGGAGTAGTCCTGCCATGTCTGCCAGCAGGCGAGAAGGTGTCTGCCCTGCCCCATGACTGCATGGAAAAAGCCCGGGAAATACGGCGCAGGACAAGCGTCATGCTCGGGCTCGACGCCCACGACGTCGTCAGCGAACTCTGCAGGGAGTGGGGGACGTCCAACGCAGACGAGTTCTACGCGCACATGAAGGGCCTCAGTGACGACGAGTTGAGAGCCTACGTCCAGGAGGCGTGGAAGAGGATCAAGAGGAAGAAGCTGGCGATGAAGGTGGAGGAGGTGTCGGCCTATGGTTAGCTCCAGGAAGCCTTCTGAGAAAGAAGCTGAAAGAGTGGTCAGGAGCCTCCTCGCCAACGGGGACGAACTCTTTCAGTTCACCCAGCTGAAGGCGTCTCTGCGACTGCTCAGGGACGACGAGGCGATAGACAAGGAGCTCCTCGGATATGCGGACCGGGCCATCAGCGTCCGTTTCAACGACATACTCAGGGAGGCAGTACCCAAAGTGGAGAGGGCGGAAAGGAGCGTGGGAGAGATGCTCTCGGTCACCGACGACCCGCTGCTGATGGCGGCCAGGGACCGCAGATACCTCGTGAAATTCAACGACGTGACCATGCCCTTCGAGGATCTCCGCTACTGGGCCGTCGACGGGGGCTACGCTCTTTCCGTCACAGACAACCGCAACTCGACCATAGTTTCGAAGGAGGACGGCGGCCGCTACGTCGTGAGATGCCCCAAGTGCGACGAGCAGGCTCTCAGGATGGTCAGGAGCGGAAACGAGCTAACGGCAATGGCCTGCTCTAGGTGCAGGGCCAGAGTCGTCAGCGCGGAGCCGAAGTCCACCGAGAAACGATCAAAAAGAGAACGGAAGCGCAGAAAAGCCGCGGAGGCGAAGAGCGTCCGGAGGCCCAGGCCGGCGCCTGCCGGCTGAACTCTTTTACCAGTTTGGAGTGGAATCCGAACGACGAAGAAATTGGCAGGCTACGAATTCAAGTGCAAGGACATCGGCATGCAGTGCGGCTTCGAAGTGAAGGGCGCCTCGTCGAGGGACGAGGTGATGCAGGTGGCGGTCGTCCACGCGAAGGCCACGCACAATATGCTGACGATCCCGCCAGACGTCGCCCAGAAGGTCAGCTCAGCGATTAGAGGCTGAGCTGGCGACCTATTTTTTCAAATCTTCACGTAATGATAGAATGTTAGATTAACTGGTCCATCGCCCGCGGCTTCTTCCGCCAGGGCGAAGTGGCTACCCCAGGACGACCGGCGGCGTCGCTTCATGCGTCGGCATAAGAGTGCTTAGAAGTTCGTGCACCCTCTGTGGGTCGGCCACGAGCGCTGTCAAGGGGACCCTGTCGTTCGCCATGGAAGAGTCCAGCCGGTTCCGCCTAGTCCCGCTGAACGCCATCACAACCAACGGGGAGAGGAGCATGGGGACGAGCCACACGGCATTGAAGACCGCTCCGAGAGGATTGAAGCTGATGATGCCTATCCAAAGGATGCCCTGGAAAGCGAGGGAGTACGACGATATGTGAAGGATATCCGACGGAGACAACGGCCTCTCAGACTTGGGCGTCACGGGAATCTGGCGGAGCCCGGTCACGAAATAGGAAGCCATGCTCTTGAGTTCGTAGGGGATCATAATCGCGCTTATGGCCCCGCTCAGCAGCCTGTGCCTCAGGTACTCGAGGAGGGTGACGCCGGAACGGTACCGAACGACGACTTCTAGAGCGGACCCGACCAATCCCCAGACGATGAGCAGCCTCAGTATCGGGACGGACCATATGACCCCCGCAGGGTCGCTGAGCAACGAAAGGAGGAAAGTGCCCGCTGCCGCCGGGGAGGAGGCGAAGCCGAACACCGTGAGGAACGCACCCAGGGGGAGCATGACGTTGACGATGTGGCTCAGGGGGGTCTGAAGTAGGTGGAAGCTCTTGTCTGCCGAAATGGATGGCTTGGAGGCGAAGCCCCAGAACTCCATCGACCCGCGCGTCCATTTGTTCTGCCTTTTGATGAAACCCCGGATGTTCTCCGGGACCGCTTCGTATGTGTGTAGCGGGATGAACTTCGAATGCCACCCTCGCTGGGCGAGCGCGACGGCGGTGGCGAAGTCCTCGGAGACGTATCCTTCAGTGAAGCCCCCCACCTGTTTCAGGGCGGACACTCTTACCATCGCGTTGTGCCCGTAACAGAAGACGGCGTCGAGTGAATTGGCCAGGCTCTTCTCCCATACGAACTGCCCCAGCCTGGACATCGGCGCGAGTGTGCCGGCGAAATCCGTGTCTAGGTTCCATATGTTAATCAGCCCCTGGAAGACAGCGACGTCTCTGTTCGAGGGGTGCTCGGCGTATCTGAGGGCCCGTCCGACCCAGTCTGGTGGGAGGTACGAATCTGCGTCCAATAGGACGATGTAGTCATAGGAACCCCAGTGTTTCGCCAGCCAGTCGTTGATCGCCCCGGCCTTGTAGCCCCTCCTCTGCGCCCTTCTCTCGACCGTGTATCTCTTCTCCGAGCAGATCATGTCCACCATGGCCATGGCTTCTTGCTTCGTGGAGTCGTCGAGAACGTAGACGTCCGAGGGGTAGTCCTGCGTCATTGAAGCAAGGCACTCTGGGACCACATCATTCATCGTCGTGTAGAGCAAAGCCACTCGTGGGGACGTGGACAACGACCTAAGGGACCCAAGAGGGGGCCTGTTCTTCAAAGCCAGCAGCTCTCGTGAGGTGCCGTAGGCCGCCCCGAAAAAGAGGACAGATAGGACACCGAAGAGCAGCACCGACGGGAATCGGTCCCACCGTATCACATAGAACCCGAGGGCGAATTCAAGGGTGAGGTAGATGGCCAGCATTACAGAGAAGAAAGCCGGCCTGGTCCCCCTCGAACCCGACGATGGGGAAAAGATGCTCGCAGATGCCTTCAACAACTGGCTTTCAAACCGATGTTATTCCAGGTCGGTACTTAATGCAACAGAATTGAAAGCGAGTGCAAGACCCTGAATTCGGCCGGATGGGCGTCAGTCCTCTTGCTGGGAATGTTGATTGAAGACCCTCCTTCTCACCCGGTTGACTTTTCCTAACCAATTGTTCAAATCAAACTGTTAGCGAGCGATATAGCACGTAATCCCGTACAGAAAACCGAAACCATGTCGCTACTGGCAACCACCGACGACGCCGAACAGTTCGCGAAGGGCTGGATGCAAAAGAGGTACGGAAAGAAGCTGGGGAGAGTGAAGTTCGTTGAGGTGATACGCGACAACGGAGTATGGAATGTGAAGGCAGACGTCAAGCTCGCGATGGGGGTCCTGCTTGTCAAGTCCCACATAGTGCAGGTGAAGATCGACTCGAAGTCCACCGAGGTTCTGGGCTATTCAGAGAGCGAGCTCAAAGAGAAGCAAGACTAGGCCAAGAGCCTTCAATGGCTGAACTTTCTTTTTTAGCGGAGCAACTAGGCTCCACTGGAGCACGACGGGATAGAAATGGAACTACCTGACATCAGAGAGATCGAAGCCGCCGCTGAAAGGATAGCAGGCGTCGCATCCAGGACACCCCTGCTGGAGTCCCCCTCGCTCTCAAGGCTGGCCGGGCGCGAGGTCTACCTCAAGCTGGAATGCTTCCAGCCGATCAAGGTATTCAAGATCAGGGGAGCGTACAACAAGGTCTCACGCCTCCGGGAAGGAAGCGTGGTCGCAGCGTCCTCTGGAAACCACGGCATAGCCGTAGCCTATAGCTCGCACCTCCTCGGTAAGAAATGCACCGTGGTCGTCCCAGAGTCCGCGGTCAAAGAGAAGGTCGACGCGATTCAGGATTACGGCGCGGAGGTGGTCAGGGCAGGGATGTACAGCGATGAAAGAGAGGCGAAGGCGAGAGAGATAGCAAGGGCGACGGGCTCTGTCTTCGTTCCCCCGTTCAACGACCCCGATGTGATTGCAGGCCAGGGGACCTGCGGCCTGGAGATCTCGGAACAGCTCAAAGAGTTCGACTCGGTACTCGTCCCTGTCGGAGGAGGTGGCCTGATATCGGGCGTTTCAATCGCCTTGAAAGCAAAGAACCCAAAGTCAAAGGTGTTCGGTGTAGAGCCCAAGGGTGCGCCAAAGCTCGCCGCGGCGCTGACCGCGAAGAAGCCGGTCGCGGTCCCCTCTCCCGCCTCAATGGCTGACGGGCTGATCCCCTCGGCCCTCGGCGACCTGACGTACCAAGCATGCTCTCGTTACGTCGATGGGGCCTTCACCGTGTCCGAGGACGAGATATTCAACGCGACCGTGGCCATGGTCAACACCGCGAGGATTGTCGCCGAGCCTTCTGGTGCCGCTCCGCTCGCTCCCCTCCTCTCCGGCATGGAGGGCATGGGAGAGAGGGTGGTAGTCGTAGTCTCGGGGGGCAACATCTCTCGCGACCTCCTCGCGCGGGTCCTCGCATCCCGTTAATCACAACAGAGATATCCGACAGCCTGGGGCCGGGCGTCGTGTACGCCAAGAGCCTGGTGGTGTTCGTGTTGTGCACGCTGTTCGTCGTGGGTTTCGTCCTGGTGCTGAACTACGAAGCCGCAGCGGTCGGAAAGACGCAGACGATACCCACTACTTTCACGACGTGCTCGGCCTCGCAACCGGGATGCGAGAGTTTCTCAATAACCTCCGCCAGCCTCCGCTCCGTGAATTATATCTCAGAGCTCGGCCCTGGCAACCATACGACGCTGCTCCTGGGCATCGATGTGTCTGGTAGCTCGCCGATCACCAACGTGAATCTGTTCATCGGCAACACCTTCGCAGGGAGCGTACAGGGGCCGTTCGAGCCAGGGGCGAACCGGGTTGTCAACTTGACACTCCCGGCGACTATCTCTGTTACACCGGGGAGGACGTACGTCCTGAGCGTGGATGGATTCTATGGAGGCGGCTTGGAGGTCTGGCAGGCAGCCGAAGCGACAGCCGGTTGAAATGAAACAGTAATGGACTTTCTGTCCAGACACTGCTTTCCGCCGCCCTATATGCAGGGTCCGCGCGTTTGGTCCCATGGACTCGGGTCTTGTGTCGAGTCTCCACGCGCTGGCCACCTGGCTGCAGTCAGCGTCCCAGTCCATTCCTATGTCACAGCTTACTTTAGTCGCCTGGTTGGCTCTCGCGGCCTGTTCGCTGACATCTCAGAACCCGTTCAACGACACTGAACGACAGCGATCAGGCCTTACAAAACTGTCGTTTCAATAACCTACCTCCACATACCTCACGCGATGATAGACGGACTAAGACGCAGATTCTCGAAGTCGGTTGAAGACGCATGGAACGCGGACCTGGATTTGCAGCCCGAGGTCGAGGCGACAACGGAGCTGCCGACGGACACGACCGTCCTACTCGCGGCTCAAAGTTTTGCGCCGGAGTCAAGGTCAAACGACGTCGACATGAAGGATTACTACAAGAGCCTCGTGCAGACCGCAATACAGCAGGGAGGGAAGTACCGCGGTCGGCAGATGTCGGTGCCCTGGTTGAGGATGATCCTCGCGGGCCTCGAATCGAAGCCCATACCTGCGGAGATGATGTGGCAAGGCGAGGAGCCGGCAGAACCAGGCGAATCCAACCTCCCAAGGACTCCATCATACGAAGACGTGTTCATCCCGAAGTAGAAGCCATTCCCCTTTATTTTTGGGGGTGGACGAGGGGAGAGAACCCCCTCGCCATCGTCATCGCGATGCCGCACATCGGCGCCTTGGAATTATTTGACTATTCTCTAAATAGAAAAAGTGACGCCTTTCTCAACAGGAGAGGGTCGTCTATGCTATGCCTGTGAAGATGGAAACGTCGACCGACGTAGTGGTTCCCGAGTAGATCTCGAAGCCCTTGGGCAGGGCTGCCCTGCACCCCATCCACCCGCAGCTTGTAAGGTTGAGAGAATAGCTTCCGGGCTCCAGCGTGGCCGTCAACGAACCCATGACGTAGCATCCATCGGAGACCCAATTTACTGGACAGGTCACCGTGCGGCCAGAGGAGTCCGTGATAACCACCCCGATGGAGTCGTAGGAGGAAGGTGCAGGCTCCCAGGTCGCGTTTGCATAGCACACGGGTTGAGTAGGGCCCACTTCGACCATGGCGGAGAGGGTGCCACTATACGGGTCAGAGTCGCCGGTCGTAGTGCTTGAAATGCCAGTGGTGGTCAATATTGATGAGACATGGCTCAAGGAGATTGACGTAGTTGACGGCCCGGACAACGAGACATTCGCCGTAAGGGTCGAAACGAACATGACCCCGATCACCGAGACGACAAGAGCCATCATGAGACCAGCAGGTCGGATCATCAGCCCTTCGGAGGTTAATAGCCCCCTCCTATGATAAGCCTAGGGGTTAGAACATCAAGTCCTTGCCCAAGGCGCAAACTCAATCAAGCAGGGGTTGGGCCCCCACTCCACGATCAAACTACAAGTCGGCCGGAAGTCCTCGTATCGCCGGACCTTCACGCTTGAAGATGTCAGGGCCTTCGCTGAAATCTCCGGGGACAAGGGGGTCCACCATATGAAGCCGGACGGCAAGGGGAGGATAATGGTCCAGGGGCTCCTCACCGCAACACTGCCCACCAAGTTAGGAGGGGATCTGAACTACATAGCCAGAGAGATGGCATTCGAGTTCTCAAGACCTGTGTTCGTGGGGGACACCATCACATGCGAAGGCCTGGTCGAGAAGGTCGTTCCAGAAACTGGGAGGTTGAACGTCTTAATGACTGTCGTGTGCCGCAACCAGGACGGTAAGGAGGTCCTGCGTGGAAGGACGGACGGGATAATCCGGACCTGACAAAGAAGGAGCGGATGCCTAGTCGCTGTCGCTTTCCTCGACGCCCTCGTTAGAGCCGAGGATGACTAGGTACGCGCTCTTCCCGACCTGCACGTCCAGTTTGATTGCGCCCACCTGCGCTGCAGATGTAGTGTTGCCGTGGATTCCTGCTACGTGGATCTCGAATGTGGCACCGCCGCTGGCTGTCCCGTTGCCGAACCCGGACTCCCCGCCCTCATTCAGGGTGAGGTGACCGGACGTGACCGCATAGGTTGTGCCGTTGATTGTGAATGTACCCGATGTGATGGTGAGGTTGTAGCCGTCGCCCGAATGGCCTGTCACTTTGAAGGAGAATGAACCAGTGGAGTTGCCGACACCATGTGCCATGGGCGAACCCTCGCTGTCATCTTCATGTTCGCTCATGTTGGAGAATGCTACCCAGTGGCCGTCCAAGTTTGAGAATGTGAGCGTAGTCCCAACCGTGAGATTGAAGTTTCCTCCGTTGTCGTTCTCGCCTTGGTCGTCTTCATGTTCGCCGGTCTGGGTCGTTGTCACGCTTGTTGTCTGGGCCGAGCTCGTGCCCGTCCCAAGTAGGAAGCCAGAGTGTGCGAATGTCACCGCTGCTGCACCCAATGCGATGAATGCGACAATGGCAGACGTTGCGATGACGTTTGTTTTCATCGAGTATCGGATGTTGCGGTCGATGATATCAAACAACAGTTTTGGAAACCCTTCGTGCGCACTCAAATCGTGAAGATTGCAGATAATCTGCGAAAGGCCCGGAACCTTACGCCCGAAGGGCCTTGCACACGGAACTGCGAGGGGTTTAACAGAAGCGCCACGCCATCCGCGGCCAAGTACTTTGGCGATAGCCCTCTCCGACCTGACGCTAGTCCTGAGCGCGGTCAGCTCGGTGGCCGTGGTCGCAGGAGCCGTCTTCGTAGTCTTCCAGCTGAGACAGAACGCCAAGCTCGTCAACGCCACGATTCATGAGACCAAGGCAGGCATCTCTTTCTCGATGGTCGAGCGGCTGATCGACGACTCCTTCGTCGGAAGAAGGAAGAACATGTACGACACAATCAGGAAGTACTGAGAGAAGAACTGGGAGGGTTTCATCGGGACCTTGGACGATTTCGAGGCGCGCAACTACGCCTACATGTTCGAGCTCTTCGGCCAACTGGCGAAGGACGGCATAGTAGACCTGCAGACAGTGATGAACGCCCTCAAGTACATAGTGATCTACGATTGGAATACAATGGCGCCCATGATCAAGTACCTGAACGGGACGTACAAGCTCAAGAACAATCCATGGGAGAACTTCGAATGGCTGGCGAAAGAGACCGCGAAATACCTCAACATGGACATCGAAGCCCCGCAGGCAGCGGGCCCCGGCAGCGTGCCAGACCGCTGGTGAGCGCTCCGATAACATTCGGAGCGAAGTCCGCCGAACAAATCTTGGCGGGAAAGAAGACGGTGACGTTCAGGAAGTGGCCGAAGGCACGAGTCGAGGTCGGGAAGACCTACGAAGCCGCGAGGATGGGCTACCCCCCGACCAAGTTCGCAAGAATCAAGGTGACCGGGCTGAGGAGGGTGAAGCTCAGGGACATAGACGACAAGCTAGCCCGGAGGGACGGAGCTACGGCAGCTTCGGAGGTGAAGGCATACTGGTCGAAGCGCGGCTTCCGGTCGACGGACGAGCTCTGGCTGGTCGAATTCGAGTTGGTTTAGGCAGGCCGGCGGCCGCCGGCACCAGAAGGAAACCCTTTAGCGGCGTCTCACAGCCGGGGCCGCCATGTTCGACGTCTCGCTGAAGCTCGACCATTCCCTCCCCTTCAGCGGTCTCTCCAAGCTCTTCCCGTCGGTCAGCATCCAGAGGTGGTGCAACCTGCAGGTCGACATCCTCGAGTTCCAGGTCCCGAAAGGGGAAGACGCGGACAAGCTGGAGCCCGCCCTGAGGAAGATGCTGAAGAAGCTCGGCGCCCGCCTGATACGGTTCAACAGATACTCCTCAGGGAATCTGGAGGCAGTCATCGGATGCAAGTGCGCCACGGACAGCTCGACGGTGGCCATGATCGAATGGGCCGAGTGCATACCTGTGATGCCTGTCAGCTATCGGGGCGGATACGAGTACTGCAGGCTTCTTGCCTACACCAAAGCCACCCTAGATGGAGCCATCTCGAGCCTCTCCAAGGTGTCGAAGGTCGAAGTCGAGAGCAAGTCGGTGATTCCGAGGGAGTCCGCCAGGGGAGCCATAACAGTCCCAGTCGATGAGTTCCTCGGCACCCTCACGAGGAAACAGCTAGCGGCCTTCCTCGCGGCCATGCAGCAAGGGTATTACGTGATGCCGAAGGGGTCGACCATAGACGAAATCGCTTCGAGGCAAGGTATGAAGAGGTCGACCTACGAGGAGCACCTAAGGAAGGCAGAGCTCAAGATTCTGCAAGCCGTCAGGCCATACGCCAGGCTTGCGTTCGTGACTTCAAAGGGCGAAGAGTAGGCCTTCACTGGTAGGGAGAATCCTTCGTCCCCCCGATGTAGGGCTTTATCCGCGCCTCGATCGTCTGCTTCGGCGCGGCCCCGACGATTCCATCCACCGGTTCCCCATCCTTGAACACCAATATCGTCGGGATGCCCTGGATCTGGAACTGCTGGGCAGTCACCGGGTTATCATCGACGTTGAGCTTCCCGAACTTGACCTGGCCAGCCATCTCCGACGCCATCTGCTCCAACAAGGGCGAGACCACCCTGCACGGACCGCACCAGGGCGCCCAGAAATCGACCACCACGACAGGATAGCTCTTGACAGTTTCCCGGAATGTGCTGTCAGTCAAATCGACCGGCTTGGTCGGCTCGGCCGATCCCTTTTCCTTGGGCTTGGACTGTCCCTTCAACATCTCTTCGAATTTCCTTGCATTGATCTTCTGCACTTCGTCATCGAACGACATCTAAATCACCTGAATCGAAGCATGTACGTACCTTGATTTAGGATTGCAGCCGGCGCCCGCCGGCTCATACACCTAATGGCCCGAGCTGCTCGACTGAGGTTCACTCGAGGCGCAATGAACCCTATACTCGGCCACCGATGAGGCGCAATCGTCAGCAGGGTTTGACGCCTCGCGCCAAGTCAGTCCCGCTTCTCCCTCCCCGCCAGGACGGGCACAACGATCGACACCACCACGGTGCCTACCACGACCAGCGAGTACGCGGTTCCTCCAATCAGTCCGGTGCTTAGCGCGACGGATGCTATCACGATCCCGACCGCGCCGCGTCCGGCCAGGATGAACGCTATCCGCCTTGGACCGCCTTCCTCTTTCACTTTCATGAGCCTCTTCGCGGCGAAATATGTGAGCAGAGTGGCAGGAAGCACAGCAACGACCAGAAGGACTCCAAGCGGTATCAGGAGCCCTGACTGAGACGCAGGGAAGGATGCCTCCACCCCGGCGAGCCCGAAGAAGACCGGGATGAAGAAGGCCCTGTTCATTTTGGCAAGGGTGTCGGCCGTCCTCCTGAACGCGTTCTTCCCGACCAAGCCGTCGTGGATGATCAGACCTGCGAAGAACGCACCAAGAATGTAGCTGATGCCTATGCCCTGGAGTATGACGGCCACGAGCAGCCCCCCGGCTATGAGCAGAGCGAAAGAGAGCTCCTCTCGCTTCGTGAAATCCGCGGCCCTCCCAAGCAAATCGCGGAAAGCGTGCGGATGGGCGTTGAGCTGCCAGTCCACCAAGGCGAAGACCAGCAAGAAAAGACCCATCAGAACCACGACAGTTATCGTGCCCCCGAGCGTCCCAGAAGCGCCCGCAAGCATAACGAACGCCACTATGTCAGTTATTGTCACAGACGAAAGGATGAGCTGACCAGTCTCCTTCTGGACCAAATCCCACTCCATGACAAGAACCGACACGATGGAGATGGAGGGGACTGCGATGGCCAGGGCCACCAGCACGTTCGCCGCGAAACCAAAAGGGAGGAGCAGGGCGGCGGCAGCGACAACGACAAGGAATGGGATCGCGAAACTTGTAAGCGAAATTACGATGGAAGGGAAAATGTGCTTGCGAACTGTTCCAGTCGTCATCTCGAAGCCTATCAAAAGGACCACGAAGAACAGAGCGATCTCGGAGATCGCCGCAGTCTGGGCGTTCGGGGCCACGACCCCCAGGAACGTCGGACCAAGGACCAGGCCGCTGAGCAACTCCCCCGCCACCGAAGGGAGCCCGACCTGTTCGAAAAGCTCCCCAACAAGCACAGCGACCGCGAGCACGACCAATACGTCGGTTATGATATCAAAGGCCAACGAGCAAAACAACTCCCCTTGATACTTAAACTGCCCATGGGCGAAGAAGGATAATCGCTAGTAATTCATCGTCCTCCTATAGAGGAGGAATCCTGCTGCCATCAGAGCCGCAGATAGGGCGGTCAGAGGGACGAAAAGGGCCAGGTCCACGCTCCCAGCCTGGAGCGCCCTGAACGACTGCACAGCCCAGGTCATCGGGTTGAAGGCCGACACAGCAGCCACCGCCGGAGGAAGTATGCTCGAGGGATAGAACTGGGTGCTGAAGAACGAGAGATAGACCTGGGCCGTGCTCCTAACCGTGGCGAACAGCTCCAGGCTGTTGGCCAGGGAAGCGGCCGCGACCGAGAGGCCCGCCACCGCGCCAGAGTAGACGAACATGATCATCAGCCCCACAAGGAAAAATTGGAAGTTCAGCCCATAGAGGAACCCGATGACTATGGTCCCAGGGAGGACGGTCACCATGGTCCTGAGCATCCCTGAGAAGAGTCTGGAGACGGCGAAGACGTTCTTCCTGATGGGGAGGGTAAGGAGGTACTGCTGAGTGTCTTGGATCACCCTCTCTCTCCACACGTCCCTTCCCGACTGGAAGGCCGCGACCGTGGCTGTGATCAGGTTAGCTCCGGGGGCGATGTAAAGGAAGTAGCTGAAACCCAGGTTCCTGATCATTGCACCGAGACTCAACCCGGACACCCCCAGGTCGATCATGAAGTTGACGAACATGATGACGAGCATGTACCTGTCCGCGAAGAAGATCCTGAAGTCCCTCTCGATGACCTCTGCCGTCCTACTCGAACTTACCACCCTCTATCTTCCTGAACAGAAAGGCGCTCCCCAGGCCAAAGAACACGAACACGAAAAGGACGAGGACCACCGTCTCGTAGGGCGCAGACGAATAGCCGGGGAGGAAAATGGATCTGACTATGTCCGAGGCCGACGTCACCGGCGAGTAGGTGGCGACGGGCTGGAGGACCTTCGGCATGTAGACCAGCGGGTAGATGGCCGCGCTCACCCTCACCGTGGCCAGCTCTGCCAGCGCGATCATGATGTCGAACCTGTTGGCGTTCCTGATCAGCATGGCGAGGGTTATGGACAGGCCGGAGATCCCAGTAGCCAGGACGAAGAACACTGCGAGGGAGCCTACGATCCCCGGGATTGAGAAGTATCCGTCAAGATATGCCACGAGCACCAGCATCGGGGTCACGTAGATCAGGCCCCTGACTGCCCCTCCCAGTGCCCTTCCGATGACGAAAAGCGAATGGCCGAAGGGGAGGCTTAGCAGATAATCCAGGAGCCCCATCTCTTCCTCCTCGAACAGGTCTTCGCCTATGATGAAGGCGATCGAGGTGATGGTCGAGACGACGGCGCCGATCGAATAGAAATCGAAGTAGTTGAATCCGAGCGACGTCGCCAGCTTGGTGATCAGGAACGCGAACACGAAGAGCTGGATGAGGAAGAAGACGGTCCTGTTGATGAGGATCCACGGGGATTTCACCAGGGTCCTGAGGTCCCGCTCGACGAGGACCCAGATGACGAAGAGCGGAGAAGGCTTGGAGCTCACATCAACTTCATCCCCGTGTAGTGAAGAAAGACGTCTTCCAGGGACGGCTCCTTCAGGTTCACGGTCTGGACCTTCCCTCCCTTGGCGGTCACCACATTGATCATGTATGGGAGAAGTACCCGCCCGCTGCTCAGTACGATTTTCAGGACATCCCCCTCGAACCGAGCGTCCTTCACTTCCTCGACCTTGGACACCTCGCCTACGAGCTCCGGCACCGAGGCCTCGAGCTTCATCTCGATGACGTCCCTCCCCCTCAGGCTCCCTTTCAGCTTCCCTGGATCCCCGACCTGGACCATCTCCCCCTTGTTCATTATCCCGACCCTGTCCGACATCCTGTCCGCTTCGTCCATCATGTTCGTCGCGAGAACGACGGTCGTCCCCTCGTTCCTCAGCTCGTCGATCATGTCCCAGACCATCAGCCTGGAAGGGACGTCGAGGTAGGCGGTCGGCTCGTCGAAGACGGCTATCTTGGGCCTCTGGACGAACACCTTCGCGTTCTCGATTTTCTTCTTCGTCCCTCCGCTCAGCATCCACGTCCTCTTCTTCGCCTCGCCGGTGAGCCCGAACTTGGCCAGCACCTCGTCTATCCTCTTCTCCCTGACGCCCTTCTCCACCCCCGTCACCTTCCCGTGCCGCTGGAGGATCTCCCTGGCGGAGAGTATCCTGTCATACTTCGGGTCCTGGAAACTTATCCCGATCAATGACTTGACCTTGTCAGGCTCTGTGCTCGCACTGTGCCCGTCGACCACCACCTCGCCTTTGGTTGGGTTGTAGACCGTGGCCATCGTCATGATGAGGGTGGTCTTACCGGCGCCGTTGGGCCCGAGGAGCCCGAAGATCTCCCTGTCCCTTATCTCGCAGGTGACCCCTCTGACTGCGTCGACAGTCTTGAATCTCTTCGTGACGTCCTTGAATTCGATCATCGTAAGCTCTGGGCGGCCCCACCGCCCATGTCCCCCTCCCGCAAGGCCTAGGCCAAGAACTTCCGGTTAAGGTAGGCCAGAAGCCTCTCGGGATTGTAGGCTTCTCCGAAGGCCCTTTCCTGCAGCTCCTTCGGAGTGTAGATGGCTCCATATCTGTGGATGTTCGTCTTCAACCACTCCTTCAGCCCTACGACGTCTCCCTCCAGGAGCGATTCCCTGACGAGGGCGCCGTCTTTCATCTTGTGCCAGATCATCGCGGCGACCACGTTCCCGAGGGTGTAGGTGGCGAAATAACCAATCGAACCGCCGCTCCAGTGGATGTCCTGCAGAACCCCTTCGGCGTCGTTCTTGGGCCTCAGCCCGAAGTAGTCTTCGAAAGTGTCATCCCAGAGGGAGGGCACTTCGGCTACCTTGACGTCTCCCGCTATGACCTTCTTCTCTACGTCATACCTCAGGGCGGTGTGGAAGTTGTAGGTGAGCTCGTCGGCTTCCACCCTGATGAAGTTCTTCCTGACGGTGTTGAAATAGAGATACAGCTGTTCATCGTCATAGCCTCCGAGGAACGGCAGGTTCTTCCTGAGGATCGGGTCGATCAGCTTTACGAACTCCCTGCTCCTCCCTACAATATTTTCCCAGAACCTCGACTGCGACTCGTGTATCCCAAAGGATGCACCGTCCCCGACCGGGGTGTATGACAGCTTCTGGTCGATGCCCAGTCCGTATATCGCATGGCCGCTCTCATGAATCGTGCTGTAAAGCGACGACTTGAAGTCCTTCCCCTCATACCTGGTTGTGATTCTGACGTCGTCGGAGGCGATCTGAGTTGTGAATGGGTGCGTCGACACGTCCATTCTGAACCTGTCCATGGGCATATCCAGCACCCTGATGACCTCTTCATTGACCTTGACCATCGCCTCGGTCTCGTAGCTCGCAGATTCAAGCGGATGCTTCGAAGGAAACACCCCGGCCTGCGTCACTCGTGCGAGGAGCCTCTTGCTTTCAGGGATCAGCCTTGAGTAGACCCTGTCCGCGTCCGCGACAGTGAACCCTTCCTCATACAAGTCCAGGAGCGCGTTGTAGGGGTGTTTCTCGTATCCCAGCTTGTCCGCCACCTTCCTCTGCAGCCCAACGATCTTCTCCAGGTGCGGCTCGAACAGCTTGAAGTCCGACTTCTTTCGGGCCTTCCTCCAGACGACGGTCGCCTCGGTCGTGACTCGCTGGATTTCGTCGACGAGCTCCGGCGGGACCTTAAGATAGTAATCCAGGCTCCTCCTGAGCTCGCGGACCACCCCCTCCTCCATGTCGTCGAGACCTTTGGACCTCTCCGCTTTCTTGACAAGGCCTTCCATCTCGATGGTCGCCTGTTGGGACATCACAGCCAGCTGTCCGGACGCTATCCCTCTCGGCCGGGCTCCTCCCTCCGGCATGTGCGTCTCGGTGTCCCATCCGAGCACCGCCATCGAATGACGAAGCGCCCAGACCTGGGCATACCGTTTCAGGATGTCTTTGACCACAGGATTCTTGGTCAAGGTGCGCGGCCTTTGGTCTGAAAGCAGTATTTTTCAGCTTTGCCGGAGGCTCGGAAAAGTTCTAGTCAGAGCGCCTGCCTGCTATCTGCCGTAGTTGAATCCCCAAGACCAGGAGACCTGGGGCCGGGCTCTGGCTCGCTTCAGACAGGAGAAGGACGAGTTCTTCAGAGAGGGCCACGACTCTCCCATGCCTCACCGGGACAGGAGCGGATTCTCAGGGCTCAAGTACTTCGACCCTGAGCCGGCTCTGAGGCTCGAGGTCAAGCTGCAGAGGTACGCCAATCCGGAGGGGGTCATGATGACGACGAGCAAAGGGACCCGCCAGCTTTTCAACAGGGTCGGCTACTTCGACATGGCATTCGAAGGGATCCAGGTCCGGATTCACGCCTACCAGTCCGCGGAGCGCGCCGACGCGAGTCTCTTCATCCCCTTCAGGGACGCCACCTCGGGCAAGGAAAGCTACGGCGCCGCCCGATACCTTGACCTCGAGGTGGAGCACGACGACGAGTACGCCCTGGACTTCAACTACGCCTACAACCCATACTGCGCGTACTCCGACGACTACGTCTGTCCGCTGCCGCCTCAGGAGAACTGGGTGAAGGTGCCTGTGAGGGCGGGCGAGAAGAAGTACCACGAATGATTAGTTGTAGTAGGCCGTGAAAGCAAGGTTAGAGTTGGCCACGAATGTCCTGTAGCTGTTGGTCGAACCGTCCTCCCAGTGGCTGAAGACATAGGGACCGTAGTCCGATACTGACACGGAGTAGGTGGCGCCGGCTTTCAGTCCCGAAAACGCGATGGGGGTGTACCCTGTGGCTATCTGGTTTCCATTGGAGTCATACAGCACTGTCCACATGCCGTCGAGCTCCCCGGACGGCGACTTGGAGTTGACAGTCAGAGAGTACGTCTGGTTGGGGTTGGCCACGAAGCCGTAGACGTCCCCTCCCCAGATCTGCCCGGAGTAGGAGCTGTCCAGAGACCCATTCGAATAGTATACAGAGACCTTCCCGGCGACAGGCAGCGCATAGGAGCCTATGTCGACGGAGGCCGAACCGCTCCTCGAAATCGTGGCCTGGCCGAGCACATGGCCGGCGGAGTCCGCTATCACCATGGTGCCCCCTGGTGGCCCGTTGGTCAGGTTCACGTTCTGGCTCTTGGTAGCGTAGTAGTTGGCATAGCTTGCGAAGTGCTGAGACTGGGAGTTCGTAGTCTGGACTTCAAGGTAGGAATCGAACGGCGGCGGCATGTTCAGAGAAAGCGTGTGACTCGAATAGACCAACTGGCCCCCGAGGTAGACCTCAAGGAAGTTGTTCCCGTTGGTTATGATGGTGCAGTCCCTGGTCAGTGGGCCGGAGTTCGCCTGGGAGTACACGGTCGTGAACACCACGGCGTTTGTCGGGAGGCCCGTCGTGTAGAGCACGCTCCAACTGTACCCAGTCGAATCCGCAGAGGCGGCGCAGGTTATGTAGTTGACGTTGTTCGAAGACGTCTGGACGTACAGCCCCGTGTTGAACGATTCTGAGGAGAGGCTCGTGTAAGGGAGGGTTAACAGCGTGTGGAAAAGCATCCCGTTTGTATCGGGGGACTCGGCGTAGAATCCAGCCCACACCCCCGACAGCGGCGACTGGACGCCCAGGTGTAGGCCTTGGGAGTCTTCATAGTAGCTGTGGGGGGCGCCTTCGGTCACCGCATCCCCTCCGAAGTACCAATAGCTCGTCTGGCCGGTGGTCAGAGAATCCTGGGCGAGCTTTCCCGAGCTCACCAATGAAAGTCCGGGTGAAGCGCTCGCCGCCGGCACGCTGAAGGAGACGGAGAGCACCAGCACGAATATGGCCAAACCTGCAGCGAAAACCCTGACTCTGCGCACAGGCTGACAAACCCCCAGCCCAATATCTCGATATGCCAAGAAAATTACCGAATTCTGAACGTTAACTTTCTGCTGTAGTCGCGAGCGGATAGCACAACCCGGCTAGAAACTTCTAAACGGACGGCCGCCCTTGCCCAGGGGGTTGATCATAGCGGTCATAGGGGCCGGCAAAATAGGCGAAGCAGTCGCCAGATCGGTCGCGAAATCACCAAAGGTGTCGCAGGTTCTCGTCACAAGGCGGAACCTCTCGAGCCTCCGCCGCCCCCTCCCCAAAAAGATCCAGGCGTCGACGGACAACGCCGCCGCCGCCAAGAACGCCGACGTGGTGATCTTGGCTGTCAAGGCAGCCGACGCGAAGCACGTTCTGGACGAGATATCGACGCATACGCACGGCAAACTCGTCATCTCCTTTATGGCCGCGATTTCGCTCTCCAAGCTGGAACGGCATCTCCCCAGAGCCAAAGTGGTCCGAGCAATGACTAACATGGCAGCCATCGTGGGCGAGGCGGCCACCGCTTACTCGCCCGGGCCAAACCTGAAATCGGAAAATCTGGAGACGACCCAATTCGTCCTCGGCAGGCTGGGGGAGTGCCTTGAACTTCCGGAGTCTCAGTTGGACGCCGTTACCGCTTTGAGCGGAAGCGGGCCGGCGTACATAGCGATCCTGATAGATGCGCTGGTGACCGCCGGGCTCAAGGTCGGGCTCCCCAGGGACACCGCCTTCAAGCTCGCCACACAGACCCTGGTGGGCACCTCCAAGCTCCTCCGCGAGACCGGGATGGGAGTCACCGAGCTGAGAGACGCCGTCACCACACCCGCAGGCACCACGATCGCTGGCATCTACGAGCTGGAGAAGGGCTCTTTCAGAACAAGCGTCATCAACGCAGTAGAGGCTGCGACCCTTGCTGCGGAAAGGGTCGCCAAGAAATTCGAGGCCGAGCACTGAGCACATCTGCTTGCGCGGCGTCTACTTACTGTAGTATGAGACCAAAGTCCATCCGGAATTCGGAACAGCAGAGATCCAGGGTTCGGCTAGTAAATCATTGCATCGCTTGCTCGTAATCTTCCGACCTCCCCAAGGAACCCGGGTTCGCCAAGTCCCGCCTTGCGTGCCCGGTCGATAATGGATAGCTGAACGACGAACACAGAATGAAAGAGCCGATCTGCATTCGACGCCCCCGAAGTTGGGACTTTGGAACATTGGTACCCCTGGCCTGAGAGGACTGCCTTCAGCTTCCTCGATATGTCCGATGGGTCGAAGCACGACAAGATGTTGACCACGTCGGCTCTTTCCAAGCTGAAGAGCTCAAGATGGCTGAATTCCTCAAGGAGCTCTGCATGGGCCTTGAAACCCAGAATCTCGTAGGTCTTCGCGGCGGCATATAGCGCCGCAGGATAAGCCAGAGAATTTCCGAGGAAATACGTCGTGCCTTTGCCATACGAAATCATCCGCCAGTCTTTTACGGCTCTCTTGTAGGCAGATTGAAAATCACAATCGACGCGTCCGCCTGCAATCCCAAGCACCGCCAGTAGTGAGGAGCTGAAGGACGACATCCCGACAGTCCTTGGGACGTAGTCCAACGGAAGCTTCACTACCCTTCCGGTAAGGCGCGCCAGCTGGCTGTCATCGACAGCGGTAAGGGCTGTCATCCTCTTCGCATAACGTCCGGCCTTCTTCGCGGCTATTATGTTGGAGGCGGTCCTCCCAGAAACCGAGATGAAGAAAACCTCCAGACCCTCAGCCATTTCGGGGGTGGCTGCGAGGCTGTACGGATCGAGGGCGATGCAGCGTCCCCCTGAAGCATAGAACCCAGCCAGGGCGGCCGCATAGGAATCCCCAGCACCTACGAAGATCGAACCCCTCGGGGCCTTCGGGAGCTTCGACCGCGCAAATCTTTCAAGAACCTCAGATTGACCCCGCACTTCTCGGGCCAAGGCCTGGATCTGATTCCCGCCCACAGGCCGAGTCCCAACCAGCACCTATTAACGAAAGCCTCTGAAGATGGGACCAGGAGACCGAGGACCGTGGATTCCGAAGCCAATCGCACCTACAGATTCCGCGAACCTCTGAAACAAGGGACGATATTGTCAAGGCCGAACAGATTCATCATGCTCGTCAAGTCAGGAGGCAAAACACTGAGGTGCCACTGTCCCACCACAGGCAGACTGGGGGACCTCAAGCTCTCAGGGCTGCCTTGCCTTTATTCGACTTCCGATAACGACTCGAGAAAGACTGGCTACACGGTCGAAGCCATCTCGACGCTCCCATCCGGGAGCTCTTGGGTCGGGATCAATCAGAACGCCGCCAACAGGTACTTCGAATTCTTTCTCAGGAACAGGGCTCTGACACGGCTTGCCAAGGGAGAGGTTCAGAGGGAGGTGAAGCTGGGCAAGTCGAGGATCGACTTCCTCGTTGGCAACGCCTACATCGAAGTGAAGACTCCGCTGATAATGCTCCCCGCAGGCGAGGGGGTCGCCAGGGTGAAGCGTAGCAGATTCGATTCCTTCGACAGGCTAATCAGGCACATGGGCGAGCTGAAGTGGTCGCTTTCTACGGGCAAGCAGGCCAAGATAGTCCTTTGCTATCTGTACGACGCCAAGCCATTCAAGCCGCCACGTCCGGACAGAACTAACTCGAGGATCCTTGCCGCCGCGAGGGCCGCTGAGGAAGCCGGAGTGGAGAGGTGGCAGTTGAACCTGAGCGTGGGCAGAAACGGGGTCGCCCTGATAAGGTACTTCAGGAGCAAGCCCTATGGCTCTGACGAAAAAGGGGAAAGCGTGACCCGTGGACGGTCCACGAGCCACTAGCCTTCTTCTTGGTTGGATACACTGCAGCTCGTCGCTGTGACGGGCAGCTTGCAAGATAGGTCGACGTTGGCGCCTTCGGACGCAATGACGTGGACGAAGTAGACCTGGCCCGACGACGTGGACGGGACCAAGGCGAAGCCCGACTCCCCGAAGGATATCACGCCCGAGAAGGTAAGGTTGACGCACTGCCCCTTGGTGAGGGTAAGCCCGTGGTCTCCGTTTTCACCCATGTCTCCGTTCACGAGCTGCATCTTCAGCGAGACGCAGGATGTCCCGGATACCGTCGAGTTGACTGGGACGAAGACGACCTCATCCGCGTGCTCCATCCCACACTCAGAGGAGGTGGTCGTGGTGGTTGAGGTGCTGGTGGTCGTAGTCGACAACGAAGTTGTCGACTGATCGCCGGACCCGGACTCGGTCGAAGACTGGGTCTCACTCGAAGCGCAGGAAGCTGCCTGACCAGTCTGCGTTGCGGTGAAGTTACCGTGGACTCCTATGGCATTCAGGGCCACCGTGGTGTTGCCTGTGTTCTTGACCTGGACTGTGATGCTGGTGCTGTTGCCCGAAACGGAGAGAGCCGACAGCGTGGCTGTAACGTTGCCCCGGGCCTGGTCGAGCTGGTCTTCATCTTGGGTGCTGAGCTGCTGCTGGAACCCGACCTCCTGCTCGTTTTGGTCGCCCTGCGACTCGGGCCTGACTATCCCGACGGCAGAGGGGATCATCTGGTAGCCGGAGGGTGTGAGCACTATGACCGGATTGAGTCGGAGCAACGCGACATCATCGCCTGAAATCATCGCCGGCCTGGCGAGGGTCACCGTCAGAGTGCTGCCGCCCGCCAGAGTCACCGATGACACTGTCCCGTTGACGTCAATCTTTATGCTTGTCACCATGAAGGCGAAAGAGTAGATCGTCGACCCGTTAGGAAGGCTCGCCAACGCTATGGTCTGCGAGACGTTCTGTAGCCTCAGCAGGTCGAGGGTGGCCGATCCTCCCGTAGGTGTCACCACCTTCGTCGTGAGGGTCTGCTGCCCGTCGGATCCGGGTTCGCCCACCATGAGGCTGATTGACGAATAGGTGAGGTTGAGGGAGCTCGTGTGCTGCGGAACCGTCGGGGGGTCGGTCAGCTGGATTATCAGCCGGGAAGGAGTGCCTCCCGCCCGACCCACGTTGGTCACCGCCGGGTTGATGTAGAGTGTAGATGCTACGATGACGAGTGCAGCAACCGCCAACGCGGCTGCAGTGTACTTGAGAGCCTGTTTTCGTACAGACATATTCGTCCCCCCTGCGGTCGGGGGGTGGATATTGTTAGGCTCTTGAAAGTCACTTCAGGGTCCCGGCCGAGGCTTTCAAGACCCTTGAATGACCGTCTCAAGGGGTGCCCTCGCTCTACTTCCAGCTCGCCAGCTTGCGCCATACCCTCAGGGTCTCGTACCAGAGGACCGCCGTAAGCATCAGTGACGTCACCACGAGAAACGGCAGGTACGACGCCGACGCGTACGTCATGAGCGCGAAATACACGACCAGAGCGGTGAAAAGGACCGCGAAGAACATCAGTTGGGGCACGACAACCACGCCGACCTTGACGTATCCCTCCAGAATCTGCCCTGTCGCATCCTTCGACGCGACGTACCTCCCGTAGCTGTCTTGGGTCGCATATCCTGAATCAATCAGCCGCTTCAGGTGATACGATGCGAGCGACGCTGTGGAGAACTCCAGTCCGTTCTGAATGTCCTTCAGCTCGCAGGGTCCGTGCTGGAGGACGTAGAGGTAGACGCGGAGCGTGTTCCCCCTGATTCCCAAGCTAACGTCTGGGCCCTGACCTCTGACCATTCCCTAGGCAGGCAGGTTCTTTGGCCGATTTAACGCTAGGCTTTCTGCAGTCCGTTCACGTATTCCGTCACTACGCCGTGGGCCGGGTTCGCCTGTAGGACCTCCAGTCTTATGGAAGGGTTGGCTCGCAGCACCGCGCGCAGCTTCCTCATCGGCCCGCTCGGGTTCTTGAGGGCGTCCTTCTTGGCCTCCGACACCACGGATTCGTGGTCGCAGACGACCGTCAATCGTCCCAGCGGATCCCTCAGGTCTTCGACCGCGAAGAGAATGGCCTCCACCTCGGCATCGTCGCTTTCAGTGGCGTCGACTTTCTTTACATTCCGTCTCTTACCTCCTTCAACGACGTATCCCACGTACGCTTCTCGCGGCAACGACTGGTCGTGCATGTTGAGTATCTTGGCATCGACGTAGACTCTTACGGCCTTTGGCTGTCCAAAGAATCGCATTCACCTCGGCGAAACACTTGCCCCTCTTAAATAGCCCATGAAATTCTGAAAAGTGGAAGAGGATGTCGTGGACTGATTCGAAGGCAGAGTGGGACGAGTTTGTCAGGATGCTTTCCCCCGGTCCCGGGGAGAAGATTCTGGATGTGGGCGCTGGAAAGGGAGTCGTGGCCGGACGAGTGCTCGACGCCTCAAAGGGCGCACTAGTCCACGCGGTCGACCCCAACGAAAAACGGGTCGCCAAGATGCAGAGCGATTTCCCCGGGCTCAGGGCTTCAGTGGCGGGAGCAGAGAAGCTCCCCTTCGCCGACTCTGACTTCGACAAGGCCTACACCACCATGGCCATGCATCACTACGCCAACATCGACGGGGCCCTGAGCGAGATTGCGCGGGTTCTGAAACACGGAGGGACATTTGTCATCCTGGAGATGGAGCCTGGCTCTCTGATGGGGAGGATCTTCAGACTCTTCGGGAAGATAGGCGGGGAACATATGACAGTCATGAGGGAGGACCAACTCCTAGCAAAGCTCAAGGCCCGAGGTGACTACAGAGTCTCCAATTCGACAAAGCTAGGCGCGAAGTATCTCATTGAGCTGACGCGCGTTTGAGACGTCAGGCAGCGTGCCGAACCCGAGCGCCGGAGAGCCTCGAAGCCCAGATTATGGGAAACGTTGTCATCCAGAGGACGATCCTGAGTGGGAACTCCGCGTAAGTGAGCGTCCAGAAGACGGGGAGGGCGAAGAAAAGAAAGATGGCGGACGTAAGGACCAGAAGATTACGAACCACCCTGAAGTGATGAGCCAACTCACGTGGGATTAGGTTCCTCTCCTCCAAGGTTAGGACGTGGGCGAAATATGCGAGTATGAGGTTCATCGAGGCTATGTCAACGGCGTAGTACTCGCTGACTTGAGGAGCTATCGGCGATAAAGGACCGATGCCTTCGATGGCCAGAATGTTGAACAGGAAGGGCTCGATCGCCACCAAGAAGAGGAGCAGCATGTTCAGCCTGACGAGCAACGGCGTTTCGACCGGCGTCACGGACATCGTCGTGGTGTACCTGTTCCAGACATTCATCAGTATCAGAAAGCTGAAACCGAAGGCCAAGATGTCGCTGGCCAACGCCGTCGGATTCTGTGACAGGCTGCTTACAAGCTGTAGCGCTCCTATGGAGAGTGCGAGGCCGAAAATAAAATCTGACAACCCTTGAATGCGCGGGCGGGGAACCAGCGGTGTCGCGTCCGACAGACGAGCACTCTGCAACCACCATGCCAGTATTAAGCCATTGAAACCTCGATGAAGCGATGCACGACCTAGGGTTATCTAGGCATGGCAACCGGGAACAATTTGTTTGCCGACCTTTGATCTGGGGCCCAGGCGCGTAGAATACGCCGTCGTCAGAGGCACCAGCCGCCGATACACCTACTTCCGCTTCAAGCCGGATCTGACCCTCGAGGTCATCCTCCCGCGGGGCGGGACAGTCGACGTCGAGAAGGCCATCAGGGAAAGGTCGCACTGGCTCAAGCGCGAATTCGAACGCCTGTCGAGGACGAAGAACGTCCTAGCCGACGACCTCGTCATGCTCAACGGAGAGATCCTCAGGATCGTCTTCACCGGGGGCCCAGAGGACCGGCTCGTCCCCGACCCGCATGGGGGGACTGTCGAGGTCCATACGAAAGACAAACTGCAGCTCAAGGAGCTCGTCCGCAGATGGTTCCTCAGAGAGAGCTCGACCTACGCCGTACGGAAGGTCACCCAGCTCGCGCCCAAGGTCGGTGTCAAACCCAGCAGGGTGGATGTGAGAGAGATTTCCAAGTGGGGATACTGTACCCGAGGCGGGAGGCTTTCATTCAGCTGGCAGCTGATCGCACTGCCCGAAAGGCTCAGGGAATATGTCGTCCTTCACGAACTGACCCATCTTGTCGAGTTCAACCACTCCGCCGAGTTCAGGAGGAAGCTCGCTTCAGTGTGCCCTGACTTCCGGGACCGCGAAAGGGAGCTCGACCTGATAGCGCCCTACGAAAGGCTCGCGCCTCCTTAGTCGAGGGCCGGAGCGGGTCCCACCTAGACCACCCGCCCGCCGCATCGACCGGGCTGACTTCTCGGTTGTCGAAGGCGATCCTGAGAAGTTTTTCCAAATAAGCAGATGCCTTTCAGATTTAATCGCGGTTTCGGTAGTCCCGTCATGGATTTGGCCTTCGGCCGACTTTAATATTATTCTGTAGGCGCGTTTCGCGTGGAATTTCGAGAACAGACTTCTAGGAAATTCCTTGCAACCGGATACATTGCGCTCCTCGTTGGAGCAATGATTTTGGGATTCAACGCCTTCCCGCGAACTGCGAGTGCAGCCTCGACCCCCGTCGGCATCGTGATCCCGCTTTACACCTACCCTACCGACGGCTCATGGGCTGCCGTAATCCAAGCCAAACAAGCGTATCCCAACGTGCCCTTCATCGCTGTGATCAATCCCAGCAGCGGCCCCGGGAGTTCCCAGGATCCTAACTACGTCCAAGGTATCAAGAACCTACAGGCAGCCGGCGTCAAAGTCCTTGGCTACGTTGCGACGGGCTATGGATCGAACAGCATCTCGTCCGACGAGTCCGAAGTCAACTCCTACCAAAGCTGGTACGGCGTCAACGGCATCATGTTCGACGAGATGAGCAGCACCGTCGGATACGAAACCTACTACTCCACGCTCAACACCTACGTGCACTCCCTCATTCCAGGGTCGATGACCATGGGCAATCCCGGGACATCGGTCCCGACCAGCTTCATTGGAACCCTTGACGCCCTCTGCATCTATGAGAGCAGCGGATACCCATCCCTCTCGTACATAACCTACACAGGCTACAGCCCCAGCAACTTCGCGGTCATAGTCATAGGCGCCTCCCTCAACACTTCTTTTCTCACCAGCGTCTCTGGTGTGGTCTCGTGGGTCTACGTGACGGACGCCAACCTCCCCAATCCCTACGACGTCCTTCCCTCTTACTTCACGACCGAAGTTGCGACGCTGTCAGCTTTTGACGTGGTTGCGTCGACCACTTCGACAACTCAGAGCTCGACTTCGACGTCCTCCACCACTACCACCACCGTCCCAGTCACCACCACGACTACGACCACAGCCGCGTCTGGAACATCCCAGCTCGTAGTTGACGCCCAGGACACGACAGGAGCAGCCATCTCGGGCTACTACGTCGCGCTGTACCAGGGTGGGAAGACAATCTCGACCGGTTATTCTCCCGCCACCTTCACGCTCAACAGCGGCCAGACCTACACGGTGGAATCTGACGGCTATGGGTCCTGCGCCTTCGCCTACTGGCTCGACACTGGAAGCACCAACGGCCAAAGAAGCATCGAAATCTCGACCAACACGGTCCTGACCGCTGTCCTGAACTGCGGCACTTCGATCCCAGCGACCTCGACTGTGGCGGTCAACTCATTCGACCTATCGGGGAACACGATCACAGGCATGTGGACGACCTGGAATCAGAACGGTGCCATCATCACCACAGGGTACACCCCCGCGTCTTTCACAGGGGCTACGGGCGGGACATACACGGTCACAGTTGCAGACTACCTGAGCACAGTCTTCTGCCACTGGCAAGACGGCGCCACCGGTTCTGCCGCTACCGTCTCCCTCGGCGGTAACCTTGTCCTGAACGCATACTACAGCACGACCGGCTCGTGCCCAAGCACAGCAACGACAACTACCACCTCTACCTCCACCACGCCATCCACGTCGACGACAACGTCCACGACATCTACTTCCACGACCTCGACGTCGGCGACCAGCACCACAACCTCTACCACATCGACCAGCACATCGACGTCCTCCACCTTCTCGATCAAGGTCGATTCAGCCACCACAGGCGGCACCCTCTTCAGCGGGATGTGGACCGTCGTCTCTCAGAACGGCGCCACAATAACAACAGGATACACCCCCCTCGCCTTCAATGCCATGTCGGGCGGTGCTTACACGATCTCCGTCGCAAACTACGGCTCCTATGTATTCAGCCACTGGTCGACCGGGAGCACGAACTCCACGATCACGATCAACCCGACCCAGGCGATGGTTCTCACCGCCTATTACAACGTAATCAGCTGTTCCCCCCGCCACAAGAACTGCTAGAAAGCACCGACCACAGGTCGGTCTCCCTCAAGACTTCTTGGGCGGTCTCGGCCGCCTGGGCAAGGTTTTTGTCTGAAATCGATTTTCCTCAGTCGAGGCCACCTTCCTGAAGTGCTATTGCGGATTCGAGTGTGAGACCGAAAGCGAGCTCAAGAAGCATATCATCACGACACACGGAGCCAGAGACGGAGACTGGAAAGGCTGGGTCAGCCGCTAAGCGGTCGAGCCCCCTCGACCTAATTCTGGGCCTTCTGCCTGTCGAACTTCCTCTTGTTCCTCACGGTGACGGCCACCCAGAGGATGAAGATCACAGCTATGACGATGGGGCTTGCGAAGAGCTGGAAATACACCAGCACGATGACAACGGCGGCTATGACCGGCAGTACGAGGAGCAGCTTCGTCCTGGGAGTCAAAATGGGCCCTCAGGCCCTTGCATATCATGGATAAATATCAAAGCTGAAGGGTCGAATCCGTGAGCTACCAGCTAACCGGCGCCCAGGAGAGAAGGAGGAACAACGAGGCCAAGGCCAACGAATACTACGGAAAGGTCAGGAACCAGGAGCAGGAACTCAGGGAGCTCCAGTCGAAGCTTGCAAGCACAGAGAAGCAGTACGCGGAACTGCAGGCTCAGAAAGCTGACATGGACAGCAGGATGAGAACGCTCGTCACCACCATGGACGCGACCAACCGGGGCCTGACTGATCTGAAGTCTCAGATAACGGGGAAGAGGCAGAGCATCGAGAGGGACCAGAGCGAGATGGAGAAGTTCCAGAACGAAGTAGTCAGGCTCGACCGCGAAATCGGCGAGCTGATGAAGCAGCGCGGGTAGCGCTATGGTCTGACTCGGCCGGCAAGGCCGACTCTTCTCCAGCAAGGAAGTACTTGGGGTCGGAAAGGAGCCTCTTGCCTTGATTTCAGATAGCGAGTCCAAAGCCCTGGACGAAGGACTCGGCCCGCCTCATCTCTATCAGGAAGCTGACCCCCTTTGTTGTGAGCCTGTAGGTCCTGTTCTCCCCATCCTGCTTCACTTCTATGAGCCCCTTGGCTGTAAGGTCATCGAGGTACTTCACCAGCCTCTCATGCGACAGGTTAGCCTTGTAGAGTATGTGGGTCGGCTTGGCGTCCCCTTCGTCTCTGACCGCGTTGAGGATGTCCAGGTTTATCCGGAGGACGCTCCTCTGTCTCTCACCCTGGGACAACCACTTCGCTCCTGACCACGAAAGCAAGAAGGGAGACAAAACCAAGGAACTGCACCCCGGTCCCGACAAGGAAAAGTCCCGTTCCGAAGGTAAGGACGGACAGCAGCAGTATCAGGTGCGCGACCAGTATCAGGCCGAAGGCGAGCAGGACCATGGCAGAAAACCTGCTCTTCCCTCCCGACCGCAGGAGGAATCCCTGGAATACGACGAACGCAAGCAAGACCAGGGCGACGAAGTAGCTCAGCAGGGAGAAGCCGTAAAGGCCCGCCGCAGCCGTTCCGGCGAGGATCACCGGGACGGCGGTTGGAGCCTTCTTTCCATACGCGGCCCTGGCATACCCGACAGCTATCACAAGGTATGCTACCATCTGGATCGTCAGGTATGTGAACGTCGCAAACAGGGTGAGCACACGGTCAGCGGGGAACTCGACCAGCAACCTTCCCGAGATCAGCGAAGTTCCTGCGTCGACGGCAAGTCCGATCCCGAGGAGCATGAAACCAACGCTTATCGCCCCAAGGACGGCGCTGCTGACCAGCCTATTGGTTCTGTAGGCGTAGTAGCTCGTCAGTAGCGCGACGAACGCGCTCAGGATATTGAGGGCGAAGGTGATGAGCGCGTCGTTGGGCATCCGCAGAACTTCGGGGCCCCCCGGCGGCTTTAACCTTTCGGAGATTTGGTATAGACCGAAAGTCCAGACGCTCCTTTCCGCCCCGCTATATACGGCGGGAGCCAACAAGAACCTCGACAAAGATGAACACGAAGAAGATAGCAGTCGCGTCAACAATCGGAGCATTCGCAGTCGTGGCCCTGCTCTTCGCATACCCTGCGATGGCGGCGGCCGGCGCTCCACAGAACCTCAGCAGACAGCAGCTCCTTCAGAACTCCGCCCATATGCCCTCCCAGCAGATACAACTCTCCGTCGGCCAAACGATCACCCTGACGAGCGTCGCCGGTGGATACTGGGTGGTAGGCGACAGAGCCTCCAACGGGACGGCTACGGGCGCCATGACACTCCAGGTCACGGGTGCGCTCACGGGCGGATACATCATCGCCGTGACCGGCGGGAGCCTGAGCATCAACGGCACCACATACGCCATCTCAAGCGGCTCGGCCGAACTTGGAAGCCACGGAGCCTTCATGGTCGGCCAGGGGCAGGCAGGGAGCGGACAGTTTCTGTTCCTTGACAGGAACCTGGGCAAGTTCGGGAGCACCAACTACGGCGTCCTCCGGGTCGACCTGAAGGACGGTGCGTCGGAGTTCGCAGCGCGGCTCCTTGTAACCATCACCGCATAGAGAAGGCGCGGGGACACCCTCGCCCTCTCCCACTTTTTGAATTCATATCCGAAGACGGCAGATTAATACACGGCCGCATCCGAACACCGCTGTTTACTTTGGATTACAGAAGACTAGGCAGCGCGGGCATCAGGCTGGGGGAACTCTCCCTCGGAGCATGGGTCACCTATGGGGGCCAGGTGGGGGAGGAAATGGCGACGAAGTGCATGTCGAAGGCATACGATCTCGGAGTCAACTTCTTCGACAACGCCGAAGCCTACGCCCACGGGAACGCCGAAGTAGTCATGGGGAATGCGATCAAGAAGCTCGGCTGGAAGAGGTCAGACTTCGTAGTCTCCAGCAAGGTCTTCTGGGGCGGGGACGGCCCCAACGACGAGGGACTTTCCAGGAAGCACATCTACGAGGCGTGCCGGAGGTCCCTCAAACACCTCCAACTCGACTACCTGGACCTCTTCTTCTGCCACCGCCCCGACCCCAACACCCCCATCGAGGAGACAGTCCGAGCCATGGACGACCTGGTCCACCAGGGGCTGATACTCTATTGGGGGACCTCTGAGTGGAACGCCACGGAGATCATGCGGGCCTACTCAATCGCGAGGGAACTGGGCTTGACCCCGCCCCAGATGGAGCAGCCCCAGTATCACATGCTGCACCGGGAAAGGGTGGAGAAGGAGTACCTGCCACTCTACAGGGAAATCGGGCTGGGGACAACCACCTGGAGCCCCCTGGCCTCAGGCCTCCTGACCGGCAAGTACAACAACGGAATCCCGGCTGGAACCAGAGCCTCCCTCGACGGCTACGGCTTCCTAAGGGAGCAGGTGATCACTCCGGATAACATCGCGAAGGTGAAGGCCCTCGAGCCCATCGCCAAGGAGCTCGGGTGCACCATGGCCCAGCTCGCTCTTGCCTGGGCCAGGAAGAACGGCAATGTGAGCACGGTAATCACAGGAGCCACAAAGCCCGAGCAGGTCGAGGAGAACATCGGTTCCCTAGACTACGTCTCCGCACTTTCAGGGGACGTCATGGGCCGCATCGAAGGGATAATTCAGAACAAACCCGACCTCAGCATAGGGGACTGAGTTGGACACCTACGAGGCCATCTCGACCAAACTGGACGTCAGGGTGTTTGCCACGAAGCACGTCGACGGCAGACTGAAGGCCAAGGTCCTCGAGTCGGCCAGGCTGACTGCTTCTTCTATGAACTCTCAGCACTGGCGTTTCATCCTTGTGCAGGAGCCGAAGAGCCTGGCCACCCTCGCGCAGGACAGCACCTCGGGGACGTGGGTGAAGGGCTCGGACTTCGCTGTCATCGTCAGCATAGACCCGAAAATACCGGGTTCGACCATCGACGCCGGGAGGGTCGTCCAGGACATGCAGCTCGCCGCCTGGGAAGAGGGCGTGGCCTCGGGTGTGTTCACGGGGATAAGGTCCCAGGCTCTCAGAAAGGACTTCGGCATCCCGGAGGATCTTAACCCGGTGATCGTCGCGGGGTTCGGATATCCGAAGAGGAAACTCCTCGGCCGGAAGAACAGGAAACCCCTCTCAGAGATAGCGTTTCTAGAACGCTTTGGGGCCGAGCTTTCTTTCAGTCTGAAGTAAAACCCGTTAGATTCTTCTCCCTGTAATCATTCATGGATGTGGGTGCTTAAATGTCGAACTAAGCTTCTCTTCCGATGCCTCATCTTCGCGTAGTCCTTGACGGAAACCGAGATGGCAGGAACGGATTCTGATGACGCGAGGCGTTCCTGCAAATCGGCACGGTTCGTGTCAGAAGTGTGGAAGCACATTCGAACTGAGGGGTCCCCGTCAGAAGTACTGCGCGACCTGCAAACCAATCGCGTACTCGGAGAAAATGCGGCTCTACAGTGCGAATTATTACAAGAGGTATCCGGAGAGAGTGAAGTTGGCAAACAAACGATCCAAGGCAAAGCGCCACGATTACTACTTGGCACGAGGTAGGGAGGATCAGAGGAGGGGGAGAGAGAAGCTCAGACGTTTGGTCATCGGAGCTTACTCCAAGCAGGCAAACAACTGTTCATGCTGTGGGGAGTCGGAGTTTGACTTTCTGACTATCGACCACATCAATGGAAAAAGCACAGACGGGCATGGAGGAATAAATCCTCGTTGTGGATATCCCCTGTACAGGTGGTTAGTGCGCAACGAGTTTCCTCAGGGTTACCAGGTACTATGTATGAACTGCAATGTCTCGAAGGGAAAACGTGGTACATGTGCTCACATGAGGAACAAGCCGGGGCCAAATCGAAAGTGATACTTGGGAATGGCGTATCGAGATTCATTGCGCCATGCTTAATTCCGGGCCTATTCCCCCAATACTGATGCTCGAGCTCGGTTCGCAGGCGCCTGACTTTGATCTCATGGGGGTTGATGGGAGGAATCACTCCCTCTCAACTTTTTCGAGGAGTCCGATTTTAGTCGTTGTATTCTGGTGCAATCATTGTCCATATGTAAAGGACTACGAGTCAAGAGCAGTTGAAATTCAGCGAGACTACGCGGCCAAGGGCGTCCAGCTCGTCGCGATAAACTCCAACGACGAGAAGGCATATCCCGAGGACAGTTTCCCGGAAATGGTGAAGCGTGCCAAAGCCAAGGACTTCAACTTCCCCTACCTGAGGGACGAGGCTCAGAAGGTGGTGGAAGCCTACGGCGGCGTCTGCACACCGCACGTCTTCGCCTTCGACAAGGGCAGGGTCCTCCGCTACAGGGGCCGGATCGACGACTCCAGGGATTCCTCGAAGGTCTCCACCCACGACCTGAGGAACGCCTTGGACGACCTGCTTGCGGGGAAGGCAGTAAAGGTCCCTGACACCAGGCCCTTTGGCTGCAGCATCAAGTGGTACTCGGTCAAGCCGTAGCCTTCCAGGCGATCGGTTTCTTGTCTAAGCGTAGCGCTGCTGCCTGAGCCACGAGTGTATGGCAAGCGAGGCCATCGCTTCCATGGTCGTGTTCCTCTCCTCGGCTGCCCTTCTGAGGCCGTCCGCAACTCTCGGGTCCAGGAGTATCTCCAGCTTGACGGCGTGAAGGTATGACACCTCCTTCCTGATGTCCTCCACGGGCCTCTGGGGTGCCATCACGAAGTGACTTACTATGTTCTCGGCCTCGGGGGTCGGCAGCGGGGCTATGGTCTCAGCCAGCTCCCTCAGCTGCGTCGCCCTCTCCCTCTTGGGCAGGTCCTGGACCGTCTGAGCCTCCTCGGCTTTGTGCAGGAACGTCGCGTGCTTTACAGGCAGAACGCCCTCCTTCCTTTCCTTTAGGAGGGGAGCTTGCTTGACTGATATGTCGGCCCTCGAATCCTTTCTTATGCTGCGGACAGCTTCGACCGCGCTGATTCTGTCGTCCACGTACCTCCTCGACTTCCCAAGCGCCTTGGCTACCTGATCCGATGAACCATAGGCGCGGGGGTTCGCCTTCCGAAGTGCGACTATGGCGTCGTACTCCTCCTCGGGCTCTATGTCCCTCCTCTGAATGTTCTCTACGAGCGAGACAATTATCGCCTCTTCGTCCGTCATGGCTCTGACGATGGCCGGCATCTTCTTCAGCCCGGCGATCTTCGCCGCTTCGAACCTCCTCGACCCGACGACGAGCTCGAACCTTCCCCCGATGGGCCTTGCCAAGACCGGCTCGAGTATCCCCTTCTCCTTGACCGAGTCTACGAGGTCGCCGACGTCACCGGGGCTCTTCCTCACGTTTGTCTTGCCGACAAAAAGCTTCGAAGTCTCCACCGCCATGATGGTCCCCGTCTGCTCCTTCCAACTCTGCTGCGACGTGGAGAACTTGGCCAAGACCTTGGATATCGGTTACCTCGGGGATTCTTAAAACTATCCAGCTGCACTTCCGGGGTCGAAACTTTATACTCGACCACCACTCCTGTCAGGTCGTGCTCACCAAGGAAGAAATGGAGAAACTCAAGGCGAAGCTCGACAAGGAGGCCGTGAACGTCTGCTTCTTCAAGGGGACCGAAGCTCCTTTCACAGGCAAGTACCTGAACAACCATGAGGACGGAACCTATCAATGCGTCGTCTGCGGCGCCTCCCTCTTCAAGTCAGACACGAAGTTCGAGTCAGGGACGGGCTGGCCGAGCTTCTTCCAGCCTGTGTCAAAGGACAACATCAAGGAGGAAACAGACCGCAGCTTCGGAATGACCAGGACCGAGGTCTCATGCGCGAACTGTGGCGTTCACCTTGGCCACATGTTCGATGACGGTCCAAGACCAACCGGCCAGCGATACTGCATAAACTCTGCGGCACTGCAGTTCAAGGCGGCCTAGGACCCTCCGCCCGGGGTGCACGGTACGCTCCCAAGCCTCTCTCATGGTCGGCCTTGACCCCCTAGATAAGGCCCCAACGCGGGGGCCGCCACTGGTCCTCCCTGTCAGACCTCTCATGCGGCTAAACTTTGGTTAACCAAAAAGGGCCGCCAATTTGACTGCCTATCCCTTAGGGAGCCCCGGCCGGGCTTTCCCGAACAGCTTGTCAACCCAAGGCCCCAGACGCGGCCCCCTCAGACCCGGAAACGGCCTTCCCAGAGGGAACGGTGGGTTTCTCCGTCCGAGAAACGCGGTCAGGCGGAAGGACGCAAGGCCCGTCTTCACCATCTCCCAGGTCCCCCACAGGAAACAGAGGTACGAGACCGTAGGAGACTGGATCCCCGGCAAGCCCGCCCAGATCAGAGTCTCCAAGATGAAGGACCAGAGGTATGTCTTCCTGGTGGCCCTCCACGAGATGATCGAATACGAATTGTGCAGGATGCACGGCATAACCGACAGGGAGGTCGTTGCCTTCGACGTGAACTTCGAGGCCGAACGGAGGATGAACCTCCACCCGATCGACGCTGAGCCGGGTGACCATCCAAAAGCGCCCTACAGGAGCGAGCACGAGTTCGCCACCATGGTCGAGATGATGGTCGCCCAGAAGCTGGGGGTAAGCTGGTCCGACTATGAGAAGACCATCCTATCGCTAGGACCCAGGCCCAAGAAGGTCTTGGTCCGGACGCAAGTCAAGAACGGAAGGTAGGCCCCCGTTTCAGACCCGTTCCCAGCGTTTCTCATCGGCTTAAATAACAAAACAGAGCTGCACGTGGCGCAATGACCGCTTCTGAGGGATTGACAAACAACTCTTTGCCCATCCGAAGCATGTCTGGTCCAATGCAATCAATGGAGAAGATGATGCCACACTTCAGCGACATCACATTCTGGCTCGTCGCCAACCTCGTCCTGTTCCTCTACGTGGGTATCTTCCAGCTGGCCTACGGCTACGGCCCGGGAAGATACCTCTCCGCCGGGGCGATCGTCCTGGCGGTAATCTATCAGCTCCTCTGGATGATGCGGAAGACAAACAAGAAGATGGCAGACCAGTGGATAATGATCATCTCGGGTCTAGCCGTCCTGGGCGACCTGGTAGCCGTCGCTCTAGTCGCCACCGGCTCCTTCTCAGGAAGCAGCGCTCTCCTTGACATCGTGGGCCTGATGCTGTTCCGGGCGACATACAAAGAATACCGCGGACCGATGTAACGCAACGCCATCTTCCCTCTTTTCTCTCCAGGCGAGCATGAGCTGTGGTGGAAGCGGCCGGAACTTCGCCCGCGTTCAAAAACGGTGTATAATATACCGTACAGAGCAATCAAAGGTCGGAAGTCGCGTTGAAGACTACTACAATGGTGGCCTCTGTGGTTCTCATAGCCGTAGTCGCGGCCGGTGTGGTTACTGCCGTGTTCCTGATGGCGCCAACGGGCAGCCTTGTCATAGGCGTCAAGGACGCTCCATCCACGGGTGCCGTGTCCCACATCTACCTTACGATTACCGACATGACCCTTCAGGGCTCTGGAAACGCGAGCACCACCTACAAGGTGAACGCCACGACCTTCGACCTGTTGAAGCTGACCAACGTGACCAAGATGCTGGGGAAGGACAGCGTCCCGGCTGGGAACTATACCATGGTTAGGTTCAGCGTAACCAAAGCCATCGCCACCGTCAGCGGGAGCAACGTCACACTGACAGTCCCGAGCGGGGAGATCAAAGTCCCATTCCACTTCACCGTGGACTCTGGAAAGACCACCACGGTTGTCCTCGACATCACTGCCGACATGACGGCCATAAGCGCCTCGCAGAACCTCAGGCCGACCGTGACTGGTCTGGAGACGGTCCCGCCCAGCTAGCGCCATGCAGTCATTACCCGACGACCTGAAGTCCATCCTTGGCCCCAGCGAGGAGGTCCAGCTCTACATCCGGCAGAAGATCTACCACCCGAAAATCAACATCGACTCGGTCGTCATCACGAATGAAAGGATCATCCTCAGGCATCCGCACGCCATGCGGCTGAAGAATGACTACACCGACTTCAACTACCAGGACGTCTCAAACGTCCTGCTCGAGAAGGGGATCCTCCGCTCGACCGTGAAGTGCACGCTGAGGTTCGGAGGGGAGCCGCTGGCCCTCAGCGGGCTGCCCAACTCGGACGCGCAGAGGGCTTATGGCCTGATACGTGAGAATCTGGTCAGGTACCAGTCCCCCCTGACCGCAGTCTCAACTGGCATGCCCCCGTACCGCCAGACCATGGCCCCTCTCCAATCATCTTCCGGCTCCTGCAGGAAATGCGGGTCCCCGCTCGTTGCCGGGCATAGGTTCTGCGGAAACTGCGGAAGCCCCGTCTGAATCTAACCGCGTGCTATCTGGACCAGGTCGAAGGGTTGCTTCCCCCTCGACGCGGGCAGGCCCATAATCCCTCCGACTAGGCTCTCTGCCGCCACCCCTCTCCTCTCCAACACCTTGGCAAGCATCAACGAAGTGTTGCCTGCCATGCACACCACGAGCAGCGGCCTGTCATCCTTTGGAAGGAGCCCCGCGAACTCCTTTGACGGCTCGACCCCGTTAAGCACCGCCTGGACGTCCCTGGCGTTCGCGACCTTCACTCTTGCCCCGTCGACGCCGAGGGCCGAGGCGATCACACTGACCCCTTCCTCTCTTGGGACGAACGTATTGTGCGCCCAGATGATGCCTCCATACCCCCCTATGGCAGCGGCCGCCTCATCGAGCCTCACCTGGTCTCTCTTCCCCTTCCTCGCGACAGCCTTCACCTCTGCGATGTACTTCGTAGCCCCGTCGGCCACCATCACCACGAACTGCTTCCCGACCCCGTAGTTGATGAACTGCATCGAAGCATAGAGCGCCAGCGCCCCGCTTTCTCCCACATCATACCCCTTCTTGTTGAAGAACTCGAACACCTTGCTCGCCTCTTCGAAATCGACGTCGTGCTCCCCCGCATAGGAACTAGGTTCGTAGAACTTCAGCCCGTACGCCTTCTCCTTGGTCCTGATGCCGGCGACGTCCTGGCCTGACAGAGGAAAGACGAGCCTGACCCCATTCCTCCCGTATTTTGAGGAGATGTACCTGCTGACCCCCCCAGCCGTCCCGCCCGTCCCGAAGGCGCAGACGAAGTCCGCTTCCCCGAGGGACGACCCCTTCTCCTCCAGCTGGGCGTCCACCTCCGGCCCTGTCACGCTCCTATGGACCTCCACGTTCAATTCGTTGTCATACTGTTCCGTGCAGAATCCACCATAGGCTCGCGCGAGCAGCTTAGCCAGGCCGATCGCGTCCTGCCGGGCCAGGATGCCTTCAGCTTCGCCCCGGACGGCATCGAAGGGCCCGGGCTCGAACCCCAGCTCCTCGAGCTGCTGCCTGACGCTTGAGGCGACCCCTTTGGCGACGAGCGTGTCCGCGTCGCCTTTGAGACCTGGCGCGGGGCAAATGTCGATGTCCAGGTTGACAAGCCTTACCCCGTCCTTGCGCAGCTGATCGATGACCCCCTCCTGAAGCCTCCTCGACACTAGAGCGACGACGTCCAGGCCCAGACCCCTGACGGCCCCTAGAGCCAGCCCGAAGTTCCCTGACGTGGCCTCGAACACCGTCCGACCAGCGGTGAGCCTGCCTTTCGAAATGGCATCTCTGAGTATCGCGACAGCAGGCCTGACCTTGACAGACCCTCCCTGAATCTTCGAATCCATCTTTGCGAACACCCTGACTCCCTCTCGGCGAAGCCTCAGCCCGTATTCAGAACCCGCGCACTCGAGCAGGACTTCGGTGACGTCCAGCAGTGGGGTGGGGTTCTTCAACATCCCCGACTCCTCGTGCGGAACTTTCGCCCACACCTCCGAGTCGAACCTGCGAAGGAGCTCAGCGTTCGCCGACGTGGCCTGCATGTGAACCCCCTTCAGACGACATGGTTATATAACATATGTTATTATCACATAGGTTATGAAGCAACCTTACACGGCACCGGAAGTCCCGGGCGACAGGATCACTCCAACGTTCGTCAGAG
The DNA here is from genome assembly GCA_028867035.1 of Nitrososphaerota archaeon. Taxonomy (GTDB): domain Archaea; phylum Thermoproteota; class Nitrososphaeria; order Nitrososphaerales; family Gagatemarchaeaceae; genus UBA183. The sequence goes on along the minus strand of JAGWHB010000001.1, from coordinate 222,230 downwards.
ACGAGCTCCTCAGATGTTTCGAGAGCGCCAACGGGGAGTTCGCTGAGCTCCTCCACCAGCCCGTCACGGACGAGCAGCTGAAGCAGCAGGTGAAATCCTTCGTCGAGGGGGTGTTCTCCCAGTGCGGCGTGAGTTACGTCGCGCCCACCAAGGAAGGGATACTCACGGCCATCTCCGAATGCAAGCGGAACGCGGAGAAGATGATGGGGCCCAGCGGCGAGGCGATAATCGACCATCACTATTCGGAAATGATGAAACTGGTGGACAGGCTCTAGCCGCTGGCCTCGTGGCCAGGTCCCCTCTTGAACCCCTCGGGGGGCCCCAGGTAGAGGTTGGATGGGGGTTCCTTTGGCAGGACGTATCTGATGTGCGGGTATCCACGCTTGTCGTGATATACATCCGAGCCCGTCTCTCCTTTCTTGAACTCCGCCTCGAACGCCTTCCAGTCTTGGTCATGGATCGCCTTGAAGATCGGGAGGAGGTAATCTTTGTCGAAGGCGGTCAGGTCATCGGCGAACTTCGGCCTTGTCATCTTCGCGGTCCTGAACGCTGACCTCAGCTGGTTCAAGTGGTACGCGGCCAGCTTCCAGTTGCCTCCCTTCGCCGCATAGTACGTCTGGGTGAACCTGTCCCCCACCTCCTTCATGATCGCCGCCATCCCTGGCTGTATCTCGGCGATCTGGTCTATCGTCATCTCTCCATGTGGGGTCTTCGCTTTGACCTCGCTCATGGACAGCTCCCCCAAACGCTTCCTAATCAATCCAGCCCAGGATTCTCGCCTAGGCTGGCGGTCGGATGGGCGGGAGCGGCTCTCCGGGGCCTCCGGGCCGGGGGAAGTTCGGCTCCCTGGGGAACGACGCCTGCGAGGGGCGGAGCATCTATGCCTCTGCCTCCTTCGGCGTTATCTTCAGCTCGGCGACCTTCTCGGCCCTCAGCACCCGCAGGCTGACCGGCTTTCCGATCACTTCGCCGGAGAGCGCCTTGTGCAGTTCGTACTCGTCTGTCGCCTTGGCGTCACCAAGCCGGAGTATGATGTCTCCGATTGCCACGCCCGCGGCCTTGGCAGGCGACTCGGTCTCCACCGCCCTGACCATGAGCCCTTCGCCCTGGCCGACCTCGGAGGAGTTCGCCAGCTCCTGAGGCAGTTCGATGGGCTCTACCACCACGCCCAGGAAGCCCTTCTTCACCCTGCCGTCCTTGGAGATCTTCGCGACCGTGTCTTTCAGTGCGTCGACCGAGACCGCGACCCCTCTTCCTGCGAAGTAGGCCACGTTCATGCCGAGCACCTTTCCAGACGCGTCGACGAGCGGCCCTCCGGAATAGCCCGGGTTCAGCTTCGCATCAGAGACCACGGCATCTTCGATCATCACTCCCCAGAAGCCCCTCATACTCCTCCTGTGGCTCGTGATGATGCCCGAGGTGGCCGATGCCTTCCTCCCGAACGCGTTGGCCAGGGCAAGGACGAACTGCCCGACCTTGACGCTCTCGGCTGTCCCGAGACTTGCCGGGATGAGCCCGCTCGCGTCGACCTTGAGGAGGGCCACGTCCGTGTACGGGTCCCTTCCAAGGACCTTTGCCTCGAACTCCTTGCCGTCACCCAAAGTCACCGTGGGCGAGGTCGAGTGCCCGATTACATGGCTGGCTGTCACGACGAGTCCGTCGTTGGACCAAACAATGCCAGTCCCGCTTCTCCTTCCTGTGTTCACGCTCACCACTGATGGTGAGACGATGTCAGCCAGCTCAGTTACAGCGTTTGAAAATGACTGTAAGAGCTGCATTCCCTCTGTCCCTGTCATTTTGTCAGAATCACCACTGGAGCCATAGGGAGTGGGGCTACTTGTTGAGCGGGTTCGAGAAGTATCTGCTCACATGGCATAGGGCGTGAAGTACCCGATGCGCATCAACGCGACCTTGCTCCCGGGCCTCGGGCTGGCATACAGCCTCGAGATTCTTCCAACAAGCTGGTGGGCCGCACGCACGGCCTTCGGCATGTCCGAGCCCTTCTCCACCTTGGCTTCTATGTCGAGTTGGCCCGCCGCGAACCTCGCGTCTATCAGTGCCGACCCGTCGTCGGTCACCCACTTCATCACGAACCCTTCTTCGCTGTCTGCCATCCCGACCCACCTGATGTTGTCGAACCACCTGCCCTTCAGTGCCGACACGATCTTCCCGGCGCTCGCTTCGTATGGGAGGAACGTGTGAAGTATCGGCACGCTCCTGGCTCCTCCGCTCGCCGGCTTCAGCGCAAACGACTCCTTCGCCCTTTCCGTGACGCTGTAACCTTCCGGAGACCTGACGACTATCCCGTCGTCCTCCAACCTTTCCAATGTCCTTGACAGTGTCTCTGGGTGCGTCCCCGTGATCCTCCTCAGCCCGTCGAATGTGAACACCGACAGCCCCTCCTCTTCGATCGTCCTGACCACCTCGGCGTCCCTCGGGCTCACCTCTGATAACTCGGTCCCGTCGAAATGCTCAACACGTTCCCGCAAGAAACTCGAAAGGTCAGAGGGATTCCTCCCTTAAAAAACAAGCGCGAACCAGACCCCGGACACCATCGGAGACATCCACGAAACTGAACGGGGACGGTCTAGGCTTTCCCTGCGGCCTTCTTGAAAACCAGTTTTCTTCCATCCCTAGTCATCTCTATCCTTCCGAGCGCCGAAAGGACGTAGAGGCCCATGAGGATGTCGAACCTGACGGCCACCTTGTCCTCCGAATCGAAAACTCCCTCGAGCCTCTGGTCCTTCATCAGCGATCCCGTCGTCACCCCTTCTTTCCCTACCACCTTGGAGAGCGCCTCCACCTTCCCTGCGGGGACCTGCGTCATGTGGTAGGAGAGCGTCCCCCGGCTGCTGGGGCTGATGACGACGAAGTCTCCTCCCGCAGTCCGGAAGACCTGGTACTCCTGCCTGACGCCCTCGACGGCTCCCACATGGACGAGGGCCCTGAACAAGTCGGAGACGTCGCTCTGAGCCATGGGTTCCATTCCCCCGACCGGGATTTATGCCTCCCTACGGAAATTGCAGAAATATTCCCTCCTCAGGGGATTCCCCGATGACCCAACATGTCAAAATCATAGTCATCGCCGTCGCCGCATTGGTGGTTGTGCTCGTTGTGTATGGTGTCTACACATTTGTGGAGGAGCCGGGGAACGCCACCTCTCAGGTGCCCTCGTCCTTCACCGTCAATGGCAGGAGCTACGATTTCACCTACACAGCCACCACCCCGGCCGAGAGAGCCGCGGGGCTGATGAACACGAGGGTGACGAACACCACGACCATGCTCTTTGCCTTCCCCTCCTCCGGCCAATGGTCGTTCTGGATGTACGACACCAACACGAGCTTGGACATCATCTGGGTGAGCGCTACAGGGAACTCAGGCCACGTCGTCTATGCTGTGACCTCAGCCCAGCCCTGTTACAACAGCGGCGCTTGCACGGTATACACACCGACAGCGGAGGCAAACTTTGTCATTGAAGCGAAGGCGGGCTTCGCCGCCGCCAACGAGATAGCCGTCGGCGCCGACATCCAATTCGGTTGACCGGCCGCTTCGCCCGTCTTCTCACCTTCGTCTAGGAAATTCGACTCGGTCGTCTTTTGCCGCCCTCGGCCGCCCTTGGCGTCATGCAAGCAGCTCCCAAGTCCCCCATGACCCGTGCCCAGAAGCTGAGGTGGTACGCAGAGCAACTCATGGCGGACGCCTCGGCCGACGAGAAGTCAGGGAGCGCGGAGACGGCAATCTCTCATTATCTCCAGGCAGCCGACATACTGCTGCTTCTGGCGAAGGTGGAACAGAACTACACCGCATGGAAATACTACGCCGACAACGCGGCGCAGTGCCAGCAGAGGGCGAGGAGGCTGATCGCCCTTGCTCCAAAAGACGGCGTCGCTCCAGGCCCGCAGTTCTCGCAGCCGAACCAGACCACACCTTCTTAATATACCACAGAACACCATTTCGTCATACATGACGAAGTGGGAATGCTACCGTTGCGGCCATATCTTCGAAGGGGAAATGACCCCCGACGAATGCCCCAACTGTCACTACTCGCTGACCTTCTGGATAGAAGCCTCCGAGTCCAAGGCCCCGACAGTGAGGACCTTCGTCAAGACCGACCCGCTTATGATCGACGCGAACGAGTCGGTTTTGAAGGCCGCCCAAATGATGAGAGAGAGGGGAGCAGGGAACATACTCGTCCTCATCAAGGGCGAGCCCACAGGGATCCTGACCGAGCGTGACGTGCTGAACCGGGTCGCCGCAGACGACCTCGTGGCTTCGACGATCCCGGTCAGGAAGATAATGACCTCGCCCATGATCTCCATAGACGCCGACGAGCCTCTGGCCGAAGGGGTCAAACTGATGGCCAAGCACAGGATCAGGACCGTCTTTGTTACCGACCACGGCAAGCCGCTTGGCCTCCTCAACATGAGGTCGATAGTTGGAGACCAGTTCAAAGTGGCAAAGAGCCTCGAGTCCTGACTGTCCCCGGAGCAGTCGTTATATCCCAGCCCGGACCCATGCGCCTTCACGGGCATCATACTCTTCGTCTGCGTCGAGAACACATTTCAGGAGCGTCCTCTCCGAGGAGATATTCAACTCGAAGGCGCCCCCTGGCTGGAGGGCTGAGAGCGCTGGTGTCAGCCCCGCATCGGCCGTCAACCCCGTCGTCCGCGGTCTCCTCGAAGAAGTCGGCATCACCATGACCGAGAGGACTCCCAGGGTCGTCACCACTGAAATGGTCGCCAGGACTTCGCGCGTGGTCACGTTCGGATGCCTCGACCGCTGTCCCATCGGGGCCGAGGGCAAGGGAGAGGACTGGCCCCTCCCAGGTGCGACTGGCAAGAGCATGGAGGAGCTGAGAGGAATAAGGGAGGAGCTTTCCATGCGCATCGACGGCCTGATCAGAAGATACTATCTTCCCACGGGAACGATCAACGAATGATTTGGTCACACCCATCATGGCCGGAATAGAAGAACTGAGGCAGGAGCTGCTCAAGGCGGCCCGGGCCCGCGGGACACTCACGTACGGGGAGTTGATGAAGCTCTTGGGCGTCTCAAGGGGGCGGCCCCTCTTCGAGGCCATCGTCGCCGTCGACAAAGGCGAGTACGCCAGGGGAGCGCCAGGCTTCGCCGCGATCATCGTGCGCAAGGACACAGGCTTCCCTGGGGGCGGGTTCTTCTGCGACGACGACCTCCCGTCCTCACTGAGGAGGCCGTTCGCAAGAGCCTCGGACCCGAAGTTGTCCGGGGCAGAGATGAACTATGTCAAAGAGGCCCAGAAGAAAATCTGGGAATACTACTCAGGCCAGTCTCAATCGTAGCATCAGGGTCCGCGCTACCAATTCATCCCGAACTCCTTCATCACCCTGCCGTATCTGTCCGCCTGCTTCAGGCAAAGTTCCACCTCCTTCCCCATGTCGAAACCGACCTGGTTCGAAAAGAGATGGACGAACCTGCTCCAGTGGTACACGAGCGGATCTTCTTCTCTGTCCATCCAGGGGTTGCGGTCTCCCCCCTCCCAGGGGTTTCCGAGCCCCTTCCCCCAAAGCGGGCTCTCCAGGTGCGCTCTTCTCTTCAGGTCGAGCAGGGCCAGGGCGGTGTCCGACCCGTTCCTGAAGTAGTCCTGGGCCACCTTCCACCCGTTCTCCCCATACCTGTCTTCTTCCCCGACGTACTCCCCCTCCTCGCCGTGGTTTCCGAAGTGCCACGCCGTGACCAACTCCTTCTTCAGCAGCGAGTCGGCGATGCGCGAGATGGCGAGGCGCTGCTTTTTCTTCGCACCCTTCGTCTTCATTCTGACCCTGAACCTGATTTCTGGCTCCCGGAAATAATGGTAGGTCACAAGCTGTCCCTCCCTTTCCAGCCCCCTCACATAGGCCCTGAGAACGTCAAGCAGGATACCGTCCTGAGCCGCGAGTTCTCCCTCAAGATTGATTTCTACCCAATGTTCCATGGCCCTGGGAAGACCGCGACGTCTGATAAGGGCACCCTGACGGCTACGCCTTGAGCTCCCGGACCGCCTTCAGCGGGTCGGGGGACTCTGTGATGGACCTGCCGACCAAGATGAAATCGGCACCCGCCGCGATCCCAGAGGACTTGTCCCCTCCCTGGGCCCCGACTCCAGGGGAGAATATCAGACACTCCTTGCCGACGATCTGCCTGGTCTCCGTAATCTTGTCCGCCGACTTCGCCGACACTATCACCCCGTCGGCGCCCCACTCCTTCGCCCTCTGCGCAAAGACACGGTAGAACGGCTCGCCTCCCTGAAGACGGAGCGCATAACCTTCCTTCGCCCCTTCGTGGCTCATGTAGACTAGGAAGAGTATCCCCCCGCCATTCGAATGGACCCTCTGGACGACCTTGCCAAGGCCCTCTTCCCTCCCGACGAACGGGTTGGCGATGAGCGCGTCGAACCCGAACGCGAAGAGAGAGTCGGCAATATTCAGATTGGTCGATTCGATGTCGTTAATCTTCAGATCTGCGATGAGCGGGAGGCCCTCCTGCTTGCAGGTTCCGATGATCCCGCTCAGTCCCCGCAGACCGTAGGGGAGGAGTAGATGGTGATTGATCTTCACCGCCGCCACCTCTCCCTTCGTCAGATCCAGCACCTTCTCTGCCCTGGACAGCCTCATGTCGTATGGGTCCGAGAAGTCGAGCGCAAGGACCACCCTGCTCTTCCTGGCCCGGGCCGAACGTAGAATCCTCTCTTTGAAATCCATCAACCCTCCCCTCCCCGAGGTCCTCCCCTGTGCGCCGCCCCGACGAGGTCTCCGAGCTTCTCGAACCCCTTCCTCTCCATGTAGGATATCAGCCCGACATTGACGTCGTTGAATATCTCGAACTTCTTGATCGTGGAAGTGCCGAGCTGCACGGCGTCGGCGCCCGCCAACAGGAACTGCACCGCATGCTCCCAGGCGCCGACCCCACCGCACCCCATGATTGGGACGTCAAACTCCTCTCTCAATTCATAGACGCAGCGGAGCGCGATCGGCCTGATCGCCCCTCCCGAGAGCCCCCCGTAGCCGTTCGAAAGGGACTGCCTTCCCGATTCGACGTCGATGGGGAACGCTTTGACCGTGTTGATCGCCGTCAGCCCGTCCGCGCCCGCGTCCACGGCGGCCCTCGCCACCTCGATCAGCCTGTCCGTGTTGGGGGATAGCTTGGCGAATACCGGCTTCCCAGTCCCCCTCTTGACAGCCTTCGTCACCTTGCTCACCTCTTCCGGATAGTGCCCAATCTCAGTCCCCACTCCGGACACGTGGGGGCAGCTGAGGTTCAGCTCGTAGGCCGCGAAGTCGTAGCCATCCAGGACCTTGACGACCTTGGAGAATTCATCATCGTCCCCTCCAAATATCGAAACAATGATCGGGAGCCCTTTGCCGTTCACCTGCGCCAGCTGTTCCGAGAACCTCCCAGCCCCTGGGTTCGGGAGCCCGGCGGCGTTCACCATCCCCGACTCCACCTCGACCAGCGTCGGTTCAGCGTATCCCTGCCTCTCGACGGGGCCGATGGATTTCGTAACCGCTCCTCCCGCTCCGACCTTGAGGGCCTGCAGCACCTTGGAAAGGGAGCTCCCGTGCACCCCCGACGCGAGCACGGTGGGATTCGACAGGTGCAAACCTCCCATTTTCACGGCGATTGCATCCACGTCCACGCTACCTCCCCTCCATCTGCTTCAGTACGGCCTGATAGTCGGCCTTGGTGATCTTCTCCTGCGCGTAGAGCGTCTCGACCAGGTCTTTGATGTCGGAGAACGAGCTGAGCTTGACCCCTGAACGAGCAAGGTTGGCCTTCCCGCCCTCGAGCCTGTCGACCAGCACAAGAGCGTCCTTTACCACGCACCCCGATTTCCTCAGCGCCTCGACCGCGGAAACGATGCTCCCGCCGGTGGTGACCAGGTCGTCGATGACGAGCGCCCTCCACCCCGGCCGGACTGCGCCCTCGACCAGCTTGCCGAGCCCATGCCCCTTCTCCTCCCTCCTGACATACACCATCGGCTTCTTGAGAAGGTACGCCAGCGGAGATGAAATCGTCACCCCGGCCGTCGCAACACCTGCGACGACATCGAAGTTCTCCTCCCCCATTACCTTCACAACTGCGAGATACGCTGACACTGCGAGCCCATAGGCCTCGGGGTCGCTGGGCAGGACCCTCAAGTCCACATAGTAGCTGCTCGATTTCCCGCTGGAGAGAGTGAACTTCCCGAACCTCACGGCCCCGATTCGGAAGAGAGCCTCCGCAAGAGCCGCCCTGCCGCCATGAGACTCAGAACTCAACCGACTTCACCAAGGAACCAGGCTCTTCCAGAATGCCGATTACGCGAAATTGAACCCGCGCCAAATTGCCCTTCACCGCGGATTTAAGCCTTGAACGATTCTATGCCAGTCGAGGAGGACAAGGGCGGTCCTGTCGTAGGTGTCCGGGTCTAGCTCCTGTGTGCTCGCCGAGTCGACGTCTATGAGGAATATCATGTGCAGCCTGGCCTGCATCAGTTCGTCTATCGAAATCGGTGGTTTGTTGTAGCGGACATCGGTCAGGGTCTTGATTTCCGCCGCCTCTTCACGCGTTCTGTTTCTGGGGGGCCTGACGAAGAACTCAGGAAGGTCCAGGACGTATGAAGGCGTGGTTCCAAGGGCGAACTTCCCGGCGAACCTGCTATATCTCGCGATCTTGCTCGCTATCCTGCTGCGGGCGTAGGCAGCCGGTTCCAGCGCTGCCTCGGGAGGGATGAACCCGGTCTCGATTTCGACTATGAGCTGCCCGTCCCCCCTCGTCCCCATAACGTCGCAGACGAGAGTCTCATCCAGCCTCTGCTCCACTTTCACGGAATATCCCTGCCTGATCAAGCTGTGGGCACAGACCAGTTCCAAGGCAGAGTGGTTGATTTTCACCAAATTCTTCTTGTAAAGGTTGACCAGGATGTCCGCGGTCGCAAACACCTTCGAACGAACTTCCTGGTCGTCGTCGGCGCACGCCCTTGCCGCCAGCTCGTACAGATCCTCCTTGAACCTGCGTACGTCCAATCGATTTTTCCCGGCACCCTTGCCAGTATTAAGGCCGCGGAAGTTCAGCGGCGCTGTGCTGCGTTTTCATCGAGGATGCGCTTGACTTCGAGGTCCTCCACCTGCTCGAAGTCCCCGTAGAACTCCCCTATGGCGAGGAAGGGCCCGGGTGTCTCCAGACAAACCACCTTCGTCCCGTCTTCGGAAAGCGACTGCACCGCATCCGCTGGGGCGACGGGGACTGCAACAACGACTTCCTTGGGCCTCCGCTTCTTCACAGACATGACCGCCGCGCTCACCGAGCTCCCTGTCGCTATCCCGTCGTCGACGATCACCACAACCTTCCCGTCAAGCTGCGGGTAGGGCATGTCCCCGCGAAGCCTCTGCATCCGCTCCCTCACTTCCTCCCTCTTCATCCGAATCTGTTCGTCTAGATATGAAGAGCTGGCTCCCAGGGACTCGGCTGCCTGTCTGTCCATCATGACGTCCCCCTCCTGGGTGACAGCGCCCAGCGCATACTCCGGCTCGCCCGGTGCTTCGATCTTCTTCGTAACCACAACATCAAGCGGCGCCCCAAGCGCCTTCGCCACTTCGTTGGCGACTACCACCCCGCCGCGGGGGATGCCGAGCACCACAACGTCCTGGCCCTTGAGCTGGGAAAGCACACCGGCCAACTTCCTCCCGGCCTCCACCCTGTTCCTGAAGAGCAACCTGACCGTTCCCGCTTCAGGGTTAGCACTGGGTGATATTTGGTTGCCTCGCCCGGCTCTCAGGAGGGATGTGGCTTTCCTCCGACGGCAGCCTCGTAGCGTTCCTTCATTGCCGCCGTCCCGGTTCGCCCTCGGTTTGGCCTTCGTGAAGTCCAGGTTTCCCCGGCTCTACGCGCCACCATCCCGCTCGCGGATTGGTACCAGGCGCTAAGGCTTTCCCCAGCACCTCTTCTTTTCCGCGAATCCATCCTTTTCCTGGCCGGACGAGTGACAGTATCAAATGCGCGAGAAGTATAAATCAGTTGCCTCGATTTTCGGCATCGAGAATCGTCCCTGGGCGTTTTGTGCACAAACGTGTTAGGAGAATCTCGGGAACTTCTCCATCGCAGAGTTGGGTCCCAGAACCCACACTTCCCATTCGTCTCTGATCTTCATGTCGACGCTACGGAGCCGACCCTGGGGGACCGCAAGTATCCTCCTCACCGAGCCTCGCCTGAAGAGATAGGGTTGGAACCAGACGCTGGAAAAGTTCTTTGCTCCAAGCCTGTTCATGTTGGGATGTGTCTCGCATTCCACAAGGACCAGCTCCTCGGTCCCTCCCTCAGACCTGTATCCCATGAGGTCGGGCCGATAGGCCGACCAGGTCACCTTCTTCCTCGGCGGGAAGAGCGGCTCTTCGACCACAGCGTAGTGCTCGTACTCCAGCTCGTTCCTGACGATGGACTTCATCGACCGATGGACAGAAGACTCCGCCACGCGCACGTAGGCGCACCCCGCCGATTTCACGGTTGGGCTGAGGCATTTTCCACCCCGGGGTCATAGTTTGCAGACGCACACCACATTCGCCAGACGAGGAGGCCTCCTTTCTCTGCGCAGTTTTCCCTGCCATGATACGATGGTCAACAGAAAATCTGTTGTTTGTCAGCAACACAAGTCACCCTAGGATAACAGGCTCGCAGAACATGACAGTGCCAGCTCTCTCGCTGTTGGCTCTGCCGATGGCCTGAAGTGCAGTCCGAGTCGACGCCGGTTACGCGCGAGGTCGGGAATATTCCGGGCTGCCCTTGGGTTAGACGCAGAGTCTTGTGCTCGCCAGAGCGGGTGTGGTCCGACGACCACGCCTCGGGAAGGCGGAGAAGCGCATGCGGGGGTGGAAACGCACGAAGGTGGAGGTACGCAGGAGGGGGGAGAACCCTTCTTCGACCGAGCGAGGTGTGGAGCTCATGCTTAGCACCGGACCCGGACGAAGAACTGTTCGATGCCCGAAGGTGCACCAAATCCTGAAGGCGGTTCGACACCCGGATGCGAATCGAAGCCGGAACGAAGCGCGGAAGAAGGATCGCACCTGACCTGAACGGGCAGACGAAAACAGCGAGGGGCGGCTCTGTCCTTAATTACGCGGTTTCTTCAGCAGGCATCCGTTGAGCGAAGTCAGAGCACAGGCGGGAGACACAATCTCCGTCCACTACATCGGCAGATTCCCCGGAGGGAAGGTCTTCGATACAAGCATGAAGGCAGAAGCCGTGAAGTCGGGCATGTTCAACCCGGCCCGAGACTACAAGCCGCTGCAGGTGGTGCTCGGGCAGCACCAGGTGATCTCCGGATTCGAGGAGGCCCTTATCGGGATGAAGATCAACGAGGAGAAGGAGATCACCCTCCCACCAGAGAAGGCCTACGGCCGGTCCGGAAGGCATCCCATGGCGGGGAAGACTCTCCAGTTCAAGCTGCTCGTGACCAATATCAAGAAGCCATAGCTCTGGCCAAAGTCGGTCTATTCAGCCCGACCCGGAGGTCTTCTTGTGCCGTCGATAGTACGTCCTGAGTTTCACCTTGTTCCCACAACTGTCCATGCTACACCAACGTCTTGAGTGGCTCTTGGAACCGTCGATGAACAGAGACCCGCACCCTTCTTCTTCGTTGGCGCATTCACTCACCCTATCCAACCTTTCCGAGGTCAGGAGCTCGGCCGCAGACTTCGCGATGGGATAGAGCATCCTGTCGGCCAATGCCTCGGTGCGCCAACCGAGCTTGTACCCCTCATCCGTCATCTGCACTTCCATCTGAGCCATGGCCCTGCCGAGATAATCATTGAGTATTTTCACATCCTCGGGACCGGCCTTCCTGCCATGCGCGGCAGCTGAAAAGATCCTATAGGTTGCTTCACGCAGGACGCGCGCCTTCTCAAGCACGCCTCCTGCTGTGACATCCTCCTCTCGTGCCAGCCTGAGCAGCCTCTTCGCCTCTTTGTCGTCCACTACCCCCTTCCGCTGGCTCCAACTGACCAGATCCGCATAGGTGACCAGCCTGTCCTTGGCATGATCGCTGGTCCGCCAGTCTACCGTGTCTGTGAATTCCAGACACAGGTCCAGATTCCCTTGGCGAGCAGCCGTTCCCGAAACCTGCAAACGCTGAGACCACACCGGAGGTGATATTTGAACCTTAACACCATCATAAGCCGTCAAGCAGGTGTGAATACTTATATACAAACCCCATCCATACCGTCGGTGGTGGTGTGAACACGAACCAGGCACAATTGATGGTCCCGAACGACTCGGCCTCGTTCTCGCTCGGCGACCCGGTTCCACTTGAACAAGCAGGCAGCGGCAGGGAAATCGCCGAGAGGGTCAGGCAGGGCAAAGCGTTCCTACAGATAGTCTCCACTCCGTGGGGAGTCGAGTTCTATGTCTGCGAAGTGGTGAGCAGGCCATGAGCGCCAAGGGCAAGGTGCAGGTGGTGGTGCAGAGCCGGCAGGTTCCTGCTAGGACTGCGACCGTCGACCACCAGCGCATCTCTTACTCTGGGGTTCTGATGACAGTCGAAACGAACCGGGTACTGATATACGAAGCCGCCCTCGACGAAGAGCACCTCAGGGCGCTCGATGACGGGAAGAGGCTGGCCGAGGAGATGGGTCTGCCGTTCGAGGTCGTCGACAAGTCGAGGTCCAACTTTCTAAGAAGAATCGCGTCTTGGCTGGGCCGTAGCAAGTCAGGTTCGCCGAGGCTGGTCATTACACGATCCTACTCTCCCGCGGCCGGCGTCGCCTCCTCCTGCGAGCTCGGCTCCCCCTGCTAGGTCCTTGGGCCCTATCACGTATTCGAGCGCCTTGTATATTCACGTTGACCCCGAACCTCTTTACCTGAAGAAAGCCTAGCCAGACGCCTGGACATGGCAAAGAGAGCCTTCACGATAGACATAGGGACGGAGAAGATTCCGGTCGAAGGCCACGCTCACCAGAACGTCGCCGTCAAGTATCTTATGAAGCGGCGCCGTAGCCTGATATTCACCAAGGACCCGGCCAAGGTCGAGAAGCTCTTCTCAGAGGTCCCGAAGCGGATCAGCATAATCGGCGCCAACGTCACCAAGACCTACAATGTGACCTGGGAGCGGGTCAGCACGGGCGAGTTCGCCGGCGCCCGATTCACCTTCACCCTAGACGAAGTCCAATAGGGCAACCTTTTGAGTCGGCTCGCAGCCTGAACTGGTGAATTGGCACCAGGATACAGGCGAGATGCATATCGCGACGCCATAGACAAGGTCCGGTCTGAACACTCGGGTTCCGTCAAGCACGCAAGCGTCACCGTCGAGTGCCCCAGATGCGGGACCCGCCAGGTCATCACCGACGCGCCCGGGATGCGGGTCTGCGTCAAGTGCGGTTTCGAGTTCTCCTCAATACGACGGGGCTAGCGTTTTCTTGTCATTGTCTTCAGGGCGCCGGTCTTCGAGTCCAGCCATGCGACGAAGCTGGTACCGCAGGAAGCACACACGAACCGCTGGACCTTCATCGGTCTGCTCGTCTTGGCCCCGCCCACCCAATCCCGCGCTGGTTTCGTATTCTCCGTCCCGCATTTCGGACACTTGGCCAATTCTAGCCCCCGAAGTATTTCTTCAACGGCTCCCAGTAGTATTCCTGCCAGCCTTCCGCGTATCTCTTCGCCTGCTCCGCTGGCACCTTCGAATGGATCATCGTGAGCTCCGTCTTCTTTCCCTTGGGCTTGAGCCTCAGCTCCATCTTTGACGGCGGATACCCTTCGGGCCACTCGGTGGTCGTCCACCAGTGCACTATCCTCCTCCCTTTTTCCAATTCGACATATTCCCCTGAGATGTAGCCGTCAGAGGCCGTGAACTTCCCTCCGACCTTTGGGGTCCCTGTAGCGGGCGAGCCAGTGAACTCAGCATGCTTCTTCGGATTGACATAGGCTTCGTACACTTCCGCGGGGCTCGCGTCAATCAGCACCGTCTGCTTGATTGTCTCGAACTTCATGCCCCACCGTCCAGGAAATCTAGGACCTTGGAGTTAAAGAACTCCGCATTCTCCATATGAGGGAAGTGCCTGCTGCCTGGCACCGTCACCCTCCGAGCACCGGCGACCGCCGCTTTCAGCAGCTCCCCTATCCTCCTCAGCCACAGGGCACTCTCCTCTCCATTTACCACCAGGGTCGGGCATGTTATCTCCCCCGCCTCCTTGGCCGTGAACCTCGGGAAAGCGGTCTTCAGCTCCGCCACCGTCTTGGCGTTCTCAAGCATCATCTTCCTCACGTCTTCAGGGAACCGGAGGAAAGCTCCCCTTCTGTCCTGGACCCCATCGACGTTGAGCTCTACCGCCCTGTCAGCGTCACCTTTCTCCAGGGCTTTGAGCGAGGGCGCGAGGCTCCCTGTCTGGAACCTCCTCCCGGAAAGAGCCACGGCGGGGCTCCTGAACAGCAGGCGCAACGACTGCGAGCTGCTGGTCTGGTCTGCGACCAGCAGGGTCGACACCGCGGGCTCGACCAGCACAAGGGACTTCACAAGGCCAGGTTGAGTTTGCGCCAACACCGCAGATGCGAACCCGCCGTACGAATGCCCCACAAGGTCGACCGGCCCGGCGCCGATCGCCTCGATGAACCTCCGCAGGTCCAAGGCATTGTTCTCAACCGTCGAATCGCTGAGGTCACCATCCCTCTTGTTCGGGGCCGCGTATCTCCTGCTGATCGAGACGGCCCTCCTCCCTTTCGAGAATGGCTCCATCTGGGCACGCCAGGCCCTGTGGTCGGTCGGTATCCCGTGGACAAAGACCACGGGTCTGCCGCTCCCGGCCTCCTCGTAGTAGATGCTGACCCCGCCCGCGTCCACCGTCGGCACGCGCTGTCCCCGACGTCAGAAGCTATATCCTCTCGCTCAGGTCCGCTTCTTCCAGGCCTGGGCTCTCTTGCAGAAGTCCTGGGCCTCGTCAGCCGTCTTGTCACATCGCTCGTAGTGGCCGATGACCTCGCGGAGCAGCTCTTCTATGGGGGTCGGGGCCCCCGGACATTCCGAGTCCAGCTGGGCTCTGATTTCCATTAGGGGTTGCCAGACATCGCTCGGAATCACGACCGGCACGCCCTGATTGTTGGCAGCCATGGCAGCCCGGTCAGTCGGCCTCGGTATTTCTGGGTTGGCTGAGGTCTAGAGTCCGATGCTGTTGATGACGCCGCCCGAGTTCCCGTCGATCACCAGGACGATCTTCCCGTTCTTGTGATCGTACCTCGCAAACCAGACCGGGGCGTGCAGCAGCTCCGCCTCCCCCACGTCCGACTGGGTCGAAAGCTGCTGGACCATGTGGTGGGCTGCGTGAGCCTTCTCCGACTGGAGCTGGTCCACCAGAGTCTTAGCCTGTGTCTTTGCCACTTCCTCCCCGATGTCGCCGTTGAGCACCTTGATCCCCTTCACTTTGGTCTCGTCGAAGATCCCCCTGTCTGCTAGGTTGAACAGGTAGTCCTTGGGCTGGTACTCGCTCAGGGCCTTCAGCCCCACAATGGGGAAGTTGTAGTCGTTGTCCATCTGGTACGCCCTGCTGTTTCCCTGCCCTCCTCCGAATCCTCCGCCGCCCCCCATCATCGTCCCAAGCAGCACCCCGGTCATCAGCCCTCCGCCTCCGAATCCTCTGTTTCCGCCTCCGATGGCTCCTCCCATTATCCCAGCCAAGGCAGCCGTGGTGGCCACGGTCCCCACCTCTGCCGCCATGTCCACCGCCACCAGCGAGGTCCTCGCGGACACGGGGATCAACCAGTATGGGACGAGGGCGAGGTTCACCTCCTCGAGGGTCGACGACTCCTGCAGATGCCTGTGCAGAAACCCCCTGTCCATCAGCCCATGAATCTCCTTCAGCAAATCATCTTGGCTTGAAATCTTGACCGGGAGCATGGTGTGCTTGTCTATGCTCTTCCACCCGTCGTTCCCCAGGGAGACGCTGCTTCCGCAGTATTCGCATGTAACGAACATCTCGCCGAACTTTGGAGATATCGGGGCCCCGCAGTTGTGAACCACGGCATTCGAAACCAAGTAGGTACCGTCTTCTGTTGCCAAATTGTGAACTGGCCCAGAATACTGGACTCGTTCGATTCTTCGAACTGGGGTGTAGAGGAATTCTCCGACAGATTTGATTGCTTGCCTCCTCCCATGCTCTATCTGACCCCTCACCTCGAATTTCTGATGCAGTTTCACTCTTCTCCCTAAGATGGTGCCAATCTTCTTCTTGCTCGCCGAGTTGACTGACAAGTGGAAGCCGAGCCTGGCCGAAACGAGCTGAAGCTGCATCGCAAGGAGCCTTGAAGTTGTTGCTATCCTGGCGTTCCTGACATCCCTCTTCTCGTGTTCGTAACCATCGCCTTCTACTACGGCGAAGAAGAATGATTTGACTAACGATTTATTGATGTGAAGCAGGATGAAGTCTGGAACTTTCTTGTTTGGAGCTCCCTCGCCACACCAGGTGGCGAAGGCACGCGCCAGAATCCTTGAAGGGATTCCTACTACTGTCGTCGTCTCTTTGTTCATTCGATATGGAGAGTAGCCAAGCATTCTTCCGATGTGCATGATTCTATCCTGCAACTCCTTCTCGTCTTTTCCAAGAGCGAACGCTATCTCCTTCTTAGTTGCATAACCTTCTGCAACGTATATTCCGAGCAGCCAGGCAGTATCAGCTGTAACGGGGAAAATTACAGGATAGCCTTTGGCCCTAGCTATGGAGAACCCTCGTGAATTGGTGAATTCTTGCAGATTCATTTCCTTGACGCCGAAATGTCCCTTGGGCACCGGGACTACTAGGTAGTCTCCGCTCATCTTCGACCAATCGTAAGGCTTGACATCATGTGCGTGGCGCCAGGTGGGTGAACTGAATCGAGGCTCACCCATCCTGTGTGGACTCATTGATCTTCTAACGGTCAACAGTGGGTGTTCAGGAGTAAGTTCAATCGGCAAGATGCCCGAAGCTTGCACTCTCAGCATTTCCCCCGTGTAATTGCGAACGAATGTCTTGGTCACATTCTCAAGTCCGCTAATTCCTATGACTTGACCACCTGTAGACATCCTTGAAATCGGAATATTATCTCCAAGTATCAGGGTACCAGGTTTGACGCAACTGGGGCACTTCAGGGACCTGGCCCCTGTAGGTGCGATCACTTCCTGACTCGGCTTCGAATCTGTCTGCTGTTGAGACACCAGCCCCACCCTGGCACCGCACTTCGAACAGAACTCGGCATCGTCAGGTAGCTGGGCACCGCACTTTGGGCAGAACATGTCGATCGCCTATAGCTTGGCGCCGCAGTTGTTGCAGAACTTCGTCCCCGCGGCGACGGGGCTCCCGCAATTGGGACAGAACTTGCCCGAGCCTGCCGGCGCCGGCGGCCCCTGAGGAGCTGGCATTGTCGCCCCGCAATTGGGGCAGAACTTGGCGGCGGCAGGGATTAGAGAGCCGCAGTTGGGGCAGCTCCTTGACTGGACGTTCTGGCCCATGCCCTGGGCCATCTGCCCGCCGATGGCATAGCCCACCCCCAATCCGGCCCCGAGCCCGGCCGTCACACCCGCACCTCCCGAAGGATTCTTCGCCGCATCGTCGATGGCCTTGCCAGTCTGGTACTGCATATAGTTGACCCCAAGCACCTGCATCTCCGACCTGGTGTCGATCGCCTTCTGAACCTCGTCGGGGAGGCTGATGGTCAGTCCCGAGATCTTGTTGATCTCTATGCCGAACTGTCCCAGATGGTCCGGCCCTGTCGCAAGCACCTCCTGCTCCATGTTCGTCAGGTTCGCTGCCAGGTCCGTCACCTTCAGCCCCTGCTGCTTCATCTTGCCCAGTGCGTTGTAGACTAGTATGACCAGCTGCTCCTTCACCCTCGACTCGACGTCGTCCGAGGTGTCTGCGCCGAAGGTCCCCACGAACTGATTGATGAAGAGCTCGGGGGACGAAATCTTCCACCTGTATTCCCCGAACACCCGGAGGTTCACTATGCCGAAGGTAGGGTCAGTGAACTGGTACGGCTGGGTGCTCCCGAACTTCCCGTCAAGGTATCGCTTCGGTATGTAGTATACCTCAGCCCACTGTGTGACGCCGGTGAAGAACTTCAGCAGCTTCCCCACTATCGGCGCATTGAAGTCGGTCAGGGCGTATCTGTTGGGCTGGTCGAAGTAAGTGAGCGCCTTGCCGTCCCGGTAGAACACCGCGGTTTCATCCTCCCTGACCACTATGTTGTCGTTCAGCCTGATCTGTCGCGGCGCCTTCCAGAGTACGTTGTACACGCCTGGAGATGGCTGCTTGTTCGCGTCATCCCACGCGAACGTGGTGGAACCGAACGCGCTTCCGCCGGTCGCAGGCACCGGATCGCTCTTCTTTCCGAAAACCATCACTATCACTGCCCGAGGGCTATGCCCTCTATTGCCTCCATCCTCTGAGACCATTTCTGCTTTATGTCGGCTACCGTCTTGGTGAACCCGCCGAGTGCAGGCTGAATCGAATTCGGGGCCGCGCCGTCGTATGTAAGCTTCCTCGGAGAGGTCGCATCGTCGAACTGGAAGACAGAGCTGACGAACGAATAATCGTATTCATACAGCTTGTTCAGCCTGTCTTCATTGATCTGAATCGGGGCCACCCACCCCGCGTATCCCTGCCCTGCGTGCCTTACCTCCCCGCTGAGGGCTTGCACCTGCGCTATCAGCGAGCCCACGCCGGTCAGGTTGGTGAAATCACTGTACGCGGCCACCTGCTTCCTAAGCTGCTGCAGGTTGTCCTTCACCTTGTCAAGCCTGTCCGCTACCTGGTTCCTCAGGAGTTCGTCTGAGACTCTCAGGTCCTCCTTGCTCCTGTACCCTCTGAGACCAGGGATGAGCAGCTCCAGCTTCTTCGCAATACCCCTGTTCGCCTCCACCTGCTGCCTGATGTCTGGGTTACCCTGAGACAAGACCGTACATGATTTGACCACCCCTCCATCTAAATAAATATGGCGACCGTTTGTCGACATTGGGAACTGTCTCATTGGATCTCGACAAGCTAAGGATCGGCTGCAGCGGCTGGTCCTACAAGGACTGGGAGGGCATATTCTATCCGAAGGGGCTCGCAGCCAAAGAGTACCTTGGCTACTACTCCAAGGTCTTCAACTGCGTAGAAATCGACTCCACCTTCTACAGGATCCCAAACCAGTTCATGGTCAGCCAGTGGAGGAACAACACCCCGGACGGCTTCCTCTTCTCCCCCAAGCTCCCCAAGAAGATCACCCACGAGAAGAAGCTCAAAGACGCCGAGTCCAACCTCGTCTACTTCTACAGCGTCCTGAGCAAACTCAAGGACAAGCTCGGCCCCATCGCCATCCAGCTGCCTCCCTCCGTCAAGCTAAGCACGCACGAGGCCGTCATGAAGGAGTTCGTCTCGCAGCTTAGTCCCGAGTTCAAGCACGCCATCGAGTTCCGCCACAAGTCGTGGTTCACCCCAGATGTCTATTCCCTCCTCAGGAAGAACAACATCGCAATGATATGGTCCCTGAACCAGTACGTCGAGACGCCCCCCGAGGTGACCGCCGACTTCGTCTACCTCAGGATGGTCGGGGACAGAGAGATCACAGAGTTCACCGGGATTCAGAGGGACCGCTCTTCTGACATGAAGCGCTGGGCCACCGCCGTCAAGGACAGCGCAGGGAAGTTCGAGTCGGGCTACGTCTTCTTCAACAACCACTTCGCCGGTTTCAGTCCAGAATCGGCGAACGAGTTCCGTAGGCTACTGGGGCTGATGGAGATGGACTGGAAGGCCCAGGGGACCGAGCAGCAGACGCTCTTCGGGTCGTAGCTGACAGATGCAGCCCCAGCGCCGTACGATCCTCCACGTGGACCTCGATGCGTTCTACGTCTCCGCTGAGGTGAGGGAGCACCCCGAGCTGAAGGGCATCCCCGTGGTCGTCGGGGCCGACCCGGAGGAAGGGAAGGGGAGAGGGGTAGTGGTAGCCTGCTCATACGAGGCGCGGAAGTTCGGGCTCAGGTCAGGGATGCCGATCTCTCTGGCCTACAGGCTCTGTCCCCAGGCGAAGTACATGCCTCCGAGCTGGGGCCTCTACGAGCGGGTCTCCGAAGAAGTGATGTCGACGCTGAGAAAATTCGCAGACAAGTTCGAGCAGGGGAGCATCGACGAGGCCTACCTTGACGTCACCAGCAAGGCAGAGGACGAGAAGTCCGCGACGCTCGTCGCACTGCAGGTCAAGAAGGCAGTCAGGGAGAAGCACGGCCTTACCTGCTCGATCGGCGTCGGCCCAAACAAGTCCTCGGCGAAGATAGCGTCTGACAGGAACAAGCCCGATGGCCTGACCGTGGTCCCCTTTGCTGACGTCTCCGGTTTCCTCGCACCCCTTCAGATCGGGGTGGTCCCTGGCATCGGACGGAAGACAGGGGAATTCCTGAACGAGAAGGGTATCACCACCATAGGCCAGCTGCAGGCCCTCGACGGAAAGCAACTGCTCTCCTGGTTCGGAAAGAACGGCGTCTG
The DNA here is from genome assembly GCA_028867035.1 of Nitrososphaerota archaeon. Lineage (GTDB taxonomy): Archaea > Thermoproteota > Nitrososphaeria > Nitrososphaerales > Gagatemarchaeaceae > UBA183. The sequence continues at coordinate 201,765 of JAGWHB010000001.1, read as the reverse complement.
GCTCTGGGGGGTCATCCACGGGCAGGAGAATGTGGAGGTCAGGCAGCAGGACATGCCGAAGTCCCTGAGCGTCGAAAGGACGTTCAAGGAAGACGCGAAAGACTTCCGAGAGGTGAGGAAGGAGGCTGCCGACGGAGCGTCGGAGCTCGTGCGCAGGGTGAAGTCGGCGGGTTACTCCTACAAGATCGCAGGCATCAAGATAAGGTTCCGGGGGTTCGAGACGCACACCAGGGAGAAGACCCTCGTCAGCCACACCGACAGCGAGGGCCCCCTGCTGGAGACAGTCGGGAAGCTGCTGGACGAATTTGAAACAAAAGGGAAGCCTGTCAGGCTGGTGGGAGTGAGGGTGTCTGACATTCAGCGTTCGACTTCGGGCCCCTCCAGGCTTGACGGCTGGATGGGCGGCTGACCTCCCTTCGGCATCTCTTCTGGAAGCCTCGCGTCCTTGAAGAAGAACCACAGCAGGCTGATGCCGATTGCATAAAGGACTGTCGCTATGTAGAACGGGAGTGACAGGAACCCCGCGCTGATTAGCGCCCCACCGGCAAGGGTCGTCAGGGCATTGGGGAGCCTCCAGAGCGAGGCCGCGATTCCCGAGGCTATCCCTCTCTCATCCGGGGAGACGAGCCCCATGATTAACGATTGGGTCAGTGGGTTGGAGAGGTTCATCAGGAAGACCCTGATGGTGTAGACTGTAGCGGCGATTGCAAAGGTGGGGGCCGAAGGGACTGCCACCATGAAGATAGTCGATATCCCTTGAGTGAGGACCACAGCCTTCACCAGGCCAAACTTCCTTGCCAGTCTTGGGGACATGAAGACGACCCCGGCAGTTAGAAGATTTGTGAGTCCCAGTACGGGTCCGCTCGTCGTATCTGCCACCCCATAGGCTGCCCCGAACCAGACGAGCATCAGAGGGACGAAGAGCCCGGCCCCTACGGCTATGGTGACGCTGTAGATGCTATACCTTTTCAGAACCTTCGCCGACTTGTGGGGGAGGAATCCCTTCTTCTCTCCAGGCTTTGCCAGCATCGAACTTTCTCCAATCCTGAACATCAGCGGAGTTATGGAGAGGCTGAGCAGAGCAACGACGACGTATAGGGCCATATGCGCCTCCCTTCCGTTGAGCCCTATCGTCTGCAGGGCGAGCACGGACGAGATGGCGAAGCCCCCCAATGCCCCTGCGACCCAACCGAGAAACGCCAGGAGGGAGAACGCCGGGGTCCGCTTGCGGTCACCTGCTTTCTCGGCCAGCAGGGCCCCAACGGAAACGGCGTAGGCCGCCTCCCCGGTCCCTTCGAGAATGCCGACCAGAATCAGGAGGGCGAAGTTGGTCGTGAGGGCAAACCCAATCAGGCTCAAGCTCGAACACAGGTTGCCGAGGACGAGCATCTTCCTCCTCCCGTACCTGTCTGCCACAATGCCCAAGGGAATGCTCGTCAGAACCAGGGTCGCGCCCATGACCGTGATGGTTGCTGCCGCCAGGAACGCCCCGAGCCCCTGGACATCAGAAAGAAAGAAGGTAAGGTCTGTGTAGATGAATCCGATGGCGATGTTCGGAATGAAGCTGATGTAGATGAGGAGCCTTGCTTGCCAAGGTATTCCTCTGTAGTCGCTGAACAATCTGCGCCCGCCTAGCGGTCCCACGAATCAGTATAAACACAAAGGAAAGGCCGTGTACCCCCTGCCGATGCAAGCGGTCGGGGTAGACGTCGGAGGCACCTTCACGGACATAATCATCTTCGATTCGAGGGGGATGGAGGTGCTCAAGCTCCCGACCTCCCCGGAACCGTCCGCATCTGTGCTGAATGGGATGAGGAGGTTGGGTCCGAGGGCCCGAGGTGCCACACTCATCACCCACGCGACCACCCTGGCGACCAACGCGCTCCTGACGAGGTCCGGCCTGGCCCGAACCGCCCTCATTACAAACGACGGTTTCAGGGACGTCCTCGAGATAGGCAGGCAGAGGCGCCCCGAGCTCTATGACCTAAGGACAAGGAGGCCCCCACCGCTGATAGGAAGGCGGGACAGGCTGACCGTCAGGTGCAGGGTCAGAGCCGACGGCTCCGTCCTCGAGCCCCTCGGCAAGGACGAGGCGGAAAGGCTGGCGGAGGACCTGGTCCGCGAAGGTTACGACTCGGTGGCGGTCTGCTTCCTCAACTCTTACCTCAACGGAATAAACGAAGAAGCGATGCGGGACGCATTGGCCAGGGCCGGCTTCCGGGGCCACGTCAGCATCTCAAGCGAGGTCGACAAGGGATACAGGGAATACGAACGGTCGAGCACCACGGCGGTGAACGCGGCGCTCTCCCCCCTTATGTCCGGCTACCTCTCCTCCCTGCAGAGCTCTCTGCGCCGGTCGCACATCCGAGCCCCGGTCTATGTCATGAACTCCGACGGTGGGTCCAGCACCATCCGCTTCGCCTCCTCGCGGCCCGTGACCGTCATCGAGTCTGGCCCTGCTGCCGGCGTAATCGCTTCGAAGCGGCTCGCATCTGAGCTCTCTCTCGACACGGTCCTGACATTCGACATGGGCGGGACGACCGCCAAGGCCGGTACAGTGATTGGCGGAGAACCAGACATCATCAGCGAGTTCGAAGCCGCAGGAAAGACCCACAGCGGCAGGTCCATCCGAGGGAGCGGCTACCCAGTCCGGGGAGAGTTCATCGACCTCGCGGAGGTGAGCGCCGGGGGCGGGACGGTGGCATGGCTCGACGAAGCCGGCGAGCTGAAAGCGGGGCCACGGAGCGCAGGCTCAAACCCAGGACCGGCGTGCTACGGCGCGGGAGGTAAGGAGCCCACGGTCACCGACGCGAACGTAGTCCTGGGGAGGCTCAACCCCAGGGCCCTCCTCGGCGGCGCTATGCCCATCCGCCAGGATCTGGCCCTCGCTTCGATTAAGAAAGTCACGATGAAGCTGGGGCACGGCCCACGAGATGCGGCGAAGGGGATCGTCAGGCTCGTCAACAACAGCATGGTGCGGGCCATCTCCATGGTCACTGTCGAGCGAGGGAGAGACCCCAGAGACTTCGCCATGGTCGCCTTCGGCGGCGCCGGACCTCTCCACGCCTGCGACCTTGCGGAGGACATGGAGATGACCGACGTCGTCGTCCCTGCCCACGCCGGGCTCTTCTCTGCCTACGGCCTGCTCGTCGGAGAGCTGACCAGGACCTTCTCAGAGCCCGTGATGAAGACGAATCCAGGTCTCCGGAAGGGGTTCCGCGACCTCGAAGTCTCCGCCGCCGGGTCGATGCGGTCCGAGGGTTTCACCCGATTCAAGTTCAGCCGCTACTTCGAGGCGAGATACCTTGGGCAGTCGCACGAGCTCCCCCTCCCGTTCCGGTCCGAATCGCGCACCAGGCCAGACTTCGACGCAAAGCACAAGGCCCTCTTCGGGTACTCCCTCCCTGACCCCCTCGAGGTGGTGAGCATCAAGGTGAAGGCCACCGTGACGAGGCCTCGGCCTCCGACCCTCCGCACAAGCCATGACTTCTCCCGCTCCGAACCCACCGAAAGGCTTGCGTGGGTCGGCGGCGAGGAACACATTGTCAAGGTATTCAGGCGCGAGGGACTACGGTCCGGGGACCGTGGTGACGGGCCGTGCATAATCGAGGAGTACGATTCCACCCTCGTGGTGAACCCTTCGTGGCATTGGAAGGCTGAACGGTTCGGCACGAGGCTTTCAAGATGAAACCGGACCCAGTGACCCTCCAGATCCTGACCAGCTCGCTGGAGTACGCGAGCGAAGAGATGGGCCTCGCCCTGCGCAACTCGGCCTATTCCCCGAACATCAAGGAGAGGATGGACCATTCGGCCGCCGTCTTCGACTCAGAAGGACGTCTCCTCGCCCAGGCCGAGCACATCCCCGTCCATCTCGGCTCGCTCCCATGGGGCCTGAAGAATCTCATCAGATACTGTGCCCGCGAAGGGATGGAGCTCGCGAAGGACTCCATGGTCGTGTCCAACGATCCCTACATCACCGGCACTCACCTGAACGACGTCACCGTCGCCGCCCCGATCTTCCACGGTGGAAGCTTGACAGCATTCGCAGTGAACAAGGCACACCACGCCGACGTCGGCGGAGCGTTCCCAGGGAGCATCTCCATGAAAGCCAGAGTGCTCTCCGAGGAGGGGTTCGTCCTGGAGCCATCGATCCTATGGCGGAGAAACGCCTTCGTCGAGTCGAACGTGGAAAGGTTCGCGGCGGCATCGCGGACACCTACTGAGAGGAAGGGGGACCTGAAGGCACAGGTAGCCGCGAACTTCTCAGGAGCCAGACGCGTCAAAGCGCTCCTTGACAAGTACGGCCTCGAGGCATTCGAACTCGCGGCCGCACGCTCCTTCAAACATTCCGAAAAGCTGACGCTGGCGCGTCTTAGGAGGTTCCGCAAGGGGACCTTCACCGCTTCCGACTTCCTCGAGGGCCCGGCAGGGGAGGACCTGAAGCTCACCGCCAAGGTCAGAATCTCACCCTCCGGAATCGACGTAGACTACACAGGCACCTCGAAGCAGGTCGATTACCCTTTGAACGCGGTCTTTGGAGTGACACTCTCTGGGGCCTACTTCGTCGTGAGATGCCTGCTTGGGGACGACATTCCTCCCAACCACGGCGCATTCGCACCGGTCACTGTCCACGCGCCACCGGGAACCGTGCTCAATCCGACTTCGCCGCACCCCGTCGGCGGAGGGAACGTCGAAACGAGCCAGAGGAACGCCGACGTTGTCTTCCGGGCCCTGGCAGCTTCTGTCCCCGGTCGAGTCCCCGCGGCCGCCGGCGGTTCCATGAACAACGTGATGATCGGTGGGAGCGGGAAGAGCGCCCCCTGGGCCTTCTATGAGACCATCGGAGTCGGACTGGGGGGAGGCAGGGAGACGGACGGGCTCGACGGCATCCAGGCAAACATGACCAACACCATGAACACACCCATCGAAGAGATCGAACGCTCTCTCCCCATCAGGATGGTGAGGTACGAGTTCAGGCCTGACAGCTCGGGAGCAGGGAGGTTCAGGGGAGGCTCAGGCCTCATAAGGGGGTACATGGCACTCGAAGCAGGGACTATCTTCACCGTCCTCGCAGACAGAGAGAGACACCTCCCCTGGGGCCTCCTCCGCGGCCGCGCCGGCTCGGGGACCGAAGTCACGCTGGAAAGGAAGGGAAAACGTACGCGCATCCGCACCAAATCTACCCTTGAGTTGGATGTCGGAGACGTAATCGAAGTGAGGACTGCAGGCGGCGGAGGATATGGCGACCCAAAGAAGAGGGGACCGAGCAAGATCAGAAGAGACGTCAACAACGGCCTTCTGACCCAGGGGAGGGCACGGAGGGAGTACGTCCGGCTCTCCGCGTAACCTAAAGCATCCCGTCATCCGACCACAATCTACGAGACCTTCCATCGGCATCTCCGTCGAAATCATCGCTCTAGCCTGTGTCCTGGCGGCGGCCCCCTTCGTCCCTCCGGGCCTGCCTTTCGCGCTGTACGTCGTGCTGGCCCAGTTGATGGCGACGGTTCTGATCCACTGCCCCACGCACTATCTTGTGGGCGCAGCCCTTGGGATAAGGTTCCGGAGCATCCGCCTAGGCCGGACGACGCTTGCCCGGGTCCTTCCTGAAAGATTGGCCAGCCTCGCCCGGCTCTTACCTCTGCCTTCCCTTTCCACTGTGAAGGCCTCAGTCGAGGGGACGACCAAAGTCAGAGCCGCCGCGACGTATGCTTCGGGGACCGTCGCTTCTGTCGCCATAGCTTTCGTCCTCGCAGGAGCAGCGTCCGCGGTGGAGCCGCCCACCTACTCCGCCCTGGCATGGGCAGTGGCCATGGGCTATCTATTGTTCGACCTGGTTTTCTCCCCGAAAAGCGGTGACCTGATGAGGGCCCGCAGAATCCTGGGTCCCGGACGAAACCAGAGCTAGGTTCTACTTGGGTACAAGCCTGAACAGGCAGGACTTGTCCCCCTTCGAGACGCACTGTTCCTCCACGCACGACAAGTCCTTCTTGAGGATTTTTCGCGCGGCCCCTGAAATCAGTCCGGCGACAATATAGCATTCGGCTTCGCCCGTCACCCCCATCGTCTCGGCGAAGAAGCTCTTCTCCAACTTGACGACCATCTCGCCTTTGAGGCCTGCGACGATCATTTTGATAATGGGCGTTTCGAATATTCCCCAACCCTGGTACCGTCCCTTTTCGATGAAATCTCTGTAGGTGCTCAGCTTCGACTGCCCTTCCTCCACGATCAAGTCTCCCATCTGCTCCCCGTACCCCACTCCTATCTCGTACAATATCGTGGAGGCGCCGCTCTTGAATACGGCGTACAGTCTGTTCCGCAACCCTCTGTAGAAGTCGGGGTCGACGGCCAAGACCCGAGTTCCCAGGTAGGGGTCTGTCGGCAGACCTGTCGCATCATCCGCGGTCAGACCCAGAGATCGGTGCTGCTCCGACATCTAGATCGCCAGTCCTTCGCTCATCAGACGTCACGGACTGTCTGCCGTATTTTAGGATGCGGAAGCGAGCCGCGAATTTATCAGGTCAACCAGTTTTGGATTTCCTGAACCTGCCAGGGCTAATGAACGACAGGTCGTAGTCTACCTTTGCCCCCGTCACAAGGTCGGCCGTCACTTCTCCGAGGACGCTCGCGAACTTGAACCCGTGCCCCGAGCAGGCGCTAAGAATCGTCACCCTCGGGTCTCCCGGATGGACCCCGACAGCGAAATTCATGTCCGGGGTGTTGGAATAGATGCAGGTCGTCGAAGCGATGGGAGGGCCGTCCAGGTCTCTCAGCCGTCGCGAGATGAACGCCCTGACCGGAGCCACGTCACTCTCCGTGACCTCCCGCCTCACTTCGTCCGGTTCGCTAATTTCACCCCCGTGCGTCCGGGCAACCTTCACCCCGTGCCCGACATCGGGAATCCCATAGAAGAAGACCCCTCTCTCTTCTTCCATGATGAAGACCGGCATCCTCGTGGGCGCGTATCTTTCCTGCCCTTCAGAGGAGAACCAAAGGGGGACCTGCCTTTCACACTGGAGCGGAACGATCCCTTTGAGGAGTCCTCCGTTCCAGGCTCCTGCGCAAAGCACCAGCTTGCCTGCAACCTGCCTCCCATAGGTGGTCTCGACCTCCACCCCCTCGGGCCCGCTCTTCCAACCCCTCACTTCTTCTGAGAACCTGAACTCGCACCCCGCCTCGCTTGCCAGCCCGACGAACGCCCTCACGCTCTCCTCCGCCGACAGGATCCCAGCATTCTGCTCATAGACCGCCGAGAACTCGTCTCCGGGATTGAACGCTGGAAAGCGACTGCGTACCTCGGAGGCCGTCAGCGATTCGTACGGAATGCCATGAGCTCTCGCACTCTTCATCACCCCGTCTACCAACTCTCCTCCTTGCTTCCCGATCATCAACCCGCCCGTCATCCTGAGGAGCTTCTTCCCTGACTTCGATTCAATCTCCTTCCACGATTCGAACGCTCTCCGAAGAAGCGGGACATACCTGGGGTCTTCATAGTACGCCAGGCGTATGATCCTCGTCCGCCCATGCGACGACCCGGACTCGTGATTGACCCCGAACCTCTCGATATTCAGCACCCGCACCCCTCTTCTGGCGAGGTTGTAGCTCACGGATGCGCCCATCACCCCGCAGCCGACGACTATGGCGTCCCAGCGCGAGCGGCTGGGGTACGGCCCCGAAGGGTTCCTGACCTCTTGACTAAGACTCAATTCTTTCCTTGGCCAACCTGAGCTTCCCCTCCAACCATGGCAGCGCCTCCGTGATAAACGACGGACCGTGGTGCGCCAGGAAGTCGAGGGGTCCTGGGGTCACGAAAACGTTCTCCAGCTTCACCGCCCTGAGGCCCCCCCACCCTCGCGAGCGAAACAGGGGCAGAACATCGCCTTCCTTGAACTTCGAGTACATCTTCGGTTCGTATACGACCAGGTCAGGGTCTGCATCGGCCACCTTTCCAAAGTCTGGCTCAAGCCACTCCGACCGGCTGTCCTCGTACAGGTGGGAACAGCCCAGCAGTTTCAAAGCATCGGTGATGTAGCTGTACGAGCCGAAGGTAACAGGTCCGCCCAGGTCGACTTCGACATAAGCTTCCAGGTCAGTGACCTTCCTCAGCTTCCCCAAGCTCCGGAGCAGCGCCGCGCCGAGCTCCCTGCCGCGGTCAGGTTCGCCTGAGACCAGGCCGACTTTCACTATGAAGTCGACGATGCCCGCGACGGAGACCGGCAACTCAAGCGGATAGACGGGGTATTTCTTCGATAGCCTTACAGCGAATTCTCGTTGGTAGCCCGTGACTGTCAGGATCAGATCGGGGTGAAGCTCATCCAATATCTCGTCCCTGACCGTGTTATAGCTGCCCAGGCGTCGCTTCGCCTTGGCTTCGGCAGGTCTCGCGCAAAACGCGCTCACGCCGACGATTTTCTCTCCAAGGCCAATCTGAAAGAGGGTCTCAGTTGCCGCGGGGCTGAAGCTTACGATCCTGGCAGGCGCCTCTGGCACTGGCACTTGGGCGCCCAGAACTTCGTTGAAGAGCATGCCCACGTCGCCTGGCACGTGAGCTACGCGATATGCGTTTCCGGGGGCCGTCCTCTCTATAACCAACGCTAAATAAGGTGAATTTTTCTCCCCGCCGGCAGGTTGGACACTCGCAAGCTCGCGACCGCCACACTCCTCGGCGTGGTCATCGCCGTCGTGAAGTCTCCTTTCACATTCCCGATAACCGACTATCTGATCATAATCGAGGTGCCGATACTCGCCCTTAGTTTCCTCCTCCTGGGCCGAGGAGGCGCAACCTACACCGGCCTGATCAACGGCGTCATACAATCAGCGGTGAAGGTCACCTTCTTCCCATACGACCTAATCTTCGCAGTCTCCTATGGCGTCCTGGTCGACCTGTTCGGCACTCTCTTCAAGGTCAGAATAGATGGCAAGACCCGCACTTTGAGACTGGTGGCTGCGCTCGCTCTAGCAAGCACCGTTTTGGGTGTGGGCATAGCCTACGTCTTCCTCGCTTTCAACCTGAGCTCGTCTTTGGGGCTGTCCGGCTATTCCACGACAACCCTGCTGGAGGTCGTCTATGCTCCCATCGTAATATGGGGGATCATCAGTGGCGCACTCGGAGGCTTCATCTCAGCCCGAGTCTGGGAGAAGAACCTGAAGTCGAGGTTCAAGTCCGTCCAGCCGTAGGCCTAACGCTTCGCGTCGTCGATTTTCCTTCCCAGCCGTTTCGTGAACCTGAAGAGAAACCTGTGCAAAATGAGGCCGAGTACTATGAAAATCGCCCCAGCCACGTCGTTGACGAACAGCCCTGCCACCAGGCCCGTGAACAGTACAAAGGCCCCCACCGCTATGATGAGGAGCGCGGCCGACCTGGAAATCGGGCTGACCCTTATTGACAACTTCCTCCCCTGGCTCACACCCTCGGGTTAAACGATTTCGGATACGCGGAAACCGTTATCTCCGCGCCCTCACTCATGAAGTACCTTGGGCATTGACACCGGTGGCATCTCCTGCTGCTTTGACCAAGAATCGCAGCGGATGCTCAGAGACTACAGGAAGAGCGGGCTTGGAGAGACTTCATTGCTGATTGCCGATGCGCTCGCCAAGGGCGGCCTGGATGGTTCTACCATCCTGGAGATCGGCTGCGGGTTCGGGAGCACTCGCCTTTGAGTTGATTAGGAGCGGCGCGTCCTCCGCCATCGGGATCGACCTTTCCCCTACAATGGTTCGGCTTGCACAATCTCTTTCGGCCGAAGGAGGTCTCTCAGGGCGCGCCTCCTTCGAGCTGGGGGACGGCGCCACTGCGAAGCTCAAGAAATCGGACGTAGTCGTACTCGACGCCGTGCTCTGCTGCTACCCTGATTTTACCTCGTTCGTCGACAACTCGGCCTCCGCCGCAGGCCGCTACTACGTCTTCGCGGTTCCTGACGACGCTCGACTTCTGACGAGGTTCATGCGCCTGATCCTCCCGCTGCAGGCAGTCGTCTTCAGACGAGGCAGCTTTAGGTTCTTCATACACCCTACGGCGAGGATAAGGTCGAGGCTTGAAGGGAAGGGATTCCGGCTGGTGTCGAAGTCTTCCGCGGGCTGGATATGGTCTGTTTTCGTCTTCGGGGCTACCGGCGCCGCCTAGAGGGGCCGCAGCCCCTGGCGGCTCTTTCCTCCCTTCTCCTCTTCTTTCAGCAGCTTGTAGAGCCTGAACTTGTCGCTCTCTCCAGGCGAGAGAGTGTAGCCGCACACGCGGCACGTGACCCCCTGACCGGTCTCCCGGAGGTCGAGGCGGCCGCACTTCGGGCACTTCATCTGGTCCCCCTGAATTTTCATACCCCGTCGGTGCTGCCCGTTCAGTTCAAAAGTCTTGAAGGGGAAAGAGCCTATCCGATCTTTACCAAGCGCTCCTTGGCAAACATTCCATGACGTTGGAAATACATGCCGTAGATAGCCTCAGGCAATGATATGTCGGCAAGATAGAGCTCGCCCATGAACTTGCGGGCTACCGAATTGAGAAACCCTTCCTTCGGAAACCCGAACGTCACCGTGCCCTTGGCGACAATGCACGGCTCACCCGGCTCTCCCGTGGTCGCGTCGAGCCCAGAGGGGATGTCGACGGCCAGCATGTCGGCTCCAGATTCATTCGCCCTCCGAATCAGACCGTCCAAAGGGTCCCGCGGGTTGCCCCTCGCGCCGTAGCCGAGGAGCGCGTCGATCAGAAGTGCCGCTCCGTCGAAATCTCCGCCCGGTCCGCTCACTTTGATTCCCATCTTTTCCACTGCGGCAAGCTGCCTGGCCGGCACATCCCGCATTTCATTCCTTTCTCCCCCGAGTACCACTGTCGTCCGCGCGCCCCAATTGTGAAGATGCCGCGCCGCGACAAGCCCGTCTCCCCCGTTGTTTCCCCTTCCCACCAAGCAGCAGACTCTCCTTCCTGGCACATCTCCCCCAAGTAACTTCCGCGCGAGGGTCGCAGTCGCAACGCCGGCGTTCTCCATGAGTGACAAGACGTCGATTCCGAAATCCTGGATTGTCATCCTGTCGACCTCGGTCATTTCCTCGGCTGTTAGATATACGAACCTCCCTTCAGATCTCAAGCAAACCAAATCGTCCTTCCGAATGCTATTTCAGCGTGAGCTTCTGCCAAAGGTCTCCGTGTCAATTCCACAAGAGAATGTCGGAATCCTGAGAACGGATTCCAAGCGTGATGTCGCTGGAACGCCTTCCTAGAGACCATTTTTCCAGAAACTAAATGTCGCAACATGGAATTGAACATGTTTCCAAGCAGAAATTGGTTCATCTCACGGCCCGCAGGATTCCGATTCCGGACCCAGCGTATGGTCATGCGCGGCTGTAGCCCAAAGCTTGATGAGGTATTCCCGGCGGAGGCGCATTGAACCCTGCTCCGTTTGTCCCCGGACGTCGTCAGCCCGTATGCGGTTCCCGGAGCCTCCCGTTCTCAAGGACCTTCGACCCTGCGATACTCAGAGTCCCCTTCTTCACCAGGCCCGTGAACCCGAAGCCTGAAAGGGTCACAGACCCTTCTACGAACCTGTCGTGTCCCACCCCGTAAGCAAGTTCAGGGTTGAGCCCGACCCCCAGAGTGGAGAGGTTCCTCTTCTCAGGGAGGACCGCGTCGAATATCTTCTTCACCCTGGCCCGATCCTTCGAATCCCAGGCCACGATCCTGCCGTCCTTGAACTCGAGGTCGACGCGGGATATGACCCCGTACTTCGTCAGCGTATCGATCAGCGTCACGTTCCCGTTGGTGCTTCCGGCCACGACGTCTTTTGTCACCAGCCCCGGGGGGACATAGGCCATGTTGTTCCCTGTCTCCCTGTCCCAGTTGTCCACCACGCCGTCCTCGACGGTGTGCTCCCCTTGCAGGGAGAAACCGAGGCTCGACCGTCCCGATCCCAACTCTGCCCCTGCGCCGTCCGCCATGAGGGGGGAAATCTTCTCCGCGGAGCGAGCGATCTGACCGTAGTCCGCGAGCGCCGCTCTGAGCTGCGCCCGGACGACGTCCTGGATCTTCTTCCCGAGGAGCCCGGCCAGGTCTTTCCCGACATAGCCGAAGGACAGCCTCGCTCCCCTCAGCCCTGCCTTCTGGGCGGCGTCGTACCACGAGGAGTTGTAGCGCGTAGAGCTGACCCTCTCCTCAGGCTTGAGGATCCTGGAGTAGGCGTTGATTGCAGGCCCTGGGATGAAGATGTAGGCGTCGGTCCCCGACAGGAGCCCGTACTCGTTCCTCCCCATCATCCCGATGGTGTCTTCGGGGGCCCTCCTCACTCCCTCGATGTAGGCGCCTTCGTCTTCATAGACCATGATGGCCGAGCACCCCATGGCCCTGGCCTCTGCGACCGCGCGCCTCGCGAACGGGAGCCCGTTGTCCCAGGCTTCGACTGTGACCGCCTCCCCCTTCCTGACATGGAGGGTCTCGGTCAGGATCTTATTGGCCACCTTGGCGTATAGCACATCGAGAGGATCTTTGGGCATGCCGGGCCCTGAACGGCACCGCTATTTAGGAACGGGCTTACTGCCTTCGACAGCAAGGGGCTCGCTCGCCAGCAGTTCTTCCACGGCTCTCTGTGTCAGCGCGACTCCCCGGGGGTCGCCGGTGAGGACGTGCTCGATGCTCCCTCCGTCGTACTCAAGGAAGATCTGAGGGACGAGGTAGTCGGGGGTCCAGTCCCCGTACTTCTTGACTAGGCCGTCTGCGACCCCCATGTCTTCAGTGTCGATGTCGTGGAGGAGGCACTGCACCCCAAGCTCCTCGGCCCTCTTAGTCAGAGGCCCGACAGTCGTCGGGATGCAGTGGGGGCACCACTTGGCGTACACCACGTGGATTGCCTTCGGCCTCATCGAGGATGACCGCTCACGCCCCGATATTAATCGAGCGCCGCGGCTGACCGCGGCAAGGCCCGATTCAGTATACCCAGGCGCGCAGGCGCCCGGGGACGAACTTCCTCAGCGTTCCCTCCAGCCCTTTCAGGGTGCCGAACTCGATGCTCTCGAGCTTCCTCCCGGGGATTCCGACTTTGTTCATGGTGTAGGTCATCACGGTGTACCTGGGGCCGAACCTCGTCACGAACACCAAGAAACTCCTCCTCGCCGACCCGCCGACCAGCCTGACGCCCGAGTCCTGGTCGAGGACGCGCAGCCTTTTCATGAGGTCCGCGAACGAAGCCAGCTCCTGCTCGTAGAACATCCGAGGACTACGGCGTCTATCCGGGTTCAAAAGCTAATACCCGACCCCCAGAAAGGCGGGGTCGCGTTTTTTGAAAGGCAGACTCGCTCTTTTCAACACGATGAGCGGAAGGAAGGAGCCCTTCCTTCCCCGTGACCCTCCGCACGTCAAGATGTTCGTCTGCGGCCCGACCGTGCAGTCGCAGGCGCACCTGGGGCACGCGAGGACCTACATCTTCTACGACGCCCTGGCCAGGTACCTGGGCTACCTCGGCTACGACGTCTTCTATCTGATGAACATCACCGACATCGACGAGACCATCACCAGGGCGGCAAGAAAGGCGGGGGAAGACCCCCTCGGTTACTCCGAGCGCATGACCGCCTCTTTCCTGGACGATCTGAAGCTCCTGAACGTCGCCACCGTCACCCACTTCGAGCCAGTCTCGCGCCACGTCGGGGAGATGATAGCGCAGGTCGAGTCGCTGCTAGACAGGGGCTTCGCCTACGAAGCCGGCGGCTGGGTCTACTACGACACCACCAAGTTCAGGCGCTGGGGGCGCCTCTCGCACCAGTCAAAGCAGGACCTGACTCTGAGGCCCCTAGAGCTCTCACCGAGGAAGAGGAGCCTCAACGACTTCGCCCTCTGGCGCCCCGAGACGCTCGTCGCGGGCCGCTGGCGGAGCCCCTGGGGACAGGGGTCCCCTGGGTGGCACATACAGGACACGGCAGTCACCATCCCGATCCTGGGGCCCCAATACGACATCCACGGGGGCGCCTACGATCTCGTTTATCCGCACCACGAGGCCGAGATCGCCCAGGGCGAGACCCTCACCGGGGCCCGGCCCATGGTCAGGTACTGGGTGCACGCCGGCCTGCTCCACATGGAGGGGCAGAAGATGTCGAAGTCCCTGGGCAACATAGTCGCGATCAGGGATGCGCTGCGGTTCTGCACGGCCGACGAGCTGAGGTTCTGCTTCCTCTCGATTCACTACAGGAAAGAGGCGGACCTTTCCGGCTTCGTGGCCGCCCGTCGAAGGCTGGCGGCGCTTCGAAAGGTCGCGAAGAGGTTCGGAGGGCCGGACGGCGGGGACGAACAGCCACTGGCCCGGTTCGAGCGTGCGCTGAACGACGACTTCGATAGCCCCCGCGCGCTAGACTGGGTCGAGGCCACATTGAAGGCTGCCGCCAAGGCAGGCGACCAGGAGAAGGCGAAGGATCTCGCCTGGTCCACGGTAAGGGCGATGAGAATCCTGGGTGTGGATCTGCTTGGAAGCTCCTGACAGAAGGGCCGCGGAGCTCAACGAGGTGCGCTGGTGGTCCAGGTGGGCCCGCCTTAGGTGGCGCGGAGAAGGGTACCTCCTGACCTCGAAGCCGCTCGCAGAGCCCTTCTTCAACCGGGCGGGGGCCCTCACCTGTGGAGGAGTGGCCGGGACCGCCCCCTGGGCCGAGAGCTTCCTCTCGCGCCTGGGGATGAGCTCCACTGTCGTTGTCTTCGATTCATGCCCTGCGGCGAAGAAGCTCCTCGCTTCGGGGTACATGGAAGTCGACTCCATGGCTGTCCTGCTCTCGAAGTCGCCCATCCGGAGGGAATGGGACGAAGGGAAGGAGATCGAGACCTCCAGGTCTCCGCGAAGTTGGACGGCCGCCTACCTCCGGTCGTTCTATGGGGACGAAGGCCTCGCGGGCGTCGTGGCTCCCATCGTCGCCCCACTTCTGAAGGCGAAGGCCGTCACTCTCCTGGAGTCGAGGGTCCGGGGGAAGACTGCGGGGGTCCTCGCGATTTTCAGGACACCGGGGATCGCCGGCGTCTACTGCGTGGGGACGGTCCCTGAATTCAGAGGCCTAGGGGTCGCGACGGCGCTCCTAGCCAGGGCCAGAGAGATTGCCGCGGCGGAAGAGAGGAGCATGGTCCTCCAGACCCTGTGGTCCGACGGGCTCCTGCGCTTCTACATGGAAAGAGGGTTCGAGGAGATGTATTCCAAACGCCTCCTGGAAAGAAAGTTCAAATGACGACAGGCAAACACACTTCAAGCGTGGACCTGGGCGTCAGAATACAGAGGGGCGCCGCCATAGGTTCATGCCCGTTCACGAACATATTCGGCGGCTTCGAGCGCGTCCGGGCCGTCAGGGCCATCTTCGGGAGGAGGACCAAGGAGGTACTCGACAACCTCTCCGTGGAGATCACCAAGGGGAGGGGCTACATGAGGATAAGCGACTCCGAAGACTCCATCATGGTCAACGCCAAGTACCTGGGAGAGGGGAACGAAGTCGACGTCTACCTCGACGTGATACACGAACTGGTGCACATCAGGCAGCACAGTGAGGGGAAGGAGCTCTGGGACAGGAGGTACGATTACGTCGATAGGCCCACCGAGATCGAGGCCTACAGGGTCGCCGTCAAGGAAGCGCGAAGGCTCGGCATGACCGACGATCAGGTAATCCAGTACCTGAAGGTCGAGTGGATCCCCGACAAGGACTTCCTGCGCTTCCTGGAGAACGTCGGCGTGAAGAAGCCTCGGAGCTAGCTGGACTGCAGCAGCTCTTTCCAGATCCCGTCGGGGTCGCGGACGTACACCTCGGTCCTCTTCGACTGCTGCGGGGAGACGGCGGCAATCGCGCCATTGTCGACGAGGAAGTTGTACGCTTT
Organism: Nitrososphaerota archaeon; assembly: GCA_028867035.1. Lineage (GTDB taxonomy): Archaea > Thermoproteota > Nitrososphaeria > Nitrososphaerales > Gagatemarchaeaceae > UBA183. Next base: position 185,954 of record JAGWHB010000001.1, on the reverse strand, counting down.
CTTGACATCCTTCGCGAGGAACGCTAGGTGGTCGAGCTCCTCTCCCAGGTTGTATTCGGTGAAGAACCTGGAGCCCTCGGGGTACCAGTTCAACTCCAGGGTCTGCTTAGAACCCCTTCCGCGAAGGTGGATCCACTTCCAGCCGTGGGGCATGGTCCCTTTGCTGACCATCTTCATCCCGATGACTTTGGTGCAGAAGCTCAACGACTTCCTGAGGTCTCTCACCCTGATCCCGGTGTAGTAGAAGTGGAACTTCATCCGCTTCAACCTTCGCCCGGCCGATATTAAGCTCGGACCCTCGGAGGCGCATCATACGGTGTCGGCTGGGTTATTAGGGCAGACCGCCGGCTCCCTGCTGCCTTTGGATTCCCACAGTGTAGACCATTGGCTGCTGGAGGAGGACCAGCCTGCCGTCCGCTACCGCGCAATGACCGGACTTCTGGGCCGCGACCCGAGCGTCCCCGAAGTGAAGGAAGCATAGGACAGCATCCCGAAAAAAGGTGGGCTTCGGACATACTGAAGCTCCAGAACCCCGACGGCCGCTGGCAGTCCCGCCATAGGGGGTCCCTCTGCGGGCCGAAGTACACGGCCACCAACTGGATGGCCTTGATCCCCAGTAGCCTGCGGACTCTCACCGCACCCCCCACCCTTTCGCACCCCTTCGTCGCTCCCGCTTGGAGGTGTCCTCCCGAAGCCAGGGCGTCCTGTGAAGACGGCTCCGTTACCACCACCCTGATTCTCCCCCGCGCTTCCTTTCCTTCCAGGTGGCTCCACGCGTTGGTCGCAGGGTAACGATAACCGTAAATCGATGCCCACACGTAGCGCATGGGCACCCTTTCCCTTGGCTCTTTCTTCTTCCTGCTGACCATGATTACCATCGGCTCCTCTAGTATCTCGCCATGCCCGAAGAACCTCCTGCCTATGCAAAGCGCCGCAGCCTCTTGGACAGGCTACCAACTTGAGAGGATTCAGACATTTCCTTCCAGGCGATATTTGACTCAGGACTTGCGACATTTACTTTCGGACAAAAGGACACATACCCCTGGAAAACGACATTTAGTTCTGGACTAGACTTCTCTGTCAACAATTTTTCTTCAAACTGGCATGCGGATTAGAGCCCCCGGTATATTGGAACTCCGGGAGACCTAGGCAATCCACAATGAGCTTCTCAACCAAATGGCAAAAGAAGGACGAAGGTCCGGGCCTTGTAGACAGGCTCATGGGGACCGTACGGCCCCCCGTCCCGTTGAAGTCCCAGATCGAACAGGCTAACAGGCAGATCAAACTCCTGATTACTCAGCTCGACAACACGGTCAACAGGATCAAGCAGCGCGATTCGACCATTTTCAAGAACGTGGTCTCGTCCCTGGCCAAGCACGACATGCAGCACGCGGCTGTGTACGCCAACGAGCTCTCTGAAGTGAGGAAGATGGGCAAGATGGTCACCCAGACCCAGCTCGCCATGGAGCAGATTTCACTAAGGCTCGGGACAATCAACGACCTAGGAGAGATAGCCAGCACGCTCGCTCCTGCCGTCTCCGTCATCAAGAACATGAAAGAGGGATTGAGCATGGCTCTGCCAGAAGCAGACAAGGAGATCAGCGAAATTTCAGGGCTCCTCAGCAGCGTGCTAGTGGACGCGAGCACAACGGGAGGCTTCTCCCTGAACTTCGATGCAGCGAACGAGGACGCCCAGAAGGTCCTCGAAGAGGCGGCCGCAGTGGCGGAGCAGAGGATGAAGGACAGCTTCCCAGAGATACCCGCGGGGGTCCTGGCGCAGGAAGACAGAGAAGGCCTCACCGCCTAACCGCACCGCTTCGGGCACAAAACGCATGCGTGGTCCTGGCTCCGAGCCACGACCATGCGCCTTGACGTGACATCCGGTCTTCGAGCAGGCACCAAATCCATTGTTTTAATATCCAGAGACACGAAACAGACCTAGTTTGAAGATAGGCAGGGCCTATGCCAGGTCCGTCCCCACCGATGGGGCATCCGCAGAACTCCCACCCCCTCCGCCCCGAAGGGGGCGCCGTGCAGCCGGTCTCATCGTCGCGGCCCTCCTGCTGATGGCCGCCTTCATCGCGGTAGCTCCTTATCTCGCATCCGCAATTCGGCAGGGATACTCGATCTTCTCAGGGTTGAACACCAACGGCTCAGGGACCACCATTGTGAACACTTCGAGCTTCAGCACCTCGACCAACTGCTCGAGCGTTGTCTCGGTCCGGAGCCTCGTTGCGCCTGACATCACCGGCGGCTCCGCCGCCATCGCCTATCCACCCGATTACTGCACCCTCGCGGCCTTCGCCCTTTCTCAGGTCAACGCCGACAGGGCCGCCAACGGCACGGGTCCCGTCTCCCTGGGTTACAACCAGGCCGCCCAGCAGCATGCTGACTCGATGCTGTACTATGGATACTTCAGCCACTACGACACCCAGGGGTACAAGCCATACATGCGGTACACCCTACTCGGAGGCCGAGGAGCCGATTACGAGAACGTCGCCTATTTCTATAACTCAGGCCAGCCGTACACCTCGACCAACGCTGTCGAGCAGGCAATCAAGGCCCTCGAGCACTCCATGGTCTACGACGACGTCACGTGCTGCAACAACGGGCACAAGTACAACATACTCAACCCGCTCCACAACATCGTCTCCATCGGCGTCGCCTATAACGGCACCACCGTATATTTCGACGAAGAATTCGAGAACGACTACATCAACCTGAGCTTCAACGCGACTGGCGCCTCCGCGTCCAACCCCTACTACGTGACAATGCAGGGCACACCTATTCAGGGTGTCCCGACCCCCAACTCGATCTACATCGCATTCGACGGCGCCCCGTCTGCCGAATCCAGGACACAGCTGAACAACGGCCCTAACGAGTATGGGCCGGGGAAGCTGGTAGGGGGCGTCCTCCCTCAGGGAGTCTTCGGAAGCTGCGGCCAATTCACCACCGGGACAACCGTGTGCGCTGACACGTGGACGTTCAATTCGAAGACAGTTGACATAGCCTTCTCACTGCACGATTTCATCAAGAACAACGGCCCCGGGGTCTACACAGTGTATCTGATCACGGGCTCGAGCACAGATTCGTCTCTGACAACCATATCGGTGTTCGTGCCCTAGTTATCCGCCAGCTCAGAGCGTATCAACCGGGCCGTCTCTTCCATTTCATCCGGCGTGAAACGTTTTCTATCTGTGAACCTCCCCCTATCTTCCATCTTCACCGGGATGACGTGCACGTGGACGTGGGCTACCACCTGGTTCGCAGCTTCTCCGTTGTTCTGGACGAACCTGAAACCGTCCGCCTGTACCGCAGCCACAACGGCCTTCGAGACCTTGGAGGCGACTTGGAACAGCTCCGCGATGTCTGTCTCTCCCATGTCCCAGATGGTCTCCCCGTGCTCTTTGGGGCACACGAGGGTGTGGCCCCTGGAGAACGGATAGATGTCGAGGAATGCGATATGTCTTTCATCTTCGTAGACGACATTGGACGGGGACCTCCTGGAGACAATCTGGCAGAATATGCAGTTCTCGGCCCCTCCCGTGGGTTTTGTGAATGCCAGGCGCCTCAAGTCAACCTGATTTCGAAGCCTTGTCACGTAAACCTTTGCCTCGCCCAAGGCACCTTATTACCCCCGTCGGCGGCTCTCGTCCTCAATGATTTGCGAAAGGTGCCACGCGGGCCAGATGGTCGAATATGTCCGGGTGGTCGGCAGAGGGGAAAATACGGCGGAAATCAAGGGGGTCAGATGCGAGCGGTGCGGATACACGGAACTTACCGACGACGACGGGATCTGGGCCGCAGTCGGGCTCTAGCTTACTCCGGCACCGAGCCGAGTGTACGCGGCGATGAAATCCAGTGCGAACCTGTCGGCCTGCTTCTCTGTGCCCCGATGCTTGCCGCTCGTCGACCTGAGGTGATGGTAGAACTCATGTATCATCACGAATGGGTCGTAGAGGAATTCGCGCCTGGCCGCGAGGATCTCCTTCCTTCTCTGGGAGTAGACTGCCGCCACCCCCTTCGTCTTCCCCTCGACGACGCCTATCCCCAGCTTCGGCTCTGACACCTTGTACCACTTCGACAGGACTTTGATCGCCTCCTCGGGCTTCGAATCCAGGATCAGCGCCACGACGAAGGCCTGCATCTGACCCTGGGAGAGATTCAACTGGGCCTGGGCCGACCTTCGTCCACTTAAGCAATCACGGCCGGTAATGCCCCTTTGAGTTCTTGGTCAGCAATCGTTGATTCCCTTGTTCAACTGGGAACGCGGGGTTTACAGGGCCATGAACAGGCGCAGACACATCAGACTGGATGGTCCGAAGGGGCTCAGGTTCAGGGGACCACCTTCGCTCTTTTCCGTCGGCTGACGGTGAAATTCAACCGGAACACGATTCGATTCGAGGGCCGACTCCGAAAAAGAGTCTTACCTAGGATTGTTAGGTATCTGAGTTCCGCACCATCTTTAATCCTTCAATCCCAAGGTGTTCCGTGCATCTGGCCAACCGAGTCGCCATAGGCAGGGTCGCCCTCGGTATCGTCATAATCCTTGTAATCGCTGTAATAGCCGCCGCGGTGGTCCTGTCCTATCCCTCGTCACCGGGCACGACCAGCGCCTCGGGTTCCAACGGGAAGATGGCTGTCATGGGGACCGACCCCTACTCGTCGGGAAGCAACTCCCAGGAGTACGTCGACTACTACCAGATCCAGGCCCACAGGACGCAGGCGGGAGGCCAGTCCAGCACGACAACCGCTACCACGATGTCGACGACTCAGAGCGGCTCGTCCGCAGGTTGGGTGAAGCTCAACGCCAGCGGCACTCTCCACCTGAACACCCTGGTCAATGCAAGCCAGACCCTCGCCCTGGCCAGCATCAGCGCGGGCACCTATGACGCCATAAGGCTCTACATCACCTCTGTCACAGTCACTTACAATGGGCAGAACTACACCGCCCACATGGGCTCCGACATGATCACCGCAAGCCTGACCGGGAACGCTCAGGTGACCGGGTCATCCACCACGGTGGTGCTGTTTGACATGAGGACCGTGGTGATTAACACCGGGAGCTCCTCGAGCCCCCAGTTCGTCTTCACCTCCTCGGCCCGGGTAGACGTGGTCGCGTCCAGCGACGTCTCATCCACCTCACTGCAGGTAGGCGCGAGGACTGACCTTTCCACCAGCGCCTGGTTCCAGGCCTTCGCCCATGATAACGCCCACTTCGAAATAACAGCTGCCGCCATCTCCAGCAGCTCTCTGAGCGTGACGGTGAAAGACTCAGGAGCGGAGACGGCCAACGCGACGCTGGTGATTGTGACGCCTGCCTCAGTCCTCGTAGGCTCCCAGGTCGTGATACCCGACTCGCTACAGGGCTCTGCAGTCTTCGTGGTGGGACCAAGTGGGTCGCTGACCACAGTGGCATCAGGTTCGATCTTGGCACAGGTCATGTCCCCCGGCTCAGGCCTCTCTGTCTCGTCCTCCTCTTCGGCGACCATGACGTTCAGCGGTGTCATCCAATTCGGGACGGCCGTCGCATTACAGACAGGGGTCCAGGCTGGCCAGTCCTACCTGATTACCGTCATAGGCACGAATTCAGTGGCCTCGAGCACCATAACAGCGTCATAGAAACACACGCTGGGCTGCAGTCATCTGCGATGACGCTTAAAGCCGAAGTGAGCCTTTGCCAAGGATTGGAATGCCTATTCGTGAGGCCATACTGTCTTGGAGCGGGGGCAAGGACAGTTCTCTTGCTTTCTACGAGTTATCGAAGTCGAATGACTTCAAGATAGTTTCCCTTCTCACGACTTTAACGAGGGACTTCGACAGAATCAGCATGCACGGCGTGCGGAGGGACCTCCTGGACGAACAGGCCAAGCGCCTTGGCCTCCCTCTCGAAGAGGTCTGGATCACGAAAGGAGCGCCGAACAGCGAATACGAATCCGAGATGTCGAAGGCCCTCTCCAAGCACTATTCAAAGGGAGTCCGCCACGTCGTGTTCGGAGACCTCTTCCTTGAGGACATCCGAAGATACAGAGAAGACAAGCTCTCGACGATGAACATGTCCGGCATCTTTCCGTTGTGGAAGAAAGACACGAGAAAGCTGGCATCGTTCTTCATCGAGCACAGGTTCAGGGCGATGGTCTGCACAGTGGACCCCAAGGCCCTCGACCCGAGCTTCTGCGGCAGGGAGTTCGACAACTCTTTCCTTTCTGACCTGCCTGCAGGAGTCGACCCCTGCGGGGAGAACGGTGAATTTCACACATTCGTCTACGCCGGTCCGATCTTCGACAAGGAGATCGCCATTCGGAGGGGCGAAGTCGTCCTGAGGGACGGTTTCTATTTTGCCGACATTCTCCTTGATTGACTAGGGTAAGGGACATGCAGGACCGTAGCTGGAGTTCTCAGGGCAGTAGGCCCACGCGAACGTGGTGCCGTTGAAGACCTGGATCTGGTCCGCTCCTACCTGCGCCTCCTGCCAGGAAGCGGTCTTGTTGTAGGTAAGGAGGAACCAGTACTTGGTCTGCGTGTTCGAAACACCCCCTAACCCTGTGACGAAGTGCTCTCCATACTGCGGATACCAGACGGCTTGGACGTTGCCATCCATCAGCACCAAGGTGACGACATACCCGTTCCAGCCGGGCTGGACCGCGGTGTCGTTGTACCATTTGCGGGTCCCGTTTCCAAAGTCCACCAACATGTGGACTTCATAGGCGAGCGCCTTGCCACCATTGGCACCAGCCAGGGCTTGATACTTTGCCCAGAGCGACGACAGGGCTGAGGCCGCGGTCTGATAGGCGGGGGTGCTCGTGTTGAGGTTCGCGACCGCAGTCGCTAGAAGAGAGAGCGTGTTGTAGTCCTCACTCAGGCTAATATTGTACAGACCAGAAAGCGACCTGTAGCTAGAAAGGGCAAGGTCCAACTCGTTCGTGTGGGTCTGGTTTGCCGAAACTTCTAGCTGGTATTCGTTGAGGTAGATGACGGCGAAGGTGGAGCTGATGAGTAGCAGCGCGATTAAGGTCACTACGATCCCATAGAAAGCGCCTTTCGAAACCAAGTCAGCTGTTCCTCCTTACCTTCGACATCAGCAGGAGTGAGGCAGGAGCGAGCAGTGTTCCAAGCGCGAAATCGGCAATCTCGTGTGCCAATGGGACGGGAAAGACGAAGCCCTGAAGCTCGTAACTGATCAGCTCTCCGAGGTTCAACCCCGGCCAGCCGGCAATCAGAGCTGTGGCCGCATTCGTCTCGAAGTCCCAGATGAAAGCGCATATCGCCAAGGTCGCGCCTATGAATACCGCATGGGGAGAAATCGATTCCTTCTTGTCCGCCCAGACTCTGGCCGCGGCCCACCCAGCGACGGCGAAGAGGAGTTCCCCCACAATCAAAAAAGGCGCGATTAGGCCCGCGGGTCCCCACGGACTAACAACACTCCAGATGGTTTCGGAAAGGACCGCAACCATGGCTCCCTGACGGAACCCAAAGGCGAATGCAACCAAGAAGACGACGACGTCCATGAGCTTGAAGTTAACGAACGGCGTGAGAGCGAAATCCGAACCCACCACAAGGGAGGAGAATATAGCCACAATCGCGACATCTGCGATTCGCATGCTGGCTGGATTATCCAGCCAGCCCACTTAAAAGACTTCCAGTCGAAAATAATTACCCCCAGCTCTTGCCTAGTACTTCCACAGAGCCCTCCATCAGACGATTACCCTCCCGCCGTATGTTGCATGGCAAGATTCGATGTGATTATCCTAGACGAGTCTACAGCTGACGGAACTGGTTATAGAACACCATCCGTGAAGCCACGCAGGTTGGTGTCTCTCTTGGCGTTGCTGAAACTCGCGGAGAAGCATGAGCCCGGTCCCAATCCTGGATTCAGCAGGGAACACGCTGTCCTGGCTTTCATGACGATTGGTGAAGCGGGGACGATCAGCAGGCAGTCACTCGCTCTGCGATCGGGCCTTGGGCAGGGGTCGGTAAGGACAGTGCTCAAGAAATTTCGCCAGGAAGGATATGTGGACGCAGACCCCACAGGATGCCATCTGACGGATTCTGGAGGGATGTTGTACCGGTCGATACTGAGGAAAGTCATGCTGTCAAAACCAATCGATGGTTCTCCACTCTCAGTGGGAAGGTCACAAATCGCGGCCTTGGTTGGGTCGAGAGGTATGTCGATTACGAACGGCATCGACCAGCGGGATTCCGCAGTCCGCATCGGCGCAACCGGTGCGACCAGCTACGTCATCAGGGGTAGCAGATTCGCCATTCCCGGAGGGTCATCCGACTGCGAAAAGGAATTTCCAAGCAGCGCATGGTCTACGATACGCAAACAACTCAGGCCAGCAAATGGCGATGCAGTAATCGTGTGCGGTGCCCGTGACGAAACCACGGCGAAGCTCGGGGCGATTTCAGCCGCCCTTACACTGCTCTGACTACTGCTTTGGCGACTGGTCGGCTGGGGGCGATTCGGGCCCCGATACAGGCTTGTTCACCTGTCGGTTGATGGCGTCCGCGAAGTAATGTCCGGTCACCAAGACCTTCACAGACTTGACCCCCTTGACCTGCGTGATGCTGTCCCGCAGATCCTGGGAGATTTTCAGCGCGAAGACCGGGGGGCAATACTGGGTGGTCGCATGGTACTCGACGTCCACCGTGCCGTCCTTGATGTCCAATTTGTCGATGAGGTTCATCTCAACGATGGGCATCCCGATTTCGGGGTCGACTATCTTCGATATCTGCCTCTGCACTTCCCTCAAGTCAACCTGTTCCGAAGACATGAAACTCGCGGAAAACCCACGTTTCCGCTAGAAAAAGCTTGTCCCCCCAGCACCCACCGAAGGGTTTAGACTCCGGGTCATCCCTCCGTCCCGCGTGAAACCTGAGGCAGTCCTAGAATCGATAGAATCTGACGCCCCCAAGCGGGGTCTCCCAATAATAGGCCCAGTGAGGGGTAAGATCCTCGACGAAACGATAGCCAAGTTCAAGCCATCGAAAATCCTGGAGGTGGGGACTCTTGTAGGCTACAGTGCCATAAGGATGGGAAGGCATCTGGAGAAAGGTCAGAAGATTACCTGTGTTGAGATTGACGAAAAGATTGCAAAGGTCGCCCGCTCCAACTTCGAGAAGGCTGGGCTCTCCGACCTCATTGAGGTCATAGTGGGAGATGCCCGAAACGTGCTCCCCAAACTCGAAGGGAGCCTGGACATGGTCTTCCTGGACGCGGTCAAAGTCGACTACATCTTCTACCTGAGGTCCGTCGAACGGCTCCTCCACAAAGGGAGCGTGGTCTTGGCAGACAACGTGAAGTCCCACGCCGACGAGGTCGCGGACTACCTGGAATACGTCAGGAACTCTGGGAAATACACCAGCACCTACAGGGACTTCCCCCTCGGTTACAGGATGGCCTCGGGGAGTCCCGAGGGCGACGCGGTTGAGGTAAGCGTCAGGCTCTGAATCCCGCGACCAAGCCCTTCCATTTCTCATCACCGTCGAACGGAAGATACAGCCTGGCCCTGTCGACGAGTCCTCCGTACCTCTTCACGACGGCCCTGCCTATCTCCCCCCAACTCCCTTCGACGACGAACTCATCCAGTATCTCATCTGTTATTTCGGAGGCCATCTCCTTCCACTCCCCCTTCCCAGAGAGGGCGTGGAGCCTGTCGCACACGTCCCCCCATCCATGGAGCTCCATCACCTTCCTGTAGGTCCTGGTCGACGCATAGAACGCGATCTGCTCCCTGTACGCCTCCTTTACGTTCTCGATCTCCTGACTGGTCTCGCCGACGGCAGCGAACACTGACGCCGCGACCGTGAAGTCTTCTTCCTTCCTTCCTGCACCTGCGAGTCCTACCCTGACCGCTGGTGCTACCACTTCGCGTAGATATCTTACGGTGTGGAGCGGGTGGACGTGCAAGCCGTCGGCGGCCGCCCCTGCCACCTTGCACATCCCTTCGTTGACCCCCGCCACGTAGACAGGTATCTTTGGGTGATCGATCGGGCCCGGGCTGAAGAAAGGCGTCATCAGGTCGAGCCTGAAGAACCTCCCTTCGAAATCCAGTTTCGCGCTGTCCTGCCAAGCTCCCCACACGGACCTCACGGCCAGGATGACTTCCTTCATCTTCGGAGCGGGTGGCTCCCATTTCATCCCGAACCTCCGCTCGACGTGCCCCTTCACCTGGCTCCCAAGACCAAGGATCAGCCTCCCCTGCGAAACACTCTGCAAGTCCCAAGCCGTGTAGGCAAGCGTCGTGGGGCTCCTCGTGAAAGCCAGCGCTATCGACGTCCCAAGCCCGATCCTCGTGGTAGAACTCGCCGCGAGGGCCAGCTGCACGAACGGGTCGTGCTTGGTCTCGTTGACCCAGAAGCAGTCGAAACCAAAGGCCTCCGCCTTCTTGGCAAGCTCCGCGGCTTCGACGGGGGCGCTTACCGCGACCTCGGCGTCTATCTTCAAACTTGCTTCCGGCGATTAGGACGCCTCTTAAAGCCGAACCCAAAGAGGCCTCCCGCATTCTCACTTGGCGTACATACCTATCGCCGCAGGGCTGACCGCAGCTTTCTGCTGGGGCACCGCTGACTACCTCTCCAGGAGCCAGTCCGAAAAGCTGGGATACTACAAGACGGTGGTCTACTCGCAGGTCGTCACACTCGTAGTCCTCGTCGCCCTCATCCCCATCGTCGACCCTGCGCCCGTGCTTTCGGCAATGCCTGTCCTCGTCCTCGTCTTGGCAGGTATGCTGAACTTCGTCGCCTTCATCTTCCTGTATCGAGCCTTCCACAAAGGGGTCGTCTCCATCGTCGCGCCGGTGGCGTACACTTTCCCTGCGGTGACGACGGTCCTCTCCATCGTGGTCCTGGGGGCCATCCTGACCGCCGAGCGAGTCTTCGCCATAGCTGGAATAATCATAGGAGTGATACTGCTCTCGACCCGTTTCTCAGAGCTCAGAAAATTCCTCGGGGGGCACGGGTCAGCAAGCCTGACAGCCGGCATCGGCTCAGCCGTGGGTAGTTCCGTGTTCTTTGGCACTGTGTACGTCGGAGTCGGATACGCCGCTCCCTTGGTGAGCCTCGTCATACCCGCGCTCATGCTCAGGGTCGTCGGAGCTTCTGCGGGCTTCGCCCTCGCCCCTATCCTAAGACAGGATGTAAGGCTCTCCCGCCTGACATTCTCAAAGGTCATTCTAGTGATGGGAGTCCTCGAGGCCCTCGGTTTCCTCTCCTTCACCTATGGAATCCTGTCCTCAGCCGCGACCCTCCCCGTGGTGGCCGCCATCTCGGGCATGGGCGGGGCCGTGGCGGCGACCTATGGCCTGATTTTCCTGAAGGAGCGCCTGGAGCGTAACCAGGTGGTCGGGGTCTTGCTCGCCCTAATCGGAGTCTTTACCCTCCTCTACCTTGGGGGTTGAAGAGATTTGGATTACTTCACCGCGGTGAAGGAGGGCAGAATCAGAGTGAACCGGGCTGTCTCCGCCCTCCAGGAGGTCGCCGGTCCCTGCTACCCCGTGCTCTTCCTCAAGCTCGGGGTCGCCGATTGGACCCCGGTGGGGGAAGAGATGCTCCACAAGTTGGTCCCAGGCAAGAACAGGACGGCCGCCCTGGTGATCTGCGACGGGGACGGGAACTCAAAGGCGATGAGCGCCTTCGTCCCCGACGAAAAGGCAGAAGAATTCTCCCGGACCCTCGAGCGCAAAGGGATCCCTGATTTTCCGGGGGACGTCAAGCTCCCAATCTGAGCGTCCTGTTTATTAACAGGCGGCGGGTCAGATGATTTGCGCCTTACTCGCACCGCTCGCAGCTCCGACGAACTCTAATCAGCTCGACGAAGCTTGGGTCGTGCCCGTTCGACGCGGGAAAAATTGGGGGTGAACGAATGGCAAGATGCTCGGTATGCAAGGGTCACGCGGTCGCATCATGCGCAGAGTGCGGAGCGGTAGTATGTATGTCGCACTCCACTACTATCTTCGATGAAGGAACTAGGGCCATGAAGACCTACTGCGGCAACTGTACGGCGAAGAGGATGCCGCTCTGGGTCGCTCGAAGAAGGTAGAAGTCTACAGCCCGATCTCGAGGGCGACCTCTGAGGTCGGATAGTACTTCTTCACGTTTCCTTCCCCGTATTTCGCCCCGAACCTGCGTTTGATGCTGTCCACAGCATGCGGGTCCCGGACGAAGGCTGGCCCCGCGTCCATTTTCCAGTCTTTGACCGTAAGGCCGATCCTTCCGCTCTTCTCCACTTCGGTGAACCACTTCGTCTTGAGCCCGTACATCGGCAGCAGCTCCATCTTTCCCTCGTTCAACGTGAACCACACAGGGATCGTCCTCCTCTTCCCATTTCTCGCCCTGGTGAAGGTTATCTGGACCTCTTGTGCGTCCGATGGCGCGCCACTGCCACCCGAGTCAGGCATTCTGATTCTTCAGACGTGGGCCTTGCTCTTAACGGTACTTACCGGACTGTGAAGTGCAGCCTTCTGTTGTTCTTGCCCTTGTTCTCTGTCCCGAGCCCGACCACCTCCCCGATCTCCTTGGTGTTCCTCACGTGGACTCCTCCGTCGGCCTGGGTGTCGACGTCTCCGATCTGCACAATCCTGAGCACATCCAGAGACGGTGGCATCGCGTTCGCCAGCTTCACGAACCCCGGCTTGGCCAGAGCCTCCTCCCTCTTCATGAAGTACGTCTTCACCTCCAGCTCCCTTCGGACCGCCTCGTTCACTTTGTCGATGTAGAGGGAGACCGTCTCTTTTCCAAAATCTTCCAGATTGAAGTCGACGCGCGACTCTTCAGGACCGATCTGATTGCCGGTGATGAGGGCCCCTGTCTCGCCGTTGACCACCGCGCTGAGGATATGGGCCGAGGTGTGCATCCTCATGATCCTGAGTCTCCTGTCCCAGTCCAACACTCCGTGGGCTCGGTCTCCTGGTTTCAGACCGTCGGAGGAGTCAAGTACGTGGAATATTTCTTCCCCCTCCTTCACGACCTCCGTCACCCTGTGCCCTCCCAGGGCCCCGGTGTCAGAGACAAGCCCTCCTCCCCTGGGGTTGAACGCTGTCCGGTCCAGCACCACCCTGTTTCCCTCAATGGAAACGACACCGGCATCGAACTCCTGCATGTACATGTCCTCCCAGAACAGGCGCCTGGTCATCGACGTGAGCTCTCGGCCCTGGCCGTTTTAACATTCATGAATCGAGTACGCGCTTATCTTCGTCTGGGTCAGTTCCCTTGAGATCAGGACGCTCTCCCTCATCCATCTGGCCTTCGGGATCCTCATCCTCGAAAGGGCCGATTCCATTGCCCCCCTGAAAGTCTCATGCCTCTCGAAAGGCCCTTTGAACAGCGACCTGATGCTCTCCCTCACGTTCCACACCCCGAGCGGCATGATGAACCCCGGGTATGTCTCGCGGAGGACAATGGCGGCCGCCTGCCTCCTCTCCCCTTCCAAGGCCTCCGCCACCGCCAGCCTCGTCGAATAGTAACAGCCGCCCACCCTGGCATACCTTGTCCTGCCGAAGTATTCTTCATAATCCCCAATCATGTAGGGCGCAGTGGTGAACTGGTTCCACGTCGTGTTCGGGAACCACGCCTCTATCCATTCGAACCTCCACGGCTCCGGGAGCAGTAACGCCACGTACTGGTTGTCGTAGACGTCGAAGCCGTAGACCCTGTACTCGTCTATCGTCGGTCTGTGCTTGATCTTCTCGATGAGCTCCAGGCCAATGGAGCTGTCCACTGCCGTGATGCTCCATCTGGTGGGGACGATCTTCCTCCTCGGGCCCACTCCGAACATCCCGAGCGAGAACGCCTTCTGGATGCGTGTGACCAGCACCCCCTTCCTGTAGAGCTCGTCCACCGCCCCCGCCGCGTCCAGGTCCCTGTCGTAGTACGCTGTCTGCACCCTCCTGTCGACTGACGGGTTGTCGATCTTGAATCTGTCGAGGGGCCCCGAGGGGCCGTAGGGCTGGGTGTCCTCGCTAAGCGTAAGTATCCTCCGCGGGGCTTTCGTCAGTTTAAGCTCGGTGTCGACGGGCCTTGCTGCCATCGCAAGCTCCTGCAGGGAGGAAAGGAGCCTCCCAGGCTCCTTTGCATCATCTACGCTCGCCCTCGAGTTCCCCCTGACGAGTGAATACCTGTAGTCGACTATCTGGTCTATGGGCCTGCCCAGCCACTCTTCGGGGGTGTCGAGGATCGACGTGTCCCCGAACTGCGGAGGGACCATGGGGCCGATGGACACTTTGGGGTAGCCCAGCCTCCCCACGAAGACTCCCGGCGGCGAAGAACCTAGGATTTCGTTCGTCCCCATGGCCGGCACCTGCTTCGCCATGGCCTGGGCCTTCACAATTATGGGGCATCTCGGCTTGCCGCAGAGCAGCTTGGCGCCCCGGCAGGCAAGGCACATCCACGCGGGAGGGCTTTCGACAACCTCGATGGACCTTGCGACGCCTTCCTCAAGCCCGGTGACCGCAGCGGCCATCACGTTCGAGAGCCAGGTGATCCGTCTTGGCATGGGAGGTTATGCAGCTCCAGGAATCTCACTTAAACTCCGTGGTGATTCTAGCACGCCTCCCTTCCGCTTCCTCATACCAAATATACCACGGGCTTCGCCGCCCATCCGATGCCGAAGTTTGCCCACATGTCTGACATCCACATCGGAGCCTTCAGGCAGCCGGAGCTCAAGGAGCTCCTGCTCAGAGCCTTCGAAACGGCCATCGACCGATGCATTCGGGACAAGGTAGCCTTCATAGTGTTGGCTGGCGACATCTTCGACTCCAACATACCTGACCTTTCCTCTGTCAGGCGGGCAGCAGAGAAGATGAAGAAGGCCGTTGACTCCGGAATAAGGTTCTACGCGATCTACGGCTCCCATGACTTCAGCCCCAACTATTCCTCCATAGTGGACGTTCTCGACGGCGCAGGCCTGTTCACCAGCGCCGAGGACATGTCAAGCGAGGAGGGCCGAGTACTCCTTTCTTTCCTGCAAGACCCCTCGGGAGCGAAAGTCTGTGGAATATCTGGAAAGAAGCTCTCCATCGACCGGGACGAATACGCAGCCCTTGACAGAAGAAGGCTGGAAGAAGAACCAGGGTTCAAGGTCTTCGTATTCCACGGGGCGATAGAGGAGCTCAGGCCCTCTTCCCTCGAGAAGATGGATGCAATGCCCGCCTCAAGCCTCCCTGCCACCTTCGACTACTACGCCGGAGGGCATGTACACAGTCGCAGTTTAACTTCCCTTCCCGGTCGCAGGAACATCGCCTTCCCCGGTCCCCTGTTCGCAACAGACTACTCGGAGCTTCTTGAACTGGCGCGCGGCATGGAGCGCGGATTCTACATCGTTGAATTCGAAGGAGGTGTCTCCAATGTGGAGTTCGTCCCGGTGAAGGTCTGCGACGTCATCGAGATTCACTATTCGGCAGGAGGAAAGACCTCGGCCCAAGCAGAGAAGGAGTTGATCGCGCTTGCCGCCCGTTCAGATGCCGCTGGGAAAGTAGTCCTCCTCACCGTCGAGGGAGAACTTGACGAAGGAAAGACCTCTGACATCGATTTCTTCGCGATAAGGAAGCGGCTCCTAGCCTCAGGCCCTCTTATCGTCCTCTCCAACTACAGCCATCTGACATCCCACGAATTGGCGACAGAACCAAGTCCGCACAAGCCCATCCAGGTCACTGAGCGCGAGCTGTTCGAAAGGGAGGTCGTCCATGTGAAATCAGAAGAACAAAAACTGCGAGGGGAGCAAGGGGTGGCCCTTGCCCTGAACCTCCTGAACGCCTTGAAGGAGGGAAGAAAGGAAAACGAGAACAAAGGGGAGTTCGAAGACAGGACTTCCAAGGCGGGCCTCGACATCCTCGGCGTCAAGGAGGACGACTAATGCTAGTAAGAAGCATAGCCTTGACGAACATCAGGAGCTACAACGATGGGGGAGAGACCCGCATCGAACTCCCCGACGGCGTCGTCCTCCTAGAAGGGGACATAGGCTCAGGAAAGTCGACTCTGCTCTACGCTCTAGAATTCGCCCTCTTCGGGTTCAGCGACATGAGGGGAGCCCACCTGCTGAGCGAGGGAAGGAAGGAAGGCAGGGTGTCTGTCACCTTCGAATCAGGCGACACGCTCTACAATATCGATCGACGGCTGAGGGCGAAGGGGGACGAGGTCGTGCAGGACGAATGCTACATCTCTACGGGAAGCGATAGAACCAGGCTTTCTCCCAGCGACCTCAAGGAACGCATTGTCTCCATCCTGGGGTTCAACGAGCCGACCCACCCGAAGGCCGAGAGTCTGGTCTACAGGTACGCCGTCTTCACACCCCAAGAGCAAATGAAGGAGATTCTATTGCGGAATCCCGAAGAGAGGCTCCACGTGATACGCAGGGTCCTGGGTGCACAGAGCTACCAGGTGGCTGCCGAGAATTCGGTCATCGTGGAGAGGACGATCAAGGAGAAGGCTTACGGGCTGAAGAGGGCCAGCGAAGACTTGGAAGAGAAAAAGGACGAGATGGAAGAGAAATCGAAGACCATGGCTCTGCTCGAATCGGAAATCCCAATGCTCAAGGAAAAAGCTGAAGACTCGAACAGATTGGTCAGGACCCTGGAGACCGATTGGAAGGACTCGATCGGTCAGCGGGAAAGCTTGGGCAAGAACGAGGCAAAAGTCCCTCTTCTCAAACAGCAGGCCGCCGACATCCAAGTGGAGCTAGAGGAACGGGAAGAAAAGCTCCGTGGCCTAGAGGCCCAGCTAGCTGGGGAGACAGAACCAATTATCAGGAGCTTTGAAGCCAGAGCGAAGCCCCGCTCGAGGGCAAGAGCCCTCGACGTCAAACTGAACCGAGAAAGGGAGAAGCTCACCCGATTGGAGGACACCAAAATGACACTGGAGGCCGACCTCGCAAGGTCGCGGGAACTGCTTTCAAAGGGGGTCTGCCCCTACTGCGGACAGCGAATCTCAGGGGACCTTCCGACCAGGGCAGAGCATTCAGAGCTTGAGCTCCGGAGACTAGGCGTGGAGGCGGCGAAGGCTTCGGCGTCGGTCAAAACGCTCGCCGAGTCGGTGGAGGACGCACGGAGCTTCGAAGAGGATGAGAAAGATTACGCCAGGGCCCTGAAAGACAAGATGAGGATTGAGGGCGATGCCAAGTCTCTTCGAAACAAGATTCAGCAATTGAACACGCGTCTATCACATTCCTTGTCAGAACTGGCCCAGACTGCCTCGAATACGATGGCGATCAGGGGGATTTCGGACCGAATAGACGACCTCGAAATCAAGATCAAACGTGCGAGGCAGGATGAAAAGGCAGCGGGAATCGATTTGAACCGGGCGCAGACCGAGCTCGCCGACGGTGCCAGGGAGCTCCAGCGCCTTTCGGTAGAAGTCAAGGATAAGCAGGCGAAGCTGGACGAAGCTCGACGGCTGACAAGCTACCAGGGATGGCTCTCCGTCTACTTCAGACCCACCGTCGAGCTGATTGAGAAGCAGACTCTTGCGCAGGCGGCCGCCAGGTTCACCGAGCATTTCCAGAGGTTCTTCTCCTCGTTGGTAGACGATCCCGACATGACCGTCCGCGTCAAGGAAGACTTCTCCCCTCTGTTCGAAAGGGAAGGATTCGAGCAGGACTTCGAGGCCCTCAGTGGAGGCGAGCGTACGAGCATGGCACTCGCCTACAGATTCGCCCTCAATTCTGTGGTGAGAGAGAGTGTATCCACCCAGCCCGAGCTCGTAATCCTTGACGAACCGACGGACGGCTTCAGCAAAGAGCAGGTATACAAGATGAGGGGGCTCCTAGAAGAACTCGATTCCAGGCAGGTCATCCTGGTGTCGCACGAAAGGGAGCTCGAGTCAATGGCCGACCACATATTCAGGGTCGAAAAACGAAACGGCACGTCGATCATCTCACACGTCCAACCGTAGCAGCTGCCGCAGTCTTGTTCAAGGTCCCTCGGGGGAGGGCTCTGGCCTCCCCGAAGGGCGTATCGACGCGTCCCGGCCGTAGTCCTCCTTCTGTTCTAGGCGGGATTCAGCTCAGCGGCCTACCCTGGTCTCTCGCAGGCCTTTCATCGACCACGTTTGGCCTTGCTCCGCGCGGGTCAGCCGTTTCATCCCGGTCCCCACCGACCTCAAGGTCACCCTATCATCGCCCGCGATGGGCCGGGTCTCGTTTCTGTTCTGGAGCCGACCCTCTCGGGTCGCGCCTCCTGGCGCCGCGCGTCCTGCTCTGAGGGAGGAACTTCCCCAGGAGATCCCCGTGGCCCGTCCACCGGCTCGCGTCGGAGGGGCACGACGGCCCAGCCCAATTAACCGTTTCTCACACTTCGAAGAGCTGGGGGAAATACTCCCGCTCGGACTTCAGCACCTTTCCCTCGGTCCGCGACCTGCGGTACGCCTCCAGCGGCTCCTGGTTGAGGGTCAGGAAGTTTGGGCCCCACTTGTATATGTCGAGATAGCTCCCTGCCTCCTCGACCTCACCAAGGATGTACATTGTCGCCGCGACCGCCTCCACCGAGCTCAGCATCTCGGCCCTGGAGTAGTTGGTGGGGTTCGCAGCCAGCAGGGTAGGCAGCCGCCTGTGCTTCCCCCCCAGCCTCCTGAAGAACACCTCCTGCGCCTGGTTCCACGAGCAGTCAACGGCCAGCACCGACTTCGCCCCTCTGTCGGGAGGGGAGAGGACCCTGTGCGCCCATGGGTTCAGCACGATCACCTTGTCCGAGGCGTGGAACTTCCTGCTCACCCCCTTGGCGAGGTCCATCTGTATCATCTTCCTGGCTGTGCACTTCGTGGGGTCGTCCTGGCCCATCTCCATCGCGAATACGCCTAACAAGCTACATCGGTTCCTTGCCGTGCCCTTCGGGGGTCCCTTATGGTGGTGTCGGTCGTGTCGACGCGGCCTATGTCTTCCACGCCCACATAGCCTCGGCCCCTCCCCAAGATTCGGCGGATGGTTTCCTTCGAATACTGTGGGTATTTCATCATGAGCTCCCGTATCTTCGAGTTTCCCTCGAAGTGCTCTCTACGTATGTCCAGAAAGTCTTGCGGGGTCACTTTCGCCCGAAATCTGCCGAAGGCGTCCCTGAGGCGACTTCTTCGGATCTCCTTCATTATGATTGCACCTTCAGGATACCTGAAGGGAACATCAACTTTCACCCGGTGGGCCTTCCTTTCTCGTCTTCCGGCCTCTACTTCTCGCTTGAACACTTCGATGAGCTCGTTGCCTGTCGTCCTGCCTTCGAAGTAGTCGATGACCGATTTTGCTTCGTTTGCTTTTTTGTATAGGTAAGGGAGCATCTTCTTCAAAGTAAGCAGCACCATGTCATGCCTGCTTATCGCTATCATCCACGCCGATTCACTCGAGGTGCGAAGGACGTTGCTCGGGCGTATCCCCCTCGAAAGGAGAAATTCCCGAACCATAGAAATCTGTTCGATCGACATTTCTGTAAAGATGAGCGAAATGCCAAGCTTGTATGGTTGGTTTGAAAGGTCTGAAATCGCTACGCTACCGTCGCCGTCGAAGTATCCAGCGATTTGGCCCCATGAGCGGTTAGGCTTCACACTTTATTGAGGGTTCCATGGATTTAAGGAGCAAGGGTTAATACTACAGAGGAACATGGGGATTGACAATAGAGGGTGATTAGTGGCCACGCCACAAGCATTTCGTTCTCGTTAATGCTGACCTTGGGGCAGAGGAAGATCTCCTCAAGAAGCTCAGGGAAATACAAAATGTGAAGGAAGTCTACGTGGTCTATGGGGTCTACGACATCGTAGCCCGCGTGGAGGCCGACACCATGGAGAAGGTCAAGGAGACCATCACCTGGAACATACGGCGTCTGGACAAGGTGAGGAGCACCCTCACCATGATCGTCGTCGACGCTTAGAAGCTAATCATCCCACGTTAAAATAATCCAGGATTACCGGAGGTTCCATGCGGCTCCTCGTAGGCATCGACGACACTGACTCCTCGCGGGGGTACTGCACCACATACCTGGCCTACCGCATCGCGACCGACCTGCGTCCTGAGATTCAGGTGCTCGCATACCCCAGGCTCGTCAGGCTCAACCCGAACATCCCGTTCAAGACGAGGGGGAACGCGGCTGTCTGCATGCAGATCGAAGCCCCAGATTCAGCACTTGCGTTCGAAAGGATCACAGCGAAAGTGGAGGAGCTGTCTGACGTCGAGGGCGGAGCCAATTCTGGAATGGTTCTCTTGGAAGACCCCTCACTGTCGAGCGGGTTCGAACGGCTCTACTTCGATGCCCTTACCGGTGTGGTGAGCCCGCACAGAGTGAGGCGACTTCTCGAGGAGATGGGGGCCAGATCATTCGAGCTCGGCAACGGCATGGGCCTCGTGGGCGCCGCCGCCTCCCTGGGGTTCGACGAGCGCTTCGACCACACCTACGAGCTGATCGCCTACAGGCGCAAGGAATTCTGGGGGACAAGACGCCTCGTCGACAGCTCCTCGGTCAAGGCCATGGACGCGGACATGTTCCCCCACACTTTCAACAACTACGACTACCAGAAGAGGAAGGTCCTGGTCGCTCCCCATGGCCCCGACCCTGTGTTCGCCGGCGTAAGGGGGGACGCGCCGGAGAAAGTCGTATCAGCCTTCGGCAAGCTCGGCTTCGAAGAGCCGCTCGAGGGCCACTTGGTGTACGTTACCAACCAGCACACCGACGCCCACCTCCGAAGGCGGCTGGACTGGAAGGCCTACTCGTCAGGTTGGGTGGACTGTGTCCTCAAAGACATCAAAGTCGGAGAAGGGGGGCACGTCTACCTGGCCATGGACGAGGGAGGGGTCGAACACATCGCAGCCGCCTACGAGCCGACGGGGGACCTGAGAAGGACGGTCAAGCTCCTCAAACCCGGGGACAGGGTAAGGGCCTATGGCGGCGTGAGGCGCGCGACAACTCTGCATCCAAAAATCCTCAACCTGGAGAAGGTGGACGTGGTCTCCACAAAGGGAACACTCGAGGAAGGGACCTACATCTCGTCTCCGCGTGCCAACAGGCACCTCACCAAGCCTCTGATCAGGTATGGCCGCGAGACTTGCACCAAGGCAGGGGCAGTCGATGGTTGGTTGGGATTCTCGCCTACACAGCCGCGAGTGCTTGCCTGAAGTCGCCGACCAGATCCTCCTCGTCCTCTATGCCCACGGAAATCCTCACCAGGGTCTCGGGGATCCCGGTCTTCTCCCTGTCCTTGGCAGACATCTGGGCGTGTGTCATGTTGTAGGGCTGCGACACCAGGGTCTCGACCCCGCCGAGGCTCGCGGCCAGGGTGGCGACCTTCACCGATTCGGTGAACTTCATCGTGTCCTTCGTCGTCCCCTTGACCTCGAAGCTCAGCATGCCTCCGAACCCCTTCATCTGCTTTCTCGCCAGTTGATGCTGAGGGTGGGACTTCAGTCCGGGGTAGTGGACTGCCGCCACCCTCCTGTGGGTGGAAAGGAACTCGGCGAGCGCCATCGCGCTGGCGTTCTGCTGCCTGACCCGGATGGCCATGGTCTTCATCCCGCGGAGGACAAGCCATGCCGGGAGCGGGTCCATGGTCCCTCCCAGCTCCCTCCTCATCATCTTGATCTTGTGGGTGTTCTCCTTGCTCGCGACCGCTGCGCCGGCTATGAGGTCAGCGTGCCCATTGAGGTACTTGGTCGCGCTGTGCAGCACCACGTCAGCTCCTAGGTCGAAGGGGTTCTGGTTGATGGGGGACGCGAACGTGTTGTCGACCAGCAGGATGGCGCCGTTCGAGTGGGCCAGCTTGGCCGCCTTCGCTATGTCAACCAGCTTCATGGTCGGGTTCGTCGGGCTCTCGATGTACACCATACTCGTGTTCTTCCTCACTCCTCTTTCCAGGGCACCGAAGTCCGTGGTCTCGACAAGGTCGGTGCTGAATCCCAGCTCAGGCAGCAGGTGATTGAGAAGCCCAAAGGTCCCTCCGTAGAGGTCTCTGATGGCGAGGGTGTGCGACCCCTTGTTCAAGAAGGAGAAGATTGACGTGGATATGGCCGCCATGCCCGACGAGAACGCCGCCCCGTCTCCCCCGTGCTCGAAGGCCGCGAGCTTGTTCTCCAGAGTCACCACGGTCGGGTTCTCCCACCTCGAGTAGGTGTACCCCTTCGCCCCGAAGCCGGCCACGGCGACGGGGACGTCTCCCGCCCTCGCGAAACCGAAGGTCGAGGTCTCGTAGATGGGCGTCGTCAGCGAGCCGGTGTGCTCGTCAAACGGTTCGGCTTCGTGCACCGATCTCGTGGAATCTCCTGTCAAGCCGACGCCGGCTCCCAAGGCCTGTGTAAATATGTAATGGGGGACTCAGCCGAAGGTGAACGTGTAGATCCTGGTCCCCGGAGCAGCGATTATCTCGAGCAGGTGCCACCCGTAGGTCGGGCCCGACACCAGGTTGTAGAGCCTGGCCGAGCCGATAACCGCCGTCCCTACGCCGTTTTGAAGCAACACGTCACTGCCCGCATAGGACCCTGAGATATTCTTCCCGTCCAGCAGGACAGTGACCAAGGTCGAGTTCCCCTGGGCCACGATGTTCACATTCTTCGCGTGATAGATCAGGAATACCTCAGACCTGTTCCCCGACGAAGTCACGCTGTCCGAAGCGTCGTACCACCTGCCTGAGAGGTACACCGTGTTGTTCTGCATGGGCCCCGTGAAGCTATAGTCCACGACCTGGCCAGGCGAGAAACCCTGGGTGTTGCCTATGGGGAACCTGGCGGTGCCGTACCCAAGGTAGATTTCTGGGGTCTCTATCTGCGAGAAGTTGACGCTCGTCGCGCTCACAGAGTTCGAGCCCAGACCAGGGCCGACGTTGTACCCAGCGTTCAGCAGCAGCTCCTGGATGACCATCTCTGTCGTGTTGTACCCGCCTTCGCCGACGTGGGTGTCCCTGATGTGACCGTCCTTGTCGATGAGGTAGTCTGCGGGCCAGAACCTGTTCTTGTACGCGTTCCATGTGGAGTAGTTACTGTCGAGCGCGACCGGGTATTTGATGCCGAACTGTCGTACGGCCGCCTGGACGTTGGTGTAGTTCTTCTCGAACTGGAACTCGGGGGTGTGCACGCCGACGATCACGAGCCCGCCGCTCCCATATCTGTCGTACCAGGCGTTCAGATAAGGTATGGTGCGTATGCAGTTTATGCAGGAGTACGTCCAGAAGTCGACGAGGACGACCTTCCCTCTGAGGTCTGTCAGGTTAAGCGGGGGGGAGTTGACCCATCCGGCTATTCCCACGAAGTTGGGCGCTGGGCCGTAGTCGTGCAGGTTGGAGAGGCTGCCGGCCAACGCCGTGTTATTCGTCGTCGTGCCCTGATAGGAGAAGAAGGCAGACACCCCGGCGGCGGCGACGATGAGGCCTATGGTGCCGAAGATCAGCAGGTAGACGTTGACCTTCAACCATCCACCCTCCCTGCGGCTGTGCCCGACACATAGGAGAGGAATGCCGGTAGAAGGGGCAGTATGCAGGGAGAGATGAACGTCAGGAATCCCGCGGTAAGTGCGATGAGGAAGTTGAGCTGGAACTGCCCCAGCGGGTTCGCCAGCGAGGCGAGCGGGCCCACGCCGTTAAGGAAGATCTGAAGCACACCGATGTAGTTTGTGACCACCAGCAGCCCGATCGCCACGAGGAAGACCCCGCTTATGATGTTGTAGTATCTCAGGAAGGGCCCGGCCCTCTTCAGGAACCCGGACACCCTGGAGATGAACGCGCCCGCTATGAGGAAGGGTATGCCCAGCCCCAGCGAGAAAGCCATCAGATACAGAAATCCAAGACCGGGGGAGAGGGCGGCGAGGGTGTAGATCGAGCCGAGTATCGCGCCCACGCAGGGGGTCCAACCAAGCGCGAACGCTACCCCGAAAAGCAAGGAGGTCGCATAGCTGTTCCGGAATCTCTTTACGTGGATCTTGTGCTCGACGCTGAAGAGCGGTATCGCGTACCTGACTGACGCGACCATCAAGACGCCCAGGATTATTATGATCGAGCCGCCGACAAGTCTTACCGTGTTCAGGGCCTCCAGGGACGCGCCTGACAGCACGCTCTGCAGCAGGACGCCGATCGCCGAAAACACGAAGGTGAAACCCAGCACGAAGAAGGCGGAGTTCAGGAATACGACTTCGCGCGCTCCGATCCTAACAGCTCCCATGTCTCCTACCACTAACCCCTCTCGGCTAAGCGGATCTCTGACGGGGCTCCGCCTAGAAGGTCGCCGTGGCGATCACCGTCGCGTTGCCCATCGACATCCCTCCCAGGAAGACCAGCTGAACGCTTTCGAAGCTGGTCGCCGGATTGGCTGTCAGGATGACGAAGTACTGCCCGATCCCGTCGCTCCCCACCTCGAACTCCGAGGCATGGGCGCTCTGTGCGATTATCGGACCGCTCGCCATCGTCCCGCTCTTTTGCTGCCCCTCGACGATGTAGATGTTGCCTGTACCCGTCGTCGGCTCGAGTCCCTCCGCGTGGATCTCGACCGAGTAATTCCCGTTGCCCAGGGGCGCGACCACCAGGTAACCATTGCGAATCCCTTCGGCCATCATGACGTTCGGCGCCGGAATGAAAGCCATCGCCGGCGAGGCCTCCATCGCTGTCATCACTTCGGTCGAAGTCGCCGTCACCGAGGGCTTGGTAACGTACAGCCCGAAGCCGGCGGCGGCAATGACAATCAATGCGATCACGGCCGCTGACAGCACCGCACTCGAAGCTCCCCTACGCCGGCTATAGATCATTGAGTCCGGACGCACCCCCAGCGTATATGGGGATTTGTCCAAATTTGCTCCAATTCAAATCCAAATCTGCTACAGATTAGGCGGCCAACGTGCCGCGCCTACTCTCCTTTGTCGAGTCCAAGTTTTGCGCAGATCTCGTCGAAGATCTCCATGTGCCCTTTCATCCAATCGCTCAGCGAATACGTCATCCCATACTTCTCGCCGCTTGCAGTCACGAGGGAGCTCCGATGAAGCACCTTGATGTGATGCTGGACCGCCTTGTACTGGAGGCCGAGCTCGCCGGCCAGCTGGTTCACATTGCCGGGGCGCGCCTGGATCTTCTGGATGATCCTCGCCCTGTTCTCGCCTCCCCTGGTGCCGCCTAGGAGGAACCAGAGCAGGCCGCGGAGTTCGGAGTCGTCCCCCAACATCGATTATTTCCCTCTACCGTATTTATTCCTTGGACGGCTCCCACGAAATTGGAACAGATTTGGACAAAGGGTTAAACGAAGAGGGGCGAGACTGGAGTGAGATGGCCCTGATCATGGATCTCGCGATGATCTTCGCGGGAGTCAACGCCGTGCTACTGGGGGGGCTGACCTACCTCTACGGTAGGATGTTCCGGAAGAGCAGAGCCGTCTACACCGCGGGCCTGATGATCTTCGCCTTCGCCCTCTTCCTGCAGAACGCGATGACTTTCTTCGCATATTTCACCATGGCTTCCCTCTTCGCCGAAGGAATCCTGCCGTTCCTGCTCGCCATAGCAGTCTTGGAGTTCACCTCGGTCGTGGTCGTGTTCAGGATCACGCTAATCTAGTGTCGGGCCGTTTCGCTCCTGTGGGCTCTTCAAGAAGTAGCGAGGGGAGGATTTTCAGGGAGTTGGACTCCCGTTTGAACCCACGGCCGAGGGTTGCCCCCGGTCTCCGCCCTGCGGGTTATGATTGGAATTCGCTTCGCAAGTCTGAGCGAATCGTTTCCATTAGGTTCTTTGAACTGACGGACACTCTGCAAATCCCGTTGGGGTGAGTATTCTTCCGGCCTGGTGGCTTGAACCAAGTCTTCGTGAAGTTCGGCAAAGGGATGCCAAGGCTCTCGGCCCAGAACACCTTTGCTGCGTGTTCATTCGAACCCTCCCAAAGATGCAACCTTAGTTTCATCGACTCTCTCGCAACCCCGTAGTAGTTCTCAAGCCATCCGACAAACGGCCTCAAGATTGAGGGGTCACTGTTTGTGACCTGGACTTTCCGCAGATTATCTTTCGGCTTGTCGCCCTCACACCAATACAGGAGCAAACCTTCCCTTTTGGTCAAAGCCTGGTTCATTGGAACATGAAATCCTCTCATTCTATTTAACTAGCGAGGGGAGGAATTTCAGATGCCGGGCTTTCGTCCAACATCCTTTGAACCTCCGCTCTGCGGGTCTCTCGGCTTTCGCTTATGAGCCCGCCGGGATGTACCTGGCCCCCATCAAGGGACTGGCTTCCCCACCTCGCTGATTTGAGTGCCCGTTGAATATTGCCCTTAAGTCTTGCCCGGACTTGCTAAGCATGAATCTGCATGCAGGCCGCCCTCTGATACTTGCAGCAGGTGCACTTCGAACAGCTTTCGTAGTCCTTGTGCTTGCAGACCCTGCAGATGCAGGAGGCCATCAATCGGCCGCCTTCAAATGAGATTCTTTAATCTTCCCGAAGACGATCTTCTCAGGGTCTTCCCCGAGCTCCTCCTGCAGCCCCTTCTTCAGCGCAAGCAACCTTCCCACATCATGTGATTTTATCCTGAACCTGCGTACCTCCTCCTCGAACGGCCTCACCCTGTTCGAGTCCACCATCTTGTCGGCGAAGCAGACGATCCGTTCCTCCAGGGTGTGCGGGATGTAGTCGAGATCGGGCAGCCCGAGGCTCTTCGCCTCCTCCGGAGAGATGCCTGCCCCCACATGTCGCTGAATGATTTCCACGACCTTCCCGTCCACTCCTTCTTTCTCGACCATACTGGCGCCTTCTACCCCGTGCCTTACAGTCTGGATCCTCGACCTCCCTATGTCGTGCAGCATGGCAGCCGCGACCACTGCCTTCACGTTCACCGCGTGCCCCCTGCGTTGGAATTCCTCAGCCAACGACCTTGCGACCAGGGCGACAGTCTGGCAGTGCCTGACGATACGCTCGTCGCTGCCGTACTTCCGGTGAAGAGAGGCTGCATCCTCCTCGGAGGGGATCACTTGGCCAGTTCCTCGTCCAGCTGCTTGATCTTCCAGCGGAGCGCTTCCTTCAGCTCCGCGTTGTCGAGCCGGTTGAGGGGTTTGCCGCAGGTCGGGCACTTGAAAAAGTTCTCCATGGAGTCCTCGAATGTCCTGGTCAGGCAGGTCGGGGTGCCGCAGTGGTAGAACTCGTGCATCTCTTCGTACTCCAGCCTCTGCTTCAATCTGTTCAGGACCTTCCTCCTCTGGGTCTGGATGAAGCCGTCGGTCTGGTCCCGCTGGGCCTTCCACCTGTAGACGAACCAACCTCTCTTCGGGTCCCTCACCCTCACCCCTGTGATGAGGCTGCGTCCGAAGAGGTCGTAGAGGGACTTCCTGACAGTCTTGATCTTCAGTCCCGTGGCTGAAGCTATTTCTTCGTCCGTGGCGTTCTCGTTGTTGAGCAGAGCCCGGGCTACCCGCACGTAGTCCGGACCCCCTATGAGTCCTGCTACCTTTACAAAGGTGTCTTCGTATTCAATCTTCAATTTTCTACAACTCTCTTGCCCCGGGCCGAAGGCAAGATTCTAAGTCTACTTTTTTGAAACGTCCTCTTAAGCTCTTCCCCGCTCTGAACCTCGTGCAGGGCTATCGCCAGGGCCGCCACTTCAGAGTGGGGCTGCGAGGTGACGGCGACGTTGAAGTCTGCCTCGTGGTACACCCTCCCGGGGACCTTGGGCCCTCCGACGACGATGAGGATCTTGTCCAAGCCCCTGAGCTGCGGGGCCGCGTCCTGTATGGGGGTCCCATACATCGTGAGATGGACGACGCTCCTTCCTTCCTTCTTGGCGTCCTGTATGACCCTCCGCCAGGGCACCCCGAGGAACGCCTTGAAATCTCCACCCCAGGTCTTGTTTACGCCGTCGAGGGTCGCAATGACATCCTTCTCAGCGTCCTCCAGGTAGATTGACTCGGCCCCGAGAGCCCTAGAAACCAGGCAAAGGTGGGTCAGCGTCCTGTCGTCCCTGACATATCTCTGCCCCAGCCTCAGGACTTTGATACTCCTATCCACACTGACAGACCCGACACGGCCCGGGCCGAGCCACTACAAGAACGATTCCGGGGCGCGGGCTAGAACCCTGCTGCGACCATCATCGCCAGCGAGACCAGGAGCAGGACCAGACCCGCCGTGGAGCCCAGCTGGATAAGCAGCCCGGATGCTACGTCAACATTCCCGCTGTCTTCCGTATTTAACGAGGCGGTCGAGCCCACGACTTTTATCGGCGACTTCAAGGCGTCAAACGCGTTTGGGCTCTCAGGACGAGAACCGGCGGCTGGGGATCATGGTCGACTACCTGTTCGGCCGGGGCGTGAGCAGGGCCCTGCCCAAGGACGGATTCCGCCTCTTCTACTCCCGCAGGTCGGGGAGGGTCAAGCTCGTCCACCATGACGGAAAGCTCTTCGCCACGGTGAAACCCAACGGCGCCATGGCCCTGTCCCTCTATGGAGCCACCGTCCTCTCCAAGAGCCCGAGATTCCGCGAGAACTGCGTCCAGGTCAACGACAACGTCGCCGAGTTCGTCAGAGGAGGGAAGTCCGTGTTCTGCAAATTCGTGAAACGGGCGGGTAAGAACATCTACCCAAAGAGCGAAGTCGCCGTCGTCGACGGGAAATGGCGGGTGATCGGGGTGGGAATGGCCGTCCTCAATGGGAACTCGATGGGACAGTTTAAGACCGGGGTGGCTGTAAAGGTCAGATTAGGTCTCGCAAAATGAAGATGGACAACAGAAACGCAAGGAGGATGATGGACCGCATGGGGATCAACATGAAGGAGATACCCAACGTACAGGAAGTAGTGATCAAGACCCCCGACATAGAGATGCACATCACCAACGCCTCTGTCTCCGAGGTGAACGCCCAGGGGCAGAGGGTCTTCCAGGTGATGGGCGAGGTCGAGGAGGTCGAGGTGGAGAAAAAGACGTTCAGCGAGGAGGACATCCTCCTCGTCCAGCAGCAGACCGGCGTTTCCAAGGAGAGGGCGGCGGCGGCACTCGAGCAGTCCGACGGCGAAGTGGCCCGGGCAATCCTGAAACTCACCTCATAGGCATGTTCTGGGAGCTCTTCGGTTGACGGCCGGACCCGGACCATCGACGGCGTGATTGGAAAGGACGTCTCAGAGACAATGTGGCGATGGACCCCATTCCTAATACAGTTGCCCGTATGAAGATGTCATCCCGACCCCGAACAGATAGAACGAAACCGATTGGTGCTGCTGCTGCGGAGGGTAATAGATGCAACTACCGTTAGTCCCAGGAAGGACGGGAACAAAGAAGAAGAAGCCGAGAGCCACTACAATGACGACGACGGCGGCGGCCGCTCCCACGTTTGTCTTGTACCATTGATAGTGGGTCCGGCTGAATATCGGCCTATACTCTGCAATACTGGCACTTGCCCTCCGTCTCATGCCTGCTATTGGTGGTGGGCAGATATACGCCTGCTTACCAGAACATTCCAAGGGTTCGGTTCGTACTCCTAGCCACGCTGCTCTCCGCGTCAAGGATGGCACGTACGGGAGTGGCAACTCCACTGTTGGAGGGCTCTCGACTGACGCTATTTCCCCCGCCGAACGTTTAATTACGTAAATCCGAGGCAGACGAAAATCAGTTTACATGAGTTCCGCCATCGAAGAGACTGTCAAGGCCTTGGTCGAATTCGAGTCGGAGCTGGCCAGGGCGAAGGCGGAAGCCTCAGATGCGAAGCACAGGGTGACGAAGGACGCGGCCGACTGGGCCGAAGCGGCAAAGGCCGCAGCGATCTCGAGGGCCCAGGAAATCGCATCCCAAAGGGTCGCGAAAGCCAAGGAGGACGCCGAGGAGGAGGCAGGCCGCATCAAGAAGAAGGGCGAAAGCGACCTGAGGGCCTTCGAAAGCTCAATCTCAAAGCACAGGTCAGAGGCGGCAAAGTTGGTCGCCTCAAGGCTCCTGGGTGAAACAGGGTGAAGGTAGTGGCCGTCGGCGGGAAGGCGTTCGTCACCGGATTCGTCCTCTCCGGCGTCAGCGGCGAATATGCACCAACTTCGTCTGCGGCCCTCGAGAAGATCGAGGCCCTGTCCAAGGACCCGACCGTCGGTCTGATCATGGTCAGCGACGAGGTCTCGAAGCCGATATCTGACCAGCTGACTGTGATGAAATCGAAGAAGGCGATACCGCTCATCTACGAAGTGCCCGGTCCGGGGAGCAAGAAGGAGAAGGTAGAGTACAGGGCGATGCTTAGGGCGATATTGGGAGTCTGATGGAATGAGCAAAGCGGCTTCCGACACATTAGAGAAAGTTTCAGGAGAATTCGAATCCGAGGTCTTGGCAGACCTCGAGGCCGGACGGATGGAAGTGCTCGCGAAGATCGAGTCGGTCCGGAAGGAGACGGCCGAGGCCGTCGACAAGATACTCGAGACGAGTCTGAGACAGGCGGAGTCGGTTCGAAGGCAGATCATAGGGTCGGCCGAGCTCGAAACTAGGAACGCTCAGTTGAGGTCCTTGGAGAAGGCAGTGAACGAAGCGTTCGACATGGCGACGAAGGAGGTATCAGCAACTTCCGGGGCGGCCCACGAGAAGGCCATCGCCAAGCTGATTCAGGAAGGAATTGACGTCATAGGCCCAAGAGCCAAGATTCAGTGTGCTCCCAAGGACAAGAAGGCGGTCGCGTCTGCGATCAAGAGGCTCGACACCAAGGCGAAGCTTGTCCTTGACGACGCGCCGGTCGAAACCATGGGCGGCATCGTCCTCACGACCTCCGACGGCTCGATAAGGTTCGACAACACCTTCGAGGCAAGGCTCGAAAGGATGAGGCCCGACCTTAGAAAGGCGGTCGCTGCGATACTAATGAAAGTCTAGTCTGGGTTCAGGCGCTCACGTACATTGTAATCATTCCGCCGCCCTCGCCCAAGGCAACCTGAGGGTTCGTGTGCGCGGAGAACCACGGCGTCGTCTGTAAAGCACCGGATGAAGCAGTTGATGAACAACCAGAGACCTGCGGCAACACAGAGTGCTCGCTAGTCCCATCCGGAAATGTCACAGTGTACGCTACGCCGGCCCCAAAGGCATAGGTCACGATTGCATTGCCTTGCTGGAGCCCGCCGTTTCCGGGGGCCAGACATACCGTAACTGGCACCGACGACTGTATCGAAGTCCCATTTGCCGCCTTGAAGGTCACGGTGATATTGCCCAGCGTCCCTCCCCCGCCTGCGAGAGTGGGAGCGAACGTGAATTTCACTCCGTGAAAAATGAAAGTGAAATTACTGCCCGCTGGGAGCTCGCTGAGAGGCAAAGAGGCTGCCCAGAAGCTCTTTCCAGAAAGCGAAACAGTGCCGGCGGGGGCGGTAGTCAGCTGGGCTATCCTCAGCTGCTGTATTCCCGCTACAGCGGCGAGAAGTATGATCACGACCACAGCGCCAACCACCAAGATTCTCCGCACTTCTATCGGCCTCCCATGATGCGTCCCTCCTTCATTCCAATCGCGTGCCGCCCTCACCATCCTGAGGGCCTCCTTTCCGTCGTCAGTGATTCCGTATTTCCCGTCGGATCCGAGCGAGACCAGCCCGCTCAACTTCCCCAGATGGAACGTCAGATGACCGGAGCTATCGATTCCCACCTGTCTCTTCAACTCCGCGAATCCGATGGGACGGACCTCTACCGCTTCTAGAATTCTGATTCTGTTGGGATGACCCAGAGCCTCAAAGAGGTCTGCTCTGGCGGCGTCGAAACCATCCTCCTCTACGTCTCCCATTGTCCCAGGGCTTGAGATGGGAGTCGAAGTCGATATATTTCCTCGTTCTTGGACCGGAGACTGAAAGGGCCCAACTATCAGTCCAGTTTCGTGGACTTCGTCTAAACATTATAAGCCTGACAATTTCGCCGGTCAGACGAGTTCTCTTTTGCCTGTCAAAGGGAAGATTGAGTGGATTTCCGGGCCGGCAGTCAAGGCCTCAGGCATGTCGGCTGCCAAGATGTATGAAGTGACGCAGGTCGGCGAGGAGAAGCTTGTAGGTGAAGTGATTAAACTTACCGGCGACATCGCATTTGTCCAAGTGTATGAATCCACCAGCGGTCTGAGGCCAGGTGAACCGGTCCTTGGGACGGGTCAGCCGCTGTCAACGACGCTGGGGCCGGGCATGATAGGCACGATCTACGACGGGCTACAGAGGCCCCTCGACGTCATCGCACAGAAGGCAGGCGCTTTCATCACGAGGGGTGTCATTGCCAACTCGATCTCTTTCGACAAGGAGTGGGAGTTCGTCCCGGCTGTCAAGAAGGGGGACGAGATCGTAGGAGGGACGATTCTGGGCTCGGTCCAGGAGACCCCGCTCATCGACCACAAAATCCTCGTTCCGCCGACGGCGCCGAACGCCAAGGTGAAGGAAGTGGTCAAGGGAGGAAAGTACAAGGTGGACGAGGTAGTGGTAACGGCCGAAGACAAGTCGGGCAAGAAGCAGGAGCTCATGCTCTACCACAGGTGGCCCGTCCGGACTCCCAGGCCAATCCGAGAGAGGCTGGACCCTGAGATTCCGCTGATGACCGGACAGCGGGTGCTGGATACATTCTTCCCGATGTCGAAGGGGGGAACGGGGGCAATTCCCGGCGCGTTCGGAACGGGCAAAACTGTCACATTGCACTCAGTCGCGAAGTACGCTGACGCGAAAGTAGTGTTCCACATCGGATGCGGAGAACGCGGTAACGAAATGACCGAGGTCTTGGTTGAGTTCCCGGAGCTTATCGACCCCCAGAGCGGCCGGCCACTCATGGAGCGAACAATCCTGGTGGCGAACGTCAGCAACATGCCTGTCGCAGCGAGGGAGGCGAGCATCTACACGGGCGTGACCATGGCCGAATACTACAGGGACATGGGCTACGACACCGTCCTGGTGGCCGACTCGACCAGCAGGTGGGCCGAGGCGCTTCGTGAAATCAGCGGCAGGCTGGAAGAGATGCCTGCGGAGGAGGGGTACCCGTCCTATCTTGCTTCTAGGCTGGCAGAGTTCTACGAAAGGGCCGGGAGGGTCGACGTCCGAGGCACCCCAGAAAGGACCGGGTCCATCACATTGATCGGCGCCGTCTCCCCGGCAGGCGGAGACTTCACCGAGCCCGTGACATCGCAGACGATCCGCTTCGTCAAGAACTTCTGGGCCCTCGATGCCCGGCTTGCATACTCCCGGCACTATCCGTCCATCAACTGGATGACCTCCTACTCGGGATACATCGAGTCAGTCAGCAAGTGGTGGGCTGAGAGGATCGACAAGGAGTGGCTGTCCACCAGAGCCGAAGCCTACAGCATCCTCCAAAGGGAGGACGCCCTCAAGGAGATCGTCCGGCTTCTCGGGCCGGAGGCCCTCCCGGACGAGGAGAAGCTGATCCTCGATGTTGCGAGGATGATCCAGATCGGGTTCCTGCAGCAGAACGCCTACGACGACACCGACGCCTACTGCAGCCCGCAGAAGCAGTTCATGATGATGAAGATGTTCGTCCAGTTCCACCAGGAGGCCCTGAAGGCGCTCAGGAACGGCGTCCCGCTCACGAAGATAAGGAGCATGCAGGTCGTAGCTCCGATGCTGCGGGCCAAGTTCGCGGTCAAGAGCGAAGATCTGGGCAAGCTCGAGGCCATTGCGAAGCAGATGTTCGACGAATTCGCTTCCATCTCCGGGGTCCAGGAGGTCCCGGCCAAATGAGCAGGTCTTCCTCCGGGCTCGAATACAACAAGGTAGCAGAGATCAGGGGTCCGCTCCTCGTCGTCGATGGGGTCGAAAGGGCCGCCTTCGACGAGCTTGTGGAAATCGAGGACAATACAGGCAACAAGAGGCTCGCTAGAGTGCTCGAGACAGGTTTTGGGAAGGCGGTGGTGCAGGTATTCGAAGGGACGTCAGGGCTCTCCGTCAGCGGGACCAGGGCCCGCTTCCTCGGAAAGACAATGGAGCTCCCTGTCTCGGACCAGCTACTCGGCAGGGTCTTCGACGGCCTCGGTAGGCCCCAGGACGGCCTGCCTGAGCCGGTGGCCAAGACTTTCCTCGACGTGAACGGTGCTCCGATCAACCCTGAAAGGCGTGAATATCCCACGGACCTCATCCAGACCGGGGTCTCTGTCATCGACGGGATGCTGACCCTCGTCAGGGGCCAAAAGTTGCCCATATTTTCGGGAGCGGGGATGCCCCACAACATGCTCGCGGCCCAGATCGCCAGGCAGGCGACGGTGGTCGGCGAAGGGGAGGAATTCGCCGTGGTCTTCGCAGCGGTCGGAGTCTCCCACAGCGAAGCGTCTTTCTTCCAAAGGACTCTCGCAGAATCGGGCGCGATCAGAAGGAGCATCCTATACCTCAACCTGGCGGACGACCCAGCCATCGAGAGGATCATCACACCGAGGGTCGCGCTGACGGCCGCGGAGTACCTGGCCTTCGAGCTGGGGATGCACGTCCTCGTGATCATCACGGACATAACCAACTACGCTGAAGCGCTCAGGGAGATATCAGCAGCCAGAGAGGAGGTCCCCGGGCGGAAGGGGTTCCCCGGCTACCTCTACACCGACCTGGCGACCAACTACGAAAGGGCGGGCAGGATCAAGGGCAAGAAGGGGAGCATCACCCAGATGCCGATACTCTCCATGCCCAGCGACGACGTCACCCACCCCATCCCAGACCTCACAGGTTACATCACCGAAGGCCAGATTTTCCTCGGCAGGGAGCTCTTCAGGAAGGGGATCTATCCCCCGGTGTATGTCCTTTCGAGCCTGAGCAGGTTGATGGGCCCCGCATTGGGCTACGTGATCAAGCAGGGCAAAGCCCGTCCGGACCACCACCAGGTCGGGAACCAACTCTACAACGCCTACGCCAGGGCAGTGGAGCTGAGGGCCCTTGCCGAGATAGTCGGCAAGTCCGGTCTTACCGGGTCGGACCTCAGGTATCTCCAGTTCGGGGACGACTTCGAGCAGAAGTTCCTCAAACAGGGGTACGACGAGAACAGGACGTTCGAAGACACCCATCGGATCGCCTGGGAGGTGCTCTCGGTCCTGCCTGAGAGCGAGCTGACGAACATCAAGGAAGAGTTCATCAACCAACACTACATCAAAGGGAAGTCGACAGGATAGAGATGTCCGTAGCATCAGGCGGCAACGTCCTCCCCACGAAGATCGAGCTCATAGGCACCCGGAGGAGACTGCAGACGGCTGTCAGGGTGAAGAAGGTCCTCGACGACAAACGGGACGTCCTGCTGAAGAGGCTCGACGAGATGATCGAGCAGGCGACCGTCGCCAGAGACGAGATATCCCAGCCGCTCTCCGACGCGTACCTAGCGCTTTACGATGCATACCTGAAGCTCGGACCCCTGAGGCTGGAGGGTACCGCGGCCAACACCCCGCCGATGGTGGAAGCGGACGTCACCATACGCAGGATTGTGGACGTCGACATCCCTTCGGTCAAGCTCGCAGAAAAAGAGGTGGGTATGACCTACGGGTTCGCCGACAGCAACGTCGCGGTCGACAGGGCTTCCAGGCAGATGAGGAAGGTACTCCCTTCCATCTTCCGCGCGGCGGAGTACGAGAACGCTATCTTCAGGCTGGCGAAGGAATTGGAGAAGACCCAGAGGCTCCTCAATGCCCTCGAATACATGATCATCCCGCGCTATGAGGGCTCTATCAGGTACATCCAGGCGACCCTCGAGGAGAGGGAGAGGGAAGAGTTCTCCAGGCTCAAGCACGTCAAGAAGGTACTTGAGAGGAAGGTAGCCCAATGAGCGACGAACTCGTAGACGAGCCCTTCAAATCTGCGGCGAAACGCGTCTCCGATGCCTACGATCAGGCGGCTGCGGAACTGAAGTCAAAGGTCGAGAAGTCGAAGTCGGAAGCCCTGAAGAAGATCACCCAGTAGCTGAATCCGCCCAAGCGACTACGACCTTTATCACGCGGAATATTATGAGCATCCCTGCAACGAACCCGACCGTGGAGAATGCGATCGCCAGGACGCTCCCCGAGTAGCCGACAGCTCCTCCAACATAGAATCCGAGGAACGCCCCTCCGAGCACGAGGGGGGTCATCACGAAGGCCGTTGCCAGCACGACCGTGAACAGCGCTTTCCTTCCCTTGGCCAACATGACCCCGGCCTGTCGCACTCGGTAAAACAGTTGTGGGGTCGGGGTGTCCCCGACCCTCAGTCAGCTACTCGCACCTTTGAGCAGTCACACGATTTCTTCTATGGGGCGTTAAATGGGCGAATCATCCTAGAAGGTGATGCAAGAAACCAGAACGTGCGACAGGTGTAATAGAGAACTGCCCCTTTCAGAGTTCTATTCACCGCCCTCTGGATTCCGCTACGTCTGCAAGAAGTGCGACATAGAATATTCAAAGAATTACAACAGGACGCACGCAGAAGACAAGAAACTCTACGACAAGGAATATGCGATCAAGAATTCCAAGCGAAAATGGGCGCACGCATGTCTGGCTAACCATCGGAGAAGCGGATACGCGGTTGAGCTTACTAGTGAAGAGTTGTACCAGGTTGCCCTAAAGACCGACTCGTGCTTCATCTGCGGGTGTCGAATAGATTGGCAATTGGGGACCAAGGGCAGAATAAGGAGGGATAGCCCCACACTTGACCGATTGGACAATGGGCGAGTGATAAAGAATGGCAGCTTTGCCATCCTCTGTTACAAGTGCAACGCTACCAAGCAGGACAGGACGCTAGCCCAATTTATCGAGTATTGCGATGCCGTTGCTACGAGGTTTCACTCGCACTTGGAATAGCCGCAATTGCTACATCGGTAGCAGCCATTTTCGAACACAAGAGCTGACTCATGGCACTCGGGGCAGGTGGCGCCCTTTGGTGACTCCCCCCCACCGACAAGAGGGACGCTGGACTCCTTCACCACGTGGTTCAGGGTCAGGAGCTCCAGGGCCTTGGCTACCGCGTCTGGGATGGACTGCAGCTGGGTCCCCTCGTCCCAGGAGACGTACTTGCCCTTGATCCCCTTCAGGGTGCCTATGACGCTCTTGACGTCCCCTCCGTGCTGGAGGTAGAGGCTGATCAGCCTACCCAGAGCCGCCGCGTCCGCGTTCTCGTCCGCTCCGGACTTCCCAAGGGTCACGAAGACCTCCTTGATCTCCCCCTCGACGAGGTTGGCCGTCAGGTAGATGCTCCCCTGGGGGAGCTTCAGCTTCAGGGTCCTCCCCTCCATCATCTTGGGCCTCTCGAAGGAGGCCTGTGGCCTTGGAGCCTCGATCTTCTTCGCCACCTTCTCAGTCTCCAGGATCCCCTCCCTGCTCCCCTCTCTGTAGACGGTGATGCCCTTGCAGCCAAGCTGCCAGGCGAGAAGGTAGATCTTCTCGACCTCCTCCGGCGTTATCTCCTCTGGGAGGTTGACGGTGCTCGAGATGGCCGTGTCTATGTGTTTCTGGATCGCCGCCTGCATCCTCACCCTCATCTCAGGCCGAATCTGGTGGGAGGTCACGAAGTAGTTGGGCAGCCTCTCCTCGTCCCTCGCCCCGGTCGCCGTCATGTACTCCTTCACGAGGGGGTGGAAGACCTTGAACTCCCCTTCACTGAGCGACTTGCTCCTCCTCGTGTAGTAGAGGGCGAACACAGGCTCTACCCCGCTGCTGGTCCCTGCCAGGATCGACCCGGAGCCTACCGGCGGGATTGTCGTGACCGCCGCGTTCCTGATGCCCTGGGCCCTGATCTTCTCCTTCACCTTCTCGTCCAACCTCGAGATGAAGGGCTGGGCGAGGTGCTTGTCGGCGTCGAAGGCAGGGAAGCTCCCCTTCTCCTTCCCCAGCTCCGTCGAGTAGTCGTAGATGACGTTCTTGATCCTCTCGAACAGGTGGTCGACGAAACCTATGGTCGAGTCCTCGTCATACTTCAGGCCCAGCTTGATCAGCATGTCTCCTAGGCCCGTTATCCCGACCCCGATCCTCCTGCTCCACAGGGAAGCGTCCTTCTGCTGCGTGAGAGGGTGTCTCTCCGCGTTGTAGTCGAGGACGTTGTCCAGAAACCGCACCCCATACTGGGTGGCCCTGGTGAGCTGGTCCCAGTCTATGCTGGCCCGTTCAGTGAACGGTTCCTTCACGAAGGCGCTCAGGTTCACCGAGCCCAGGCAGCAGCACCCGTAGCTCTCGAGGGTCTGCTCGCTACAGGGGTTGACCCCCTGGACCTCCATGCCGTTGTATTCTGTGGTCGACTCCCGCTTGATGGCGTCCCAGAAGAGGACTCCTGGCTCGGCCGACTGCCAGGCCCCCTTGATCAGGGACTTCCAGACGTCCCTGGCCCTGACCGTGCGGTTGACTTCGACCTTTTCGTTCTTGAAGTGCAAGAGGAAGTCACCGTCCGTCTCCACCGCCCTCATGAAGTCGTCCGTGATCTTCACGGATATGTTGGCGTAGTTGACTTTCTTGAGGTCCTTCTTCACGTTGATGAAGTCCATCACGTCCGGGTGGTCCACCCTGATGGTAATCATGAGAGCCCCCCTCCTCCCTGCCTGACCGATGGTCCCCGTGGTGGTCGAGAGCAGCTCCATGAATGACACCGAACCCGAGCTGTAGATGGCCGAGTTGTTCACCGGCGCGCCCCTGGGCCTCAGGACCGAGATGTCTGTCCCCACGCCGCCCCCGAAGCTGTAGGTGCGTGCCGCTTCCTTGCACCAGTCGAATATCGCCTCGATGGAGTCTTCTCTTATCTTGAAGAAGTAACAATTCCCCGTGAGGATGCCGTTGCCAATGGTGAAGGTGTGGGTAATGGGTTCCGTGCAGCAGTAGACCTCTCTTGCTTCGTTGAGCGGGATTACATCCTTCACTGCCGTGTGGTTGCCTACTTTCCGAGTGGTCCTCCTCTGCGAGAATTTGGCCCGGTGGTCAGCTCTTAGGAGGTCCTCTTCTCGCAGTGAGAACTTCGAGATGTTGAACCTGTAGAGCGGCGCGTCTTCACCGGTGTAGGGGCTCTTTTCTCTCGACATGAAGATCTTGTTGGGATACATCCCTGCCCGGACAACCTGCTCTCTCACGGCCTTCAATGCCTCAAGGTCAGCCTGGTCGATCCCCACCTGCCCGCTGGTGGTGGAGTGCCCGTCTGTTGCAATCAAGCCTAGTATGAAACCATACCAGTACGACGCCGACCTCTCCTCAGGTGGGAGGGCCTTCAGGTCAAGCTCCGATCTGATGCCCCCAACAAAGACAGCGCCCTTCCAGGCGGGGTTCTTGCCGGAGTATTCTGTGACATGGCCGTATTCCTCCAAATACTCGGCGAGATCTGTCTGGCCGCCGAAGAGGTACACCGAGAATGTGGTGGCGGCGGTGTTCTTCGTTCCGTCTCCGTAAACAATCCCGTGCACGACGCCATCTCTGAAATCTTGGTTCCTGTCGGGTCTTTGCGGTAGTGAGATGAAGAGGTTCTTTCCCTTCAGGTTGAGGGTGGTCGTCTTCGAGGGCGCCTGGTCACTGTGGTAGAAGATGGGCCACTCGTGATTCCCCGTAGCCACGAATTCGTCCCCATTCCTGAGGACGACCCTATAGACTTCCTGCATCCCGTAGGGACGGAAGACAACAGACTTCCAGCCCTCTTTCGTAAGGACATCTACCTCTCTTCCTAGGACGTCCCTGATTTTGGCCTTCGTCACGCTGGTCGATAGCTGCTTTGTAACAGCGACTACGGAATTGTTGTATCCCAGCGACTTCCTTTCGATATCCACGTTCTCCCTGATGAGCACCTCTGTGTCGCCGTCGAGGCAGTTCAGCAGGGTAGACTTCCTGGACTGCCCGGCCCCGAACAGAACCCTCCCTCCAGGCACGAACCGCCAGTTCTCAAGCAGCCAGTAGAACTTCGACGCCCACTCCTTCCTCTTCTCCTCGTCCTTCTCCGGCAGGGCGAGCTCCCTGGCCACCCTGCGCCACATGTCCTGTGGGATCTTCTCCGTCGGTTTGCCGTCCGAATCCCTCAGCGCATACTTCTCATAGAAGACTCTGGCGCGCAGTTCATCTCCTCCGAACGCCGTCAGCGTCTCAACTGGGATCTTCACTTCCCCCTTCGTCTCTTCTCCGGCATCCGGAGAATCACGTGGTTGTTCAACGATTGACGTCATAACTTTAGCCTCGACCCCATCGTCCGAGATATATATCTCACCCTTGGCTGATTCTTAGTAAACCATCAAGCAAGGAGCAGACGCGAAGAACCGACGACATGAAGCGTCGCGCTGTTAACTCTTATTGACAAAATGTCAAGCCCAATCGTGGACGCTAGGCCGCTGTCGAATACTGGGCCATGGCGACAGACTTGCATCTGGGGCACCTCGCCGCGTTCTGGGGGAGCTTCGCTCCGCAGTTCCTGCAGACGGATATCGTCCTGTCCACTTTGAAGTACGGGAGCTTCGGTGTAGCGTTTAGGATCAGGTTGTAAATCCCCCTGACCTCATCCGACGAGCCGTCCAGTGTGACTGAAACACCTCCATGGAGCCCGGCGGACAGCTTCGTCATGTAGTCGATTTTCTCCGGGTTCTCCAGGTCCGCGAGCAGGAGCCTGGGGGCCTGGGTGTAAGCTCCCTTCTGAAGCGGCTGGATGTTCGCCTTGCCGTACTTCTCAGAGTCGAGGTTGGCAAGCCTAAGGGCCCCATCCAGGTCCAGCATCGCCACTCCAAGCCTGTCTATCTTGGTGGACTTGTCGTCCGCGATCTGGGTGGCCGTGCCTATTATCTTGTCAGCCAGCGCGTATCTTGAAGCGGTGGTGGGGTCCCTGATGAGGCTGGCGAGCGTCTCATCCAGCCCGACCATGTTCATGATGAGAGGCATTGTGTCCGAGGTCACCGCGTCCGACCCCGACGCCAGGGACGGGAGCAGGCCCCGTTTCAGCGTCCTTTCGATGAGCCTCCTCCTTGTCGAGAGGGCGTCAGCGGCCACCGATATCAGAAGTGCGAGCTTGGCCCGGAAGTAGGTCTCGTCCATGTTGGAGTCGTAGGCCAGACGGGGAAGGTTCAGGCTGAGACCGTGCAGGACGCTTATGTTGTCAGCCTGTGACTCCACGGAGAGCACGTTCGCGTTGAGGCCGAGGAAGCTCCTCCTCTGGTCCGTCGAGAAGAAAGCGATCCTTCCGCCGTTGAATATGATCGAGGCAGCCTCCTTGAGTGTCTTCGTCTCGTCCACCCTGTTCGGCTTGGCAAGGAGCAGCCTGACGTCGGGCCTCGGTGTCTCTTCGACGTAGCTCCGGTAAGCCCCAAGCGCGGCGTCCAGGGTCTTGTCCATCACTTCGCGTCCCACTTCGTCATGCTTGTAGGGGTTCAGGTCCACGGTGATGGCCGGTCCGTCGGCGCCTGCCACCGGGGAGCCCACCGTCTCGAAGAACCTGAGGAGAAGTGATTCGAGTTCTCTCTTCCCCCTCGACTTGCAGAATGGGCCGATATACTGCAGGAAATTCCTGAACGTCACTTCGTCCGACGCCTCCCGCGTCAGCATCGAAGCCATGTTGAGGACGATGTTGAGTGCCCTCTCCGCGTTCTCGGGGCTTGGGATCATCGATGTGTTCGGGATCCTGCCCCTGGGGTTGAGCCCCGCGTTCCTCATCGAGAGGAGGTCGACGAACACGGTATCGGGGGTCAGCCCCCAGGACCCTGCGTTTGTGATGTGGATGTCCCCTGAGAGGTGGGCGTCTGCCACGTCTCTTGGCAGCTGTTCCAGGAGGAGGTACTCCGAAAACACCTGCTTCCCTGTCTGATGGATGAGGGACTCGACGTTCCACCCGTCGTCCCCCGCCTTCCCCAGGAGCTGGGTCACATCGTAGATGGGCATCCCGAGCCGGGTCAGCTTGTGCCTGTACTCCTCCATACTGTGCTCCACGAGGAGTGCGTTGACTATCTCACGTATCAGGGGCGCGGTGAGGTACTGCGTCTGGAACTTGTAGAGCCTCGATTCCGTCTCGCTTGTTATCTTCTGGGCCAGCTCGACCGGCATCCCGGCCTCTTTCACCAGGGACTGCAGGATCTTGTTGGCGTTGAACTCCTCCATTGTCTGGTGGGACGTCCTCACGTACAGCTTCCCGCTCTCGACCAGGGACTGCTCCTCGATCTGTCGGGTGAGGTTGAGGACCAGCCTCCCAAGGTTTGTGACCGTATACTTCCTCTCCTGCCTGTTGAGCTGGATGAGC
The DNA here is from genome assembly GCA_028867035.1 of Nitrososphaerota archaeon. Taxonomy (GTDB): domain Archaea; phylum Thermoproteota; class Nitrososphaeria; order Nitrososphaerales; family Gagatemarchaeaceae; genus UBA183. The sequence goes on along the minus strand of JAGWHB010000001.1, from coordinate 143,966 downwards.
AGCTGTTTCACGAGCTTCCTGAGGTGATAGGCGAACTTCCCTGACTCCTTCTTTGACTTGAACCCTGCCAGGGTCTTCAGGGCGCTGTAGGTGAGCGGCCCCTTGATGTTCAGTATCCGGAGGATTTCAAGCCTCTGCGGGGAGGCGATGACGCTGTAAATCGTCTTGACCCTGCGAGGAGCTGCCTGCAACGCGGCCGTGACTTCCTCGAAGAAACTATATCAAGCTATGTGGACAGTTAGTCAAAAGAAGTTCTGCTGACCTGTTACTTTCGAATGGGAATGCTACCCCAAAACTGTGTGGGAGGCTCTGGCGCGTCGGACGTGATTATCGAGTACATTACTAATGATAACACACTTAGCCAAGCTTCTTACACTCAATGCATGCCGACGATAACATGCTCACAGTTCATAGAGGAAAGATCGACTTACCAAGGAGTACTGGAACAGCCTCCTGTATTTGGGACTCATCCCCTAGACGGTCAGCTGATAACCTTCGATGGGAGTTATCACCCGCTGAATTGGGCGCCGTCGGTTTGGGACATATCGATGATCAATAGGGAAGGAGGCCTTTTCGTGAGCACTTCATCACTCACGAACTATAACACCTATAGCGCGTGGACAGAAACTTGGGTGGCGTCTACTCCATACCCTTAGGGACGCGGTGGCACCGAACGGAGTTTCGTGTGGTCAAGGAGGTGCCTACCCAAGTCAATAAAGGAAGTGAAATATCCGTCCGGTTGGCCTTTGGGGAATCGACACCTGACTGTCATTGAACTGCAATGAAGAAAGCTTACTTTGTAGCATTGGCGGTGATCATCGGCGGCCTTCTTGTGTTCTTTCTGATGCCGTTGGTGGAGGGGCCGACTGTAATAGTGGGTTGCACGAATGGTGCATGTTTCTCTCATGATGTCAGGCCATATACTTCGGTTTCCTTCGCAATCATGCGCTTCGGCCTGATTTATGTTCCAGGCCCAGGGGCAAATTGCATCAAGCTTGCTACTCAGCCGATAGTTCAATACTCGCACTTTAGTTGCTAACTGGACGATTGGAACGGGGCAGCGCAGGTGGTTCTGCACTTCACTATGACGGATACCAAAAATCAATCCCGGTTGGAGAAGCCATGCGTCTTGGTATACAAATTGCATGGCCCCTTTCCACATTTTGCTTATGGTGTCGGATGGCTTCGGCGAGCCCTCGAAACAGCCGAACCCGCGATTTGCCAGTTGACAAAAGCCATGGAGAAGACTGTCTGATGCACGAACCAAGCTAAAGTGTTGAGTGGGGTCGCCCGGATTTGAACCGGGGATCTCAAGCGTACTTTGTCCGCCAGAAACGAACTGGACGGACACCCAAGGCTTGAAGCCTAGACCAGACTAGCCGACGACCCCACGATGCCGTGGTCGAACCCTGACTTAGTTATGGATTCTGGGCTTTCGAAGGCCTTCCCTTGGAGACGAAGGGGTTTCCCTCCGCGAAGAACCTCCATTTGAGCGACTGTCCTTCGCCTATGCCAACCCTCGTGCTGACCCCGACCTTGCCGACACCCTTGCCGTCTTCGACAGACAGCCTGTCTGAGTTGACGAGGTCTTCCCCGTCGAGGCTCTTGTCGATCCCCATGGCCCTGGTCAGGTTGCCTGGACCGGACGCGAGTCGTTCCACCTTATCTAAACCCCTCAGTCTCTTCATGGAGTCGACCCCTTCCAGTGGCTCGATGGCCCTGATTAGAACCGCTGCAGGGATCCCAGTCGGCTCCGTGGTGACGTTGAGGCAGAAATGCATCCCCATGGTGAAGTAGACGTAGGCATGGCCCGGGGGGCCGAACATGACACTGTTCCGCGCGGTCCTGCCTTTGTATGCGTGGCTCGCGGGGTCGGAGGACCCTCTGTACGCCTCCGTCTCAACGATCATCCCCGAAACCCTCTGGCCGTCCACCCTGCGGACCAGGCGGAGGCCCAAGAGCTCCCTGGCGACGAGCGGCGTGTATCTTTCAAAGAACCCGCGCCCGATTCTTCTGAAGTCATTCACCCCGTAGGTTTGACGTGCCTGAAGTTCAGGTAGAGCAGGCCTATGCCGAGGACGTAGAGGCCAGAAGCAAGTAGCCAAGGAAGGTCGTATAGGAAGTGGTTTCCGGTAGTCAACCCGAGCCAAAGAATGTAACCTCCGATGAAGGTGGTGACGCTGTTGGGGAGCCTCCACACGATGGCGGAGATGGCGCTCCCGAGCCCCCTCTGACTGGGGTGCACTATCCCCATCAGGTACGAATCGAGCAGGGGGGCTGCCATGTTCATCAAGGAAGCACGGACGAGGTAGACGCCCCCGGCCAAGAAAACATTGGGGACCAGCGCCATGCTGAACATGAAGAAGGTGGAGCTTCCCGCTGTCATCAATATCGAATTGAACAGGCCGTATCTCTTGGAGAGCCTGGGGCTTGCGACGGCCGCGAATGCAATCGTAATGTTGGAGAGCGCCAGGAAGGGACCGCTGTAGGTGTCCGGGACCGCGAACTTGTAAAGGAACCACGAGCCCAGCAGGGGTATGATCAGCCCTGCCCCCAGTCCGATTATGCCGTTCAAGCCGGAAAACTTCAGCAGCAGCCTGAGCTCCCTTTTGCTCTCCCCCTTCGCTTCGATCCTTTTCGTTTCTACGTAGTTTCTGAGCAGCAGCCAGACGAAGACGGGGACCGAGAAGCTGGCGATGGCAAGCACGAGCAACACGTCCGAGTGAATCGCCAAGGGGCTCAGCCCAAGAGCCGACTGGAGGGCTGGGATCGCCAAAGGCAGGGCGAAACCGCCTGAGAGGAAGACGTTGCTCACGATGAAAGAAAGGGAGAACGCAGGGTCCCTGTTCGCCAGGCGGGTCTGGTCGGCAATGATGGCGTTCCAGGAGCCCAGGGCGGAGGCCTCCGCGGCCCCGAGCAGTATGCCCCCGAAAAGCAGCCATGCGAAGTCGCTGGTGAGGGAGAAGATGATCAGCGTCACTGGGACGAAGGAGTTTCCCAGGATCAGAAACTTCCTCCTGCCGGTCCTGTCCGAAAGCACTCCCATTGGTATCCCCGCCACGATGACAACCACGGTCTCGACGCCGAGAATTGTCCCCGCCTGTAATGCGTTGAGAGAGCCCACTTCCAGGAGATATGCGGTAAGATAGATCAGGACGAAGCCTACGGTGAAATTGTTCAGCGCCTGCGAGAATATGAGAAGCTTGACCTTGCGGGGGACCGTCCTGCTCTGGCCAGCTTCAGTGAGTCGAGCTTCTGGGGTCAAGGCTCGGCCTCCGTTCGCCGTTGTTAATTAACAGAAGGAAGGGTTTCAGTCTTGAATCCGCTCCATACTGATTTCGGCGAAGCGGATTACGCCATCGTGAAGGGTGTCAGGTCTGGGTGGAGGAGATCTGCAGACCCGTCGGGTAAACGCCAGTTCCATTTCTCCCCATCCTGGAGTAAACGGGAAGGATAGCCAGATAGAAACCGACGAAAAGCGCGTACCCAATCCAGTTATGCACCCCCCAGAATGCGTCAACGCCGTCGACGTACCCCACCCACATGAGGAGCATTATCCGCACGGAGTTCAGGATGGTCAGGACCAGGATGCCCACCACCGCCAGCGTCAGGGTCGAACGCGCATCTTTCCTCAGGTCCATATGCATGAGTGCCAGCAGGCCGAGGAAAGTCGTCACCGAAATGATACTGGAACATCCGGGCGTAACGGCGCCGCTCACGACCTCTCCAGACTTGGACAGGAACTGGAACTGGGTGCCCTGCCAGGCGACGGGGAACCCGAGGACGCCGACAAACCTTGAGGAAAGCGAGGACGAAAGGGTGGCCAAGGGCTCGCCGAAAGCCCCCTGCAGGACGGAGGGGGCGCCGATTCCAGCAGAGTAGACCAATGCATAGGGGAGCATGAAGCGCTTTGTGAGAGGGTTGATGGCAAGGGACGCCCCGTAGAAGGTCAGGATCACAGCGATGCCCGCAGTCTCAACAGCCTGATTCGTCAGGGGTTCGAGTAACAGCAGTCCCGCGATGACCGCGGCCCCAATGATTCGCGTCGGGAGCTGCGACGACAGCTTCCCCTCCTCGGCGAGGACTCCCTTGAGTTCCTCCCACCTGAGCGCGAATATCAGAGTGAGGAGGGCGGCGAACGGAATCGCGGGAAACACGCTGCCGAATGTGTCTCCAAGGGACTGGTTCAGTAGGTTGAGGAAGTTTGGCGCGGCGGCTGCCGACAGGGCCGCGGACGCTGCTAGCCAGACAAGAAATCTGAACTCGGCCTTCAATTATCTGCCAAGCCTACCGGGCCGATGGGACGGAGGGCACTCGGATCGCAAATCTCCTCATGAGCAGGTATGCCGATAGGATGACGGCGGCAAAGACCCCAGTCAGGGCGGCCTGATAGGGGAATTCCGGGATGCCTCCCCCGCCTGAGCTACTCGAGGAAGTAGTCGAAGATGAACTTGTTGTCGATGAGCTCGTAGTTGTAGACGAACTGGTCGTAGTGGAAGTGGTGGTGCTGGTAGAGGTCGTAGTCGTGGTAGTGGTGGTAGTGGTGGTAGTGGAGGAGGTGGTTGTCGAATAACCGAAAGTGGCCTTCGCGAAGATCTGAGGGGGATACGCTCCCCAAGTCGCATTTACTGTGTAGGTGCCCGCAACCCAGCTCGAGCTCCCTCCGGCTACGAGAGTGTAATTGAACTCGCCAGTGGTAGCCCCGACGGGCGCTTCGGCTACGACAACGACCTGTCCTCCTGGGTTCTCGACCCTCAGAGTCACCCCAGTCGATGGTCCTGGAGCCGGCGAGACACTGCCCGTCAACTTTATCGTCTGGCCGACCGTATAGGATCCCAAATCAGTCGAAACCTTCATCGTATACGTGGTCTGAGCCGTGGCTGACTGCGCGGTCAGCACCAACGCGACCATGACCGTAGTAAGGAAGAGATATCCTCTGCTGGCCAACTCAGAAGTCAACGCGCACTAGCGTATATAATTATAACAAATTGAACGAAAATACAGTGAGATGGAATCGGTGTGTGGGGGTAGTCGGATTTGAACCGACGGTCTACAGGTTTCTGCAGCTCCAATGCCTAATCATCCACGCTGCCGTGTCATCAAACTTCTTAGTTTGACCACTGGAGCCTGTCGCCCTGCCTAGCTGCCCACCTTCACCGTGTTCTGGGCTATACCCCCACCGAGACCCGGGGCGACCCGCAGGTGCCTTTAGGGTTTCTTTCCGAGTCCTGTCCTTTCAGAGGCTCCAGGGCTTTCCGCCATGGACCACCCCGTCCGGCAGCTTCGAACTCCACCTCTCGAGGAACCCCAGGTCCTCCTTCCTGTTCCTCAGGTTGTCCGGCAGCATCACCGGTATCTCGTCGATTATGGGGTAGTATCTGCCACATTCGGAGCAGGTGAGGACGCCGTCTACGATGACGTCCCCTTCTCTGAGGCTGAATTCGAGCAGCCCCAGGGGATAGTGCTTGTCTATGGGGCAGGCGAGGATGTCCAGCAGCTTCCTTTGCACGACCCGACGTGGCCCACCTCAGGTAAAAAACGCTTGGCGGCACTCAGAAACGTTAATCTACCGCATAGGGAAGACCAATTTTCAGCCGGCCATAGCGTGTGGGCCCGACCTAGACTCGTTCCGATCCTAGAAGTCAAACCACGCGTCGTCCCGGTGCTACTGACTTCCGAAAGGAGTCGGGAAGCCGAGATGCCGGCGCCTATTTCCCAAATTTTACGGCGAAATGTACCTTTAATCCAGAACATTTAAGTCCGAGTTTACGATGAGGAATATGGAAGTTCCGTGTTCATCCTCCCAGGCGTTGCATTGCAGGCGTTACCCGGAGTCGACGCTTCATCCCTCGTCACTCTGATCTGGATCGCGTTTTTCGCTCTGACCTTCCTCTACCAGACCAGGATACAGTCGTACCTGGCTCTGAGCGACATAAGCAGGGGCCTCAACAAGCTGAAGGTGATGAAGGACAAGTCAAGGAAAGAGGCCATCGACTATCTGGTCAACGTGGGGAAGGCAGCCAACGACCCGACCCAGAGGGTGGACCAGTTCTTGGACTACGTCACGATAATGCCGGTCGACATCGACCCGGCAGGTCTGGTCGGGAAGATTGACCACGTGGTGACGACCAACAACGACAGGGTCAGAGCCGAGGTCGGAGCTCTGCTGGGCCAGAACAGTCCGGTGACGGTCTCCATCTCCGAGAACCTCCTCGAGGTGGCCACTTCACTGAACATGATTCACAAGATAGTCCGCCACTTCTACCTGTTGGGGAAGAAGACGAACTCGTACTTCACCCTGGTGCAGCTCCAGATGCTCATGCCGATGATAATCCAGGAGGCGGACGCCCTCCTCAACGCAGTAGACTCGTTCAAGCTCGGGCAGCCGGTCGGAGACGGGATCGGCCCGGTGGTGGTCTCGAGGTTCATGGCAGGGAAGGAGAAGCGCGTCGTTGCCAAGGACACCGTGATGGCGGAGACGGAATACAAGGGAAGGAAGCTCTATGTCCTGAAGGCTGACGGGCCCATGGCATACGTCGGCCAGCCGGGAGTGGCCATCTCGAAGATTGTCGGGGAGATGGGTATCAAGCCGAGCGCCATAGTGATGATCGACGCCGCCCTCAAGCTGGAGGGGGAGAAGACGGGGGAGATCGCGGAAGGGGTCGGGGCCGCCATAGGTGGAATCGGGGTCGAAAAGTTCCAGATCGAAGAGGCCGCGACCAAGGCGAAGGTCCCGCTGTATGCCATCCTGGTCAAACAGAGCATACTCGAAGCGATCACCGTGATGAGGAAGGAGATAGCAGAGGCGGCCGACAAAGTGACGCTCGTCCTCAACAGGGTCATCGAGGAGAAGACGAAGGAAGGAGACAGCGTCGTCGTCGCGGGGATAGGCAATACCCTCGGTGTAGCGCAATGATGAGCTCTGTGCCCGCTGCGGACAAGAAGTCGAAGCTGCTGGTTTACACCATCGAGGAGTGCCCAGTCTGCGGGCAGAAGACGAAGCGAGCCTTCACCGTAGGGGACTACGTCACAAAGGAGGCAGCTAAGTGCACGAAGTGTTCCAACGCGACCCGCGTCAGCCTGGTCTACGCAGAGAGCTCGAAGCCCTCAGGTTAAGACGACGAGACCCCTGTCATCCAGCGCCATGGTGTGCTCGAACTGAGCTACGGGACTTCCTGAGGCTTCTACGAGGGTAGGGTATGCCCTCAAGATCCTCTTGGAGACAAGGCGGTCGACGATTCCTTCCAGCTTCTCCTTTGGGGCAACCTTTGTGTACCACTGCGGAGTGAACGGGAGGGTCTTCCGCTCCGACCACACCCTGTCCACAAAGGCGTCCAGCTCAGCTGCGCCCGTCTTCTTCCTCGCCACGATCGAAAAGATTGTCCGCGATGGGCTGTCCACGACATAGCCGGCGGCCGACCCGAGGGTAAGGAACGGCTCGATGGCGAAGACGTCCCCTTTCTTGAGGGACTGCATCCCAGGCATGTACAGGTTGGGGATGCTCTTGCCCGCGTGCACCGTGTACCTGTCCACCGTATGGCCCGTGAGGTTCTCGATGGTCTTGAACCCGAACCTTGCCGCTTCCCTGTGGATCTCCCTCCCAATCTCTCCCGTCCTCGGTTCCCTTCTGGCAGTTGCCACGGCCACTTCGAGCGCGCGCTCCGTGGCCTCCAGCAGGAGGTTGTACTCAGGGTTGAACGTCACGCTCACCGAAGTGTCTGTGACATACCCGTCGATGTGGACCCCGAAGTCAACCTTCACCAGGTCCTCCTCGCGGACGACCGACTCATCCCCCTCCTGGGGGGCATAGTGGGCCGTCACCTGATTCACCCCGATTCCGGTCGGAAACGCCAGGCGCCCCCCTCTCGATTCAACCTCCTTCTTGACCAGCTCGCAGATATCCAGATATCCGACCCCCGGCTTCACCGCCGAACGGACGACAGACTTCACCTGGCTGGTGATTCTTCCTGACTCTTTGTACTCCCCTGGAATCATTTGCGACCTCACAAATCCTTTATTGCGTTATGAGGCCAGCGGCGCCGTCCGTGGTATTTCAACTGATTTGTGAAGTCAGGGTGATTGGATGAAATACAAGACTGTCGCCACCGGAGGGACGTTCGACCACATACACGAGGGCCACATCGCCCTCCTTACCAAGAGCTTCGGTGTCGGGGATAGGGTGGTCATCGGAGTCACATCTGACGCCTTTGCCCTCAAGGAAGGGAAGAGTCCCGACCAGTCATATGACGAAAGGGTCCGGGCCCTGAGGTCCCTCATCGAAGGCAGGTTCCCGGGCAGGGAATACCTCATCGCGAAGCTCGACGACTTCTTCGGACCTGGGATCGCTTCCCCGGAGGTCCAGGCGATAGTCGTGAGCAAGGAGACCGCGAAGCGTGTCCCCATAGCCAACGCACTCCGAGAGGCGAAGGGCTTCCCGCCTCTGGCGGTTGAAACCGTCGAGTACGTCCTAGCCGCAGATTCGAAACCCATCTCCTCCACGAGGATCAGGAACGGGGAGATAGATGCCCAGGGGAGGGTCTTGAAGCGGCGAACCAAGCGATGAGACGGATTGAAACTGGAGAGGGGTTAAATCTGAACTCGTGCAGGCGAAAGTAGAGTGGAAAAGGACAAACTGGACCCTTGGGGCACGAGTTCGATAAAGGACTACTCCCGCCTGCAGTCAGAGTTCGGGATCCAACCTGTGGGCCCCCTGCTGACGCGCTTCAAGAAGCCTAGTCCCCACCTGAGCCGCGGCATCGACTTCGGCCAGCGCGACCTCGCCCGTGTCATCGACGCGGTCGACGGCAACAAACCATACGCTGTCATGAGCGGGATCAAGCCAGACGGGGTCTTCCATCTGGGGAACAAGATGACCGCCGACGACATGATTTACTTTCAATCTCTGTCGAAGAAGTCGACTGTATTCTACGCCATCGCCGACGTCGAGGCTTACGCCGACAACGGCCTGTCCTTCAACGAGAGTTCCAAGACCGCCCTGAGAAACGTCGCTGACATCCTGGCCCTCGGCTTGGATCCGGACCAGGCCGTCGTTTACAAACAGAGCGAAGAGATGCGGGTGATGAGGCTGGCCACCATATTCTCCCGGGGTGTGACCAACAACATGCTGAAAGCGATCTACGGGGAAAGGCAGATCGGGCTCTACATGTCAGCCCTGGTCCAGGCAGGGGACATACTGATGCCTCAACTCCCGGACTTCGGCGGCCCGAAGCCGGTGCTCGTCCCCGTGGGGGCGGACCAGGACCCCCACATCAGGCTCACCCGCGACCTCGCAGGCCGTTATGGTTCGGAATTCGGATTCCTGCCCCCGTCTGCGATATACCACAGGCTCGAGCTCTCTCTAACCGGCGGACAGAAGATGTCGAAGAGGGTCCCGGAGTCCGGTTTCACACTTGACGACACCCCCGCAGAGGCTGCCAAGCGGGTCAAGGTCGCCTTCACAGGAGGCAGGGACACGGTCGAAGAGCAACGGCGCCTCGGCGGGAGGGCCGACATCTGCCCTGTCTACGACCTCTACAGGTTCCATTTCGCCAAGGACGACGAGCACGTCGAGAGGGTCTACTACGAGTGCACCGAGGGGATCCGCCTCTGCGGCGAATGCAAACAGGAGGCCATCGGACTGGTGAAAACATTTCTCGAGCAGCACCACAAGAAGCGGGAGGCCATGATGGGCGACGCAAAGGAGCTTCTCGCCAAGAGCAGGAGCTACCTCTCGTCGACCGGCAAGGAGTGAAAAGAATGTCCAGCACCTCCCTCCACCCGATAGAACGTAGGATTCTGGGATCCCTCGCACAGCCAGGCTCCCTCACGTTCGATTCGCTTGTGGCCGCCACTTCGTTGAACGAAGACCAGGTCCGCCGGGCGCTGCAATGGCTTTCGTCGAAGGGCATGGTTTCCATCGACGAGTCTACCTCCAGCCGCCTCGAGGTCGCGCGCAGGCCCCCCGAGCTCGAGCTCGTCCGCAAAGTCGCCGAGTCCGACCGCCTGCTCACGGTGGAGGACCTCAGAGCCGAGTTCGGGTCGGCCGAGGAGTTCTCCGCCGCCTTCGGCAGGGCTCGGAGCGCGGGCTGGATCAAAGTAGAAGGAGAGGCCCTGCCCGTAGTCTGGGTCGTCGACCCGAAGGGCCCCCAGGCCCTGAGCGCCCTTCTAGATCTGATTTCGTCAGGTACAAGTGAACGCGACCTGCCTCCGGAGCAGTCTGGCCTGGTAGCCGACCTCCTGAGGAGGGGGGTAGTCAGGCGGGATGAGAGCCGCAGCATGACCGTGACCATCACAAATGCGGGGAGGGAGGCTGCCAAGGCTTCGGCGGAGCCCGACCTCATCGACGCCCTCACGCCGGCCGTCCTGGCGTCCGGAGCCTGGCGCGGCAAGAGCCTCAGGCCCATAGACGTCGAGGCCAAGGCCCCCCGGTTCTCCCCGGGGCGGCGCCACCCTGTCCGCGACTTCATCAGAGAAGTCAGAGAGGTGTACGTCTCCATGGGCTTCACAGAGCTCCAGGGGGACAGCGTCCACTCCGCCTTCTGGAACTTCGACGCCCTGTTCATCCCCCAAGACCATCCGGGCAGGGAGATGCAGGACACCTTCTACATCGCCGGCATCAGCGACCGGAAGCTGAACAGGAGCGGCGTCGTGGCGAACGTGGCGGCCGCCCACGAGGACGGCTGGAGGACAGGCAGCAGAGGCTGGGGATATCGATGGCGAATAGAGGAGGCGAGGCGGCTCGTCCTCAGGACCCACAACACAGTCCTTTCGGTGAAGGCGCTGTCGGAGTCGAAGGAGAAGGAGACCAGGGTGTTCGCAGTATCGAAGGTTTACAGGAATGAAAACCTGGATTACAAGCACCTGTTCGAATTCTATCAGATGGATGGGATAATGGTCGGAGAGGGGCTCAACGTCAGGCACCTCATGGGATTCCTCTCAGAGTTCTACAAGAAACTGGGCATGGCAGACGTCAAACTCTGGCCTACGTACTTCCCGTACACAGAGCCCTCCTTGCAGGTGGTCGGATATTCGAAGCCCTTCAAGAGCTGGATCGAGCTCGGAGGGTCGGGGGTCTTCCGCCCTGAGGTGACCATGCCGCTTGGGGTCAAGATACCGGTACTAGCATGGGGTCCTGGAATCGAGAGGCTGATGATGATGCGCTTCGGGCTGGACGACATGAGGGCCCTCTACGGTGCAGACCTGGATTGGCTCAGGGGGAGGAGAGAACTTGCCGGTAGTTAGGATCGAGATTCGGCGGTTCTCCAAGATGGTGGGGGCCGAGAGGCAGAAGATCATAGACCGCCTCCCATACCTGGGCCTCGACATCGAAAGCGTCGACAGGAACGCGGTCCGGGTGGAGTACAGCCCCAACCGCCCCGACTTCGGCACTGACTTCGGTATCGCGCGTGCCTTGCAAGGGCAGTTGGGCAAAGAGGTGGGACTCCCCGGGTTCAAGACCACGCCTTCAGGAATCTCTGTGTCCGTCGACGGACGACTTTCCCGGGTGAGGCCGTACATCGCGTGTGCCACCGCCTATGGGCTCCGCCTCGACGACGAGGATCTGCGCCAGATCATCTCGTTACAGGAAGACCTGCACAACGGCCTAGGAAGGAAGAGGAAGGTCGTCGCCATCGGTCTTCACGACCTGCAAGCCATCAAGCCCCCGCTCTCCTACCGCGCCGTCGGCTCCTCGTTCACGTTCAAGCCCCTAGGAGGGCGGGGCCAATCCACGATTTCCTCGATACTCTCAGACACGGCTGAAGGGAGGACATACGGAAGCGCCTTGGGAGGCGCCAAGGCATACCCTGTGATAACCGACTCGAAAGGAGTGGTCCTCTCATTCCCGCCGGTCATCAACGGCGATGCGACAAGGCTGACAACCAAGACACGGAACATTTTCATCGATGTCACCAGCACCGACCAGAAAGCCGGCGACGACGTCCTCGCTGTAATCGCCACCACTCTTGCTGAGGCTGGCGGGAAGATCAGCACGGTGTCGATAGGATATCCGGGCAGACGTCGGGTGACCCCGGACCTCGCCCCCATCGAGCTCCCACTCGACCTCGGTCTGGTCAGGTCTGTCCTGGGCCTCGACCTTTCCCGGGGCGAGATGGTGAAATGCCTAGCCAGGAGCCGGATGGGGGTAAAACACGCCAAAGCGATCGGCCCCAGGTATAGGGTCGACCTGCTCCACCCTGTCGACGTGGCGGAGGAAGTTGCCCTCGGCTATGGGATAGATCGGATAGGCCAAGCCTACCCTCCGAGCAGGCGGCCCGGGGCCTTCGACAGCTTCGAAGAGTACCTGGACTCAGCCTCGACCCTGATGGCAGGGATGGGCATGATAGAACTGATGACTTACGAGCTGACCGACGAGAGTTCGCTCTACTCCTCCTTCCAGAGGTCCGATTCAGACAAGATCACTGTCCAGAACCCAAAGAGCCTGGAGCACTCGGTCCTGCGGGACGCACTGATCCCCACTCTGATGGCGTCGCTCTCAGGGAACGTCAAATCGGACTACCCTCAAAGGGTGTTCGAAATCGGGAGAGTATACGAAAGGTCGAAGGGAGGGCTGTCCGAGTCCATCCATCTCGGAAGCCTGATCGCCCATTCGCAATCGTCGTTCACCGAGGCAAAGATGTATGTCGAGTCCTTCTGCCGGATCATCGGGGGGGCCGAGGTGTCCGCCTCGGAAGGGGGGCATTGGGCCTTCTCTCCAGGCCGATCCGCCGTCGTGAAATCAGGCAGCGCCGAGATCGGACATGTCGGGGAGTTGAGGCCGGAGGTCATCGGAGCCTTCGGCCTGGGGGTGCCGGTGTCCGGCTTCGAGCTCGACTTGTCGCTCCTCCGCGAACTCCTAAAATAGCGCCGGGCCTCTTCCGGAACAGACGGCTTTCGTTCTAAAGCGCGCCAAACGGCCACCTGCGAAGGCGGAAACGCTTTGATGAGCGGATGGTTTACCCAGTCGCGCGACAGACGGAAGCCGTTTGCCCGTTGAAGAGGCTCGGTGACGCTCCCCGCTGTAAGCTGGGACATGATCCGGGCTTGTCAGAGACGGGCAACATTCCAAGTGGGAAAACGAGATGATCGACAAGCGGGAGAAGCGGTATCAGGCCTTCGGGGACTTCCTCGGGAGGTTCGTGACCGACCTGAACCATCTCTCTGAGGATGGGTGGTCCCTCCTGGTAGAGGGGCCGCGTGACTCGAGAGCGATACGGAAGCTGGGCTTCGTCGGAGATCTGGTCACCGTATCTTCAGTAGGGAGGACCGGAACCTCTGTCTTCCGGGGAAGAGAGAAGGTGGTGATCCTCACCGACCTGGACCGGGAGGGGGCGGTCCTCGCCGCCAAGTTCGTCAAGCGGCTGTCTCACGAAGGCTTCAAGACTTCTTTGAGAGAGCGCAACAGGTTGAAGGTCGCTTCGCACGGCGTCTTCCTCCACGTCGAGAACCTCTCCAGATTCGCACCTTCAGAAGCGTGAACCGCGTCGAGAACCATCCCCGAAAACACGAAGTTTATATCCCCGATAATTTTTGGATAAAATCAATTAACGATTAACACCGTTAAGCAAAGAGTGAAACAGAAGTGAACGGAGATAAAGGAATTGCCAGATTCAGGTATAGTAAAGTATCTAGTCAAATTAAGGTTTGAAGTAGACGGGGTCGTTGAAAGGGCCGACGTAATCGGGGCGATCTTCGGTCAGACGGAAGGTCTCTTCGGCCCTGAGATGAATCTGAACGAGCTTCAGAAGACATGGAAGGTCGGCCGGATAGAAATCAACCTCGAGTCAAAGAACGACAGGACGAGGGGGGAGGTAATCATCCCAATGTCGACTGACATAGGGACGGCGGCGCTCATCGCGGCGGCGGTAGAGAGCGTCGACAAGGTGGGTCCGTGCAGCGCCAGGTTCAACGTGGGGGCAATCGAAGACGTCAGAGCGGTCAAGCGGAAGCAGATAGTCGACAGGGCTAAGCTGATAGTAAGGGACTGGAGCTCAAAGACGTCCAGCGAGGGGGAGAACCTCCTGAAGGACGTCACCGAATCCACAAAGAGGGCCAAAGTCATCAACTACGGCTCCGAGAACCTTCCAGCGGGACCGGGAGTCTACTCATCGGAGCTCGTCTACCTCGTCGAAGGGAGGGCGGACGTCGTCCTCTTCCTCAGAGCGGGCATAGAGAACGTCGTCGCTCTGGAAGGCACCAGCGTGCCGGAGTCGATCATAGAACTCGGCAAGAAGAAGCGGCTGATCGCTGTCCTGGACGGTGACAGGGGCGGGGACCTCATCGAGAAGGAGCTCGCCCAGGTCGTGAGGGTCGAGAAGGTCCTCAGGGCGCCTACCGGAAAGGAGGTCGAAGACCTTACGCCCATCGACGTGATTAACATGCTGAGGGCGGAGAAGATCGAGACCCCTACGCCATCCCGGAGGCAGAGGGCTGAGGAAGCTCCTGCGCCAAGCGCTCCCGAGGAGCCGGACGAACCAGTCGTTGTCAAGACTCGCGAGCTTTACCCGAACCTGAACGGCACCCTGGAGGCCATACTGCTTGACCAGGGGCTCCAGGAGATAGGGAGGTTCCCGATAAGCGAGCTCGTCCAGAAGATGGAGGGCACAAGCGGCGCCCAATTCCTGATCTTCGATGGGATAGTGACCCAGCGGCTCGTCGAATCGGCTGCAAGGGTCGGCGTCAAGGGCATCATCGGCCACCGCACCGGCGAGCTGAACCAGGTCCCCGACGGCGTCAGGATTGGGACTTTCCGCGACCTAGGCCTCGAGTAGCCTGGCCCGTTGATAGTCAACGAGTTCAACCCAAAGCACGGTTTCTGCTCTTTAACCATCGAGTCCGCGGAAGACCTCTGGACCCTGAGAAGGCTCATCGCCAAGGGCGACGTAGTCGTCACCCGCAGCTCCAGGGTCGTCAAGAAGGAAGACGAGTACTCCAGACCGGACAAGGGGGAACGGGTCAAGGTGACTTTGGCGTTGGCCGTCGACGACGTCCACCTGGATAGCAGCATCGAAAGGGTCCGGATCAGAGGGACCATCGTCGAAGCGAGCGACGAGAGCGTCACCAAGGTCGGGTCTCACTCGGTCACTCTGACGCCGGGACATTCCCTCACTCTCAGGAAGAAGGAGTGGACTCCGCTCGACATCCGCCTCGTCCGTCCGCCGAAGGAATCTTCCACACGGTTCATCCTTGTCGCAGCCGACAGAAGGGAGGCGGGCATAGGGGTTCTTAGCGGCTCTCACCTTACAATAGTCACCACGATCGAGTCAGGCCTCGGGGGGAAGCAGGGGGAGGAGCAGAGCCCGCGCCCCTACACCGCCAAGGTAGCCGACGTCGTCGCCCAGACCGCCCAGGAAGGGGACCGGTTGGTGGTAGCCGGGCCGGGGAACTTCAAGAACGCGATATCCAACCAAATCAAAGAGAAGAAGTCTCAGCAGGTGACCCTGGTGGAAGGCCTAGACCTCACCGGGGCGGACGGGGTCCGGGCCCTCATCAAGGCACCGCAGTTCCAGGCCATCGCCAGGGATTCGATAATGGTCGAGATGCAGCAGCTGGTCGCAGAAGTGGTGAAGAGGATATCCGTCGGGGACCGGAAGGTAGCCTACACGCTCCCCCGGGTCAGCGAGGCCGCCACCGCTGGCGCCGTCGAAGCGTGCGCCGTTTCCGACAACGTCTTCGCCTCTGGCGTCGACGAATCAGAGCTCGTGTCTGTCCTGAATACCATTGACGGTAACGGAGGCCGAGTCTACCTCGCCGATTCCACGATGGAATTCGGGAAACAGGTCTCTGCCTTTGGCGGCATCGTGGCCCTGCTCAGATACGCTTTCAGAGCTTGACCAGCCAGGGGAAGACGAATTCAGAGATAATGGCCAGAGCCAACCCCCCTTTGATGAGGTCCTTGCCGAGCCTCCTCTCCACATGAGTATAGTACAAGAGAAGCCCCACCATCAAGAGTGAGACGTATGCGATCCTTGTCAGGTCCATTACCGTGGAGTCCACGGTGACCAGCAGCGTCGACACGGTGGAGGAGAACTGCTGGGCCAGCTGCTGGATTAGGTTGTCGGCCCCGGGCGGCGGCTGGATATCGAGCATCCATGTTCTATTCGGATTGCATATTTAACGAGCCAGAAGTCACGGGAGATACGGCGCCAGGTAGGGGCCCGCAATCACCCCGAGCAGCAGAGCGACCACTGCCAAGGTAGCAAGGGCAGTTATCCTCATCTGGGCGGCCTCGCCCAACCTTCCCCTTCCCAGGGCCTTCACCCCGACCGCGAATGCCTGGCCCCCGTCGAGCGGATAAATCGGGAGAGCGTTGAAGATGGCCAGGTTGAAGTTGATGAAGAACAACCAGTATACGAGGTTGGCGAGCGGCGGAGCAGCAGAACCAAAGGGAGACTTGTAGAACCCCGCCAGCGTGTCAGAGAAGGGGACCCTCGTCTGGCACTGAGGGATGGTCGGGATGCACACGTATTGCCAGAGGTTGCTCAAAGGCGCCGCGTACGTCGAGACATCTGAAACGAGTTCTGTCCCGGTGACCTGCCCCACGCCGATGTAAGGGTAGGTGGTATTCTGCCCCGTCCTGAGGTTCTCAATCACATAGCAACAGGCGAGTTGAACGCTGAAATGAAGAACCCTGCCGTCTCTGTAGACAGTCAGATTTACAGTCTGGCCCGCTTTCAGCGTCGTATTGGGCCCGATGACCGAGCCGATGTCTGTGATGTTCCTGCCGTTCATCTGGGTGATGACGTCTCCCGGCATGATTCCAGCCGTGGCCGCTGGCGCCCCGGGGGCGACGGTGATGATACCTGCCCCTGACACAGCCGGGGAGAACGAGCCGACCATCCCCACAAGGATCAACAGGCAGACCACCCCGACGACAAGATTGATTCCCGCGCCGGCCGCCAGGACCCTCCCCGAGTGGGAGGCCTTCGCCTGCTTTATCGCAGCCTCGTCCACGTCGACGAAGGCCCCGATGGGGACGAACAGGATGAAAAGCAGCCCCGACGCCTTGACGGGCAGACCCAGGCTCCTCGCAATGACGCCATGGGCTCCTTCATGAATGACCATCGCCACGATCAGGGCGATCCAGCCGTACACTACCGGGATGTAGGGGTTGATCCCAGGCAGGCCCAGGTTGGCCAGAGGACCCAGGGTCCTGACATAGGACGCCACTTCGGCTCCCCTGGCCGAAAGCAGTATCGCCGCCTCGCTCAGGAAAAGATAGAACCCGAAAGCGGCCGCAACCGGCATGAGGTAAAGGAGTACCCATCCTGTAGGCTTCGAGACCTTCCTGGCGCCCAGCCTGTCCATGATGGACTGGAACCTTTTGGTCCGGACGAGGATGATGCCATAATGGAACTCAGCTCTCTTGAAATCCTCCTCGGGCTCCAACTTCCAGTTCGCCGAACCTGTTCTCGCTTTAAGGCTTGAGACTTTATACTCGGGCGAACCCTCCTTTCAAACGCATGACAAAATGCTCGGCTTGCGGAGGCGAATCGTTCTACACAAGACGCTATTCTGGAGAGTCCCTGTGCGTCGCCTGTTTCAAATCCTCCATATCAGAGAAGGCCCGGAGGACAGTCTCGAAATACAAGATGATCGCTCCGGGAGAGAGGGTCGCCGTCGCAGTCTCCGGCGGCAAAGACAGCCTCTCCCTTCTCAGGGTGCTCACATCCCTCTACGGCCCCCGCAGGAACGCCATCGTGGCCATATCCGTGGACGAAGGGGTGGCCGGATACCGCGATGAGGCCATCGACCACGCGCGCTCCCTGACGGAGGAACTCGAAGTCGAACACATCACGCTCTCGTACAAGGAGATGTTCGGTTTCTCCCTCGACGAGGCTTTGAACTGGGACGAAGAGCGCGACGTCTCCTCCTGCAGTTTCTGCGGGGTGTTCAGACGCCGGGCCATAGACGAGGCGGCTGTCAGGGCAAAGGCGACGGTGGTGGCCACCGCTCACAACCTCGACGACTACATTCAGACTTTCATGATGAACCTGATGCACGGGGACGTCGCCCGCCTCGGCTGGATGGACCCGTCATACTCCGATGACACGTTCCCCGTCCGTCGGGTGAAGCCGTTCATGGAGATATACGAAGAGGAAATCGCGCTCTATGCCTACCAGACTGGAGTCCCCTTCCAGAGCGTGAGCTGCCCCTACATGCACGAAGGCCTCAGGAGCGAGGTAAGAGACTACCTCAACATGATGGAGGCGAACCACCCTGGCATCAAGAACGTCCTCCTCAGCTCCAGCCTCGACGTGATCTCCAGGTACGCCCATTCTTCCGAGAAGGGGTCGGTCCCATGCTCGAGGTGCGGGAAGCCGTCCTCAAGCGGCCTCTGCAACGTCTGCAGGATGAAGGCCATTGTAGAGGAGCACGTGAAGACCCCGAATACTTCACCCTTTTCTGGCCAGGTCTGATAATCGAGCTGGAACCTCTACCTTAGACTTCCTGTCAACGCCTGACCTCTTGAGTAATCTCGAAACTGTGGCTTCTGAAATATCATACTTCCGAGCAAGCGATTTACCCGTTACGCCCTTTGTTAGGTACTCGTTAATCAGATTCTGGGTCTCAGTTGCGTTGAGCCCTCTTCTTTCAAACCTAGAGGCATATCGGGCTCGCTCCAAACCTTCAGAGTGAGTGTATGGCATGTCGGTACTTCGAATCTTGCCCACTCGGATTCTAAGCCGAGCCTCCGAGTTGAAAGCCTCGAGAACTTCGGTCCCACTAACCTTGTCTGAGTAGTAATCGACCAGCAACTGTAGTTCCCGCTTCTTCTTGTAGATGCCGCCGCTTCGGAGCATCTCCATGGCCATGGTCTTTAGAGACGAAATCTCTTTGACTTCGCATGTCCAACCACCGATTCCAACCCTCCTTGGTTTTCCGACTCTGATGCCGTGGCCGGCCAAGAATTCTCGAATTTGTTGAATTTGTCCGAGCCAATTATCCGAGAAGGAGAGTACCCAATGTAATGTGTACTCGCGAGCATCGACGTCTACACTCCCGTCGCCGTCGAAGAAACCAGCGATTGCTGTCCAACTGGTATACCCTTCTCGAGCTGTTGCTGTGTCAGGACGAACTTCGCCCATGATGGGGTATCGTCCTTCCTTTGCACTTAACTGACCATCCGCGCACGAATCATTCCGAAGGGGAGCAGTGTGAAACTGTCCTGCCTTTCCACCCGAATGTCTGATGGTTAACCTTAAAGGAACATGCTTTATCCGAAAAGTTGGCGGTGGGTAGGGCCGGAAGGGTAGCCGTCTTCCAGAAATGCTGAAACCGGCTTCACGCAGCGGCCAGTAACCTTCGGGTAAAGCCATCTTCCTCGTCACCCGCGCCGGGCAGGGAAGACGAACTCACGCCGAGGTGGGCGGTCACGAGGGGCAGCCCTCTCGAAGGAGAGGGCCTGACTCTTCATTGCCGAAACGGGCGAGGTCCGGGAGGGAGCAGCCCTATGGCGACGTGACCACGCTGCCTCGTCTACGTGGGGGATTCCCCGTCCGACGAGATGGGAGCGGAGAGTGATGGTGAACTCCGGAGGAGCCGCCGCCGCTCACGTTTTTATCGGGCAGAAATCGGCTTGGCACTCGCGCAGGGGTAGCCTAGAGTCCTTGACGGGGAGCCTGGTAAGGCGCAGCCGCGTGGGCGCAAGCTTGCTAAGCCTGTGTCTCTAACGGGACTCGTGGGTCCGAATCCCACCCCCTGCGCTCTCCTTCGAAATCCTAGAACTTCCTTCCGGCGTACAAGGCCTTCGAGCCCAACTCCTCCTCGATCCTTAGCAGTTCATTGTACTTCGCGACCCTCTCCCCCCTCGCCGGTGCTCCGGTCTTGATGAACTCTGACGCGAATGCCGTGGCTAGGTGGGCGATGAAAGGGTCCTCAGTCTCCCCCGACCGATGTGATACCGCGACGCTCCATTTCGCCTTCTGGGCCAGTTCTATCGCCTCTTCGGTCTCAGACACCGTCCCGATCTGGTTCAGCTTGATCAGGACCGCGTTGGTCGCCTCTTTCTCGATGCCCTTTCTCATCCTCTTCACATTGGTCACATAGATGTCGTCCCCGATCACCTGCGTCCCCCGGCCCACCCTCTTCGTCAAAGAGGCGAAGGCGTCGAACGCCTCCTCGTGGAAGGGGTCTTCTATCGTCAGCAGGTCGTACTCGTCCTTCAGCGAGACGTAGTAGTCTTCCAAACGGTCGGATTTCAGCTCCTTCCCGTCTATCCTGTAGTGCTCGCTCTTCTCATCGTAGAACGTGGACGCAGCCGCGTCGACGCCCATCCTGACCTTCCCACCGTGCCCTGATTTGTGTATGGCCTCGGCCAAGGCACTCAGTGCGTCCCGCGTCATCCGTAGAGGGGGCGCGAACCCGCCCTCGTCCCCTACATTGATGGCGCTGCGTCCATACTTCGATATGAGCACAGATTTCAGAGACTGATACACCTCGGACCCCATCCTGATGGCCTCAGTGCAAGACTTTGCCCCGACCGGCTCGATGAGGAACTCCTGGATCGCGAGCTCGTTGCCCGCATGCTCCCCCCCGTTTATCACGTTCATCATCGGTACAGGCAGAGTGTAGTTCCTTGCCTCCCTTAGATGGCTGAAAAGACTCTTCGGCTCCGAGTTTGCCGCCGCCCTCGCGCTGGCCATCGAGACGGCCAGGATCGCATTCGCTCCAATTTTCCCTTTGTTCGCCGTTCCGTCAAGCCCGATCATCAGCCTGTCTATCTTTTGTTGGTCGCCGGAGTCCAGGCCCTTGAGTCTGGGACCGATCTTCTCGTTGACGTTATGGACCGCCTTCAGGACTCCCTTGCCATGAAACCTCTTCTCGTCCCCGTCCCTGAGCTCGACGGCTTCGTGCGTCCCCGTCGAAGCGCCTGAAGGGACGCTGGCCCGGCCGACAGAAGAGGTCGTCAATACCTCGGCTTCGACGGTCGGGTTGCCGCGAGAATCAAGAACCTGCCGGGCCTTGACTGCGATTATCGTTCCAGGAACCCTTGGCAAGCTTCCCAACCATCCGGCGCCGACGCCATGTTAAATCTGATTCGTCTTTCGGCCGCTCCAACGCTTATTACGTGTAATCAGCGCGAGGGTTCGGGCCGGTCGTCTAGCATGGTTAGGACGTCAGGTCAATCCCGCCAAGCCCTTACACGGCGAAACGTCGCGGCGCGCCAAGGTCGGCGGTCCGAATCCGCCCCGGCCCACATCTTTGCACCTTCCCCTCAACTCGCCGTCGAAGAGTTATCTACGTTCAGCCGAATGGCGGTTCGGATGCCCAACTTCAGATACATCAGCTGGTCGGAGTACGGGAACTTGGCTGAGGCCCTGGCTGAAAAGGTAAGGGCAGCGGGCAGGCACTACGACCTTGTGGTGGGCATAGCGCGGGGTGGCATCCCCGTGGCCATGGTCGTCTCGGACCACCTGGACGTCAAGATAGACTTCGTCAACGTGAAATCATACAACGACATCGGGAAGCGGACTGCGCCAAGAATCCTGTCGACCCTGGTCGAAGGTGTCGAGGGGAAGGACGTCCTGTTGGTGGACGACCTCGTGGACCAGGGCGATACGTTGGCGTTCCTGAAGCGGTATCTGGGAGACCAGAAACCAAAGACGCTTCAGACCGCTGTGATGTTCAGGAAGCCCTGGAGCAAGACAGAGCCCGACTACTTCTTGGAGACCGTCAGCGAGTGGGTAGTCTTTCCCTTCGAGCTGGGGGAGGTTGGCCGGCAGAGGGCCGCGATGGAAGGGGGCAAGGAAACGCCTTCACCTGCCGCCTAGACAATTGTCGTCAGCAGCAAGCCGTTGAAGGAAAGTATCATCGCTACGGTCACCAGGGCCAGGGCGATCGTGAACTTTCCGTTGACCAGTTCTCCCATGAATTTCTCCTTCGAAGTGTAGTACACAAGGGGGATCATCGGCAGGGGGATCATCAGGCTCAGAATGACCTGGCTGTAGATCAGCAAGACCAGGGGACTGAGTCCCAACAGGATGGCTATGGTCGTGGGGAAGACGTTGACCGCTCTGGTGATTATCCTCCTTATCCAAATGTTCAGGCGTTTTCCGATCAACCCCTCCATTATGACCTGGCCCGCTATGGTGCCCAGCGCAGACGACGACAGTCCGGACGCAAGCAGGGTGAGGGCGAAGAGGACGCCGATGGCTGGCCCATAGATCTGGCTCATCCCGGCGACAAAGGTCTGGACCGTCAGGCTGACGTTCACCCCATTTCCCTGGTACAGGGGTATGGCGACGAGGAGTATCCCCGCGTTGACAACCCCCGCTATAGTAAGGGCGATGATGGTTTCATTGCGATGGAGCCTATTCGTCCTATGTTTTTGTTCTCTAGTGTAGGTATGGTGAATCTCATCGGTCTTATTTGGCATGTCTTTGATCGAAGGGGCCTTCGCTCCATTGACCGGCGTGCCAAGGAGATCCATCTTGTTTTTCGAAAGCCAGGAGTGGACGAACAGGGCATGAGGCATCACAGTGGCTCCGATCATTCCGACTGCAATGAACAGAGCGGTGCTGTCGGGAGCCTGTGGGACGACAGAACCATAGGCAACCTGCGCAAGGTCAAAGTGCCCTATGACAAGCAGGTCGTAGAATATGCCTATCACCAAGATGCTGATGAGGATCGCGAAGTACTGCTCTATCAGGTGGAACCTCCTCGTCATCATGGTCAGCAATATGATGACGTCAAGCGCACCGAATACGGCGCAGTAGATGAGAGGGATCCCGAATAATATGTTCAGCCCGAGTACTGTCCCCAGATACTCGGCAAGGTCTGTGGCTGCAGCCGCGGCTTCTGCCGCCAGCCAGTAAGGAATCGTATACCGCTTCTTTCCACCGAATGACCCCTTGACAAGCTCCGCCAGGTGGTACCCCGACGCTATCCCGAGCTTACCAGAGAGGTACTGGAGCAGCATCGCCATTCCGGAAGCAAGCCAACCGGCCCAAAGGAGTGCGTACGTGTAGCCCGCTCCTGCCGCGAGGTCTGTGCCGTAGTTGCCAGGATCCATGTACGCTATGGACACCATCAGCGCGGGCCCGACCCACAGAAGGAATTGCTTGAATGAGAGCGAAAGGGAACCCGGACTCCCTGATTGGTCCCTTTGTTCCTCTAGACGTGGGGCGAGGGACCTCCTGAACGGCAGTCTCATGTTAACGTCGTGGGACTTCGCGTTTGATATATAAGTTAGATGTATCTAACATATTTCCTGGCGTCTAGGAATCCTCTGGCCATCTAATACTGACCTCGCCTCCCTCGCAAAAGTTTTTGAACTTGGAATGCCGGCGTTGCCTGCATGAGCGGCCTCTCCCGGCTGGTTCAGCCTAAACGGGATATCTCACGCCTCGAGGACTACCTGGAGGCGATTTACAACCTAAACGAGGAGAAGGGCTATGTGAGCGCAGCAGACGTCTCAGAGAGGCTTGGGGTCAAGCCTCCTACGGTCTCAAGCATGGTGGTCAACCTTGCCCGGAAGGGATACCTCGAACACGAGAGGTATCGGGGGATGAGGCTGACACAATCAGGGGAGAAGGTTGCCAGGTCCGTGATCAAAAGACATCAGGTGATCTCCGGGCTCATCTCTTTGCTTGGAGTGGACGACCAGACGGCTTACGTAGACACGGAGGGCATAGAGCACCACGTGCATCCTAGCACTCTCCGCAGGCTTCAGAGGCTGGCCGAGTATCTGCGGGAGAACCCTGACACCCTGAAGGCCATCCGTAAGTTTGTAGAAGACTAGGCCATTTCCCAGAGTCCGCTTGGTTCGGTCACCCCGGAGCGGCGAGGAGCTTGCTGAGGATCCCATGTGTCAGGCCCCAGACGACGTAGTCCCCCACCGCATAGGCGGGCAGCTCGACGTCCCTTCCCTGATAACTGAGCTTGTGGGTGGACTGTGTTTCAGGAGCCAGGAGGTCCCCAAGGTCGACCCACCGATAGGAAGCCACTTCTCCATTCGGTTTTATTTCGACCCCCTCCTTGAGTATGAAAACCAAAGGAACCACGTCCATGGTCCCAGTATGGGTGGTCGTCACGCTCGCGTACCCCAAAAACTCAGCGGCTCCTCCCAGGTCGAACCCTACCTCCTCCATGGTCTCGCGGACAGCCGTGTCTCTCGCTGTCCTGTCCTCCGGCTGCATCTTCCCGCCCGGGAATGCGATCTGACCGGACCAAGGGTCCCCCGAACGCTCGGCTCTCTTGATCAGCAGGATGCTCGGGAACCGCCTGTCCCTGATTATGATGGAGACGGCGGCGAACCGTGGGCCCTTGGGCTGCGGCTCCTGGGGGGTGAGGTTCTTCGAGATCCTCGCGACCATGTCGGGACCCATGTCAAACTATTCTGACGAGCCTCCAATTTTAAATACGCATCGCAGTCCTGCGGGATTGAAACAAAGATGGAGACTTCCGGAGCATCCAGCCATCAAGACTCTACGGTGAAGCTGACTGGAGCCAATTTCGACCGACTTGCCTCTGGGGACAAGCTCATGTTCGTCGACTTCTGGGCGGTCTGGTGCGGCCCGTGCAGGATAATGGACCCTGTCGTCGAAAAGCTGGCTGCGAAGTATGCCGACAAGGTCCTCTTCGGGAAGGTCAACGTCGACGAAGAGATGGACATATCCTCCCGCTACCAGGTCTTTTCTATCCCTACCTTCATGATCTTCAAGAACGGCCAGCCCATGGACGCGGTCATAGGCGCCGTCGGCGAAGCTTCCCTCGAGCGCCTCATCAAGGGCGCCATCGAGCCTGCTAGGTGACCCTGGTCCCGTCCGTCAGGAAGATGTCGGCCTCGTCCAGGCTGACGGACCTTGACGAGAGCACCGGCCCGAACTGAAAGGACCTGCTCCTATTGATCGGCTGGCCTCCCACCAACCTGTTGAAGGGCGGCATCACTGTGAGCTTCCCCTTCCCCTTTGCCTTCGAAGAGTAGCCCGCGCCCTCCATAAGCTCCGCTACGTCGTATCCCGCCGTGACCCACACGGACTCTCTGGTCCTGGTTCCCAGCGGGTCGCGCATTTCATAGGTGAAGTGAGAATGGCCTATGACCAGATTTCGGGTCTTTATCGCCTCCTCCGAGGGCCAGGCATGTCCATGGGCTACGCCGATCCTCGTCCTCCCCTTCCCGAGGACTGCCCCCTGAGAAGGATGAAGCGTGACCCGGGGCGGGAGGACTGTCTTGATATTCCCGTCATGGTTTCCGGGGACCACTTCCACGGCCTCGAAGAGGTCAAGCATCGTGTCGAAGAACCAAGGGACCACCCCCCAGTCTATGTCCTCGACCTTCCCCACCGTGTGTTTGACGTCCCCCAGCACGGCCAATCTCTTGGTCCCGTACCTTTCAGCGATCCTCTTCACCCTCTCCACCATCCTGACCGAGTAGGCGGGCAGGCGGAACCCCTTCTTCGCCAACTCCTTCTCCAGCCCCAGATGCAGGTCTGAAATCAGAAGGGTGCTCGACCCGGGGTCCGAGAATACTAGAGCCGCGTCCCCTGGCACTATCTTCAGCAAGCTATGCGATCAACGGGAGGACCTGGCTGTCAAGGTAGCTCTTGAACTCCGACAGCTCCATCCTGCTGAACCCTGTCAGTATGCAGTTCCTCGTGAGCCCGAAGACGTACCCGTAGGCCTTGCTCTTGAACACGATGTACCACAGCTTGCCATGAGTCAGGTAGTCGCTGTAAAGGCTGGTGTTCCCCAGCTCGGCCCCGTACAGCGAAAGCTTGCTTATGTTGGGGAGGTCCACGTCCGAGTAGAATATCACCTTCGTGTCCTCGAAGTTCGCTTCGTGGAACTTCCTCAGAGTCTCGGGGTCTATCCTCGCTTCCACCACCTGGCCGAGGCTCATGAAGACAGCCTTGCTCATCTCGTTGGCGATGTTGTTCGCCCTGTTCTTCTTGTCGTAGACGGTCAGGAACATCCTCTCCTTGTACATGTTGAACGAGAACGGGGCTTCGTAGGTCCTCGGGACAGGGACGGGCTCCCCTCGGTGGGGGACGACGAACACGGAATCGAAGGAGAACTTCCCCTCCAGGGTCCCCTTGCCCACGCTGAGGTCCGTGATTTCCGACACCAGCTTGAACTCTTTGTCTTCCACGCTGGTTTCGGTCTCTACCTTGAACGCCTTCAGCTTCTCGGCGAGCGTGTCTATTTCGTAGTTTTCCCTGACAAGGAATACCTTTCCCGCTAATACCAACCTGGTTCGCCCCGAGGTCTCCTGTTTATTGACTTTCAGTTGCCCCAGAACTGCCTTGTGGTCACAAAGCGGATCTTGGCCTCGAGGAGGTCCCTGTAGAACGCCTCTTCGTCGTCGTGCATCTCAGCCAGTATCCTCGACGCCGTCTGGGGCCCTATCCCATACACCGTCTGCGCCACTACCGCCTTCCTCCCATAGGACAGCACCAGGTCGGCCCCCCTCCTCGCCCTCGCAAGCTCCGAACGCTCTTCCTCGGTGAGGGGGGTTTTCTCCTCCCGCTTTCTGACCAAATCCGAGAGCTTCGCGGTCCCCCAGTAGCAGGGTACAAGAAGCCCAGAGCCGCATGACCTGCACCTGGGCTCCTCGGGGAGGTCGCCGACGGTTGTCTGCCCCTGGTCGGAGCCGCATTTCACGCACAACAGGCTGACCTCCGTCCCGAATATGCTCGCCTTCATCCTCTGGTAAGACGTCTTCCCCAGCGAGTCGGGCGCGACCGCTTCGGGCACCTCCAGGTACCTGTAGAGGAGGTTGTAGGCAATCGGAGTCGGCCTGTCGCCCGACTGGAACGTCTCCACAGCGATCTCCCCCCGGGCCACGGCCACGAGTATCTGCTTCCCCCGGCTGATGTCGATGAGGTCTCTCCCTGTCTCCTGCAGCGCCTCCTCGAAGATCGGCGTCTTCTCGAACCTCGTAGGGAGTGAGCACAGATTCGGGTGTGCGATGAGCTTTCCTCGCTTCAGCGCTCCGAACCTCTCGGCGACGAACTTCACCCGGGCGGGGAAGGGAAAGTTCCTCTGGGCCGCAACCGCATACGTCCTCTCAAGCTCCTCGGGTGTCAGCCCCATCAGCTCCCTGGAGATCGCCCTAAGGTCGAGCTCCTCGGTGTCAGTCGTAAGCTCGATGAGCAGCCTGTATCCGTCGAGCCACCAGACCCTGACAAGCCCGCGCCTGGAAAGGATCTCCTCGAACACATAGGCAAATGTCCTGTTCACCGACTCCCCGAAGCAGAGGTGCACGACCAGGTACTTGCCAAATCCCTCGAATAGGACGAGTCTGTCGGAGGGGACGGGAGCTCCCATCTTCTTGTGCTCGGCTATCTGGTCCACCACCAGGGCCCTGGCCGCGGCGTCCCCTGGGATGCGCTTCTCGACCTCCCGCACCGCCTCGTTCCCTGAATCGAGCGCTTCTGAAATCTCCCTCCTTAGACGCCCGGTCTCTGCAGCAAGGTCATAGGGGATGGGGAGCATCTCTCCGTCCCATCCAGGTACTGCAGCGAGCGGGTCCTCGACAGGCGTGACGTAGATCTTCCTGTCCTCCGCTATCTGCTCCACCTGCCACACCCGTCCCTTGATGATGAAATGGACCCCCACCTTGGCCCTGAGGAGCACGAACTCCTCTCCAAGTATTCCAACCGTCTGGTTCGAGGAGACATCCACCACCAGGTATCTGGTCTCGTCAGGGATCATGGACAGATTCTCGTAGTAATACTCTCTCGTCAGCCTCGTCCTATACAGGACCTTCCCATCGAACCTGAGCTTCCTCAGCTCCGCGAGATAGCTGGCCGTCCGGAGGAAAGCGTCTTCGGACAAGGTTGCGAACGGCGCCGCCTTCCTAAGCTCCACCAGCATCCTGTCAGAATCCATGGTCTCGAAGTCCATGAGATAGCCGGCGATCTGATGGGCCAGAACATCGAGGGAATTGGAGTAGGGCCGGGTCGGCTCGATCTTCCCCCGGGCCGCCGAGAGTATGCTCGCAGACGACTCCAGTATGTCGTCGGCCGAGACTGTCACTAGGACCCCCTTCGATACCCTCCCTAGCTTGTGCCCGCTCCTCCCTACGCGCTGGACAAGGCTCGTCACCTGCCTGGGGGACATGTATTGCACCACCAGGTCCACGGACCCTATGTCGATCCCCAGTTCGAGGGTGCTCGTGCACACCAGGGCCTTCAGCGTCCCAGCCTTGAACGCCTGCTCGACCCGCTCCCTCTCCTCCCTGGGCAGGGAGCCGTGGTGCACCCCCACGTCCTTCCTGAGCCTGGCGAGCTTCTCGCCTAGCATCTCGGCGACCGTCCTGCTGTTGACAAAGATCAGTGTGGATGTGTGGCTTTCGATGAGCGAATTCATCCTGGAGAGCCTTGCCGCCAGGTCCGGGGCGGAATAGGTCTCCTTGGCTGCCGTCTGGCTCGACGGGTCCGGCACCGGATATTCGATGGCGTAGGTGAACTCCTTCGGAGCTTCGGCCCTCACGACTGTCCTCTCTCCTTCGCCGAACAGGAACCTCGCCGCGACCTCCGGCGTCCCGACCGTCGCCGACAGCGCGACCATCTGGAAGTCCGGGGCGACCTTCCTGAGCCTCTGCAGCCCCACGCACAGCTGCACCCCCCTCTTGCTCTCAACCAGGCTGTGGAGCTCGTCGACTACCACCGCCTTCAGGTGTGAGAGGTTCTCCCTCATCCGCCTCCCGGGAAGGACCGCCTGCAGCGTCTCAGGGGTAGTCACCATCACGTCGGGGGGGTGGGCGGACTGGCGGGCCCGCTGCGACTGAGGGGTGTCCCCGTGCCTGACGTCGACCGTGAGCCCGAGCCTGCCGCACCACGTCTGCAGCCTCCTGAACATGTCCCTGTTCAGAGCCCGCATGGGAGTTATGTACAGCAAGGAGACTCCATCCCCGTGCCCCTCCGACACCAGCCTGCTCAAAAGTGGGAGCAGGGCTGCCTCTGTCTTGCCCGAGCCTGTCGGGGCCACGACGAGCACATCCTTCCTACCTGCGATCAGGGGCCAAGCCCTGACCTGCGGCGGGGTGGGCTCCGTTATCCCCGTCTCAGCTAGAAAACTTCTGACGGCAGGTGCGAGTGATTCGAAGGCGGCTTCGGCGGGCAACCGATACTCTGACACCCTTCCACCGATTTAAGGAGTAGTGAGAGAGAGGTCGGCGAAAGTGTTTTCCGGCCTCCGAGTCAGCAATGTCTAAAAGCGTCTGGGGACAGCGCGGTTTCGAAGCTTGTCAAGCAGCGTAAGAGAGGTCTCGCAAGAGAGGCCCTCTCATTCCACCACGGTAAAGGAAATAATCCTAGAGAATTTCATGAGCTACGAATACGCCAGGATACTGCTTCGCGAGGGGCTCAACCTGATCATAGGCCCCAACGGAGCCGGCAAGTCTTCGGTCCTCCTGGCCATCTCAGTAGCCTTCGGCCAGGCCTACACCGAGCGGTCCCGGAAGCTCTCCGACCTCATCCGCAGGGGGAAGGACATAGCGAGGGTTTCTCTCGTCTTCGACAACTCAGCCAAGGCGGGGAGGAGGCCCATCCCCTACTCAAAGTCAGACACCTTCATGCTGAGCAGGTACCTCAAGCGGGACGGGTCCTACTGGTTCGAGGCTGATTACAAGGAGATAGACAAGAGCGAAGTCGTCAGGCTCCTCAAGGAGTTCGGCATCAACCCGGACAACCTCCTCATCATAATGCATCAAGGCATGATCGAGGAGCTGGGCGCTGTGACGCCCCAGGAGAGGCTGAGGATGGTAGAAGAAGCGGTCGGTTTTTCAGAATACAGGCAGAGGATCATACTGGCCGAGCAGGAGCTCAGCGGCCTCGTCGGGGAGGAAAGCTCGCTCCTCCAGCTCATCGACAACGCCAACCAGGCCCTCGAATATTGGAAGCAGGTGTACGACCGCTACCAGGAGAAGAGGAGGCTCATGGAGCACAGGGACCTTCTGGCGAAGGAGCTACTCTGGAGCACGGAGGCCAAGCTGAGCAAGTCCCTCCAGGCTGCTGAGGAGAAGATCATGGCCAAGACCAGGGCCCTGGAGGACCTGAAGTCCCAGCAGGCCGAGGTCTCAGCCGACGCCGACCAGACTCACCAGACACTGCTGGACAAGCAGGTGGAGCTTAGGAAGCTGTACTACGCTCTTGTAAGGGCAGAGTCGGAAAAGGCGAAGGACGAGTCGGCGAAGAACGCCTACCGCTCCATCAAGGAAGACCTTGCGGGGCTGTCGACCACCATCGACGACCTCCTCGCCCGGGGCTCAGACAAGAACGTGAACCGGCTGAAGGAGCTCGCTGATTACATCGCGCGGAAGAGCTCGTCCGCAGAAGAGGACGCCCAGCGCCGCAAGACCGAGCTTGACAGGGAGGTCTCCTCGCTTCAGCCGGAGATCACAAGGACAGAGGATCTGATCAAGCGCACCATGGACAGCTACGTGTCATTCAAGGTAAAGTCGGAGGTCCTGACGTACAGGATCAGGGTCACGGAGTCCGACCTGCACGACCTCGAGAGGAACGCAAAGGAGTACAGGTCAGAGCTCGACAAAATGGCCCCGGAACTCGAGAAGGCGGGGGCGAAAATGGAGACCGCCAGGCAGCCCTACGAGGTCTCCGAGGAGCTGAAGCTCGTCTCGGCCCACGTCCAGAAGATGCAGGACGTCCCGGACGACGCCGAGAAGATCTACAACGACTATTCCGGGAACATCGAGGAGCTGAAGGTCAAGCTCGCCAAGCTCCAGGAGAACAAGAAGTCGATGCTGACCGAGCTGGGGGATCGGAAGGACGTGTGGAGAAAGGCCATGGAGGACCTGATGGAGTCCGTCGACCCTGCATACCAGGCGGTCCTCTCGGCGGCCGACGCGAGCGGCTTCGTGAAGTTCGAGCAAGCTGATGTAATCGAGGACGCAGGACTCGACCTGTACGTCGGGTTCCGCGGCGGAGCTCCCACCACCCTCGATCCTTACACCCAGAGCGGAGGAGAGAGGTCGGTGGCTCTGATGGCCTTCATCCTCTCGCTCCAGGCGAGGATAGTCTCTCCTCTCAGGGCCATGGACGAGTTCGACATCCACATGGATCCGAAGAACAGGGAGGCGATGTTCAAGATGATCCTTTCGCAGATGAAGCAGAGGGAGGCCTCCCAGTACATAGTCATCACTCCGTCAATCCTCACAGTCTTCGACAGAAGCGCCCACGTGATAACGGTCCAGTCGGTCCACGGCTCGTCCGAGGTCAAGGAGCTGAAGTAGTTGAATCAGACGAAGCTCGACGACTACCTCAGGGTCATCGAGCTCTGCCGGGACGTGGAGACGAGCAGCGCCAACCCGTTCGATGTCGACATAAGGGAAAAACTGATGATTTTGAAGCAGCGCCTCCCTGAGCTGAAGTTCCTCGACGAGCTGCTGGTCGACTCGGAGGCGATGCTGGAGCTCTCCCAGATAATCAAGCTCCAAGACCAATGGCTGAAATCCAGAGCTAGCGCCCTGTACATTGACCCCCTCCTCATCCAGCTCAAGCTCAAGCTACTCCCCAAGGAGGCGCTCTCCGAAGCGTTCGTCAAGAGCTGGCATCCGGTCGCCCAGCTGGACCAGCTGTCTCCGAGGGGCCTGGAGAGGGCTTTCGTCTACTGGCGCGAGCTCACGCCCATCTCCGAGCGCTTCAAGGACCAGTTCGGGACCTACGGCATCAGGCCGGGCGTGGTCGACTACTCAGACCTGCTGACCCTGGGGGTCTTCACGAAGGAGCAGTTCGAGACCAGCCTCGCCGAACTGCACGACGAGCTCATGCGGAAGTCGAACGGGGAGTGGGTCGACTACCGGCAGTTCGTAGGAAACGAGAGCTACGAGTCCAAGGTGAGGAGGGCGTACCTGCTCGCTTTCCTGATAAGCGAGGGGCGTGCCGTCCTGAAGACCGAGCCGCTCACGGGAAAGATATGGACCATGGCCCTCGCCGAGAAGGTCAAGGGGGTCCCGAAGTCTGTCGCGATCTCGATAACTGGGGATAGCTGATGGAGTCAGAATCCGCTGACAGGGCTCTCCTCGAACGCAAGGTCAGGCGCGCGTTCCAGGTGCTGATACTGCAGCGTGGGCGCAACCCCGGCGTCAAAGGGTGGGAGATGAAGAGGCACCTGGGGAGGGAATATCGCAAGATCATAGAAGTCCTATCCGAGGACGTCTCCCCGATGGGACTGGAAGTGTTCGAGGTCAAGGGCGTCGACGGGACCGACGACTCCTCCAGGTTCCTCCTCAGGTTCAAGGAATCTCCTACCGTCAGCGAGGCCGAAACGTCGGGGATCAGGATAGACGACCTGGCAGTCCTCGCTGCCACGATAGCCTTCATCAACTCGAAGCAGGCTCGGGTGGCGAGGCGCGAGGTCGAGCAGTTCCTGAGAGACAAGTTCCCGAAGTGGCGGGTCGACTACTCTCTCGACAGGTACGTCAAGAGGGGGTATCTCGAGCAGGACGAAAGGGCGATGCTCCACATAGGCTGGAGGACCCACGCCGAAGTCGACGAGAAGACTCTGATGACACTGATACTTTCACGCGCTCAGGAAGCGGCGAAGAAGTAGCGCCTGCGTAGCGCATCCCTCTCCCCTTCGATTATCAGCTCGACGATGTCTGTCCCCTCCTTCCGCATCTTCGCCACCAGGGCGGCGGCGTCCGCCAGTCTGATCCCCCTCCCCGCCAACAGCATGTCTGCCGAATGCCCGTATTCCTTCCGAAGGTCGGAAGCCTTCCTGAGAGCCTCCGCAAGCTTCAGCCTGCTCCCGCGCAGGTCCGCCCTGCTCCTCGCCTTCATGGCAAGCGAGAAGACGTTCTCATAGGAGTCGGTCGAAAGCCCGAGGGCCTGCTTCCCGCAGACCGGGCAATTGCTCAGCCCTTCCAGGTCGGACACCTTTCTGAGCTCCAAGAAGTTCCAGCAGTTGGTGCATACCGCCACGAGGAAAGTCTCGTTGATCCTTGCCCTGGTCGACTGCTTGAGGAGCGCCTTCAGCCTCTCGGGGGAGACGATCTCTCCCCTGCGGCTGATCTCCTCCACGCCAATCCTGGCGATGGGGGTGAGGGCCTCGGTCTCCACCAGCTTGACCTCGATGGCGCCCGCGTGTATCTTCTCCACCACCTCGGCAGCTCCGTCCAGGTCGAAGTCGTCATGGAATATCATGGTCATCGCCTCCTCATAGACTGGCGTGTCTCTGAGCGCCTCGATTATCCCAGAAATCGACACGCTGGCGTAGTCGGCGTCTTTCGCTATGGCTCCGCACTTCTTGCCTGCATGGATCAGTCGCCGCTTGAATATCCCGCTCCTCTCCACGGCCTTCTCTGTCGCTGCTCTGAGGTCGAGCTTGTGAAGCTCTTCGATGACAGACAACACCACAGAGGGCGAGACCTCGGCCTCGATGACGATCCGGTATGGGTCCTGATGCACGGCGACCGACTGCCCGATGCGCTCGGAAATCATATGCCCCAGCACCCTCGCGAGCAGCCTGTTCACCCGGTGCCCGAAAGCTGCCTGGATCACGACGTACCTGTCCCATTTCTCTATGGTGATGAGCCTCTCCGACGGGATGGGGAGCTTCGCCGCGTGCTGCTCTGCCACCTCCTTGAGGGCATCCCGCATCGCCTCTCTGTCGAGGGGGTAGGTCCTGACAAGCTCGTCCAGGTACTTCCCCTCGGTCCCTTTCTCGAGCTCCTCTGCGTACCTCCTCCGCAACCCACCGACTTCTGCGGCCACCTCCCTTGGCACTGGTATCTCGTCCCCCACCCAGTTCGGGACCGCGCCTGTCGGGTCCTCCTCCGCCTTCACGTACACCTTGTTACCGTAGATCTGCTCGACCTTCCAGCATCTCCCGGCTTCGACGAACTTTACACCCACCTCTCCATACTCGGATACGAACGCTTCGTCCAGGGTCCCTACGAAATTCTCCCCTTCGATGACGAGATACTGCTTCTCATCCGGTATCATCGACAGGTTGTCAAAGTAATACGAGAAGAGGGGCTTGACGTCCCGCGCCCTGAACACCTTGCCGTCGGATTCGCCGTAGTATGCCAGCCTCGGATACCTCTCCCTCATGTAGGTCAGCGCCTTCTTCAGCCTCTCCGAGTCCATGTCCGCAAAGGCGTAGCTCCTCTTCAGCAGAGCCAGGATGTCATCGAAGTTCCAGCTGCTCTGCTCTATGAGCAGTCCGGCTATTTGATGGATGGCGACGTCGTAGGGTTTGAAGACTGGCTCCAGTGGCTCCAGCTCCCCCATCACCGACTTCCTGCAGAGGACGGCCGCCTCGAGGGTGTCGTCCGAGTCCTGGGTTATCACGAGTCCCTTGGAGACCTCCCCCACCCTGTGGCCGCTCCTGCCCACCCTCTGTATCAGCCTCGTCACCTGCCTCGGCGAGTTGTACTGCACCACGTACTCCAGGAACCCTATGTCTATCCCCAGCTCGAGGCTGCTGGTGCAGATAACCCCCAACAGCTTTCCGTCCTTGAGCCTCCTCTCCACCGCCTCCCTGGTCGCCTTGGAAAGCGAGCTGTGGTGGACCGCGATGGGGAACTCGGGGTCCCACACCCTGAACCTGCTCGAGAGCGCCTCCGCCTCCGAGCGGGTGTTGGTGAATATGAGCACCGACTTGTACTTCTCCACCAGCTCCCTCACAGTCCTCAGTCTGGCAGCCACTTCAGGGAAGGAGTAGATGGCTTCGGCGAGCACCTTGTCGTCGCCCGTCGCCCTGGGCACCTCCACCTTGAGCGACAGGGTCTTCTCCACGGGGACCCTCACGACCTCGCAGGTCCGGCCCGTTCCGACGAGGAACTGCGCCACCTTCTCGGGGGACCCCACGGTCGCCGACAGCCCCACGACCTGGAACTCCTTCTCGGCCACGTCCCTAAGCCTCTCGAGCCCCACGCTCAACTGGCTCCCCCTCTTGTCCTCCGAGAGCTCGTGCACTTCGTCCACCACGACCCATCGCAGCTTCGCGAGATTCTGTCTGATCCTCCTTCCGACGAGGAGTATCTGCAGTGTCTCCGGCGTCGTGATGAGGATGTCGGGGGGCGCGAAGCTCATGTTGGTCCTTTCAGCCTGCGAGCTGTCCCCATGCCTCACGCCCAACCTGATGTCGAACCGCTTGCACCACCACTGCATCCTGTCCAGCATGTCCCTGTTCAGTGCCCTCAGAGGTGTGATGTACAGCAGCTTTGTCCCCTTTTCCCTCGGCTCCCCCTCCCTGACCATCGCGTCGAGGATCGGCAGCAGCGCCGCCTCCGTCTTCCCTGTCCCGGTAGGCGCCATCAGGAGGGCGTTCTTCCCTTCTCTTACGATGGGGACTAGCTTCTCCTGGGGGTCGGTGGGGGAGTCGAATCCGCGCTCCTTCAGAGCCGCTATGAGCGGGGGTGAAAGCAGCTGGAAGACGTTCTGCGCCGTCATGTTCCAGCACCCACTGCCGTCAGAATAACCAACGGTCCCAAGAAGATCAGAAATCCTCCCAATCTCCTCCAATAAGTTTGCGGTCTTAACGGCCCCTGTCCGAGCCTTCCAGTGAAACTAACCTCGAGGAGGAATATCGGCTTAAATATCAGACTATAACATACGTTATTGCTGAAAATTGTCCAGACTGATAAGCCCCTATGAGATAGTCGCGAAGTCGGCGCTCCCGGCCCTGCGGGCCATGGTGGCCAAGAGGCTCCAGGGAGACTACCACTTCACCCAGCAACAGGTGGCCAAACGCCTGGGCGTCACCCAGGCCTCCGTGAGCAACTACGCAAGGAAGACCAGAGGGATGATGGTGAACCTCGAGAGCGACAGGACGGTCGCCAAGGCCGCGGACAAGATAGCGAAGGAGCTTTCCTCAGATTCCCCCGACGGGAGGGAAGCGCTCAGGTCAATGACA
The DNA here is from genome assembly GCA_028867035.1 of Nitrososphaerota archaeon. GTDB lineage: Archaea > Thermoproteota > Nitrososphaeria > Nitrososphaerales > Gagatemarchaeaceae > UBA183. The sequence goes on along the minus strand of JAGWHB010000001.1, from coordinate 108,143 downwards.
GAGGTCCTCGACTACATCAGGTTCAACAAGATGATGTGCGTGCTGCACGGCGACCTGGAGCCGGGTTTCCAGGTGGAAGGGTGCTATGCCTGCGAAGGCAACTTCTCCGGAAAGGATTTTGACAGGCTGAAGTTACTAGTCGGCAGCTGAACTTGCTGGCCGAGCCCAAGCCCCAGTGGCTCACGATAAAACCCCCGAGGGGGGAGAACTACGAGAACCTCAAGGACCTGTTCCAGAATCTGAACCTCCACACAGTCTGCGAAGAGGCGCACTGCCCGAACGTCCACGAGTGCTGGGGAGGCGGGACGGCCACCCTCATGCTCATGGGAAACATCTGCTCCCGAGCCTGCCGGTTCTGCATGGTGACGCCTGGCAAGCCACAGGGGGCCATCGACAAGCTCGAGCCGGATAACGTCTCTTTCGCTCTCTCGCAGATGGGACTCACATACGTGGTCCTGACCTCCGTGGACAGGGACGACCTGCCAGACGGCGGGGCATCCCACTTCGCGAAGACAATCAGCCTTGTCAAAGAGAAGAACCCGGGAATGCTCGTCGAGGTCCTGATCCCGGATTTCCAGGGCGACCTGGCGGACCTCAAGCGCGTCGTCGATGCAAGGCCTGACGTCATAGCGCACAACATAGAGACGACCATGTCTCTGACGCCCAAGGTCAGAGACCCCAGGGCCCAATATTGGCAGTCCCTGTCTGTCCTGAGGAACGTAAAGAAGCTGGACGACCGTATCTACACGAAGTCTTCGATCATGGTCGGGCTCGGCGAGACCGAGGAGGAAGTGACCCAGGCCATGGTCCACCTACGCCGGGCTGACGTGGATTTCCTCACGGTGGGCCAGTATCTCAGGCCCTCGTCCCGGCATCTGAAAGTCGAGGAATATGTGAAGCCAGAGCAGTTCGAAAGATACCGAACCATAGGTGAGGATCTGGGGTTCAGGTACGTCGCATCCGGCCCCCTCGTGAGAAGCAGCTACAGGGCCGGGGAGTTCTTCGTCAGGACAGCTATCGAAAACGACACCGGGCGGCACCAATCTTATATGTCCGCCAAGACCGAAACGGACGTTTGACCGAGGCAGACTTCCTGAAGGCCTCGGGGTCTGATGCGGTCCCCCGGATCTTCAGCGAGAACGACTTCAAAATCACAAAACCCGAGGAGTTCCTCTACCAGCGCCTGACCCCTGACGGGACACTCAAGGGCAAGGACCCCAACCTTTCACCTGACGCCCTCAGGAGGTTGTACGAGCAGCTCGTCTTCGGCAGGCTTTTCGACGACAAGGCGACCAACCTGTCTACGCTCAGAGAGATAGGGACCTACGCCCCGGGCAAGGGACAGGAAGCGTGCCAGGTCGGGCCGGTCAACGCCCTCGAGAAAGGGGACTGGTATGTCCCGATGTACAGAGACTCTGCCGGCATGCTCGCTTTCGGCATGCCCGCTCCCAAGCTCCTGCTCTACTGGGGGGGTGACGAAAGAGGCATGCAGGTACCCGACGGCCTGAACATGCTTCCATTGGCTGTCCCGGTAGCGACCCAACTCCCCCACGCCGCCGGGCTCGCCCTGGCCAAGCGCATGCAGGGCGAGAAGTCAGTAACGTTCGTGGTCACCGGCGACGGAGGCACTTCGAAGGCAGATTTCCACGAAGCCCTCAATTTCGCAGGCGTGTACGACCTTCCTGTAGTCTTCGGGGTCGAAAACAACCAGTGGGCGCTCTCGGTGAAGAGGAACGCTCAGACAGCGTCAAAGACCATCGCCCAGAAGGCCGTGGCCTACGGATTCGAAGGCATACTTGTGGACGGCAACGACGTGATCGCTTCGTACGAAGCCACGAAGTACGCGGTCGACAGGGCGAGAAGGGGCGGGGGTCCCACCCTCATAGAGTATTCGACCTACAGGATGGGTCCTCACACGACGGCCGAGCTGGTCTCCAACAAGCTCAAGGCCCCCGAAGAAGTGGCGGAATGGGAAAAGAGGAACCCAATAACCAGGTTCGAAAAATACCTGCGGACCCGGGGTCTCCTCGACGACAGGTCGAAGGAGACCGTGACCGAGGCAGCCCAGAATCGGATGGTCGACGCCATCGCCGCCTACCGAGCCACGCCCGCAGCCGCTCCGACGACTATATTCGACTTCACATATTCGTCACTCACTCCGAACCTGTTGGCAGAACGTGCAGAGTACTTCGGAGTCGAAGCTGGACCTGCCGTGGATCTCCCGGAGCCGACGGCTTCAGGGGGCAAGCCCGGGGTGAACATCAGGAACGCGCTCAACATGGCCCTGCGGGAGGGGATGCAGCGGGACGACAAGGTCGTCATCTTCGGGGAGGATGTGGCAAAGAACGGCGGCGTCTTCCAGGTCACCCGCGGGCTCTCTGACGAATTCGGCCCTGACAGGGTGTTCGACACTCCCCTAGCGGAGCTCAGCATCGGGGGTATATTCGTGGGGCTTTCGATAGGCGGCATGGTCCCCGTGGCGGAGTTCCAGTTCGACAATTTCTCTCTCCCTGCCTTCGACCAGATCTTCAGCCACGTCGCCCGCATGAGGAACAGGACCAGAGGTAGGTTCTCTCCCAGAGGCGTGATAAGGTTCCCATACGGGGCGGGCATAAGGCCCCCCGAGCTCCATTCGGAGTCCCCGGAGGCATACTTTGCTCACACACCGGGACTCAAGGTCGTGATCCCGTCCACGCCCTACGACGCCAAGGGTCTCCTCGCCTCGGCGCTGATGGAGCCTGACCCGATCGTGTTCATGGAACCGAAGAAACTCTACGACTCACCCAAGATGGACGTCCCCGAGGAGGATTACCGCATCCCCATCGGCAAGGCGAAGGTCGTCAGGGAAGGGACCGACGTCACAATCGTCGCCTACGGAGCGATGATGGTCCCCGCGTTGCAAGCGGCTGAAGCCCTGGTCGAAAAGTCGGTATCCGCAGAAGTCGTCGACCTCAGGACAATCTCTCCCATCGACTATGTCACAGTCCTAGGTTCGGTGCAGAAGACTGGGAGGCTCGTCGTAGTCCATGAAGCCCCGAGGAACGTAGGCATAGGCGCCGAGGTGGCGGCCACTGTCGCCGAGAGGGCTCTCGACTATCTGAAGGCGCCAATCAAGAGAGTGACAGGCTTCGACATACCCATCCCCCTTGCAAGGCTCGAAGACAACTACATCCCCAGCAAGGACAGAGTGATGAAGGCGGCACTGGAATCGGTCAGCTACTGAGAGCGACTTCAGGCGCCTCGTCTACAGAGTTTTTAACCTCCCGACTTCTCGCCCAGCTTGCCCATGGAATTCAAGCTTCCCGATCTGGGTGAGGGAATCACTGAGGGTGAGATTCTGAAGTGGATGACGAAGGAAGGGGACCAGGTCAAGGAAGACCAACCCATCGTCGAGGTCATGACGGACAAGGTCAACGTCCAGATCCCCTCTCCAAGGACAGGCAAGGTAGCCAGGATACTCGTCAAAGAAGGGGACATAGCCAAGGTCGGGCAGACAATAATGGTGATAGACGACGGGAGTGCAGGGCCTGCGTCCCCCGCACCGGCCCCTTCTGCACCCAGCCCCAACCCGACAGCCCTGGCCGCCCAGATGCAGGCTCCCGCCCCTTCCTCCGGCGCCCTCGCCACCCCTGCCACCCGGAGGCTCGCCAGAGAACTCGGCGTTGACATCGGCACGGTCCATGGCACCGGGCCCCAAGGCAGGGTCACCGACGACGACGTGAAGCGATCGGCCTCGAGGTCAGGCACGACTACGGTCACGGTTCCGTCTTCCCAGGCTGCGCCACCGAGAGGAGGTCCAAAGGAGGAAGTCGTACCGCTGAAGGGACTCCGGAGGACCATAGCGGAGAGGATGGTGAAGTCACTCCGCACGACCGCCCAGGTCACCCACGTGGACGAAGCAGACATGACGGACCTTGTCCTCCTACGTGAAGCTTTCAAGGGGAGCGCGGAGAAGAGGGGGGTCCACCTCACCTACCTCCCGTTCATCATCAAGGCCGTCGTCCCTGCGCTGAAGGAGTTCCCCTACGTCAATTCCTCCCTCGACGAGCAGGCCGGCAACATCATCCTGAAGAAGTACTACAACATCGGGATTGCGACCGACACAGAGCAGGGCCTCGTGGTCCCCGTGGTGAAGGACGTGGACAGGAAGGACATATTCGAGCTCGCAGGAGAAATCGAGAAGCTCTCCCAGAAGGCGAGAGGCGGCCAACTGACGCTCGACGAGGTGCACGGGTCGACCTTCACCATAACGAACGTGGGGGCGATAGGGGGCCTCTTCGCCACCCCGATAATCAACATCCCGGAAGTCGCGATACTGGGGCTGCACAAGATAGCCAAGCGCCCCGTTGTAAGGGACGGCAGGATCGAGGTGAGAGATACGACTTATCTCTCGCTGTCCTTCGACCACCGGGTGCTGGACGGAGCCTACGCTGCCAAGTTCACTTCCAGAGTGATTGAAACGATCCAGGACACGAAGAAACTGCTTGCAGAAGTCCTGTAACCACCTTTCACCTCAGCAAGGTTTAAGCCGATAAGCACTCGCGTGGCCGACTGAACTTCGTTTGATTGACGCAGACATCGCCATAGTGGGTGGGGGTCCCGGCGGATACGTGTGCGGGATACGCGCGGCCCAGCTCGGCTTGAAGACTGTCGTGATCGAGTCCGACAAGCTGGGAGGGGAGTGCCTGAACTACGGCTGCATACCATCGAAGTCCCTCATCACAGTCGCCAAGCTCTTCGACAAGGTCAAGGAGGCAGAGAAGTATGGCCTGCGAGCATCCGGTGTCTCGGTCGATTTCGCTCAGATGCAGAAATGGAAATCGGAGGTCGTCTCAAGGTTGGTGAGCGGGGTCGAAGGGCTCCTCCGCGGCTACCACGCGACGGTCGTGTTCGGAGAGGCGTCGATAGCCTCCAAGAACAAGCTCGTGGTGTCCACCCTCAAGGGCATTGAAGAAATCAACTTCAGAAACCTCGTGATCGCGACCGGAACGCGCACGTCTTCCCTCCCGGGCCTGGAGTTCGATGGCGACCTCGTCATAGGCTCGAAGGAGGGGCTCGAGCTCAAAGGAGCCCCGAACCGGTTGCTGATTGTCGGAGGGGGCGCCATAGGCTTGGAATTCGCTTCCATGTATCAGAAGCTCGGGAGCGAAATCACGATCGTGGAGATCATGGACCAGCTCCTCCCAGGAACCGACCCCGAGGTCGTCCGTGTCGTCCACAGGAAGCTGGAGGGACGCGGCGCGAAGATCTATCTGAAATCCAAGGTGTCGCGGATCAGCAAGAAAGACTCTGGGGCCGAGGTCGAAATCGAGTCACCCGACGGCAAGCTCAACGTAAAAGTAGACAGGGTGTTGGTGAGCGTCGGTCGCAAGCCGAGGACCGAGAAGATGAACCTCCAAGGGATCGGGGTCCAGACCGACCCGCGAGGATACATCGTCACCAACGAAAAGATGCAGACGAACGTTCCCGGGATCTATGCAATCGGGGATGTCCGGGGCCCACCTCTCCTCGCCCATAAGGCCTCCAAGGAGGGAATCGTGGCTGCAGAATGCATCGCGGGCCTACCTTCGGCCGCCGACTGGAAGGTGATCCCCGACGCCGTCTTCTGCGACCCAGAAGTCGCAAGCGCGGGCCTGACCGAGGCGAAGGCGACGGAAGCGGGATACAAGGTCAAACGCAGCAGGTTCCAATTCGCGGCCCTCGGGAGGGCCCTGTCAACGGGGGAGCCCGAAGGATTCGTGAAGGTAGTCTCGAACGAGGGGGACGGGCTCGTCCTCGGCGTGCAGATCGTCGGCCCGGAGGCCTCAAACCTGATCAGCGAGGTCGCGCTGGCGATCGAAATGGGCGCGACGGTGGAGGACATCGCCCTGACAGTCCATCCGCACCCCACCCTCCCCGAGGCGATCATGGAGGCGTCGGAGTCCGCTGCCGGCCACCCGATCCATCAGCTCAGGACATGAGCGGCTATCTCGTCGACTTCGGGAGGATGGGATACGGCGAGGCACTGAGCCTGCAGAGGGAGCTGGCGCAGAAGAGAGCGAAGGGAGAGATCCCAGACACACTGGTCCTCGTCGAGCACGACCACGTCATCACCCTCGGCCGGAAGACCACCCCCGCCAACTTCAAGCCACAGGACATACCCGTCTTCCAGGTGGAGCGGGGCGGGGACGCCACCTACCACGGCCCAGGGCAGCTGGTCGGATACCCCATCGTCCTCCTCGCCGACCACGACGTCCGCCGCCATGTCCGAAACATCGAGGAGACGATTTTGAGGACTGTCCTCAGCTACGGCATCTCCGGCGAAAGGGTGGAGGGGCACCCGGGGATATGGGTCGGCGGGAAGAAGCTCGCTTCCATAGGCGTGGCGGTCACCGACTGGGTGACCTACCACGGCTTCGCGCTCAACGTAAACACCGACCTGTCCTACTTCGAGCTGATCCGTCCCTGCGGCCTCGACCCTTCGACAATGACGTCGATGGCGAAGCTCACAGGGAAACCGATCCCCTTCGAGGAGGTCAAGGCCAGGGTCGCCCGGGAGTTCTCCGCGGTGACAGGCATATCCCTCACCCATCAGCGACTAATCGCCTCCGGTTAGGCGACAGACATTTAGCGAGGACAGGAGGGGCGGGTCTCATGCCCAAGAAGCCCGCCAAGGTCACCTACACCACGCTGTTCGCTGACGAAAGCCTGAACCCGAAGTTCGAGGCCGCGCTCAGGAAGTTCGGCCCAGGGCTCGGCGAAAGCCACCCCATGCACATCGGGGGTGACGAGGTCAGGTCCGAGGGGGGGGAGTTCGAGCACAGAAGCCCCATCGACACATCCATAGTCGTCTCAAAGTTCCCCGTCGGGACCAGGGACCACGCCAAGCGGGCCGTCGAAGCCGCCCGGGACAGCTTCGAATCGTGGAGCGCCACCCCGTGGGAGCGGAGGGTCCGCATCCTCGAGAAGTATGCACGGCTCATCGATCAAAGGAAGTTCGAGATAGCGGTGGCGATCACCTACGAGGTCGGGAAGAACAGGCTCGAGGCTCTCGCAGAGTGCTGGGAAGCAATCGATGCGGTCAAGTTCTACGCGGGGGTCATGAAGAAGGAGAAGGGTTACACCATGCGGATGGGGAAGGGGGGCCCGGGCGAAAGGACGCTCGTCGTCGGCAAGCCCCACGGGGTGTGGCCGGTAATCTCGCCGTTCAACTTCCCGTTCATGCTCGCAAACGGGATGGCCGCCGGGGCCCTCATGACCGGCAACACCGTCGTCTTGAAGCCCACGAGCCAGGCTCCGCTTACTGGTCTGATGCTCTATCAGCTGTACAGGGACGCGGGGGTGCCCGCCGGGGCGGTCAACTTCGTCACAGGGCCCGGCGCCAATTTCGAAGACGAGTTCGTCTCGAACCCTGATGTCGCGGGCATCGCGTTCACAGGCTCGAGGGACGTGGGCATGAGGCTCTTCAGGCGTTTCCACGCCGAACAGCCTTACCCGAAGCCGATCCTGCTTGAAATGGGGAGCAAGAACCCAACCATCGTCTCAGCCAGCGCCGACATCAACAAGGCGGTGGAGGGGACAGTGCGGGCAGCCTTCGGCTATGGAGGGCAGAAATGCAGCGCCACGTCCCGCGTCTACGTCCAGAAGGACGTCAGGGAGAAGTTCCTTTCCGCGCTCAAATCGAGGGTGGAGAGGATCAAGGTCGGAGACCCGAGAGAGAAGGACGTCTTCATGGGACCGGTAATCGACGAAAAGGCTGTCAAAAAGTTCCAGGCGGCCGTCTCCGAGGCGACGCAGTCGGGGGCCCAGGTCGTCACTGGGGGAAGCACGCCTGCCGACGGTATCGCCCAGAAGGGGTTCTATGTCACCCCAACCGTGGTTGCAGGCCTCCCCGAAGACCACAGGCTGGTCAAGGAGGAGCTCTTCGTTCCCTTCGTCGTCGTGAACGAATTCGACACGGTCAAGGAAGCCGTCCAGAAGGCGAACGCGACCGACTACGGCCTCACCGCCGGCATCTTCGCGAAGAATAAGAAGGAGATGCAGAGCTTCTTCGACGGCATCAAATTCGGAGTGACCTACGCCAACAGGAGCGGTGGTTCCACCACAGGGGCCTGGCCGGGGGCGCAGTCGTTCACCGGCTGGAAGGCGAGTGGGGTCACAGGCAGAGGAGTGGGGAGCCCGTTCTATCTGCTCAACTTCCTCAGAGACCAGTCCCAAACGGTCGTCGAATGAATCTGAGGAGACGGACCGACGAAGAATGGTGGGACGGCCCGCGGTCAACCTTTGGCTCAAAACACCGAAGCCGCTTCCAGCCTCGGGAGTCGCGAAGGGTGACCTGCACCACATTTTTGTCTCGGCAATTTCTCAGCGAAGGCCTTGCCTGAAGCATGGGACAGGGCCGACGGCTACGAACCCTTCGTGGGCCGATGGAGCGCTCTCGTAGCACCACGGTTTCTATTATGGACCGGCGCGAAGAAGGGCGGTGACTTCCTTGACGTGGGATGCGGAACCGGCGCTCTATCTCAGGCAATTGTAGATTACGGCGCACGGAGAGTGGAGGGCGTGGACACGTCGGAGGCTTACCTCCAGAGAGCGAGGGTCCGGACAAAGGGAAGCGCTGCAACGGCGTCATTTCAGCTGGGTGACGCGACGTCTCTTCGTTTTCCCGATGGCACCTTTGATACAGTGGTTTCTGGACTCGTCCTGAATTTCATCCCCGACGCTTCCATCGCCATGTCTGAAATGAAACGAGTGGCCAAACCAGGAGGAACCATAGCTGCCTATGTTTGGGACTATGCAGCGCAGATGCAGGTCATACGCTACTTCTGGGACGCAGCGGCCGACTTGGACGCCGCTCGTGTGGCTCCACTAGACGAAGGCAGACGATTCTCCATCTGCAAGCCGGATGCCCTTGAGAAACTCTTCCGAGGATCAGCGCTGGAAAACGTGAGCACGGCTTCCCTCGACCAGCGAGCCTACTTTGAGGACTTCGAAGATTATTGGACGCCTTTTCTCGGAGGACAGGCACCCGCCCCTGGATATCTGAAGAGCCTGGCTGAAAATGAACGGAATCGACTTCACGACCATTTGAAATCAATGTTGCCTATCCGAAGGGACGGGAGCCTGGTCCTCAACGCCAGAGCCTGGGGAGTTAGAGGCAGAAAATCTGCGGACGCCGTGGTCGAGGCTGCGGATTTACCAAGAAAGCAAGAACCCGATGACATTTCTGACGCTCCAGCCTTCGACTTTGGGTCAAAACGCCGGCGAGATCTCATTTCTCTGCCGTCTTCGTGTGAAAGGGATGCGGTGGCCGGTTCTTAGCCCTGACCAAGTTCAAATTCACGCAGACTAGACGGTTTCCCCGTAGCATAGACCCAAGAACATGACAGTTTCTCCTTGCGGATATAGGTAGATGTCATCCAATACCCCGGTCGTAACTGACGCTTATCCCTGGAAACTCGCTCTTGTCTGATTGAGTCCGGCCAAGACTTCCTATCGGAGCGTGGTGACCTGGCCGCTCGCGCCCGGGCGCATCTGCGCCAGAGACTCCTTCTTCAAGAAGAGACGCCGGTCGAACTCGTCCTGCAAGGTTCGAGCAATGTGCTCGGGGAAGAATGCTCCGTAGATTTGTTTTCCCGCATTCTTTACCGCCCTAACCAAGTCTAGGAAATCGTCATCCCCTGCCAGCAACACTGCCACATCAAAGTGGTCTTCGTATGCCTTCGACAGCATGTCAATCGCTATCAGCGCATCAACACCCTTCTGTCTCGCACCTTCTTGGCTCCGTTTGACTCTTCCCAGCCTCGCTTCAACGAAATCGTTATCTTTCACTTTGCGTATGTATTCTTCCTGTTTCTGATATCCCGGCTCCGAAGGGTCAGGCAGGGCGTCGTAATAGTATGCTCGCACAAGTTGAGGAAAGCGTGGCCCGTACATAGTATCACGCCTCAACACATCGATAAGCAGGTCGTAGTTAATACTGTCGTCTCCAAAAAAGTCCCTAAGCTGTTTTCTCAGGTATCCGCCGTCTATGAAGACCATTACGCGTGCCGTTCCGCTATACGACGTTGCAGGGCCCATGTGTACGCTTGGCGACAACGATCCAACCCACCCTGATTCTGCTTTTCTGTCTTGCTACTGAATTGAACACACCTTAGCATTCATTCCCCATTGAAATGAGCTCCGATTCGTCACGTCATGATTCTTCTCCATGATGGCCCGACCATCAGATATTCGAGCAGGTTATTCAAGATGTTGAGATTTGCAGTCTTAAGCTCCTCCCTCCCTTGACTTGGCATCCTGAGATGGTGGTGTTTGTCTCGCAGATCCCTGACCCCGTCTAACAACGGAAATTCCTTGTCAGAAGTCGTATGGTCTTCTTTGAGGAGACGTAGTATCTTACTAATTCTGTCGGAACTTCTGGCCTGTTTGGAATTCTCAATCGAGACCTGAATTAGCCCCTTCCCTATGAACTCAACAATTGCACCACATAGCGCTATCGAAGAAAACCATTGCCCTTCCGCGTATTGCACTCATACTTGAATCCCTTGGAAGACAACTGTACCTGGAGGAATTGCTCAAGCGCAATTGTCCGTCCACTAGTCATGCGATTGAACTTCCTAGTAGGCACTAGGTATCTGAATCCCACGTAGTGGAGGAGTTTGCGCTGACTCCTTTTATCATGATAACAACTACTCTCAGTGCATTGGCAGGGGAACTGGAAGCCTCCCTCTATCTGGCGGTGACCGCTTTTGGTCTTACGGCAGGAGTCGCGGCTCTGAAGTCTCAAGAGGAGAGCGCCACCAGACGGCTGAAAGACCGAGTGCCTGACGATAGGCTGAACGATCCTAAGGTTCTGAAGTTACTAGAGGAACCAGCGCGGTGGGCATTGTATTCTGTCACTCTCTTCGTAGCTTCAGGATTCGTCTTCCTTGTTTACTTTCTCGTCCCTGCTGCATTTCTGGGGCCAGAAGACTTCCCCACATTCCTAGGCGCTATGTATCTCTACGTGCTCGCATTTTGCTACTTTCTGATTCTCTTCGCCTTTACTGTGTTCACAAAATCGAGACAGGTTTTCAACCTGGCTCACACTATCGGTCGTGCATTGAGAGTTGGAATGGCGTTCGCACTCGTCCAGTGGGTAGTCTTCTTCGAACTGATTCCAGCAACTATCTTGGCGGCTACGTTCATCGACGCTGCTCGATCGGGCCTCTCTGGCATTACTGACGAGGGATTGGTGTTCGACATCTCTACAATTCTAAGCATCGTTGGCAGCATCGCGCTAGTATGGACAGGGATAGACTATCTGAGAAGCAAGGCTCGGCGATTTGATAATCGGCAACTTGGCCTTTCGATAATCCTCTTCTTGCTCCCCTTCTTGGCATACCTCGTCTTTCAATTACCGAGCGCGATCTAGAACCTGTCACTCACCAGGTCCAAGTCGCCTGAAGTTCCCTTGATTCTGCCCAAAGAGCACATCTGGTAGTTTGCGGAAGGGATTTCTAAGAGACCGAAGCCCTAAACCCGTTGATTTCCTCCAACGAACTGTCGCAGGGAAGCGATTCTGAGCTATCTGACGTGGGAATTCGCTCGGGCTGGTGTGAAGGCGAGCATAGGGGAGCCCTCACCTGCTGCGCTGGCAGCCAAGTCCTTGCAGTTCGCATCCGAGGAATTGTCCGAAAAGCCGCTTGATGCGTACGCTTTGGTTCGCGTCCTGTCACCCCAAAGCAATCGCATGAAACTCTTTGCCTCTTTGACTTGGACTGAGGAAGAGTACCCAATCGAGGAGTTGGGGACAGTGCTTCCCAAGTGCGGGGACATTCCGGCTGAGGTGGCAGCCGAGAGACTTCCTCGAGTAGTGGAATACGTTCGCCGCCGTTCGCCGCCGGACTCGACGAGTGCGAAGTACATACTGGACTTGGCCAAAGCTGGAGAAGCACTTGAACGCGTTCCCCCAATTATCGTGGAACCCGGGAGCCTCCAGAGGAATGGGACGGTAATGAAGCGTTATTGGGGCAAGACCTTCGAGGTGGATCCCTGTACTGGCTACATAGAGGACGGAAACCATAGAGCGATTGCCATGGCCTTGGCAGACAACAGGGCGAAGATTCGAGCCTTCGTGGGAAGATAGGAAGCGTGACGCAGACCAGAAACCATCAGAGTTCTCCTCATGCCATCCCACAAGCACGATGCATGTGGAACTTGCGCTGGAACGCAACATGTTTGATAGTTCTTAGACTCATCCAAGATCAAACTCATGCGTAGAAGATAGCTTCGCCAGCCCTCTGGATTCGAAGAGCAGGGGATTGGTTCAGGGCCGGAAGTACCCTGACCAATTAGCCGACCTAACGTAGGCTACAGAATTGGAGGCTGGTAAGACCTGTTCTTACAAACTCTGTCTTCGATTGGCACAATTGGCGGGGTTTTCGGCACTGGAAGTCGCTTGAACAAGACTCAGGGAGGAGAGCCCAGCGTGGATCCAGCGCAACGATTAAGCCACATCTCCGCAGGCAGCGACTTGCTTGAAGGCACGCGGCGTTGCCTTGGCACTGGTATCCGCCTTGCTCATACTCACTTTTCCACCATTACCGGCATCGGCAAGTGTCAAGGGCGTTCAAATCACCCAACCACAGCTGGAGAAAACGGAGTTCAATCCTATTCCTGCCTTCGAATCTCCTGTCGTATGGGTCAATGTCACTGCGGGCGAGGTAATCAGAAACGTCACGCTATATTGGATCGCATTTAATGGGACTCTGACGCTCCCACAGAATCTCTCATCATACAATCGGAACCTGACAAGTCCGTTCCTTACGAGAGGGAACGTCACGACGTACCGCATTACAATGAACAGGTTCGGAAATGGAACGTTTGTGTACGGAGCGGCGGTGGCATACGAACCAAACGGAACAGCCACCAGTTCGGGAATTGGGGAAATCTATCACGTCCTAACACCCCCCGCCCGACCCAGTCTCGACTTCGGCTTGTATGTCGACGACGTAGATCCAAGGTTCCTCAACATCACTTTCTATGAACAAGGATCATTCCACAATCCCGACACTTATACCGGTCTTGCGCTTTACGACGCCCTGAACAGTGGATTCCAAATCAACTTTGGAACTCCTTCATCAAGTTACGACTGGGGGGTCTATGCTCTGCACGCTCCTGACACATCCTACCAGGGAGTTCCCAGACTGTTCCCATTTGACCATTACAACTACACTTTGGACTTCAAGCTTCCACTCTATCTCAACATGAGCTATGTCACGATAAATGAGCAGAAGATGTTCCCCGGAACAGCCTATGTTAACTACGTAGGGTTTTCGTCGACTAGTTACAAGTCATACCAGGACGTATCACAGTGGAGCATTTGGTCATCTGTGACATACAGCCCACTCCTGACGATGAAGAACGGAACCATAATCCCATCGGAAATCAGAATCGTGATCCTGTTGAGCCGAGCCTCGGACTTCGTTAACGTTCTCTTGGTGACAACGCTTGCGATGTATTCTCTACTTGGCGCCTCCGTCTTCCTGAACGGGGAGCAAGAGCTGCGTAATCGCCTGATAATCTATCTGAACATCTTCGTCTTTGGGTTCGGCTTCTTTATCGGTATTCGAAATCTGGCGTCGGTTCCCGACATCGTTGGCCTCACCATGATTGAACGCCTGGGTTTCGCTTTGATACCTTGCACCGCAATCTTTGCAATCCTGACTATGATAGGAATCAGGGCCAAGAAGTCCACATTCACCGATGGAGTCGCGGCAGCTTTAGCTATCATTGTAGTGTATAATCTCACCTCGTTCACCCAACCGGTCTACAAGTTCATAGCGTCTGAAACCGGTGGTAGGTGGGTATCGAACCAATTCGCCTATGGACTGTTCGACTTCAACGATCTTGGTTTCTATGGCGTCACAATCCTGCTTGCCTTGTCCTTGGGCTTCATCATCATTTCAATTCTCTGGACGTGGCGACACAGGGGAGAGATGTGGCTACTTCCGAGGAGAATGAAATGGTGGCTCACTAGGGACATCATTTGAGATACTGAGCTCCCGCTCAGGTCATCGCAGGGCTATCTTCCTTCGCGTAGGCTCGATGGTCTGTACTCGCGTCGTAACCAGCCTCCGTCTTGCTTGACTGTCGCCGTCACTTCGGGAGCCCGTTTCCTGCCGAGAACCTGCAGGTCGACCAGCTTATCGACCGTCCGTTTGTAGCCGAACTTCCTGACGGGTCGAAGGGAAGAACAAGTGGATAACCTTAATTCAGAACTCAATCAAACAAAGGTAATTGAAGGCTGACAGCGTAGAACTGTCGAAGTTCATCGAGGCCGTCCTCACTGGAATCACAGAAGGTGTCTCTCAGAAGTTTGCGAAGGACTTCCACCTATTCGGGAATGTCAAGTTCACAATCAACATTCGAAGCGAAACGGAAGGTGGCGGAGGGGTGAAGATACTCGTGGTTAACGCAGGAGGGAAAAAGTCCAAGGAGGAATACACTTCAGTCGAATTTGAAATTAGCGACACGGGAGACTGGTTGCTAAAACTGATGGAACGCCACAATCAGGTGTTTATGGAGCCTGACAGGAAGAGGCTAATGGAACTTCTGAAGATTGGGCTTGAGGCAGAGAAATTACGCCTTGAGCAATCCAAGAGCCAGAATTTCTCAGGCTGATTACCCAACTCTCTTAGCACCACCCCGATTCTCCGTTGCGGCCCAAGAACTTAACATAGCAACACACTCAGCCTTACGAGTACGATCTAATGCCACAGCAAGGACGGATGACGCGAAGAACGACATGACAACAAATCTGCGGGAGAAAGGTAGAGATCGCAGGAAACAGGCTCTGGATAATGCCCTGCTCTTTTTGTCTTCGACGGTCCCATTCGGCTTCTCGATAATCGCAATTGCCTTTGGACTTCCCTTGTATGGACTCGTTGCGTTTGGTCCCTTGTTGATACTAGCTGTCGTGTTTCCGCTCTATGTCGGTTATATGAGAGGAGTCATCGAGCTCGATTCTCTCAGCGAAAGAGCCCGGGGGTGGGTTTATCTCATTTACGGGTCTGGATTTTACTCGCTTCTGATTGTAAGCAGCCAGATCGGTCATCTGAGTCAAGCTTTGGTTGATACCCCACTGAATCTTGTGATCTGGATAATTGGATTCGCCGGATTACCTTGGTTAATGAGACAATTCGTGATCTGGATGTACCGAGTGATAGAGCGTGACGCTGTTCCAATTCGTGATGCTGTAGGTATCGCTTCAACTGCCGCTGTTCTAAGCGTTGCATCAATTGGCTTCTACGCCATCGGAACATTAGGAGGTCTTCTTGGCTATACCGTTGAACCGGTATCAGTAGTTGACGCGATTGGAATCATAATGACGAGTAGTCTCTTCATTCTTCCTTTGCTTTTGATTGAATCAAACTGCCATAGGTATCTCGACGTGGCAGTAAGGAAAATCCCACGTAGCAATTACGCCTCCTCGCGCCCGGAATTCTTGGATAGGTTCGGACGAGCAATGGACAGATACAGCAGATACACCACTGCAGTACTGTGGGCAGGTGCTAGCCACAGGAAACAATACGGATTCATGCTAGTGGGTTATGTTCTGGATTTTGGGGGATTGACGGCATACTTGCGAGCGCCATATGTTTCGCTATTGCTAATTTCACTCGGAGTGCTGATTTTCCTAGCAGCATTGATTTGGCATATTAGGACAAATCATGTTGTCCAATAGCCTGAGAGGATTCGGTCTTGTTGAACGACACTGATATCCCGCGTGATGTGTTCACCATGAAGTACTACCTAACGGCCCAATGGTTTGGCAGAGAGGGAGAGGTTCAACCAACCCTTTTATCGACTCGAGGTCCTGCCTTGAAAAGAACACGGTTTGGTCAGATTACCCTGGGCTTGTCTAATCATCATTCCGGTTGTCTTTGTCATGCTTCTCTTGACGGCTGCGCCGGCACTTGCGAATCCAATCGCATTCCAGGTCACTCCGCCCACGCTAGCGGGAGGAGGCGACATACGGTACGTTCCAAGCTTTTGGTATGAAACGGTGGTTACGAATGTCACCTCTCCCAATCCTATAGGCAACGTCACGCTATACTACACAGGGCTCCCTGGACCACCATCGAATCTGGACCAATACAACAAGACCCTCATGACTCTACACTCTGAACATGGCACAAACTATACCTTCACTTGTCAGCTACCACCGATGCCTAATCGCACGAATGTCTACGGGATTGTGAAGGCTGTGGACGTCAATGGGGATGTTGCCTTCTCGTCGGGAGATCCTCAGTTCATCTATTACGCGGTGACACCGCCCCCATACACATCTCTTGACGTCGAAATCACCCTCAAGGACATCAACCCAACGTACCTTAATGCGACGATGACTCTGTTCGGGTCTCTTATCAACGATGAAACATTTCTGCCTGTATCGCTCGAAGCTAACTCGTACCCGTTCTTCCTCCCTATGAATCAACAGCAAGGTGAAGGAAGGTGGGACATGCGAACGAACACATTCGCCGTTCCGTATTCTGACGGGATTCCTCAGATGTACCCCTTTGACAACTACAGCTACCGGATTCAGTTCACCATACTTTCGGCAGGGAATGGCAACATAAATTACACTCGTGTAAGTGTTAACGCCCAGTCGCTCGAGCCGAACGTCCCCTCACCAAACGTAGTTCCGTTCTACCCGGACACGCTGAGCGGGGCCATGCACAAGTCTGAATGGACTCTGACATCTTCCGCCTTGTTCACCCCAGCAACATCGAAATCCTTGGCCCTACTAACGATATACCTCTCGATTGATCGTCTGCCGACGCAAAACAATTACTTAATCCTCTATCCAATTCTTGCCTTATACCTCCTGCTAGGGAGTTCTATCCTACTGAGAGGTGATGACAGTGTTACGAACCGGCTTTTCGTCTACATCACAGTATTCCTCTTTTCATACGGTTTTCTTTCGGCACCAAGTTCTTTCTATACACCACCATTTGCTCTTGGACTCTCCATGGCAGCCCTCCTCGTAGTGGCGCTTTTACCTTGCACCGTCATTCTAGCGGTGGCTACGATTCTAGGATCAAGAACAGAACGCAGAAGACTGAAAGTCGGAACCGATATTGCAGGCGTGATTGTTGCCCTTGGGTCATTATATTGGACGGTACAATTCAGTCTTCCCACCTACATCCCAGTACAGCCGTATTACAGGTATCAGCTCTACGACATCTTTTCACTTGGAACGTACGGGCTGCTAATTACGCTCGCTCTGTTGATCGGCCCAATCGTAATAGGAATCACATGGGGGTGGAATAGAGCTCGTAATCGTGAGCCGATGCTCACTTGACAGGTAGAAGGCTGTTGTAGCTAGTCGAGAGGTAGAAGAGAATTGATGCTAATATCAATCCAGCAAAAGTCCGCGTTACTCGGCCTAGGTTATTCGGACATCGGCGAAATTGACGAATGCCCCTTTGACCCAATCGTAGTACTGGTCTTGATAGTCGAGCATCGCAAGCAAGACTCGGGCGATTATCGTCATGATAGCGTTGTAAGTTCTCAGTAACTGATCGTGGGAGCCAGAGACAATGGCGTCTCCCGTGTGAGTAATCTTGTTCCTGATAGCAACGATTTGCCCAATTGTGACCCCTAAATCATCGTGCCTCAGGTTCCAGAAAGCGAGCATCTGTTCCGCTTTCTCTGCGTAAGATCTCCTGTTCAGCTCCCCCAGCTTGGCTTCGAGTGAAACGAGGGTCTTATCATTCAATCCAATTCTCCGCGCCCAGCCGCGCAGTTTCGCCTGCAGTTCTGTTTTAAGCAATCTGAAGTCGTCTCTGGAGAGTAGACTTTCATTCCCTGCCTCTCTAGAATATCTATCCATCAGAAGTTCGAGACAGGTCGTCGCCGACAAGAACTTCGATTCAAGGAGTTGGGGCGCGTTCGCCGCGATGAACCACTCCAGTGCAAGGTCGAAGCCATACTCCTGAGCGGTTTCACGAGAGTAGCCGTTCCAGGCCGCCTGTATGAACCTGGAAGAATGCGCGAGAATCGTCAATGACCGGCCCGAAGACGCCAGCAGCTTGGTATGTCGCATGGCGAGATATCGGAGCTCGCCTCCCTCTCCACCCTCCGAAGCTTCGTACACGCTCACAGCTACCCAGGTGTGCCACCTGCTTTGGGCGAGTGAGGTGATTTTGAGGAATTTCTCTACGATGTCGGTGGCCTGTTTCAAGACTTCGCCCAGTGGTCGGCCGTTGGGCGGCACTTCGAAGGTAGCTGACGATGTGACCAGCGGGGAGCCATAGGCGTTCATCCTCCTCTCCAGTTCCGCAATACGGTCCGAATGACGCAGCGTCAACTCCCCAAGTTCCGTGTTGACGATTACTCTGAACGTCCTAGCGACATTGGCCAGCTCAAAGCCGATGAGTAGCCTGCGTGGTTGCCTAGCCCTTGTTGACTCTTCATTGAAGACCGCCTCCTGACAGATGAAATCACCTTCTAGCTCAATTGCGGCTCCGTGACTTGCATGGGTCCTGATTAGAATACAGCGCCGAATCACGACTGGCCGAGAATGACCTCTGAGATCTGCCATGCCCTCGATGTCGAAGTACACAAGCGAACCGAGTTGAAGGGACATGAAACCGAATCGAACTCGGGTGGGAATACGACGTGGCCTTCCAGACTCCCGTTGATAGATAATCTTGCGGAGTAGGATATGCCTACCGCCCTGCCATCGTCGAAAACGGCGAGGCCAGTCCCGACTGTGTCGAGGAGGCCCTCCGAATCCCGGGCTGACATCGCGCAATTCGCGGCGGAATCCCGATATAATCCTGGCTCCTTCAGAGGACTATGACCACGCTGGGCACTAGAAAGGAAAGTAGGCTCTCGAAGTGGATATACCTTGGCGCAATTCTAGCTGTCGCCACCTTTCTCACCACGGTCGGGCTCACAGACCTCTCAGTTTGGAGGTTCGATGTAGCAGTGATTGGGAGCTTCCTCTTCGGAGACTATGTGAGTCGTTGGCTTCTTGAGCGGCGACGAGTGAGGGCGCTCCTAAGGGTCAACCCACCAAGCATGTTCCGACCAGCCTTGAGCTATGGGTGGTTCTTCATTATCATCTTCATCGTTGGCGATATGGCTTTCTTGGCAGCGTTCCTGGCTGGCATTCTGTACGGTGGGACGATTCCCCCACTCCTAATCGCCCTACTGAGCCTGGCCATGAGCATGGCTCTGGGAGTAGACTACAGGGATCATTATATGGGCCGGAAGGGACTCAAGCCCAAAGAGCAAGAATCCGCAGATTCGTCCCAGAAATAACTACCCAGCAGATTGACTACGTGGATATACCAGAGTACTCAATAAGTTGCTTGCACCTAGGAGGCAATTAGGACGCAAGCTAGTTATGAAAGAAACTGACAGAAGTGATTCTAGATTAACCCGTCATCGGCTTCCACCCGAAGCATTTGCTGTAAGTCCAAGAGGGCCTGATCCACCGCCTCGAGACCTAGTCGAAGGGAAAACATGGAGTTCAATCGTCGTCCTCCCAGATGACGTTAGCCTTCGCGCGTCTGACAATCATGGTGCCCAGCTGAAAGCAATGGACGAGCTTTGGGGGTCCATGATAGAATCTACGGGAGAAGAAAAGGACGCTGTGTGGTACACCATGCTTGACGCAGCCGATGAGCTTCAGGCATGCACCTTCACCTCTCTGTGTGGATATTATCGGGTAGCCTCATCTTGCCTTCGAAGTGCACTTGAACTATTGACTATAGGGACAATGTTCCAGTTGTTTCCATCAGCCTCAGAATTTCGCAGGTGGATTAAGGGCAACTCTGAGGTAGGCTTTGGTATGGCCTGCGATCGCTTGCTCGGGCACCCTCGGGTTCAGGTGCTTGAGGGTCAAGTCAGGTCGAAGATGCGTCATTCCATCTTCGGCCAAAAGTCATCCAAGAATCCGGAATGGTGGGCGCGAAAGCTGTATTCAGAGTTGAGCGACTTTGCGCATTCGAGACCAAGCCACTCGTCGGCGATAATGTGGGAGGGCAGCAACGGGCCAATCTACGTGCCGTCTTCTTTCGGAAAGGTCTTCGCGCTTTACCTCGATACCATGGCTCTCACATACGTGCTACTCAAGCTGGCCAGACCAGAGTTTAAGCGGCCGCTAGAAGCAAAACACATCTTCCATTCTCCAAATGCGCTTCCTTCAAAGGTTGCAGTCTATGCGCATCGCTTTCTTTGGTCCGACTCCGGATTACGAAACGCTTTCTAAGCGCGAAGTAGATTTCCGCCCCACCAAACAAAGTTCCTCTTTCACGCGCGCGGTCTTCTGTGCCTTGGCTAGATGATATCCTTTACAAGCTTTCATCAGGTTCCCCTACGACTCCTCTTTGTTGTAGACTACTGGCGTAGCTTCTGTCATCATTGAATCTAACCACGTAACGAGATTTTCCTTGCTGGAATGCACCTTATTACGTTCGGCTATGCCTCACAGAGGCGGAAGAGGATGAGCGCGAGAGCAGAGAGGACAGCGCGGACCTGTCCGGAATGCGGGAAGTCGTTCAAACCGATGACGGGCAAGGTGTTCGAAGCCGCTCTAAAGATCCACAGAACCACATCCAAGCAGCACAAGAGATACCTGGATTGGAAGAAGCGCCAGGTGCGCTAGTGGTTCCTGAGCTCGGAGAGGGGCATTCCTTCCTGAGCCTGCGTGATGAATTGCGAATCGAACAATCTAGCTGTGGGTGATTGTTACGTCAATTGGAATCTTGGCTTGCTGAAACAAGAAAGCTATCTCGTTTGAAATATTCGTATCCTTCGTCGTGATGCTCATTTCGCTCAAGGACACAATCCCGCCCCTGCTTGAGAAGGCTACGGCAACATTCTCCCCTTGCGAATTGGTACCCAGAATATCCTTGAAGGCGACTATATCAGTTCCTTGAACTGTGGAAGCGGATACCGCAGTGATATTCAGGTAGCCGTCGTGAGCCAGAGCATAATAGATTTCCGCGTCGCCTGAGACCCCGATGTAGTTGAAAGCAGAGTTGTTCAATTGATTATACGAGAGTGGTCGTAGGACACTAGCCCCGACCGTGATTATCTCGGGTACCTTTTCGAGCCTGATTTGGAGATAAGTCCCTGTATCATGGACAACAAATGATGACGAATTGAGCTGGGAATATCTCTGTGACAGAGGCGCAGAGAACGAGACGTTTCCAGCCGTGATGGTTACAATCGGAATTACATAGATAGTATCGATTGCCGGATATTGTATGCCATCGGATGTGGTGGCTTGGGCACTGGCCGGGAGGGGCATCTTGACCAGTTCCGCCTGAACCTGAGTCCCCTCCACCAATATTTTCGTGCTCACAGGTGTCAAAGCGACAAAGACTGCAAGTATAGAGACCACCAAGAGGCCGACAGACAACAACACGCTTGCCTTTATGGTCCGTCGCTTCAGCCGAATAGAATACTTTGAATCAATTCTATTGAAGAACCTATCCGTCCGAGAATTTCGAGTGTAGGGTTCCTCAGGAAAGAAATGATCGAGTGACTTCTGCCGGCTGAATGCGGACCTAAATTGCAATTCGAACTGGTCGATCATGGTTTGAAGCGAGAGACCTGGGCGCAGCCTACCGATTCTGCTCTGGACGGTCAAGACCACTGATTCTATTCCAATCCCAATCAGCCCAACCAAGATGCCAACTGCGAAGTCGTCGTAGGGTAGATTCAGTGGGCTCCTCGTCAGAGTGACTCCGCTTGCTTCGGCAACGAATCCGAATAGGAGCACAGTCAAAGATAGCAACATTACGTCGTTCGCAATCGATTTCATGAAGGTGAAAGGGAACGAACGGAAATGGCGGCTAACACGGTACAGCACGAGTATGAGGGTGGCAAGGGTGGGTATCCCATAGATCTCAAACTCCGGTGTGAGGGGAACACTTTGAGGGCTGACCAAGCCCGTGAAGAAGAAGTCTATTCCCATCACTGTAACAACGAACAAGATAAGATAGGCCGCCAACAACAAAAGGGCCCTAAACAGGAACGACTTCCCGCTCGTGAGGTCGAGCTTGATGATTTCAAAGTATCTCACTATCATACCATACATCGGGAAGACTATGGCAGACATGACAATTGCAGTTACAATTGAGACAGGCTGATACGGCACAGCTGCTGTATATTGCATTAAGACGACCGCTAGGAGCACAAGTGTGACACCGAGGAACGATAAATTCGCAAACCGCTTTCGCTCTGGAGGGAGCTTCCTTTGGCTAACCTTGACGTATACAAAGAAGGCTCCCATGAGAGCTGTTAGTGCGATTCCTTCTTCTATGAATGGCCAAGCAAGGGAGTCGATCAACGGCCCAGGCCCATCAGGAGCGATTGGAGACACCGGGGCAAGTTAAGGATGTCGCGAACGCCCGTGTCCAAGGAGTAAGGTCTTCCTGCTGGAATGTCCCGAGAACCCTAGACGAACCCCATGGCTCCGCTGACGCCCTTGTGGTCAATTTCGTGGACCCTCTGTTCGAGCCGGTTCAGCCTGCCGGTTAGCACATCGATTACCTGCTGTTGGCGCACTACGGTTGCTTCGAGCACGTCTATGCGTGGAGTCTTGCTTCGGCTTGCATGCATTGTCTTTCCACCCCTGATGGCCCCGGGCGGAGCAAGGCTTTTTATTTGGAGCGGGTCCAAATTCACCTCAATGAAGGTCAAGATACAAGTGCCGTACCAGGCAGGATTCGTCTACGGGTTCTTCGGGACATACATGATGGTGAACCCGTACCTTCCAGTCACGGTCAGAATCGCCCTCCTCCCGCTGCTCCTCGGGGGAGCCACATTCACCCTCATGCAGGGATGGTTCCGCTACATTGGTAGGAAGGCCTTCGCCGATGGCAGCAGGTGGGGACAGCTGATTGAGGGCATTGCCGCGGGGACTGCAACCACTATCCTCATCCTCACCATCGTCCACTTCTACTTCGGGGTGCCCGTAGTGATACCCTCGCTCTGAGCCGGACGGCAGAACTCACCTGTTGCTGAGATCGGAGGGCCTGTCCTCCCTCCTCAGCCAGCCGCAATCCTCCTTGACGGTCGCGGTCACTTAGGGAGCCCTTTTCTTCTCAAGGACCTGCAGGTTGACATGGCTTAGACCCTCGCAATTCCCATGGAGATATTGTCATTTCCTCCCTTCCTGTTAGCCTCTTTCACGAGTTCATCGCAAGCTTCGGCTAAATTTCGCTTCTTTCTTACTATCTTGAGTATGCTAGAATCGTCAACGGCATTCCATAGCCCGTCAGAACAGATCAGTACTCGGTCTCCGCTCTTCAAATCTCTTTCCCCACTAACCGGAAGTAGCCGGGGATCAGCCCCTACTGCTTGTTGAAGAACCCGCCCGATAGACTGATCTCTCGTAATCAGTTCTATCGAGTTGTCTCTTATGAGATAGCAACGCGAGTCTCCAGCATGACCGAAGTAACATTTCTCGTGAGTAAGGTAGACTGCCGTTAACGTCGTTGCCATACCGCGATTTTCAGCGTCAATCGCAGATCTTCTGATGATTTCTGCATTCGCGTCCTGGAGGGCTGCGTTAACCAACTCCATTGAATTGTTAGGGGTCTTTCCAATAGCGCGTTGCAAGAAACTCTTACAGAACGACTCGATGCCCACTTTGCTTGCAATCTGACCTCCTGGACCCCCCCTACACCATCCGCCAGAGCTAGCAACACATAAGAAGAGACTTTTCCACTTGAATACTCTTCCCACTCGAAAGACATTACGGAATCTTCGTTGTTTTCGCGTACCTTCCCTTGATTAGATATCAGGGCTATGTCATACGCTTTTCCTTTTTTCAATGGTATTTTCCTGTGGTGCGTCTCCGCTTATAAGCTGGCCTCTCCTATACGACCCCGCCTTTGAATTATGATGTTCTTGGAACGATTAACCAAGGGGGATTCGGCAAAGTCTACCGCGTAAGGGGAGATGACGGCGTGATATACGCGATGAAGGAGCTGAAGAATCCAAACACCGTCAACAAGCAGCGTTTTGAAAGAGAAATAGGCATACTTTCGCAGTTACGTCACCCCAACATTGTCCAAATAATCGAATCCAATACCGAGGGAAATCCACCAACATATGGCCCATGGTATACAATGGAATTCTTGTCAGGGGGCTCGCTCCGTGACCATATGACTGAGATGTTCAGAACTAATCTGTTCTCTCGAAAGTGGGCCCTAAACACAGTCATCTTGCCTGTATGTAACGCCCTGGAAACTGCACACAACTCAGGCATTTTTCATCGAGACCTCAAGCCAGAGAACATCATGTATACCGGTTCTAATCGCACTGGTGTCAAAGTAACGGACTGGGGGCTAGGAAAAGATCCAAACCGGCAATCCATTGCATTAACACAAATTGCCGGTATTGGAGGAACACCTGGATACTGCGCTCCCGAGCAGTGGTTCTCACTCGACACAATAGACGGACGGGCAGACATCTACTCGCTGGGCGTAATCCTGTATGAAATGATGACAGGAAGAAGACCCTCCGCGTATGATAACTTCATGAGACGGCCTCCAGTGGCACCTCCTTCATCCTTTCATTCGACGGTCTCACAACAACTTAATTATTGCATATTGAGGATGATTGAACTCCAACCGTCAAGTAGGTATCAATCCGTGTGGGAGCTAACAAGCACAATTAGGTCGCTACCTGACTTGTACTCGTAATGAACCTGGAGTTTTGCCGTTGGGGGAAAAACGTTCTACCTTAAGGCACCAGTGATAGACAAGACACTGTAACCTAGCTCTCCGCCCAAGACTTGTTGAGGAAGCTAGAAGTCAATTGTGTGAGGAACCCAGATAGTGTTTAGCCGCATGGTGGAGTGAAACTGTCATTCCTCTGGGTTGGTGATTCTACGGAGGTACAACGATTGTTCGGAATAGATTGTCCAGAAAGGACTTTGGGTCGGCAAAGGCGCATGCGTGAGGCTCGCTTGCTTGTACGCTATTCCTCAAATCGTGATGTAACGTCGACAGAAATGAGAGGGGTTCCTCGATTTCAGCAACTTGCGGGTGTTTCTTCAAATTGAATTCGAAAGATTTCAGGGCTTCGGGGTTCGGTCTCAGATGGTACGGATACCGCGAGAAAGACGACGCCTTTCGGAAGTGCGTCCAGACTTGCTTACCATTGTCAGAGACAAGGACAAGACCGACGTTTATTGCCTCTCCGCGTTCGGGCTGAGGAACGAACTGGATTACGCTATATAGGCCGTGTAACACTCAATTCCACTTACGGAATTGAGCCTTGGCTAGAGATATAGCTTTTTGCGTGCTCTCTCTCGCGGATTCGAAGTAATTCTCAATCGCCACGACGTCACCCTGAGGAACCTCCCATTCCCCTAATGGACACTGACTCAGAATCTCGCCAACCTTGGAAGCTGTAACATCTTTCAGCCTCCGGAAAACGTCGGCAAATGGATCTGCTCCTGCAACAAGGTCGAAGTATAACCGGTTCCTGACCGCCGCGTTTTCCGATTTCAAAGTGCCCCAACCACGAGCGACACCTAGACAGTGGCCATGGTCAACATGCCAAAACTCCGAAGAACCTTTGTCTCCGGCAATCGAAATCAAGACGTGGACATCCTTGAGATCTTCATTTTGGACAAGCACATCAAGAACCACGGCGTTTGGCCATTTGGAAACGTTGTTTGTTTTGGCCATTAGGTCCGGAGTCGATGGATAGACTTGGACGTTATCACCTCCCACATATTGCGAACCGAATTGGGGTCCGGATCTGAAATTGCTCTGAGTCTGCGCATTCAACTGGCTTACGAACTGCTGGTCGACGTCCACAATAGCTACAGCAGGAGATGGAACATCGAGCAATTCAGCCAACTTCCCAACGAGATACTCGTTGGCAAGTATTCTCGTCTGCTGGGGATTTCCAATCAGCTTTATGATGTATTTCTTCCCATCCGATGCCTGGACCAGCTGAGCCTTAGAACCGCCGCCGTTCATCGATCTTAGGTGAGTTATTGCTTTGACGCGTTCAGACGTACTCGAAATCATCCCTCGGATTTTATGCCAAGGTCCACGAGTTTGAGCCCTGGATTCGCATCGTCACAAAGAGCCCTTCTTGGTTGTGGCATCAAAGATGGGCCGCCTCCATGCCTTCCGGGGGACGGAAGAAACCTCCCACTCTCCTGTAGCTGGGTTTGAAAGCAATCTTGAAAGTGGTCGCCCGAGCTTCCAGGTAAGATGTGACCGCCTCGAAAGCTTCCTCTAGATAATATCTTACAGTATGGCTATAGACTTCCAGGTAGCTTTCTGGGCTCTCAACCTTCTTCAGTATCTCCAAAGACTTCACCCTTTCGAGGATAATGTATTCCAAGAAGAAGTACCACCTGTCTCTGAGGGAGAGCCATCTCTTCAGGTCTGTTTCATTTTTGAGCCCTACCTGCAGCGAATCTAGAAGAGGCGGCAGAAGCTTGAGGAACTTCATCGAGAGCAGGTACGCTCGCTCTTCTGGGTCTGTTATCTTGCGGCTTACCACTTGAACTTGGTCAAGGACAACCAGCCTCGCCAATACCGTTTGAACCATCAACGCCGTGTCTTCTGGTGTGAAGAACTTCCCGAACGGGGGATAGGACTTGGCGATGTTTTCATGCAGGTTCAGTCTGCTGATAATTGCCCGGCAATATGCGCTTTCTATGAAGGCGGAGAAGTGTTTGTTGGTAAAAAATGTCCAAGCGATCTTTGACGCAACTGTTTCGCTATCTTCCAGGACCAAACCTCGGAAAGCGAATTCCTTCTTATTGCAGACCTCGTAGAGAGTTTCTCCTTGCTTTGTGATTGCGGCCTTCGAGACCCCTACCCTCGCCGCGAGTGCCGCTCTCGATATTGGCTTGGGAAAGGTGTCCAGGAGGACGGCGAAGTATTTCATCGCGGATTCCCCTTCCATGGGTTCAGTATTCCTTGTCATAGGCAGGACTTGGTACACCAGAGGTTTAAGAATACACCGTTGGTTAACCGGGCCACTCGAGAAGGTTTACCTGTTCAGCCATTAGCAAGAGTTGGTTGACTCTACGAGGCATCTGTCGGAATCATTGGTTCTCCATTAATCTGCCGGCAGTCGCGACACCTACGTTCCCTGAGCATAACGCCTGGTACGTCTCGCTTGCAGCGATCTCTGAGTTTGGTACAACTATGGTTACTGGTTTCTTGGCTCTCGCTATCCTTCCCGCAAGGTCATCAGTCCTTCTCTTCAATCCTGTCTCGATTTCGTAAAGCGTGCTTTCCGTTTCGATATCTGCAAGTGGCTCTGAAGGTCTGGCCACATGAACCACGGGAACCCCTATCCTCTTGAGCAAATCGACGACATAAGAAATGAAGTACCGATGAAGCGTGCTCTCACCCTGCCCTTCCTCGGGCGATGCGTAATACAGCACCACCGAGGTCCCGTCCTCCCTCTCGAACCTCATCCGCTTCGCCTCCCCTCCCTGTACTAGCTGCCTGCAGCAGTCGTTGACCATGAGCTTCGCGTCGTCCTCTTTGATGCCGAGCTTCCCCGAGACCTCCCTTGCCATCTCGCTCGCGTAGAACACCCTGCTCTTCAGGGCCTCCCTGATCATGCTAAAGACACTGCCCAGCTTCATCTCCCGCACGGATGACAGTTCCTGAGTGATGTAGTACCTCGGGGCGTCCGCCTCTACCACCCAATGAATCTGCTTCCCCTCCACTTTGGCGGTTTTTGGATAATAGGAGAAGTACCAGACCTCGTTTCCCGCCACCGCTTTCGCGTCGACGAAGTAATGATCGGGGAGAGCGGAGACAGTGTAGCTGACCATGGGGTCTATCGCCTTCAGCGCGTCGAGGTCCCTCTCGGAGGTGGTCCTGAAGACGAACTGCGTCTCGAACTGGTTCCTTATCCCATCCTCGAGGTCTGAGTAATTCTGGGTCGAGACCCAGAGCGCCCCGGATAGCCTGATCTCCTTCGAAATCTCGTGGATGACCGAGTGGTAGCGCCCGAACGTCCCATTCGTCAGCCTGTGGGCCTCGTCCACCGAGACCACGAGCTTCTTCTCCCTCTGTCCCTGCCTCAGCTCCGTCCACAGCTGGCGGAGGAAGAGCTCGGCGTAGAAGACCTTGGCCCCGTCGTTCAGCCCTGAGAAGTCGATGACGAGCGTGTCCAGCTTCAGGACAGAAAGGAGCGAAAGCAGCGAGGTGTTGCTCGTCTTCGTGTAGTGCAGTCCCTTCACGTGCTCCTCGATGAAGTGCAGGGCCGAGAGCTGTATCTTGTCCTTCGTCTCGCGGATCCTCTTCTCCACCGCCTTCATGAACCCCTCCCAGCCGTTGCACCCCGTTGCCAGGTCCCTGACGAACGAGGGGACCTGAGAGGCCGTTATCCCCACGCTGTCGAGAGGGTAGGTTATCGCGAAGGCAGACGTGAAGGCATCCATGTCCTCGAAGGGGTTTGGCATGATCTCTGTGACGTCGGCTATGGGGAACCCGGCGTTGAGGTACTCGTCGTTGGGCTTGAAGGTGAAGACGACCCTCTGGTACCCGTCCATCAGGGCGAGCAGGCGCCGCATCAGCTTCGACTTCCCCTGCCCCGAAGCCCCACAGACGAAGACGTTCTGGTTCGCCTTCCCCTCGATGTACTTCCTGACATCAAGGACGTATTCAGAGGGCCGGCGCCACAGGGTATCCGTCGGCACCGTCCAGCCCCTGTAGGGCGGGTTCTTGTCCCGGTCCCGGCAGACATGCCCCCACTGTATCACTGCCTGCTGCAACATCTTAGCAGTCTCGCACTTTTCCTTCCACTTCTTCTCGGCTTCCTCCTTCTCCCTGGCCTCCCACCAAAGCCTCTGCGCCTCTTCCTGCTGCCTCCGCGTCTTGCCGCCCCAGTCGAACAGCCTACACCCCCTCACACCCCCCTCCTTGGAAGGGAACTGTACAGCCGACACCCCCTCGGACCTCATGGTTGTAGCACCCTGTAGACGGAGACTTCGTCGAGTAGCTGCACGAACCTCGATGTGGCGGCCCCAATATCGTCAAACGTCTCATAGTTGCCCATAGGGAGATACTTCGAACCGAGATACTCCATCCCCCCTCTGCTTATCCTGAACCTTTCCCTCCGAATCATGGTGTCATCGAAAAGCGAAGGGCCAGACTTCGCCAGAATCAACTCAACCCTGAGCGCAAGGTCGAAGATGACCAGGGTCTCTACCTGGCCTCGCCTGACCTTCATGACGGGCAGGTTCAGCATGACATAGTATCCGCGGGAGTTGAGCGCCTCTTTCATCGAGCCAAGCACGAGCCCTAGTTCGTGCTCCTTCGCGGTTTGTCGGTAGTCCCGATTCATGGTGCGGTTTCCTCCCTCAATATTGCCAGCCACGTGCTGGTCTTCGCCAGGAAGTCGGTCGCTGGCATCGAGTCCAGTTCCGACAGGAGGACTCGCCTCAGGATCGAGCCTTCTGCTAGCTTCTGCGTCGCGAGGGCCTTCAGGGGACGGACATCCACCAGACTTCGAGCCAGCGTTTCTACCTGCATCAACCAACCTACCCCACAGGTAGGTTCCCCTTCGATACGGTTATATAAGCCTACCTACCTAGATGGTAGGTCAGCCAAATGAGAGAAGACATCCCCGTGAAGGTCTCCGTGTTGGAGCTCCTCGCCAGAGAACCAAAGCGCTACTCGGAGATAGTTCGGGATCTGAATAGACCTGACAAGACCGTCTATGTGACGCTAAACGCACTGACCGACCAGAAACTGGTTGCGAAGAACGGTGAAGACGGAGGAAGGTATGAACTCACTGACGAAGGCAGACAGGAGCTGGAGCGCATCAAGTTCGTCAGAATCGCAGGGGAAGAGGACGATCTGCGGATAATACAGAATACTAGGGTGGCCATCGCACTCGGCAGATGCTACGATATCCTGTCAGAGTTGAGGTATATCTCCGCAAGGACGCTCAGAAAGCTAACCGCTGAAGACAGAGGGAAGATAAGGGAGGAAGAACTGATCATCAGGAACCTCCTTCTGAAGTACAACCCGTCCCTCAACAAGGATGATCTTGTCAAAGCGGAAGAAGAGGAGGTCAAGGTAGGTCTGCAAGAACTCCTCAGCGGTGGGTTCTGGTGGGGGAAGAGGCTCGTCAAGTTTGGCCTCACCGAAAGGTATACCCACCTCGTCAACCTCACGATAGAACTCCCGGCGGGACCTGTCAAGGACCAGATTGTGGCGGCCTTAGAGCTGATCCGGGATGCGTCAGGGAAAATGGACGAGAGACTGAAGAGCCTAGCCCCGATAAGAGAAGCTTGAAGCTTCAATTTGACTCCGTCCTCGGCTCATGTCCCACTAAGGAATACGAGCATGAATGCTATCAAGCCGACCCTCCTACTAAGGTAGAGTCCCCAACCTCCAAGATTGTTATAAGCGAGGCGCGTCCGCTCTCCGGCGCGATTTCTTGATCTGCCCGCACTGTTATGGGCAAATAAACGCCGAAGGAGCACAATTCTGTCCCCATTGTGGCAGGAAGCTTGCAGAGAAACAGTCCGTTTCGTCCATTCACGCAGGAGGCCAGAAAGCAGCGGCTCCGGAGATATTGACGACTTCGGATTTCGCGGAACCCCTGCCAGAAGCCAAAGTCAGTCGCGCGTGGTATGTCCCTCCAATTCTCTTTGCCATTCTCGGTGGCTTGATTGGATACCTCATCATAAGAAGAAGGAACGCAAGAATTGCAAGAAGGGTTCTCTACGTCGGGGGAGCGTTCACCATTGTCTACTTGGTTGCCTATGCGGGAACCGGTTATTCGATTGGAGGAGGCAGCTTTCTGACCTTCCAATCGGGCGTTCAGCGAACAAACCCTGATGGAGGTACTGCACTGTACATCGAACACATAAGGTTCGCGAATGGGACTATCACAGTAATCATTCAGAACTACGCCAATGGCAACAGCCAACTTGGCAGGATACTCGTTGACAATACGACGGGTTCACAAGTATTCGACCCCAGTACGGCGGTATACGCTCTCTATGCTAACCCCTGCGATCAGAGCGGACCTTGTGGGTCCGGAACGGCATCAGCACATGGTTTCCAGCTCGCTGGATACGTCTACGCCAACAACACGAAGGTCATCCTCACCCCTAACACTCAGTACTATTCGCTTACGGTAGGACCCTATCCAAGTGAAACCACTGTCACTCTGCCCTATCACTATGTAGCGGGCTACAGATATTGGATTGTACTACAGGACCCGAACAACAACAACTACGACATTGCTTACAACATACCGAGTTCGACAGCCTCAGGTGTAAGCACAGTTCAGACCGTAACAAGCGGTACCATAACTTCGAGCGGGGTCACGATCACAGGAGTCAGCTTCCTTTCCCAAGGCAGCGTGCAATTCACCCTTTGGAACTATAATCCCACCTTTGCCAACATCAATTATATTGTTGTATACGACGGCCACACATTCTACTACTACGCGCGGCCATGTCCTGGAGGTGTCGTGGCCAACTGTGGAACAAATCCCAACCAGGGGTCTTGGACCTTTGAACTGGCCTTCTACATTCAATCGAATGGAACCACTGTAAGGCCAACCGCCGACGTCTTTGTGGCCACGACGTTCAATCCTGACGCAGGACCTGGGTACGTATCCGTCTCTTTCAATTGGCAACCGAATACTAGTTACGTAGTCTTCCAGGCGTTGAATGCGACGACCGCGATTCCGAGTACGAGTATGACGGTCTCGAGTCCGGGATAATGCGCGCGCTCTTCTCAGGTCTGACTCTGGGCACCCTTACGATGCGCAACTACTCGTTCGTATATCTTGGGTTGAACCTGCTGGATGTTCTCGAGGTCAAACACCATATCGTGGGATAGTCCCACATCGTCGGCGAACCTTAACACCATGAAGATTTTCTTTTTCTTCCAAGCAAGCGCCCACAGACCGACAAGTAGCATGCGACCTGCGGAAACCTCTTCCTGAGTCTTGCTTTCAATCGAGGTGATTGACGAATAGGGGATTGTGAAGGGCCGGGAGGAATCAAGCCCGTTCAAAGTAATCGAGGTCTCCCCTAGAGTCACTCTTATGTCTCGGGTAGTCGTGTA
The DNA here is from genome assembly GCA_028867035.1 of Nitrososphaerota archaeon. Classification (GTDB taxonomy): domain Archaea; phylum Thermoproteota; class Nitrososphaeria; order Nitrososphaerales; family Gagatemarchaeaceae; genus UBA183. The sequence goes on along the minus strand of JAGWHB010000001.1, from coordinate 76,062 downwards.
GACCGAGTGTCCACCTACATACCGACAGAAGAATTCGTAAGGTTGGAATTTAGAGGGACCAGCAAGTAATGGGGCTGAGGAGGCTTGATTATCTGGCGCACCTTGGGCGGTGACCAAGGGAACAGCTTCGGAGACTTTGTGCCAGGGACCTGTCTCCTCTATAGGCTGACCCGTCCTCAAAAACTCGTTAGGAGAATCGAGGCTTGCTCCGCAGTATGGACAAAACCTGGGCTGCTCCTCATTGACGACTCGCCCGCAGACTTGGCAAGGCATGCGAATCTAGTCCGAGTTGGAATATTAGAGGATTTGTAGCCCTTTGAAGGCGCTCGCTCAAGCATTGACATGCCCGCAAGAGGGGTCCCTGAAAGCCTCAGATAGTCGGGTCCTCTCCTGTGGCGGCGATTGAGCGACCTCAGCGACTGGTCCCTAGTCGCAACGTCAGCGGGGCTGATATTCGCTACGTTCCTTCTCTATCTCTCAAACAAGAGACTGTCGAAACACACATCGAACCTGGTTGCGGCCACGAACCAACTCAAGGCAGCTACCGACAAGCTGGGAAGGCTGCAAGTCGCCCCCAATCTTTCGTTCGGAGCTCCCGCAATCGTGGGTGGGCGAAGTGGTCGAGGAACGGACATGAGATTCCCGGTTGTCAACAAGGGGCTTGGATCAGCGAGAATAGCATCCCTAAGAGGCACCATCAACGGCAATCGCGATGCGAGTTTCACACCAGCTACCCCTGGGGACCCAGTACTGGCACCCGGCGAGCCGTACTCGTATGATATCGAGGAGGTCGCACATGGCGACTCCGTACTGATTGAAGTGGACTACGAGGACGTGGATGGAAACAAGTACACAGCGAAGCAAACTCTAGAGGCCTAGCCCCGAGAGGGGAGGACCGTTGTATAAATTTATATAACTGTCCCTCCCAAAACTGGGTGGGTTCGCTACGGCTCTGCTGAACATGTCAAATCGGAAGGAAGTGTCGAAGGTCTTGCACGAACCCACCCTGTCCACTGTGATGATGATCGAGAAGGGGATCCTGAACCATAAGAAGTACCCCACGAGGATGGAGCTCTGGAGGTCGCTCCCGAAGGGGGTCCAGTACCAGACCTTCCAGAGGGTCCTGGAGTACCTGGAAGACCACGGAATCGTAGCTATTGACGATGCCGGGAGAATCTATTACACCGGCGTGAACAACGAAAAGTTGCGTCAGCTCTTGGAGTCCAGCGTCCCGGCTAAGAAGTTCGTCAGCTGAGCCCTCACAACCCATGAAGATATGAGAAAGAAAGATCTTTCTCTTGAGCAAAGAGGCTGGTCGTACCCGGTGCATATGCTGGATAGTTAATTGCAATTAACTTTTTTAGTGGCTAGTCCGTCACCGATGCGACGCAGATGTCAGTAGTCGAAGCAGCAACCAGAATCAGTAAAGAACACTCAGCCCTCTCAAACGTCTACCGAACGATGACCCTTGGATACCTTGTCGTCAAGAAAAGAGGCACTTGGTCGGATATCAAGAAGTTTCTCGAGAGTCATGTCGGTCCGGTCAACCCGAACACACTTCACTTCCATCTGAAGGCACTAGTCCAGAATGGATTCGTCGTTGCTACGGAAAGCCAAGAAAAGCCCGTCTATCGGATTGGCCGATTGCCACCAGGGATAAGGCGGTCCATCTACAGCTTGGTCAAACTACTTCACGTTTTGTGATTCTGCCCTTCTGTACCCCCACATAGGAAACTCGGCAGAGTGAAACTGTTCAATCAATCATAGAGTTTCACGTGCCGTAAGATTCCGTCGTACGCAGGATTCATGGCACTCCCGCACGTCGTTCACCCAGATTAGGCGGAATCACTGGGTTCATGGAAGCTTAAATAGCGGAAATAGGCAAACCTCGTTGAATGGGAAGGACAGCTGTTGCGTCCGCCTGGCGAGTCGCTCCTCAAAGGCGAAACGCCAGCCCATTCGCCCTTGCGTAATTCTAAGGCCATTCTTTGAGGCCGAAAACCTGGCCCCCGTCATGGTCGAGAAGATGGCGTATCTCGTTGAACCTGTCACTTTTGCTTCGTTCGAAGTGAGTCCAAGCGGCGTGAGAACAAAAGTCTGCAAGTTGCATCACAGGACTCTCCCTTGAATTTACGAAGAAGACGGACTCGAGTATGCCTTCGAGTTTGTTTTGGGTCCGGTAAGGTGCCGTCGAGTCGTAGAATGGGTTGGTTTCAAGAACAACCCCAGCGAAACGCCCTTTGAACACGAAATCCCTCAGGGGCGCGTCGTTCCTGACTGTCTCCGAGTCGTAAATCATCATCCCTCGGTCGTGCACACGCTGCAAGAATTTCGAAAACCTGGGAATCATGAAACGAAGGGCCAACAACCTTGGTGGCTCGACGCCTTGGCTGCTGTATTGATACTTCAGGAAGTGTTGCGGCTTGTCGACCTTAACCACGAAGAGTACGGGCGTAAGAGACTTGATGAGATCAAAGACTTTGTCGGCGAAGTCCTTTCTCTGTGCCTCGGTCAGCGTATTCCATAGACCGCGTTTGTTGATGAGGTCGCCATAACGAACTTCCGGCACGAGTGGGGGATGACTTGGGAAGTACGGTTGCCTGATTTCTTCCAGACCTTTGTAAGCAAGGTCCCATTTGTCGTCGGTTATGGCGAGACCTCCAAGAACGTAGTTGGTATCTTTTCCTTTCCCGTACGGGGACGGAAAGTCCGAGTGGCCACTCGCGTCGAGATAAAGCAGATACACGTTCTACAGCTCCTGAGGGAGCATTAATACGCAATACACCCACGGCCGACCTCGCTCCTGGAAGCGTCTCTCGGAACCTCGACCGCCCGATAAAGTTCGTTCAATCAAGAAGGGACCTTCACTATCGCCTCGCCGTCCGGAAGGGATGCCACGAACTCGAAGCCCTGTGAGATGTAAGACCTGACATCACCCGCGGGCACGACCTTCTGCTTGTTCCCGTTGTTCACCATGGCTCCGATGAGCTTCTCTCTCATGATCTTCTGAAGCTCTTCGTTGCTCATCTTCTCCAGGTCCATCTTCGCTATCTGATCCTGCTTGAACCCAGCGACGAGCAGCAGCTGCTCCTTGAACATGTCTCGGAACTTCTCTTGCTCTGGCTCGCTCTTCGCCGTCTGGAGCAGGGATTCGCACTTCCTGTAGGCCCCCCTCATCTCCTCGATCACGTCCGGGGGGAGCCTGCTCTTGTTCGTCGAGTACCTTGCCTCGATGTCCCCCTTGTGCCCCATGAAGAACTGCCGCCATGGGTGGGAGATCAGACCCCTCGACTCGGCTATGTCGAAGGCTGTGTCGCAGTACGACCTGAGGACATAAGGCCTCCAGGTGAATCCGGCTGCCTTGACGGCTAGTTTCACTTCCCAGCCTACCTTCGTCGTCCTGAGGAAGGCGAGCCTGCTCCCCTCCCTCACATGACCGATAATCGGGGCCTCCGAATCAAGCCTCTCCCCCTTTCTCAACCTCGCCTCGAGGTACTCCTTCAGGTACTGGCACCCCTCCTCCGGCAGGAAGGTGAAGTACTGATGCCTGGCCTTGCTCAGGGTCCTCCTTACCACAACGATGGTGGGTTTCTTGGAGAACTTCACCGTGCGAGACGTAACCTCGAGCTCCCGCAGGTCGCCGATTCGGAGTCCGTCCATGCCGGTATAGTTTCCGATGCTCTCGGGCCTCAGGCCGCAGAACGCCATGAGTGAAGCAATCGTCCTTGCCCTCGGGTCGCAGTGCCTGAGTATCTGGGCAAGCTGCTCCTTCGTGGGGACCACCTCGTCGACGTAGTCCGAGGTCGGGAGCTTGATCTTCTTGTCGATCTTCAGGCCGAAGTGCCCCAGCCACGATCTTAGCGTGATGAGGTTGTTCCTGACCTGCGCCGGCTTCTCCCCCTTTTCCAGGGACTTTGCAACGTAGTCGAGGATGAAATCGTCAAAGCCCTCGGGGGAAGCACGCTTCTTCCCGACAATTGCCTTCGGGTCGAGGCCGGCCGTTTGACTGAACCTACCCAGGCGTCTCAGCCTTTCCTCCGCGGTGATGATGCTACCCCTGGCCAAGTTATCATACCATCGCTTGACATCGATGTCCTTCAGGAGATGCTTGTGCTTGGGGTGGGCGCCCATGCCTTCACGCTAGGGGAGGCGATGTATTTGAACCTAGTTAATGGTGCGGTGGCCGGGATTTGAATTCTCGAGTCATTCCACATGACTTCCCGAGTTAGTAGCGTGGCAGGCTACTGTCCTGGACCAGGCTAGACGACCACCGCTCGTTTCAACTCGCGCCATCATGGAGGTTAAAAGCTTGCGGCCGGAATTATTCAGCCGACTTTCGTCCCGAGGGAGATCGGCCGGTCGGGGGAGAGGAGGGATAACTCGCTTTCGTTGAAAGCAGCAAGTAGCATGCATTCGGACATCACCCCGGCCACGGACTTTGGTTCGAGGTTGACCACTGCGACGACGACCTTGCCGGTGAGGTCCTCCATCGTATAGCGGTCCTTGATACCGGCTACGCACTGCCTGCTGATGCCGTCCCCGAATTCGACTGTCAGCTTGTACATGGGCTTCCTGGCGGCTGGGATGTCTTCGACTGTAGCAATCCTTCCGACCTTCATTTCGACTTTAGCGAAGTCAGAAATGGGTATCGACATTGCGCTCAATTCTGAAACGACCTGAATTAAGCTTAAAGAATGCACGCCTTCGAGCCTTCGTTATCGGGCCGGTAGTCTAGTTCGGTAGGATACGGAAGAGAAATCTTCGTCCAGCCCCTTGGCATGACCATTCCCAATGTGGGGGAGGTCGGGGGTTCGAATCCCCCCCGGTCCACTTCGCGAACAAAGGTTCGCTTGCTTTACGACCTAGACTGGCTGGTCGCCGGGTCGGCTGTTGACTATCTCCTTGTACCCCTTGTAGAGATTGCCGAAACCTATCAGGCCGACCACCACCAGAACGAGGACCGACTCAAGCCCCACTGAGTCGAGGTTTGGAATGGGATTTCCTGTGCTTATGGCTATGCTGTTCAAGAAGGGAAAGGCGACGACCAAGACACCGATGATTGCAAAGGCGATCCCTCCGAGGTAGAGCGTCCTCGCTGCGGCCGACCTCCCGACATATTTGATCTGGTCCACGGTCAGCTTCTTGACTCGCATGATGTTGGCGAAGAATGACCCCAGGATAATCTGCGTGAACATGGTGCCGATTCCGAAGCATGTGCCCACCAGCGCTGCGTAGTATATGTTCGGCATCCGCGGAGCCAATATGATGGCTATTATGCTCGCGTAAGCACCCAGGCCCCATCCGGCAATGAAACCATGAGCTGTTGCCAGCCTCAGCGGCACTGGCTTCATCCCTCCCTCAGATTCGTGGAATGGGACCCTTTCCGCCTTCGTGGAATGGTGTTCTCTCCCTCCGAATAGGCGGTCCAGAGGGACGTGTATGTCCGTTCCCTTCAGGAGATAATATCCTGCGAGAAGCATCCCGATGCCCACGACCACGTAGACATAGCCTGCCAGATTGTAGAGTTGGTACACCGCGGCGAGGCCGGCGAAACCCAGGGCAGCAAGGATCGACCGCTGAATGGTGAATCCGGTGGAGAACATCAGGCCAGCCTTCATCCCTCCTCTTGTGCTATAGCTCCCCACGGAGTAGCTGAAGGTTATCGGCCATGTGTGCTCGTCTGGCGTCAGGCCGTGCAGCATCCCAAGTATGATGGCGATGACCAGCACAACTGGAGCAGCAAGACCGGCGGGTGGATTCAGGATGAAACCGAGGTCAACCATGCCCTCCACCCATTGGTATTGGCCTGCCATGCGGGCAGGTGTTCGGATGGCTCATATGCGAGCAGAGTTGTTCCAGCTCGGCCTCGTCTACCGGGCCTCCCAAGGTGGACGAGATCCTGCATGCTTCCTTGAGGCTGACCCCGTTTCTCACCAAGAGCGTCTCGAACAGCCTATGCGACCTGGTCGCTTCGTTGAAGCGGTCCACGCCTTTCTCGGAAAGTCTGTAGCCGCTCGGTCCCTTTTCGACGATGCCTAGGCCCGTCAGCTTGTCGAGGAACTCCACGGCTGTCGGCGGAGCTACCTTCAGCCTGTTCGCAATGTCCTTGACCCTTGCCGACCATCCATCGGTCGAAAGTACGTACACAGACTCGATACAATCGTAATCTCTCCGGCTCAGGCTAGTTTTCATTCTGTATCTCCTAACGGCATTAGGCTGACCCTAATATAAACCCTCTACTTTGGGAGGTAAGAATACGAGATTAGCATCTGAATGGAGAGCATTGACCACCACTAGCCTGGTGCAATCATTGGAGCACCCCTTCGTCAGGACTGGTCGGCTTTGGAATGCGCCCCACGACGCCGACCCCCACGAACAAAAGGATCCCCGCAAAGATGAAGGTGGTGTAGTACCCCAGATACACGGAAATGAAGCCGGACGCGAATGAACCGCCCATCGCAGCTATGCCGACCACCGCGGAGTAAACTCCCAGAGCCGCCCCCGCTGACTTGCTCTGGACAGTCGTGAACATCATGGTATTCGCAGACGTGTAGTAGATTGCGAACGCCACACCCCCTGCCAGCGGGTAGAGTATCAGAGCGGGGACGACGAACAGGGGTCCCACCAGGAAGAGCGCAGCCACTCCGATTCCGAGGTAGGACCAGCCGCGCAACATGAGCCCCTGGATCGAAGTGGCTATGAGGCTCCGGGATCCTACGAAATCGCCCCCGAACTGGAAGGCGATGGTCTGTACAACCATCCCCACAAGGATAACGGCGAAAACCTCCCCGTCAGGAATCGAGAACAGGTGCATCGCAGGGACGAATGAAGTGTTGAAGAGGCCGCTCGAGAGGTAGAAGAGTATCGTCGAGATGTAGAAGAGCGGGACGCTTCGTGTGAGACTGGAGCGAAGTCCCCTGAAGACCCGCCTGAAGTCGGAGAGTGTCGGAATGACCACGAAGAAGATGGGGTTGGCGAGAAGCCGGTTGAAGAAGCTGGGCCTTCTCCTCGCGACTATCTCCCTCTCGAAGACGTAGGGGGGCTCGCGTATCAGAACTATCGCCAGCGCAGAAGACGTCACGGCGAGTGCACCCATGGGGACGAAGAGCAGGACGAGCTGTTTTGGAAGGAGGTCAGTCCAGACCGAGCTAACCAGGAGTCCGACGACGTTGCCCACGCTCGATACCATCGACAGCTTCGCGAAGGCTCCTGCCCACCTGCTCTTCTGCTCCGTTTCCATGATCAGGAGGTTGAGCGGGGTCGCCGAGGCCAGCGAAACGAAGGATACAACCGAGTATCTCGCTATGGTCCCGTCGGTCGATCGGTCGAAGAAGAACGAAACCAAGGCGATTGCCGTGAGCGCATACCCGAGCGCAATGAGAGCCCTCTGTTTGTGAAGCCTGTCGATCGTGAATCCCCAGAAGAGAGCGGCGGGGATGCTGATGCCGTTGTAGATCGCAGATGCAAGGCCTCCATAGATGGTGCCCAGGGCCTGCCCGTTCAGGGCTATCAGGTAGAGCTGGACCATGGTGCCCAGGGGGCCGATGGCGACGGAGATGGGGAACGTAGAGTACAACCAGTTGTCCCTCTTTGGTCTCTTGCCTGCGGCCATCAATCCCATCCCTCGGTGTTTTGGTTCATGTGTCTTCCACCAGCTAGTGTCCGCAGGGAGAAGACTGAATTAGCGCAATCCTTTGTCCGGCTCGTTGGCTCTGCTGGGAAGGATGCTGGCGGTCTCTATCCCCGATACGGTTCTCGAAGACAAGGAATCCCCCAGAGAGAAGACGGCGAAGCTTGGTCTGATAGCAAGGGCGTGCGCGACCTATGGAGTCGACGTCATCGAAGTCTTCGGTGACCGGAGGGGAAAGGGGGACGTGGACGCGATCCGAACGGTCCTAGAGTACCTCGAGACGCCCCAGTACCTCAGACGGAGGCTCTATCCCATCGACGAGATGTTGAAGTACGCCGGCATACTCCCGCCGCTCAGGATACCATCCCACAAGGCGAGGGTGCCCGCGCACACTCTTTCTCCGGGAGAAACAAGGGAGGGGGTGGTCAACGAGGACGGGACCGTCGACATTGGCCTGGACGCCAATCCAAGGCTAAGGGGGACAGCTATCCCGGGCAAACGCGTCACGGTGAGGGTCGTCTCGGTCAGGCCCCTGGAGGCCGAGCCTATCGCGAAGGAGAATGTCAGGGGTTACTGGGGATACAGTGTGGAGTCGAGGTCCTCCGCTGAGGTACTGTACGACAAGAGGTTCAAGGTGAAGATTGCGACTTCGAGGCTCGGCTCTCCCCTCAAGGAGGCGCTTGGCCGTCTCCAGGAAGCGTTGAGTATGGCTGACGGCGTCAAGCTGATATTCGGTTCGCCCTCGAAAGGGCTGTTCGACATATTCGGCCAAGGGCTGTCGCGCCAGGTGGATTTCGTTCTGAACCTGTATCCGGAGCAGCATGTCGAGACTGTGAGGACAGAAGAAGCGATTTTCGCAGGATTGAACCTAGTCAGCATTCTAACTGCCTAAAAATCCCTATCATCCTCGATGGTATGCTAATGGACTGGAAATCAAAACGGGGGCCTTAAAAGCAAACGCCTCGTAATTTCTCGAAGCAAGACGACCTCAGCAAGGCAATGGTCATGGCTGGAAGTCGCGGCTTGGATAGACACTGAAGGCCACCTGCATGTCGCCAAAAGGCGCAATGGGAGGTGGTACTGCGCTTTTCACGTAGCGCAGAAAGAACGAAAGGTCTTGGAGACATTGGCAGAGTTCATCCGTAATGCCACGGGAAAATGGTGTGGCGTTTACTTCGCAAAGAAGGCTAATGCGTTCTATGCGCAGTGGTCGTCTAAAGAGGCTGTCGAGGCGACGATCAGGGAGACTGAGCCATTCTTGAGGACCGAAAAACGAAGACATCAATATGAGAAGGCGAAGAAGGTATTACCGACTATGATGACGGAGAAGGACCAAAGAATTCTGGCGGCGGCCAAGGGCAGAGAGGTCTTACGGAAGAAAAGGCTTTTGAAGGCATTGGAAAACAGCCCCTAAGAAATGGGTCATCGAAAACATTCTGCGCCACGTAGAGGTAGTCTTGCATACAGGCCGAGAGGACGAGCCAAAAGCTTCGTCCCAAGGGTAAGGACCTGGCCCAAGGTAGCAGCCGAAAAGCCGACTCTGCTGGGATTCCCGGGCTACAAGGCAGGCACCACCCACGTCATCACCGTGGATGACAGGGCAAAGACCCCCAACTTCGGCAAGCCGCTCTTCAACCTGTCCAGCGTCCTCACACTTCCGGATGCGGAGGTCGTGGGGTTGAGGATGTACAAGCACGAGAACGGGCAGGACATGGCCATAGCAGACGTGAAGGACGCGGCCCAGACGACAGTGGAAAAACTTCCAGTCGCCAGGGCGAGCCGAGTGGCTGCGCTGGTCTCTTCGGTCCCGAGTGACGTCGGTCTGTCCCAGAAAAAGCCGATACTGACAGAAGTGGGGGTGTCTGGAGGAGACCTGAAGACCCAGACGGAATTCGTCTACGGTCTGATAGGAAAGAAGGTGAAGTTCACCGACAGCTTCAAGGCCGGGATGTACGTGGACGTCCTTGGAATCACCAAGGGTAAGGGTTTCGAAGGACCGGTGACCAGGTTCGGGGTCAAGAGGAAGCAGCACAAGTCACGGAAGAGCGTGAGGGCCGTGGGAGTGATAGGACCCTGGCACCCCGCCGCGGTCATGTACACGATCGCCAGGGCAGGGCAGATGGGCTTCCACCAGAGGACGGAGACTGGGAAGAGGATCCTTCTTGTGGGGAACGCAACAGCCAATCCGGTGACCCCCCAGGGCGGTTTCGAGCACTTCGGCAACGTCAACGGAGACTACGCGGTCGTCAGGGGCTCGGTCCCAGGTCCAGCGAGGAGGTTCGTGGTCGTAAGGATGAGGGTGAGAGGCACAACGAAGAACCAGAACCCGCCTCAGATAGTCGAGGTAAGCGCCATGGCAGGTAAAAGATGATGAAGGCGGAGGTCTTGGGTTTGAACGGGAAGCCTTCCGGCGAAGTTGAAGTACCTGAGGTCTTCGATTCAGAGCTTCGGCCCGACCTGGTGAGGCGCATGTTCTGGCTTGTCGGGTCGCACCGCCTCCAACCGAAGGGACGCGATCCGATGGCGGGCGAGAGGACCACAGCAGAGACCCACAGCCCTCCGACAGGTACGGGGCGCTCCAGGATTCCCAGGGTGAAGGGGGAAAGATACCCGAGAGGGGGCCTGGCGGGTGGAGTGGCAAGCGTCGTCAAGGGGAGGCTCGCGCATCCGCCGAGGTCAGAGAAGGTCATACACATGGGGGTCAACAAGAAGGAGAACAAGCTGGCGACGAATTCTGCGATCGCATATACCGCAAACCTGGACGCGGTGAAGGCGCGCGGCCACAGGGTGAAGAAACTAATGCTCCCCATGGTGGTCGCGGACGACATTGAGACGGTCGAGAAGACAGGCGAGCTCGTAACTTTCCTCGAGAAGGTAAACCTTGGAGACGAACTCCAACGGGTCGACGAGCACGTCAAACGGAATTCAGGCAAGAGGAGGCTGAGGGGGAGAGCCTATCGGACGGGGTCCGGTCCCCTGATAGTGGTCACGAACGACAGGGGGGTGGGCAAGGCCGCAGGCGGAATCCCCGGAGTGGGAGTCACTCGAGTTGAAAGCCTTAGCGTCCTTGACCTGGCGCCGGGAGGGGTCCCCGGGAGGCTGACGCTCTGGACCGAGTCGGCCCTGAGCGCCCTTGACATGAGAGGAAAGGGAGCGGTCCCCTAGAATGAGGCTCGAAGACGCCCAGAAGATACTGAAGAGGCCCTACGTCACCGAAAGGACGTTCGACCAGATAGAAAGGGAGAACAAGCTATGTTTCCTGGTCGACGACAGGGTCTCGAAGTCCCAGGTCGCGAGCGCGGTTCAAGCGCTCTACGAGGTCAAGGTCCAGGCGGTCAACACATCGAGGACCATCAAGGGGAAGAAAGCATTCGTGAGGCTGACGGAAGCAGGGAAGGCCGCGGAGCTGGCTACAAAGATGGGGCTGGTATAGGACATGGGTAAGAGGATCCTACAGCGCAGACGCGGGAAGGCCGGGATCCAGTTCAGGGCGCCAAGCAAGGGGAAGGTAGCGCCAGTCAGATATCCCAGGCCCGGGTCCGAAGGCAAAGCGACGGTGACGGCGATAATCGACGAAAGAGGAAGAAGCGCTCCGTTGGCACAGATCCGCCTCGACAGGGACAGGTACACCTACCTCCCGGCCGTCGCGGGGATGGCGGTCGGCCAGCAGGTGACGCTTGGAAGTTCGGCGCAGATACACGAGGGAAACATAATGCAGCTTTCGAGGATACCCGAAGGCACCCGCATATGCAACATCGAGCTCAGGCCAGGAGACGGCGGAAGGTTTGTGAGGGCCTCAGGGACTTCGGCGGTCCTCTTCTCGAAGGCCAACGGAAAGGCCATCCTAAAGCTGCCTTCGGGGAAGAATATCCTCGTCAACGACACATGCAGGGCGACCGTTGGTGAAGTCGCCGGGGGAGGGAGAAGGGAGAAGCCGTTCCTCACGGCGGGCGCCAGGCATCATGCCATGAGGGCTTCTGGACGGGTCTATCCGCGCATGAGAGGAATAGCGATGGCCGTGGTGTACCACCCGTTCGGGGGTGGAAGGCACCAGCATCCGGGTAAGTCCACCAGCACTTCGAGGAACGCGCCTCCTGGAAGAAAGGTAGGATTAATAGCGCCCAGGAAGACTGGAAGGAAGAGATTGGCAAGGTCGAGCGCGGAGGTTTCGAAGTAGTTGCCCAAGGAGTTCAGGTACAGGGGAAAGACTTTGGATGAACTCAACTCGATGTCCACCGAGGCCCTTCTCGAGCTGTTGCCGTCCAGGGCGAGGCGGTCCCTGAACAGGGGGGTGTCAGAGGAGAAGAGGAAGCTGCTTGAGGACGCCAGGGCGATCAAGGAAGGAAAGCACGAAGGGCAGATCAAGACGCACGCCAGGGACATGATAATCCTCCCAACGATGGTGGGGCTCACCATAGCGGTGCACAACGGCAGGGAGTTCGTCCCACTAGAGGTGAAGCCCGAGATGATCGGGAGATACCTCGGCGAATACGTGATCACAAACAAGAAGGTCGTCCACGGTACTCCGGGCATCGGCGCCAGCCGCTCGAGCCTCTACGTGCCGCTGAAGTGACTTGTTCGACCCCGCGTCATTCATCAGGGTCGCTATCTTCGGCATAATCTACGCCGGAATCGAGTACAGATACGTCAACAGGTACGAGCGCGAGTGGACGAGGACCACGAAAGAGTTCAACGAGAAGTCTGTCTTCTGGGTCATCTCGCCCTACCATTTCTTCCTGCTCTTGCCCCTTTTCATAATCGCATCCTTCGCGCTTCCCATAACCGCCTGGGCCGGGAATGTCTTCTTCCTGGCTGTACTCGAAGACGCGGTATACTTCGCCTGGAGAGGGAAGTTCGTGACGAAGGGCGATTGGACAACCACACTCCTCGGGAGCTTCAACATCGGCAAGTACGAAATCCCCTTCTGGTGGCCCCTGGACCTCGCCGTGGCTGTCGTCCTCTACTGGGCGCCGCTCTAGTTTCGGGGCCGCTGCCGGGTCGTCATTGGATTGGAGCGCCGGCTGTTCTTTCGCAATCCGGATTCAAGATCGCCGCGTCCGCTTCCTGGCCCTCGAGGCGAATCCACCAATCAGGTACATCAAGGCCGTCGCGGCAACCCTCTGTGATCTTCCGGAGGAGTCCAGTGATGGCGCGAGTTCCACGATGTCGGCGCCTTTCACCTTTTCCTGCCCCGCAATTTCATAGACGATTCTGAACAACTGCTCCGCCGAGATCCCCCCGGCGCTGGGGGCGCTCACCCCCGAGACGTAGGATAGGTCGACTGCATCGAGGTCGACGCTCAGGTACACGGCATCGGCTCCCTTGGACGCGATCCCATATGCTTCCTTCGCCGAAGCCTCGGGCCCCTTCCGAACGATGTCCCCCGCAGGAATCAGTGTGATCCCCTTTCTCTGCGCCTTCTCGAAATATGCTTTCGAATTCAGAAAGCCATGGACGCCCAGTTCGACGACCCTCCGTGGGTCGAGGTTCCCGAGCTCATCCAGCGCTAGCCCATAGGACGACCCGCTCGTGGGCTTCCCGCCGAGCTTCCCTCGCAGGTCAAGATGCGAATCGACAACGATCAGCCCAAGGCTCCCGAACTTCTTCGAGCAGGCTCTCAGCGCAGGCAATGAGATGCTGTTGTCTCCCCCGAGTACGACCAGAAGCGAGTCAGTTGTGAGGTCTCCAACTACCTCAGACTCGACCAGCGCGTGCGCTTTTTCCACATCGTCATTTCCCAGGACGAGATCTCCGAGGTCGTAGACCCTGGCCCCATCGAGACCCAGGTCAAGCTCCACATTGTAGTTGGAAAACGCCGCCATCGCCTCCCGAACCGCCTGGGGCCCTTCCGCCGCTCCCCTCCTGCCCAAGACCGCGCCGTCGAAGGGAACCCCGAGTATGTTGACGGAGCGGGGTCTCGCCTCCCCCGAGGCCTTGATAATCTGGATCATCCTCCTGTCGTTGGGGTCGTTGTATTTTGGAACGGGGTAACCTACCGCCTTCCTCAACCTGGGACGGCCGCAAGAGGGGTCGAGTTAAAAGCATGCGAGCTAATTACCGGCCTTGTATGGGGCTCGGATAGATGCCTGTAACCGTGGACGGGCGCTCACTGTCGCTCGAGTCGGCAATCGAGGTGGCGGAGGGAGGAGCGCGCGTCAAGGCAAGTCCGACCAGCCTGAAGCAGATGGAGAAGTTCCGTGCGCTCCTCGAGCAGAAGCTCGCCCGAGGCGACGTCGTCTACGGCGTCAACACCGGGTTCGGTTCTCTCTCCGACAAAGTTGTAAGACCCGAACACCTCGAAGAGCTTCAGCTGAACCTGATCCGCAGCCATTCTGCAGGGGTAGGGTCCCCTCTCCCCGCCGAGGTCGTCAGGGCCGCCATGGTGATCAGGCTGAACAGCCTGTTGAACGGCAACAGCGCGGTCCGCAGGGAAGTCGCAGAGCTGATAGTCGGTCTGCTCAACAAGGGGGTGACCCCCTACGTGCCAGAGTTCGGTTCTCTCGGTGCCAGCGGGGACCTCGTCCCGTCAGCCCACATGGCGTTGACCATGGTAGGGGAGGGCAAAGCCTACCGACACGGCAAACTCACCGATTCCAGCAAGGTCCTCTCCGCATCGAAACTGAAGCCCATCGTCCTACATGCAAAGGAGGGGCTCTCCCTGATAAACGGGACAGCTTTCACCACCGCCCTCGCGTGCGTCGCGGTCCACAGGGGCGGGCTCCTTCTCAAAGCCGCCGACTCCGCCTTGGCAGTGACGGCTGAAGTGTTAGGAGCCTGTTCGCAATCCTTCGACGAAAAACTGCTCGGCGTAAAGCTCGACCCGGGCCAGAAGTACATCGCGGGAGAGCTCCGGGCCCACCTGAAGGGAAGCCGCCGCATACGCTCTGAACCGGTCCCACAGGACCCCTATTCGATACGATGCTCCCCACAGGTCCACGGCTCGCTGAAGGACGCGCTCGACTTCGCGGGGGGCATCACCGTGAACGAGATGAATTCGGTGTCAGACAACCCTGTCCTCATCGAGGACGGCTCCGTCATGCATGGAGGCAATTTCCACGCGCAGCCCGTCGCCATGGTTCTGGACCTGCTTTCCATATCTCTCTCATACCTTGGCGTGATCTCTTTGGCCAGGATACACTATCTTCTATCAAAGACTCCCCCCGAGTCGAAGTACATGGCCGGCAAGCCGGGCCTGGAGTCAGGCCTGATGATCCTTGAATATACTGCGACCGCCCTGACCAACGACAACGCGAAAAATGTCTATCCCGAGTCCTCCTATCCTGCCAGCGTATCCGGAGGGATAGAAGACCACGCCAGCCACGGAGTGAACGCCGGTGTCAAGTGCCTCCAGGTGGCCACCAACATTTCGAGGGTCCTCGCCATAGAGCTGATCTGTGCGTCTAACATACTCGGCTCGAACGAGAGCGGCATCTCCGAACACGCCAAGAAGGTCTGTGGTTTCGTCCGCGCGAACTCCCCCTTGCTTAGGGGAGACAGGGCTCAGGGGGAAGAAATCGAATTCCTCGCGAAGCAGGCGCTGGCTGGAAGCCTGCCCTAGTCTTCCTGGACCGAGTGCACTTCCTTTCCCCGCTTGAAGACTCTCTGGACATACCGGCCTCCCACCCTGTAAGGAAGATATCTGTACCCCGGCAGGGAGTGAACAACGAAGTCAGCGGAGGAACCGACGCCGAGGAAACCCAAGTCCTTGCGCGCGACCGCCCTGGCCCCGTTCCTCGTAAACCCGAGCAGGGCCTGCGCGGGGGTCATCTTCATGCCGTTGCACGCCAGGCTCATCACCATCTGGGGGGACTCGATCCATGAGTTCGGGCTCAGATCCGTTCCTAGCGCCACGTGACATCCGGCTTCGATTATTCCCCTCGCGTCTGCATAGGGAATGGACGAATAGAGGGACGTCCCCGGCAGCAGCACCGCTGCCACCCCCCTCCGGGCCATCTCACCGATGCCCTCTGAGCCTGCTCTGCCCAGATGGTCGGCGGAGACACACCCGAGCTCCGCCGCCAGTGACGCTCCGCCTGATTCCGCGAACTCGTCCGCGTGCATCTTCAAGAGAAGGCCCGAGGCCCCGGACGCCTTCAGGTATTTCGAGCACTCTTCTCGAGAGAAGATTCCAGTCTCGCAGAAGCAGTCGGAGAACAGGGGCCTTGTCCTCGCCACCGAAACAGCAGGCAGCATCTGCCTGACGGCGTAGTCCACGTATTCGCGAGTTGTTCTGAACTCCGGCGGCTTCGCATGCAGCCCCATGAAAGTAGGGATGATTTCTACATCCGAGGCCTTCTTGAGACGCCCGACAGCCTCCAGCATCTTCAACTCGTCAGCCAGCCGCTGTCCGTAGCCGCTCTTCACCTCCACTGTCGTGACTCCGTTTCCAAGGAGCTGGGCGACCCTTCCCCCGGACTCCTCGGCGATGGTGGCCGCCGACGCAGCCCGCGTCTCTTGTATCGTCCTGAGGATGCCTCCCCCGCTGTCAAGGATGGATCTGTAGGTCTCCCCCGTGGTCTTTCTCTCGAGCTCGTCCTCCCTGCTCCCGGCGAAAGCAAGATGCGTATGGGGGTCCACGAAGCCCGGGGTGACCAGGCACCCCCGAGCGTCTACGGTCCTCTTCGCCCTCCCGAATGACTTCCCCTTCAGCTCCTTGGTGCTCCCGACCCAAGACACCCTGCCGCCCTCGACCAGGAGGGCACCGTCTTCGATGACGCCAAGCTCCTCATCGGCCGTTTCGCCCTGTCCCCCGCATGTAACCAACTCCAGAGCATTCACGAGCGCGAGGTCTGCCACCGGATCACCGCATGGGGTGCGCCCGCCCAATCGTGATAAGCCTTGTCGGCTTTCTACCCGCGAACTCTTAAATCGACAGACGGCCGTCTAGCCACGTGCAGAAACACGTGGTAAGGGCGCCCAGAGGGACGGAGATTTCGTGCAAGAGCTGGCACCAAGAAGCCGCCCTTCGGATGCTCATGAACAACCTCGACCCGGAGGTCGCAAAGGACCCCGAGCACCTGATAGTGTACGGTGGAACAGGAAGAGCAGCCCGATCCTGGAAGGCCTTCGACGCGATTGTGAAGTCCCTCAGAGAGCTCGGGAACGACGAGACCCTTCTGATACAGTCGGGGAAGCCCGTGGGGGTCTTCCGGACCACCAGGGCCGCCCCCCGGGTGCTGATCTCCAACGCGATGCTAGTCCCGAAGTGGGCAGACTGGGCCTACTTCCGCGAGCTGGAGGAGAGAGGCCTTACCATGTACGGCCAGATGACGGCGGGGAGCTGGATGTACATCGGGACCCAGGGAATCCTGCAGGGAACCTACGAGACGCTCGCGGCTGTCGCCTCGAAGCACTTCGGCGGCTCCCTGAAGGGGAAGGTAGTTCTCACGTCAGGCCTCGGCGAGATGGGGGGAGCACAGCCCCTGGCCGTCACGATGAACGACGGCGTGGCGCTTGTGGTGGAAGTCGACAGGAGGGCCATCCAGCGCAGGCTCGACAAGAAGTACTGCGACCTGATGGTGGAGGACACCGGTGAGGCCGTGAACATGGTCCGAAGCGCCGCAAAGGAGGGGAGGGCGCTATCCGTCGCCCTTCTCGGGAATTCGGCCGAAGTCCTCCCGGGGCTCGTGACGTCAGGCTTCAGACCAGACGTCCTCACCGACCAGACCGCTGCCCACGACCCGCTCGCAGGCTACATTCCCGCAGGGCTCGACCTGCAGGAAGCCGCAGACCTCAGGGCCTCGGACCCGAAAGGTTACCTTGAACGTTCGATGGCCTCCATCGCGACCCACGTCAGGGCGATGCTTGGATTCCAGGACAACGGCGCCATCGCCTTCGAATACGGCAACAACATCAGGAAGATGGCCAAGGACGCCGGGGTTGAGAATCCTTTCAGGATCCCGGGTTTCGTCCCCGAATACATCCGGCCCCTCTTCTGCGAAGGGAGAGGGCCCTTCCGCTGGGCCGCCCTCTCCGGCAATCCCGAAGACATCTACGCGACTGACGAAGCGGTCGTCAGGGAGTTCGGGGACAACAAGCCCCTTGTCAGGTGGATTACGAAGGCTAACGAGAGGGTCCAGTTCCAGGGCCTCCCAGCGAGGGTGTGCTGGCTAGGCTACGGGGAAAGGGCCAGGTTCGGGAAGATAATCAACGACATGGTGAGAGATGGGAGGATCTCCGCGCCCGTCATAATCGGCAGAGACCACCTCGACTCGGGTTCAGTCGCCTCCCCCTATCGGGAGACGGAGGGAATGAAAGATGGCTCTGACGCCATAGCCGACTGGCCCATCCTAAACGCGCTGCTCAACGCTGTGTCAGGAGCTTCCTGGGTCTCGGTCCACCACGGAGGAGGCGTGGGCATCGGCTACTCGATTCATGCAGGTCTCGCCGTCCTAGCAGACGGCACCCCGGAGGCTGAGGCAAGGATTGCCGTGGCGCTCACGAACGACCCAGGGATCGGTGTGGCCAGGCACGCCGACGCCGGTTACCAGGAGGCGATTGAGACAGCGAAGTCGAAGGGCGTCAAGATACCGATGATGGAGTAGGCTTCCTGGCCCAAGCTATCCGAGAACCCAGGGCATAGTACACGACATAGGCGGCGGAAACCGCTGCCACAAGGCCTGACAGGTAATCTATCAGCAACGAGGACGACGTGAAGGCAGTGACAGCCTGCTGGCTCGAGCCCGCAAGCAGCCCCGCGTAGATCAGGATCACGGACCACGCGAAGCATCCCGCCACGGTCATTACGACAAAGCGAGAAAGGCTCAGTCTGAACAGCCCCGCAGGGAGGGATATGACCGTCCTGAGCCCAGGAACGAACCTCGCCGCAAAGACGGTCCACTGCCCCGACCTTTCAAACCAGGCTTCTGCCCTGTCCAACGCACCCTTGTGCAGTCTGAACAGCCTGAGCACCTGGACCACGAAAGGCCTTCCCAGCCAGATTGCGAGGTAGTAGTCGACCAGCGCTCCGGTCAGGCTGGCCGCGGTGCTAACGGCGACGGCCACCCAGAAGTTCATCACACCAGCGTAGACGAAGTACCCGGCAAGGGGGAGGACCACCTCGCTCGGGACCGGGAGTGACGCGCTCTCCAAGGCCATCAGCGCGAAAAGGGCAAGATATCCCCAGGTACTCATGAAGCCGTTCAGAGCAGACGAGGAAAGGATCGAACCGCTAAGGGGAGAGAACCAAGTCCCGAACGGGAGCTCTATGACGTCCGTCGCCTGAAGCAACCCGACAATGAGCGTCGCGACGGTGAGTGCAAGCAGGTACTTGTTCCTAGGTACTAAAGTGCCAGGAGCCCTCGGGGTTTCCTGCAATGTCGGAGGCGGTCTTGCGTTTGATTTATAGGACTTCCAGAACTAAGCGTCGTTCTTGCCCTTGGAGAGCTCCTGAACCAGTTCTTTCGCCCTGTCGAACCGTACCTTCCTCTCGTCCACCATTCTTTGAGCCACAAGATCGATCAGCTCGCCTGTCGCGCCCGCAGAAACGGCCACGTTCCGCGAATGTAGTTTCATGTGACCCCTTTGGATTCCTTCGCTGGCAAGCGCCCTCAGGGCGGCGAAGTTCTGGGCCAGGCCGACGGCTCCCATCACCTCCGCCAACTCGATCGCCGTCTTGACTCCTAGGACCTTGATCGAAGCTCTCGCTGTAGGGTGGGTGCGGGCCGCTCCCCCTACCAGGCCGACGGCCATCGGCATCTCGAGCCTCCCGACCAGGTTCCCGTCCTTGTCCTTCTCCCAGGTGGTGAGGGGCTTGTACATTCCCGTCCTCGAAGCGTAGCTGTGGGCTCCCGCCTCCAGGGCCCGAATATCCTGGCCGCAGGCTAACCCGACCGCGACGACGCCGTTCATGATTCCCTTGTTGTGGGTCGCACACCTGTAAGGGTCGGCGTCCGCGAAAGCGTAGGCGTTTACCACGCCATCCACTACGCCTTCCCCGCCCACGGCCTCCTTTTCGAAGACGGCCGTAGCCCGCACAAGCCTCCTGTCGGCAAGATTGGATATTATCTTGAGCAGCGCTTCCCCCCCAGTAATCTCTTCGACCATCGGCGACACGGCCTCGGCCATCGTGTTCACCGCATTGGCTCCCATCGCATCCCCGGTGTTGACGATCAGTTCCGCTATCACCATGGGGCCCTTCAAGCTCGAAAGCACCTTGACATTGAGGTCCTTCGCCCCCCCTCCGAGGGAGACTAGCATCGGGTCCTGGTCGTTCGCCTTCTTCAGAATCTCAGCCTTCTTTGCCATCAGCCCGGCCTTCGCCTTGTCTGGCGCGGGCAGGTTGATGATCTGGATTTGCCCTATCATCACTGGTCCCGTGTTGGTGACTGTGAAACCGCCCTTCTCTCGAGCGATCTTCGCGGCCTTGCTCGCCCCCGCGACAACCGAAGGTTCCTCGAGGGCCATGGGAACGAGGTAGTCCTTCCCATTGATCCTGAAGTTGGTCGCGATCCCCAGCGGCAAGGTAATCCCGCCCACCACGTTCTCTATCATCCGGTCGGCGACGTCACCGGGTAGGCCCCCGGTCTGAGCGATCGTCTTGGCCTCTTCTTCCGTAAGCCCGGCGATCCTCCTGAGCTCGGCCACCCTTTCCGACATGGGGAGCTTGTAGAAACCCGGCAGCTCGGAGTTATCGACCATTTTCAGTGGGCCCGTCAGCCTGATTGGCTATTTAATCAATCGAATCTCGGCGAGGCCTTCTCGTCAATCAGCTAACAATCGCGCCTTGGTGCGGACCTCTGTCCCTGACTAAAGATAAAAGGCAGGTTCGAAGGCGGGCTCTTTGCGGGCCGGTCGTCTAGCATGGTTAGGACGTCAGGTTGAGTCCCGTCAAGCTCTGACACTCTGCTGGCAGAAGACGGCGAAGGTCGGGAGTTCAACTCTCCCCCGGCCCACCACACTTCAACCCTTAATACTCCGAAGGTCAACTCATGAATCGGGCATGAACAGGAATCTGCTGATCTTCTCCCTGTTCCTCTTCTTCATCGGTATAGCGTTCGGCGAGTATCTGGTCGTCTTCTTCGGCCTGCTGCTCCTCATCCCGGCGCTGCTCGCCCCTTCGCGTGGGCCCTCACGCCCAGTACCAGTCTCGTCAAGGCAGGAGGTAAGAAGGATAACGCCTCCTCCGAAGCCCCAGTCCGCGGTCGCCGCGCCCACGCAACCTACCCGGTCCCAACCGATCGTCATGCCTGCGGCTCCGTCGAAGTCCCTGTCATATTCGCCCGCGCTCTTTCCCACGTCCATGTTCCCTTCCCTCTCCATGTCGGGAGACCTCCCCCAACCATCGGGAGGGGGCCCGGCCAGGGCCCAAGCCGAGCGCGACGAGCTGGTGGAGGCGGGGGCAATACTCGCCCTTCTACGGCTGTTACTGGCCTAGGGGACGTACACGTTCATTTCCCGGCCTATCTTCCTCAACCTTTCCACGCGATGGGTCAAGGAGGGGTGCGTCGAGAACATCTCCACAAGGGCATTCCCTCTGAACGGGTTGACTATCCAGAGTGACGCGGTCGCAGGGGAGGGCGCCTTCGACTGTTGTGTGGCCATGGGCTTGGTCTGAGCCCTCGCGCTGATCTTCTCCAGCGCGCTTACAAGGCCTCCAGGGTTCCTCGTCAGCCTGGCGCCGTACTCGTCTGCCGTATATTCGTCGTTTCTGCTGATTCCCAACCTTACGAACGTCGCCCCCAGAGGGACCAGAAAGACCGCGAGAAGGAGGAGCGGCGACCCGCCGTTCCTATTCCTATTCCCGCCGCCGAACCACATCGAAAACATCGCGATCTGCCCGATGTAGGAGATGGCCCCCGCAAGCGTCGCCGCCACGCTGGACATGAGAACGTCCCTGTGGACAACATGCCCGATTTCGTGACCTATCACCGCTTCGAGCTCCTCAGGGGTCAGAGCCTGAAGGATGCTGGAGGTGGCGCATACAACCGCCTTCTTCGGGCCCCTTCCTGTCGCGAACGCGTTGGGCTGTGGCGAGTCGACTATCCCGACCTTCGGCATCGGGATGTTCGCCTTCTGGGCAACGTTCCTCACCGCCCTGAACAGCGTCGGGTTGTCGCCCTCCTGGATGAGCTTCGCCTTGCTCATCTTCAGCACCAAAGAGTCGCTGTAGTAGTAAGTGACGAAGTTGATTGCTGCTGCAAGCACGAGAGCCAGCCCGACGAATGTTATCGGGTCCCCGAAGAAGTACCAGCCGACTACGTAGCCAATCACCATCAGAAGCGCGGTCAGTACGAAGAACAGCAGTGTCATCTTGACATACATCGAAGCGGACATTCAGAATCAGTGGTCGCTCACACGCGTAAAAGCCTTTCCGGAAATCGCTTCAAAAAGTGGGTCCAACCAGCGCCTTTCGCATCTGAAAGAATAAATTCAGGCAACGGCTTGCGGCCACAGACATTCAAATGGAAGGCGACGATGCAGACGAGCGGCCCAAGCACAGACGGCGCTCATCACCGTTCGGGCCATGGGGGTTCCCGGACATAGACGAGATGATGAGGGAGATGGAGAAGGCCTTCTCGGAGCCGTTCAAGGACCTCGAGCGAGAGCTCCCGAAGAACCTTGTGAGGGAAACGAAGACCCCGGAGGGCGGGGTCAAGAAAGAGATAGGGCCGATTGTGTACGGCTACTCAGTGACCATCGGTCCCGACGGGAAGCCAGTGGTCAGAGAATTTGGAAACGTCAGGAGGGATGGGAGCAAGCCCTGGAAGTCGATCCAGGACAAGAGGGAACCACTGGTAGACGTTGTGAGCACTGGCAAGGAAGTCAGAGTCATCGCCGAGATGCCCGGGGTGAAGAAGGAGGACATCGACGTCAAGGTGAACGAGAAGTCAGTGGTGATATCAGTTGACAGCGAAGAGCGGGGCTATTACAAGGAGCTGGACTTGCCTGGCATCGTAGACCCGAAGGGCGCCCGGTCTGCCTACAACAACGGCATCTTGGAAGTCACCGTCCCGCTGAAATCCTCGGGCTCGGGCGGGGTCAAGCTCCGTGTCGATTAGTTCCTACTGATAGGGCCCGCTTTCGAGCCCGCCTTCCCCGTATCTCGCCATGGCGTTCAGCGTCGGCTCCCTGTATCCCTGCTTTTCCGCGAGCGTCCTCGCGATGTCGCCGGCAGTCACGATTCCGACCATTTCCCCGCCCTGTCCCACGACCACGAGCCTTCTGACGCGATATTGAGCCATGAGCTCAGCGGCAGCGCCAAGGGGAGCGTCAGGGGTGATAGTAATTAGAGGGGTGGACATTATGTCCCTGACCAGGGCGTCTTTTGGTTCGATCGATTCTGCGAGCACCTTGGAAACCAGGTCCCTTTCGGTCACGATGCCCATCGCAGTCCCAGATTGTGTTATCACTGCGCAGCTTACTCCTCTCTTGGCCATCGCTTTTGCACAGTCCTCCGCGTTCACGTTCAACTCTAGGGCCATAACGGCCTTAGACATGACATCCGCCACCGTCGGCTCTCCCTGGGTCATGGCCCCCCAAGCGCACGGTGGCACCATATAGGATTTGGGAATCTGGTGGACCGGGGGGGAATTGAACCCCCGACCTTCCGCGTGCAAGGCGGACGTTCGTACCGCTGAACTACCGGCCCACAATGGAAACGTTTCAAGCGGTCGTTTTAAACGTAAGACGAGCCTCCGGTCGCTTCTCCTATGGGAAAGTTCTGTGCCCGCACCCCAGAGGAGTCTTTGGGCCGAATCTCCCCTTTCCGATATAAGCTCACGAGGTGACATGACAACCGGCAATCAAATTGGCCGGTCACGCGTCGCCCAATGACAAAGGTGGTAGGAAGCAGATGATCGCTGCGCTGATCGGCCTGTCTATAATTCTGCCAACCGCTTCGGTTTCCATCTACGGCACTTTGTCCACTTCGACGTCCATCGGCGCATCTTCGGTCGCGCCGTCGCTTACGATAAACACCCAGGACACCGCGGGAGCTGCGCTCACTGGCTACTACGTCCTGCTCTACCAGTCCGGAGTGCCCGTCTCGAGCGGATACTCCCCCGCGACATTCACCTTGGTCAGCGGCGTGACCTACGTCGTGGAGTCCGACGGCTACGGCTCCTGTGTCTTTGACCACTGGCTCGACACTGGGAGCAACAACAACCAGAGGAACGTCTCGATAACGAGCGACACCACACTGACGTCCGTCTTGAGCTGCGGCGGTACGACCACAACAACAACGACCACTACTTCAGTCAGCTCTGCGGGCATCACTGTGTATGCCCACAGGATCCCGGCCTCCTACTGGGATTCGTGCTTCGCGACTGCCTGTACCAATCCGTACGCCCCCTGTGACACCACGTGCACAGGTCCCGGCGCGACAATGTACTTCGCTTTGTACGATTCAGCAGGGAACTTCATTACGGGCGGGTTCGCCAATGAGAACGGGTACACCTTTACCGGCCTTGCTCAAGGCGCGACCTACTACATCTATCCGGACGACTGCAACATGTGCCACGGCTCGCTCCATGACGTCGTCTTCCAGCACTGGGGGGACGGCAGCACGACGAGACCCATCGCGGTCACAGTTGGACAGAGCCTGGACGCCTGGTATTCGTGCACGAACGAATGTGCGTGATTACGCCAGAGAATCACCGGCCGACAAGTCCGAACACCCGGATTTTCCCAACATGGCTAGCACGCTTATAGAGGATTGCCATCGCCCCCGGTTCTTGGGCTGGTAGCTCAGACCCCATACTGGGGGAGCAGCTTGGCTAGAGCACCCGACTGATAATCGGGAGGCCGAGGGTTCGAATCCCTTCCGGCCCACTTAGAATATTAAGAGAATCCTTTATTAGACCAGCCCTTCTAACGTCCTGCTATGCCCACAGGTAGCAAGTACAGACACCTTCTTGAAGACCAAGACGTTAGGCGGTGGTACGAGAATCTCGAAGCCAAGTCGGTCATAACCGCGACTGTGTATCTGAGGACCCTGGGATTGTACTGCGAGCTAGCCGAGACGTCACCGAAGAGGATACTTATACAAGCGCACTCGAAGAGGTTTCGGGACGGATTCACCGACTTCATCAGGAGGATGGAGAGGGAGGGGAAGGCGGGCTCCTACATCGAACGGTTCAAGAAGGTAATCCTCTCGTGGACTTCATACAACAACCTCGAAGTCAAGCTGAAGGTGAACATCAAAGGAAGCTCAGATACACCTACGATTGCCAACGAGAGAGTCCCAAGCAAGGATGAGCTTTCCAAGATCCTCAGGATGGCAAGTCCGAGAGGGAGGGTCTCCATAGCCATGATAGCGTTCAGCGGATTAAGGCCTGAGAGCCTCGGGGACTATCTCGGAACTGACGGAATCAGGCTTGAAGACTTGACTGAGGCAAAAGTGTCGGCCAGCGGCGTCAAATTCGAGAAGGTTCCCACCATCCTGCTTGTGAGGAGAGCCTTGAGCAAGGCAAGACACCCATACTTTACGTTCGTAGGGAGCGAGGCGATAGACTACATTCAGGAGTCTCTTCACGAGAGAGTGAAGCAGGGAGAGAAACTAACGCCGCAGAGTCCTCTTTTGGCATTCGACCCAAGAGGAGTGAGGAAGAACCGCTTTCTGAGGACCACCCTCGTAACCAGGGACGTCAAGGAGGCCATAATCAAGGCCGGTTTCACGTGGAGGCCTTACGTCCTCAGAGCCTATTGCGACACTGGTATGATTGTGGCAGAGTCGAAGGGATACATCTCACACCCATACCTCCAGTTCCTGATGGGGCACAAAGGGGACATCGAGGCCAGGTATTCGACGAACAAGGGCAGGCTCCCGCCGACCATGATAGAGGAGATGAGAGAGGCTTACAAGAAGTGCGAGCCCCTCCTTTCAACGAAGGCAGAGTCAGCCACCGAGGAGCAGATCAAGCACACCTTCAAAGAACAATTCTTACTTGTGGCGGGGTTCCAGCAAGATGAGATGGAGAAGATGAAGCTGGACGAGATGAGCAACGAGGAACTTCAAAACCTGGTGAGGCAGAAGCTGGCAGGGATGATGGCCAACAACGGTTCGAGGCAGAAGGTAATACCAATCCAAGAGGTCAGGTCGTACATCGGCCAGGGATACGAGTATGTGGCCTCCCTCCCCGACGGCGGGGCGATAGTCAAGGTTCCGTTCTGAATAGAGGCTCGCCCATACCAGCCGCCGCCCTTCGGGCTCGTCCATCGCTTCGGAGCAAATTCACTCCCTCGCTCCGCTCGCCGTGTCCGTCGCTCTGTCGCTTCGCTCCTTCACTCCTCACGGCCTTCCGCCCCTTCGGGGCTCCCTCCCCCCTCTTTGCTCCTCGCTCGTACTTCGCCCTCACCCCGCCTCGAAGCGGGGCCTTCGCTCACCTTGTTCGCTCGGGGGGTGTCGGCTGGTGTGGGCTCGCCAGGGAGGGGGGAGAGGAATGAGCTCTGATTGGAAAGGGAAGGGATTTTGGTAGGTGTACCCCTGAAAGGAGGAGTATACCTTCCCGTTTTTCTTATCGGTGATTCTCCAGTTAACCGAAGGAAAGGCTGTCAATTCGATTTCGGGCCGGGAGCATGGAGGCAACGGAGACCTGCAAAGCGGTGAACTTGCCTTGGAGCGGTGCGAAGGGATGGCGCTGCTCAGGGCGCCCACCACGCGAGCTCGACTAAAGGGCAAGGAAGGCAAGGAGGATTTAGCGATTCTAACTGAAGGGAATTTGTTCTAGCGCACACACTATTGAAGAGATGTCCCCATATCGACTGGGCCTGATGATTCCTTTGTTCTTACTGTTCAGAATCAACCAGTGTAAGCAACCGTAGCGTACCTGTAGCCTGCCGAGACCGACCAACAGTTAATGCTCGGATAATAGGGTGAATAATTCGGATACCCATAGGAGTTACCATTCACCTGGTAAGTCCCATAGGTGAAATGGAGGGTACCCAACCCTTGAAAATCGCTACAGGTGAAATCATGCGATTCAAGATAAGCGTAATCCTGCGTCATAACACTCCCATAATTCGTGTCACTGAACGTATACTGCTCGACCCACGCCGAGCACCCGCTTGACTGTACCCCTTCAGCAGCGCTGAATATACTACCTCCTGACTGAAAATACTGAATGTACTGTTCGGTGCAACCGGGTGGCTGGGCTACGTTTGTGTATTGATGTACATCGACGTTGCCATTCGAATAGAAGCTGACAAATTGAAGCAACCACCCATAGTACCCTCCTCCGTTATACATCTGGAATAATTCTTGGAAAAACATGTTCGTATTGGTGTAGGCGCCTTGCCACATGAATGTCTGAAACAGAGCGGCACCGGAGAGCACAGGTGGGGTGTCCGAATTGACCCAGTTTCCTGTGTTTCCCGATATCGAATAGTAGCCGCCGCCAAACCAACTACTCTGGGCGAAGACGGGAGAGGGTCCTCCTATTAGCACAATTATGAAGAGAACACCGACGTACAATGGGACATAGTTCTTCAATTTGCTAACCATGTACGATCAAGTCGAACCCAGCCAGGAATCCAACGGTTTCGCTCCCTTCCTTTGTTTGCGCGCTGATTTCGAAGTGGTAAAGACCTGGGGAAAGCCCCTTGTCCAGCGCAAGCGAGAGAGGCAGATTCAAAACAGGAGTTGTTACGTTGCTAGGGAGACTAGACATTACGATTCCCGGTGGAAGTGCCCCGTTAGCCCCCGGACCAATGACACTCAAGTCAAGCAGGAGTGGCTCTGAGGATTTTATGCCGACAAGAAGAACAACGAGCTGTCCCGCAGAAACGTTGTATCTCTGGTACGTCAATGAACCATTCAAAAGAATCTGAAATGGAGGGCCAGTCAGACCGTCCTGTCCAGCCTGAGGTGGGGCCCGCAAGCTGGAAGCAACCGATTCAGCTACGAACGCGCCGGTCCAGGACAGGAGTAGTAGGCCAACGATCGCCACCGCCCATGTCCTGCGGCTTTGCATAAGAAATAAGAATAGTTCTCATGAATATAAACATTTGGAGGACCATGGGCGGAGTTTCCATATCTCAAACTGTCGGGGTTACGGCAGGTAGAAAGCCGAAGGAGGGCAACCTATGTGATAGGACCACTTACCCACACCGCTGGTAATCCCTGCCGTCCAATTGTCAAGAGTCACGCCGGCGCCGAAGACTGCGCAACTTAGAGACTCGTAGGTTGCAGCTAGAGTGCTTGAACAAAATGCAGGAGCGCCGCTCTCTACCGACGGCCGACAAAGGATGACAGAAATCGGTCTATAGAGGAGTGGGGCAGTGAGAAATGCCGTTGCTGATGCCAATACGATTGCCATGATTATCGCTGGCATTCGCTTCATTCCTTGTTTCAGGACGAGTCTCCTGATTTATTAGTCATCATTCCCTCGAGGGCCGAGTTCTAACTGTCCGGCAATGAAACATGGCGCTGGCGGCGAAGAGCCCAGTAGATATGGGATTCGCCTAAATAATTAATTGCATCCCTTCCGGCCCATCCGTTTCATCCAGATTGGTTCTGATACTTGGTGGACTGCCTGGTCCCTACCTCACAGCTTTCTTCAAGAGCGCGACAATCTTCGCCTCTTCGACGGGAGTCAGTTCCCGCAGTGCGTAGACGACCGGCCACATGGCGCCTTCGTCGAGGTCGGCCTTATCGCTGAAGCCGAGCGTGGCGTACCTGGCCTTGAATTTCGCCGCTGCTTGGAAGAAGCAGACTACCTTGTCGTCTTTGGAATACGCGGGCATCCCGTACCAAGTTCTAGGAGTGAGGCCCGGCGCGCTAGCTTTGACGATGGCATGAAACCGCCTGGCCATGGAGCGGTCCGGCTCCGCCATCTCCGCTATCTTCGTGAGCACGGCGCTCTCCCCGTCTTCCGTGCCCCTCTTGCGTTCCAGGACGGCTTCTCTCATCGCGGCCTTTTCCTCTTCCGTGAATCCCTTGCTCTCGCCTATCGCGGTGCTGCTCTCGGCGGGCTTCGCGCCTTTCCGTGCGGGTTTCATGGAATACTATTCGACTTTGGACCTTAAATGCGTTTCACGCTTCTATTTTCTCGAGTTCGAATTAGGTTCGTTAACCCCTTGTTGAAGAGGCCGCTCGCAACGGTCAGAGCCGGCACTCTCCGGGAGATTGGGATTCCTTCTAATCTGAGCCTTTTCCGGCCCATGTCTCCTAGAAGCCAAAGTGAACCTTATCGTGTTGACATTCGGCCTCCACAATGCATCCCTCATCTGAGCGAGGTTCTCCTAAGCACCTTCACGTCGAGCAGAACGTTGGCCGCCAGGAGAACAGATGAAACCACCAAGCCCCAGAACAACAGGGCGTTGGGGTCGGCCCCGACGGGACGGGTGATGAATCCTAGTATCCCTCCTGCGTACTCTGTGTGGCCAAAGGCGCTCAGCATCAGGATCGAGGTGAATCCAAAGACGGAAAGGAATAGCTGTGCACCCAGGGTCCCCAGCTCCAGGATGTCGAATATGAGGTAGGCGAAGATCACCGCGACGGAACCGAACACGACGACCGACGGGTCGATGAAGTAGACCGCGCCTCCGAATATGAAACAGCCGACGCCGACAACGAGGGGGAGGCCCTTTCCGATGCCCCCGGCCTGAGCGGGCCTCTTTCTCATCCACATCGCTGACAGGCTGATAATGCCCAGACTCACAAGAACCATGAAGTCCGTTATGTTGACCAAGAAGTTTTGGTTCCCAATTGCAAGCAGGAAGATCGCCACCAGCGTGAACACCCAAGAAAGGTTGGCCAGGGACCTCGGCATGTACCCATCCTCACCCAGAGCACCCAGATGCCTCGCGGCGGCAAGGAAAGCGGGGACGAATGTGGTCACGGTGGCAATAAGAAACGCCACTGCAATCAGCAGCTCCTGGCCTGGGCCCAGGAGGCTCCTGGCCAGAAAGAGAGCCGGTATTGCCGACCCGGTGATGGGGGTCGTTAAGCCATGGGATGAGTAAACAGCCAGACCATAGAGAATGTTGACTGAAGCGGCCACCACGACGCTGAGGACCATTGCCGCCCCGAAGTATACCTCTCTCTCAACGGTGAACCCCTTCTTGACCCAAGACAAGATGGGTATTGCGGACTTCTCCACCGAATCTCTTTCCAGTGATTGAATTTCCTGGAAGCCGAAGAACAGGAGGTAGAGATATCCTGTGTTGATGACAAGCGCGGAGACCCAGCTGCTCCCCAACGAAGTGTTGAACAGTCCTGTCAGATTCCATCCTCCTACCCCCCCGAGCACAAAGCTGTGGTAGACGAGTATCAGAAGCAAGGCAGTCGTCATCAAGACCTGGAAAACCCCGAGGACCCTCAGATACCTCTGCTCGAATAGTATGTTCAATATCGTCCAGGCCACGAAAGCCCCCGCCACCGTGTAGACCACAACAGTGCTGAGTAACGGGCTCAACCCATACCCGGCCAGTATGGCCGGCAGGTAGGACGGGTCCAGGACGAAGATCAGGAAGACGATTTTCGTGTACGCCGCAAGAGCGGTGTTCGAAACCCACATCGAGAGCCTCGAGACGAAGTATCTCACGCTGCGCGTGCCGACGGCCATCTTCGTGAATGACGGCCCGCCTATCCCTTCCATCCCGAGCTCCTTGGAGACCCTGTACATGTCCGCATAGACCTTCGCCATCGCGACCGAGAGCGCAGTCGCCAGGAGAAGCGACGCCACCGACACCACTTCATACTGGATGATGCTCTCAGGTATGAGGATGAACAGGGGGGAGCCAAGGGTCGCTCCTACACCTATGGCCAACATGGTGCCGAAACCGTAGACGGGCCTCCTCTTCCCGACCACCTCGGGGAGCTTCCGGAACCTCGCCCAGAACGACTCTGGGAGTTGAGCCACCAGCGCGCTCCCGGAGAGGGCGAGGGAAACTGCCGCGAGGACGACAATCACGTCCCCCATGTCCGTGTTTCCCACCCCCGCGAGGAACGTGAGCTCGTCGAAAACATAGCCGAGCGAAAGCGCCAGGGCGAGGATACCTACGATGAACCCGATTACTTTGAGGGCCAGCGCAACCGATCTGACCCTAGGTTTCACCGTATGCACTAGTACTCGCCTGACCTCACCGTCAGGCCGGCCTCTTTCAGGTTTGAAGCGGCTTCACGCAGGGCGAAAAATGCGGTGAGGACCAATATCGCCCCAACGACGAATTCAATGAAGGCAAGGTAAGGCGAAAGGATAGTCCCGCCCTGACCTTCCGACAAGCGCGCCGCGAAGTACTGAACCAACCCCGACAGGGTGTTCACTCCGACAACAGTCGGCACGAGCACGACCGCTCCTGCCAGTACCAAGAGAGAGGCCATCAGAAGCTCCCCCAGGGCGATCGCCAGCAGCCTCCCAGCGCCGCCGGATTTCTTGTTCTGTAAAGCCCTGACAAACTTCCTGATGTTTTCATCATGGGACTCTGTGATCTTGTTTTCGAGCCTCCCACGGAGATCTGTTTCATCGCCGTACAGAAGCGCGATGGCCTTGATTTCCAACATGAGTCTGTCCAGCATGTCGTCACCACTGGCCTCCTCGCTCGTCAAGGGGTACGGTTACGGCCGGACGGGAGTATTTCTCCATTGGGTTTGCACGTCCAAGGGGCACCAAACGGTTAAAGCCCGACGACAGGGTGAATATGCGAATGGAATCCGCCGGGTCCGCTGCTTCGCTGAAGCAGACCGTCACTCACTTGTTCGACGCGGTCAGGTCCGCCGACCACGCCAAAGAGTTGGACGAGCTCACCAGGAACGTGGAAGGGGACCTCGAGACAGCTCTCAACAAACTGGAGGCCCAGACCGAAGAGCTCTCGAACCTTCTGGCTTCGATGAAGGTCGAACAGGAAAGCGTCCTAAGAGAGCTTTCCCTGCAGGTCCAGGGCTTCCTCTCAACCGCGAAGGAGCAGGCGAAAAGCAAGCTCCAGAAGAGGGCCAAGCAGCAGCTTGAAGATTACAGGAACGCCGCATCGAGCGAAAGGGACAAGGCCCTCAAGAGCCTTGAAGCCTACTTCGCATCTGATCCTCTCCCCATAGTTGAGAGCGTCGTACAGGTCAAGCTCTCGGACGGCGTCTACGAAGCGAAGTCGAAGAACGAGTGCGAAGGAAACATCCAATACGATTTCAGGCTGGCCTCGCAAAACTCACGATTCTTCCACCAACCTTTCATCCTCTCGCAGATTGGGTATGAGCTCAGAGTTCCAGTGAGGTTCTCCAGGGCGCTGTTGAGCAAGACCAGGGTGCCGGGCTTCGAGAGGCTCGACCAGTACGTGCTCGCAGACGCCGAAGCCTCCGGAGGAAAGCTCCGGGCGAACTTCGACAAGTCAGGAAACGGCGCCAAGATCAAGGTGGTCACCTCAGGGAGTCAAGAGGACGGATTCGTCGGTTTGGAGTATAGCGACCAGATCCAGGCAGTGAACGTCATGAACGACCCGTCCCTCGTCGCCTTCGTCGACATCGCTTCCCTGAGACGGGCCGCCGGGGAGCTTGTCGCAGAGCTGTCGGACCTCTCGAAGAGGAAGGTGGGGCTTCTAAGCCTGACCTTGGACGGAGAACAGTCGTTGGACAGCCTGAAGTGCCGCGAGATCCTCGACAAGGTCCTCCACATCATGGGCCCAGTCTACAGGGTCCTAGTGAAGAGAATCGGATCAGGACTGCCTGCCGACGACACGGGAGAAGAACTCAGTCTGGAGTTCGTCAAGGGGAGGCTGAAGCTACTTGGGAACGAACTGTCCGCTCCGGTCTCCCAGTCGCTGGGCCTCACGGGTACGAAGTAGAAAAATCAAGAAAATGCGGGAGGGGTTCTCCATACCGAGGAGCTGAACCCCACGCCCTGTCTATGATGTGCTCTTCAGGGTGTACCTAGAGATGATTGCCCAGATGCCACCTATGGCTACTAGGACTCCACCGAGGCCGCCTGCTAGGAAGCCGAGGACCGCCATGATGATGGCGACTGGCTCGTCCTTGACCCTGCTCGAAGATACCAACGCCGCGACTCCGACAATCACGCCGAGCAGCGGGCCAGGCACTGCGAGGATGTCACTGAGCGGATGTCCGCCGGTGAAGTAGCTGCCGAGTAATGTTGCTCCGAATGCGATGGCTACGATGCCGCCTATGAGGAGGATTGCGCGAGCGAGCGAATACGCGTCTTCTTGGTTCATTTTTCTCTTTTCACCCCCATCGGACTTCCTTTCGTCTTGGCTCGGTTAATAGAGCGGTTTTGAACAAAAAGTTGCAGACGTGGCCTACAACCAATGAAATTCATTCAAAACGAGGGCTCCGCCGACTTTGCTTGGCTGGGCTCTCTTTGCAGAGAATCAAATCCAACAATTCTCTGGAACTTTTTTTGTATAACAGGCCAGCGGAATCGGAGCCCGATCCTTCCCTATACTTCGTGACTGATTCTAGAACCTCAGTCGGGAACCATTTTTAGCGTCAGCCGACAACAAGCGCCGATGTTGCAGAGAACAAGAACAATGGGTCCCACAGCCTCGGTCGCGGGGGACATCCTGCCGAACCAGAGCCTGTTTGCTTTGTTGGCACTGGTCGGAGCGAGACGAATGGAAGTCGGAGCACTCAGGGAGAGGACAAGACTCGCGCCCGCCGCCTTCGGAAGCCTACTCGGATGGCTCCAACGCGAATACCTGGTCGACGTGGTGTCAACCCTCGAAGGAGACCAAATAGAGGAGAAGGCGGTGCTGACGGAGAAAGGCGAAGCCGTCTTGGTCGGGATGCTCGAAAGCACATGCGAACTGCTTGAATTGCACTGACTTCTTTCTCCGGCTCGCGGAATCAGACGGCCTGAGGCTCTGCCACGGTCAAGTCGATCGCTATCTCGGCTATGTCAGACCCGTACTCCGCCGCCCTTCTGATGCTCTCCAGCATCAGCTTCATCGAGGCTACCTGAGCTCCGCTCATCCTAGGTGACAGCACCTCGCCGCTCAGCTTCCCTTCCATCTGGATGACCTCCTTGGTCCTTGCGATGGCATCCTCCGCCAGCTTGCCGTCGAGCCGTATCAGCGCGGTAATTGAGCTGTCGAAAACCTTCCTTGAAAGCGCGGTCATCTCCTGAATCTTCTTCACCGCACTGTCGGAGAGCGTCAAAAGGTTCTCCGCCTGGGCCGCTATGCCCGCGGCGTGGTCGGCGACGCGCTCGGCGCTCTTTACAGCCAGCCTGTATCCTAGGCAATCCCTGGTCGAAGTCAGCCCTATCTCCTGTATCACAGACCTGTCTCTCACTGCGATGTTCAGCTGCCTCAGAAGGAAATGATAGAACCTGTCCACCTCGTCATCTCTTTCGATTACCTCCGCGGCCATTCCCCTTCCTCCGCCCTGGAGGACCGCCACGGAATCTGTGAGCATCCCGCCGGCGATGATGGCCATCCGCTCGAACGCTTTCTTCAGCGGAAGGTCGACATATCCGGAGAGGCACTGAGTAAGTATCCCGCCCGAAGATTCCTCTATGATCTCGACCCCCACCAGCTTCCTCCTGATTCCCTCCCGGATGAAACCCCTTAACGACGAGTCCGCTCTGCCCAAAGTAATTCGGATTGTATCGTATCCCGCAAGGTAATAGGAAATGAAATGTCTCAAAAGAAAGTCCTTGTCGAGCCCCTGGGTCGCCTCGATGGTAGCTTCAGACTTCGAGGCTGCCCTTATGTCCCGTCGAGGGATGATGAGGAGAGACGAGTCAGGCTGTACCAGCACCGCCACCGGGTCCTTCGGCTTCAGGCCAACGTCCCTCACCCACATCTTCGGAAGTGAAACAACAAAACTGTCCCCGCCAGTCTTCTGGACCCTCCTGAAATCGGGAGGCCTTCTCTCGGTTGCCAACGCGGGTGCAATGCATAATGGTCGCTATATATTTTTCTCTATGGCTACTGTGCATACTGGGACGTGACGGAGTCGACGTGGTGACGTCCGATAGACCTGATTTTAGGGGTCAATGAGACCCTAAATGATTGCGGCAAACCTGTCTCTGCGCTTTGCCGACTGCGCCAAGAGGGCGTTTCGACATGGCAATACTCCACAGTTCTATATTCTATGGGTGAGGATATAGACCCAATCGGCTATCAATAAATTTCCTAGGGGCTCGGCTTTCGCCGAAGATGAACCTCTACAAGACAGGCGCAAGTACAACGACGATTGGTCTTGTGGTCGTCCTGATTGTGGTTGTCGTCGGAGCGGGCGCCTACGTCGCGCTCAATCCAGGCGGCGGCAACAGCTCGACCACGAGCTCATCAACATCCAACACCACAACTACCTCACTTGGAGCACCCGTGACGATTCAAGGAGCAGGCTCTACTCTGGTCTATCCACTAATGTCGGCATGGACCTTCGCCTACAACCAATTGACGAACGTCCAGGTCAACTATGCAAGTGTAGGAAGCGGGCAGGGTATTGCCTCGATTACGGCTGGAACGGTCAACTTCGGCGCGAGCGATGCACCTCTCACCACTTCACAGTATGCCGCCCTCCCATCAGGCACGACGCTCCTAACCGTCCCAGAATCAGACAGCGGAGTCGTCCCAGCATACAATATCCCTGCGTCAGCGGGCCTCAAGGCACCTCTGCGTTTCACTGGCGACGTTCTCGCCAAGATCTTCCTAGGGAATATCACAATGTGGAACGACCCAGCCATCGCCGCCTTGAACCCGGGGGTAACTCTCCCGGTCCAAGCAGTCAAGGTAGTCCACAGGTCTGACGGCAGCGGTACAATGTTCGCATTCACCAACTACCTATCTGACTCGAACGCCTATTGGAAGCAGCACGTCGGTACCGGCACCCTTCCGAACTGGCCGACCGGACTCGGCTGTCGCGGCAATGAGGGCGTTGCAGGTTGCATCCAGAACACCCCATACTCAATCGGACCGCTCGAAATCGCCTACGAAATCGTCAACAAGGGCTCCATATCTTACGGCTCCGTCCAGAACGCCGCAGGCACCTTCGTCCTGGCAAACCTGACCAACATCGCTGCCGGCGTCACCGCTGGAGCTACCGGGCTCCCGGCAGGCAACGCGGTCTGGACCAAGGTCTCCATAATCAACAACATATTCAACGACACAAAGGACGCGAACATCTATCCGATCACTACCTTCACCTACTTCATGGTTTACCAGCAGCAGACGGGAGACCAGTCGAAGGCCACCGCCACCGTGAACTTCATTTGGTGGGTAGTCAACTCTGCCCAATCTGCGGGTTCCAACCTCGGATATCCGGCACTACCAGCCAACGTTGTGACGCTTGACGACGCGACCATCAACTCCATCACCTACAACGGCACGCCAATACACACTGGGTCCTAGCCTAAAGGCAGGATCCATCCTTCTTCTTTTCTCATGGTTTGGTAAGGGTGGAAATCACCTGGCTTCGCGGAACTTCTTGGCGAAAATTACGGGGCCTAGAGTAACCGGGGATTCAATTCTGAAGGCTGTCTTCGCCTCGACCGCGCTCTCCGTAGTCGTCATTCTGATTGCCCTGGGGTACGAGCTTGTTCTGCACTCGATGCTTACACTGACGACGTTTGGTTTCTCATTCATAACGGGTTCCACATGGGACACCGTCCATTCCATATTCGGCGCGCTGCCCTACATCTACGGGACTCTGCTCACGTCAGCCATCGCCATCCTCATAGGGTTGCCTGTAAGCCTGGGGGTGGCCATATTTCTCTCAGAGAAGGCAAAGGGAATGCGACTCCTGGGCTCCTCCCTTGGTACCCTGATTGAGTTGCTTGCGGCAGTCCCGAGCGTGATCTACGGCCTGTGGGGCCTGTTCTTTCTTGCACCGGTCATGAGAGTCTACGTCGAGACACCCCTGCACGCATATCTCAGCTTCGTTCCCTTCTTCTCGGGCGCGCCCTTCGGATATGATTTCCTTTCAGCTGGTATCATCCTCGCCATAATGATAATTCCCACGATTTCAGCGGTGTCAAGAGACATTCTCAACGCCGTCCCCAACAGCCAGCGAGAAGCCATGTATTCGCTTGGAGCGACTCACTGGGAAGTGACTCGAAAGGCGGTCATCCCTTACGCTCGCTCCGGAATCTTCGGTGCCACCATCTTGGGCCTCGGCAGGGCGGTGGGCGAGACCATGGCGGTCGTGATGGTCATTGGAAACACCCCAGCCATAACCGCGGACCTCTTCTCCGGAGGATACACGCTATCGGGTCTGATTGCCAATCAATTTACCGAGTCCGATACTGCCATGTGGACTTCTGCCGTGGTGGAGGTGGGTCTGATCCTCTTCGGGCTCGCTCTCACCATCAACTTCCTCGCCAGGGTTCTGATTTGGAGGATGACACGGGGGACGACGTACAGGGTTTAGCGGGGAGAATCGGGATGGTCACATCGGTGAGTGCTGGACGCGGAAAGAGATGGCGCAAGGTCTTCGACAGCGTGATGACAGGACTGGTATTGACCGCGGTCATAGTTGCAGTGACGCCACTGATTCTGATAATAGGCGACGTCATCGTCCAGGGCGGAGCGGTAATTAGCGTCGACTTTCTCACGAAGCTCCCTGCCCCCATTGGGATACTCGGTGGAATCGCAAACGACATCCAGGGCTCGTTCATTATCGTGGGCCTGGCCACTCTGATCGGAGTGCCCCTTGGCGTCGGGGCCGGAATATACTTCTCCGAATGGCCGGAGTCACGTCTTTCGTCTATCTCAAGTTTCACCAATGACGTCCTCGCCGAGTTTCCCTCAATCACACTCGGCATATTCGCCTACTACGTCGTCGTGCTTACGACGGGTGCCTTCTCTGCACTTGCTGGGGCGGTCGCGCTGGGTGCGCTCATGATACCCATAGTGGCCAGAACTACGGAAGAGTCCCTAAAGATTGTACCCAATTCCCTCCGTGAAGCATCCATGGCCCTTGGTATACCCAGGTGGAAGACTGTGATGAGAATCGTGATAAGCACCGGGAAGTCCGGGCTTGCGACCGGCATCCTCCTCTCCATCGCACGCGCGGCCGGCGAGACCGCCCCCCTGCTGCTGACTGCGCTGGGGAGCAACTATTTCTTCAACGGCCTCCTTTCCCCCACGGCTGCTTTGCCACTTCGGATCTACATCTACGGCATCACCGACTTTCCCAGCTGGAACGCCGCAGCCTGGGGCGCCGCCCTCATCCTGGTGGCCTTCATGCTCGTCCTGAACCTCTCGGTCAAGCTTCTTATCGGGCGGAAGTACGCGGGGGTCCGAGCTGAAATCTAGGTGATATCGAGGTTTGGAGATTCAAGCGGAGCTGGACTCGAGAGACTTGGAGGCGAGTAAGCTGCCAGCGGCCCCGACTACGTCGTTCTCCCCCAAGATCGAAGCGAATGAATTGAAAGCAGGGTTCGGGGGGACCGAAGTACTGAAGGGCATAACCATCCGCATCCCCCAGAACAAGATTACCGCGATAATGGGGCCCTCTGGCTGCGGCAAAACAACCTTCATCCGCTGCCTCAACAGGCTACACGAACTCACCCCCGGGGCGACTGTGGAGGGGGAAGCCTTGCTGGACGGAGAGAACATCTATGGCCCAGGGATGGATCCCGTGGCGATCCGACGCAGAATCGGCATGGTCTTCCAAAAGCCCAACCCGTTCCCTACCATGTCAATCTACAGCAACGTCGCCGCAGGCCTTAGCCTGAACGGAGTCAGGGACAGGAAGGTCCTCGATCACGCGGTCGAGCAGAGCCTCAGGGGGGCCTACCTCTGGGATGAGGTGAAAGAGAAGTTGAAAAACTCGGGCGCCAGCCTTTCCGGGGGTCAGCAACAGCGGCTGTGCATAGCCAGGGCACTGGCGGTGGAGCCCGAGGTCCTCCTTATGGATGAACCATGCTCGGCCCTGGACCCGACCGCCACTGCGAAGATTGAGGAGCTGATAACCAACCTGAAGAGAGACTATACGATTATCCTCGTCACGCACAACATGCAGCAGGCCTCTCGCGTGGCTGATTTCACTGGCTTCTTCTACCTCGGCAGGCTGATCGAGTTCGGCGGGACCGCCGACCTCTTCGAAAACCCCAGGGAGGAGCTGACGGAACGCTACATCACGGGGAAGTTCGGGTGACCAGACTTGCCTAGGCTCATGGACATGGGGCTGGACCAGCTCAACAGCCTTCTCCTCAACATGGCCAACCTCGCCCAGCAGGCGGTATCAGAATCCATCGACGCCTACAGCCACGGAGGCAAAGGCACCGAGGTCAAACAGATGTCCAGCCGCCTCGAAGCCCTCCACCGCCAGGTGAGCGACCTATCGATGGAGATGATAGCGAGGTACCAGCCAGTGGCTTCAGACCTCAGGTTCCTGAAATCGTGCTTCGAAGTCTCGTACGGCTTCTTCCGCTTCGGCCGCTACGCCCTCGACATCGCCGAAGTCCTCGACATGTTCGGAGACATAAGCAAATGCGACCGCACGGCCGTCGTCGAAACGGCGAAGAAGACGCAGGAAATGATCAGGCTCAGCATCGAGGCATTCGCAAAGCGTGACGTCGAGACTGCGAGGAGAATACCTACGATGGACGACGCTGTGGACGACAGCTACAGGGAAAATCTCAGGAGGACAATCCAGGGCAGGGGGAACGTCAAATGCGCACTGTCGGCGACGCTGATTCTCAGATACCTGGAGCGAATCGCCGACCACGCCAGCTTCATCGGTGAAACAGTCGAGTACATCGCCACCGGCGTCGAACCTTCGGGCTAGGTTTAACGCGGGGACGTTCAGTTAAACGAGATCAGTCTGGTGACCTTCTTTCCCGCGACGACGCTGACGGTATCTCCCATCTTTATCTTGATTCCAATGTGGTTGTCCGCGATACCATAAAGTCTGGCATCCGCCTCTCTGAAGAGCGAGACGTCTATTCTGCTCCCCCACGGGACCGTGTAGCGGAGGGGATGTCTGACTGTCCCGGTCCTCTCAGTGAAAGTCGGGACGACATGGCATATGCCCACCTCGTCTCTCCCCAAGTTTGCGAAGGCCGTTGGGTCCATCCACTCTCCCTTGACCCTGTCTGGGTAGGAGTAATACCCTGTTGACCCTGCCTGGGTCGTGACAACGACCCCGTCCCCGATGGCTGCCTCTTCGATGTGGATTCGAGGGCCTGTTACCTTCACATTGTAACGGACGCATGTGCTCTCACTCCCCCTCTGAAGATAGACGTCAGTGAAAACCTCTCCGAGTGCCTTCCCATTCTTGAGCACTCCAAGCCTCTTGTGCTCGTCGATCCTGTACTTCCCACTCCTTACCATCGCCAATGCCTCAGGCAGTTCGTCGAAGGTCGTCCGGGCAAGGTGCGCCTTCGAGCCTGTTGCTCCCTTCGACCTCACTCCCACGAAGAGCAGAGGCATGTCCTCTGTCCTCCCGTACCTGCTGAACCGCCCGTCTCCCCCCAGGACGATTCCAAAATCAGCTCGACCCTGGCTTACCTCGATGCGGGAATCCTGGACGATCTTCTTCAATTCGCCCGGCGGCACCTTCGGCGACCCACCGTCCAGGAGCAGCCTTGCTTTCATCTGGCGCCCTTGCCCACGAACTCGAGCATGCTCCCTTCGCCTTCGTCCCTTCTCCCGGTCTGGATGAATTTGGTCGCCCTCGTCCTCGCCTCCTCCTGCCGCGGGCTCGACTCCCCCAGCTTCTCCATCATCCTGAGGGAGTTTTCGACCGCGAAGCCATGGAAGTGGTTGTTGAAGTAGCCGAAGGTCTTCTTGACCCGGGAGGTCACATCCTTCACCTTGGGAACCCAACCGTCGAGCTCCTTGTCGCTGTACCTGTAGTTGTACCAGGGTCGGCTCCCTCTCCCGTGCCATCTGAGGAAGGCGAAGTCAGCCGTGACGACCGTGTCGGGGGGCAGAAGGGGTTCATCCACGATCACATTCGCGACATTCTTGCTTTGGAGGAGTGACCACGTCTCGCCGCGCAACCACGACGGATGGCGGAACTCCACTGCGAACATGACGTCTTCCGGCACCTTCTCAAGGAAGCCCTTCAATTTGTCGAAGTCGGCATCGAACGAAAAGCTGGGAGGCAGCTGGACGAGCACGGGCCCTAGTTTGCCCGTGTCAATGAGCGGCTTCATCAGGCTCAGGAAGCGGACCAGGTCTCCTTCGACCCCCTGGTTCAGGTCGAGCTTCTTTTCATGGGTCAGCTGTCTTGGCAGCTTGGGTGAAAATACGAAGTCGTCCGGGGTGTGCCGAGCCCAACCCAGCACCAGTCCCTTGGACGGGAACGCATAGAACGACGAATCAACCTCCACGGTATGGAAGAGTTTGGAATAGTACGACAGCTTGTTCGTTGTCGTGCTCGGATAGAAGACACCGGCCCATTCGTTGTAGGACCAGCCCGAGGTGCCGATGTGAAGTTCGGTCAACCCACTCGGTCGGCGCATGTTTCTCGATTTAAAGCTGGAGCCGGGTCCTATAGGACGGGCATCCATCCTGGCTTTGCAGACCAGGTCGCGATGGCGTCGTGCGCATGGATGGACTCAAAGCACCTCCCGCTTACGAACAGGGCGTTCGGGAACCTGCTCACACACTCCCGGACCAGGTCTTCGGCGAACCTTGGATTCGCCTGGGCTTCGAGTATCTTCTTGGCCTCCTCGAGCCTCTTCATGTGCTCCTTGGGCGAGGCTGAGAAGCATTCAGTCACCCTCTCGACCACACTCATCGAGTCCAGAGGCTTCTCGCTCTTGAGTGCCAGGGTGATCTGAGCCCTCTGCATGTGGCCTATGCCAACCATCTTCTTCGAGCAAGGGCAGGCTGTCATTCCGTCGACGACGTACCTGTAGGTGAGCGCCCCCCGCTGGGTCGCCCGCATGGTTATCCTGGCGAACTGGTCGTCGTATGGTAGGTCGAAGCTGGCGGTGACCGTGGACCCCGGCTGGGTCCTGTTCACTTCGCCGCATATCCATCTCAGCCACTGTTCGACCCCCTTTGGCTTCCGGCTGTTCGCCGCCTTCACAAGCCGGCTCATGTGGACCCCCCTGTGGTAACCCGTCGAAGTCTGGATCGAAAGCTCGACCGGCATGCTGAAGTTTCCGGAGCTCCCCAGCACCTTCAGATTCGTGATACCGGCATCCACCGGCAGCCTTGCTGTCTCGGACTGGACGTCGGCGGTGGCGTCAATGTAATCCAGCGCATCAGCTGCTTCTCGTTCTTGACGTCTCAAGAGTCAAGAACCGCCTTTTCATCCTTTAAGTAATTTTCCCCTTTCTGTTGAAAGAGGGTCGCTTACCTCGGCGGTTTCAAACGAGCGGATGCGCGCCAGACATCCCTCGCACTTCCAGCAGTGAATCTTCCCGCTGCGATGGCAGCTCCATGTCAGTTGAAGAGGGACCCCCATCGAAGATGCCAGACTGATGACCTCCGCCTTCGTTCTCCTCCCCAGAGGGCGGACGATTCGCGTCCTAAGCCTCCGGAGGATGGGAGACCCTG
This sequence comes from Nitrososphaerota archaeon, assembly GCA_028867035.1. Lineage (GTDB taxonomy): Archaea > Thermoproteota > Nitrososphaeria > Nitrososphaerales > Gagatemarchaeaceae > UBA183. Next base: position 34,082 of record JAGWHB010000001.1, on the reverse strand, counting down.
CCCAGAGCGCCCTCTCGAGCTTGCTGAAAAAATCTGAACTCACATCGGCGAAGACCGCCATGTCGTCCCGATTGTGCCCTCCAACAATAACGGAAGCGCCTGTCTCCTCCGCATAGGCCGCCGCAAACGAGTAGAACACACTGTTCCTGAGCGGGATGTAAGTGGGGGGCAGGGCCCCGAATCTGACCCCGGGGATGTCACCGGCCTCCTTGAGGTCCGGGAGCCTCACCAACCTGTGCTCAGTCACCCCGGCCGCTTCGGCGACGTCATTTGCGGATCGGACCTCCTGCCTTGCTATGCCGTGATACTCGAAGGTGAGGGCCCTTACGGGAAAATCTCTCTTGACGAGATAAAGAGCCGTGGCGGAGTCTATTCCACCGGAGAGAAGCACTATCGCTTCTTTCGTCTGCTGCGTGCACCGCCCTGATGCAGTTTGGCCAGGATATGGCTCCCCTTGTTGAGACCTTCGTACACGTAGACTCCGACGGCGGTCACGTTTTCGGGCATCTTCGGGACAATCCTCCCAAGCAGCTCCTTCGCCAAGTTCTCGACCGTCGCCTCCCCTTTCATCATCACCGTCGTATCCTTCGGCGCCCTTATTGCGAACTCGCCGTGGATAGTGTCGAACATCAACGAGACGCTCTTCGAGTCCACCGAAGTCACGTACTTCTCGTTGATGAAAAGTTTGTGATCAAGGCTTCTGACAGCGTCCCTTACAATCGGCTTGGCTACCCCGAAGTCCACTACCATGCCCTCCCGAGGCCGTCCGATGATCTCGACCAACACGCTTGAAGTGTGCCCGTGCATCACTGAGCACTTCTCTGTCTTGGGGAGGATGTGTGCGTAATCAAAGTTGAAAGACGGGTCGTCGAGGAATATGGTCTGTAGGCCCCCCTCTTCGCCGAGGCCCAATACCCTGATGCCGTGGTCGAACCTGTCGCTCCTAAGCGAATCTCTGATTACCAGCACGCACTTCTTCTTGCTGGCCGCCAGAGCCCTGCGGGCCTTTTCATCAAACTCCCTATCGACGAACACCAGGACGCCGTTCACCGAGAAGTCTGCGACAGGCCCTCCGACTCCCAGGGCCTTGACGTTCTCTTTGTAGCCGATGCTGAGCGACTTCAGCAGGTCCGCGATAAGCTGATGCGTGCTGCTGCCTCCCGTTGTCTCGCCCGTCCGATAGGCCCTCTCATAGGCACCCTCGTCCAAGCGTCTCAGCCTGGGAGCCAGCTTCGAAAGCAACTGCTCGCTCAAGTCGCCTGGAGCAGGAAATGGCTTCGTTTATACTATTTCCGTTGGAGGGGGAGGTGGCGCGGCCTTGATCCAGCCTGGTCAGGATAGCGGCTTCCCAAGCCGTTCGCCCGGGTCCGAATCCCGGAGGCCGCACCTGAAACCTTTCGTTAGGTAGTCTACGCTATCCGGCCAGGACCCGAATCCCCTCGTCCGATTGGCCACATTCACGCGGGCAGGGCCTTCAGGGCCTCGACCGCCTCCGGTACGTGCTGCGTGGGTCTGAGTTGGGATGAGAACACGTGCCTGACGATGCCTCCTTTGTCTATCACGAAGGTGACCCTGCCGGGGGCCAAGCCGAATGTTCCCTTCGCCCCGTACAGCTCCCTGACCTTCCCACCTCTGTCGGCCAGGAGGGGGAACTTCGCGCCGCACTTTTCCGCGAAGCCTCCGTGACTTTCAGCCGAATCTGAGCTGATTCCGATGACCTCAGCACCCAGACCAAGGACGTCCTCATACTTGTCGCTGAAACCCTTGGTCTCGGCCGTGCACCCGATCGTGAAATCCTTGGGGTAGAAGTAGATCACCACGTTCTTGGAGCCAGCGTAGTCGTGAAGCGACACCATCCGGCCATCCTGGGATTCAAGGGTGAAATCCGGTGCCTTGTCCCCAATCTTCAGCGGCCCTGCCAATCTCCTCGCAGCCTCTGTATCTACGTGCCTTCAGTGACTTTCTTCAGCGTTATCGAGCCGTTGCGTATGTCCAGCTCGTAGATCTCGTTTACGTCGAGCCTGATCCCCAGCATGTCGTACTCTGACTCCGTGAGTGTCATTATGACTTTGGAGTATCCTATCTCTCTCATCTGAGGCATTAGCCCCATGGACTGCAACTGGGAAACCATCCCCTGGACCACCCTCGCTTCGTCATTCGCGGGGAACACATCCGGTCTTCGTGCATCCCTGACCTCGACAAGCTCGATCTGCTTGGCGGGGAGCCCCGTGAGGGGGTCGGTCACCCCGCTGATCCTGCTGACCTTCACCTTGCCCATTGGTAGAAGGACGATTTCCACCGGTATAAACACAGCGTCCCCGTTTACACTCTGTTTGCTGGGTGAAAACGGCTACTCTTGGGGTACGTCCTGCTGAGGCTGAGCCTGTTCGCCCTGAACCTGCTCTCCCAACTGCTGTTCCTCGCCCTGACCAGGCTGGTTCGCCATGATGGCCTCCACGTCTTCGGGGGAGATTATCCTGGCCATGGAGAGGTTCACCAGAGAGTTCGCGGAGGCTTCCCCGGACATCCTTCCTATCCTCCCTCTGAGCTCGCGCCACTTCAACTTCGTGTTGCCTGTCTTCGAAGTGTAGATTATGCCGAGCACATCCCTTGCATTGATGAACGTGATGTCCCTGATCTTCTTGAGGTCCACCTTGTCGACCGCCTCCACATAGATAGAACCCTGTCCCTGGTCCCCCTGCTTCTCCGGGAACACCTCGGGGTCGCGGAGGTAGGACTCCGGGATGAAGCTCCTACAAGTGCTGTTGATCAGGAACCGCCTGAAGCCTTCCAAATTACACGTAACGTCGATCTCCACCACCGGACGTCGCCTGAATCCGCGGCGCGTTTCACAGGTTATAAAGTAATTCCCGTCTCATCGCAGACTGAAAGCATTTCGACGGAAGCGTGGGTTCTCCTACTCAAGATCCTCGACATTTTGCGTTCAGTCAAGCTAATCCGGTCATCACCCACGACTCTTACGAATCCAGCTCAACATTAAAGCGTTCCAAGATACGCTGGACGAGCATTGCGCTTTCTCGTCAGAGTCCTCCCGAAAGGAGTGCCCCGGGGGAACTTGCTGGGCGCCATCAGAACCATCGCCAAGACCCTGGGAGCCGAAGCCAGGAACCCCAAGTGGACCTCCTATGGGGCCCTAGAGCTGGACATTTTCTGCCCCACACTGGCTGACTTCAGCCTATTCCTTTCAGCCGTCGGGCCGATATCCGACGTCGAATTCACCAGGGACCTCAACCTCGCTCCCCAGCACATGGAAGACTGTGAACTCTTCTCTGAAGCCCGGGCACTGTTCAACGGCGAGCGCTACTGGGAGTGCCATGAAGTTCTGGAGGGCCTCTGGAGGACGAAGCAGGGCGAAGAGAAGCGCCTGCTCCAGGGGATAATACTCGTCTGCGCGGCCCTTGTGCATCACCAAAAGGGTGAGGAAGATGTCTCCCTGGGTGTCCTCAGAAGGGCCTTGGCTCAAATAGAATACTCCGAGCCAGAGTACGGCGGGTTCGCCGTCACCGGCCTGAGGCGCAATGTGGAGGATATCCTTCAGAGCAAGAAGGTCTCAAACTTCCGGGTCTAGCCGAACACGGGAAGATTCATCGGATGCGATTGCTCTGACACCCTTGTCTCTCGCCTTGCAGCGACGATGTCAAGAACCAAGTTGACCAAAGCAAGCCCCACCGTCAGAATCGCGGTGGTGTCGAGCCCTGAAAGAGCGACGCCTATCGAAGCGACCACGAGCACTGAAACCAAAGCTGAGAAGTAGAACACCTTCCTTGGACCGACCATGGAAAGGATCGAGGCAACGGCCAGAATCACACCCAAAACCTGGGTGAGGGACCCCCAATGACTGACGACCATTGTCCCACCCTGGCCAAGGTATGCGCCCAACACTATCCACGCGCCAGTGACCACCCCGAGCCACGCGGCAATCTTCCCAACACTGTCCATGGCTATCTCATCGTCAGCTTGTAGTACCCGGCCTCGATGTTCTTGTTGATGTTGTCCTTGACGAGGTATAGCCTGTGGATGGGGTCCGCTATGACAGGTGTAAGCGAATAGTCTTCCCCCACCACGAATTCGTGGATCTCTCCGCTCCTGCACGCATGGGTGATCTTCTTTCCAGGCTTTGCCCCCAGGCTGTTCATGTACACGTCTCTTTGCGTCGTGCACGTCAGCACGGTCCATTCCTCACCCTCGGGGATTGTCTCGAACCCGACACTCGCTTTCAGGGGTTCGCCATACCTCTTGTCGTCGCAGAAGAGCTGCTTGCAACTCCTGCACCTCCATACGTCCACGACCCCCTGGAGGTAGTTGTCCCTGTTGACATTAACCATACCGATAAACACTATCTCATGCTCATGCTCGTTTTCCGTCAAGCCTTACCCGCCCCCATCCTCCATGTTTTTCTCCATTGCGGCCTCGTAGATGGGTATCAGCTGCAGGATCAGCTTGTCCACCCTCATCCGTCTCTCATTGATCTCCCTCACCATCGCCTCCCTCCAGGTCCGGTAATGATTGGCGATTCCCAGCCTTGGGTGGACGGGGATTATCCTCTTCCCATCCCCTGAGACAATGGCCATACCTCTGTCCAGGAGTCGCGACGCAGGCTCCGACTCGGATGCCGGCAACTTGCCCTGGCGGAGCAGCCTGAGATACAGGCGCGCGTCCTCTTGAGAGAGCCCTGCCTCCGCTCCCAGCATGACGACCACGTCTGCCTCGTCTCGCATGCCGTGCTTCCGCACCTTGCTCATACCTTCGTCGTCCCCGGAGAATCCCAGAGGAACTCGAAGTAGTCCTTGGCGAAGCTCGCCAGCCCGTGATGAGAAGCCCAAATCGCCAGAGGCAGACCTCCCTGTTCTCCTCCTCCGAGGAGCAAGACCACCTCTCTGGAGTCTGAGATGAGGCCCCCTCCGTACATGGTCTTCCTGGTCCGGATCTCGGCATGCTTTGCAAGCTGGCCCGCCGCCTCCTTGGGGAAGTCGGGGGAAGTGAGGATCAGCGTCTTCACCCCCTTCTCCTTGAGCGTCGCCATCAGAGGCTCAATCCTGTCTGTAAAGGGGGCGAGCTGCGCCGGCAGTGCGATGAGCAGTTCAGCCCGGCAGTTCAGCAGGAGGTTCTTGACCCTCGAAAGTATCTCGTTGGTCCCCCTCATGATCCAGATGTCCGGCTTCTCCTGCTCACCCCTGCTGACGTATATCCCCATGAGCTCTTCGAGGGCGACCTGTTCTTTCTCCTTCCTCTCCGTCTCCTGCCTTGACTTCAGCTCTTCCAGGGCGGTGTCAGGCGGCTTTGCGGTGTACACAATCGGCCTGCTCTTCTGTTCCTCTATCCAGCCTCGCCTGTGCAAAGATTCAAGGGCGTCATAGACCTTCGAATATGGTATCCTCGCCTCCCTGCTGACATCGCTCGCCGTCATCGTCCCGCCCTTGAGCAATGCGACGTAGGCTTTCACCTCGCTTCCCGTCAGCCCGAGCGCCTCCAGGGACCCAGAAGCCCTCTCGCTTAGGCCCATTCCGGGTCCCTCCCTTCAAAAGCGTAAATCCGGGCCGTTACCGAGAGCTTTCGATGCCAGCCTGCAAGCACGAGGCCCTGGGCCACGTCGGGGAGCAGAAGACCGATGAAGGGGTCAACTCCTACTACAGGTGCAAGTCCTGCGGAATGCTCCTGGTGATGACGCCCTCCCGCCAAATAATCGGGATTCCGGGGGTCCAATCTGGCCACTCCTCTTCCGAACCCGGGTACTAATAGGTCTTAACTTTTCACCCTCTGTAAAGTTAAAATGCTTATATCCTCTGGACGGCAAGGAGACCCTAGCGACTTCTGATGGCCCAAATAGCAGACGTTAGTCTAGAGCTGAAGAAGGAAGTCTCGAAGGGTAACTTCATCCGCCAGACTCAATCGATATGCCCAGAATGCAACCGCATCCTGCCTGCGATCGTCTTCGAGCGGGACAACAAGGTCTGGATGACGAAGACCTGCCCGGAGCACGGCGAGACCGAAGAGCTGTACTTCGGCTCCTATGAGATGTACAGCAAATTCTCACGCTATTGGAAGGACGGGAAGGGCACCCACGCCGCGAACGTCCCCCTCGACGTCTGCTCATGCCCGGCCAACTGCGGCCTCTGCTCTAACCACCTCTCGCACACGGGCCTCTCCAACATCATAGTGACCAACAGGTGCGACCTGACCTGCTGGTACTGCTTCTTCTACGTGAAGAAGGGGCTGGAGGGGGCGTACGTCTACGAGCCGACCCTCGACCAGATCAGGGAGATGGGCCGCTCGCTGAAGGCGGAAAGGCCGGTCGCAGGCAACTCAGTCCAGATCACGGGCGGTGAGCCGACGATCCGCGAAGACCTGCCGACGATAATCAAGATACTCAAGGAAGAAGGGGTCGACCACATCCAGCTCAACACCAACGGCATCAACCTCGCCCTGAACCCGGGGCTGGCCAAGCGCCTGAAGGACGCCGGTGTCTCGAACCTCTACATGAGCTTCGACGGTGTCTCCCCGAAGACAAACCCGAAGAACCACTGGGAGGCTCCCTACGCCATCGACGCATGCCGCAAGGTCGGAGTGGGCGTCGTGCTCGTCCCGACGGTCATAAAGTCGATCAACGACCACGAGCTGGGCGACATCATACGCTTCGGCCAGAAGAACATAGACGCGGTCCACGCTGTGAACTTCCAGCCGGTCTCCCTCACCGGAAGGCTGACGAAGACGGAGAGGGCGAAGTACAGGATCACGATTCCAGACTGCATCGAGAGGATCGAGGAGCAGACGAACGGTGAGATCACAAAGGACGGCTGGTTCCCCGTCCCGTCCTGCTCGCCGGTGACGGGCTTCATCGAGGCATTCACAAAGAAGGAGCAGTACGAGCTTTCGATACACTTCGCCTGCGGAGCAGGGACCTATGTCTTCAACGACCCCGACAAGAAGAGGCTCGTCCCTCTGCCGGAGTTCGTCGACATAGCAGGAATGATCGAATATCTGGACGAGAAGCAGGAGGAGATTTACTCGGGCACCAACCGCTACGTGGTCGCGGCGAAGGTCCTGACGAGGCTGTCGTCCTTCGTCAACAAGGAGAAACAGCCGAAGAGCCTCAGCTTCGCGAAGCTCCTCACCGACGCCCTGATCAAGCACGACTACACAGCCATCGGGCAGTTCCACCTGAAGAGCATGTTCCTCGGGATGATGCACTTTCAGGATAAATTTAATCAGGATGAAGAGCGTCTACAACGCTGTGACATCCATTATCTGACCCCAGACCTGAGAATCATACCATTTTGCAGTTTCAATGTTTTGCCTGAATGGTATAGAGACAGGATACAGCAGAAGTATGGCATGCCCATCGAGGCTTGGGAAGCCAAGACTGGCAAGAAGCTCGAGGATGGCCTATACAGGGGAACTCTCAGACGCGGCGGACACGTCCAGGGTTGCGGTTGCGCGGCTGGCGAGCACGGTGAACCCCTCCCGATTCAGCCCATAACCGGGACGTGAGCCCGACCGCTACCTCAGCGCTTTCAAATCAGGTCCAGATTTACCAAGAATCCCATCGATTTCTTCAGGACTTCGCGGCACCACATTTCTCAAGGGAATCCTCAGGTCTGGCTCTTTACTTCTGAGCTCGTACTGCACGAATGACCGTACAGATTCCCTCATCTTCCGTGCAGTCAATCTCCCTGGGAATTTTGCTATGGTCTTTTCCTGATCGTCATCAAGCGCTATCTCTCCATGGGGGTCCAAAACCAACACTCTAACTGCACTGACTTTGTTACAATTCTGGATGGTCTTCTTGGACCACGCCCAGAAGTAAACCATCCAAGATGCGTGCCTCGCACGGTCCACTATCAATTGATTGAGCCATCTTCGTCAGTCCGGGATTTAAGAGGTAGCCAAAACGAACGCTGAATGTACGGAACTTGCCCGAAACTACTTATCCTCTCGTCAATGATAATTTGTCGGGAGGTTTCGAGATGAGGTTGCACTTTTTATTTGTGCCAAATCAACACAAGAAAAAAGAAGGGAGGGGAGGGAGATCATGTTGTGTATTTCTTGACGGTGGCACTGGATACTTTCACCCCATGTCGTTTCGCTAGTTCGAAGCAGATGTCGCTCAGAACGGTGTACTCCTTCGCCAAGTCTTGAATCCGTTTCACGACTTCACTAGGGATTGCCTTCCTAGGCGGGAAGCTTGTTGCCTTGCTCATCACTTGCAGCCTTTCGAAGTATTCGCTATGTATTCGTGGGCTGAAGAGTTCGAGTCTGGCAGCATCTTCGGTTGGAATTCTGATAATCTCAACCGGCGGTTGTTGGTCAATTCGTGGCACCACGCCCAAGCTGGCTAGGACTGCTGCGAAGAGTTGCGAGTTCGGAGAACTTACGAAGCAATGGCGATCCATTCCGGGGTCAACCCAACCATCCGACTCACTGACACCTTGAAGCAGGTGCACCTTGAATCTGGTCGGCGCGGCAAGGAGCCAATTCATCCGAACCGGGTCTCGTGTTGTGGTTTCTGCGTCCAACAGACCCAGGCAGTCGTGGAAGACCCAACCCCATAAAGGGGATGCTTCCGTGAGCCACCTAAGACAGCTGGATTTGGTGAACCTATATGGAGATGTTTCGGCGTCCCGTATCCTATGCATCATGAGGCCTGTTGAAGCCTGAGCGCATAGAGCCGTGTACTGACCGAACCTGAGACTGTTTGGTTTGGCTTCTGAAAGGGTGAGCGCAATTGCCATGCTCGGAAACCTGCTCTGTCCCTTGACGGGTTTGCTGCAGTCTCCGATGGTGGATCCAAGGAAGAATGCGAACATGTTCGTACGGTCTGTGATCAACTCTTCTTGAGAGTGATAGCCGAATTCGGACATAGCTTCGAAAGCGCCTTTGTTTGGCTGCAATTGTGATAGGGTTGTGGCAATGTCCTCTGTTCCTCGTAATTCCTTGGGTATCTCTATCCAATCAGGAGCAGGTGTTCCTCTTGGTTTCAGATGAAGTGGTAGAAACTGGGAATTGGGCGCGGGAAGGCCTAATTTGTCGAGTTCGGTTCGCAGATGAGTGAGGAAAGACTTCTTTCTGCCAGTGAGGTAGGCTCTGACGTTGTTCATGTGAAGCGCTCTTCCAATCTCTTCGCCGTTGAGGCCGTCTTTGGATAGTCTCAGAATCTCCAGAAAGCGATTGTACATAGCTAGATCATTCTTGTCGTAATTGGGCTTCCAGAAGTTCTCTGCGATTGATCTGATGTCGGGTTTGTCCAGCCAGTGATGTGGCGGCCATTGTGCCGTTCCTCCCTTGCCGTCCTCGTTTTCTGCCGTGTCTTCATGGGTTTTCATCCGCTGATAACACCCAACCTTCTCTTTGGGTACATGTGTCCGGGGAGTGTTCGGTGAAACGAAGCCGTAAGGCCCCGCGAGTTGCCCCTTCTGCTAGAAGGAACTCTGCCGTGTGGCGTTGACCACACCCGCCTGTTAGGCTGCTCCTTGTTGTCTTCTTCCTTCCCTGTCCTCTTTCCGCATGGCTTGCCGGTCGCCTCCCCATCTTCAGTGTGCGTTTGTTGCGGGCCGTTCCAATGCGGACCAACTTCGCGCTAGACCTCTCGATCTTGCGTTCATCCTGCACTCGAATGGGGCACGACCGAACGTCGGCCGTGACACGTGCATCAGCCTAGCGCAACACAACGTCACAGAAGAAGGCATTCCCTCTCGCATTTCGTGACTTGTGCTACCGGAAGGCGACCGGAAACAAGGCTTCGACATTCAAGTGTTAGCAAATGCGACGGCTTGGGCAACAACCCGATGCGCAAATGCACGAGTCGTCACCGCCTACTGATAGGTGAGTCACAGTACGTACGCTACAATGCCCCGCGACCAAGAGCCCCTTGTGATTGGAGAGAGGATGTTGACCCTCGATCCCAGACCGCAGGGTAGGGCTACCATCGATGTAGATGCCCTCAGCCGGCACCTCTGCATCCTCGGCACCACAGGGTCGGGGAAGTCCACATGTGCGGGGGTCCTCTCCTTGGAGCTTCAGAGAATGAAAATCCCAGAGGTCATCTTAGACAGGACAGGCGAGTACGTCGAGCTGCTCTCATCCCTGAATCCGACGGTTCTGACGCCAGGCAAGAACCTAGTCATCTCTCCATTCGACCCCAAAGACACCTACGCGTACAAGCAGATCGAGGATTGGATCTCACTCCTCGACCACTTCAGCCACGTGACCCATGGCATAGGGTTGTCGCCGCTACAGTATAGGGTGCTCCGGGAAGTCTTCGACACCTACTTCCACGGCACCCGCCGTCCCCTGGCCATTCATGAATTGCTTTCAAGGCTCGAAGATGAGGAGAAAGACTTCACAGAACTCCGGGGATGGTCGGAGTCGATTGAGGCCCTGATATCGAAGCTCTGGCCCCTGACCCACGGGGTGGTTGGGAAGACCCTCAACACCTACTCGCGCAACTTCGATGTCCAGCAACTCTTCGAACCCGGGCTTACGATCATCGACCTCTCTCCTCTCCCGGACGACAGGGGCAAGAACATGCTCAGCCAGATAATATTGAAGGAGGTCTACGAGGAAGTGAGAAAGAACGGAAGGACAGGCTCGGTTCGACTCGTCATGGTCCTCGACGAGGCTCAGCACCTCGCTCCTAACGAGAAGGGCTACGTCAGCATCCCCGAACGGTGCGCTATGGAACTGAGGAAATACGGCTTCTCCCTCGTCACCTGCGCCACCAGGCCTTCCCTCATAAGTCAGAACATAATTGCGAACAGCAACACGCTCATCTGTCACATGCTGAACAACCAGCTGGACATCGAGTACGCCTCTGGTTTCTTCATAGGCTCGAACATCAAAGACTCCCTCAGGAGGCTTCCAGTGGGGACGGCGATGCTTCAGGTAAACCACCCAGAGCCCAAGGATTCTGCAAGGGTGAGAGTTGGCACAGTTATCCAGAGGAAGATGCTCGCGGCCGACCTGCGGGAGCCTGCGTCTAGTACCGAGCGCATGGTTGAAGAGGTCGCATAAGCCGAGTCTGCCTGAATTCTGAGAAAACCCTCGTCATCGCCAGGTTTCCACCCGTATCGCCGGCTTCGTCATTTCACTAGGGGCGAGGATGGGCAGGTACCAACGTCTCAGCCAAGATGTTCGCATCCCCGCCTTCCACGAACAGAGATGCCAACAGCCTCGCCTTGTCGTCTTTAGGATTCAGCTGGAATCTCGGTCTTTGGCGTGTGCCTACATTGACGAGAACTCCTGATTTTTCCATCCTTTCCAGCGCCAGTCTGAGCTGCCCGGACCCGAGCACTGCCCTTCGACCGGCGTTGGATCGAATTGAGATCTCGTAGAGAGGCAGGGCCTCCTGAGCGTTCGCCAAAGCCCTGGCCAACCTAAATTCTGGCGAGTCTCCGAAGACTGCTTCTGTCGCTTGTCTTGCAAGTTCCAGTAGGTCAGCTTCGACCCAGGCTTCCACCATCCTGAAGGCCCTCCCGAAACTCCGCAGGAGTCTCGCCTCTGAATCAGCCATAGATCCTCGCCAGCGCCCTCAGCTGAGGCCTCGTAAGCCCGACTTGGGTCCCACTGGGGGTTTCGACTCTCAACCTCGCTCCAGTCTCGCCTTTCATTTGCACCCTGTCGGCAAAGGGTTCGTTCCGCGACGCGTCGAGGGCCGCCAGGAAGGGGGAGAACTCGTCTGGACTAGGCCAGCCATGCTTCTCGCCAATCTCTTGGACCATTTCTGCGAACAGAGGCTGTTTGACGTGTGTTACGTCGGGCGCGGGAATCGCAGGGCCCCCGCTCTGGCTTTCAGAGACATTGAAGGCCCTGTGTGAAACCACTAGGCCGTCTTGCACACGAAGCGTCAAGACATCGAAGGGTAACGATGAAACAGCCTCCAGGTCGTCTGTTCCTAGCTCGAGCCTTTCAAGCTCCATGGACAGCTTCCCTGCAGCTTCAACGCTGTCCATTGGAAGGAGATGCGCTCCCCTTTGCGAGAGCATTCTTGATTCTTGTTTCAACCTCCTCATAATCCTCCTTTCGGCCTGTGCGTAGTCCAGAGCGTAGACGCTTACGACCTGACACACAGAGGGCGCCTTTCCGGCGAAGAGAATCACTTTGCCGCTCATCGACGCGATCCCTCTCGTTTGGTCTTGGGATTCGAGTTTGACCTCGATTAGGGCGTGCCACAAAAATGGGACGAGGAGACTCCGTAGAAGCACCGAATTCTTGACCGGAACCACCCTGTTAGCGAAGCCGCTCCGCCTGATGCGGGGCCAGAAGAACAAAGCGATTCCACAGAGGAAAAAGACGACTGGCGAGTAAGTCCCTCCAGACTCTAGCGAGACCAACGAGAGGAACAGGAAGAAGCCACCGGCAGCATACCTCTTCCAGGGTCGACCAGGCTCGGTGAAGACGTCGCCCTGTCTCATGACATAGACCTGCTGCCTGCGAGGCCTCCTTAACGAGAAGACAAGGTACAGAAAGGCTAGCAGCGCGATAGGCCATGAATCAAAGCTGAAAGCGACCAGCATGACGAAGGCAGCGACCAGTCGAAGGCCCCAGCCCATCAGTGAAACCCCTCCCCATCCTGCCTGGCGAAAGCGTACCTGGTGTACTCCTCAAGGGCTGGGTGGCGGGCCGCCCAGAACGCCTTCGTGCTCGCCTTCTCGTCGTCCGGGTTGATGGCCTCAGGGTTCCTGTCTTTGTTCCTTGAAGCGGTCGCCTTCGTGAGCTCGAGAGAGAATTTCGCGTCGTGGCCGAGGATGACCCCGCCGTATGGGATTCTGTCCCATGGGTTGATCGGGTCGATCGAAACATGGCTGGTAACAAGGACAGCAATCCCGAACTCGATGCACAGCCGCTGGGCATGAGCTAGGAGCATGGCGAGACCGGCGCTCCGGGCTGGGAGGTCCTGCGTGCTGGGGAAGGATGACTTGAAAGGTGCAGAGATGGAGTCGTACACAAGGAGCTTCGCGCCTGTCTCTTGGATGACGTGATGGAGCGCCGACTGGTAGGTAGGGGTCTGTCTCATCTTGAGTTCCACCCTGCCTCCGCTTGATACCTCCTTGACGGCGTCGATTCCGTGAAGGTTGAGGAGGTCCACGACTTCTGGGGTTTGAAAGATCAAGACCGAAGGTCCCGCAGATGGGAGGTCCACAGTGAAGTCAGGCGAGAATATGTCGGCGACGGCGCTCAGATGAGCGTCTGTGAACGATATCCCAAGGTGGCTCAGGGCTGCATCCACCGCGGTGATTACCTGACCCCTGGTGACGGGCTTCCTCTTCGGGGAGACCTTCGGCGTTCTCTCAAGTTTCACTTCTGACACGTTGATGTCCTTCCCGAACCGTTTCGCCATCCTTTCACGCCAATACGGTACAAGGTAGCTCGAGTAGGACTGCTCGGTGTCGAGGATGATTGCGCTGCCACCGGACGCGGCAAGAGCGCACCCGGCCTGGAACGAGATAATGCTCTTCCCGAGGGCCTTCTCACCGAAGATTTGCGTGATGGTCCCGGTGGCGAGTCCTCCGTCCGTCAAAGTGTCGACCGCGAAGCAGTCCGTCTTGAGGTGCTCCATTACCGTAGTCCCTCCAACAGGCGTCTCCCGCTTTCGGTAACAGTGTAAGCAAGAATCTTCGGTCCGCTACCGACCTGCTTCGGCTCGAGGATCAGGCGCCCCTCCGTATGCAGCCTATCGAGCTCCGTTCCGATGTCGGCCGCAAGAAACAACGGGGTCAGATACGAAATCACCGACTGCCTGTTCGCCGACTCGAACCTGCTGATTTCCTCTAAGATTGTTCTCGTCAGTTCGGGGTTGGTCCTGTTGTCGAAGGTAGATTGAACTAGGGGGATTGATGCCCTCTTCGGCCTGACGAAGCGCGGCACGAACCCAGTCGCTGTTCCTGAGCGGTCGTCACAAATGATGTAGGAACTTGAAAGGGCCGCGGCCTGCTTCCAACTCTTTCGCGCGTTCCACGCTTCGCTCGAATAAATCCTGACCGGCATCGATTCAATCAGCCTGTCGTTCAAGAGAGAGGGGAGCGGCGATGCGAGAATCAGCGGCACGGGCGCTTCCATCAGATACCCCATCAACCTGCTTGCGTGCTGGTAGCGAGCGAGACTCCTGAACAGCCTGTGAGCCCCCGTAATCATTATGGCGTTCGGGCGCGTCTTTGATGGTGCGATCAGGTGGAGCATCTTGGCTACGTAGAGTCCTGAGGCCAGTTCGGCTGCCTGTGGATAGGGCGCGGAGGCGAAGCTGACAAGGGCGCCTCCTCTCATCAATTCGTCGAACGTCTCGATGCGCGTGGTCTCCAAGAGTTTGAGAGAGCCGATTCTCCCTTTGAGCTTGTCAACATAGAACCCCCTGAACCCCTCGACTGCTCCCAGGACATCGTAAAGCGCCGAAGGGGTCGCCAGGTCGTTCTGCTCTGACAGCTTCTGGAGCGCGGACCCGAGGATCGCCTCTTCCTCCGACGTCAGATCAAGAGCAGCTGTGTAGGCCGAGGCCACCATCTGTCCGTGTGTGGCGTCATCCCCTTCGATGTGGAAAGCCTCGTACAGCATCGACTTGTAATCAAACGCTCTGAAGTACCCGTGAATCTCCGGGGAAATCGACCCGTCGATGTCCAGAACGACGGTTTTGCTACCGCTTTCAGCGTCGGCGTAAGCCAGAAGCGTCGAGAGGTCCCCCGCCCGCCTTCCAAGCAGGAGGATCCTGTCTCCCAGAACCTGTACATCGACTCGACCCCTTGTCCGGTCCAGGGAGTATCCGAGCCACCCTGCACGTCTTGCTGCGTTCATTATGCACTTGCAGGAGGGCTTTACTTAAGGCGCTGACGCACATCTTGAGCGAACAAGTTGTTGGCACAACTTGTTCTTATCAAGCCCCATTCCACGCTGAATGCGGTTGAAGAATAGGGACACGGTGGTGATTTGCTGGGAACTTCTCAAAGCGCTCGCATCAGGACCGCAGATTCCTTCCAGGCTAGCCCGCGTGGCAAACGTCCCTTACAACCGACTGGGTGAATATCTCGGAGTACTTACTACGGGAGGCCTAGTGAAGGTGAACAAGGTGGATTCCCATGAGATGTACTCAATCACCCCCGAAGGTATGACTGTGTTAGGTCATCTGGACCCGGCTCTCCCGAAGCTGTTCTCATGAACAACTTGTGAGCATCCGTTATAAGCCCAAA
The DNA here is from genome assembly GCA_028867035.1 of Nitrososphaerota archaeon. GTDB lineage: Archaea > Thermoproteota > Nitrososphaeria > Nitrososphaerales > Gagatemarchaeaceae > UBA183. The sequence goes on along the minus strand of JAGWHB010000001.1, from coordinate 18,891 downwards.
ACGGAGTATCCTAGGTGATTTGTCAGAGGACAAGGATCCCAATGTAGCTATGATTGAATTGCATGAGGATTTTATTCAGCACATGGAGCGGGGGGGACGCAAGATCCGGACCTTGGCCCTGGTAGCCACACTGGCGAGCGCGTACTTCGCTTTCAACTACTTCCTTCAACTTATTGTCTTTCCCTTTGGGTTGGGAATAACGAGCCAAACCGTCGACCTTGTCGATCCCAGTTTGATGGCGCTTGAGGCTGTGAGCTTAGTCATCGCCCTTCTATGGTTCGTCTCTGGTTTGAGGGACCTCTCGTTCGCGCGTAGAGTCGCGAAGCAAATCAAAGAAATAAGGGCCCTTCAAGCCCAAGTTGCAAAGGATTACGGCCTGAACAAGTAGATTCGCCCTGATTCATACTTTATCTACCCAACTGCGGGGTCGTTGACAGACTTGGCAATCAAGGCGACCCTCCGCGCCCGCAGGCGAAGGAGGCGCATATTGTGGACCACTGCAGTAATAGCCATCGTCGCCATCCTGGTCGCGGCTTACTTCATTTCTGCCGCCACCAGCAACGTCAACACGGCGTTCATCGGAAAGCCAGTCTCACACACCGTCCTCGGTCAGGTCACGGGCGTCAGCGACTCGACTCTCTCGGCCGTCGGCGTCCCCACTGGGGTCTCCCCGCCCGTCAGCATCTCAGGGACCGCCCTCACTTCCGGAGGCAAGCCCGAGGTACTGTATATCGGAGGAGACTTCTGCCCGTATTGCGCCATTGAGCGCTGGAGCATCGTAATCGCCTTCTCACACTTCGGGACGTTCAAGGGGCTGGACTACATGCTCTCCTCTAGCACAGACATCAACCCCAACACCCCCACCTTCACTTTCAGAAACGTCACCTACACCAGCAACTACATCGCTTTCGTCGCCGTGGAGGAATTCGGGAGGGGAGGCTCAGGAGACGTGGTGCAGACCCTGACCGCAGACCAGTCCACCACTGTCTCGAAATACGACACTTGTGCAGCGACGAGCCAAAACGGAGGGATCCCGTTCCTCGACATAGCCAACGCCTACGCGGTTAACTGCGGCTCCCAGTTCCAGCTCCCCGACATAGCCGGGCAAAATTGGACCCAAGTCTCCTCCCAGCTCAACACCCCCAGCAGCAACGTCGCCAAGCTCATAGACGGCGCGGCGAACACCCTGATCACAGCCATCTGCAAGGTGGACGGCGGTCAGCCCGGGTCTATCTGCAGCCAAGCGTATGCAACTGTCACGCTCTCCTACAACCCAGCAGGCACTGGAGCCTCCCAAGAGAGTCTGATGGCCGTCCCAGCAGTGCCGGTCGAGTCGAAATGGACCGCCTGACCAAGGCCTTCATCGCCCTGGCTGCCATCGGAATAGCCGTAGCGGTCTACCATGGCTATGACGAAGTCACCTCCTACACGGGCCCTGGGTCCACCGTCTGCAACCTCAGCAGCTTCGTTTCGTGCTCGAGCGTCTTCGCCAGCGGAGACGTCGCCTTCCCGCCCGGTCCCTACGGCCTCCCCCTGTACATCTACGGATTGGTCTGGTTCCCTCTTATGGTCGTCCTTGGCTTCTGGTACGGGCGAAAGAAAGGCACCCTGAACGGCGAGGTCCTGTTCCCGGTACTGATGGTTGGGAACCTGTTCACAATCTATCTCTGGTACGTCGAGCTCGGGGTCATCCATGCCCTCTGTCCCGTCTGCATCAGCATGTACCTGCTGAACTATGCCATGACGGCCGCAGGAGCTAAAGCGCTCTTGAGCTCCTGAAAGAGCAGACTATCTGATGGACTTCCGGAGGTACATTATGACCGGCTCCCCCAGCTTGGCCAGGACCTCTCCCTTCTTTGAGAGCGTATATCTGACCTTAGGAGGCCTCGATTCAATCACTTCCCTATCCAGGAACCCAAGCTCCTCCAGGTCCTTCAGCTTCTTCGACAGCACCCTGGAGCTTATCCCGTTCAGGAGCCGCTTGAGGTCCCCGAATCCGACCGTCTTCAGGGAGTACGTGGACATGATTATCTCGATGGACCACTTGCTGAACACCTTCTTGGTTATGCTCACGTTGTCTTTGACGGCGTCAGGTTCGCCCCTGTAAGAGACGGCCCCCATGGAGCTGATCTGCCTGACGAAATCGGTCGCCACTTCTCCAAAGTCCCGGAACTTGCCTTCCAGAGAGCCGACTTCTTCGACCGTGGCCGGACCCGATAACTTCTTTGTAACATGCTCATCGTTTCGATACAATATGGTTACAAGGTTACCCCCGTTTTATAAAGGAAGGGGGAATCTTGACACGTGCACAGCGCACATTTCAGAAGAAAACTCATCCCAATCGAACTTGCATTCCTCCTAGCAGTCTCCGCTTTATTCACTGTCCTCGTCCCCATGGCCACTTCGGCCTCCGGCGGTCAGACCGCCTTCACGTCCTTCGAGCTCGGTCCCTTCAGTCAACCTGGTGTCAACTGCCCCAACGGGCAGGGGACATGCATCAACAGCAACGCCGAACCACAGATCGGCGCCGACAACGGGGGGAACTTCTACGCCTCTTCCGAATTCCTCCCACCGACCCTCACCTGCTCTACCGACCTTTCGCTCGCAAACCCGACCTGCGGTGGGACGGGGGCGTGGAAGTCTACCAACGGCGGCCTGAACTACGTTACCCTTCCTTCTCCCAACTCCTTTTCCGCGCCTCTGAACGCCAGCGCCTCAGCGTGGGGTGGTGACACCGACCTCGCCACCGCCCCTCAGAAGAACTCAAACGGCCTCTACAACATCTACGTCATCAGCCTCGAGCGCGCGACCGGGCCGCTGCTTAACGTCGAGGAGAGCACAAGCGCCGACGGCGGTCAGACCTGGTCCATCAACCCCACCGGGGTTCAGATCCCCGGTGACGACAGGCCCTGGGTAGCGGCCGACAGCTCGAGCAAGGTGTGCATATCATACTTCGCCGAAGCCGCCCTCCAGAACGCCGTATCTTGCAGCTTCGACTCCGGGCTCACATTCACGCAGCCCGCCCTCACCCTCGACTCCAACCACGCCTGGCTGGCATTCGAGGACGGCGAAGGGAACATCGCCATCGACTCCAACAGCCACGTCATCTACGTCATATTCCCCGGTGTCGCCAACGAGGCCGAAGCGCTCGCCGACGACGCGTCAGTGAACTGCACCGCCAACGGGATCTGCCCGTACAGCCTGCACGCCCTCTGGATCGCCGTGTCACTTGACGGCGGCGCCACCTTCACCGACCACCTCGTCTACAACGACCCCAACACCTCAGTCTCCATCGGCCACCAGTTCCCGTCGGTGGCCGTTGACAACGCAGGGGACGTCGAGACCGCCTTCTCGGACAACCACAACGTCTACTTCTCCTACTCAGCGGACTTCGCAAACACCTGGTCGGCTCCGGTCCAGGTCAGCCAGTCTCCCTCCAACACGGCCATCGAACCCTGGTTGGCCGCCGGCAGCCCAGACAGAGTGGACATAGTCTGGTACGGGACCTCCTACTACGACGGAGTGACCATCCCTGACAACTATCCTATGTCCGCGTCATGGAACGTGTATTTCGCCCAATCCCTAAACGCCTTCTCAGGCAATCCCTCGTTCGCTCAAACCACTGCTTCCCCGGTCAACCACTATGGGGGGCTCTGCGAAAGCGGCGTGACCTGCACAGGCAACAGAGACCTCTTCGACGACTTCGGCGTGGCGGCCAGCCCAAAGACCGGCCTGGCTTCCATAGTCTATTCAGATGACCAGTACATCAACTCCTCGAACGAGCCGGCGTCCCCTGCCTGCACCGCATCCCAGACAAACACGTTCAGCTGCGACCACACCGACATCGCGACCCAGACCTCCGGCCCTGGCATCTTCCACAAGCCGAAGGGCTTCCAGATCCACGGCCAGGGGCTCACCCTCGCCTCGGGCTCCCCGAAGCTGACCCTCTCCTTGGACAACGTCGGGAACTACACCATCACCTCCATCAGCGTCCAGCTCGCCGGTGTTTCCACCTCTTTGACCTGGAACGCCGCCCTTCCTCTATTCCCGAGTGCCACGATATCGGGTCAAACGACTTCACTCACAGGTCTTCTGCTCACGGCTGGCGGAGTCTATACCCTCTCTGTGACCGCCACGCTGTCTGACGGTGAGACCGTCACCCAGTCCATATCAGTGATAGGCACCCTCGTCTAAAGGCCAACAGTGAGGAGGCCTAGGGCCTCCTCGTCCCACTTTTTGAGCGGTTCAGAAGGGCCGACACGCTCTTTGGCGGTCAGGATGCATTCCAAAGCGTTCCAACCCGTTCGGGAACGTCTGTTCCTCGGGGTTCCTAATGACCCCTGCCACCAAAGGGAAGCCCATGAAGAAAACATACGTCGCGGCAATCGCGATCCTAGCGGCCATCGTCATAGTACTGGCGGCCGCGGTCGCACTCCTCCAATATCAACCAAGTTCGTCAGGCTCAGGCAAGCTGGCCGTGATGGGGACAGACCCGGCGGTCGCCTCGTCAGGCGTCAGCGCGGCTACCATAGCATACAGCTCAGTATACGCCCACCAGGCCGGCTCGGACATGGCCAGCGGGTGGACCCAGGTCAGCGGCTCCGGGACCATGAACCTCATGGCTTCCCAGGGCACGGCCCAGACTTTGGCAACATCCCAGGTCAACGCAGCAACATACGATGCGTTCAAGTTCAACGTGGACTCCTGCAACGTCGTCTACCAGGGCCAGACCTACGCAGCAACGGTCGCATCGACCACATTGACAGCCCAATCCCAGAGCAAAGTCCAGGTCAACGCCAGCTCCTCTTCGGCAGCCGTGGTTGACCTCAGGACCTTCATTGAGAACACCGCTACAACTTCGAGCCCACAGTTCGTCTTCAGCGCAACGGCCGTAGCCACGAGCGTGCCTCCACAGACAGAGGCGTCGCTCTCGCTCCAGATCGGAGCCACAGCCGACCTTTCAGGTCAGGCATGGTGGAGCACATTCATGTCACAGACTAGCACCAACCTCAACGTAGTGGCAACATTGTCCAGCGGTTCCATGACCCTCAACCTCCAAAACTCCGGCAGCGCCAACGCCGAAGTCCAGGAGATAATCATCACCCCAGTGTCAGCAACGGCATACATATCCGGCTCTCTCCCGGCTTCACTGAGCGGGTCAGCTGTTTTCACAGTCAGCGGATCGAGCTCGGTCCAGCAATCCTCTTCCTTCCAGGCCTCTGCCCTCCTTAACGGGGGTGCCACTGTGGCCTCAGGCTCTTCGTCAACCCTCACCTACACGGGCAACATAGCCACGGGCCAGAGCGTCGTAGCCACAGGGATAGTCGCAGGCCAACAGTACATCATCACCTGCATCGGCGCCAACACCTACTCCAGTACTACAGTGGTGGCCTCCTAGGCCACCGTTCTTTGTTTTTCGAGGTATTACAATTGGAAAGAAGCCAGCTCAGACCCCGGGAATCCGTGGACGCCCCCGAGGAGACTCTGCCTGAGGCGTCAAAGTCGTTCAAGAAGGTCCAGCTCAGGCTTCTCATGAAAGAGCGCGAAGACGTCGTGAAGAGGCTGGTGGAGCTTGACTACTCCATATGGGTGCTCGAGGAGTTCTTCAGGGCCGGTCAACCATGATCCATCTCCTTCATCGCCTGGAACGCCCGTTCCAAGGGGTTCCTTATCCTCCTATGGAGGTAACCAGAGGGTATGAAGAAAACTAGTTCCGAAAGGAACCTATTCCCAATCGCAATGGCGTGCCTCCTGCTCGCAGGCATCATCACACCCGTGGTGGTTCTCGGACAGGCGGGTACGCAGACACAGAGTCAGCTACTTTCATTGGTCGGCGTGGCCCAGACGTCAAGAGCCTACGCCTACACAGCGGTGGACTACGCTTCTTCACACGGCCTCGCCGTCTCCTCTGCCCAGTCACAGCTCAGCCAGGGAGACTCGCTCCTCGCGACCGCCCAGGCGGACGCGCAGTCGGGATCCAACATAGCCGCGGGGATCGAATCGGTCCAGGCTGCGATGCGCGACTACACCTACGCAGCGGCATCGGCCAGTGCGGCCCTGAGCAACGCGGGGTTGACCGCCTCCGTCGACTACGCCGCGGCGGCGGGTGCAGTGGCGGAAGTCAGCGCCACAGCCTCCATCGTCGCTGCGGTCTCGGCCCAGGCCTGCGCAGCTGCCGGGGTGACCACTTCAAGTTCCAGCACACTCGCCCAAGCATGCGCCCAGGTCAGCACCCAGATCGCTGCAGCCACAGCCCATTTGAACCAGGCGACATCACTGCTAGCCCAGGCCAACGGCCATGCGGGAGCCAGCGTGGACCTATCCCAGGTCCTCTCTCTGATCGCCACTGCTCGGGCCGAGGTCAATGCGACCCAGTCCGACCTGGTGACCATCGCCTCATACACGTACTCCCAGCGCGGACAGGCATACGTGAGCGCTGTCATCCAGCCGCTTTCAGCCAAAGCAAACGCGACGATAAGCGCGGAGCAATCGGTCCAAACCACTTTCACACAGTTCCAGACAGCATTTGCGGCCTACGCCCAGTCTCAGGCGGCCGCGGCAGCTTCAGTGAACTCGTCCGCATCGGCCCTTGCCGCTGCTGTCACTCAGGTCAGCACCAGCACGGTGTCCTCAAGCATCTCCACAGCAGAAGGGACCACGGCCCAGGTCACCTCGGACATGAACGCCCTTCTCAACATCCAGGCCATAGCAGGACTTCCTAACATCGTAGCCGATATCCACACTTGCCTCTCCGCGACAACCGACTACAACACATCACTGTCCACCGCCCAAACACAAAGCAACGCCTATTCGGCGACAGCTCTCTCGGGGTTCTCAACATACCTAGGCACCATGACCGCCGACTCGGCGGCCGCCCAGTCAGCTGGCAGCACATACGTCTCGGCATACCAGAAAGTCGTCACAGACCTTTCGACCCTTCTATCAATCGCTGGTGTACAAGCCATCTACACGAGCCTAACCGGGCTCCAGATTTCGAACAACGTCAACAGCGTCAACACATCGCTCCAGCAAGAGACAACGGCCATGGGTACCGTCAACACTGACATCTCCACCTTCACATCAGCAGTCTCTTCCTCGGCGGCCAGCGTGCCGGTGTCGAGCAGCCTCGTCTCCACTGCGACATCTGTCTCGACCAGCGCCTCGGCCTACCTCAGTTCGACTGCATCGACCGCCATGGCGCAAGCCTCAGCTTCTGTCCAGGCGACCGCACAGGCCGCCCAATCATTCGTCACTTCAGCCGACGCCAGCACCAGCGCCCAGACCACCATCGGAGCCTTCGCTTCAAGCGCGGGCACTCTGGCCAGCGCCGACGCCTCCCTCTACACCCAGACCCAAGCCTCTGCCACAGCCTTCGCCACTGCGGCAGCCTACCTCAGCAGCAATATCCAATCAAGAATCTCTGAAGTAGCTTCAAGCCAGGCCGACGTCTCGCAGGCGCTTCAGCTCTTCTCGAGCCTGAACGTGTCCGGGGCCACGGCGGCTATGGCACAGGCAGCCCTGGAGCTTCAGACGGCATCGACAGTAAACGTTGCCGCCTAGGCCCCAGGATTTCTTTCTTTTAGAATCTCAATCTGGTTCTGAGACCCTAACTTCGTCACCTTGACGTAGCCGAGCCTTTCGAGCCGCTTGATCTGCCGCCAGGCCGAAGTCTTCGGCAGCGCGAACCTCATCCTTATCTCGGGTTCGAGCACCTTCCCTCCCTTCTCCTGGATGAAGTTCAGCACCTGAACGTCGTCTGGACGGAGGTCGCCGCTAATGGGACCGATGCTCTGCTTCCTCCACCATCTGAAAGCAAAACCCCCCGCAATGACGGCGACGGCTACAACCGCGCCGTCGATTTCGATCGGGCTGGGGCCCAGCGGGCCTCCAGGTCCCACTCCCTGCTGAGTGCCGGTGGTGGTCGTCGTCACGCCTGAAAGTGAAACGCCGTAGCCTATCCTCCAAGACCCTGACGGGATCCGCAGCTCGGGAGAGTTGTTCGTCTCGTTGATAGAATACGGAGTGCCGGAGACGTAACCTAGCGTGGAGAACTGTGGGAGGACTATCGTGGAGTTGTACCGGGCATCAAAGCTCAGAATCCAGACAGTCCCGTTCTTCGAAGTGAGCGTGTTGGTGTCATACCTTAGTGTCATGGAAGTCGCGCCCAGCGTGTACACGGTGATGTTCTGCCCGGGCCCGAACCCATAGGACAGCGGCGACCCGTTCTGGTCCGTGGCCACCAGATTGGAGACCACCCCTGATATCAGGGGTACCTGGACCGAACTGGTCTTCTGGTCCACCGCGAAGACCTGTTTCACCGTGACATAGCCGTCTGGGTAGACGGACAGGCTCAGGGACTTGCTCGTGAAGGCGAAGGAGGCCGGGACCAGAGCCAGGAATATGACAAATGCGGCGAGGATAAGGAGGCCGAGGCGTTTCAAGACTGGTGGTCCTTCCGCGTCCGGCTGTCGGCTAAAAGCGTGATGGGGTCAGTTCAGTAGCTGCCCAGGGGTTGCTGGCAGGATATGTTGGAAGGAGTGATCGGTGTATTGTCAGCCGAGACGCTGGCGACGTTGTACACGATGGTGAACTCGTTCCCATTGGCGATCGACCTGACAGCGATTGACAGGTCCACATTCGAAATGGTGGCCGACGCCGGGCTTATGGTGAAGGGCATGAAGATCGTCTGGCCAGAGGCCACGGTCGAAAGGCCGACCTCGCAGACCGGGGTGTTGGCCGCGTCCGTCGCCGGCGAGGTCAGCTGAGCATAGAGGGGGAGCGCGCTGGCGTTCTCCCATTTTAGTGTGAACGCGAACTCCGTGCCGTTGAATGTATCGGAGGTGACGGAGGCGTAGTTCCCGAAAGGCTTCACCTGGGCCGGGAAGCTGTCGTTGATCAGAGCCAGGTATCCAATGTAGAGTCCGAATGCCACCGCCCCTACTATGGCAGCGACGACCAGGAGCCTCCCCTTCGACGTTCGGCCGAATGCGACGCCTACTCTTCTATCTGAGATCTTCAAGCTTAGAAGAAGAACGCATCAGCGAAAGGATCCTGTCGAAGTAGGCCTCCAAGGCCTCGCTAAACCTCTCCGCCTCCCAATCAGGGCTCGCCTTTTCCAGGAAGTCCTCGACCCATGCGAATTCCTGTTCCGATTTGGCCCCCATGGACGAGACGAAGGACTCGTTCCGGTAGTACATCTCGCTCCCCTTCTCGAACAGCCCCCTTCGCTTGAGCGAGGCGAAAGCGAATGCGTTCCTGCACAGGAGCCCAGTGTCCGTGACGGGGTCCCCGGACGGCCTGTCGGATACCCATTCTGCGAAGAACTTCCCCGCCATTCCACGTTCTTTCTCTCCCATCACGGCGAAGACAACGTCGTCCACTATCACGTTCTGGAGGTGGTTGAAGGCGTCTATCAGGTACTCCGTCTCCTTGGCCCTCAGCCCGTCTCTCTCCCTGAGATCTTCGAGCACCCGCTCGAGGATGCCGCTGTCGTGCGACGGCGCTCCCCGCTCCGTGAAGTAGACATGTGCAAGCTCGTGCAGCACCAGGCCACCCAGCATCTCCGAGTCGAGGGCCCATTCTGATATCATAATGCTGTGCTTCTCTCCCTCCTTCTTCGCGTACCCCATTATCGCTAGGTTTGGCTCTACGTTCAGCGTGACCTTCGAGTTCACGACGTACCCTTTGTCCCTCATCCTCTGGAGCGCCCAATCGAGGGTGTTCCGCAGCGATTTGTCGGTGGTCGCGGCTCGCATCGTTGGCGTCTCGCGCGGCTACGCACGGATAAACATCTCGGTAGCCCAACCCCAAATGGAACAATCTAGCGCAACGCTATTCTAGCAGTGATGATTTTTTGGTGCACATGGGAATAAGGATTTACGCTGCCGGCACACTTGCGATAATCGGAGGACTCCTCATGGTCGGCAGCGGATACAATTCGAGGGGGTTCCTCTACCAGGCTCTCGGTTACGCCGAGCCGCACGTTTCGGACTTCCTGAACGGAGCCGCCGCGAGCGTCGCCGTGATCGCTATCACAATCATAGAGGTGCTGATAGCCCTGGGCGGACTTACAGTCCTGATTGGGGGCCTCATAATCCTCGCCCGCCACACGACAGGAGGCCGGGTACTGATCTACCTCGGCGGAGGCGCGGGGTTCCTCGGGCTCCTGATATCTTTCGGATATTCCATGTACAAGCTGCAGGGCCTCGACCCTGTCCTGGCCTACCTCCCCTACTGGGTTGGGCTCACGATGGCGATAGTGGGCAGAAAGGTGGCGAAGGGCGCATGAAGAGCCCACTCAACCGGTGAACCTCTTGGGCAAGAATGGGTCGGGGATCATCGCAGGGCCCTTTACCCTCCGCTCCAAGGACCGCGCGTTCCGTCGGCTTTTCGCCGAGGCCACGAAGAGGCCCCCCGCGGGCACCCCGAAGATAACGACTGTCCGCTCTGCTTTGCTTTCAGGACGTCTGACCAAGACCATGGTCGGTCTGACCAAGTACTCCCGCGTCCGGTACCTCTTCTTTTCCCGTCCCCGGCAGAGCATCACATTCTTCCTGCCTCTCCTCAGCGCCCTCTCTGAGCCCGCGGTCATGGCAGTCATAGCCCACGAGCTCGCCCACGCCTGGCTCAACGAGCATGTCAAGCCCGAGGAGTCGTCGCAGAGGGAGCACGAAGCGGACGACCTTGCGAGAGAATGGGGCTTCGGACCGGAACTCGACGCCCTCGACAAGGAAGCCGAGACTGTCAACGCAGACTGACGCGGGCTAATGGTATATCGAACCGTTGCCCGTCTGCCTCGGCGGAGAGGCCGGGGTCGCCTTCGCCTTGAGCTCCGCCAGGTCGACCTCGAAACTGGCCATCCCGCTGAGGATTCCCAGGAGCTTGATCACAGATCGGACGTGGGGGCTCGGCTCCCCATGATCCACCGAGAGCTTGTACCCTCTGATCCCGTGGTCCTTCGCCATCGCCACGACCATCGACGCGAAGAAGGGTGCGGGCTCCTCCCCCAGCACCCTCACGCCGTGCTTCTTCAGTTTGGCCACGCCCGTGGCATCGGTGGCGAAACCCGTCGCCTCCGGCTCGGCTTCGGGCGGGGTAGGATTCTCCGCCCATCTCGCGCCTATGGAGTAGAGTTCCCTCACGCCCATGGCCTCTGCCTTGCCCAGGAGGAACTGGGCGAACTCGTGCTGCTCGTCCATGGGGCTCGCGTCTCCTGCAAAAAGCACAAGGTCACTCTTGCCCCTGTTCAGATAGAAACTGCACTCAGGGAGGGACGACACCCCGTCTTCCCTGACCAGCACTTCGGGAGGGAAGGCCGAGGCCCGGACAGTCCCTATCTTCTTGAAGCTCATCTTCCTCAGCATGTAGTCACCAAGCTCCCTCGCCTGAGAGTATAACGCCCGGTACTGAGGCATCGAAGTGGAAACCGCCACCACCATCGAGGGATGCTTCAGGGCCCCGTTCTCCATCTTTTCAAAGTCGACCCACAACTAAGAATCGCGCTTCGGACTTCTCCCACGTATTTAACCCTCGCCGGTGAAAGCGGCAGATTCCCAAATCGATTTTAAATACACGCGACGAAGCGACCGTAACACCGATTCATGAGCGCCTACTGGAAGACGCTTTCCCACAACGGCGTCAACTTTCCACCCCTCTACGAACCCGACGGGCTTTCGATATCCGTGAAAGGAAAACCTGTGAAACTCTCGCCCCTGGCCGAGGAGATGGCATACCAACTGGCGAAGAAGAAGGACACGCCCTATGTCCAGGACCCGGTGTTCACTTCGAATTTCATGGGCGACTTTGCGGATCAACTTCCCTCATGGTGCCGAGGAGCGAAGTTCGAGGACGTGGATTTCTCCGAGCTCGATGCCAAAGTCGACCGAGAGAAGGCGGCAAAGGAATCCATGTCCAAGGAGCTGAAGAAGTCCTTGGCCGCTTCTAGGAAGGAGCAGAGGGAGGAGTTGAAGGCGAAGTTCGGAAGGGCCATGCTCGACGGGAAGGAGGTAGACATCGCCAACTGGATGGTCGAGCCGCCGGGGCTTTTCATGGGTAGAGGTCAACACCCCTTCAGGGGGAAATGGAAGCCGAGAGTCTCCCCATCCGAAGTCATCCTCAATCTGGGGAAGGAGGCCACGGTTCCTCCGGGAAACTGGAAGGAGGTCGTCCATGACCAGAACTCGATGTGGATGGCGAAGTGGATGGACAGGCTTACCGACAAGGAAAAGTACGTCTGGCTGCACGAAAGCACTCCCATCCAACAATCCAGGAGCAAGGCAAAATACGACAAGGCCCTTAAGGTCGGGTCGAACCTTGAGAAGATCCGGGCCAAAGTGCTCCGCGACTTAGACTCGAAGGACGAAAAGGTCCGTCAGGTTGCGACGGTGTGTTACCTTATCGACACCATGGGGATGAGGGTCGGAGACGAGAAGGACGAGGACGAGGCTGACACGGTGGGCGCCAGCACTCTGAGGGTCGAGCATGTCAAGCTGGAAGGAAACCGTGCCGAGTTCGACTTCCTCGGCAAGGACAGCGTCGCCTGGGCGAAGGCAGAGACCGTGTCGCCTTCGGTGGCCAAGAACCTTATGGAGTTCACAAAAAGCAAGCGACCGGACGAGGAGATATTCCACAACGTGAACTCGGGCCTCGTCAACCAGTACCTCTCATCCATAGTCAAGGGGGCCTCCGCGAAGGTATTCAGGACCTTCCACGCCACCGCGACGGCAAAGGCGGTCCTCAGCTCCAATGACCTCCGGGACGCGGAAGACCTGGACAAACTCTATCAAGCGAAGGAGGCGAACCTGCAGGCCGCCATCTTCTGCAACCACCAGCGCACCCCTCCGAAGACCTGGGAGGAGACCCTGAGGAAGAAACGCGAGAAGCTGCAGGCCGCGGAGGCCAAAGGGGACCCAGAGCGGATCGCAAAACTCAAGCGCGAGGTGGAGTTCTTCGTCCGGACCAAGAACTACAACCTCAGCACTTCGATGAAGAACTACATCGACCCGCGGCTTTACAAGTCATGGTGCGATTATGTCGGCCTAGATTGGGCGAATGTTTACAGCAAATCTCTGCAGAGGAAGTTCTCATGGGTCCTGCAGTCTTCTGCCAAGTGGGAACAGGGAGGTGTCCCGAGGCTAAAGCCGGTGCCGGCCGCCGCCACGCCTCGAGATCATTCGCCATAGCTCGTCCTCTGGCGCTTCCTTCACAAGTCGTACTCCGCCGTCCTTGGTTACGATTTCCCTCCGGCTCCTTACGAACTGCCCGATTTTCGTGACCCTGCAGGTGCTGCGCAAAGCCCTCTTGACATCATCTTCAGCACCCTTTTCCACAGCAAGGAGTAGCGACCCGGAGCCTATTAGCCGCAAAGGGTCGATCGAAAGCTCGCTGCAAATCTTCCTGGTCTCCTGCGCCACGGGGACGGCGGCCTCGTTCAGCCTGAATCCGACGCCCGAAGCGAGCGACATCTCGAAGACAGCACCGAGTACTCCTCCTTCAGTGCAGTCGTGCATGGCGTGAACCTGCCGGGTCTCGAACGCGCGCACGGCCTCCTCGGTGACGTCAATCTGTCCGATCAGTTTCCTCGCCCTCTTCAAGAGGGGGGCGTCCACGCCGCTCGATGAGAAATCGTATCCCCTCGCAAGTTCGGCGGTGCCCTCCAACCCTGCCGTCTTTGTCATCATCAGGGTGTCCCCTTCCTGGGCCCCCCCTGAGGTAATGAACTCCTTGACCAGGCTGAACACTGTCACGACCACTATGGGATGACCCAGTCCGGGGGTCACCTCGGTGTGCCCCCCCAGAATAGTAATCCCGGATTCCATTGCGGCGTCGTGTATCTGCCGAGCCACCTTCTCCAGGTCGGTTCTGGTCGACCCCTCAGGCAGAAGGATGACCGACTCGGCGAACTGCGGCCTGTTCCCGCTCGTGGCAACGTCGTTTGCGCTCACTTTCACGGCGTACCTCCCGATTTCCTCCGAAACCCCGGTGATGGGGTCGGCTGACACCACCAAATAGCCCCCTGGGAGTTTCACCGCACCGAAGTCTAGGCCCGCCTTTGCCGGAGTCACTGCGCTTTCTGACCTGGCCCCCGTCAGGCCTAGTACCGTCGATTCCAGGACGCCGATTGGGATCTTGCCCAGAGGAAGACGCCTCATACTCCCACCCGAGAATTCGCGGGCAGAGCCTTACCCCGTCTTGCCAGCCACAGCCGGGGAACCCTTGAGGAACGCCCTCCGAACCCGAGCTGCCACCGGAGGTGCGACAATCAATCCCGCAATCGCCTGGAGGATGTTGACAGGTATCTCCGCCGTCGGAGACACGAATCCGAGCTGGAGAACACCTGTTTCGTAGATGAAATACCCAGCCACCATCTCGGCCCCGCCGGCGAATATCGCCAAGGCCACCCAGGTGTAATTCGGGCCGATCTTAGAGCTGACGAAGGCAGTCACAGCGAAGGCGACTGCGGCCAGAATCACCCAGATTGTCACCGACAGTGGGACATCTGCGGTAGACACGACGGGAGTGAATCCGGGCTGTCCGAGGGACAGAGCCAAGTCAGGGAAGAAGGCTATCCCTATCGCCGCCACGAGGAGCGCAACAATCGTCCCGAGGACGGCCCACATCCTCCTCTGGACCGAGTCAGGAAGCTTGTTGAACCCTCTCCGGCCAAGGTACCCGACGATGAAACCCTCTGCCCCCTTTATGACCAGAGTGCCCGGAGCGAACTGCGGCGCAAGGAGCGCATCTGAAAGCGCGGAACCGACTCCCCCGGCGAAGGCCCCGACGTATGGCCCCATGACGAGCGCTGTTATGTAGACCATGATCTCGCCCACGTCGAAGTAACCACCGGTGGACGTGGTGGCTGCGAAGGAGAAGGTCACTGCGAATACGAACGCGGTGAAGATGGTCGCCCCTGCCACCTCTCGGGTGTTCAAAGTCTGAGCCTAGCCGGGGATGTAGACATATAAGCTCTAACCTATATATCAGCCACCGGCCTGATTCCACAGTCCTTGCAACCGTTCAGATGCGTAAAGTGTTCTAACATAACGGAGACTGACGCCCTTGACCCCCTGTGCGGAAGATGCGGCGCCGCGGTACTACTGGCTGACGGAGCTGGCCCCTCAGTCTCGAGGGGCGAACTCGACGACCTCCCACCCGGGGTATGGAGGTACCGGGCTTTCCTCCCCGATGCCGCCTTCGGGGAATCTGTGACACTTGGGGAGGGAGGCACGCCCCTCCTGCGCGCGGAGAGGCTAGGAGACGAGTTGGGTCTTTCGAACCTGCTCATCAAAGACGAAAGCCGCAACCCGACCGGCTCGTTCATGGACCGGGGCTCCACCGTCCTCCTGAGCCTGGCAAAGGAACGCAGAGCCAAGGAGTGCACCTGCGTCACCACGGGGAACCTGGGTGCGTCGCTCGCCGCCTATTGCGCCAAGGCGGGCATCAGGGCCAGAATCAGGGTCAATCCCAATACCGACCAGGGTAAGCTGTACCAGATGCTGGCCTATGGTGCGGAAGTCGAAGCGTCGTCGGGTCCGGCGGCCAGGCGGCGGGACGCCAACCGCCTCTGGGTGAGCGCTGCGAATCCCTACCTGCTCGAAGGCGAGAAGACCACCGGTTTCGAGGTTGTGCAGGAGCTGGGCTGGAAGGCACCCGACGCCATCGTCGTGCCTGTCGGCACGGGAGGTCACCTCAGCATGATCTGGCGGTCCATCACCCAGCTGCGCAGGGCGGGACTTGCCGACGCTTCCGAATGCAGGCTCCTAGCCGTCCAGGTCGGAAAGAACGTGACGAAAGCGGCGGGAGGCAGAGCGTCTGTGCAGGCAGCGCAGGTGCCCCTGGCGGAGCTCGAAGAGTCCGAGCCTTTCTTCAGGGACGAAGCAGCCAAAGCAGTGAAGGAATCGGGCGGGGCCACCATCGAGACGACCACTGCCGACATGGTCAATGCTACCACGCTCCTTGCCAGGACTGAGGGGATATTCGCCGAGCCTTCATCCGCTTCTGTCGTCGCCGCCTTGTCGGGAGCGGTCCGGAGGGGGTACGTCAGGCGCTCTGAGACTGTGGTCTGCGTGGTCACAGGAGCGGGGCTCAAGGACACCAAGGCGGTCTCCCGGCTGGCGAGGGAGACGAGGAGGGTCGCCTTCGGAGAGCCATATGCGATGCCGACCCCGCGGATAGGGCAGACAAAGCTTGCCCTGCTCCATCTGCTCCAGACCCGGCCGAGCTACGGCTACGAACTTCGAAATAGGCTGGGCCCCGAAAAGAGACTATCGACGGCCAGCGTCTACCAGCACCTCGCCGAGCTTGAGGACCTCATGATGGTCAGGAGAAGAGTTTCGGTCGTGGCAAAGGGCAGAGAGAGGATACCCTATGAACTGACGAGGAGAGGGTCGGATTTTCTTAGGATCGCGGGCAGGCTCGAGCGGGCGGGCCGTAGCGTCCCTAGCTAGCTCTCTTCCAACTTCAACGTCGTAGCGAGGCTGTCGAGACCGTCTGAAATGATCAGTGGGGACGCGTCCGCGGGGAGTGGTTCCTGGTACCTGTTGACCCACACCGAGTCGATCCCGAGCTGCTGCGTGGGCATGATGTCGTGAAAGACGCTCTGCGCGACGTGGAGTACCTCATCCTTTCTCGCCCCGGTCCTCCGGAGGAACTCGAGCCAGTGGTCAGTCCTTGGCTTGTAGCTTCCTACTTCCTCGGCGGTCACGAACCCATCGACCTCTAGCCCGTTGTTCCCTATCGTCTCTTCCAGCAGGTCATTGTCCACATTGGACAGGATGTACCGCTTGTATCCTCTGGACCCCATCTCCTGCAGGAACTTCGAAGTGTCACCGAACGGCGGCCATCTGGGTACCGACCCCGCGAACCTCCTTGCGGCCTCGTCGTCCACCGTTTCCCAAGGGTCGAGGAAAGCGAGACTGCCGCTCCCCGCAGCACTTCCCTGTACTTCTTGTACGTCGATTCTTCTTTCTGTTCCGCCGAAACGTAAGCCTTCAGCAGGTCCTGACCCCCGATGCGCAAGTCTCCGAGCGCCGCAATCAGCTCCCTTTCGATGCCGCTCCTCCAGTCGATCAGTGTGCCGTAGCAGTCGAATGTCAGGTACTTGTAATTCACGCCTTTCTCCTCCAGGACTTCATGACTATGGTCGCGAGGACCAACCCGGTGGGCAGCCAGAGAGCGAACCCAAACAGAAGCGAGACCCTGATGGTCGTCATTTCCATGGCGGCAGCTACGAGGAGGATGGCCGTGATCAATAGTGATTCAAGGACGAACACCTCGACCTCGCGCCGAAGGCGCTTCCTCCGCCACGCGACGACAAGCATCCCCCCGGCTCCGACCGCCACCGCATAGGCGGAGAGCTCCACACTGGTGTAGGGGAAGGCGATTATCAGGGCCCCCCACTGAGCCGGTAAGCCCTGAGAGACAGCAAGCGCTTGGGCTACGAGGCCGGTGCTGTAGACGGAAAAGACGAACAACAAAGCTCCCAGCACGGGAATCATCTCGGCCAGTGCTATCGGCAGGTTGTGGCTGAATATGAAGACCACAAGCTGCACCGGGGTGGAAGAATTGATCGGTGCGAACTGTGTGTTCGTCTGGTTGGCGAGAGTCTGCTGAGTCGAGACTGAGATGGGGGTCAGGAGACCGGCGAAGAATATCGCGAACTCCACCAGCAGCACGACGAAGAACAGAGTCAAACGGCTGCGACTGAGCAGCTCTGACGCGACCCCCCTTTGCTCTGGCTCTGACATTCTGGGTGCTAGTACGTCACCTCTGATTAATGAACTTCCTCAGAGCCTGGATACCAGGAGTCCAATGACGAATAGCAGCCCACCCGCGGCCGCACCCACCAGGGCAGATTCGAGTCCTGCCTTCAGCCTGAAGTTCCTCGGTATGAAGACTCTGGAACCAAGAACGAACAAGGCGCCAAGAGAAAGAGTAACCGAGGCAGACAGGGCGTCCACACGGGGGATTGAGAAGGCATAGGGCGAGACCGCCATGAGTGACAGGAGGAAGAACGCTATCCCTGCCGCGATGGGCCGGGTGTACTGATCGGACTCGATGTCTTCGATGTTAAGCTGAAGTTCACGGCGTAACATCTCCTTGAGCCACAGATCCTTGTTCTTGGACAGTCGCTGCATGATCACCTTGACTTCCTGCTCATGGTATCCGTCCTTCTTCAGCAGGTCTTCCATCTCTCTCTTCTCCTCTTCGGGCTCCGTCTCTATCTCCATCTTTTCCCTGGTCATATCGATTCTTAGCGATTCCAGCTCTGATTTCCTAGAAAGATAGTTGCTGAAGAACATGGAGAGGGCGCCGGCCAAGGCGAAAGCCAGTCCTGCTACAGCGATCGTCCCGAACCCCAGTCCCGCTCCGTTGAGCGCTGTTGTCATGGCCAGTCCTTCTATGGCGCCGTCGCTGCCGCCTAGGACTACTCTGTCCAAGAGGTTTCGGGCAGGGATGTGGGGGTGCTTCTCCCACTGGTTTGCGGCCAGCTCTGGTCGAAATCGAGCCCCTGGGTTCATATTTAGGGGTTGGCGGGCATAGAGGGAGTCTTAGGGGAGAAAGTTCTCCAAATGCGCGCTTGGAGCTTAGATTTTGCTTAACTTAGCACGCCCACCGTCATGCATAGGCTCAGTCTTAAAAACAACAGTTACCCAAAGGTTGCCGACATGACTCTAGACGAGAAAATCCGCTACGGAATGATGGCACTGAGTGGCGCAAGCCTTGTTTTTGCGTCCTTGGGCCTCAAGGTCGGACCGCTCGAAATCATAGGCGGCTGGGGAATCAGCTAGAACTAACTGGCTGACCCCGCCTTTATTTCCACCATTAACCTCTCAAACTTCTGCGCGAGTCCTTCTTTATTGAAGGTCCAAGATTTCGAAGCAGAATCGTACA
>JAGWHB010000019.1 GCA_028867035.1 Nitrososphaerota archaeon | reverse complement strand
AATCCCCAGGCCTCTGATTCTGAAGACCCCGACCAAATACACCAGGCTCAGACTATCGGCCATGCCGACGACGTGCCTGACGAGCCTGAAGCCGCCACCCAGCCGCGCCATCCTCGGCTTGATGCTGTTCGCCGGGCTTGGCGGCGCGTCCCCAAGGAGGCCAAGGTCCGCGGAGCCGCCGAGACGATCGGTCTGGTGGTGGATGCCGGGCTGATGGGTGCCGGCAGTGCCGGAGTAGGTTTAATGCAAAGTATCGCCGCTCGGGAAATCACAGCCACCGCGCCGGAGGTCGCCATTATAGACCGGCTGTTACACCATAGCGGCCACGAGCGCAGCGAAAAGGACGTGCGCAGATTATTAATGAAGCTCGGTACTGTCGCTGTCGGTGTGAGCGTAGCAATAGTTGCCCAAAAGTCCGGCCTCTATGTCGCTGAGCATATGTATGACCACAGCATCAACCACGGCTTTGGCCATTTTGCCGTACCGCTGACCAGCAAGGTAGGGGCCATGACCGGGTTAAGCGCCGTCCGGCGTAATATCTCCAGGTTCTTTTAGTCTGTTAAAATATTTTTGACTGATGGAGAGGTGCAGGAGCGGTTTAACTGGCAGTCCTGGAAAGACTGTGTACCAGCAATGGTACCGAGGGTTCGAATCCCTCCCTCTCCGCCAAATTGAGCACGTTAGAACCCCGTCGCCCGTCATGGGTGGCGGGGTTCTCTTTGGTTCGGCCTCCCCGGGCCGCCCTGGTGGCCCCTGAGGGCCTCGGGGTGGAGTCCTCGCCCTGTGGGCCGTCCGGGCCGTGGTCGCCGCCACGGTGGCTGCCGTCGTCTTCGCTCTCGTCGTCAAAGCCGATGCTGAGGTCACGAAGCTGGGCAAACGGCGGGTTGAGGATGGCTTTCTTCACGCCGGTCGGGTCCATGAACAGGCTGGCGAAGAAGGTCTGGTTCAGGGCTCGTCTGATCTTCTCGTCGTTGCCGACGTACAGCCGGTGGCAGTGCTCCAGCAGTCCTAGAGCTACCTCGAGACGCTGCTCGGCACCTTCGTACTTCTTGTTGGCCAGCTCGATGAGCCGTTCTGCCTCCGCCTGCTCGACAGCGATTGCTTGCTGGCGGCTCTTTAGGTCAGATGCAGGGATGACCTCAGCGATGTAGGCATCAATCAGGCGCTGTCGCTGCTTTTCTAGCCTGTCCCAGCGCCGGCGCTGGTCCTTGAGCAGCTGCTGGCCGCCACTGCGCTGCACATCAAGCTGCTCGGCCGTTTGCTCGCGGATGTCTTGGACTACTTCGTGGTCTAGGACGATGGTCTTCCAGTAATCCATGACATGCTGTTCAACCTTCTCGGCCGGCAGGTATGGCAGGTCGCAGACCGTTCTCTTCTTCATCCTGCCGAGACAGAAGAAGTAGGCGTAGGTCACGCCGTGCCGGTTCTTGGCGTAGCCGAAGCCGAGCCTCGAGTCGCATTTGTCGCAGAACAGCGTGCCCTTGAGGTAGTGGTCGTGCTTCCAGGAACGGTTCCCGGCAATGCGGCGTCCGGCCAGTACGTCCTGCACCTGATGAAACACCGAGTCCTGAACTAGAGCTGGGTGCCTACCGTCGTACTCTGCTCCTCGGTAGACGAGCTTCCCGATGTAGTACGGGCTCTTGAGGATGCGGTGGACTTGGCTTCTTGTGAGAGGCACCGGTTGCCGAGTGGTAGTCGGCCGGGTCTTCATGCCTCGTCTGGCTAGTTCCTCCACTATGTCGGTAATGGACCACTCGCCCGAGCTATAGGCGTCAAAAGCCCAGGTGATGTGTGGTGCTCTCTCTGGGTCTAGGACAACTGCCTTGACCTCCCGGCCATCAACTCGGGTGGTGGTATTCAGGTAACCAAGCGGTGCATAGCCGGGAGTACCGCCCTTCTTGGCCTTCTCGTGCAGACCCTTCTTGGTCTCATGGGAGAGGTTCTTGGAGTAGAACTCGGCGATCGCCGCCATGATGCTGTGCAGCAGAGTCCCGGCCGGCGTGTCGTCAATCTGCTCACTGGCTGAAACGAGAACTGCTCCGGCCTTGTGGATGGTGAGACCGATGGTGACGTCGTCAGCTCGGTCACGAGCAAGCCGGTCAACCTTGTGAACGATGACGTAGTCGACGTCACGCTGCTCGTGCAGCCTCTCCAACAACTGTTGTAGAGCGGGCCTGTCGATCGAGCGGGCAGAAGCTCCGGCATCGACGTACTCGTCGACGACTGATGCACCTAACTCGGCTGCCTTCCGGCGGCAGGCCTCCCGTTGGGCTGGGATGGAGTAACCCTCTACTTCACCACCAGAAGATGCCTGGCGAGCGGTACTCACCCGCAGGTAGATGACGGCTTTCTTTCCGGTGTTACTTACTTCTTTTCCCTCCATAACGGGGACCATTTTACCAGGTGTTGCAAGTTAATGGAGGACCGGATTTTTCAGTTGCGTATTACGATACTACTTCAACCGATAGAACATCACATGCGGGAATCGCTTTCCCTTTCCCGCTATAGGCACAGCAGGCTCCGCGACCGATAGGCTCTCCCGCTAGAGAGGCCATACCGTAGACAAGAGCCGCGTTGAGAGCACCCAAATCGTAGCTCTGAGTCTGAAACTCGACTAAGCATGGTTTGGCTGCTCGAGTGAATCGTGGACCGATATCAATCTTGAGCGACTTCTTGGCTTCAATTGCGATGTCTTCAACAATCTCCGGCGTACCGAGATAATCATGCGACCCACTTGCGCCCGGGTTGAGGAATACGTCCCGAACTAACTCGCCGAGCGGCCCTTGGTCAACTGGTTGAGCTAGCTTGAGTCGGTAGAGATTCGCATAGTGACCTCCGCCGCCGCTTTCAATTTGGCGACGGAAGGCTTCCCACGTGGTCGGATCGATTTCATCTGAAACTAGACCAAGTATCGAGTCCCACAGCCAATCGATAATGTCTGGAAGAGCGAGAATTCCATGACGCGTGAAGCGATCAGGCTCGAGAGTCCTAGTGCCGTGAAACCAGCATGTGCCAGCAAACGAAACGCTGCCGATATCCACATCAAGCGCCGATAAAACAGTCTTCGGACCGTATGTCCAAAAGTCCTCGTTCATCGGTCGCTTATCATCATCATAAGCTCGGAGTGAATTCACAAGGTCACTCTCTTGTCGCCCGATTGCACGCGATACCGACTTCAGCATGGACGGCAGATCGCGGCAACTGAGGTATGTCGACGATCGCACCTCGTTCTGCACCGGTAGTACTGCATTTTCGTCGCTCACACTACTATTGTACCGAACACGTGTTCCGGGGCTCGGTCTGTGCACCGAACAGAGAAGTAGACCTACGAGACACGTAGAGAGTCCGCGCCCTTAATCTCGCCGGCCCCGCATGGCTAGGCGGGTTGCGGTGCATCTTTGTCCACGGGACCGGACGGCCGACCGGACGCCCACCGAGACGTCTGGTGTTGTCGAAATTGGCGACAGATGCGAAACTGAATCTATGAAAGAGATGTCCCGAGGAGGCAAAGAGATCCTGGCTGACGCTCTCGTAGAGATCCGGAAGGCTCAACCACCCGCGGGGATGACGACGAGGGTTGTCGCGGTAGACGGTCCCGGAGGTGCTGGCAAGACGAGCCTGAGCAAGTTGCTTGCTTCCGAGCTCACTGCAGAGATCATCCACACGGACGATTTCGCGAGCTGGGAGAACCCCACGAACTGGTGGCCCGAGCTGATCGACAAGGTGCTCAAGCCGATCGCTGCGGGATCGCCGGCACGGTTTGTGCCTACTCGATGGGGTGGTCCGGAACGGTCCGAGGTGACTGTCGAACCGAGGGATTTTCTGATCCTCGAAGGGGTGACGGCTTCCCGCGAAGCCTTCCGTCCTTACCTGACGTACTCCATCTGGATAGAGACGCCGCGCGATCTTCGACTTCAGCGCGGCATTGAGCGCGATGGTGAAGACATGCGAGCACAGTGGGACGAGTGGATGGCTGGCGAAGACAGCTACGTCGAGCGTGAGCGGCCTGCCGAGCATGCCGACCTGGTGCTGCGCGGGGACGAGGACATGTGGACATAGCCGAGGGGAGAACCTCGGTCCACGAAAACGCAGACAGTCACTGCCAATCTCAGGCCAGAAGCAGCGCTCTTGCAGGTGCTTTGCGCGAAGCGCGGTCCACACGACCGGAATAGCGACCGGAACAGCTGAAGACGGCCTACTCCAGCAACCTGCCGAGCTCCCACCAGGCCGGCTGGTTCCTACTACGTACCTCCAGTGCCGCCAGATAATGCCGTTGTGATTATTCTTAGTTTTTTCTCAGACAAATCGCGCTATGCTAGAGCATAGAGACAAAAATTTCTGAAATCTCTAAGGAGGACAAAATGAGCGATAAAGAGTTAATCAAAGAGGTCGTCACCAACGTTTCCAACCTTCAGGATCTGCGCCAATGGGAACAGCTGGAAGAATAT
The DNA here is from genome assembly GCA_028867035.1 of Nitrososphaerota archaeon. Taxonomy (GTDB): domain Archaea; phylum Thermoproteota; class Nitrososphaeria; order Nitrososphaerales; family Gagatemarchaeaceae; genus UBA183. Next base: position 348 of record JAGWHB010000019.1, on the reverse strand, counting down.
TTCGTCAAGAATCCGTTCGTTGATAACAAATCAATTAGTGGTGAGACACCGTCCATCATGCCGCGGAAGCGCTTGATTGACGGCTGGCGCCGGGAAATCGGCAGTTATTTTTACTCCACCCGCCGTTTTATCCGAAAGCTTGGTGTTCGGATGGTTAGCTCCCGCCGGGCCAAAGTCACCACCCGGATTGAGCACAAGCATTATGTCGCCGACCGCGGCGAGCGGTATGTCTGGACCGTCCGGGGCAGTATCGACTATATTCTGGTCAAAACCTCGACCGGCAGCTGGAAAATCAGCCAAATGATTTTCAAAATGACCGACCAGATAGTCCAGCCCATCGGCATCCCC
>JAGWHB010000018.1 GCA_028867035.1 Nitrososphaerota archaeon | reverse complement strand
AGCTTTGCGGATGTGAGCGCCGTCTGGAGTCCGTTGTGGAGGAAGGTCAGGTTCAGGCCCGAGAAGGAGAAGATGGCTTGGGCCACGGTGGTGGTCGAGAGCAGACCGACTATGAATACGATGAATAGAACGCCCGCGTAAGCGGGGTTGAAGTCCTTCCCGCTCAGTGGGTTCTTCAAGACGCCATCAGTCCCAAGGCGACGAGGAAGTCGAAGATCAGGGCCGCGGCCGAGGCCCAAGCAGGAAGCGTCGAGGCCTGAAGGGCGGCGCCCAGGGCGATGAACTCGAGCGACTGTGGAAGGAAAACCACGAAGCCTACTGTGGACAGTGAAATCGGAAAGAGGGCGAAGGTGAAGGGCGCGCCCGGGATGGCGAGCAGGAGGAACGTCCCGACTGTGGAGAGGAGGAGGTAGACTCCGGCGACGTTAACGCCCTTCATTTCTTCTTGCCAACCGCCACCAAGGCTCCGGCGATGAAATACCCTCCGATTGCGCCGAGTATCTCCCCGAACCACGGCACGTTGTAGCCGGTGAGCATGCCGAAGGAGGAGAAGCCGAACGCCGACCTGCAGGTCTGGCACGCCGTGAAGAACAGGGACACCTGGTAGCTCCCGCTGCCAGTGCCCGGCACCGTCACGGTGACCGAGTTGGTCGCGTACCCCGACGCGACCGTGGTCAGCAGGTACGTCCCGCCCGCGAGTCCCGTGAAAACGTACTGGCCGCCCGCGAGGGGGGTTCCCGCGAAAGCCGAACCCACCGTCGGGGTCATGGTCACGGCGGCCCCGGACACCGCCGCCCCAGTGTAGGACGACACCACGGTCACGATGTACTGCGGGGAGGGGGCGGGCGAAACTTGGATCTGCTGCGAGTACGTCCCCGTGGCGCCGGCGCTGTCGACGACGTTCAGGGTCACGGTGTACGCCCCGGGCGCGCTGAAGGCGTGCGTCACGGACTGGCCGGCGGCGGACGTGCCGTCGCCAAACAACCAGTTGTAAAGGTATGGGGCCGACCCGCGAGACGCGCTACCTACGAAACTCAGCGGCTGGCCCGCTTGGGCGGAGAGCGAATTTGCCTGGATGAACACGGAGAGTGTGGAAGGCGAAGTGGTCGTGGTGGAGCTTGTGCTACTTGTGCTACTTGTGCTACTCGTTGTTGTGCTACTTGAGCTTGAGGTAGTGGTGGTCGTAGTCGTGCTGCAGGAGAAACTTACGCTCCCGTCCGGGTTCTGGCAGAGGATCGGGACGTTGAAGGCGTCGGCGACCCCGAAGGCCAGCGGCGCGGTGGAGAGGACTGCGACGAGCACCCCAATGACGACGAGGATCGTGGAATTGCCGCGCCTAGCCCTTATTTCCAACGGGTTCGGCCTCCGTCCCTTCTGCATATAAGCATGCGCCGCCTCATGTGTCTTCCTTGACCCACCATTGCACGAGCTTCACAGCGATGTAGAGGACGACGAGGACCACCACGGCCAAGAATATAATGGAGAGGATCCCATAGGGGCTTTCGAGCCACTTCGTGAAGCCCGCCAGAGTATTAGGGCAGTTCGACCCGCAGTTGTTGGTGTTCGTGGTCTGGGTCGATGTCACTGGGTTCGCCCAAGTGTAGGTCCCCATCGTCAGCGTGTATTGGTTGAAAGAGAGCTGGAGGGTGTTGTCACATTCGTAGGAGTAGAAATTCCCGCAACCAAATGGACCGAAGTCGGTGAGCACCACGGGGAAGAAGCCGTATGGGATCATGCCCCTGTCGGGGCCGGGGTAGAGCACCCCTTGCTGCGCCAAGCTCGAGTTTAGCGCGTATGCGCCCGAGGGGGAGCCGAGGAGGTTCCCGAAGGCGGAAGTCGTCTGTGGAACGCTGTACATCGTAATAGGTTCGATGCCGCTGGTCGTACCCGGATTAGTCTGGTAGTTGTTGGCGGCTGTCCCCCCTTGGTTTGGAGGGGTCGCAGCGCCGAGAAACTCGTTCAGCAGGGGAGCGCTCCAAGTGGCACCGTTCGCCGGCCCGTTCTCGTTGACATTGTTCCATGCCGCGTCGAAGATGGCGAACCAAAGGGTCACCCCTTTGAACTGGCAGTGTATGTCGCCTTGGGTGAACAGGGCGAGCTGGGCCGTGTTCTCGTTCACCGCCCCCGTGGCGTAGTAGCCCGACGACTTCAAGATGTAGTGGATGGTCGAGATTTGGGTGGTTGATTGGATGGCTGGTTTTATGTCGACGGATGTCGGGTTGCATCCGTACTCATTCATGGTGAGCGTCGTGTGGGTCTGGTCGTACATCCACGAATAGGCGATACCGTTTATGTTGGCTATCGCGCCGCCGCTTCCCACCGATTGGACGAACGAACACTGTGCCGAATTCTGAAGACAGAGAGACGAAGCGTTGGCGTTGGCGACGTAGACTGTGTTGCTCCCAGGGAATTGGACCCCGACGAAGATGAAGTGTGGTCCTTCAAAGCTTGGCAAGGCCGAGCCCGGAAGGATGAAGCTTGAGAGCAGGCCAGGGAAGATGACGTAGACAAGAGAGCCACCCGCCATGACCGCCACTATCGCAATCCCTGCCCACTTCTTCCCTGAGGCGCCCCGCCTGCGTTCGATTTTCAAGTCAGCGGAACGCCTCCCAGCCTCAACGGCATCCATAGCCTCGGGGGCGGTATATAATGGCGCGCCGCGTAGGTTCTGTCAAGTTGATGGGCCATCGGGTTGATTCTTCTCGGTGTCAAGTGTCGGGCCATGCTCCCTATCCCCATTGGTCGGCCATCGCCTCTGCCAACCCTTCAGAAGTCCGACTTCTATTCCTTTGTCTCTCATCGGAAGGTGGTTCCCTCCAAACATCGTGTCTTGTAGGAACCACTATCTTGGTCGGATGAAGTCTTGGGACTCCGCGTTCCCATAAGCAGGTCGCCTTCGTTGTCGGCTCCCCGAATTGCCAAGGCTGGACAATCTGCGTGGGTGGTCGCCATTTGGTCGAGACCACCGAGATTGGTTGCTCAATCGCCACTCTGGGTATTGGAGACGCCCACAACGTCCTGATGTCCTCTACGGCTTGCTCCTGCTTTTCGGGTCGTCCAGGAAGTTTGAACCATCTCGCCCCGCTTACCGCCGTGTAGGTGCAGGGCGGATGGAAGATTCCAAGTTCCCATCCATCCTCAAGAACCTCAAACACATCTCCCTGAATGTGAGGCCCTAGTCTTTCGGAAGCGGTCAGGTCGCAACTGACCGCTTGGTGGCCCTTCCTGATGAAAGCGTCTCTGACGCGACCAGAGAACTCGAACCCGACGAGAACCTTCATTTTTCTTCGAGAGACTTGGAGATGTAGAACGCGGCCTGTTGGTTCGTGAACCTGAACTCTGCCTTGGCTTTCTCCTCAAGTTTCTTCCAAGTTCCTTCGGGCAAATCGACCTCAATCCGATGTAACCCCTTCCGCTTGTAGGCTGGCATGGGCGTGGACTGACTCATTCCTTCAACGCCTCTGAGATGATTGTCTCTGCCATGTTGGACACGCTACGATTCTCTCCCTTCGCTTTCTTTTCCAGTTTGGTGTAGGTCTCTTCGCGGATTGCTACTGTCTGCCAACCTTTGTAGGGCATTCAGGACTCCTCTTTTGCGGCCACAAGAACCCCTGTGATTGAATAGGCTCTTTCGGCAACCCATTTCGACCTCTCGAATGGGTTCATCGGTCTCATCATCTCATCTCTCAGGGTTTCAAGGAACCTGAGAAGTTCTGCTCTGTCATATCTCATACCGTAGGCTTCCAAGGTCGGCCTAATATACCTTCCGAATCATGCCGAATCTTCGCAACCCTTAAGTAATCCACTTCCGTATGCTTCGGTATGAACCAATTCCGAAGATTCGAGATGGACGCAGATGAAATTGCAGACCATGAGGCACGGGAAGCACAGCGAAGGGAGATGGAGAGGGATTGAGCCGAGACCTTCGATTGCAGAAGGGTGAAGCAATCGCCAACGAAATGGGAGTCCGAAGGGTCGCTCCCGACTTCTACAAAGTGAAGTCTCAGTCGGGCGACTTTGAGTATGACGTTAGGCTTGGCGAATACGGCTGGCTCTGTTCTTGTCCTGATTCTACCTTCAGAGGTTCGACCTGCAAGCACATCTGGGGAGTCGAGATTTCGTTTCAACTGAGGAAGGTCGTAGAGGCGATAGTCCCAAGGGTCTTGAAGCCCCTGGGCCTCTTCTGCCGATTCTGCGAGTCTGAGGCAATCGTGAAGCATTCGGTGAGGCACAACAGATACGGCGACCTTCAACGCTACTCATGCAAAGGCTGTGGGAAGCGGTTCTCCGTGAACATAGGCTTTGAGAGGATGAAGGCCACGCCTCAAGCAATCACTTCGACCATGCAATTATACTTCACGGGTGAGTCTCTTCGGAGCGTCCAGAAGTTTCTCAGGCTTCAGGGCGTGAACGTCTCTCACCAATCGGTCTGGAACTGGATTCAGAAGTATGTCAGGCTAATGGGAGAATACCTCGACAAACTGACCCCGAGCGTATCCGACAAGTGGAGAACCGATGAAATCTACCTCAAGATGCGGGGCAACACCAAGTATCTGTTCGCCATGATGGACGACGAAACGCGCTTCTGGATTGCCGAGCAGGTGGCAGATAACAAAGGAATCTCAGATGTAAGGCCCCTCTTCAGACAGGCCCGTGAAGTCGCTGGCAAGAAGCCGAAGGTTCTCATTTCCGATGGGGCTTACAACTTCCAGACAGCCAATACAAAGGAATGGTGGACTCACCACAAGGGCGATAGGGTGAGACACATTCGGGACATCAGGTTCGGGAGCGAAGTTCATAACAACAAGATGGAACGGATGAACGGGGAAATCAGGGACAGAGAGAAGGTCATGCGGTCGCTGAAGAACCCTCAAACCCCCATCCTGAAGGGCCTTCAGGTCTACCACAATTACTTCCGACCCCATGAAGCATTAGACGGGGCGACCCCTGCTCAGAAGGCAGGAATCCAAGTCGAGGGTTCAA
>JAGWHB010000017.1 GCA_028867035.1 Nitrososphaerota archaeon | reverse complement strand
AACTTTGAGCCCATGCTAATCATCTTCAGTCAGACCGCTACGGATACAGCGGGCGAGACGACGACAATCACGATTGACGGGACGGCCGTTCCCTCAATCAATGGAGCGGTCTTGACGGCAGGCTTCACCTTCGCAATCCTCTTGCAACCTGGCGAGACATATGCGGCGACATGGCACACGGGCGATGCATCTTGGCTCGTCTCAGGTGAATAGGAATGAGCCAAGAAGAACGAGGCAGAATCAAGGAACTCGAAAGTTTGGACTTTCCCAGCGACGCCGCCGAGGAGGAATGGCGCGAACTCAACGGTTTCGAGCCCAACAGGTGAGACCATTTTTCGCACAAAGCTCATCCTCCTCTTCGCCGCCGTCCTCCTCCTCACCCCCACGGCTATCGCCACCGCCCCCACCAACGTGAACTTCCACGACTCCGGCGCCACCACCGCGAAGGTTAGACCATGAAGCCATCTCTCCGGCTTGTAATCCTGGCCGTCATTATCCTTCTGGCAGGGAGCACGGTGGTCTATGCCTTGGTTTCGAGAAGCCAGACCCTCACCTATTCCGTCACCCCCAATACGACAGTCGCTTTCACTAGCACCGTCCCCCTTGGGGCATTAGCCGGAGGCCAGACCTACTCCAAGACCATCAGCGCGGCTTTGACCGTCACCACCAAGACGACGGGAACGCACACGATCACCATGACCCTCACAATCAACTCCTCAGACTTCTCATCCTTCTCAGCCAGCTTCGATGGGGGCAACTGCCTCCTGACATTGGCATCAAAGTCCTGTTCCTTTACCTTCATGGGCGCGACGACCTACATCAGCGACGAGACTCTTCAATACACTGCCATGGACGGAACTTCGGACAGCAACGGGCAAGCGACCATAACGATGGGGGTGTCCTAGGACGAAAACATTGTTGACGCTGCTATTGATTGGGGCCTTCCTCCTAGTCCCAGTGGCTTCGGCGAGCGCTCCCACAAACATCCAATTCAGGGACTCAGGCGCATCGACGAGCTCTTACGAAAGATTTCATGTGGTCGGGGGAGACAATAGCTATGTTTTCCTCGGTTCGCCCATGTATGCCAACCGGCTAAGAATAGACGCGGCCAATTCCACTTATCAATTCAAGAACGCCAACATAGGGTCGCAAACCAATCCTTCAGCCAACTTCCAACTGAAGATACAGAATGGGAACGCCACCTGGATATCCTATGACGGAAAGCAGTTCCGCTTCAAGGCGTCGACAAACTCCGCAGGAAAGCTCTACCTCTACGGGGCGCTGGTCAAGAACGTAACCCAAGTCGAATACTCCCTCAACAACATCCAGCCCACCGTCTTCCAGCAGGGCGGGTTCTTCACCAGCTTCGCCCAATGGAGCGCGGCGAGCACCCCCAGCGTCTTCTACAACTCCACCGGCGACTACCTTGAGGTCGCGGTACCCTCCAGCAGCTATGTGTATTTCGACCTGAACAACGCGCCGAGCGTGGGCGGAGGACCTTCCAACGGTGGCAGTTCTGGAGGAGGGCCTACTACCACGACGCAACAGGGTGCAGCCCAGACGAGCGGCAGCATCAACCCCGGCTCCTACTCCGGCTTGGTCGCCTTCATAGTCATACTCCTCATCGCCGCCTTCGTGGGCTCGAAGTTCACCGAATCGAAGGGAAGGAAGGGCAACCCCTGGAAGTCCCCCAAGCATGGAGGCCCGAGATGAACCGCGAAAGCATAATCCGCGCCCTCATCGTCGCCTTCGTCTTCTCTGGGCTCTATCTGTTTATCCTGCCTTCGGCAACCCTCTCCTTCTGGGCCTTGGCCTTCCTCCTTCTCGCCGTCCAAGCGACCGCCTACCTGGTATCGAAGTTCCTGGCGGGGAAGTCAGGGAAGTTCGGCCTGTTGGAAGCGGGTGTGCTGATCGCCGGGGCCGTCCTCATCATCGAGATGTTCCACTTCTAGTCCCGCTTCAGCTTCATCAACGCTTCGTAGTCCGAGACCTTCTCGGCGTCCGAGCCCGGTTTCTTCCACTTCAAGAGTGCGATCCTGAAGGCGTCCTGCCTGTTCACCCCATACTCCTGCATTATCTGGCGCAACTTCTCTTCATCTGTGGCACTGGGCTTGAAGAGGACCGGCTTTCGTTTAGGCTCTGGCAACCGGGGAGGGGTCTTCGGAAGTGTTCTATAAAGAGGGGGCCTCTAACATGGAGCAAACCTTCCGAGATACACGTATAACCGATAGAGTTTCCTCGATTATATAGCCAGACGGATAGACCTCTACCGCATGGAGTTCGGTGCCTTCATTGAAAGCAGACGAGCTAAGGAGACCAGGGAGGGATACCGCCGGGGGATAACCTACTTCCTGAAGGACCCTGAAAGCTTCCTGACATTGGCGAGGAGGGACAGGCGGGGGGCCGAGGACGCGTTGATCTCTCTGGTCGCCAAGCACAGGGACAAGGTGGCGGCGACCACCCTCTCCGTCCGTCTGATAATGGTCAAGAGCTTCCTCGATTTCTATGAAGTGCCTCTTAACTGGAAGCGTGTGAGGGGAACCGCCCCCAGAGCCAGGATGGTAGCCCTCGACAGAGGGCCCACGGACCAAGAGATGCTCAGAGCCTATCAGACTGGCGGGCTCCGAGAGAAGGTCATAATCAGCTTCCTCCTTTCAGGGGGCCTTCGCGTCGGCGGACTCCTAGGGCTCAGATTGGAGGATGTCAGGAGGCTCAGTTCAGGGGTTGGGCTCATCAGAATCTACCCGAGGGAGGTGGAGGAGTATTCTGCGTTCGTTTCCGCAGAGGCCCTGGACCTGATGGACGCCTACCTCGAAGAGAGGAAGCGGAGGGCCTTCGAGAAGCTGGGGCCCAAGTCTTGGGTCCTCCGCGACAAGCATTACTTCAGGCCCGAGGGGAGGGCCCTGACGAGGATGACGGTCCAGGGGGAGATGTCCGACCTCTGGGCGAGGTGCGGCGTCAGAACGAAGGGGGTCAAGGGCGAGTTCAAGATGCTCCACGGCTTCCGAAAGGCGTTCAAGACCCGCATGGAGCAGGCGGGGATGAAGTCGGTCGACGTCGAGGTGCTGATGGGCCACTACCTCAACTATTACAAGCCGAGCCTAGAATACCTCGAAGGCGAGTACCTGCGTTGCCAGCCCTTTCTCCTGATCGACCCGAAGTACAGGGCGGAGTCGAGGGCCGAGGAGGCGGAGCAAAAGCTCAGGCCCGAGCTGGACAAGCTCGAGAGGGAGGTGCTGATGGGAGAGAAGCGGCTGAGGGACATGGAAAAGGAACAGAGGCGACAAGCGGAGACGCTTAGGCTGGCCCTCCAATACCCCAAGGTCGCCGAGGCCCTGAGGAAGTATTCACAAACCCCTGACCCTAGTCCTTGAATCTGCCATAGGCAAGCCAATAGAGTCTAGAAGTATCCCTCTCACCGTTCTGAATGTGGTCAAGAAAGACTATCCATTAATCGATAGTTAATAGAACATTCTGACCGGATGTCTCAATTTTCCCGAGCATTGAATTGCAGGACCGACAAACCATTCCGCGAGGGGCGCCGGATTTATGGTCGTGGTCAAGAACTTCAGCATCTTTTCCACATATCCTACATTTGCCATATTGCGCGAGTGTCAATCTTTCCCTGAATCGTCGACCACACCAAGAATATCGGAGGGGCACCTCAGGGCCCCCCAATCTCCTCGGCGCGTTTCATGCCTTCATATACTGAATGAATACAGGAATGATGGCCTACGCCAAGTAGGAAACCAGTTTTGGCTTGGTTAGGTTCCTTATCCAGCCAGAGGCCGAACCTCTCTTCATTGGGATACATCGCCAATCCGCAGACGATGCATTTGTTCCAATCTGTCTTTGGACCGGGTTTTGGTGGGTGATACTCCCGCACACATACTATAACCGGCTAAGTTGCTGAGAGCTATTCAGAGAGCCCTCCCCCTTCTGAAGAGTAGAATCCGACGCGGGGGTTAAATTCCCCTAGGGGCTAAGACTTCGCATGGACAAGTTAAAAGAACTTGAAAGGGAGAACCAGGGCCTCAGAGAGAAGGTTAGGAATCTGACAATAACGAACAACCGGCTGAGGCTTGAGCTGACGAGGCTGAAAGAGTGGCCCGACTACGGAACCTCAGTCTTGGACGATTAGCTTGACCCGATGAATCTTCGCAATCGGCTTTCCGTCCTCTTGGACGACCGCCCAGCGCACAACATCCCCTGCCTTCAAGTCGAGCGCGTCCGACACGGCCTTCGGGATGTAGAGCCTCAGGAACTTCGCTTCGTTGCCCCCGCCCACCTTCGACAAAGGGCCCTTGCCGTTTTGCTTTGATTGTGCCATCTGTCGGGCGGTCTGATTCAGTTAGCGTCTTAAGTTTAACAGGGTAGTGTAGAGACTCCACCCGTATCATTATATACTTAACTAACTACTCTACTGATGGCGAAGAAAAACGCGCACCCTGAACGTGGAAGACGCGACATGGGAGGCCGTGATGAGACTCAAGATAGACCTGAGGGCTTCCAGCGTGGACGAAGTAATCACCATCCTCCTCACCGACCGTAAAGCCGCGACAATCAAGGCGAGATAGCATGGCCCAGCTCCAGGTCCAGAAGTGCGACCATGATGTCCGCCCGCTCGAGGTCTATGCCGTTCAAATCAGCGCCGACTACGTCGAAATCCACTGCGCGACTTGCGACGGCCTGTTGGAGACGGTGGACGCATGACCGCCAACTGGATCAAACTCAACGGCGACACCGAGCTTCAGCTCTTCCACACGCTCTTCACGGGTCAGACGAACCTCGCAGGAAAGACCACCGCCATCAGGTCGCTCATCCCGAAGGCGGTCAGGGAGGACTACACCGTCCTCATCTTCGACACCAAGCCCACGGTCCGAGAGTTCGAAGGCTACCACGACATCCCCATCTGCTACCGGCCCACCACAGACGCTCTCGCGCTCATCTCCCTCCTGGAGTCGATCAGGAGGGCCAAGCTCTCCATCCTCTACGCCACGCTTCTCAGGATAACCGAGGGGGCGGAGGACGTGCCCGACATCATCAGGAACGCCGAGAAGATGGAGGCGAAGTCCAAGTCAGGCTTCATCAAGGACGCCTGCCACACGCTCGCCGACCTCCTGGGCCGGCTCCAGAACGAACTCGCAGGGTACAGCCTCTCCTCGACCCTCGACATCGAGGCCGGAAGGATCAACGTCATGCCCCTCAACACCCTCTCCTCCGAGGCCCAGCAGCTCGTCATCAAGACCGCCTTCGAGCTGGCCCTGAAGCACCACAACAGGCGCACCATTCTCGTCATCGACGAGGCGTTCCGCTTCCTCCCTCAAGCCTACTCCTCGGCCTGCAAGAAGCCCATCCAGGACGTCATCACCCAGGGCGCGAAGACCGGCCTCTTCGTCTGGCTCGCCACGCAGTACATCGCCACCACCGAGAAGGACGCCATCAAGGGCATGGCGAACAAGCTCCTCGGCAGGCAGGACGACCCCACCGAGATCAAGGCCACGATGGAGCGCATCCGCGAGGCCAAGATCACCTCCGACGACCTGATGACCCTGAAGAGGGGCGAGTTCATCTTCGTCCCCGTCGACGGCCAGGTCAAGAAGGTCTACATCCCCGTCTCGGAGGAGATGAAGGGGACTGAGCGGCCGAGGGAGCCGCGCAAGACTTTACCCATCGTGCTTTCGGCAGGAGGCGAGAACGCGCCGAAGAGGGGGGCCGGTGAGCAGCCGGTCTTCGAGAGACTTCCTCAAGCCTCGCAACCTCCTGCCGAAATCCATCTTGAAGAGAAGGCCATCGTCGTCAAGGTCAGCCACTCGGAGAAGGTGGTCAGGGAGACGACGGAGACCCCCCAGGGCATGATACTCTTCGTCCTCTACAGCGCCGGACAGGGGAACGAGCTGGGGATCAAGTCGATAGTAGATGAAGCCGCCGAGCGCGGGATGGTCCTCAGCTACGAGAACGTCCGAAAGAACACCCTTCCCAACATGGCGAAGGACGGCCTGGTGATTGGCGACGGACACGGGAACTATCGCCTCCCCCGCCATGTCAGACA
>JAGWHB010000016.1 GCA_028867035.1 Nitrososphaerota archaeon | reverse complement strand
AACAGTCCGCCGAGGCCGGTCTTGCTCGCCGCGTAGTTTGCCGCTCCGTAGATGCCGCCCCGAGCAGCCACCGATGAGACGGCCACGACAACGCCCCCATCGTTCATCTTCGAGACCCCGCTTCGAAGGCAGTAGAACGAACCAGACAGATTGGTGTCGACAACGTGTTTCCATGTCGAAGTGGTCATCCGGCAGCCGATGGAGTCGGAGGTGACCCCGTGGCACAACACTAGGTGGTCGAAAGGCTCTATCTCGTCAAAGAACTGCGCCACTAAGTATGGGTTCGACACATCCACCTTGGCCGGATAGATGGCGTCAGTCCGTGCGATTGGGTGCCTGTAGTAAACGGCCTCGACTTCGACCCCGAGGCTGGCCAGCGCTTGGACGAGCGGGGTGCCGAGCCCCCCAGATGCCCCAGTCACTACGGCGCGCTTCGTTCCGCCTCATCCATCCTTCGGTCGTACTCGGGCCGGTCGTACCTGAAGGTCGCTGGGTTGCCGTACCACACTTCCCCAGGCGGGATGTCGTGGGCCACCAAGCTTCCGCTCCCCACGACCGCACTGGCGCCTATCTTGACCCCTGGGAGCGTCACTATCTTGCTGCCCAGGACGGCGCCGTCGCCGATGATGGTCTGCCACAGCCTCTTGCCGGGAGGATATTTCGCGTTCGTGAGCACTACGCCGGCTCCGATGAACACATCCTTTCCGACCAGGCTGTGGGTCGAGAGCACGGTGTAGGGCTGGATCCTAGTGCGGTCGCCGATCCTGACGTGGGGGTCGACCTGGACGTAGCTGCCAATCATGCAGTCCCGCCCGATTTCGTCGTCGCCGATGAGGTTGGCGAAGTGCCATACCTTCGTCCCGGTGCCTATCTTGACGTTGGGGCCGACGACGGCGCTGGGGGACACCCAAGGGGGTTCTGCCTTGGTCATGCTCGGCCCCTCAAATGTTCTCTATCGGTCCGTCGCCGCTCCAGTGGAACGCCCACTCTAGTAGTATCCAGGGGATGCCGATGCCGAAGGGGACAGACACGGCGAAGGCGAATAGGAGGGGGCTTATCATATCGAGCCCCTTTCTTGTTCGTTTCCATCAGGGGCTGCCGAACCCCGTGCCTTCGTGGGCGTCTCTTCCCTTTGCATGGCATCCTTGCTACTCAGGATCAGGTCCCCGCGTCCCGACTTGTACAGGACGAACCTCGTGCCCGCCGGAACGCCGAGGCTTTTCGGGATGGTCACGCCCACTGCGCCCTTGGCGTTGAGCTTGAAAGCCTGGACCACGGCGATGAGTTTCCGCGCCAATCTATACCCGTCTAATCACGTCGGTATATAATCCTGCGCCATCCAAGATTAGGTGTGAGAATGCTAGAAAGGGGGTCAGCGCCCCCCAAAGGGGCGCTTCTCTAGGGTGACGTCCACCGGATCACCGGCCTTGTAGCCCTCAGCGATTGCCTCCGGGATTGTCAGGACCTTGCTGCCGCCCGATTGTCTCACTCTGGCGGGGAAGTGATCGGCCATACTTACCACTCGTGGAAAGCACTGAAACCGAACAGAAGAATGGCTAAGAGAAGTTGCGCGGCCCACAGCCAGTCGTTGGGGACTGGGATGTTGCTTGTTATCTCGGCCCAGAGGGCCGTGTTGCTTTCACTCGAAAGGACAAGAGTTGTGAGGCCAAGCCCAAACAGCCACCTGCCCTTGTGGAAATTCAAGGTTGGATGTTGACGGTGGTAATTGAGTATCCCAATGAAAGGTGGGAAACCATCGTGCCATCAGCGAGAAAGATGCCCTGTATGGATTGGTAGATGTAGAAAGTAACTGAAATCTGGTCGCCCAGTTTGAGTGTGCTGTAGAGCGTCGCTCCAGACGATGTGAATGTCGTGGTCTTGAGGGTTTGTGTGCCTTCGAAAAGGCAATAACCATAGGTGTTCGCGGTCCACCATTCTGTGACATATTTATTCGAGTAAATTACGCAATCTGTCGTGATGTAGGTAGCACCGACTGACTGGCTGACGGTGTTGAAGGACACCGTGGTTTGATTCTTCGTCTGTGCGTATTGGAGCCCGGTGACCGTGGTTTTTACCGAGTAAGTCGAATTACCCGAGGTGTACGGCTTGACCGTTGCGCCCGGAGGCAGGCAAAGCGCGACGGCCCCTTCGTAGGCCGCATATTTGTTTTGGACGGGGAAGGTTCCCTGCGGGCAGCCTTGGGCCTTCTCCAGCTTTGCCGTGCCGTTGGGATAAGCGGTGTAGAACTCGAATGTTGGGGGCTGGGTGGCGTTGCGAGAATTACCAGAGTTGCTAGGTCCGCCGTAGGGGCCAACTTGGGGTTTGTGGTCAGGCGTCGTAAGAATCGTGTACACAGGGAACGCCGCGATTATGATTACTATAGCTATACCCAACACAATGGCCGCTCTTCTGTGGCTAGGCGTTTTGTTTTCGTCAGCTGTTTTCTCCATTGCCACCTCTATCCGATTTAATCGTATTTAAAAGTATGCCGAGCCGGTCATGGGGCAGAGGCTAGAGGGGTATTAGAGTCTCTTGGAAGGGCTCCTTCAGGTACTCCCAAGGGTCTAGGAGGAGCAGCCCGACAAGGGGCGTGAAGTGCTTCTTTCTCACATAGGCGTCGGTCTTCATCCGGTGGCACTTCGAGCAGAGAACGCGGAGGTTGGCCCGGTCGTCGGTCCCTCCCCTGTCCACCTCCACGATGTGGTCGACCTCGCAGCCGCAGTAGGCGTGCCATTTCTTCCATTCCTCGATTTCTCGCGGAGAATGCGTACGCCCACACAGTTGGCAGGTGTGGTTGTCCCTTTCGATGACCTCGCGCCTTATCGTGTCCCATTGAAGGCCGAAGAACTTGAATGAGAACTCCCATGAGTGCTCTTGGGAGCAGTACACCCTCTGGGGGTGCACGATCTTCTTTTCGCAGCCCGGGAATGGGCAGGTCTTGGTCTTTCGGTGCTCCTCAAGTAGCCTGTAGCCCTCGGCCCTCATCTGCTCGGCGTTGACCGGCACCCCTCGGACCGTGGACGTATTCAAAGCAAGACCTCGAAGCTGAAACGCCCCTTGTTGTGCTGGTTGGCCCCTCTGATCCTGAGCCCGATGGAGTAGTCGGCCTTCAGGGTGACCGCGCACAGGGAAATTACCTCCCAGTCGAGCATGTCCGAGAGCCAGGTTTCCCACAGCCAGACTTCGCCCTCGTATGGGTGATAGGTCACGCAGTGGATGCCGGAAAAGCCGCCGAAGGTCAGGTTGATGCTGCCCTGTGGGAAGACGATGTGCCGCATGCCGTTGTCATCCACAAAGGAGTATGCCTCTGGGTCGGGCTTCCCGGGTCTGATTCCCAGTCTTTGTGGGCTGCTCACGGTCCCACGGCCACTATTATGGCATCCTCGGGGTCAGCCGGGTCAAAGTTGATTACGAGTTCGTCTTTCTCCTCGGCCTGTCCGAGCAGGTACACCACCCTGGCGAAAGCCTCTGGGGCGAGTCTGAGCCCCAACTCCGAAAGGAGGTATTTGCCGCTCCCTGCCTTGATCCGGGCGACCAAGGCCGCGCGGTCGGCTTCATCGGTTTGGAGGCTCATCTAGCATTCTCCTTTGGAGTGTCAGCCATGATTTACTCTCGGAACCTCGACCAGCAAACCGCCCACATGACACTTGGGGCACCTGTAGATTCCCTCCTTGGAGACCCGTAGTAGAAAGCCGTGGTCCTCGTGCCAAGGGTAGGCTTCCTTCAACCACCACTGGTCGTCCTTGAATATTGAAACTTCGGCAACCCTGAGCATGACGACCTTCTCAGCAACCCACCTTTCTCCTTTCAGGTCCGCGAGTTTCCGGTAGTTCGGGCAGTTACACGCCTCGACCACTTGCAGGCAGACTTCGCAATAATCCACTGGAGGTCTGTCGGAGAAGAGTTCGTTGTCGAAGGTGGGGCGCCCGCACTGGCAACGGGGCCTCTGGCTCAACGGGAGCCTGTGATTCCATTTCTGGGCGATCATGCCGTCCCTGTTCAATCACTTTCCGCCCTTCCTGCGGCCAGCCAGCACCGAGCTGAGGATTTTGATTCTCCTGATGCGGCTCTTTTCGGTCATCTTTGGCATCGTCGTGAGGATTCTGTAATACGCCTCGACCCGCGCATCGTGTGAAGGCGTGAACTTCTCCTGCCGCAACTTAACCATGAAGTCGTACAGTCGTTTCTCGGCATCCTTTTTGATTGGTCGCCCCCCTTCGAATGTCGCATCGGCGGCGACGAAGAGCACGTAGAAGTCGTCTGCCTTCTTCCAGCCAAGCGAGTCCTTGTTCGTGCCTAGGAGTTCCTTTAGCAGGTTGAGCGTTCTGAGGAACCGGCGGCGCCAAATGTCGACGTCGTAAGCCTCTCCGTACGCTCGGTAGAAGCCATTGAGAGAGTATTTCCCGTGCTGTGGGCCTTCCTTGATCGCCACCAGCAGTTCGCTGACGTACTCTTCGGCCCGCATCCGCTTGGCGTGCTCCTTGCTGATCAGCCCTGCACTGAGGGTTCTGTCTAATCTGCGTTTGGTGAGCCCTCCCGATTCGACTGTCTAAACTCGTTTGGTCGGCTCGCGTTCTGAATCAGGGTAAGCCATCTGTCCGAGCCAGTGACCACCAAGCCAGTGGCCTCGGCGGGAGTCCGACCGTCAAGGCCCTCGTGCGGCTTGATGAAGTTGTGATAGATTTGCATCCCCTTGAGGATGGGCGTGTCCATCGTCTTGATTCCGCGCATAACTTCCTCACGGTCTCGAATCTCCCCGTTCATCCTCTCCATCTTGTTGTTGTGGATAGTCCCGTCGAACCTGATGTCCCGAATGTGCCGAGTCCTCGGTTCGAGGTTAGGCCAGAACTCCCGCGTCACCGCCTCGGCGTAGTTCTGCGCTCCGTCGGTGATGAGCGTGTGGGGTCTCTTCCCCGCGACCTCCTTGCTCATCCTCAGAAGATTCCGAGCGTCGTGGATATACTTCGTGTCCGCGACCTCCTGAGCAATCCAGTATCTCGTCTCGTCATCCATCATCGCGTAGAGATACTTCAGGTTGCCCTTCACCTTCACATAGAGTTCGTCCGCCCTCCATGTGTCCGAGACCTTCGGGGCGAGGCTGTCGGCGTATTTCTCCATCAGGCCGACATACTTGCCTATCCAGTTGAGGACGGTCTGGGCTGAGACCTCGACCCCCATCAGCCTCAGGGAGTCCTTCGTCTTTCTCAGGGACTCCCCGCTGAAGTAGAGTTGGAGGGCTGTCGTTATCGCCTTCGGGTTGTGCTTCATCTTCTCGAAGCCGATATTGACGGTGAAGAACCGTCCGCATCCTCGGCACATGAACTTCTGGATGTCCCCCGACTTGTTGTGGCGGACTCCCCACCTCATCAGGCTCTCCGAGCCGCAG
Organism: Nitrososphaerota archaeon; assembly: GCA_028867035.1. Lineage (GTDB taxonomy): Archaea > Thermoproteota > Nitrososphaeria > Nitrososphaerales > Gagatemarchaeaceae > UBA183. The sequence goes on along the minus strand of JAGWHB010000016.1, from coordinate 4,499 downwards.
GCCACGCAAGCCTGACCCTGAATCGGCTCTATCCTCCTCGCTTCCTCGACCCTCTTTCTCAGAGTCCACGAAATCTCGACCGCCCACTGGTGCTTACACTTCAAGAGGCGGAACTGAGCGTCGGGGCAGTCGCAAACCCACCCCGTCTCGGTCTGGATGACCGAATACTCCCTGTCGAGCCTCTGGGAGTGAACCATGTAAGAGGTCTCGTCCACGCGCCTCACCCATCCGAAGTTCTGGGCGATGGACTGGCCTCTCATCTCCCTCTCGTCGATTGACGGCTTGGGGGAATACTGGTTCAATCGAAGGTCTCCCCCATCGTCTCCCGTCGTGCCGCTTGGTTCGCAAGAAACTCGGCGAACTCATCGGCGTCCATTTCCTGCCTCAGTTGTGCGGTTGTCATCATCACACCCATAACACCCTACACACACATACTCTTATAAGGCTTGTGTGACGAGTGTGACGGGCGATGGTAGCAAACCGAAAGGAAGACGTGAGCAGGAGGAACATCACCCTCCATCCTGAGACCTACGCCAAACTGGACACCTTCCTTCTGGAACTCATCCAGAAGACCAAAGACCCGAAGACCTCGCGGAACGACGCAATCGAGGCTCTTCTGGAAGAGCATACCAAACGTGGTAAGGCTTGAAGACGCCGATGCTGGCTCAGGAGGACGGGGAGATAGTCCTTCAGTATGAGGGGAAGGAACCTGAGGAGTCCATACTGAGGAACACCAAGCCCGCCGAACTGAAGGTCAGTCGGGAGGGGGAGCAGGCCTCAATCGAGTGGTCTAATATGCTGGTCTATGGGGACAACCTGAGCGTCCTGAAGGCCTTCTACGACCGAGGGGACGTGAGGCCTCGGCTCTGCTACATCGACCCACCTTTCGCCACTGGCCGAGTCCTCAACGGGACTCACGGGTCGAGGGCGGAGCGCAACGAAGAGAAGGCCTACGAGGACACTCTGAGAGGGAAGGACTTTCTTGAGTTCCTTCGGAAGAGGCTCGTCTTCATCCGCGAGATACTGACGAAGGACGGGAGCATCTACGTCCACATCGACTGGAAGATGAGCCACTACGTCCGAATCCTGATGGATGAGGTCTTCAAGCCTGAGCATTTCGTGAACGAGATAACTCGCATCAAGACCAACCCGAAGAACTTCGAGCGACCCGCCTATGGGAACGTGAAGGACACCATCCTATTCTACTCGAAGGGGGACTCCTACATCTGGAACGGGTCGAAAGAGACCCCGACCAAGGAGGACATAGCGCGGCTCTTCCCTCAGGTCGATAAGGACGGGCGGAGATACACCACGAACCCCCTCCACGCGCCGAGCGAGACGAAGACGGGCGCGACGGGTCAGGAATGGAAGGGCATGAAGCCACCGAAGGGGAGGCACTGGCGCTATCCTCCTGAGAAACTGAGCCTCCTCGACCAGTTAGGACAGATAGAGTGGTCTAACAAAGGGAACCCTCGCAAGAAGATTTACGCCGATGACGCCCTGAGGCGAGGGAGGAAGCGTCAGGACATCTGGAAGTTCATCGACCCTGCCTATCCGACCTACCCGACCCAGAAGAACCTCGAAATGCTGAAGACGATAATCAGCGCGTCCTCGAACAGAGGAGACCTCGTTCTGGATTGCTTCTCAGGCTCGGCCACGACGCTGGTGGCCTCCTCCATGCTCGGACGCCGATGGGTCGGGATAGATAACTCGAAGAAAGCGATTCAGGTCGCTCAGGAACGGCTCTCGGAAGTCAAGAAGCCTCCGCACCCCTTCACGCTCTACGATGCTGTCTGAATCACTTCGAGGAACTTCGGCAGTAGCAACGCGCTCATGGCGATTGATTCGAGCCTCCTGACCTTCAGGCACATCTTCTCGCCCGTGTCGAGCCAAACCACTCCGTCCAAGACCGCGATTCGCGTGGCGTTCCCCTGAGACTTTAGGAGGAAGTCGTCCACCGCGTCTTTGAACTGGTCGAACTGATGGCCTCCAAATCCTGAGAAGAACTTCGCCTCCCCGATGACGTATTCCCCTTTGACTTTCAGGAGAACGTCGAGTTCCTTTTCCAGCCCGCACCCGCACTCGCGGTTCACGAAGTCCCTGTATTCCTTCCGAGTCCCTTCGAGCATCAGGATAGGGAGTTTCTTGCCGTCCATGCTGACCGCCGAGTCCTGCTTTCTGAAGTCGTCCTCGTTGAGCCGAGGGAACCCCAAGCCCGTGAAGGCCTTATGGAAGAGTTCGCCCATCTGACGGTTGCTGACCTTCGGTTGCTTACAGAGTTTGATTACGTCCTCGACCTCCATCCCGTCGATAAGACGCCTCCCGATTCGCTCGACCGTCTTCGGATTGACGTTTATCGCGTTCTTGTCCTGCCTCAGAAGCCCGACGTAGATGTCATCGATGGGGAACTTGCTCAGTTTGAGCAGAGCCGTGATGAGGTCGAATGGCTTCTTGTCGTTGTGCGCCTTCACTATCTGTTCGAGGAGGGCGGGAGGAATCTTGCGCGGCTGGATGTCGGCCACCGAATAGACCGTGTGGAGTTTGTCAAGATAGCCGTCCTGAGCAACGAGGTCGATGCTCTCTTTGACCCACCGATTCACGCCTCCGAAGACTCGGAACGCGGGATAAGGCTTACCTCACCAAACGACTTTGGACAACGCCTTCTCGGAAGCCCGCCAAACGGAGACTTTACACTACCGCACTGAGCCAGTACGGGTCGGCGGCCAGCTCCTCGACGAGTTTGGTGAAGCCGTTTGAGTACTCCGCGTGCCTCAGCTCCTGGGCGGTGAGCACGACGACGTTCGTGTTTAGCCGTCTGAATATCTCACGGACGGTGGCGATCCCTACCTGTGGGACTTCCCGGATTGCTATGGGGTACTCAAGGAAGAACTTCTTGTCGTTGGGGCCGAGCGTTCCGAAGGTCGAGGTGGCCGCCACAAGTTTGCCGTCAGCGAACTCTGTTATCGCAATTAGGCGCTGCTGCCCGTCGATTACATCGTAGGTCTTGGTCTCGTGGTTCACATGGATGAATATTTCTGGCACCGGGAAGCCCTCGAGGATGGATTCGATTAGAGCTGCTTTCATCCGCTCGGGCCAGATTGCGCGGCGCTGAAAGAATGGGTGGAGGTTGAGAAGGCCGGACGAGTGGAGCTGAAGCAGCTGATTCACCATCAGGAATTTCGGCAGAGCCATCGCAAGTTTAATCTTGGCGCTCATAGGGTAGCCAGCTCATTCTCTTTCTGCCCGCTCTCCAAGCGTTGTTTCTCGGTCGCTTTCCGCTCCTCTTGCCTAGCCTTCTCCCGCTTCATCAGCGCCTCTATGGTTTCAATCCCTCGCTCGACCGCTTCGTCTTCCGCCATGCGCTCTTCCGACGTTCGCAGGTCTATGGGGGCTTCTAGGTCGTCTACGCGGTCGTCCCATTCGATTCGCATTGTCTATCTCCGTCCAGCCCTTGGGTTTGTATTTACGCTCATGCCGAGATTCCAAGCAGGAATGTCAGCCGCCTCCGCGCCAGTGGAAGTACCCGAACATGATCTCAGCGGCACCAGGGTGCCTTTGGACCGCCATCTTCAGCTCCTCGGGCGTGGGGTCGGGGAGCGAGGGTGCCCAGGAGACGTACGCCTTGGCGGCCTCGGTCTTGGGGGTCAATATGGCGCGTCGCTCCCTTGACAGGGGACGCATTTAGCCTCGTCCCTGTCGGTGACGAACTTGACCCCGCAGCCAGCGCACTTGACCTCGTGTCGCCTAACCATAACCAAGCATCTTCATGTACTTGATACTTATGAGCCCGTATTCCACCTTTCCGTTCTTGCCAATAGTTTTCTCAGTAGTAGGGTCGGCATCAATCAACTGCCAGATTTCTTTCCTGCGTTCCTCGGTAATTTCTTCGGCCATCACCCTTGGCTTTATTCCCGAAAGTTGGCTTGGTAAACTTGCTAGGGCTGCAACGGAGTCGACCGCTTTCGACATCTCGAACAAGACCGCTATTCCCCCAGAGATGAAAAACAATCCTGGCCTCAGGTTGGTTTGACTTACCATTTTCTGCAGATTGGGTACGACTACACAGAAGGCGCGATTCGATGGTGCAAACTTCACGTTTATTCCTAGGCGAACATCACCCTTGCTCGCAATTATGTCGAACGTCTTAGCCCTAGGTCTTTCGACGTAATAGCCCTGTGACTGGAGGATGCCAGCGGCGATGGTTTCACCCTCTTGACCCGTCCCAACTTTTGTCATTTGGCAACCCTGACATGGGTTTCTTTAGCGGACGCGAGCACCACCTTCCCGACCATCTGCCCATCGCGCCACACTTCAAATGCCGTCCGTCCCTCTAGCCAAATGATGGTGTTTTTCTTGTTTGTCGCATACTGAGGGGCCAATGCCTCCAAGTCCTCCTGATTTTCGACGTATTTTGGTTTCATTCGGCGTCTTTAGCCATGTTTTGGCCCATATTTAAAAGTGTGTAATGGCGGTTAGCGATGGGAGTAAGCGTATATATC
>JAGWHB010000015.1 GCA_028867035.1 Nitrososphaerota archaeon | reverse complement strand
GCTTTTCGCCTTCATCTACGGCGCGTTGGCGTGGTGGTCGGAGAGCTGAATTTCTGGCATTCGTGGGAGGAATCTCAGAAGTGAAGCCCAGGTTCCCCGACGGGATTCCCTTCGTGCTCGGGGTCGCCACCGGACTCGCCGCACTCGCTTTCTACTACGTCGCCACCGGGGGGTGGTCGGGGGCGCAGATTTGGGTCGGCGGGTTCCACGTCCACCACTTCTACGTCGGCATCGGGGTCGCCTTCGTCTCCGTCCCCCTCTGGATGAAGGGGTTCCGATTCTGGTCCCTCTTCTTCCTCGGTCTGGGGTCGGCGGTGATGCTGGACGGCGCCATTAGGACGTTGTACAACGTCTCGGGGCCGTACCCATGAAGCGCCGCGACCGAAAGGAAATGACCGAGGAGGAGATGCGGAGGATGAAGCTGGAGTGGGTCAAGGAGGCGAGGGTCGACTGAATCTCCATGCGAAGGTGTTCCTTGGGGCGGCATTCTTCGTGGCGTTCGGTCTCCTTTGGGCTCTGCTCGTCGTGCCGTACATGACGGGGAGCGCGGCCTTCTACACCCTTGACCCCCTGTTGGCCTATCCCTTGTACAACCTGGGCTTCATCCTTCTCGTCTCTGGCCTCTTGGGGTTCCCGCTTTCATACGTGATAGACAGAGAGCCGTCCATCGTGAACGTGTTGCGCGCGGGGACAGCGAGCTGGCTTTCGTTCTCGCTCATAATCGACAACCTCGAGCCTCCCTTCTACCTTGCACCGAACGGCTCGGTCCTAATCCCCACGGGGACGCCAGCATTGGAAAACGTCGCCGTTGACTCTTGGCTCGCTAGAATCTGGTCGTGGGTCCCCAATGTGCAGATCGGTGGACTAGGGCTCCTCTACATCATGGTGTACGTGGCGACCCCCATCATCGTGGTCGTGCTGGCGGCCTTACTGCTCAAGCCGAGGGCATTCCTAGAAACAATCAGGGTGTGGTAGCGAAATGAAGAAGGGTCCAAGCCGCACGGTTTTCTTCGCCCTCTACATCGTCAGCAGCCTGTCGTACTTCGCCGGCTACGTCCTGAGCCTGGCGAGCATCGGATGGCTGGGGTTCGTCGGCGCCTTCGGGACCCAACTCAGCGTCGTGGGGCTCCTAGGCTACATGGTGGTCGTAATCGCCAACGCCGCACTCTGGTGGTGGCTTTCCCGTGGTTGAACAGCCGTCGCTGGCGGCAAGAGCCGAGGCCCACCTCAAAGCCATCTGCGCGCGGAAACACTGCACGCACACCCGCGGCTACCACCTCAGCCTCCACATCCCATCGAACCTCAACTCCGAGTATGTCCTCTCGATGAAGGGCGGTCCCTGCAATCATCCGGGCTGTAGATGCCAAGGCTACGTCGAACCCGCGACCTTATCAATTAAGCCTTCAAAGGTGTGAGCCGTTGGCTCTAAAGGCCGTCCCCGCTTTCAGGATTAAGGGCATAGGGCCTACGGTCACCGAGCGGCTCAACCACGCCGGCATCTACACAATCCCCGACGCGCAAAGGTACGCCGACACCTACGGGGCCTGTGGGCTCATGGAGGTCATGGGCGTGGGACCGAGGCGCGCCAGAAAGCTCCTCCGGAAGCTCGAGGGCGGGCGATGCCCGAGATGCGGGAAGGCGGTCACGTCGGGGGAGATGGACACGGCCTACGAAGCGGTCCTGTCCCGGAAGGAGTGCCCGTTCATGCCCCAAACCAAGCCGCCCAAGGACGAGGCGTTCAAGGAGCCCGAAACCCCTCCATTGCCATGGGTGGGAGGAAAGCGGAAGATGGTCGATGATATCCTGCCCCTCATACCCGAGCATTCCACTTACGTGGAACCACTTTTCGGGAGCGGCGCGGTGTTCTTCGCAAAGCAACCGGCTGAGGTGAATGTTATCAACGACAAGGACGAGAAGCTAATGCAGGTCTACAGGGATTTGAAGGCGAAAGGCGACATAGACCTGGACCTCAGACCAGATCACGCGCGGTTCAAATCCCTCCAACGGAAGCCGAACGAGGAACGGACGACGAAGGAATGGCTTTACCTGCTCAAGTTGGGATTCGGGCACAAGGCACCAGGGTCGGACGAACTGTCTTGGCCGGGCAAAAGTGCCGTGAAGAACTTCGCCAACCACACGATCAAGGCGCCGGAACGGCTCAAGACTAACAAACTCCGCATCATGTCGGCCTCGTATCCCGATGTGGTGGACAAATACAATTCCAAGGGGACCTTCTTCTTCATGGACCCTCCTTACCACGAAACATCAAATCCCTACGACGACCCGGATGTGACCCCTTGGCACATCAGAGAAGTAATGGAAGGCGTGAAGGGCAAAGTGATGGTCACTTACAACAATCATCCCGACGTTAAGGAGGCGTTTTCCGGCTGGCACATCAAGACCGTCGAGACTGCCCATACTCTTCAGGGCGGCCAGAGACGGCAGAAGGAGCTGATCATCACGAACTATCCCATCGGGGAGGGCTCTTAGAATGGGCCACCGCCGTACCTATCTGAGACGCCGGAAGCAGAAGTCGAGGCCGTGGCTTTGACCAAACGACTCTGGTTCGCCGCTGGGGTGGGAATTTTCGCCATGCTGATTGACCTCGCCTTCCATACGTTCCTGACTTCGCCCGAGGAGACCTTCCTGTACTTCACCATGAAGTTCCTTCTGGCAGCCGCGGTGGCGTTCGCCTTCTACCGTTGGGGTGCGCTTAAGGGAGCGTTGGTCGGTGCCGCTATCTTTGACATCCTCACGGGCGTCTACTATGGCTTGGCGTACTACGCGGGCAATCCAGCTCTGTCCTGTTGCTTCCTGCAGCCTCCACAGGTGTTTGGCCTGCCTTACGCCGCCTGGCTCTCGTTCGGCTATCTGACGGTTTCGACCTGGCTCTTGGCGTTCGTCGTCGTCCACTACTTCGCCTTCTTCGCAGCGTACCTGCTCGCCAAGGTGGTCGCCGACAGATGACCCTAGAGAGGATGCGGGGGCCTTACGTCAAGCTCAGGAAGCGCCTCGAGCGCGCCGGCTACGGGTACATCATGGGCGCGGGTGCGGAGCCCCAGGTCTACTGGTTCGAGAATGCCAAAACCGGAAAGGTTCTCTACCTCGCGCAGGTCCATGCCCACCGAGACTGGTACACGATTACAAAAGACTGGCCACGATGGGTCCCTAGGTACAGCCTCTGAGCAAGCATTCCTAGACCGAATGCCCGATGTTCCAGTGGAAATGGTGGGGTCTTGAAGCACGCTGGCGAACACTTTCACAGCACCTTAGCGAACACATATATACCGCCTTAGCGAACACCCAGGCCATGAGCAAAGACGGCAACACAGACGAACTGCAAGAATGGGTGGAGAGGGCCGAGGCCATTTCTTCTCAGCCAGCTCCCTGCAACTGCATGATACACCGCTACCATGTGTGGCACATAGCGAAGGGAAAAGAACCAATCAAAGCAAGGAACGGGAGAGTAATCACACTCTACGAAAAGCTCTCCCATTCGCAGCGAGACATGGATTCCTTCAAAGAGGGGGTCTATCGAGGAATTTGGCGGTTCGAGGACTTGGTTGACATTCCAACCTCAGAATGGGACCACAAGGGAAGGACAATAGCAGAAGAGAATGAATACCTTCGAGCCCTCTGGGAGAAATATCACGCATGACCAAACACAAAGAGGTCTTTTCGCCGAGTCAACCCAATGGCACCTTCCCCTGTCGGCATTCGACAGAATGCGAACATTACATGGCTTCGGACGCAGAAGGGAATTGCATATGGTGTGGAGGAGCAAGAACGGAGAGGGCGCTCAAGAGAATGGCAACCCCAAAGAAGGGTAGAAGATGAAGCCCAAGACTACCTGCCCCGTCTGCGGAGGCCAAGGCAGAGGCCCCTACACCTATCAGGCTATGAGCAAATCAGGAGCCTACTACACCTACACGAGATACGCCCATGCATCCAAGGGATCGGTCACCTTCTGCCATGTTAAGGTGAGAGGTTTAGCGAACACCAAGGGGGCAAAAAAGGATTGATCTGGCTGGTTCACAACTGCGGGGAGGCCAAGGCTCCGGGCTGGTTGCGGGAAGTCGAAGCTGACACGGCAGAAGAAGCTATCAAGAAATCGCCTCCAGATTGGGGCGGTAGCTACTGGGGCTATGGTGCGGTTCTCAAATCCTCCCTAAGTCAGGAAGAACTCAGCCACTTGGAGATTGACAAGTAGTATGACAGCATTCGATGAAGGAATGCCAGACGAAGAGCACCGGCTAAGACTGCGAATTCAGGAACTTGAGAGTGAAGTCGCATCATTGAAAGCAGAAATCTTGAGGCTCAAATCCGAACTCCGCGAGGCAAAAGCGAGTCATTACGGTTCGCCATCCTCCTTCCCTCGGGTTCCACCAGGATCAACGCCGCCGTTCGGGGTGCCTCCTGTTGGCTGACATTCCAACTACGAATCTGGGAGCCAAGAAAGTAAAGACCTGCGCCTACTGCGGCCATGTGGTCGACAGGGGGAAAGGGGTGATTTACCGACGTCGGTTGGTACACAAACTCTGCCGGAGCGCGGCAAAACTACAAGGATGGAGGTTACTACGGTGAAGTTCGACGCCTTCGGCAACAGGATTGTGCCGCCTGCCACAGCCATAAAGCGTGAACCCGCCTATTGGTTCGAGCAAGAGCAAGTAGGCGAGCGCGGCTACTGCGACGAGCCAATCGAGTGCGAAAGCGGGTCGAGCGTCACACACTTGTGCAGCAGGTTCGACGGGCATGGCGGGTCCTGCGTGGCCGTCCACAGGGGGGAGAAAGGCGGCAAGAAGGTCAGGAGGCTCGAGTACGGTTGACTGGCGCGGTTTTATATGCAACTCTTACGGGGGTGGAGGCGTTGATCGCCGTCCACTGCGGGGACTTCCGCCCCATCATAGGTGAAGAGAATGGTCGAGTGGCATAAGGTTCGACATCCTACGGGCGCAGAGAGGGCGTGGCGTGCCGAGGTCAAAGCCCCAGACGGTGGAATTGTCGTCTTGGCAGTATGGAGAAAATACAAGAGTGCTGGATATGGCTTCGAAGCTAGGCTTTTCCGCGGGATGAAAATCCTCGATCAAGAGTTTGGGACCAGATACACTCTCGGGGGTGCCAAACAGGCGGCTAGAGACGTCCTGAAGCGCTGGAGGGGCAACTGATGGTCGCCAAGATTAAAGTTAGGCTCGCCCGCAACGGCGGCCCAGCGCGCCCTGGTATCACCTAGAGGAAGGCCCACACGATGTGCCGACGGTTGACCACTTGGTGTACGCAGTCGACTACATCAAGGACAATCCACGGTTCCGGGACCGCGCCAGCAGGACGGTCTTCGTCTACTACCCGAAGAACTTCACCCTCCGGCAAGCTAAGGCCGCCTTCAGGCAACTCAAAGCCGACTTCCACAGCCAATATGGCCCTGCAAGCCAGATCCGCTTCGTGGAGGCACGAGTATGACATTCCTGATGCGAATGCCGGAGGGGGCTTAGGATTGACCAAGCTTGAGGACGCAAGACTAGACGGGTTCTTCGGGGGCTTGATTTTTGCTGTAGGCGGCCTAGTGTTCATTGTAGGTCTTTACGGCTTGTCTGGCGGTCTGCCTACATGGCCTTGGTGGGCCGATGCAATCCTAGTCGCCAGTGGGGTCGGAATAGCGATGGTTGGCAGATGGGTGGTAGCCAAACTTGACTGACATTCTACATGATAATGCCGGAGGCGGAAGATAGATGGTCTACACAATCCCAGGGAAGAAGGTCGTTGCACTCGTATTCTTCGTACTCGGCCTTCTAGTAATTGTCTTCCAACCCCTGAATTACAACCAGACTTCCCTACAGTCTCAACAGGCCGCCTATGGTTTCACGCTTCCGGTTTGGTTTGGGAGCGTGCTCATCCTTTTTATTTTCTGGGGTATCGCACTCCTGCTGGCTTGGCCAGATGTTAGATGGAGCTGGAAATGACCGCCAACATTCCCATGTGGAATGACGGAGGGCGAATGTAAGAAATGAAAAAGGCGAAGGTCGTGGGCTTCACGGTCATGGGACTGGCGTTGGTTATGTCCGTCCTTGTGTACGCGGGGGGTGTAGCTTGGCTTGGACCAACAACTTACACTGTCAACGCAGGGCAAACTGCCGTGAATTGCCCTAATCCTGGAGGGGGAGCAGTATCTATCGCCCCAGGGACGAGCTACAATTTGCCCTCGACCACGGGTTGCGCATCTGGGTCAACATTCACAATAACGACGAATGTGAACGCGATTAACTACCTAATTCCCGCAATTCTGTTCATTGTGGGGGCGGCCATCTACAAGGCCAAGGAGCTGGGTTTCTAATGACTGCTGACATTCTTCACACGAATGCGGGACTAGGGCCTTGAGAATCAAGAAGCGGCTGGGTCTGGCGTTATCCGCAATCGGCGTGTCCCTCTTCGGGGTTTCTTCTTGGCTACTCAGCGGCAGCCTCCAGCTCGGTGTCGGACTCGTCGCCATCATCTCTTTCATCCTTGGGCTCGCGGAGTTGGCTTCGTAACTGCCCTCCAAGAAGGAAACCGCCTCCTCGGGCTCAGGCGGCACGATTATGTTCTTGGTCATTGCCTTCATCCTCGGCTACTTCGTCTACGGCCAGAGCTTCGCTGGGGGCCTCTCCACCGTCCTGCTGGCCTTCCTCACCGAGATCGCCGCCTTCGTGGGCCTGATCCCCGTCGCCGGCCCCATCCTCTACTACGTCTTCGCGGGGCCTTGGATCCAGTCCTGGACGCTCGGCTTCACCCAACTGCAGGGGACTTGGGTGTCCCAGCTCATCTTCTGGCTGGGGCTGGGCTTCTCCATCGTAATCTCAAGCATCGCGACCTGGACTGTGTACCAGTTGGCGAAGAACAGATAATCGCCTAGTTCTCTAGCATTCGTCTACGGAATGTCGGAAGCCTGTAGCCAAGGTTCCATCTTCCGCAGGATGGCTTCGACTACCGAAACCGTGACCGCGTTGCCGAACTGCCTGTACGCTTGAGCATCAGAGACAGGGATGACGAAGGAGTCTGGGAACCCCTGGAGGCGGGCGCATTCTCGTGGGGTTAGCCGCCTCACCCTGTAGCCAACCCTGTCCGCCACGCCCTGCGACGTGCCTGTAGTGTCGAGTGAGTCTGCGACTTCTGCCAGCCTGTACCAACTGTCCGTCCTCATGCTATTTCGGTTAGCCGTCTCGACGAGGAAAACCTTCGAGCTTCCGCCCTCCGCCCCCTTCAAGGCGTGGCTATCTTCCCCTTTCCTGATTTCGAACCCCCTGCTATGCAGGAGGGCGGTGTGAGCATCCCCTTCAAGCGTCAGAAACCTGCTTCCAGCGTTGTCAAGCGTGGGTGACACTTCCGATCCGAAGAACCCTCCCGAGTTGTTGCCGTGCGGGATGACATAGAGGCCGGTCTTCCCCCCAAGGCCACCGGCTTCGCCTTTCAGCGTCCTTGAGATGTCGCCCTGATACACCCTGCCCGCATCCGACTGGTTTGGATAGACATCGGCGACCTTCTTAAGTCGCCCCTTTCTCCTGCCATCCCTGTGCCTCCTCAATGATTCAATCAACCGCTCCGAGACGTAGTATTTCTCTGGTACGCCCTTCTCAAGTACGTCCGCCAGCTTTGTCCTAAGAGGAACTGCCTGCGGCCATGCGAATGCCTCGCCGAGATTACCACCGTCGCGGAATCCGACGAAGAAGACCCTTTCCCGATGCTGTGGTACACCGAAATCCGCCGAATTGAGAACTTTCGTGAAGACCCTATACCCGAGACTCTCCAGACTCTTCTGCATGGACCAGAACACCGACCTGAAATTCTCGTCCGTCAGCCCGGCCACGTTCTCAAGTAGGAAGAACCGGGGTTCCTTGGCCGCCAGGAGGCGCGTTATCTCGTGGAAGAGCTTCCCCCTCGGATCCTCCATGCCCATCCGTTTGCCGGCTCTTGAGTAGGGCGGACACGGGAAGCCGGCGAACAGAATGTCGAAGTCAGGCACCAACTCAACCGACATCGTCGTCGCGTCGCCCCAATGCCATCCAGCATCGCCGAAATTCGCCTTGTATGTTTCGAGTGCCCATTTGTCGTTCTCGCAGTAACCCACTTTCTCCCAGCCGAGGCCATTCGCGGCCAGGTCGAACCCACCGATGCCTGCGAATTCACTGAAGTACCTCACGCCCTTTCCTCCATCCACGCTATCCCATTCGTTTCGTCGACGGGGTGAGATCCGAACCCGAGCCTCGGCTTGAGTATGTCCTCAATGTATGCCCCGTTGATTTCGATGCTTATGCTAGACTTGCCGGCCTTGAGTGCCGAGAGTGCAGTGGTGCCGGATCCGGCGAAGGGGTCGAGCGCGACCCCGGGAACCCAGCCGGAACCACAGCCACACTCGGTCCAGCCAACCGTGCGGTGGATTGCACTTCCCGTGAACTTCATATTCTTGAACTTGTTGTCGACGTTGGCCGCCAGCTTGGGCTCGAGCCCTTTTGGTCTGTCGCTCCTGACATCATACTCGGTTTCTGTCACCCTGCTTCTCGCACGGCCGCATTTCCTACAGATTTCGCCCGGACAGGCGGCCGCCACGAAGATGTCGGCAAGGGCATCGGGGTAGACTGCGAAGTGCGCGAAGCCATGTTGTTGCGTGTTCACGATTAAGACATCGCCGGGGTTCTTGCCTTTCCCGAAGTCGACGAGGGGCTCACCATCATCGGTGAAGTACCCCTTGTGGCGCTTCCTGGCGAACGACGGCGGCCCCCTCATCCCAATCCCCTCCCACTTCTGCGCTTCAGCTTCAGCCTCCGGGGTCACGGTTCCATCGAGCGTCGTGTCCGCCGCGCTCCCTTTTTTCCTGCCGTTGGACTCACCAGGCCTCGTTTCATGGGGAACCCTTACCGCATCCAGGTCGAACCAATACTCATCACCCTTCGTCGCCATTAAGACGGGCTCCCACCTGTTGGAGAACCTATCCCGAACCGATTCTGGCATCTTGTTCGGGGCGAACCAGACGAGAAAGTTCCTCACGGTGAAGCCGAGGCGGTCCGTCAACCCGATAGCAATGCGTTCGGGGATTAGCATCATCGTTTTCCTTGGGAGACTCGGATCGTCCACGCCGGGGGATGCCGGCCCAAGGTCACCCGCCTCAAGGGGGATGCCGGCCCAAGGTCACCCGCCTCAAGCTCCCCAACCTTCGGCGTGTACCTCTTGCCGATGTCCTTGAGCGTGTTCCTATGCGACCCACCGCCATTGTAAGTGTCGCCGAGGTTGAGGAAGAGCACCCCCGTGGGCTTGAGAACCCGCTTCAGTTCGGCACAGACCATGAGGACGTGGTCGATGTAAAGTCTGAAGTCCGGTTCGTGGCCGAGCTGTCCCCGCCAAGCGCCGCAGCGGGGGCAGGCACTCGATTTCATCAGGAACCTTTGCTCCCCGGATTGCGTGCCACGCGTCCCAGAGGTTGTCGTCTCGGGGTCGACGGGGCCACCCGGCGAGCTTTTCACCGCGATGTCGGACCACTCATGGGCGCAAGCGGGGGATCCTCCCCAAATGGAGGGCTCTATGCGGTAGTCGCGCTTCGCGTAGTAGGGAGGGCTCGTGGCTATGACATCAACAGACCCGTCGGGGATTCTGGCGAGCGCGTTGAGGACATGACCACGGATGACCAGGTGGAACTTGCCTTTCGGGAGCACCAGGGCGACCTGCCCCCCGCCGGCATTCTCAATTGGAATGTCAGAGGTCATGGTTTCGGCCCTTCGAGGCATTGAAAGAGGTATCTTCCGAGGAAGTACATATCTGCCCTTCTTGCCGAGCCTTTCATGCCTTGGGTGCTACCGGGAGTCTTGGATCCTCGTGGAGCCGAAGCATGGTCGGGGTTCCCATTGTGGCATTTCTTGAATTCGAACCCTTCCGGGAATCGCCCCCATAGAAGGGTCGGCTTCGCCCTCGTGTCACCATACTGGCAAAGCCAGACTTTCCCTGTGGGTCTTTCGGTCAGGAGCTTCCCTGAGAGTCCCTCCAGTTGCTCCATGACGGCGATGGGAATCTTGCTGTCTCTTACTATTTCGAGGCAGTGCTGCGCTAGAGCCCAGAGCCTTATCGTCTCGGCATCTTTTGGCTGGTACGCCCTGTACCCTCCTGTCCAATGCGCCCCGATTGACGGGACCGTCGCCCATTGGCAAGGCGGACTTGCAAGGAGGACGTCCGCATCTGCGAACGTATCAGCGTCGAAATCCCACACGTCTTTCTGGAACGTCCGAGGGACATTGGCGAAGCGGGGGTTGTCATCGAACCTGAAGACCTGATGCCCTGTTTCAAGGGCATATCGGGAGAACCCACCATCGCCGGAACACAAATCCACGACCTTGAGAGCCCCGTCTTCAGTGCGTAATCGGGGGTCGCCCCCCGCACGTCGTCTCAAATCCGGCAGGGCTCTCAAGCTCAAATCAGCTTCTCCTTCTTCTCCTTCGGACATTCTACACTGGTATGCTGGAAGTTCCCACGCTCGCAGTAGCGCCAGATGACGTAGTCGACCGTCCTCACCTTGTGCCCCGTCCACTCCGCGATCTTCCGGCACATAGCTTGTACATCCTTCTCCCCGAACTTGGCCGCCACCCGGACGAGCCAGATGTCGGGTTTCGCCACTGGCACGCCGATGTTTTGGGCGAGCTGGTACTTGGTCACTGGCCCGACATGGGGTAGCCCATCGAGATACTCGAGGATTTGCTTCTCGTCCTTCATCTCCCTGACCCTCTCGAACCAGTGGCGGTACTGTAGCAGGCCGGCTTCGACCGCCCTTCTCTTGGCAGGGTGCTTGATCGCGCCCTTCCCTTCGGCCTTGAACTTCTCGAACAGCTTCCTGCCCGCGCCTTCAATCTTGAGGCCGGAAGTTATCACGGTCCACAGGTACTCGTCAAGGAACCGCTCGGGCGTGCATTCGGCGAAGTCCAGGGACTCAGCCCAGTCCACCTCGTCCTTGTATCGGTCCACGACCCATCGGTAGGCATCCGAATAGAACTGCCAGAGCTGGCCGCCGAACTTCTGCTCGCTCAATTCCGTACCGCCTCCTCCAGATGGGCACAGAAGTAGCATTTAGCATTCCTCGTGACCGCCTTGTCCGGAAGGCGGCCGCCGAACAGGCTTTCGTTGTGCTTGTCGCAGACCAGCTTCATCGTCGAGGGCTCGTAGTGCATCCTGCGGAGGTGGGTGTGCTCCACCACGCCTAAGATGTCCTGCTTCGTCAAGCTCGGTTCCCCCCGACCCTGTGCCCGCACTCGCCACACGGCCCTTCTATCAGGTTGCCACACCCTGGCTCCTTCTCACACTTGCATGTCTTGACCTCGCAACGGTAGCACAAATCAGATCGGGAACTCCTTGTATTCGCGGCCGTTCAGGCGGTCGCCGCCTGCCCCTCCTCCACCCTTGCCGCCGAGTTGTTTAAAGAACACCGCCGCGCCTTGGGTGTGCGCTTGGCCTATGACTGAGGCAGCCCACTCGGGG
>JAGWHB010000014.1 GCA_028867035.1 Nitrososphaerota archaeon | reverse complement strand
AGTTCACGAGGACTATACGATCGTAGGCGTCGTTCATGCTAGTGCCTGACACTTGGACGATGGAAGCCTGAGAGGGGCCGACGTAGAACGGCCAGGCGGCGAAGAGCGAAAGGACGAGCAGACAGGCGAACACCCCCAATTACTTTCAAGCCACCCTCTCCCTAAGTTGGATATACGCTTGACGCCCCTAGATGACCCCGGAGGCGAAGAGGTTGTTCGTAAGGTGGGCCAAGAGCGAGGGGGTCAGAGACTTCGCCTTGATATCCGCGTAGCCCATGATGAAGCCCGCACCGGCGACGATGAGAAGGGCCGAAGGGTCGTCCCCGTAGACGAACAGGTGGTAGGTGGCGAAGACGATAGCCTGGGCGAGCATCCCCCCTACCAGTCCGGCCCTCCGGTATTGGTTCGCCAGGTAGGTGCCGAAGAACCCCCTGAACCAGACCTCCTCCGCGCTGGATATCTCGACCGCGATCACCCTCCCCACGTTCGGGCTTATCGCCAGGTTCGGAGGGATTGCCTTCACGAAGAGGTTCATCAGGGCGATGGCGCCGAAGGCGTAGAGGTAGTAGACCAGTTCCTTCATCGCCTGGGTGTGGTTCACGCCGGAGACGGCCCATCGGAGGCCCCCGGTCCCGACTCCGAGGACGAGCCCGGCCACGGTGAGCAGGTTGATGTAGACGGCGGTGAGCATGACTGAGGACGCGCCCAGCCCCTCGAGGAAGAGGATGGAGAGTGAGAGGACTACGGTGCCTAGCCCTATGGCGTCCAGCACGACGTAGTATCTTTCGTAGCTCAAGGCTTCCTTCCCCCATACTGATACAGGATGAAGACGCCCACGGCTCCCAATACAAGGAAGATCATCCAAGAAGGGTCGCCCTGCATTGGCGCATTGCAGTTAGCCATGGTTCCTTGAGGTAGACCAGCCCCCATCTGTAAGGTTGGATTGCCTTGGCAGCTCAGGCTGAATCCATTAGGATTTCCAAACGGATTCGATGAGACGCTTCCCTGAAAGGAATCCAAAAAGGCTATGCCGCCATTCGGAACGGTGAGAGCGACATTGGAATAACTTGAGACGGGAGCGGTCAAGGTGTAAGGCTGGACTTCGAGCGCAACCTGCGTGGAGGTTGCTGGATTGGCATCTGAAATCGAGCCTATGAGATACCCGTTGATGGTCAGAAGCCATGAGGGTCCGTTCTGCATCACCGCGTAAGAGTTGGTCCCGCTGACGGTCTGCGCGTTGTGCACGTTGCAATTTCCGGGCTGTGATGTTTGGCAGGAAGCCCAGAAGGCCGTCGGCCTTCCTCCGTTTATCGCTGCGTCGATTCCATAACCGACTTGCATGAAAGTCCCATCTGACAGGGAGGCCCCAAACCAGTATGAGATGTCCTGTGAAGATTGGAGACTGGCGGAGGCGGTAGTGATTTGGCCGGAGATTCCGAGAACCTGGCCCTGATAGTTCGCCTCTGTGAAGCCGATGCTGCTCGTATCTGCCAAGGCGGGCTTGGATGCGAGAGCGATTGGGAAGGAGCCTAGAAGGAAGATCGCAAAGATGACCAACGGAGAGAATGTCTTCCTTGGGCTCAATGCTTCCTCCCAAGGACTACCCCGAGGACCAGAGCCCCGAAGCCTAGAGCATACCAGCCGGTCGGGTCATAGCCCGTCGTGGTCATCTGGCCTGGAAGGGACGCCTGAGTGGAAGTCGTCGTGGTGGTCATGGAAGGTGGTGGACAAGCCGGGCCCGGTTGGACCGTAGCGACGAGCTGTGCCCCTGCAGCTGGCAGCCCCGACGAAGAAATGGCGTCATAGTCGCCTTGCGGAAGCAGATACACCTTCCAGGCAGTTTGCTGGGTCTGAGCCGCGTAGGTCGACGCCTGCTCCGCAAAGGCCTGGGTGCTGAACTGGCCCCCTCCCCAAGAGTACCAGAAGGAAGAGCAGGCAGCCGGATAGGACTGTCCTCCGATGTTCACGGTCGAGAGAGGGAAGGACGGGAGGAACTGCACGGCGCCCCCGAGGATGAAGAACCCTCCTAGAGCGAAGAGAATCAGGCTCTGCTGTCTTGACTTCATTTCTTGCCCTTCCGGTAAATGACATAGGCCCCGACCGAGCCCAGGAGGATTATCAGATTCGATTGGCCCTGAGAGAAGCTGGAGGTCCCGCCGACTATGGAGCCATTTGTGAAGCCGACATAGGCCACGAGGACGGAGACGCCGAGGAAGGCGAGCGCCGCGAGTCTGGAGTTAATGCTTACCCGCGCTCCTGTACAGCAGGAAGCCTCCCACCAAGAGGACGGCTCCGAAGAGGGTGTCCGTGGAGATCGCCGGGGAGACCATGCTCACCGTGCTCTGAGGGATGGGCGAAAGCAACAGGACGCCCAGGATTTCTAGGAGTCCTACCAGGGCCCCGAGCAGACCAACCGCCTGTTCGTATTGCTTCTTGCTCACCTATTTCTTGCCTCCAAAGACACCGATGAGGATGAGCACTACTCCAATGCCACCTACGAATTGGTCGTTGACATTTACGACCGAATTGATGCCTGAACACCCAAACAGACATTGGGTAGGAACGTAAAGCGCATAGAGTAGGATGCCGACGCCAGCAATCAGGTACAAGTTCAGTTTCACTTTTTCACCCACCTGGCTAGCCACCAGCCGACGAGAGCTTCAAGAGCGCCGAGGACGAACCCCCCGATGATGACGAACCCAGCCCCCAGCACTCCGACGAAGACAAAGGCGAAAAGGTTCTGCGACAGCGCCATGTAGGTGAGAGTGACCTGGCCGACGCCCCCTATGATTGCGGTGGAGAGGGCCTTCTGTCCGTAGTATCCGAGGGCGAAGCCGAGCAGAAGAATCCAGGCTCCCAGCCACCAGGAGAGCAGGGCGACCGCAACGACCGCCAGGTAGAGATTGGTCTTCGACTTCATCTTAGCTCACTGTGAAGGACTGTGTGAAGGACTGGCCCTGCGAAGGAAGGTTGACCTGGATCGGGGAGTTCCATGTGAACTGGTAGGTCCCCACGCTTAAGCAGAAAGTGCTCGTCGTCTGGAAGTTGTAGTTGACCGTGAGTTGAGGGACGTTCACCGTGCCGCTGGCCTTCTGTCCCCCTGGGGAGGCCGTTATCGTGTAGGGTATCTGCGTGGGGAATATGTCGAGAGATGGCAGACAGGTCGGGATCGGATAGCAAGCCCCTTCCGAGAAGCTCATCCTCATATTCGAGAGGTAGTTCACGCCAAGGACGCTGTTGTAGGTCCCCGAAGTCGTGGCCGTCACCTGGCAGAAGGATTGGCCGATGCTGCCGCCCCCCGTCGTCTGGAAGGTGAACAGGTAGACGGCGAGCAACACGACCGGGATAGCAAGAACGTAGGTGCGCTTCATCAGCTCCGTCTCCTCACCATGAAGACGCCCACGGCGAGGAAACCGAAGCCCAAGAGCATCCCGTTAGGCACGCCGAAGGACGAGCCGCCCACCACCGCGAGGGAGCCCAGGTTGGAGTTCACGATGGCGAAGGTGTAAGTCTGGCCCTGGGCGAACTGCACTCCTGTTTTGCTCAGAGTCATGTAGCCGGAGGCCGAGACGGTCAGAGAGTAGCTGCCGGATGGGACGTTGAAGGCCGCGTTGCCATTGGCGTCGGTGGTCTTAGTCGAGGAGCCGAGTGTCACGGAGGCCCCAGGGACGTTGGCGTTAGAATAGGACGAGACGACATGGATGACTATGCAGTTGGTGCAGTTCTGGGTCGCCGGAGCCGTCACCGTGAGTTGGACGCTCCCCTGCCCCGTGTTTCCTTGCGAATCGGTGGCGAAGGCCACCACGTTGTAGACGCCCGAGGCCGCGTAGGTGTGCGTGACAGTCTGTCCCGTGGCTCCGATCCCCGCCATGTCCTGGAAGTACCAGACGTAGGAGTAGGGGGCCTGGCCTGAAGTGGTGGAGGCGCTGAATGTCACCGGGGAACCGACGTTCACCGGGTTGGGCGAAGCCGAGACGGTCACTACAAGGGCCTGATTGTTGCCGGGGGAGGTCCGGGTTGTCGAAGTGCAAGGCCCGCCCTGGAAGCATGGAAGGGTTGTCGTGGGTCCGCCTCCTACGGAGGCCCCTGGCAGATTGAACAGTATGAGAACGAACCCTATCAGTATCATGCCGTATCCGATTGTCCGAAGTTTCAAGCTCTCACCGTTGCGAAAACAGATGGGAGGGCTGCCTGTCTCCAGACAGCCTTCTCGCGTTCATGGTCGCTTACCCTTCTAGGATTTCTTGTGGAGGATGTATCTGTCCACTACCAGGACGAAGACTGCAAGCTCCGCCGCTGTCGCAGCTTGGCCTGCCAGTCCTGAGAGTCCCAGGAAGGCAGCGAGCGAGAAGACAGACCCGATGACGAAGAGGCCCCCGAAGAGGACAGCCGCGAGCATCAGAGTGCGATGCATGGCTATCTCTTAGGCCGCGAGGGTGAAGGTGAATGTGCTGCCGAGCTGGACAGCGGATGGTGAGAAGACGCCGCTGTTGGCTGCCGCGTAGGTCAGGTCAGCGTATTCCCAGACCTGGATCGAATCGACGATGGTGTTGCCGTGGGTCAGTGAACCCACCCCTGCGGTGAACTTGAAGCTCAGAGAGCCGCCGTTGGTCGTTGTGCCGACGGTCTGCTCCGTGAGCCCTCCGCTGGATATGTTGTTGGTGTTGCACCCGCTGTTCTGCGGAGTGAAGTTAGCGCCAGCCGGGACGGAGCCGAAGCCGCCGTTCAGGTTGGTGGCGTAGAACCTCTGCGATCCCACAGTAAAGCCGACCGGCATCCCTGAGTAGGTGGCCTTGTTGGGAGAACCCGAAGTGCCCTCCTTGAAGCTGCCTGCGAGACACCAGTTGACGTTGTTCTGCGGGTCGAAGGTGGAGATGTATCCGGTGTTGGCGACCGTGTTGGTGATGGTCACCGTCAAAGTCGTCGAAGACACCCCAAGGCAGTTGTTGCCGGAGGTACACGCGCCGGAGTTGGTGAAGTTGATGTCGTTCCCAGCCGAGGCGTAGGTGTTGCCCGAGCCGTCGGTCAGGGAGATTGTGATGGTGGCGAGCTTAGGCTGGTAGAGGATGACCGTAGGCCATTGTCCGCCCTGCACCTGCGAAGCCGAAGCCCCTGGATAGGTGAACTTCCAGTATTCGGTCTCGTAGTTGCTGAGCGTCAGTTTGCCGATGAGCTGTGCGCCCGGTGGGTAGAAGGCCGCCGTGGTTGCTACGCCCGCAGATGTGACTGTTGGGGACTCGATTATCTGCGAGGGGCCGTAGGTCACGCCGCCGACTACGACTGAGCTCTGGGGGTAGATGGCGAGCGTCGGGGCGTTGTTGCCGCTTCCCGCCAGAGGGTCGTTGACTTGGATGGCGATCTTGCCCGGCTGTGCGCCTGCCACCGCGCCGCCGCCTGCGCCCGATATGTTGAGGCCGCTGAAGAACCCTGTGATTGTGCCGATTGCGCCTGGTACGAAGATGAGGTAAGCAACCAGTCCTATCCCCGCGATTTCCCACAACTTCCATTTGTGGGCGTTGATCTGGGAGTAGTCTCTGGTCACGTCCATTGTTTTCAGTCTCTTGCGCCGTTGATTTCGGTATATAAGGGGACATCCGAGCATCACTCAACTATATTAAGGAAGATTGGGATAGCCCTGAATCGTGGCAGAGGGGGAGCCGAAGAACGCCAGGCTGTCAGTCCAAGACAAGGGCCCTCTTGTCATCCCGGTCAGGAAGTCAGCGCTCAAGAAGATAGCCGACACGCTCAACATGGAGGTGGATGTTGCGGGGTTCCTCAACGTCAGCTTCATAGTCTGCTCGAAGGGCGTCCTCCACTTCGCCCCCCAGGGCCAGGTGCCGGTCTGCGATTGCAAGCCGAGGTTTGAATACTGATGGTCTCACTCTTCATTCCCACTGTCATCCTTCTCGGGGCCTTCGCTGTCGGTGCTCTAGTGCTCAGGAACTATCTGAGGATGAAGAGAACAGCCAAGGCGGAATCTGCGCCCGCTGCCCCTGCCGTCCAAAAGACTCCTCAGGCTGAGGCAAACGAAGAGAGGGCGAAGAGGCTTGAGGGTGAACTGCCGAAGCCTGAACAGCCCGAAGGGATTGGCCCCATCCTGAAGAGGGCCATCAGCAAGGAGATAGAGCGGCCCATCAGGGAGGGGCGTTTCAAGATTGTAATCAAGAACAGGGGGGCGGTGGTGAACTCGGGCGCGGAGCCCCAATGGGAGATAGAGTTCCCGGAGGACAAGCCAGTCGAACTTCCGGCGACGGACAAGGAGAAAGAATCTCAGGTCAGGGCCCCCACACAGTCCGACGTTTCAGGAGAGGAATAGCTTGAGGAGAGCAGAATACGAAGCACGAATCAAACGTCAACAGCAGTTCGGTTGGGTCATTATCTTCCCGACATTGGCGCTCATGTTCATTTCTGCGCTTCTGAATGACTTTGCCAGTGTGAAGGCTTGGCCTATCTTGGACATCATGGGACTGGCAGGAATTGCTTGGCTCTTTTCGACGGGGCTTTGGGTTGAATCCAAGATTTCCAAGCCTATCATGGAATTTGAAGAGGAAGCAATAAGGAAGGCGCTAGAAGAATGAAGTGGCCTGAATCAGAGGGCGCACAATCCGCGATTATGCTGACAGTCCTGATCGTCACCATCCTCGGCGTGGGGGCGTTGACAACCGACCCTACGCTCCAGAAGGTGCTTGCGGGCGGATTCTACATCGGCTTCATCTCATTCATCATACTCAAGGGAGAGGTGGTCAAGAGGCAGGCGGGCGAAAGGCTCCACCTCGGCGAAGAGGTCTACGTCCCCGACCCTCAGACCGGCAAGGTGCAGGACGTGGCAAACCCTATGGAGACCATGATAAACCGCAGGGTCCTTCTCGGTGTCTACCCTCAGAGAGAAGCGGGGAGGCGCGACCTCTACATCTACAAGGACTACGTGGAGCCCCACGAAGAGGAGTTCATGCCCGAGTTCGGCAAGATGGCCGAGCACTTTCGCATAATGCCCGACAGGGAGGACAAGTTCCAACACTTCCAGCCCAGGAAGAACGCGGCCAGGTGGAAGGGGGAGGGCCCGTTCAACCACGGCCACTCGGACTTCTCCATCTCCATCCTCTCTTCCATCTCCTACATGCAGAACGGCGTCAAGATTCCCATCCACTTCCAGGTCTGGGGCTCCAAGGTGGTCAGGCACATAATGCAGGATTGGGACTCTGAGCTGGAGATGCTTTCCAGGGCCAATCTCCAAGGCATCATCGACACGGTCATCCTCAACGAGCAGAACGGGAAGGCCCTGACGACCTACGATGCGACGAAGATTCAGGAAGCGACCCAGAAATGAGCGGCCAACAGACCGAACATAAGGAAGTCCCGAGAGTGGTCCCGCCGCCCCCCTTCGAGAAGGCCAGCATAATCCACGCCCAAGGAGCGATAATCCTCCACCTCTCGGGGGAGAACACGCACCTGAAGTATGGTTTCGACGTCCAGGACCAGCAGATACGCGGGCTGATGAAGGTCGGGCGCGAAGTCCAGAAATACCGCCAAGAGTTCATCGACTACCTCAAGAGGGCCTTCGGCAACATCGAAGGGATATGGGGCGGAGGGTTCAAGCTCACCGGCAAGTGGGTGCAGTGGCTTGTCCTCCTAGCCGCCCTCTTCGGCACCTATTACTACCTGAACTCGACCGGGGCGGGGACTAGCATCTACGAATACGCCCAGGCTAACGCGCTGACCGTGGGCGCGGTCGCGATCTTCGGGTTCGTGGCCGTCCTCTATGTGATGAGCAGGAGGAGGGCGAAGCGGCAGTGAAGTTCGGCCCCGTAGACATCTCGGTGAGGAAGCAGGCCGAGCAGGTACAGGGAGACCTCCAAAAAGCGGGCTACCAGTTCCACAAGATCGACAGGACTGGCTCTAGGATAGAACGATGGGGAGGGACAGACGCTGAGTTCATTGAGCAGCTAGCAGCCATCGACGCTCTGAAGCAGGACGGCAACGCCTGGTCCAAGACCAAGAAGACCCTCTACAAGCGGTATATGCGGCTCAGGCGAGAAGTCAACTGGACGGGGGCTCCCGAGGGAGCCTCATCGGAGAGGGTGAAGTTCGGCACGGCTTATGTCAGTTGGACGATGCTCGGACAAATCTATTGGGACTACTGCGACTCTGACTGCGAAGATAGGGTCGCCATGAGCACCCTGAGTTCGATAGACCTGCTCGCCGACATCGTGATTGGCGGCTCGTTCCAGGGCAAGGATGCGCTCGGGACCACCATAATCGGGCTCCAGAGCAACAACGGCGGAGGGTTCAGGTTCGATGCCTCCCAGGTCCTCGACCCCGAGGCTCTCGCCAAGATACTCGAACAGAAGGAATAGGCATGGCCTTAGAGACCGTGAGGGCGGTCCCGATGAGGCCGATAAACTGGCTTCAGGGGAGGAGGGCGGAGTTCGTGGACTGGTCCCTGCCTTGGGCGTTCTACAACGTGGGCGACGTGGACCAGGGGAAGATGGGGGCAGACATAGCGGAGGCGACGAACTACCTAGCCGAGAGCCCCTACTATCGGGTCCGGGACCTCTTCGGCTCAGACAACGACTCGGAGAGCCTAACCTGGTTCAAGTCTCCCTATAAGGACGAGACGGCGGCCATCGTTGATGACTCCTGGGCTGGGGAGATGCCCTTCCCCACAATCCGGGTCAGCGACTTCTCGATAGCCAAGGCGAACCAATACAGGGTCGTCGTCACCGACCGGATGCTGTTCAGGAACGAAGCGGTCCACTACTCTTCATTGGGCCGGATATTCCAGATGTTCAGGGACCGGAGGGGGTACAAGCAGGAGACCGGCAAGCCGATAATCGCTCTGATAGTGAGAGAGGCCCGCAAGGTCATCATGGCCCAGCTCAGGGCGAACATGACCAAGGACCAGCAGGAGGCGGAGTATGTCTTCGCGGACATGAACGCGCAGAGAGCCCACTCGGGCATAGCGCCCATCGTGGACAATCAAAGATGGAAGGGAGTCCATGTGGACTATAGGGACCTTGCCAGCTACAAGGTGCTGAAGGGGTTCGGTCCCCAGGTGATACCCGACGAGTTGGATTGGGTGTTCAAGCCCGAGTTCGCCATGAAGTGGCTCTCGACTCCGTTCAGGACGAGGCAGACCTGGCCCTCATTCCTTCGGAATATGCCGGTGCGGCAGTTCGTATGCCTCGACAGGTGGAACGGCGTCTGCCACGGGGTGATAGGTGAGATTGAGTGGCTGAAGTACAAGGGATACGACCTGGCCGAGCTGCTTCAGATACGCCCTGCTTTCGACAAGCCGATCGAGCCCGAACCGAAGCAGGGCGCTCTCACGCCCCACGCCAAGGAGATGCTGGAGATGCACAGGCGCATACGGGAGCTAGAGGCCAAGGGGCTCAACGCCAAGGAGATAACGGCCCAGGTGGAGCTTGAAGGCAGGAAGCGCCGCTCGGTGCCTGGGATATTCTACCACATGACGGCGGGAAGCTGTACCTGCGAGTCCAAACTACTTAAAGGAGAATAAAAGGGTGCCATACTCCCCCATCTCCACCTCTCCGAAGAAAATTTCTCTTAGAAAAGCCCTGCGAACAGGCTCGGCTCAGTTTTGTCATATAACTTGCCAGCCTGGGGGAGAATAAGCGTGGCCCTGGCGTTGCAGCTTGAGCCTATCGTCAAGAACGGGACCAGGATTCTCAGGCCCCAGGAGTTCGCACCGATCCTAAGTGCCTCTGGTCGGATTCCCGGATGGCAGGGTTCGGGGCTGTGGGGCCCTACCTTTTTGGTGACTTTGTTGATGACAGGGATGCGCTACGTGGAGGGCCAGAGGCTCCAATGGCACGGTTCGGAATGGTACAAGGGAGGGCCCTTCCTTCATCTGCCCAAGGAGGCGGTGGGGAAGGTCCGAAGGACGCAGGTGGACAGGTGGGTGAGGCTGACGCCGATGGGGTGCAAGGTGGTGAAGAAATTCATAGGCTGCCCGGTGGCTCTGCCGTCGTGGTGGGCTTGGGGGGACGCCCTGAAGCGGTGGGCGAATGAATCCGGGATAGACCCGTCGGCGCTGGGGCCGAAGACGATGCGGAAGACCTGGGAGAGCTGGCTGATATTCTACTACCGGGACAAGCCTAACTCGTGGCCGATAATCGCACAGAGCCAGGGACACACGGGCAAGACCTCGATGGACCACTATCTCAACGCTCCCTTCGTGGAGTCGGAGAGGCTGATGATGGAGCCCTGGGTCCGGGGCTACCTCTAGTTCCTGTGGTGCTCGCACCTGGAGTCGGGGCATTCACAGAGCGAGGGGACCGTCCTTCTGGAGTCCAGGCCGTGAAGGTTGGCCCCGATGTGGACGATGCACTTGGCGCAGAGCGGCGTCTCCTGGACCTGATAGCTCAAGGGCCTCCTCCTCGGCAGACTGTGGTCCCATTCAGGAAGGTCTCGCACCTGTCCCCGTAGGAATTGGTGAAGGTCCAAGGGTCTCTGCTCGTCCAGAGGAAACCCATCGTGGAGTCGGTGACGAACCAGAGCTTTCCCTGGAAGCTGAACATCGAATGCTGGGAGGCGTCGGTGGGGAGGGCGTAGCCTGGGAGGAGGGTCAGGGATTCGAGGCTGAAGCCGGGTCCGTAGTGCGCTATGCTCGCCCGGACCGGGTGGTTGTCGTCTGTCAGGTAGGCCCAGCCGTCGAAGGTGTCCTTGGTGGGCGTCCCTCCGAGCGAAGCGACTTTGGTGAAGGCGACCTGGGAGCCGTAGACTTGCATCCTGAAGAGTGAATTATCGGAAGTCCGGGTGGCGTAGATCGTGCCGTCCTGCATGAAGAATCCCCGGGGTCTGTCGGGGAAGGAAAGCTGGCCCGTCGCTATGGTATGGTTGCCCTGGAAGACGTAGACCATGTTGATGCACTCACCCCAGTAGTTGGAGCCGTCGAAAAGCAGCTCGTCCTCGGCCACGCTGGGGATCATCGACCGGATGCTCAGGGTCTTCGGGTCCAGGGAGTAGAGGTTGCAGTGGCCGGAGGCGGCCCAGAGGGTGCCGTTCAGGTACATCACCAGACCGTCGGCGCTGCCCTTGGGGAACCTCATGGAAGCGAGGACCTGGAGGGTGGAGGCGTCCAGGCGATAGACGTGGTAGGGCTCGGCGTCCCTGGCGCCGGGGAGCTTTTCGGAGCCGACATAGAGGGAGCCGTTCAGGAAGAGGAGGTGGGCGGCGGAGTTGCGGTCGGGGAGGGCCGTCGAGGTCAGGATCCTCCCGTCGGGCGTGGCTTTGGCGACCGTCCCGTTGAGATAGCCGACGAACTGCGAGCCGTCCCCAGTAGTGGCGCCGACGAACTGGCCATTTGATTCCATGACCACTGAGTAGGGGAGCGAAGGCGTCGAAGGCTTGGGGATGATGTAAAAGGCGCCGGGGAGTAGGGCAGTGAAAAGCAGGACGCCGACGAAGAGGGCCTTCAAGGCTTACGGCCTACCACTTGGATCCGTGGGAGCGCCACGGCGTCCCAGCCCGCCATAAGCAGGAGGGTGTCGACCTTCTTGACCCTGTGCCCGAAGTAGTTGGCGAAACCAGAGGACTCCACCTCGAAGCCCGCCCTCTTCAGGTGGTTCTCGATGTGGTAGGGCCAGTAGATGCCGAAGTGCTGGTCGTCGTCGGTGGCGCCGTGGTAGACCTTGGCCCTGAAGAGGTATCGCCAGTACCTCGCGTTGTCGGTGGTGAGGGTGAGGAGCCCCCCCCGTTTCAATACACGGTGGAACTCTTCGAGGAGCCTCCCTGGGTTCCTCATGTGCTCGATGCTCTGGCGGGAAAGCACTTCGTCGAAGATCTCAGCCTCGAAGGGCAGACCCAGCTCCATATCACAGACCTTCGTAGTGGCGGGCGTCGCGTGGAGGTCTATCCGGTCGGTGCCGTAGGAATCGTTGCCACACCCGGCGTTGAGGATGCGCTTCTGAATCTGAATCGTCAAGTCGGGATTGCCTCCTCTGCTGAGTAGAGCGCCTTCGGCTCCGCGAACTCGCCGTGCCTGGCCTTCCTCTGGTGGGCGAGGAGGTTGATGGAGTTGTTGACCTCGAAGCCGCAGTCGGGGCAGGTCTTGTTCTTGGACGAAGGGACGTTCCTCCAGTATCTCACCTGGACGCGCTCCCTCGAAGTCCGCTTGGGGTCGAGGATTGAGATGCGGAACTCCTGGAAGCCCTCCTTGGTGGCCTTCCTGATGACGAAGGGGAGGTCAATCAGATACACGAACTCCTTCTTGGTGCTGGTCATTCGTTCTCGCTCCCGGCTGCCGCTAGGGGTTTGCCCCCCCCCGCTCTCATGGCTTCGGCGTCTGGATTATCGACAATCTGGGCGCGGAACCCTGATGCCGGGCGGTTGTGCTTCGGGTCCTCGCACTTGTCGTCGTCCACCATGTCCCTGAGGGTGATCTCCGCCTCGTCGGCCCTCAGCCAGCAGTTCAGGCAGCGCTTCAAGTAGAGCTCCAAGAAAATATGGAGGGCAGCTTTCCCTGGACCATACTGATTATGCTGGTGGTGGCGCTTGATTGGACTGAATAGGTGTTCGACGCGCAGTTGATGATTATAGTGGCTCCGAAGCCTTGCAGAGTGAAGTAATCAATAGGGAGAGAGAGCTTCTTTTGGATGGATGGTGTGACATCAAGGTAGACCTGGGCGATGGACACTCCGAATATGACCGAATGAGGTAGACCTGCGGATGTCCCGTTGCGCCAAGCTATGTATATCCCTGAAGCCCTGAAAGTAGCGACTTGTTTCCCTGTGGTCAGATTATGGATGGAGCCGAAGGCCCCTGCCAGCTTGAAGGTCGAGTTCTGCTGGCCTTGTACATATTGGAGGCCGGAAAGCGTGACGTTAGCTTGCAGGGTATCAGAAGTGGAGCCTACGGAGAACTCTGGAAGGTAGAGGAGTGGGAGGGTGCTCGCTGCTGAGAATATCGACGCACAGTTGACGCCTCCGGGTAACGGTTGGGGAGATTGAGAGTATGAGACCGGAATCGGTATGAAGAGGATGAGGATTGCGATTCCAAGGAGAGCCACCCCTGTTTTCTTCTTTGAGATGGTGTAGTTCATGAGATTCACTTCTGCATAACCTCCTTCCTCCACTCCTCCAGGAAGCTCTTCGCGTGGAAGTATCTCGCCTCGGCGGAGTTGGCAGTGTCCAGCCTGTTGAACTCCTCCTCAGACAAAGGGCGCATGGGCCAGGGGGCGGTCATCTAGGTCGCTTCCTCCACCAGCCGCGTAGTCCTTCTCGGATGACTAGTTCACCGTCGAACCACCACCTCAGATAGGCGAGGGGCTTTCGTGAAGCTAGCTGTAAGATGAAGATGCTGGAGATTGTCAGGATTACCGCCGTGAAGGGGAGGGATTCAGAGTCTATGCTCGAATTGGTACTCAGAAGGTTGAAGACAAGAGGATAGTATCCGATGAAGAGCAATAGGAGAGCATAGCCAACGGCAACCTTGGTAAGTTTGCTCAAACAGGGCCCTCCGAAACAGTGAACGCCTGGGGGACGTCCACCGAAGGCTCCTCCGTCTTGGGCACCGGCCTCAGCAGGGCCCTGTTCGGAACCTTGTCGATCTTCCATCCCGGCCTGAGCATCACCCACCGCTTCCCCGTGTTGGTGGACTTCCGCTCCTCGAAGGCCATGTAGGGCCCCACGCAGTCCCCCGCCTTCTCGGGCTGGTAGACGTGCTTGTTGTAGGCCCTGAGTAAGGGCTGGTAGGTCAGACCTGAGGCTGCGGCCCCGGCGTTGAGCGCGGAATGTCGAGTGATGCCCTGATTCTTGTTGACCTCCTGGCACATGAAGTCGAGCCACTTCGGTATGCCGATGTCGTTGGCCTGCATCTCCGGGCTCCCCGACTGGTAGTCGATGGAGTTGTGCAGGACTTCGGTGGGGTCGGTGCTCACGCTGGCACTGGCATTTTCTCTCTCAGAGGACATAGAACGCTGGCGGTTCCTTTCCGCGAGGTTGCAGGGATGGCAGAGCAGGCGGAGGTTCTGGGGGTTCCAGTTGAGGGGGTTCCCGTCCCGGTGGTCTATCTCCAGAGTTTTTTTCTCCCTGCATAGCTGGCAGAGCTCGCCGTCCCTCTGGAGGAGCATCTCGGCAAGGCCCCTCTTGGCGGGCTGACGGACGTAGGCGTGGAGCCTGGAGACTGTGGGATTGTCGGAGTGGCTCAAGTGGTGATTCCCCTCCGGAGCTTTTCGATGGTCCGCTCGCTGGGTTCGATGTAGTCAAGGCGACAGAGTTTGAACGCGTCTGATTCCTCGGGTGTGGCGAAGACCTTGCCCTGCCCGTCTTCGATGTGGCCATCCTTGGACCTGAGGCCATAGTCCCAGAGGCGCATTACGAACTCGTGTGAGAAGTCCGCTGGGCCAGTCCTGATTAG
>JAGWHB010000013.1 GCA_028867035.1 Nitrososphaerota archaeon | reverse complement strand
TGTTGTTCACTTCGTGGACGACGTAGCCCGATCCCGACTCCATGGCGTCGACCCCCAGGATGCCGCCCCCCACCGCCTTTGCGGCTTTCAGGACCGTCTCCTTGAGCTCCTCGTCGGGCTTGAAAGCTTTCGACGTCCCGCCGCGGGCGACGTTGGTCCTCCACTCCCCCGCCGGGGCGTACCTGTGGACGCAGGCGATGATGCTCTCCCCTGCCACTATCGCCCGGATGTCCCTCGGGGGCCTCTGGATGTATTCCTGCAGGTAGTACATGTGCTCGATGGGGCTTGCGAGCTCCTCCTTGTATTCGATCAGGGCCTGGAGGGTCGCCTTGTCTCTGACCACCGTCACCATCCGGCCCCAGCTCCCGATGAAGGGCTTCAACACCATCGGGTATCCCAGCTCTTCGGCGGCTGCCTCCGCTGCTTCCGACGACAGGGCGAGGTAGGTGCGGGGGGTCGGGACCCCGGCGTTCGCCAGCGCGATGCTCGTCGACAGTTTGTTGCCGCAGACTTCGGCGACCGAGCGGCTGTTGATCACGCGCAAGCCCGAGCCTTCCATGGCCTGCGACAGGAGCAGCGTCCGGTACAGGCTGATGCAGCGCTGCAGGACGGCGTCCCCGAGCTCAGGCCGCCTCTTGGGGACCTCGAACACGAGGCCCTTGGCGTCCATCAGGGACGCCTCCAGCCCTGCGGCCAGGGCAGCGTCGTTGAGCGCCTTCTCCTCCCACCTGAGCCTGTCGAAGGTTATGCTTACCTTCACTATTCTCCCCAGTCCTCTCCGACCTGCTCGGCTGGCTTCAGGAGCACGGTGCCGTTGGCTATCTCCGCCACTTCGTACTCGGAGGAGCAGTCCTTGCAGGAGACAATCTCCCCGACGATGGCGTCGTTGGGGACGGCCAACTCTGCTCCGCATTCTGCGCAGCTAGTGTTCAATCCTTGGTTTCACCTCCCGGGCCAGGCCCGAAGTTGCGTGCAGCTTCCTTTCCGACGCCTTCAGAGCCGAGCTGAGGCCTGAAAGCGCGGACCCCGTGCGTTCGAGCTCTCGCTCGCGGACTTTGAGCTCTCGGGGGATGAACCTGGGGTTGCTCCCCCCCTCGGTCGAGATGCCTTCTAGGAATGTCACGGGGTCGAGGAGCGCCTTGATCGTAGCTGCGTCTATGCTGACCTTCTTCCCGAGGCGGCCCGTCACGGCTGCGAGCTGCCTGGAGGCTACCTCGTGGAGCGGCTTCCCGCTCTCCACAGAGGTCCTGACGAGATGGCCTACGACCGAGTGGGCCTGCCTGAACGACAGTCCGTGGTTGCTCACCAGATAGTTGGCAAGGCCGACGGCCGTCGAGTTGTCGTCAGTGATCGATCTGCGTAAACGACTCTGATCGAATTTGGCTGAGCCGACCATGCCAGCCAGGAGGTTGAGCGATCTGGTGGCGTCGTCCATGGCCCTCCAGAGCTGGGGGGTGACCTCCTGCAGGTCCAGGTTGTAGGAGTATGGCAGGGCCTTCAGGATCGCGCACGCCGCGACCAGGTCCCCCAGGACCGAGCCTGCCTTCGCACGGACAAGCTCTGCGGCCACCGCATTCTTCTTCTGGGGCATTATGCTGCTTGAAGCGGCGTAGGCGTCGGCCAGCTCGAGGAATCCGAACTCGGCTGAGCTCCAGAGGATCAGCTCCTCGGCGAGGCGGCTGGCGTCAAGCATTGTCATTGTCGCAAAGGAGAGGGACTCGACGGCCACGTCCCTGGACGAGACGGCGTCCATTGCGTTGCGGACGATGCCGGAGAATCCGAGCAGGTGGGCCACGAACCTCCTGTCAAGCCTGACCGACGTCCCGGCCATGGCGGCCGACCCCATGGGAGAGATGTTGACCCTGGCGTAGAGCTGAAGCCCCCTTTCCGCGTCCCGCTGGAGGGCGTCGAAGTATGCGAGGTAGTGGTGCGCTAAAGTGACAGGCTGGGCCCGCTGCAGGTGGGTGTAGCCGGGGACGAGAAGGGTGCCGCTCCTTCCTGACTGCCTTAACAGCGCCTTTTGGAGAGCGACAGCCGCACCGATCAGGCCGAGCACCTGCGACCTCAGCTCCATCCGTATGGCCGTGGCCACCTGGTCGTTCCTGCTCTTCCCGTAGTTGAGGTATCCAGCCGCCTCGACGCCGATGGCATCCACCGCGTCCTGCTCCAGTTGCTGGTGGTAGTCTTCCGCACTGGCTCCCGGGGATATCTCAGGTGAAGTTCCCGACAGGAACTTCATGCATTTCGCGCCGACTGCCCGGTCGACCTCCCCGGCCCTCATGAGCGCTGCCATGTGGGCCATGTTCACTCCGATGACATGGCGCGCGATCCGGCCGTCGGACGCCATGGAGGAGGTGAAGGCGAGGGCCTCGTCACTGGGCTTCCTTAGCCTTGGTCCTCGGATGTCCATTCTCCTTTTTTTCCTCGATTTGCGAAGCCAGCCCGGCGGCCACCCTCGACTGCAGCCCCCAGAGCTCGATGAAACCAACGGCGCTCTTCTGGTCGAACTTCGAGCCGCGCCCGTAGGTGGCGAGCCCGACGTCGTAGATCGAGTAGTCGGACGACCTGCCGACGACCCTGGCCGAGCCTTTGTAGAGCTTCAGCCTGACGGAGCCGGTGACCCTGTGCTGGGTCGCGGATATGAAACGGTCAAGAGCGAGGCGGAGAGGCTCAAGCCAGAGCCCCGAGTAGACGAGCCAGGCCCATTCCCTCTCGACCTGGGCCTTGAAATCGAGCTCGTGGCGGGTGAGGACGAGCTTCTCGAGGTCCCTGTGGGCTTCGATTATCACGGACGCGGCGGGACATTCGTAGACTTCGCGGGACTTTATCCCGACGAGCCTGTCTTCGATGTGGTCTATGCGCCCCACACCGTGCGAGCCCGCGAACTCGTTGAGGTAGCTGACGAGCTTCAAGGGCTCCATCGACCTCCCGTTCACCCTCGTCGGGACCCCTTCCTGGAACACGATGTCAAGGTAGCCCGGTTCGTCGGGAGCTTCCTCCGGCGACACTGTCCATTCGAAGGCGTCCTCGGGGGGCTCGGTGCTGGGGTTCTCCAGGGGCCCGCTTTCCATGGACCTGCCCCAGATGTTCTGGTCGACGCTGTAGATAGATTTCGAGGGTTTCACCGGGAGCCCCCGCTCCTGGGCGTAGGCGATCTCCTCGTCCCTGCTCATGTTCCACTCCCTGACCGGAGCGATCACCTGGAGGGTCGGGTTCATCGCCCGGACCGTGACGTCGATCCTGACCTGGTCGTTCCCCTTCCCGGTGCACCCGTGGGCAACCGCCGTCGCGCCCGCCTTCTCTGCCACCTCGACGAGCTTCTTGCCGATGAGCGGCCTGCCGAGGGCGGTGCTGAGGGGGTACTTGCCTTCGTAGAGGGCGTTCGCCATGACCGAAGGGAAGACGTAGTCCCTGAGGAACTCGTCCTTGGCGTCGATGGTGTAGTGGTCCTTGGCCCCTATCTGCCTGGAGCGCCTTTCGATCTCCTTCAGGTCGTCACGCTGGCCGAGGTCGAGGGTGACGGTCACGACGTCGGCGTCGTACTTCTCCTGGAGCCATTTGACGGACACAGAGGTGTCCAATCCACCGGAGAAAGCGAGAGCAACGGTCCTGCGCAAATTTCAAGAAAGTCCGACCGGAAAACGCTTTTATAGATTTTGGCTAGATTCTGTTTAATTGGTCAGACGACGGCCAAAATTGGCCAACGACGTCTCGGTGAACAGGGCGGTCAGGGAGGAGGTGGACTCCGACTTCTCGGTGCAGGACGCCATCGCCAGGGATTACGCCAACGTCAGCGCGCTGGCAAGGATGCTCGTCCCCAAGGTCTCTCGCAGGATGAAGGTGAGGGCCAAGGACGTCAACGAAGTCGGGGTAGCAAGTGCTCTGAAGCGGCTGCATGGCGCCTACTCGGCCGCCGCGCCGTCGGTCGCCGAAGTCATAGGGGGGAGTATAGTGAACGTGAGGACCCATGTGTCGAAGCTGTCGGTGGAAAAGACGAAGAGGACGCTGCAGACGGTGAGCTCCCTGCTGGGGGCGCACCATGAAGATTTCATCCAGGTATCGGAGTCCCTTTCATCGATCACTTTGATCTTCGACCAGAGGCTCCACAAGAGGGTGAGGAGGGCCCTGGCGGGGGGAGAGATACTGGAGGAAGGGGAGGAGTGCGCGGCCATAACGGTGCAGAGCCCCCGGGGGATCATCAACACGCCGGGGTGCATCAGCGCTTTCTACGACCAGCTGTCAAGGAAGAACGTGAACGTCGAGGACACTGTGAGCTGCTACACAGACACGATCATGGTTGTGAGCATGAAGGATGCAGGCCGCGCCTTCGAGGCGCTGACAGAGCTCATCGGCGAAGAGCAGAGAAAGTTCGCCGGCGAGTCGGGATAGGAACACAATAAGAGAGGGGTGAGAAGCGCGTTGGTCGCCTTGAAGGTCACGGTGTGCGAGCTCCCCGACGACAGGGCGGCCTTCTCCAGGGAGTGGGAGAGGCTGTCGAAGCATGTGGGCCGCGAATCCAGCGACGTGGTCCTCCTCCCCGAGATGCCATTCTTCGAGTGGTTCTGCGCCGGACCGCAGTACGAGGCCCCGGTGTGGGAGGAAGCGGTGGCGGAGCACCGGCGGTGGACGGAGAGGCTCCCAGAGTTGGGGGCGAAGGTTGTCCTGGGGTCGATGCCTGTGAACCGTGGGGGGAAGAGGCTCAACCAGGGGTTCGTGTGGACAAGGAGCGGGGGGACGAAGGGGGTCCACGAAAAGCGCTACCTGCCCGACGAGCCGGGTTTCTTCGAGGGCACCTGGTATGACAGGGGGGACGGGAAGTTCGAGCCCTTCGACGTCGCGGGATGGAGGGGTGGATACATGATATGCAGCGAGCTCTGGTCGATGGCTAACGCCAGGACCTATGGGAAGCGGGGGGTGGGCCTGGTCGCTGTCCCGCGGGCCACCGGTGTCAGGAGCCTTGAGAAGTGGGTGGCGGGAGGGAGGGTAGCGGCAGTCCTTGCGGGGGCGTACTGCGCTTCATCCAACAGGGCAGGGGCGCGCGGCCAGGCGAGCTTCGGGGGGCGCGGGTGGGTCATAGACCCCGACGGAGAGGTGCTGGGGATGACAACGAAGGCACGGCCGTTCGTTACGGTGGAGTTGGACAGGGCCCGGGCGGAGAAGGCGAAGAAGACGTTTCCGAGAGACGCGCTGGAGCCGGACTAGGACATCAGAGATTCGAGGAACTCCTTGTTGTCGAAGGGGACCAGGTCGTCGTAGCCCTGGCCCATGCCGAGGAAGAGGACCGGCTTGCCGGTTGAGTAGACAATGGAAAGCGCGGCGCCCCCTCTGACGTCTGCGTCTGCCTTCGTCAGGATCGCCCCGTCGAAGCCGACGTGCTGGTTGAATAGCTCCGCCTGGGAGACGGCGTCGTTGCCCGTGAGGGCGTCGGCCACGAATATCCGAAAGTCGGGCTTGACCACGCGGACTATCTTCGCCATCTCCTCCATCAGGTTCTGGTTGGTCTGCATCCTCCCCGCCGTGTCGATCAGGAGGCAGTCCATGTGGTGGGCCTTGGCGTATAGGACCCCGTCCCTCCCCACGGCTGCCGGGTCCGCTCCGTAGCGCTGGGAGACGACCTTCAGGGAGAGCCTCTCCGCGTGTTCCGTGAGCTGCTCGATGGCGCCGGGCCTGTGGGTGTCCCCCGCGGCGCAGACGACGGAGAGCCCGTTCTTCTTCATGAAGTTGGCGAGCTTGGCCACAGTGGTCGTCTTGCCGGTGCCGTTTATGCCGAGGAACAGGATGACGTAGGGTTCGCCGGCCTTGGACTTCTCCCTGACGTTGGCGGCCAGGTCCACGGAGCCTGCCTTCTCGAACGCCGTCTGGAGCGCGACAGCCAGCCTCTCTCCCACGACCTCGGAGGCGTCCGCTGAGCGGTCGACCTTCGCCCCTGCCAGGCTCTTCTGGACTTCGGTGGTGAGCGCTTCGGCCACGCTCTGGGCCACATCGCTCTCGATGAGAGAGATCTGGAAGTCGAAGACGAGCTTGTCGAGGTCCTGGTCGCTGAGCTGCTTCTCCCTTACGGCGCTGGTGACGGCCGAGAAGGCCTGCTTCAGCCTGTCGAACAAGGAGCTACGCCTGCTGGCTTTGCGCCATCAGATTGTTCAGGACGTCACGGTCCGAGTTCAGCCTCTGGGCTATCTCGTTCCTCTGGCCTATGATCGAAACGATTGTCTTCTCGATGTCCCTGCTCCTCTCTTCGAGCATGGCGACTGCCTCGTCCTTCGGTTTCTCGACCACCACGTTCGAGCCTATGCTCAGAAGGACCTGGTCGGTGCTGGGGGGCTTGGAGCGCAGCATGGCACCGCCTCCTATCTGGGTCAGCACCTCGGAGGTGGCCTGGGCTGCGAGCCCCTTGATCGACTCGAGTGCCGCCCTGCTTTCGAGCAGGGCCCTTTCGAGCAGGTTCTGGCGCGAGGTGAGCTCGTTGTAGGTGCTTTCGAGGACGCGGATCTCCACGACAAGCGCGTTGGCAGTCTCCTCCGCCGTGGGTTGGT
The DNA here is from genome assembly GCA_028867035.1 of Nitrososphaerota archaeon. GTDB lineage: Archaea > Thermoproteota > Nitrososphaeria > Nitrososphaerales > Gagatemarchaeaceae > UBA183. The sequence goes on along the minus strand of JAGWHB010000013.1, from coordinate 18,181 downwards.
TGCTCATTTCGTTAGATTTTTCAAACGCTCAGCGCCCGCGTTATAAAGACAAGCTCAGGGCCGGTGGTCTGGCTGCCCACCACCGCGTTCTTCGAGTTGGCGACTATGCCGGACGCGACGTAAGGCACTCCCCTGTTGACAGAGGTGGGGTAGGCGTCCACCCCGAGCATCGACCCTATGCGCCCCACGTCCTTCTCGTCGAGGCCAGGGTATACGGCTGCGCCCCCGTTGGTAGCCACGACAAGCGAGCCTACCTGGTGGTACTCGCCGATGGGGGTCCTCTCGACCTCGGTCCCGAGGACGTCCCTGACCTGAGACAAGGCTCGGGAGTCGAGGAGCGGAGAGGCGAGCGCGCCCCTGTCGTTCGCCACGACGAGGTTGCCCACGGCTGTGAACCTCGAGTCGAGCCTGGAGACGTTAAGCCCAGTGGCCGCCTTGATCTCGCCGATCTCCCCGTCCTCCGCCAGCCTGGAGACTAGCACGCCGTTGCTGTTCATGGCCGACAGGGCGCCGATGAGCCTGGACTCGCCTATGGAAGTCGGGACGGCGGAGACATGCAGGCTCTCGCAGAGCTTGTCGGACTTCGTCTGGGCCAGCCCCTTGGGGACGAGCAGGTGCTTTTCGTTGGCCCTCATGAATATGCCGATGTTGGGGCTGCGGTATATGTCGATCAGGTGAAGACCCATTCGGTCACACTTTTTCTGATTCCGGGGGGAGCCTGACCTTCACGACACCGTCCTCGTCCCTCTCCATCTCGAGGGTGACGCGCCGAGGCGGGTGCTTGATGCCCCTGGCCCAGATCAGTTCGTTTACCTCCGTGTCTATGCTGACCTGGCGGGCCTTCATGTGCCTGGTGGCGAACTCCCTGATGACGATCACTGCCTTCTTCGCCCTGCGGTAGGGTGCGGCCTCGTAGACCACCCCGAGGGGGACGATGTAGGTCCTGGTCAGCTCTTCCATCTTTTGTTCAGACATATGCTATCACTTCAGGCCCAGCTTGCGCTGCCTCCAGTTCCTGCGCTTGGGGTTCGTCCTCACCTTGCGGTTCGTCCTCACTATGACCCAGGTAGGGACGGAGCGTGCCTGCTTCCCGGCCTTCGATAGCCTGTTCTTCTTCGAGGTGTCCTTGACTCTGGCCATGCTATATCCGCCTTATCTTGATCTCCCGCTTCTTGTCCTGCAGGGCCCCGAGCATCTGCTTGACCTGCTCGTCGTCGACCGCCTTCTTCAGCCTCCCCGAGGATGCGAGCTGGATGATGTATTCCTCGATGGAAGAAGCGAGGTCAGGCCTGACCATCCTTATGTTGGCTATGCGCTGCCTGGCGTCAGAGGTGAGGGCCATACGCAGGGTCGCCTCCCTCATCATCTTCCTTTCGTTGTTCTCCTTGTCGTCTGCCTTCCTGCTGGTCTCGGCTGAGCTCATGCGTACCTCGCCAGCGCCTGGTTGTCCTTGCTGAGTTCTGCGAAGAGCTCCTTGCTCACTCGGTCCAGCAGGGCGCGTCCCTTGGGGGTCAGGATCCTCCCCCTGGGTGTCTTGGCCACGAGCTCGGCCTGCTCCAGCTGCTTCAGAAGCTTGCGTATCGAAGAACCTCCGGCGTCCCTGTGGTGCTTGGGGAAGTAGTGGAGTGCCTTCGTCCCGCCGTAGGCGCGCTCGAGGTCGGTGAGGCCCACCGGGCCGTGGACGTAGAGCTTCCGCAGGAGAGAGGCGGCGCGCGTGAACCACCAGTCTGAGGCGATGGGGGGCCTCTCGGCGTGGGAACCTGTCTTCACGTAGTGGGCCCAGTCGGGCTCCTGGACCGACGGCACGGACTTCATCTGCGCCGCTAGGGCGGTGATCAGCTTACTTGACGGGACGTCGTGTGCGCTTACCATAACGTTTCACGAGTGGAATTTCCGAGCCACTTCTGACCGCATTTAAATCCTCACTCACCAAGTTTCATTGGGGCTTATTAGAATTAACATCCTCTTGGGGTTGTTGAGGCTTCAAATTCGCGCCTCTGAGATGTGTGGCAGGAATCCTATGAAAGCCAATGAACGCGCGGTATGGGAAGACGCGGAAGGAAGCCTCCGGGTGCCGAAAACAGTCAGCGAGGCCAGGTCACCGCTCCTACGGACTTCGCAGATGGAGAAAGGGATCTTATGGGATTATCAACTAGGGGCGTTCAGGGACGGCGTAAAATGTTCCGTCTACGTTCGAAATGCACACAAGTCATCGAAGACGCCAAGGGCATATACATTCTATGAGACGACAATCCAGGGGATTGCGCATATAGCATTGGAGTTGAAACTTACCGCTCCATATCGAAGAAGCGTCAAGTTCGCCTCGGAAATCAACAGGTTCAAAGCGTTCCTTGCACTGCCTCGTGAGAAGATTCACGAGTCGCTTATCAACGCTAGGAGCCTAAGTGTCTTCTTCTAAGCCGTTCCGAGAACTTTTCTGTTTACGTGGCCGCAATCGGCGCAGGTCACCCGGACGATGGTGTCCTTTCCATGGCCGAGGCGGACCCTTGCGTTCACACCGGGGACCAGGAGGCCCTTGCAGCCGTGGCAGGTGAAACCACGGAGGGATGGGTCGAGGCGGACGTTGAACCTTAGCTTGACCCTCCTGGCTAGGGCCGCCTGCTCTTTGGCGATGGCGGGGTCGGTGTGCGACAGGGCGACGGCCGATTCCGTCAGGAACGCCACGAGGGCCGCTGCTTCTTCCTTGGCCGCCCGGCGAGGCTTCACAGCGACAGCCCGCCAAGCAAGGTCTTAACCGTGCGCCTTCGTCCCGGGGTCGGCGTTGCTGAACTTCGTACTCGCCGAATCGGCGCTTGAGCTTGTGCCCAGGGAGATAGGGAGCCGCCCGGCTGTGGTCAGCGACTCGAAGAGGAGGGGAGCGGGGGCGACGGAGATCCTGCTCGACAGGAGCTTCCACCACGCTGCGATGTCGAAGCTGAAGGATTCGGAAAAGAGAGGGAGGCCTGACCTCGTCCACGTGGCGCTGCTGAGCGTCACCGGGACGCCTCTGTATCTTGACGGGAAGATGAGGGCATTCGTCCAGACGTACCCTGGGCTGGTCTTGGAACTGGCAGAAAAGACGAGGATCCCCAAGAACTACCTGAGGTTCAGGGGGCTGATGGAGAAGGCACTGGTGGAGAGGCCCGGCGAGGGACTGGTCACGGTGTATCCGGGGACGATGGGCGAGCTGGTCAGGAAGAAACTGGCGCCGGACCTTGTCGTCGGGCTGTCGGTCCAGGGCAGGCAGACGACGGCCGCCGAAATCGCTCCAAGGATAGCGTCAGCCAGGAACCCCTGTGTGATCGTCGGAGGGTTCCCCCACGGGCACTTCTCGAAGGACGTCCTTCCAGTTGTAGACGAGCTGGTCAGGATAGACCCGAGGCCCTTGGAGGCCCACGTGGTAGCTTCGAGGGTGGTCTACGAGGTCGAGAAGTCCCGACGCAGTTTGAATGATTAAAAGCGAAGGCTGAGCCGCGGCACCCCGTGCGGTCGTCGTCCAGCCTGGTCTCGTGCTAGACACGCCAAGAGGACAGTAGCCCTCCAAGCTACTAACTTGGGTCCAAATCCCAACGACCGCATATTTCGTTTCAGGATATTGTTCCCAGAATCCACCCCGTGAAGTTCAGGTGCGGCATGTGGATCAAAGGACCCCTGTGGTCTTGCGTGCAGGAGATAGTCATGATTCCTGACCTAACCAACTTTTGTTAGTAAGTTACACTTTACTACCAGTCTTAAATGCCGGCGGACCTGGGGCCTACTATGCAAAGGCCAGAGGAACCAGTACAGACGGAGCTGTCAGCATGGGAGACTATCCCTGATTCAAAGACGGTTGACCGGACCGCGGAGGCCCTGAGGGCCAGCGGTTTCAAGGTCGACGTGGTTCCCAATCGAAAGGCGGCCATGGAAAAGATCGGCTCGCTCATCCCTGACGGAGCCAAGGTGATGACGGGGAGCTCCGCAACGCTAGATGCGATCGGCCTGACGGGGATGCTCTCCAAGGGGAACCACCCCTGGGTGAACCTCAAAGGGGAGATAGTCGCCGAGCAGGACCCCCAGAAGAAGACGGAGCTCCGGAAGCAGGCAATCTTCGCGGACTATTTCCTCGGGAGCGTGCATGCGGTGACAGAGACCGGGCATCTTGTCGCAGGGAGCGCAAGCGGGAGCCAGCTGGCGGCCTACGCCTTCGGCGGGGACAATCTGATACTGGTTGTCGGGGTGCAGAAGATCACGGCCAACCTGGAAGAGGCCCTTCGGAGGCTACGCGAACATTCGGTCCCCCTCGAGGACAAGAGGATGAAGGATATGGGCATGCGCGGGACAGTGCTCTCGAAGATACTCATCTACGAGAGGGAACCCTGGCGCAACGTCCACTTGATCATGATCAACGAGAAACTGGGGTTCTAGGGCTGGCCCGGCTAATCTTTTCCTGAATCGACCCGAAGTATTGGCTGACTTTTGGGCCCGGTGCGTCCGCAGCCTCGGCGGCTTGGGTCTTCGGACCTCGTCAGACCACTTCGTAGGATGCCGTAATGTTTACGACAATCAGAAATGTTACTCCCGTGGGAGATGAGGATCAACGTCCGGGTGACTCCGAACTCAAGAAAAGCGATGGTAGTCGAAGTCGACGAGGTCACCTACGAAGTGAAGGTAGATGCAAAGGCGGTGGGCGGGGCTGCGAACAAGAGGCTTCTGGAGATCCTTTCCGAATACTTGGGGGTTCCGAGGTCGAGAATCTCAATTGTAAGAGGGGCGAAATCGAGAGATAAGATTCTGATGGTAGATTCCTGAAAGCCTGCCGAACTATCGACGTACGCCATTGACGGCCTAGGCTTCATGGGCGCCCGGGCAAGGAGAAGCGATGAAGGTTGAAATACGCAGGCAGCCCGAACTCGACTGGCTGATTCTGTGCCGGGAAGTTTCCTCCGGAGCGGCGAAGTGGAGACCTATTACGAGGTTTACGGTGAAGGGAAGCCCCTCGTTATGCTGCACGGTGACAGTTACAACATCGAGAACTTCACCAACCAGGTTCCGTATCTTTCTGACGGATTCAGGCTGATCCTTCCCGAGAGAAGGGGGCACGGCCGGACGCCCGACGTTCCCGGCCCGTGGACCTACGGGGTCTTCGCCAAGGATACGGTGGCGTTTCTGGATGCGCTCGGGCTGAATGGCGTCCACCTGCTTGGCCACAGCGGCGGAGCGAACATCGCCCTCCTGGTCGCCATATGGAGGCCCGACCTGGTTGACCGGCTAATCCCCGTGAGCGGCGATGCCCCGAGCTATGCCCTCACGGAGGAGCAGAAGAACAGAGTACGTTCACGCACGGTAGAGGACTTCCGGAAGCAGGCCCCCTTCATCGTCGAGTCGAATGAAAGGATCACGCCGGATGGAGTGAAGAGATTCCCTGCGATGTATGAGAAATCAAAGGGACTCTGGACCACTGATTGGAAAGTGACGCCAGAACAGCTTGGGTCCATCAGGTCTCCGACCATGGTCATGCTCGCCGACCGCGATTTCGGGCCCATAGAAGAAGCGGCCGCGGTGTCCAGGATGATACCAAATGCTCAGCTCTGCGTCGTGCCCCGGGCCACCCACGGCTTGATGAGGATGAGGTCGGAAGTGGTCAACCCGATAATCATGGACTTTTTGACGGCCACTTTGGGCTAGGAACAGCGGTTGCCTCAGAGATAATGTTCGGACTCTAAAGTCATTTCGGAATTTCTAGATCGCCGGTTCTGGCAAGGACCCTGTAGCAATTGAGGGTGACCCACTTGCTCGGCTCGTTCAGCTCCTCGATTGCGACAAGGAGCTTGCGGTCCTTTCTCTTTCGCTCACGGCTCCAGTCCCCGTCCAGCAGCCACTTCCCCTCCGGAGTCCGCTTCGAAAGCACCAGGTGCACCGCGTCCTCGATTCTCTCGTCATTCTCGTAGCCCAGGCGGGTCAGGACTCTCAGCGCGTGCAGGGCGTCATAGTAATAGTACAGCGGAAAGTGGAACATGGTGACCAGGTCCCCGGAGAAGACTTCGCTCAGCCCGCGCAGTTCCACGTGCCTCCAGTCCCGGTGCGACTTGTAGAGCCTGTGGTTCAACAGGAACTCGGCGCCTTCCTCGCAAGACCTCTTCATCTTCCTGGACCATGAAGAGCGCGGGACCTCCGAATACGCCCACAGCGGCTCGATGGTCGACATGAACGAGCTGTGGTTGGGCTTTCTGTCCGGGTAGTCGCAGTTCCATCCTCCGTCCCCCTGCTGAAACTCTGGAAGCCAGTCGAGGGCCTTCTTCACCCGAGCGTCCTCGCCGTAGCCGAGCACAAGCAGAGTCCTCACCATGTTCCCTGCAAGACAGGGCTCTCCCACCCTCTTTCCTTTCTTGTGCTTCGCCAGCCAACGCTCCAGCTCGATGCTGCTCATCGGACAAAGCGACCCGTCATCCAGCTGGTGCTGTTCAAGGAAACGCTCCACTGCGCTGTCGATCCACGGCGTCCGGGGGGTTCCCAATTCCCCCAGAAGCTGCAGCTGCCAGACTGTCGAGGTGAACTTCGGGTTGTAACAGGTGTCGTCGGGAGGCCAGTAGCCTCTCTTGCCCTGGGCCTTCTTCAGCGCGGACACGGGCCGATAGGAGAGGGTGCTCTGGCGGGCGGCCCTGACTTCTTTGTCGTCGGCGGGCTTGCTGAGGATATCGGTCAGCGTGAACATCCTTACGGGCGGATTCGACGGTTCGAGGAGCCACGGAAGAGCTTCGGCCTTCACTTTCTTCGACGCCAGGCTGTTGTTCTATTTGTTTGTTAAGCTCAAGCTCTCTTGGCTGTCAGTCTAGCGCCTTGGCTGTTCACACCGGTCCGCTCCAATATGCGGTTTCCGAGCTGGCGGAGCCCATCCCCACGGACTGCTGAGATCTTCACAGTGCTGTAATCCTTGAACATCGGGTCGCTCTCGATGTTGGACCCTCCCCTGTCCTTGAGCAGGTCGATCTTGTTCAGGACGAGCAGGATCTTGCACGGGTCTACCTCGAGCTCGTTCAGGGTCTGCCGACAGCTGTCGATCTTGGTGGCTATGCTTTCGACGTCTTCGCTGACGTCGAGCATGAGGAGGACCAGGTCGGCGTATCGGAGCTCGTCGAGGGTCGACTTGAACGACTCGACGAGGTAGGTGGGGAGCCGGGAGATGAAACCCACCGTGTCCGAGAGGAGCACCTTCCTCTTCGAGTTCGGGAACATGACGACGCGGGTGGTCGTGGCCAGTGTGGTGAAGAGATTGGGGGATTCTTCCTTCGTCTCGGAAGTCAGCCTGTTGAAGAGGGTAGTCTTGCCGCTGCTCGTGTAGCCAGCAAGGGATACGAAGGGCATTCCCAGCTTCCGACGCTCTCTGGTGTGCAGGTCTCTGGCCGTCCTGCTCTTTTCGAGCTTCGCCTTGATGAAACCCATCTGGCGCTTCAGAGCCCTGAACTTCACGTCCACGGCGGTCTCTCCCATGCCCATGAACCCAGCCTGTTCTCCCCTGAAGGAGTTGCGGACGGAGTCGCGTGCCCGCGGGAGCTGGTAGCGGAGCTCTGCCAGCTGGACCTGGAGCTTCGCCTCGGTGGTGACCGCCCTCTTGGCGAAGATGTACAGGATCAGGCGCTCCCTGTCGACGACTTCCGTGTGGGTCAGGGCGGAAAGCTTGTTGGCCTGTGCGGACGTGACGCTCTCGTCTATGATTATCGTCTTCGAGCCGTTCTCGGCAACCATCCCCTCGAGTTCCTGGGCTTTCCCGACGCCAACACCGTACTCCGACCTTATGATCTCCCTCTGGGTCATGACCTGGGCGACCTCGTAGCCCGCGGCCCTGGCCAGTTCCATGATCTCGTGCTTTGCGAACTCGTCTGGGTATGTGACCACGACGGCTTTGCCTGACTTCGCGCTCATGGGAATCCTAGCTGGGCGCTCCGAAGCCTGGGTAAAACAGTTGCCTTCCTGCGGAGTTTTCTAACTGTGGACGACCTTGGTTCCCATCAGGTGGTCGCTGTACTTCTCCTGGTACCCCTTGGAGACAGCCAGCCCGACGATGACGTCGAGCAGGAGCAGGAGCAGGTATATCTTGCTGATATTCCTGATGAACGCCTCCCCGAAAGTCGGGTTCGAGCCTGTCTTGGAGCTGACCTTGAGACTGAGGAGGTGTTTGCCTAGGCTCGCTCCCCACGTCGACTCGGCGACGGCGTTATACAAGACGAATATGATCCCCCAGAGGAAGGCGAGCAATCCGACCGTCGCGGCGAAGAAGACTCCACCCCCCAGAAGGAACGAGGGGAGGGCGATCAGGAAAAACAACACGGCGAGGACGATGTAGACCGCTATCCAGTCTATGACTATGGCGACAAGCCTGAAGACCCAGTATTCCTGGGCCTTCTGGTCTTTGGTCAGAGCGTCAATGCCGCTTGCGGGAGTCGAGGATGTCGATGGTGCGGCCGAAGCGGCGCCGGGCTGGACAGGAGCGCCGCAGGCAGGGCAGAAGGTCGCCCCTGCAGGTAACTCCTTACCGCATTTTGCACAGTTCAAGGCAGCTCTTCAGACTAACGTTGTCAGGTCCACTATTTATTGGGTGAGCCCACAATCCTCAGTAAGATTCTACGGCTAGATCAGTCTGATGAGCACCCCGGCGGCTATCCCTGCAGCTGGAAAGACAATCCAGCTCAGGGCAACCCAGAAGAAGGGCTTCGCCGAAAAGAACCTGGTCTTGTAAGCGATACCCGTTCCGAATACCGCCGTGTTCTGGACCATCGTGTTGGCCATTGGAATGCCGACCAGGGTGGATGCCTCTACCAGTATGGCCGATGTCAGCATCGACGACGTCGCGTTGGAATAACCCAGGTTGAACAAGTCTGAAGTCACCCTCCTGATCTCTCCCGCGCTCAGGAAGAAAGTGCCGACGACGACGCCGACGATCGCGAGGGGGACTGAGAGGCCTCCGAAGCCCTCCACCGCGACCACGAGTCCTACCGTGTTCGCACCCAGGGTGAAGGCGAACAGGAACGACACCAAGATCAGGAGCGCCTTGTACACCTCTATCTTGGCCCAGAAGTCGTCCGCCCCGAGCTTGGCTGCGAGCCTGGCCAGGGTGGGGGTAGCGACCAACGAGGCGACCGGCGCGGCCATCCAAGCCAATATCATGAGGAAGAAGTAGGGAGTAAAGGCAAGAGCGACTCCTGCGAGCAGCGCCGGAAGGGTGTGCGTCAGAGAGAGTGGCAGCCTCGCGAAGTGCGCGACGGCAAAGAGCGCCAGAGTTATTGTAAGGACGATGAGGACCGTCTGAGTGGACAGCCCCCTGGCGAGGTTCGCGGCTGCCGTTGCCATTATGTTCCCCTGGAAGAGCAGCCCCATCGAGACTCCCAGGACTTCTATCATCAGAGCAGTCCTCGTTCTGACCGCCCTGGCGCCGATCAGGTTGCCTATGCTCGCCTGCGCGTTGTTCCCTGAAACCACGAGTACGAGGAGGGTCGCGACCACCAGCAGGAGCGGCCCTGTGACGTCCACGTCATCACCTTGAGATAGTGTTCGCGATCGCCAAGATCAGGTCCGACATGTCTTCCACACCGTCCTCGATTTCGTCCAGTTTCCTCAGAACCTCGGTGTAGTGCTGGAACGAGAAGTAATCGAAGAGCTTGCGGTTCTCGTACATTTCGTCGAAGCCAGAGTCCTTGAGATCGTCTCCATCCTCCTCGAGCTTCTCGATTACATTCCTGTAGGACCTCACCTCGTCCATGCTGTTAGCCTCCAGGAGCTTGCCCAGCGTGTCCAGCTGCCTGTCCGCCAGGTTGACCATCCCGACGAACGTCTTGGTCATCTGGTCAAGCATCGGGAGTTCGATCCCGCTGATGACCGTCCTGTTCACCTCGCGGGCGATGAAGTAGTAGTCATCGAAGACGCTGTCCATCAGGTCGGTGAGATGGAGGAGGTCTCTGAGGACGGCGGGGTTGATGGCGCCGTCCATGATGTCCTCGCTGAGCTTGAAGGTGAGCTCGTCGCTCTCCTTCTCCAGGGCCCTCATGCTCCCCACCACGCTAGGGTCGGACGAGCGCTCCTGGAACAGCTTGGTGGCAAGCGGAGTCTCTCCTCGAGCCTTGTCTGCGAGGGCCTTCAGCCGTTCGAAGATGCCCTTCTCTCCTGCCACAAGGAACCTTACTTTCAATGTCCCGTGGGTCTCGTGGGCCTTCCTTAAACTTCGGGCCTAGGAGCGCTTCTTGGGCTCGTAGATGACCAGTTCGTTCCCTGACCGTTTGAACTTCATCTGTTTGTCCGCTGCCAAGAGTGCCGGTTCTGCGAAAGCGTCGAGGATTTTGCGCTTCGATCTTAGGACCGCGAAGACTAACCCCTTGTCCACAAAAATCCTACCCCTGGAGAACGGCTTGGCAGGGAGCGGCCTGTCGACTATCTGGCCCCTCTCCATGTAGGGGTTCAACGTGGTCCAGATCTCTATGTTGCTGAAGATGTCCCCGAGAGCCGGATAGAACGGCTTCCTTTCGATTTCCTCGCCCTCGCCGTCCATCGATTTCGTGTAGAGACAGTTGGGGTCTGACAGAATCATCGCGTAAGCCCAAATCTGGACAAAGTAAGGCCCTTTGGCGAACGGCTTGTCGTCGATGATCAGGAAACGAAGGGTATCTCCCTGCCAGTCCGCGAGGACCGCGTCGACCGTCCCCCTAAGGCCGTACCTGACCGAACAGTACGAGAGAGAAAAGTAGAACGTTTCCTTGTTCTGGATGCGGCGAATCACTGATTCGGGGTTTGTATCGACCTGCCTGCGTTCTTCGAGCTCCATGTGCGCTGCGGTTCCAGCTTCCATCCTAGCTTGAGCCTCAGGCGCTGGGTCTGTCCTGTAGATGTTGCGAATCACCAGTTCTCGCAACTTCTCCGGGTGTTTGCGATCGTTCTGGGCCAGTGAAGAGCAGCGGAGGCACTCCATTCTAATCGCACAGATCGTACAATTCGACATGCTTTTGGGTAAGGACCCCTTCTTTCTCCGGCGCGTTGGCATTCTATCCCACCCCTCGCATGCCGGCTCTGGAAACGACCCCGATCATTTGGAAATCACACTCTGCAACCTTAGCGCCCTGATTCCCTTGAAGCAGTCGCTGCAATACAACTTGTCTGGATGGTCTGCGAACGCCTTGGTCCCCTCGCATTCGCAACTCGCGGTCAAGCATCTGAAGGCCAGGACTGATTGAGGTATGTTCCCGGAAGGATCATCCGACAATTTTCTACCTCACCTCGAGGCGGCCCGGTAGTGCGTTGAGCGGGTCCGCGTACTTCTTGATGAGCTCCTGGGTCACCGACTGCCTCTGGATGGTCTGGATGTACGAGTGGGACCATTTGTGCTCGAATATGATCAGCCTTCCCTTCCTGTCGAGCGCGAAGATGCGGAAGGTGAGGATCCACTGGGTCCCCTGGGAGTCCTTCCGCCTGACATCGACCTCGTAGTGGACCGGGGAGTTGTCGTCGACTCTGATGCGAAAGTCAGGATAGAGGAGGAAGATTCTGACGACATTGGACCGCGGAACCTGGAGCGCGCTAGTTGTGCTCACTTGGCTGACCCCCCACGTTCGAGACGGTCGGCTGAGTCACCTTCTTTCGGCCCAGGTCTTCCTGGATCCATATGCCTGCCAATGTCAGGGCGCCGGCGACCACTATAGACAGAGTCGAGTCTACGCCGTATAATCTCATGGCGTCGAAGAGGAGGAACCCTCCTGCCAGCGCCGTGACGAAGCTGAGTATCCGGTCGTAAAGAGCGATGCCCACTATGACGAAGATGAAGCCCACCACCAGTGGGATGGTCGTGCCGGTGACGAAATCCTGGGCAAGCAGGTAGGCACCGTATCCAATGACCAAACCTATGCCCACCGCTACCATGACGACCCCGATCAGGCCTCCCAGGACGAAGCCCAGAATCCCCCCAAGTAGGAGGCCCAGGCTGCCCGAGCCTGTAAGGTACTGGGCAGCTAGTGAGGCTCCTATGGTGGCGCCTATCAGGCCCACCACGAAGAAAGCGATGACTTTGACGACTTTCCTGCCTGCGAAGATCAGTACGAGAGAGACTACCAGCATGGAGAGCAGCAGGGCCCACGCTGGGACGGTGCTCAGTAGCGGCGCCAACTGGTTTGGTATTGACAACATAGTTTCGCCTCCGCCTGCGGTCAAGCGGACGCCTGCGGAATCGTCGGTAGGCACTTAATCGAATACATTTGAACAGAGAATTGCAAAGCCTAGTATAGATAATTACAAGACTTGCAATCGCGCGGAACATAGACATCGCGGGCTCGTGCTCTGTCCCCCGAGGCTGCGGCGAAGATGCCGAATTGGCAGGTAACCAACCCAGGTAGGATGAAGGTTGGCTTACTCTGAGTGGGAGGTCGTGAGGCGAAGCTCACGAAGTCGCTCACTTCGCAGGGGCCCTTTCGAGCTCACGTCGATGTCGGCCAGAACTAAAGTCCTGCGGCCTGGGGCCATCCGCTCGGCGAGTTCCATGACGTGCGCCTTCCTGTCATAACTCAGGTCGATCACCGCACTCTTGCCTGGGAGCCTTGGAGGAGCGTAAATGTTTGGGGCGACGACTGGTACGCGGTTTTCGAGGGCCCGGGCACGCAGATAGACCAGCCAAGGTTCGATCCCCTTGGCGGTGATGAACGATGGGACGAGGAGAAGCTCGGCCCCCTTCAGCGTCACCTCTCTCGCGGCCTCGGGGAAGACGATGTCGTGGCATACGAGGACTCCGACTTTGAAGCCGCGGACGTCGACGAGTCGGAACCCCGAGCCGGGGACGGCTCTCTCCTTCTCCCTCCTGTAGAGGTGTATCTTGTCCTGGCGTGAGACCGTGCCCTCGGGAGAGACTGTCTGGCTCGTCATGTAGACCTTGGCCCCTCTGCGCTCGAAGCTCCCACCCAGGTTGATGTGGACCCCTTCGTCCTTGGCAAGGGAGGCGAAGCGGCGGATGATCCCGTCGTCCTCCTCGATGACGGTGTAGAAGAGCCAGTGCTCCGGGAGGCAGACAAGCTCGGCCCCCCTCGCAGACGCCAGGCGGACCTGGCGCTCGGCTTCGTCAATCGCCTTCTCGGTCGGCTCTCGGTAGAACCCCATCTGGACGGCGGCTACCTTCAGCCCTCCCAACGTGCCGGGCGGGCGACTGCGCGTATTTCGACTTTCTGGGCCGGGAACGCGGCAGGGATAAAGAACGGCCCTCGGTGCGAACGGCGATGGCGCGGAAGGGCGGGGACCCGTTGAAGGACATCAGGTCGACGCGCGGGAAGGAGCTCGACGGGAGGAAGGTGGTCCTCTGCGTGACTGGGAGCGTCGCATCAATCGAAGTGCCGGCGCTCGCGCGGGAGCTGATGCGCCATGGGGCGGACGTCAGCGTGGTCATGTCCGAGTCTGCGGAGAAGCTTGTGAGGCCGGAGACGCTGGAGTGGGCGACGGGGAACCCGGTAGTGAGGAAGCTTACGGGGAAGACCGAGCACGTCAGGCTCGCCGGCGAATGGGAGGGGAGGGCCGACCTGGTCCTGGTGGCTCCGTGCACTGCGAACACGCTGTCGAAGATGGCCCTCGGGATAGACGACACCCCTGTGACGACCCTGGCGTCCATGGCCCTAGGAGGGGGGATACCCCTGGTCGTATGCCCGGCGGCCCACGAGCCGATGTACAGGAACCCGGCGGTGGCGGCCAACCTGGAGCGGCTGAAGGAGCGAGGCGTGGAGTTCGTCGGGCCGCGCTTCGAGGAGGGGAAAGCCAAGATGGCGACCGTCGAGGAGATCGTGGACGCGTCGATGAGAAGGCTCGCGGCCCAGGACTTTCGTGGGAAGAAGGTGGTTGTGACAGGGGGGCCGACGGTCGAGTTCATCGATCCCGTGAGGGTGATAACCAACCTCAGCTCTGGGAAGATGGGAGTCGCGCTCGCCAAGGGCGCCTGGATGAGGGGTGCAGAGGTCTCGTACGTCCATGGAGGGGGGCTGGAGCCGCCACCTTACATCAGGTCCAGGAAAGTGTTGACGACTGCCGAGATGAGGGCCACGGTGCTGGAGGAGTTGAAGAGAGGGTGCGACCTGTTCATCATGGCGGCTGCGCCAGCCGACTTCGCCCCCGAGTCCAAGGCCCCCGGCAAAATCCGGACCAGCGAGGGAACCCTCTCGCTCAAGCTAAAGCCGACCAGCAAGATCATCGACGAGGTAAGGACGAAATGGCCGGAGCTCTACATGGTCGCCTTCAAGGCGGAAACTGCGCCATCAAGAGGAGCACTGGCCGAGGCGGCGAAGAGGTTCCTGAAAGAATCTGGGGCAAACATGGTCGTAGCCAACGACGTCAGCAGCGGGAAGGGCTTCGGAACGGACACAAACAGCGTACTGATAATTCAGAGAGGGCGGTCCAGAGAAATTGCTAAGCGCCCTAAAGACGAAATCGCGAAGACAGTCCTAGACGATGTAGGCAAGGCATTGAAGCTTCGAAAGGCTTAAGCAAGAACCTCGTCGGCGAGGACTCCGTGCCGCGGTAGCTCAGCCTGAATAGATGGATGGCTAGGGAGAGCATCCGGCTGATCGACTTGCGAGAGTCGGGCTAAAGACCGGAGTGTCGTCGGCTCAAATCCGACCCGCGGCATCACACCCATGGGTTAAGTGCATTCGTCGCCCTCGCATAAAGCGCTATGAAACGAGCTGGGCTCGACATGGCGGAAGGCTTCCATGAGCGCAACATAGCCCTGATAGACGAGTTCCTGGAAACCCTTTCTTCCCTCTCTGATAGACGCCTCCTGAAATACCGCGTAGTTCTCACGAAAATGTCCAGGGATTTCGGAAAAGCCTTCGACAACCTGACGAAGGACGACCTGCTGAGGTACGTTGAGGGAGTAAACAAGAGGAGCAACTACTCGGCCTGGACCAAACTTGGCTACCGTCAGGTGGTGAAAAAGTTCTTCGGCTGGCTGCGAGATCCTAGCTTCGTTGAGTGGGTAAAGCTAGGGAGGGTATGGAGCCGTGTTAACGTCGATGACCTGCTTACAGACAACGAACTACAGGCAATCAGGACAGCATGCACGAACCTGAGAGATAGAACTCTTGTAGAAACTGCCTATGAAAGCGCTTTCAGGCCGCATGAGCTTCTTGGTCTGAAGAAGAGCTCGGTAGTATTCGATCAGTATGGTGCGAGCGTCTACCTTGAGAATGGTAAGACTGGCCCCAGACGGGTGAGAGTCATCAACGCTGCCCCTCTCTTGGCTGACTGGATAGCCAATCATCCCAAGCGTCGCGAGGACGCGCCTCTCTGGGTTGACCTCAGTGGCGACACCACGTTTCAACAGTTAGGATACATTGGCTTGATGAAACTCGTCAAGAGAATCGCCAAGAGGGCCGGAGTTGGGAAGCGTGTGAACCCGTACGTCTTCAGGCATACACGCCTCACCCACCTGAGCAAGATCATCACTGAATCGGTGCTGTGCGAATTCGCGGGATGGACCCAGGGGAGCGAGATGCCCAGGAACTACGTTCACTTGTCAGGCAGGGATGTGGATGAAGCAATTCTGAGAGCCTACGGCCTAATCAAACCGGGAGAGCCGGTCAAACCCAATCTGCCGATCAAATGCAATCGTTGCGGCAACCTGAATCCTCACGAATCGGAAATCTGCTTCAGGTGCGGATTCGCACTCAGCGAACGGGCAGCCTTCAAGCGGGACGATGATTTTCAGAGGCTCAAGCAAACGGTTGAGAGGATGGAGAGGAGACTAGGTAAGCTAACCAGCTAGCCATTCGACATTTTGTTCATAGTGTTATGTTGCTGAACGCGATTTCGACGAGGACGATATTCCGGATCATGTGCCAACCAAGTTGGCTCGGAGTTCAAATTTCGGCGGTCGCACAAAATGCGCGCTCTCTCTCTTTAGTAGGCTGCAAGGCTCAGCTCGATTGTGTGCGATCCTGAGACAGGTCAGAAGGCCCCTTCCAGGGGCCTGGCTGCTGCAGAAAATTTCAGAAGAAATTACAGCGGTCAGGTCAGGCTACTTGGAAGGATGTGTGTATGAAGAGCGAGTGCCGACCGGGGCTTTCTAAGATGTTCAGTAGATGTCGCGGATTTGTTGTCTGGTGAACCACCAGAGTGGTGGAATCACGAAGAGTTCGAAGAATTCAACAAGCCCAAGGGCGATGATAGACGCAAGGTAGTTCCATTGGAGTAGATTCTGTGCTTGACCTGTGCTGGGAAGCAGGCTCTGGCCATAGTGGGTCAGTGGCCAGATGATGTAATTGATAGCTATCCCACCGATGGTGAGGGGATAACCAAGGCTGTACCAGGTAGCGAATACCAGAACCCAACTAGCTAGTGATTCCATAAGCAACTCGTCTCTCGGGCTGAGGCTTGAACTCACCCTGTCAACCCTGTCCCTTTCCTTTTTGGACCCAGTCCAATTCCCAATTCATGTCACCTACATAACCTGCTGCCATAGGACGCGCTTGCGTCTATCTTTTAGCAAGGGCAAAGCCAATCAAACAGAATGCAGCTTGTGACAGGTTTTCCGCTAGGAACCTAGCTAGAACAGGGGTGGAAAAAAATGGGGGGGCCACTACATCGGCAGTTGCAGCGACTGTATGATTAGTTTCTTCTTTTCGACCCCGATTGCCACGTAGCTGCCGTCGGAGATGCCTGCCTCTTTCGCCAACTCGTCGGGGACCCGGACCCTTCCGCCAGTTGAGACCTTGACGACAGCTGGCTTTGGGTCGGTCTGAGCCATTCAAGCAGCCTTAACATCGACTGCGTAAAAGGATTGTGAAGCCCTGGTCGGTAGCCAACTTCGTCAAAAGTTGTACACCTGGGCGGCCCAGCCGGCAGGCTTAAATCCCCAATCCACCGAATTGGTGGATTAGCCAAGATGGTCAGCGAAACGAACGGAGGCAGCCCGTTGGACTGCGTCGTGTGCGGCCTGTCACTGGGCTCTGGAGTTCCCGGCGGTCAGAAGTACTGTCAGCGCTGCGAAAGCTATGTGACCACCAAAGCGAGAGTGGGGTCAGGAGCAGTCGTCGGTGGTCTGATTCTTCTTGGCGTAGGAGTTGTTGTCGGGGTGGCGACCATTTCCGTTCTGAAGAGGGTCTTTGGAGGCGATCGCTGAAATGGGAGACCTACTTGCCTTACCCCTCGCCCTTATCATGATGGCAATCATGGACTATGTCGCCTGGCAGGTCTTTGTTGTCGTTGCCGGGTCGTTCGCCGTGCTCTACATGCTGCTCCTGGTCGTCCTGGAAGTTGCAGCGCTCACCAGGGGTGTGAAATAGTTGGAAGGGGTCGTTGTAGGGATGGGCTTCCTGTTCGTCTTCTTCGGTCTCATCGCTGCGTTCATGTTCCCTCCGGGCCGACATAGCGTTCGTGTTTCGAGGGGCGGTGGGAGCACTATCGTGGCAGCGCTCGGCATTCCAATGAGTTTGACGCTGCTCGGGGTCATTACAACTTTAGCGGAGTTGTACTTGCCATGAGTGAGTACGAGTTCACTCAAGAGGAAATCGAGAAGGCGTTTGATGATGTAGGAGGCTACTGCGAGTGTTGCGGCAAGCAATTGAGTTGGTCAAACAGCCGTAGCAGCCCGGGTCGAGGTCAGTGGGAGGCTCACCATGGAAGCCGCCATACTCCCGTGATACTTTGCACGGGCGAACCAGAGAACTGCCATCTGAACTGTGGCCATGACGGAGACTTCCGGAATCCCGGGATTACGCCCCGCGCGCACAAAGGAGGATAGGCGAGGCACGATTCGTTCTGGTTACCGAACTCCATCGACTTCGAGAGGTCGGCTTGCATATTCCGGTGATGAAAGTGGCGCTTGGAAATGGGTTGGTCTGGTGGTCGCTCTTGTTATCGCAGTTAGCGTAATTGCCTATTTTGAGTTTGGTCCAAGTCCCCCTGCAACAGCTCCTGTGGTAGTTCAACCCTCGAAGACCATCCAGCCGGTGTACATAGCGCGAGTTGAGATGACTAATGAGGGAAAGGTCACGCAGCAATACAATTACGTCAACATTGTAAAGGACTCGCTGATTGTGACCGCGGCAGGAGCCGCCATTGGTGCTTGCACCGACCTTACATTTGGCGCTTGTGCTGCCGCTGGAGGATCAGTAGCGGGCCTGCTGGACGTTACGAGCGATTCAATCCTAACAGTCAGCGCCGATGTTAATTTCACCAATGCAGGAAACGGCACTGC
>JAGWHB010000132.1 GCA_028867035.1 Nitrososphaerota archaeon | reverse complement strand
GACGAGCGCCATGCCATGCTGCGCCCGTTCCGCGTCGACGAGGCGTTGATGGCGCATGCCAAGCGCGGCGCGATCTTCCTGCATTGCCTGCCGGCGAAGCGCGGCGAGGAAGTATCGGCGGGGGTCATCGACGGGCCGCAGTCGGCCGTATGGGACGAAGCCGAGAACCGCATGCATGTGCAAAAGGGCATCCTTGCCTGGTGCCTCGGCTGAGCCCATATCGAGACGATGCCTGACAACCATCCCGACGACATCGTTCAGCCTTTCCAAATCGATCCCTTCCGTTTGCGCGGCCGCCTCGTCCGCCTGGGCCCGACGCTCGACCGGATTCTGACGCAGCACGATTATCCGGCGCTGGTCGCGACGCTGCTCGGCGAAGCGATCGCGCTCGCGATCTCGCTTTCTGGTGCGCTCAAATATGACGGCGTCTTCACCCTGCAGACCAAAGGCGACGGCCCGATCCGCTTATTGGTTGCCGACGTGACGACCGCCGGCGCGGT
>JAGWHB010000131.1 GCA_028867035.1 Nitrososphaerota archaeon | reverse complement strand
CTGCACCATCTTCTTGATGTCGGCGTCGGTCAGTCCGCCCGAGGCCTGGATGCGGATCTGCTGTTCCTTGTTGGTGGCCTTGTCCTTCGCCATCACGGAGACGATGCCGTTGGCGTCGATGTCGAAGGTGACTTCCACTTGCGGAACCCCGCGCGGAGCCGGCGGAATACCCATCAGATCGAACTGGCCGAGCAGCTTGTTGTCGGCCGCCATTTCGCGCTCGCCCTGGAAGACGCGGATGGTGACGGCGGTCTGGTTGTCCTCCGCCGTCGAGAAGATCTGCGATTTCTTGGTGGGGATCGTGGTGTTGCGGTCGATCAGGCGGGTGAACACGCCGCCCAGCGTTTCGATGCCGAGGCTCAGCGGCGTCACGTCGAGCAGGAGCACGTCCTTCACTTCGCCCTTCAGCACGCCCGCCTGGATGGCGGCGCCGATGGCCACCACTTCGTCCGGGTTGACGCCCTTGTGCGGCTCTTTGCCGAAAAGCTGCTTCACCGCTT
>JAGWHB010000130.1 GCA_028867035.1 Nitrososphaerota archaeon | reverse complement strand
AGCCCTCTGCTTCACCACCAGAAGACGCCTGACGAGCTGTAGAGACTCGCAGGTAGATGACAGCTCTCTTTCCAGTGTTGCTTACCCTATTCTCATCCATTGTGGGGACCATTTTACCAGGTGTTGCAAGTTAATGGAGGACCGTGTTTACCCCAACATCACCCCATCAGTACTTGATCTCGGTAATGTCAAACAACGCACATATCTTCTTGAGAGCGAGATGCGCGCGTCTCTCTAAGCTTGGATCCGCAGAAACGAGCTGGGATCGATACGCGAAAATGTCTGCAGGAACGCGTCTACCAGTCAAGTAATACTTCCGAAGGTCGCGGAGCTCCGAATCCGAGAGCTGGCGAAATATCTCTGGGTGAAATGCGAACAGTCCGTCGAGTAGCCCTACTTCGGTATTGTACTTCGATTCATCTTCAGTCATTTACTAAGTATATTACTAAGGCGCAGCGTCTGCCGGCAAACTGTACTGGCAGACGCTGCGTTAATTCGCCG
>JAGWHB010000012.1 GCA_028867035.1 Nitrososphaerota archaeon | reverse complement strand
ACTCTCGCCGTCACCCTCGCCATCGGCATCCTCGCAGTTTCAGCCCAACTCTCGCGTACCCAATACGCTACATTCAACCTCAGTCCGACCGAGACGACAACTGTGACGTCGGTGGCCCTTGGCACCCTCACCGGAGGCGCGTCCGGGTCGCAGACGTTCAAGGGCGTCATCGCCTTCACCATAAGCTCGGGCACCCACACAATCACCGCGACCCTACTGGATAACGACACGCTCTGGCAGTCCATTTCAGTGTATATCTTGAATACTGGAGGACAACAATGCCAGCTACAAGGCGGAAGCGCCGTAAGCCACATACTCTCCTGCTCTTGGACCATCTCTTCAAGCCAGACGTACGACGAGACATACGTTTACACGCCCACGGACGGGTACGCGGTAAGCAACCAAAGGGTTTCGATAGGCTTCGTCCTCTCCTAGGAGAGGACCCTCCTATTTTTTCCCGCATTCCTGACGAGAATCTCGGAAGGCGGTCGGCGCGCGCTTATATATCGACCCAAGTAAAGCGATGTCCGTCTCAAATGATCGCCAGCGGGGCTAGGCATGTCCTCTCTCCGGCCGGGAAGGTCTCTGCCCTAGTCGGGTCCGTCCTCGGCCCCTCGTTGGTCGCGGGCTCCGTCCTGTTCTTCTTCATGGGGCTGATGGCCACCCACGCATGGCAGCAGGGGCCGGCCTTCAAGGACTTCTGGCTGGCGGTGGGCTCGTATCCGTGGTTCGTGCAGCTCGTCTGGCCGACCTTCGCCAGCTTCTGGCAGACTGCGCTCGCATCCCTGATCCTCCTCGTCCTAGGGGCGGGGGGCTCGTACCTCACCTTCAGAGACTTCAAGCGGCGGAAGTGGCTCAAGGGGGCCTTCAAACTTGCCCTCTCGGTGCTGGTCCTCGCCTTCATGGTGCTGTCGGTCGCCCCCTCTGTGGTGCTGGCCGCCAACCCGGTCTCGGGGCCGGGGGGGACTTCAGTGGACACGGGGTACGGAACAGCGTGCTTGGCCACCTTCTGCATCGGCACCAACAGCATCTCAAGCACGGTCTACTACTACGCCTGGATCGGCCTAGGGTACTCTGTCCCGTCCACCGGATGCGCCCTCACGGCGGGTTGCAGCATCGGCACCATCGCCTATGGAGGGCCGGGGAATGCTGGAGGGGCGACGGGGACGAATGCGGCCACGGTGATTAATGATGCACTGACAGCGATTGGTGGAACTGGAAATCTGATAATCGCTCCAGGCTCTAACATAACCTTGACAGCCACTATCACGGTGGGTGGCTCGCAGATTCATAAGGGGGCCTTCATCTTTAGCGGGGCCATTCTCAGTTATACTGGAACCGCAACTGCACTAAGTTTCCAAGGAACGGGCGATGACTTGAGTTTTCAACTTCAAGGGGGAATCATCCAAGCAAAAGGAAGTGCGATAACTTCAACGACGGCAATCGGCCTAGATTGGGAAGGCTTCCACTCGGCAATCCCCTATATGGAGATTAAAGGATTCCAAAAAGGCACAGGGTTGAGGTTCATTGGGTCATCAAATGTCAATAGCTTCGATAATCTTCAAATTCAAGACTGTGGCATCGGGATTTCGACAAACGGACAGGACACGAGTGATAATCACTACGGCCAAGTAAATATCAAACAGCTTTCTTCGGCAGTCTCAGGCGCAATCGGTTTCAAAATGACGACTGGCTCCTCCATCAATCAGGTGGATTTTTCGAATTTCAATTATGATGATAACAGTGGGAATCCTTCTACCGCAATTTTCATCAGTAGCCTTACGACTCAATTATTTTTCGGTGCTATGACGATGGAGTGGGGAACTTCGTCAAACCCGACGGCATTCAATATTAACGGAACAAGCTCAGGAATCATCAAAATCACTCCAGCTTACACATTTTCAGAAACTGGGGGTGGCACAATCTTGGCAATAGGAACAGGCGTTAATATTGCCTCCACGGACGCGCCTAATCTCCTTGGAACTCAGTATTTACCGTCTGCTAACGCTTGGACTTTCGGTTCCGCAACAGGCGCTGTGACTAACATAGTCGGGATGCCGTTCCAATCAATCAAACTTTCGGCCATGAGTTCAGGCGCAAACGCACAGCTATTCACCTACTATTGGATGGAGGTTTCACCACGAGCAGCTTATGACATAGGTTTCTCGTTCGATGCAACTCATGCAGGACAACTAATCGCTCCCAAATTCCATGTTTACGGAACTACTTTGAATCAATTAACTGACGTCTTTTCTAACATCGCTTTCAAAGCTCTCGTAGCGAATACAACCTATTACGTTCGTTTGCCTGTTGGGATTATGGATTACAATGCTATGAGTGCTGTGCCATCCTTCGTTATTAGCGGAACTCCATCTGGTGTGAATTACATCTCTACTCCGGAGATTTTCGGCATCGGAATCCGTCCATCGGTAGGATTGATTGGAAATTTCATTAATCCAAAAGGGTTTGACACAAACCCATCAATAGGTCTGAACGGAACTTCATCAACAATAGCTGCAAGCACAGCCTACTTTGTGACTGGGGTTCCAATCCTCCTTACTTGTTCTGGTGGAACTGGCGTATCTATCACAGTTCAAGACCGCGCGGGAAACACAATCGCATCAGGATTAACAACTATCAGTGAAACTATCTACGCATGGTGGAAAGTCAATTTCGGCGCTTTCTCTGGTGCTCCAACCTGCACAGTTGCAGGCGAATAAATATGATTTCTGAAGACCCGCGCATCACAAAAGCGAAAGAAGAGGGAGGCTCATGTTCTATTGCCAAAGCGAAGGATGGTTCATTTAGGAAAATGAGGGTGGCTACTATGTTAAAGGCGAAATCAATCTAGGAGCCTGAGACCACGTTTCGCCCTCTCTTCCTCATCCTCGCAATCCTCCTGCTAGTGCCAGTCACCAACGCCACGGGGGGATTCACCTTTTGATCTCGGAAAAGGAATTTCTGCTTGACTTGCAGGCTAAAATCAACAAACGGCTAAAGGAAATGGATGGGCAGACAACTCTCTCTTCAGATGAGGCTAGAGTCGTGACCGCCATAAATGGATTGACCTGGAAACCCACGAAAGACAAGAACGCCGAATGGGCTTGGACTAGGGACCAGAGCGGCTTCCAAAGCGAGCCCCAGAAGGTTCTCCTAGACGCGATCAACGCGGCTGGGGGAAAACTCCGCCTCGGGAGCGAAGAGTATGAGACATACGGCGAGAACCAGAAGTGCTTCTCAAGGAGGGAAACCAAGAAGTGAAACGTACAAAACTCGCTTTGACGATGCTGGCTGTGGGCCTTCTGGCGGGTTCCGGTATTTCATACGCGGTCCTGCACCTTCTCACTGTGAACGTAACCATTAGCGTCGCCGCTCCCCCTCTCTCGCCGCAATCTGTGGCCGTCGGCTCCACCTCATGCCCGATTTCAGCTGGGATTGCCACATGCCCCGGACTTCCATCCGTCTATCAAGGCTCATCGGTGGGCGTAGTCATCACGCTAACGAACCCTTCGACGCAGACTTACACGGTTTCATCCACTACCGCCATTCCCGGAGCCTGTACTGGCATCTCTGCGACCGATTCCACGGTCACCATCTTGGGGGGACAGACTGGCACCTTGACGGTCACGCTTTCAGCCTCGCCATCGGCATCACCACTGCTACTCTGTAGCATCCAGATCGGCGTGAACCAGGCTTGAGTTCAGGCTACATCCTACAAATCGAACGCGACCTCAGGGTCAAGGACACGGACGACAAGGCCCTGACCAGGCTGATCAGAATCAGGCGCGACTTGGCAAGGATGAAAGGCTCAAAGCTCGCGCGGGAGCCTCTGGCCATCAAACTTGAAGAACTGACCAAGGGCATCCCCGAATCTGTAAGCTGTGATTGCTGCGGGTTTTCGAGATTAATCAACATAAAAAGGAAGGACGGCTATGTCATCGGCCCGGAATGCTCGAACCACGACCTTGGAACCTGCAAAGGCAAGGGGTCTCGCCCTTGAGCAAAGGGCGTTTCAGTCGGAATATGTCCGAGTACAGAATCACTGAATCAGAGAGCGAAAGCAAGGCCCTCGCGCTACTCGCCTACTACGGCATCAGGGCTGAAAGGGGGCTCTACGTCCCCAAGTTCGACCAACTGGAATGCGAAAAGTGCGGTTCCGAAGGTGCCGACCCCACTCTGCCAGCTTTCCTCAAGGCTGAAGAATTCAAGCCCACGGTGACCGCCTCCCCATGCAAAGGCTGCGGGGGAACCTCTTACAAGTTGCCTTGGTACGTCGTGGACCTCACATTCAGCCGGAGGTGCAAGATCATAGGCGAAGTGAAGGGGACGAAGTCGAGCGCCGACGACCCCAAGAAGATCGCCTGGCTGAGGGCGCACGGCTACTGGCCCGTGATCATAAGGAACGAGATGGTCGCCCAGCCCGAGGACTTCAAGGCCGTCTGCCAGGCGCTGGCGATAGCAGTGGGCACCGACAAGCCCGACAAGCTCTGGGAGGTCGAACTCGCATGAAACCCCACTTGCTGCTTGCCCTCTCCCTCCTCGGCATCGCGGCCTTGATTGTGTTCTCAGTCCCGCAGGGCCAAACCCATGCCTCCACTCCCTCTTCCACCGGCGCCGTCAAGGTCTGTGGTCCAGATACTTATGGAGACCAGTGGATGTACCAGGGCGTCCTCAACGCCGGCTTCATGAAGATCGCTTCCAGCCACTGCATCCTTTCCACCCAGAGGAGCGCCTCCTTCGAGGGCGGCATGAACAACTTCACCTCGGGAGCCTGCGACTCCACGACCAACACCGCCTGGACCATCGGCTTCGGCCCCAGCAACGGCAACTTCACCCACCTCTGCTACACCCTCCCCACCGCCGCCGACTACTACGTCGACGCCAACTCCACCTCGGGCAAGGCTTTCAACGGAAACATCTACTACGCCACCGCCCTCTCCTACCTCACCGGCATTCCATACACGAATGCGGGGGGGAAGGTGACCACGGTCGCCCCCTCCAACGGCTACGCCGCGGTCCTCGACCTCAACGTCGGGGGCCTCCCCCTCTCCCTGAAGATCACCCAGATGCTGAAGTGCTACATCACGGCCGCGCCGACTTACAACGGGAACCTCCTCCAGCTCACATTCACCCCGACGGTCGGCAGCTCCCAGTGCAACGTGGCCATCGACCCCGGGACCCTGGGCCAGCCCTACTACGTCCAGATAGGCGCGAACGTCATCACCCAGGGCTCGGGGTGGTCGTGGACGGGCTCCAAGGTGCTGGTGAACTCCACCGCCGCCAACGTGAACTACGTCGTCTCGTGGGCGCCCCTCGCCGTGGTCAGCCCGCCCCCATGCTGCGGCGGACAGGTCGGTGTCGCCACCACAACCGTGACCACCGTCACTGTCAACAACTCCACCACGGTGATAGGGCTCCCGCCTCCTTCTAACCCCTCTTTGAGCGAGCAGCTCGGGGTGCAGTTCATCGTCATTCTCATAGGCGGGATCCTACTGGCCTTCATCTTCGTCTCCGAGTCGTACAAGCGCGAGTCCGATAAGGCGAAGCCCTACGTCACCATCGCCATCGGGGCCGTGGGCGCGTACTTGTTGCTCGACCTGAGCGCCTGGATCCTCGGCTTCGCCACAACAATCAACAACATCTTCCCCCTCATCGCGGACTTCACGTTCATAGGGTCCCCAGTGGAGGCGTGGCTGCAAAGCCTCGGGCCGGGCATGGTCGTCCCCGTGCTTGCGGGCATCTTCGCTATGGTGGGGGGGCTACCTTATTTACTTCCTTGGGTCGGGAAGAAACTCGATGAGGTGAGTTGAGACGTCTAGGTTGAGCCTAGGAACGCTGAGGTACAACCTCTTCCGGTTCTTTCATGGCGACCGCAGGCCCGACACCCTTGCTGGTCAGGTGAAGGAATTTGTTACTTTCAGCAGCATCACAACCATGCAGGATATAGTCGACCACTTCGCCTCGTACGGCAACGAAAGGAGCGTCCGTAGCACCGTCTACCTGTTGGAAAAAAGCGGCGTCCTGAAGCGGGTGGGCAAAGTCGAGACTCCGACTTGGGTTCCAGTCGTGCCCGTCTCAATCTTCTCTTACAGATTCATCGTCAGGGTGGCGAGCGTCGTCATTCCTGCCGTCTATATCATCTACTCCCTCAAAACGGGCGTGGACCCCGTAACTTTCACCTTCGCCTTTGCGATGCTCACCCTCGGCGCGGGATCCTTGGTGGAGATGGCAGAGGGAGCGTAGCATTATATACCTACGGGAGCCAAGCCTAATGCACAAATGGTTCTACGGACCAAGGCATCGATAGCTCGCCCCAATTCGGGGTCTCTTCGTACCACCATCCCACAAGGAATTGCGGAGTTCCTGCAGATCAAGGACGGGGATGAATTAGAATGGGAGTTTAAGACCGATGAGAGGCGCGGTGCGATAGTCTCAAGGGCAACAGGCCAGACAGAGTGAGAGATGTAATGACAGGAAGCCGAAGCCCAGATGGTCTCACGGAGGCGGAGGCCGCAGTGAAGAGAGTCCTGCAGGCAGACGGATGGGATGTCTATCACAGGGGATTGCCGGATTTCTTCTGCGTACGGGGGGCCGAATTCAAGTTCGTCGAGGTCAAGTTCCACAAAGACCGACTATCCGCATTCCAGAAAGCCGTGACCAATGCCATGTTGCGGGCTGGCTTCAAGGTCGACATAACGAGTCTATCTCCGTCCGAACTAAAAGCCATGAAGTCGCAACCTCATTCTCCACCCGAGGACACGCCTGGAGCCCGCCTGATGGCCGACCTATCCATTCTCGGGTTCTCGGAAAACCAGGCTACGAAAGCGCGGGACGCGATGCTCTTGGTAAGAAAAACCGACTCCGTCTTTTGGGATGGGTTCTCCGACAAAGTTGCTAGGGCGGCTTTCGCGTACATCTTCGCCGTTCTCTTTCACATCCCCGCGACCCAGCACCAGGTGGCAGAGTATTACGGACTCGCAAATTCAACGGTGGCCCACGCATACAGGCATGTCATGGGAGATCACCTAGACCTCATACAAGAGGTCTACCCTTCTGTGAACAAAGAGTCCTGGACATTCGTGATAAGGACGCGCACAAGGGGACAGAAGCGGCGCAATAAGATATTACAAGCGCCCATGACCACATGAAACGGGGCGGCATACGTTGAACTAGCCAGCCCGCCAAGCCTAGCCCTCGAAGAATATGAACGTCTACGCAAAAAGAATCGCAATCTCCAACATAGTCGCTGCAGTCCTCGTCATCGCCTTCATGGTCGCCGCGGGGGCGGCCACCTACGCCTACGTTACCTCACAAGTCAAGCCCGGATCCAGCGCCGGCCCCACCACCAGCGCAATCAACTCTGCCGTGGCCGCGCCCAACCCGCTCTTCGGGCTGACGGTAAAGTCCGGCAACACCCTCACGGCCGCGTCGATGTCGGAAACTAATCCGGCCTACAACTTCTTCTCCTGCAGTACCCTCAAGGGCTCGTCCTTCAGCGCCCTGAGCACCCTCTACGGCATCACCCCGACGATTAGCGCCCTCACGAAGGGCACCCAGTCCACCACCACTCTGGCGGCCGGAGACTTCAGCTGCGGCTTCGGCGTCATCACAGTCTACGCGGGCGACGCCACGTACACCGACACCAGCAAGGTCCTCGGTGGGGGCAACGGAGTCCCCATCGCCCAGTACAGGTGGCTCGTCGCCACCTCGCAGGGCAGGAGCGACCTCGCCGTCGACTTCCTCTACAGCGCCCTCGGCAGCCCCAACTACGCGGTCTCAGTCAACCTCGCCATGATCTTCACCAACTCAGAGTTCGTCCAGACCACCATCGGCTCGGTCACGGTGACCACGGCCAACGCTGAAATCGGCGGCATCAGCACGAACGCAAACACAGTCCAGATAGTGAAGTGGACCATCGGCGCGGTGACTTCGACTGATGCCATCGCAATCGCCAAGATCGTCATCAACAGCAACGACTCCACCACGGCCCCGGTGATCGCCTCCTACGGAGCCATCTCCTTCGGGGACGTACCGCTCGCCAACTGGCCTGCGGTGTCGGGGTCTAACTTCATCTTCACCAACGGCGTCCTGTCCGGCATAGGCTTCGGCAACGCAGTCTCGGTGGGCTACTCCTCGTCCACGGTCACCTACCAGTACAACTACTGGCCCGGCGCCACGGCGTACGACAACACACAGGTAGCTAACGCGCTCATGGTCAGCAACCCAGCCCAGAGCGTCGGCGACACCACCATAAGCATCCCGATTACCCTCAACCTCGGCGCGACAGGAACGACCAACGTCGGCCTGTCTGTCACCTTGATCTCGGGCGCGGGCGCCCAGACCATAGTCACCACGAGTAGCGTGGGCCTCGAACACCCGGCGACATAGACACAAAGAAAATCCAAAGAGGAGCCCGAAAGGCTCCTTCCCCTTTCTGTTTTCTGTTCTCAACACAGAAGCGCGGCTTTATATGCGAACCCTGCTTAGGCTCGGGCGTTGAAGTGGTCGGAGATTGACGCGCTCCGGGACGGGCTGACCGTCGTTTTAGGCGTGCTCTTTCTCTACGTCGCCTCCTCCGTGGTCTCTGGCTTCGGGAGCCAGTTCGTGCCGCAGTTCCTCGTCATCCCAATGCTCAACGCCCCCGAGAGCCTGCTCCTGGCCGTGCTCTTCGCCATCGTCATCGCCATGCTCTTCGCCAAGAAGGGCTTCCACGCGCTCGCGGGCGACGTCCTGTCCACCTGGCTCGCCCTGATTCTCCTTACCATAATCGCCACTTCGGGCGCGGGCATCCTGACGCTCGCGTTCCTGTGGGCCGCCCTCCTCCAGCTCGGCGGCTCCTTCGTGCTCACCGGGGCGGCCTTCCTCCTCTCCCGGAGGATCAAGGAAGGATGAAGCTCAACCGCAACGGCATCGCCATCCTCGCCGTGGTCGGTGTCATCGCGCTCCTCGGCAGTTCCGTGGTCGTCAACGTCACCGGCATCCTCCCCAACCAGCTCGGGCAGGGCATCCAGAACTTCGTTTCCACGCTGACCAGCGCCCCACTCCAGGCCGGCAGCGTCTACGGCGTGCCCTTCGTCACCGATACGAACCAGAACACGATGGTCCTCACGAACGTCCAGCCCCTCAGCTCGGTCTCCGCGGCTTTCAACGGCGGGAACCCCGTGACCATCTACGACTCGAGCAAGACGGCCCAGGGAGCCGTGGGCGACACCTTCTACACGAACATCAACATCCAGAACGGGACCGACTCCGTCATCTCTGTGACGCTCACTGTCGCCATACAGAAGGGCGGCGCGAGCCTGCAGACCGCCACGCTCTCAGGAAGCGGCACCCCATGTACGGCCCCCTGCCAGATATGGGTGAACGTCGGGCAGATTGCCAGGGGCGGCGGAGCCATAATCGCGGACTTCGCAGGCCAGACGGCCGCGGCCTCTTCGACGTACAACTTCGTAGTCACTGGGGGCCAGGTGTGCGTGACGTTCAAGGAGTTGAGCCAGCCCCTCTGCCATCCGCTCATAGCGGCCACGGTCAACACCGCGACCCTGGCCTTCTCGCCATCGTCGGGCACCACGGGGGCCTTCTCCACTTCCGTGACCGGAACCCCGAGCACCCAACAGCCGACCGGGTCGACGACCACGACCACCCAAGGAGTGACGACCACGACCGCGCCTACCTGCGGGGCGGGCGGGATCCTCGGCCCCGGCGGCAAATGCCTCTATTCGGCGTTCACTTTCTGGGGATAGGTGGGGGCATCGGAGCCCCTGGGCTTAGTGCCCTTCTACCCGGTAGCGGAGCAAGCCTACGGGTGGGTGCGCCGTGTATTCGCGCGGAATAATATCATTCGCTTCTTCGCCCCCCTGTTCCTGCTCTTCGCCAAAGGTTCGGCCACGCTCGCCGCCCAATACGGCCTAGGCCCGTTCCCAAGCCATCGCAGGATCAGGGCGCCCCGCAGCCGAAGCTGCGCGCCGTGGTTCGGGCTCGAGTACAGGCCCGGGAGCCTCAAGCCCAGATTCATCCGTTCCTTCGAAGGTTGGACCATCTCCCCCGAGGAGGGACGCTACTCCCTGAGCTTCCTGACCGCCATCTTCGCGCTCGCGGCCTTCGTCACCGCCTTCTACATCGGGACCTTCACGGACACCCAGCCGCAGCTCGCCTTCAAGGCCGGGCTCCTCCTGGGCATCGGGGCGTTCTCGGGCGCCATGATGGCCCTCTTCTTCCCCATGATGGCGAGCTACAAGGAGAAGGACATGATCCTAGTGTTCAACAAGGAGATACCCGGCAAGGCCGTGTCCACTGGCTTCATAGTCTTCGCCTTCCTGGTGCTGGGCCAGCTCTGGATCTTCACCGGCCTCCCCCCGTTCCCCTCCATCTTCGAGGCCGCCGGCGTCGTCGTCCTGCTCCTCTGGCTACTCTGGGGCGACCACCCCGGTGAGCACGCAAGGACGAAGGCGTACGCCAGCGGCTTCATCTTCCTCGTCGCCCTCCTCCTGACCGCCTACTACCAGTACAGGGGCGTCGCATCGCTCCTGCAGGGGGTCTCCCTCTCCTCCTTCGCCTACCAGCAGGCGTATCAGGGGGTGGCGGCCTCCTCAGTCTCTACCGCCAACCTCGACACCACCCACGTCTTCCAGGGCGGCCTCTTCAACTCCCTCTCCAGCCTCTTCCCGTACGCAGGCCCGGAGCCAGCCACCGCCCTAGCGGTCACCATCTCCCCGGATCCGCAGCTCGTGGGGCTATTCTACACCACCTCCGCGGTCATCGAGTCCTTCGCATTCCAAGGCTTCGAGTACACGCTGCTGGTCTACGGGCTGGCGGGCTTCGACCCCGACAACATCACCTGGGGCAAGCACATCTGGGCTAACCTAGTGACCACGCTCACGGCTGGTTTGCTTCATTTCGCAGTTTATTCCTTGAATGTTGAAGCTACGGGAGCCGTGATGTTGGGCTTCGCTTTATTGAATTTTGCGTATCAGGTGACCGGGTCGATCGACGTAATCATCACGTCCCATGTGGCCTTAAATCTTGTAAGTTCTCTAAGCGGAAGTGCATTTTCTGTAACGAGTTCTGCGATGATTATATCACCAGCGGTCATCATTGGAGTCAGTTTCGCCTTGCTCCCCATCTTCTTGTTCCACATGAGAGCGCGTGGCTATATACGAACCGTTCCTTGGCTATCTTAGAGATGAAATGCGGTTCGAAACACTCGGCCGAGACAAAGGCGAAGATGTCACTTGCGGCCAAAAACCGAATAGCCAGAGCTGGTGGCATTACTGCTCTTACCAAGTGGCGCGATAGACTCACGCCAGAAGAGAAAGCCATCCTGTCCAGCCAAGGTGGTTCGGCTGCCGCTCAAAGATGGGATGACCCTACCGTCAAACAGAGGTTCAAAGAACAAATCCTGCCTAAGATGGTGGCTGGTTGGAAAGCATCTCCAAAATGGCAGGCGGCAATCCAAAAGGCGACTCACAGCCCCGAACACATGCAACAACTCGCAACCATAAGGGCCGACCCAATCGCTCAAGCTAAGAGATCGGCAAGCCTGAAAGCGGCTTGGGCGCTACGATCTCCCTCTGTCGAAAGAATCTGTCCCACATGCGGCACCACCTTCATAGTTCGAAAGGGAAATTCGCGACAGATTTTCTGTTCCTTGAAATGCAGACATCCAACAATGCCACCGGGCGTAGAGGCAAAACGGCTTGAAGCTCTGAGACAGGTCAAGAGTCAATCGGTTAATCCGAGTCTGAAAATTACCAAGCCATGCCCTACTTGTGGCAGTCTGTTTACTTCGTATATTGCCGAGAACAGGAAGTACTGCTCACGAGCATGCCGCACCCGGTACATCCAAAAGGTTTGTCCAACCTGTGGGAAGACGTTCAGCGTACCTGCTCGGCGGGCAAATGCCAAGTTCTGTTCCAGTAGATGTTCCCTGATGTTCCCCCCAACAGTCAGCGCGAGGATTTCGGCCATGCAATTACCTATGTCGAAAATAAAATCTAAGGAAAACAGGGAACTTCATAGCAAGCTCTCTAAGGAGAGATGGAGTAATCCAGAATTTCGCAAGTCGACACTCTCAGCCATGACCAAGAACTCGAAGAAAAAGGGCTCGAAAATCGAGTTGTTCTCCCGCGAATCACTCATATCTCACGACATCCCCTTTCTTCCAAACGTCTTCGTTGCCGACATCTGTGAAGCTGACCAAGCCATCTACGACGCGAAGATTGCGGTGATGTGTGATGGATGCCATTGGCATGATTGCCCGACCCATGCAAAACACAAACCGTGGCAGATCGCCAGAAGCATCTTAGATGGAAAGCAGACCAAGGCCCTCGAAGCTGCTGGCTGGACCGTCCTGAGGCTCTGGGAGCACGACATCAACGCCGACCACGACATCGTCGGCAGAGCCGTGGAGGCCATCCTCAGGGAAAGGGGCATCCTTGAGTTGGTCAAGCCCGACCGGACTCTCTCTGGGATTTTCAAGCAAGAGGTGGATAAATGACTAGGATGACCCAGCGTCTCTATTGTAAGCTCTGCGACTACAGCGTCCTAATCCACGTCAACGACTCCGAAGCCAAAATCAGTAAGCAGGAGAAGAAAATCGAGTCTCATGTCAAGAAGCACCACCGATGGAGGGTAAGACGACTCGGCGGAGGAGACGCATGGATGCAATTGGTCAACTCGACGGGGGAAAAGGGAGCTTCGTGGGGGAAGTGACGGCGCGGCATTATATACCGCCCCCAAGACTGTGGTTGCCGTTGCGAGGCGTCGTCACTTGAGGATAGACTCTCCGAAGCATCACGGGGCCTCGAGCGCCAAGCTGGCCGCCATCGCATTCGTCATCGCTCTTGGGGCCGGCGGCGCGGCCTACTACTACCTCACCGGACTGTCGACCTTCGCCCTTCCCTCCTACGAGGGCCTCCACCTGATTTTCGTCGGGGTCCAGCCTGCGGGGAGTTCCACGGTGTACACGGGCAACGCCAACCCCTCCCAACTCTGCGTCGACAACGCCGGCTCCTGCAGCTTCGTCCAGTCCGTCCCCGACAGCGGCCAGTTCGCCAGCACCAGCCAGGGCACCTATTCCTACAATATCTACGATCAGACCGAAGGGACGGTGAAGTTCTGCACGCATCCCATTCTCTTGGCACCGCCAAACTGCGTCTCCATCCTCATCACCCCTGCCACCCAGCAGCCCCAATTCCAAGGCTCGATTTCATACAGGCTCAACAACGGCTATGCGGCAACAGGGAGCACCTACCTAACCTCCTGGCAGATTACGCTCGCCTCCTCGCCCGGAAGTGACGTGAACACACAGTTCAGGGGCGACGTCCTGTGGTTCGCCGAAGTCAACCAGGCGTGGCAGAACGTCAACGAGGGCGGACCCAACAACGGCGCGACTTGGGCCACTTCCATACTGACCGAGTTCCTCAACGCCAACTGCCTGCAGCAGGGCAACAACAACTGCGCCACCAATCCCGGCATCGCAAGCGGGATCCAGCCGATTACCCTCTACAGCGTCCCGCAGACGACTTCTGCCTTCGGGAACCTGATAAGCCAACCTTCGCAGATTGGCTCGGTCAACTCCACCCTGGCCTCCCAAGGGGTCGAGTTCCCTTCGAGCCAGATGCAGCAGTACGGCTTCTTCCCCGTGACCCTCACTGACTTCGGCTCCTACGGATGTGGGACCTTCAGCACCGGTGAGTGCGACAACACCCTCCAGCTCTCCGGCGAGACCTACACCCTACAGATGGGGACCTACACCTTCACCAATCCGATAACCCAGACCCAGACCGCGAACACGTTCAACTGCCAGGGCGGGTGGCTGGCGTGCTCCAACTTCGGCGCCTTCTTCACGAGTCCCTACGGCATACTCCTCATGCTCTTCTTGGCCGTGGTGGTCCTCGTCGTCCTGTACATCGCTGTGAAGCTCGTGCAATGGTGGGTCAAGGAAGACACATGAGGCGGCGCATGCTTATATGCAGAAGGGGCGGAGGCTGAACCCGTTGGAAATAAGGACTAGGCGCGGCAATTCCACGATCCTCGTCATTCTTGGGGTGATGGTCGCAATCCTCTCCACCGCGCCGCTGGCCTTCGGGGTCGCCGACGCCCTCAACATCTCAGTCCTCTGCCAGAACCCGGACGGGAGCGTCGCGTTCTCGTGTAGCTCGACCACGACCACCACGACGACTTCTTCGTCGACCTCCACTACTTCACAGTCAAGCTCCTCGACCACCAAGACCACAAGCACCTCTTCCAATCCAAGCACGACCACAACGACGACATCGCCCGTCATCAGCCCGGTAGCCTCCTTCACATATTCGCCGACATCGCCCGCCGCGGGGTCGCTCGTCGTCTTCACCTCCACTGTGGCCCAAGGCAGCGGCCACTACGTCTATTCATGGAACTTCGGCGACGGCACGACCTCAAACGATGCCAATCCATCGCACGCCTTCCAGACTGCGGGTACTTTTCTCGTGAAGCTGGTTGTGACCGACCTCACACAGGGCTACGGTTCCGCGACCGCCTCGAATAACGTAGGGGTCAGCCCGACAACCCAGCCTCCCGGCTCGCTTTCCGTAGCCTTCAACGTGTACAACACCTGCACAGGCTACCCGGCGGTCGGCGTACTCTTCCAGCTCTCGCCCAACGGCTACGCGCAGACCGTCGGCACCTCCGGCAGCGTTATCTTCTTGATCAACCCCGGGACGTACACGGGGACGGCGACGGCCAACTGGATCAACACGTACACGCAGACCTACACCATCCAAGCCCCGGGCACCTATCAAGTCCCAATCACGCCCTCGGCAGGATGCGTGGTGTACAACTCTTCCTTCGGCCTCCTGACAGGCTTCAACATCCCCTGGTTCGGGGAGATACTCGGCGCCATCGGAGGGTATTTCATCGCCGGGGCCTTGGTGGCGGTTGGCAAGAAGAAATGAAGGGCGTTAACGTCGCCGGAGTCTACCTCCTCCTCTCCACGGTCGGGACGTTCCTCCTGCTCGCCATCCCGGGCGCGCCCTTCACTTTCGCCCTCTTTCCAGTCTCGCTCTCCACCGTCGGCTTCGTGGTCTTCCTTCCGCAGTCGCTGGAGTTCATCGCCCTGGGCGCGATCCTTCAAGCCTCTGTGCTTCCTAGCTGGGCCACGGCCGCGGCCCTAATCTTCGACTTCCTCGTCGCCATAGGACTGATGGCGGCCGATTGAAGATGTTCGACGACCTGACAATCGGAGGCGTGGCGTCTTGAAGAACCCACTGAGCGGGAAGGACTTCAACCCCGCTTACGCGGGTCTTCTATTCATCGTATTCATAGTCGGTCTGCTCTCGACCACCACGGTGGCCCAGGCCATCTTCTCCTTCTCGGGCCTGAACCTGACCTTCCTCCACAATGGACTCCAGACGGCGCTCACATCCGCAAAGCTCGGCTCAAGCTTGGACGACTCTCTCCTTTACTTAAGCGGTGGGTTCGTCGGCATGGCCGACCTGACATCCCTCTTGATCGCCCTTACTGCCATCGTCGGCATCGTTCTTGAGGCAAGGAAGCTGAAATAGGTGGGTTCCTCGCACCCTTCAACCTACACCCCAAAGATTGCCAGGCGCAGGACCAGCGCAAGGAGGACCCTCGCGCTCGCCGGGGCCGTCGTCATCGTCTTCGCCTTTGGCTTCGGTCTCTACGCGAACTCCGGCGCCAACCCCAAGCCCTCCAACTGCGCGAACCTTGACTCCTACCAGACCCAGATCCGCCAGCAGCTCTACACGTCCTTCCCCACGATCAACCAGAGCGCCGCGGTCCGGTCATTCATGTGTGACGAGCCCTCAATGAATTTCGGCGAAATGACGAGCCCCCAGACTGAGAAGTTTTTGGGCGGAAACGGCTTCGTGGAGCTGCACAGCTTGACCGCCGCTCAGGTAGCGAATTCCTCCATCGATGTCAGCAAGAACCTCCATCCTGGGATTTTCTTCTTCGTCGCCATCGCCCACATCCACAACGCCACAGCCACGGTGGTCTCCACATGCACATCCACGCTCCCAGACCCGAACCTGATTGACGCCGCCAACTGCCTAGGGATACGCCTCTAGCATGGACAAGAACAGGACCGCCGCTCTCATGGGCCTCGGTGTGGGCTTCCTCGTCTCCCTCGGAACCTTCGCGTACCTCACGGTGCTGGGCCTCGGGGCCTCGGCCTCCTACGTCGCCCTCGTGGGGGTGGCAGCCGCCCTCGTCGCCGCCTGCGTCAACCGCTGGCTCAGGAAGTGGATCGTCACCGAGGCGATGGTCGGGGGCCTGCTCTTCGCCGTCCTATCGCTCGTCTTGAACCTCTGGCTCCTCCCCCAGTACCTCCCCGCCTGGGCAGGCCCCGCGTTCTCCCAAGTCCTGAGCCTCGTGGTCGCGCTGGAGTTCTTCGCCAACCTCGCGCTTTTCGCCTTCATCTACGGCGCGTTGGCGTGGTGGTCGGAGAGCTGAATTTCTGGCATTCGTGGGAGGAATGCGGGAAGTGAAGCCCAGGTTCCCGGACGGGATCCCCTTCGTGCTGGGGGTCGCCACCGGCTTGGCCGCCCTCTCTTTCTACTACGTGGCCCCGGGGGGCTGGTCGGGGGCGCATACGGTGAACGGGCACGTAGCTCTGGTGGGGGTTGCGTTTCTGGCGCTCGCCTTCGGTGTCCCGTTCATCCTGGTGTCAACGTTCGGGCTCGCTGGCATAGCCCTGGCCCTGCTGCTCGGTGGGCTCTGGGTGATTTTCCTGCTCATAGGGGTGCTTGCGCTCATAGCAAGCATTTTTATGCGAGCTAAGGGAGGACGTGCATAGACCATGAGGCCCGCACTGGCTCTGTTCGGAATCGTCCTGCTCATCCTGGGTGGCATGGTGGCAGTGGTGACAGCATCCACTGGATCTTCCCTGGTGGGTTCTTCAAGCACCACGTCTGCAAGCACCACGTCCAACGGTGGGCCAGTCACTGTAAGTATACCTTCGAATTTCCAGGGCTATGCAGGCCAGCCCCTGACGTTCAGCGTAGCAGGTTCGGGTGGCAGCCCTCCATACGTCTACACCTATAGTTTCGGTGACGGCGTGGTGCAGTCTGGGGGTTCCGTAATGACGCACACCTACCAGTCAGCTGGGAGCTTCACCCTGCAGGTCACTGCCACCGATTCTGCTAACAGCGTGGGCAACGGGTTCGCAACAGTGAACATAGCCCAGGCACCGAACGTGGGCAGCGGTCAGGCATTCGTGATTTTCTACGTTGACCAGCAGGGGCCATATACGAACCCCAACAACTACCCCATACCTGGGGCCAGCATAGTGGTAAAGAACGTGGCCACTGGCGCGACCCAGACAGCCACCACGAATACGAACGGGGCAGCTGCGTTCACCGTGAAGGCAGCCAGCTATTCGGTGTCAATCAGCGCGACTGGTTATGCGACCTTCACCCAGATCTATACCATAGTCAGCAGCAGCAATCCCCAGACGTTCACGGTGGTGCTTACGCCCAGGCACGCTGTTTCCCAGCGTGCGGGCTCAGCACCGGATTTAACGTGGGGTTCGGGGACATCTACGCTGTCCTGGTCACCACCCTCCTGGCAGCTGGTGCTGTCCTAATGGTGATGGGCGCGGTAATGCCCAGAGGGAAAGGACGTGCATAGGCTCGGAATAGGGGTGGCTGGGGCAGGGATAGCTCTCATAGCTATGGCCATGCTCGGCTTTCTCCTGGTGCCTTTTGCTGTCGTGTCGCTGCCCACGTCTTACAGCGGCAGCACCGTGATAGACCTGAGCAATTGCACGGCTGGCTATGCCCAGGGTGGCTGCAATCTGGTGACGTTCACCTGGAACGCCCCTCTTATGACGCCCCAGGCTGCGTCTTCAGTCTGGAACGCCAGGTTCACGGGGGTGGGTGGCTATGTCCCGATAGCGTCGTCGGTGACGTGCGGTTTCGGGGCGCTCTATCAGACGAACCTACCAGCCTACTCCCCCATCCAGGCGAAATACATACCTCAGACCCTGCCTGCGGGAATAGGGAGCTGGTTCACGGTGGGAGGTGTGGTCTACCTGCAATCGAACAGTGAATACCCATGCCCCAGCAACGTAGGTATAGTGCAGAACGGGAACCAGTATACGCAGACTACCGTGACTACTGCAGCCACGACGACTGCCAGCACCACCGTGACTGTTTCAGGGAACCCTGCTCCCCTGCCACCCCCACCGAGCAGCCCCTACCCTGCCCAGCAGCCACCTATAGGCCAGTATGCCCTGGGTGGGTTCATGGTGATACTGGGGGGTGTCTTCTATTCGAAGGACGCGATCAAACGGGGGTTGCGAATGTAATGCTGGGCCAATCTGGGGGGGCGTTCGTCTGGCATAGGGTGCGGAAGCCCTTTTCTCAATCGCGGGCAAGATGAAGGGCAAGGTCATGGTGTCGTACGACAACTCTCCGGGAGTCCGGAAGGCGTTCTCGGGAGGGAAGTGGAGGATCAAGAAGTACAAAGTCACACGCACCATCGGCGCCAGCCACGGCAGACCCCAAATTCAGCGCGACGAGCTACTTATTTCGAACTTCGACCTGTCGGCCAGGAAGAACGCGCCAGAGTACACCCAAGTGGAGAAGGAGAACGTGAAGGCAGGCATGGTGGCCCTCTTTGGGTCATAGGCGTAGCTACCTGAGACGGCGGAGCCGAAAGCAGAGGCCGTGGCTTTGACCAAGCGGCTCTGGTTCGCAGCTGGGGTGGGCTCTGGCGCCATGCTGATCGACCTCGCCTTCCACACGTTCTTGACCTCGCCAGAGGAGACTTTCCTGTACTTCACCATGAAGTTCCTTCTGGCAGCCGCGGTGGCGTTCGCCTTCTACCGTTGGGGCGCGCTCAAGGGGGCGTTGATCGGCTCCGCCGTCTTCGATGTCCTCACCGGCGTCTACTACGGCTTGGCGTACTACGCGGGCAATCCGGCCCTGTCCTGTTGCTATCTACAACCTCCGCAGGTCTTCGGCCTGCCCTACGCTGCCTGGTTCTCATTCGGCTACCTCACAGTTTCGACTTGGCTTTTAGCGTTCGTCGTCGTCCACTACTTCGCCTTCTTCGCGGCGTACCTGCTCGCTAGGGTGGTCGCCGACAGATGACCCTTGAGAGGATGCGGGGGCCTTACGTCAAGCTCAGGAAGCGCCTCGAGCGGGCGGGCTACGGCTACCTGGCGGGCGCGGGGGACGAGCCCGATGTCTTCCTCTACCTCAACCCAAAGAACGGCAAAGAGCTGTGGCTGGTCCGCGTCCATGAGCGGGGAGACTGGTTCACAATCACGAAGAAGCGCCCACCCATCCGCCACGGGCATTCCTAGGACAAAATGCTGGAAGCAAACACTTCCACAGAGGACACCCAAGGAACGACGCTCGCCGCGGCTCGGTTTCATATACCCACGCCGACAAGGGGGAAGGAGAGCATGCAGTTCTTGACCGCGGAGGATGTGGTACGGATAAACTCGGTCGAAACTAGGGGAAAAGGCGGCGTAATCAACAGGGGAACCTCGAGTACGCAGTCGACAGCATTCGTAGCGTCAAATCCCGCTCCACCGAGGGCGACACTTTGGCCTTCATGGCTGCCAAACTCGCGGTCGGCATAGCCCGTGGGCACCCATTCTCCGACGGTAACAAAAGGACGGCCTTCCTAGCGGCAGACGAGTTCCTACGGATCAACGGCTACAGGGTGGCTCCGAGCCCAGGCAGGAGCGGGGCCATGACAATCGTCGACGCTGCAATGGGAAAGGTGTCCACGCCGAGGCTCGCCAGATGGCTTCGGAAACGTATAAAAAAGGCGGGCGAGGGGTAGAGACTGAACATGCGCCCCGACATAGACCGGCTGACACGGGAGTCCAAGGAGGACAACGCCGAGCTACTCGAGGCCCTTGAGGAATACGACCGGACCGGGCGCATTTAGCCCGAATTCGGCCAGTTTCCACTCCCATATGCTGCCCTCCATGAAGCGCCCTGACGACTTGAATATGGGGGTCGACACCATGCTACTTTGGGCAACCAAGGCATACTTATTCCGCGCGAATAACTGTAAACGATATTACTTTCAGGGTTCAGATTGTTGACCAACAAGTATATTCCCGCGGAATAACCTACCCACGGCCATGCAACGGAAACCATGCCGGCCGAAAGCGGTCGACGCGTACGGGTTGGGTGCCGACCTCTCAGAGATGACGCTCACGGATCTCATAACCGTGGTGGAATACGAGATGAAGGAATACGACTTCGAAAGCCCAAAGGAAGCCGCCGAGGAGATAGACAAGCGCCTCGGAACCGACATCAGGCATCGGATAGGGATGGTCAATACTGAAATCCAAAGCGTGTGGGAGGGGTTGGAGAAGGCGAAAAGGGAGGTTCCAGCGTAGATGGCGATGGCCGTCGTCCCCGCCGAGGAGTTCTGCCAAGCCGCCGCCGAGCGGAACCAGAACCCACCCAAACACCGCCGCTGGGTGCCCCCGCAGGATCAACGGAAGGCGTACTACCGGACCGAATGCTTCTGGTGCGGGAAGCCGATGGGGAGGGTGCCCGCGTAGATGACCAAGGAAACCCTCGCCAAAGCGAAACTGGTCGCGTCCCACTTGACTTCGGGCGAACTCCACCAGCTCAGGTCGTGGT
Organism: Nitrososphaerota archaeon; assembly: GCA_028867035.1. Lineage (GTDB taxonomy): Archaea > Thermoproteota > Nitrososphaeria > Nitrososphaerales > Gagatemarchaeaceae > UBA183. The sequence continues at coordinate 4,165 of JAGWHB010000012.1, read as the reverse complement.
GCGAGGAGATGGCGAACAAGAAGTGGAAGGCGGAGGGGATAGCCAAGATGAAGGCTTGGCCGGTAGGGGCGCGGGTGGTCCTAGGCAACATCCCAGGGTGGCCGGCCTTCAGCGCCCAAGCTGTGACGATTTTCCAGCACAGGAGGAAGTACGTCTGGGTGAAGAAGGAGGATGGGGCGGGGTTGATGATTCCGTACACCCACTTCGGCTCGATCAAGGGGCTGGCGACCGATGCCGAGGCCGTCAACACCGCCGAGGGCGAGGCCGAAATCAACAGGACGCTGGCGCCCCTGCTCAACAGCTACTTGGAGAAAGAAGGACTCGCGGGGGCGAAGACTAGATGACCACCTGGAGCGATACCTACTTCCAGGACATCGATGCCGTCCTCGAGTTCGACTCCGCGGCTATGGCGACCATACAGCTCAAGCAGGGCAAAGACTGGAAGCTGCTCGGCCAGCATGAAATCCAGGCCGACGAGCAGACCCCCCAGGGCATAGCCCGCAAGACCAAGATCGTGTACGTGGTAGGCCACAGCGACCCCTCCAGGGTGCCCCCGGCACCCGAAAGGCGCGGGTTCGGGTCCGCCCCCAACTTGAAGGAGTGCTACGTCTGCAAGGAGCGCGGCAAGCCCGGGACCATGATCGCGTTCAGGAAGGAGGGGGAGAAGGACGGGAAACCAATCTGGGCGAAGATGAACCCCGACGGCAGCCCGCACAAAGAGCCGGAGGCACCTAAGAAATGACAATCACACGGGGATGTGGAAGTAGCAGAGTCGAGGGAGGACTCTATATCTCTATACCCACGAGCCAGTTCGGATTTCCCCTAGAACATTTTCTTGTGGATCCCGCAATCCAGTGGGACGGCGGGACGCTTCGCTCCCCCAAGATCGTCACCGACCCCGCGGGGACTAACCACATAATTCTCGGAATCGGCCGTGAGCACTACCCAAGTTTCACCGATTTCTTTTACGAGGGACGGAAGTACGGTTTTTCCAAGCGTGTCCCTCGGTCTTTCGACCCTTCTAGGTTGGAGTTCGGCAAGTCGAAGTTCCTCTTGACGCACCCACACGCCATCCCTAGGCGGCCATTCAGGGCCGATTACGTCTGTCCCAAGACGGCAGCGGGCGAGGAAGTCCACAAGCCCAAGGACCCGAAGTGCGTGGGCGCGTTGTGGCCGCTGGCTGGCATCGAACCGTCGACGAAGAAGCACGAAGTCCTGCCCGATGGCGGGGCGGACGAGTTCACGATCAAAACACCCTCGGTGGAGTACAGGGTGCCCATCTGCAGGGAGCCCGACAGCATGACGTACGATGCCGGGGTGTTGCTCCAGTTCCGCCTGTGGCAGTTTGACTTCATCTCAAAGACGAAGCAGCTTCCCGAAGACTTGAAGAAACGGTTCGAGGGCAAGGGATGGGAGATTAAGGCGGTGCCCGAGTAGATGACCAAGAAGGACAAGGAGAACGAGGAAATCGTCAAGGAGACCGCGGGGTTTGCCCCCACCGAGGACGAATTCGAAGAGGATGCGCTTGAGCAGCAGGCGATGGACGAGGCCGAAGGCGCCGGGGAGGATGAAGAAGAATGACCGAGGGTGACTATTGGGTCAACGCGACCGGCACCACACTCCACATCGAAAAGAGGTGGAAGTTTCAAGGCATGGGGCCTGGCCCCGACCTCTTCAATGGCGTGATTTACTGGTGCGGCATGAGAAGCCCGAGCACACACGAACGCCGGAGCGAGTACAACAAGAGGGCGGCTTTCCCACAACCTCCCGACAACCTCTGCGAGCGATGCAAAGCCAATAGAGCCAAGGCCGCTGCCCGCGCCAAACCTGTGGTGAGGCCCGCATGAAGCACGAAGAGATAGGCGAGGCGAAGAAGGTCGAGACTGTCGACCTAGAGGCGATTGTGCATGTCCGAGGAAATGCGGCATTGGAGGCCGACTTGATCCGCAGGCTACAGGACGAGGGGAAGGGCCAGGCCGAGATAGGCAAGATGATGGGACTCTCCCAAGGCGCGGTCTCGAAGCGTCTCGCCCTCTTCAACCTCATCCCCCAGCTCCTCGCCAAGCTCAGGAAGGGAGAAATAGGCGCCAACGTGGCCTACAGGCTCGCCAAGCTGCCGAAGGCCGAACAGGCGAAGTTCGCGGCCCAGGACAAGATCACGCTGAAGGCGGTCGACGCGAAGCACCGGGACATCGTGGTCTCTGACGAGTTGAAGGCGTTGCTGGCCGAACCCTTAGACCAAGGCACTCCAAAGGCTCCAGTGGAAGCGGAGGGGTTACGGATGATGTTCTTCCTCTCCAAAGACGGCAAACTCTGGACGATTGGCAAGAACTATGCCTATCCGGGCTTCTTCACAAGGGAACAAGGGGAAAAGTACATGGAAGAACACAAGGCACCAGCAGGTGTGGCCGTAATCAAGGTGACATTGAGGCGGGTGGACGGGAGGCCGAACCCATGACAGCATTCGATGAAGGAATGCCGGCGCTGGGGGAGAAGCAGGATTGACAGACGAAAAGAAGACTGACCTAGCCACACGGATTCAGGTCGAGAACCTAGTCGTCAACCCTCGGGAAAAGCGGGAGCTGGCAATCGGGGACATGGACAGCTTCGAACGCATCGCCAAGGATACCATCGGCATCCAGGCTGTCCTCTGGAACGAGGAGTACATAGCGATGGTGACCAAGGACCCCTCGACGATTATCACCTTCAGGCCGGAGTTCAACCCCTCGGTCGCCATGTTTTTCATGCGGGAGAATAAGAGGGAATCGTACGCCATGAACGGTGCCCCAGTAGGGGTGCGCGTCTGGGAGGGCGACTACGAGCCTGTCAAGTTCACCAAGGCCAACCTTCTAAAGTTCATCAAGCAGTACGGGTTGGCCGACAACGCCCCACTGATCGAGTCAGTGCAGGAGATGAAGATAACGGAGTCCAAGACTCGGACCGAGAAGATGATTTCCCTCGACGACGACAACTTCCAAGCCACCGAAGAGCAGATCCTGAAGACCAACATCCCCACGAAGTTCAGCCTGGACCTCCCCCTGATTCAATCACCCGAAACCAAAGCCATCGTGACCCTCGCCTTCGAGGCGATGTCTTTGAGCATCTTGAAGACGGATACGACCTCGGAATCTTCCATCCCGATTGCACCTATACGGCCGTTAGCGGAGCGAGGTGGTTCAGACTCCCTGGAAGGCCTGAGAAACAGGAAAAGGCGATTGAAGACATTAGGACACTCTGGGCCTGCCCGATTCCAAAAGTGGTGATAGAGCAACCCATTTCTGTGGTCTCAACTAAATGGCGACGGCCTACACAGATAGTCCAACCTTATCAGTTTGGGGAACCAACAACGAAGGCGACCTGTCTTTGGGAACGGGGGCTTCCCCCTCTGAAACCTACGAATGTCGTAGCACCTACGAGACATGATGTCTGGAGAGAACCGCCTTCAGAAGAAAGGAAAAAGAACCGAAGCAGAACTTATGAAGTGTTGGCAGAGGCGATGGCGAACCAATGGGGGTAAAGCGCATGGCCCGACACTTGACACCGAGAGGAATCAGCGCGATGGCCCATCAACTTGACAGAACCTGCCGCCGAGTTGTTTAAAGAACACCGCCGCGCCTTGGGTGTGCGCTTGGCCTATGACTGAGGCAGCCCACTCGGGGTTCATGGGGCGTGGTGCTTTGTTGTCTGACTCCCCACCTACGATTGCCCAATGGATGCCGGTGAAGTCAAGCCGGCCGACGTCCCCGATCAACGGCTCGAAGCTGACGAACCGCACCTTCGCCTTGACCTGCCTGAGTATGTCGATGCGGCCCCTTACTCGCTGATCCTCGACGCTGGTCCCGGCCCAGATGTTGGGTGGGAAGCCCTTCGGGTAGTAGTCACGCTGGAAGTTGAGCATCCTGAGGGGCCGTTTCGTCAATACCTGGAACTGATGGTCAGGAAAGTGCTTGAACAACTCGAACCAGGCTGCTATCCGCCAATCGGGAATGTCGCGGTGGAAGGTGTCGCTCATGGAATTCACAAATATGAGCCTCCCCATCTTGCGGATTAAGGCCGCGGCGACTTCGTTCTTCAAGCCCGCCCTAGTCAACTCAACAACCGAGGGGTTCCGCCCGAACTGCGGCGACATTCTATACATGTAGCAATTGAGGCAACCACTACTTAC
>JAGWHB010000129.1 GCA_028867035.1 Nitrososphaerota archaeon | reverse complement strand
GGATCTGTTCGGGGGCCCGGGCATGTACGTCCTGACAGACCTAGGGACGAACGCGCTCTCGGCGATAACAGGGCAGCCAGCGAAGCCCAAACCTGCACCCGTGTCACCTCCTGCCCCTGTTGCGGTTCCCGCGCCTCCGCTGGCGCCCCAGACGAAGCAGACCGCAACGCCGAGTCAACAACAACAGTCTCACTAGTGCGTGGAGAGCAAGGCATGCGGGGGGTGGGATTCGAACCCACGAACCCCTAAGGGACGAGGTCCTGAGCCTCGCGCCGTTGACCAGGCTGGGCGACCCCCGCGCAGTCTCGACGAGCCGACGTCTTGGGTTAATAATCTATTACGAGATTCACGCCGCTTCTGAAACGAGAGCCGCGGGTGGGATTCGGACTCACGACCTTTGCCTTACCAAGGCAACGCTCTAACCAGCTGAGCTACCGCGGCCTCAAGCCCGCACCGACCCGACGAGATTTTTAATCTTTGAAGGGCTGACGGGACGACCACC
>JAGWHB010000128.1 GCA_028867035.1 Nitrososphaerota archaeon | reverse complement strand
ACGGTCAGACGCTTGATCTCAGCCAGCAGCGCCGGGGTCATCTCGTCCCGAGGGTGGCCCGCATCGTCCACGCTTCCCCGGTCCTCGGCGTCGCGCTTGCCCTCGTCGCGCATGGCCAGGGCCGCGATGCGGGGGCCGGCGTCCATCTGGTACATGACGCCCTTGCCCGAGAGTGCGGCCTTCGTCGCGGCGAGGATGCGATAGTTCGCCTCGAACACTTCCCGACTGATCGGAGTGTGATACGCCTGCCGTTCCCCCACCGGAACGACGAGGTTGATCGCCTCGTTGAGTTTCACTGCACCCCCTTAGGTGAGATTCCACATGGCCGAGTTGATGTAGTAGATCCCCGTCAGCGTCAGGCGCGAGACAGGATCCTCGCCGTCATACGCATTGGGGTCGAAGTGCTGAATCACGCAGGTGTCCAAGTCGAACTCGGCAAAGGCCGACGTGTCCGAGAACACGCTGATCGATCCGATGGACCCTTGCGTTTCCCACTGCGTGCG
>JAGWHB010000127.1 GCA_028867035.1 Nitrososphaerota archaeon | reverse complement strand
CGGATGAGATTCAGACGGGGGTAGGGAGGACAGGGAAATTCCTGGGGATTGAGCACTACGATGTCGTCCCCGACGTCATCACCATCGCCAAAGGAATCGCTTCGGGGATGCCTTTGAGTGCTATGATAGCGAAGGCTGAGATCATGGAGAGCTGGAAGCCAGGGCAGCATGCCTCCACCTTCGGGGCGAATCCGATCGCAGTGGAGGCCGGCCTTGCGACCCTGGATGTCATGAAGTCAGAGAAGCTCATGGAGAACGCCAGGAGGATGGGGGCGAAGGCGAAGAAGAGGCTCCTCGAAATGAAGGAGAGGTACGAGATCATAGGCGACGTAAGAGGCATGGGGCTGTTCATCGGAGTCGAGATTGTGAAGGACAAGAAGAGCAAAGCCAGAGGGGACTACGAAGCGAAGCAGATCATCGACCATTGTTTCCATCACGGCCTCCTTGTGATAATCGCAGGGCGGAACACCCTCCGTTTCGTGCCCCCGCTCAACGTGACAGAAGA
>JAGWHB010000126.1 GCA_028867035.1 Nitrososphaerota archaeon | reverse complement strand
CGGATGAGATTCAGACTGGGGTAGGGAGGACAGGGAAATTCCTGGGGATTGAGCACTACGATGTCGTCCCCGACGTCGTCACCATCGCCAAAGGAATCGCTTCGGGGATGCCGTTGAGTGCGACGATAGCAAAGGCTGAGATCATGGAGAGCTGGAAGCCAGGGCAGCATGCCTCGACCTTCGGGGCGAATCCAATCGCAGTGGAGGCCGGCCTTGCGACTCTGGACGTGATGAAGTCAGAGAGGCTCATGGAGAACGCTAGGAGGATGGGGGCGAAGGCGAAGAAGAGGCTCCTCGAAATGAAGGAGAAGTACGAGATCATAGGCGACGTAAGAGGTATGGGGCTGTTCATCGGGGTCGAGATTGTGAAGGATAAGAAGAGCAAAGCCAGAGGGGACAACGAAGCGAAGCAGATCATCGACTACTGCTTCCATCACGGCCTCCTTGTGATAATCGCAGGGCGGAACACCCTCCGTTTCGTGCCCCCGCTCAACGTGACAGAAGA
>JAGWHB010000125.1 GCA_028867035.1 Nitrososphaerota archaeon | reverse complement strand
ACCCTCGCGCAACAGCACGGCATCTGGTATGCCCTGTTCAACAACCCCGCCGGTTGCGGGCCTGCGGTGCTGACCTCCTGCCACGCGCAGCAGGGGTACTTCTTCTGGCACGACATACAGACCTGGTTCCCATACGGGCGCAACGTCGCAGTGACTTCGCAGGACGGGCTGCAGGTGGGCGGCGCGGTCCTCTACCTGGTCGCGAACGGCATCTTTGGCGCCCAAATCAGCCTCTACGACTTCCTCATCCTGCTGCCGGTCTTCTTGGGGGCGCTGACCACAATCACGTTCTACTTCCTCATGAGGAGGATCGCGGGCGAAGCGGCCGGGCTCTTCTCGGCCCTCGTGGTGGCGGTCTCTCCGCCTCTCATCGAGAGAGGGAACCTCGGATGGTTCAAGTCAGAGCCCCTAGCCATCCTCCTTTTCGTCGTCGCCGGCTATCTAATGCTCTCTGTCTTCGACAAGGACCGCGGCCTCAGGAGCCGGATAGTCAGGAGCCTGGCCGCA
>JAGWHB010000124.1 GCA_028867035.1 Nitrososphaerota archaeon | reverse complement strand
CGGCAGGCAATCGCAGATGACATTTGCACGGGGGCGCAGCTGGTGATGGGAGAGGCCGACGAGGCCACTCCAGTAGTCCTGGTTCGGGGGCTGGTGACGACTCCCGGGGAAGGGGTCAGCCTCGGCCCCGCAGACTTCTCCATACCCATGGGGGAGTGCGTGTACATGAGGAGCTTGGGCTACACCGAGCCGGAAAAGGCGAGCTAAAAGCCGAGACATGCCGGCATGCTGGTATTCGCGGTCGGAGGCTCCGACTCACGTCCGGGGATGCGACACGGTTCACATGATCGTTCGAAACGGACATGCTGTGCCCACCACCACGACATCGATGCAAGAATGAAGCGGGCCCGGAGGGATTCGGACCCTCGGTCTTCAGCTTCGGAGGCTGACGCCCTGATCCGTGTTTGAAGTGAGGTTGCCATCCCGCGATGGTCTCATTACCCCTGGGAATGTCTAGGCTACGGGCCCGAGCGGTCCGCGGAAGTTGAATACATAATTCTTTGGCCTG
>JAGWHB010000123.1 GCA_028867035.1 Nitrososphaerota archaeon | reverse complement strand
CCTCCCTGCGGTCGCTCCTGCAAATCCCCGCGAGACCGCGGCCCTCGCCTTCATCGAATTGGCGGAGAGGGAGGGATCTGCTCGGCTCATCCTGAGCCTCACCCCTCGCGCGCAGCGCTCGGGGCCGCCTGCGGCGTCCGCATGCGCTCCGGGCGCATGCGTCGAACCGCGAGGATTCTCACCCCTCCCTGCGGTCGCTCCTGCAAATCCCCGCGAGACCGCGGCCCTCGCCTTCATCGAATTGGCGGAGAGGGAGGGATTCGAACCCTCGGTGGGCGTGAGCCCACGGCAGTTTTCAAGACTGCTGCCTTAAACCGCTCGGCCACCTCTCCGTGCGCTGCAAGACCATCATCGCAAAAAACGCTGCTGCGCGCGGTCAGCCGATGCGCTCGGCTCCGCCCATGTAGGGCCGCAGGACCTCGGGCACGGTGATGCTGCCGTCGGCGTTCTGGTAGTTCTCCATCACGGCAACGAGGGCGCGACCGACGGCGACGCCGGAACCGTTGAG
>JAGWHB010000122.1 GCA_028867035.1 Nitrososphaerota archaeon | reverse complement strand
TGCGCGGTGATGTTTCCCGCGTTGCCGACGGGAAGCGCGTGATAGTCCGGCGCATCCCCGAGCTCCTCGATGATTTCGAAGCTTGCCGTTTTCTGGCCCTGCAGCCTGAAAGGGTTCACGGAATTGACGATGGTCACGGGTGCGCTTTCGGCGACTTCGCGCACGAGGCGCATGCCGTCGTCGAAATTGCCATTGATCTGGATGACGACCGAGCCGTGCATCATCGCCTGGGAGAGTTTGCCGAGCGCAATCTTGCCTTCCGGAATCAGCACGAATGAGGTGATGCCGGCACGCGAGGCATAGGCTGCCGCTGCCGCCGAAGTGTTGCCGGTGGAAGCGCAGATGATCGCTTTCGAGCCTGCCTCGACCGCCTTGGTGACGGCCATGGTCATACCCCTGTCCTTGAAGGAGCCGGTGGGGTTGAGCCCCTCGAATTTCACCAGGATGCGCACCTCCTTGCCGAGTTTTCTGGGCAGGTTCTTGAGTTCGATGAGCGGGGTGTTTCCTTC
>JAGWHB010000121.1 GCA_028867035.1 Nitrososphaerota archaeon | reverse complement strand
AACATGGCGCACATGGTCTCGCTCGTGAGAGCAGGTGAGGTGCAGCGCCCCGTAGGCGCGAAATGCCTGAGGTTCCTAGCGAAAGCCCCATCCGAGGTGGAGGAGGGAGCCGTGGCTGAGGACTTCCATCAGCAGCTCGAGCAGGATGCCGTTGACGCGCTGGGTGCCGACGTCGCGGGCTACATGAACCTCGGGAAGAGCAGGAACGACCAGGTGGCCACAGCCATAAGAATGGAGGCGAGGGTGAGAGTCCTCAGCCTTGTCGAGGCGATCTGCTCTCTCCAAGAATCGTGCGTCGGGATTGCGAGCAGGCACGGAGGTGCGATCATCCCGGGATATACACACCTGCAGAGGGCGCAGCCCGTGACCCTGGCGCACCACTTCTTCGCATACTTCGATTCCCTCCAGCGTGACGTCCAGCGCCTCCTCCAGCTCTACGGGAGGGTCAACATATCGCCAATGGGGTCGGCAGCGCTCGGGGGGACAACCGTCGAGGTCGACAGGGGACTA
>JAGWHB010000120.1 GCA_028867035.1 Nitrososphaerota archaeon | reverse complement strand
AGGGCCGACAACGGTGACGCCTGGGTTCAGATCGCGGACAAGAAGTATTCGCCGCCTGAAATCTCAGCCATGACCCTGGCGAAGTTGAAGACTGATGCGGAAGCCTACCTGGGTGAAAAGGTCACCCAGGCGGTCATCACCGTCCCTGCGTACTTCAACGACTCGCAGCGCCAGGCGACCAAAGATGCCGGGCAGATCGCCGGCCTCGAGGTGCTGCGAATCATCAACGAGCCGACGGCCGCTGCGCTCGCCTATGGCTTTGATAAGAAAAAGAACGAGAAGATAGCGGTATTCGATTTTGGAGGGGGTACCTTCGACATTTCGATCCTCGACGTGGGAGATGACGTCATCGAGGTGAAGTCGACCGACGGCGACGCCCATCTCGGCGGCAAGGACATCGACCAAAAAATCATCAACTGGCTCGCGGACGAATTCAAGAAGGAAAGCGGCATCGACGTGCGGAGCGACGCGCTCGCGCGCCAGCGCCTCGACGAAGCAGCCGAGAAGGCGA
>JAGWHB010000011.1 GCA_028867035.1 Nitrososphaerota archaeon | reverse complement strand
AAGATTTGGCATGATTGTCTCAGCGAACCGTGCCTAACAGCAAAGTCGTGGTCTGCGACTACCTCTACTACAGATTGCACATCAAAGACTCGGTTAAGTGGGTGAAACTGCCCCTCGTAGAGTTAAGAATGAAATCGCCTTCAGCAGAATATGGCTCCGTAGGTTTGGTTGATTCTGGGTCGGATAGAACATTCGTTCCCAGAGAAGAAGCCAAACTGCTCGGATTAAGGCCACAAACTCTTACTGATGGCACGAAAAGAACGACCGAAGCACTCGGCGCAGGGGGAAGTTTCCCATGTGAGATCATGACGCTTCCAGAAATGAGGCTCATGTGGCATGGGGCTCAGTTTCAAGACTTTCATGGGCTTGCTGTTTGGGTGCCACAAAAGAACGAGGACATCCCATATACAATCATAGGCCGTGATATCGTATTCAAGAGATTCGAGATTTCATTCAACGAATCGCACAGAAAGATGTCGTTCAAACGGGTGTAAATGAGCCGACGGTTAACACCTAGACCGTCCCGCGTCGTGAGCCATCAATCTAACAGGTCCGGATGCCAAGGGCTCCCATTAGCTCTCTTTCCGTGGCTACTTCGTCCCTTTCTTCGATCGCTCTCCTTTCGACGGCGGTCGGCTTGTCAATGGGGATGAGTCTGTCCACTAGCTCTTTGTAGAGCACCCTCAACTCACGTACTTCCTCCTTTATCTCGTGCAGTGTACGGTCAGTCTTGGCCTTCTCGCGATTTTGTTGCTCCTTCCGCACATTAATGCGTATCAGGTCGAGTGCGAAGTCGCAGAAAATGAAGGGAAGACCGCCCGCACGAGCCGACGCCCTTCAGGCTCGGGCCCGGCCCCGGGGCAAATTCACCCCCGCGATGCCTCCGGCACCGCTCGCTGGCGCTCGCTTCGCTCTCCCCTGCCTAGCCCTCAGAAGCCAGGCGGGGGCGGGGGCGGAAGGCCCTTCCTCCTCATCCGCATGCCGATGAACAGGGCCGCCAGGGCGACCACTATCACCACGGGTATCGCGACGTAGGCGAGGCCGGCGCCGACAGGAGGCGAACTGCCGGAAGTCGACTGGCCAAGCGTCGAGGTCCGGCCGCCGGGGAATGTGACCGACGTCGTGGCCGTGCTTGGGGCCCCCAGATAGCTGTAGTCCGCGGACCCGGCCGACACCTGGACCGTGGCCGTCCCCAGGAATGCCACGTGCACGTTGGGTGTGTTCTCCGCCGTGTCCTGGCCGAACGAATAGTAGGACGGGAAGAGAGTGGCGGCCAGGGTGGCAGGGTCCAGGTAGTAGAGCCCGAGCTGACCGTTCAGCTTGTTGAAGCTGCTCATGGAGCCCGAAGAGTCCCCTCCGAACACGAACTCCGTGTCGTAGAAGAGCCCCTGGCGTGAGTTGGCCCCGGCGGGGGTGTAATCAGAGCCCGAGGTGTGGAAGGCGGCAGACAGGATGTTAGGGTCGGCGATGAACGCCTTGTCGTACCAGAACTTCTGGGGGCCCTGGACCAACGAGCCGTTCTGGAGCAGCTCCTCTGCGAACCCGATGTAGAGCCCCTGCCCCTTGACCACCGTGACGTTCATGGCGACTGCGAAAGACAGCGGGAACCTGTAGGCGAACAGGTTGTTGCCCCCGGGGTAGAAGGCGTAGTAGAGGGTGGACGTCGCCCCGTTGGAGGTGTAGGACTGGACCGTCCCCCCGTCGTTCGACCTTATCGTGCTGTTGCTCAGGCCGGCCCCGTCCCCTGTCATGTTCCAGACGTTGTCGACGAAGCCGTAGTATGTCCCGCCCGACTGCCCGATGAACTGGACGACGTTCTGCGACCAGTAGGAGTACTGCGAGCCGTCGGTGTTGTTGACCTGCACTATCGAGTTGAGCTGGACCCCGGAGGACGAGGGGGGGAGGTTGAACTGGGTGGCGTTCAGGTCGGTGGCGTCGAGGGAAGTTATGTTGGCGTACCCCACCACGCCGGGGGCGTCGATGGTGTACGGCCTGACCACCCCGGAGTCGTTGTAGAGCCCGAAGGAGGCGATCCCCGTGGGCTGGGCGGCGGCGGGCGCGGCGAAGAACAGGTAGGGGTCGGTGTGGGCCGGGTTCAGGGAGTAGCCAACGTAGACGTAGGCGGAGGCGGCGTGGTCGTTGACGATCCTGAGGGCGTACTGGCCGACGGGGAGGGTGAGGTTGTAGTAGGGGCTGAAGTTCTGGGCGGACGGGGCCGTCCCGTTGGCGTTGGTGGTGGTGACGGCGGGGGACGTGAACAGGGTGGTGCCGGTAGAGAAGTCGTACACCGAGTATGTGACCGTCTGGTTGCTGATTCCGAACAGGGAGAGCTTGCTCGTGGAACCCAGGGTCTCCAGGTGGAGGGGTATCTGGTAGTAGGCCGTGGTCCCCTGCATTGACGGGAGGGTGATGAACTCGCCGACGTTCATAGTGTCGTTGGTGACTGTGAGGGTGAGGTTGGCGGCATAGTAGTAGGCGACCTGCGCGCTCCCCATGCAGGCGCAGACGGTGAAGTAGTAGGAGCCGCTGGGCACAAGGAGCCCGTCGAGGGTGGAGGTCCCGTTCCTTTGTGTGAGGGAGTCTGAGATCGGGGCCGTCCCTCCGGAGAAGGCGGCGAACTGGGCCGCGCTCATGAAAGCAGCCGCCACCGACACGTTGCTCTGGGTGGCGTAGACCGCGTAGGAGGTCGTCGTCACGTCGATGGGCCAGTAGTAGTAATTGTAGTTCTGGATGGTCTGGTTGCCCGAGCCTGTCAGAGGGTAGGCCGCCTGTGCCTGGCCGGGGACGTTCTGGGCGTTTGCGCCCCCCACCGCGAGGACTGAAGCACCCGCCCCCGAAGCGAACATGAAGACCAGGAACGTGGCTGCGAGGCTCCTCCCCGCCCGGGACCTTTTCGTCACGCTCGGATACAAACTGATGAGGCTGCGCCGTCCTTTTTGGGTTATAGAGGTTATGAAGGGTGGTTCCATCCTTTTAGCATCCGCCGGGCCCTTGGCTCACTGTTTGAGCTTTGGAGCGAGCGGAGTCGCCCGGATCATGTTCTTCACGTCTTCGACGGCCCTCCCGTCGAAGACAACCTTCATGGTGTGGAGGAAGCCGGCGCTGAGGAAGAGTATCTGGTCGCTGGACATCATAACCTTCGAGACCTTCACCTCCTTGACCTGGTCGTAGGATAGCTTCGCGCTGGCAGATGCGAATAACTCAGGGGCCAGGGGCGACCTATCCAGGCTGACGACTGGCTTGTCGGCGACCTGCTTCTTCAGGTTCCCCCACTGCCTCATCCCCACGAGCCCTCCGAGCGCCGAGAAGGTGGAAGGGTTCGCACCCGCGAGCCACCCCGCTATCATGGAACCGCCGCCCACGAGCGTCGCCATCCTCGACAGGGGCACCTTGAGGGCCTGCCTGTCGGTGAAGATGGCTGACATGGGGTCGTAGTCGGGGGACCCGGCTGCGTAGAGTATCGTCCCGAGTACCTCCTCTGAGGGCTGACTCAATGTCAATGGCTCCCCGGAGAATCATTCATGGAGTCTTCGGCCTACATCGGAGGCGGAGGAGGCGGCGGCATCATCGTAGGTTGGCCCGTTCCGAAGTATGCCTTCACGTGAGGCCTGGTCAGATAGTATATCACGATTAGCGAGACTATCAGGCCGATGGCCCCGCCCGACAGCTCCGTGTAATCGCCGTAGACGGACACGAAATAAGCCCCGAAGCCGAGGGAATAGATGACGCTGGCGATGCTGGCGAATATGCCGAGCCTCCACCCCCAGGCCTTGCCCGTCCAGAACGCATATCCGACCGCCAGGGCGATGAGACCGAACACAAGCTCGATGGCGTAGAAGGCGTAGTAGTCGGTGACATTGGTGGCGGAAAGTCCGTAGGCGGAGACCAGGGAACCGACGTAATTCAGGTAATAGGCGCCCCCTCCGAGGTCCAGAATCCCGCCGAGGAACTCGAGGATGGCGAGCACCGTCACCCCGCCGGGTCTGTTGCCTGCCAACCCGTCAGCGAGGTAAGGGTGGTTAATTAAGCATGAAACGGCTTTTTAAGCTCAAATCCTCTTCGAGCACGCCTGGCAGAACTTCGCCCCTGAAGGATTGGACGCTCCGCAGTGCGGGCACACGACCCCCTGGGACAGGCTCGACCCGCAGGTCCCGCAGAATGCCGCGCCCGGCGCAGCCAATGCACCGCAACTTGGACAGGCGAGTTGGGACGTCGTCAGAGCGCTCCCCTGAGCGGGTCCGGGAAACGGGTATTCGAGCACAGCCCGGGCTCCCTGCCCGGCTCGGCCCCTCCTCCGTTTGACCGCGTAGCCGGCGGCCACCAAGACGACTCCCGCAATCACCACCAGGCTCAGGAGAGTGGCGTAGTTCGGTCCGCCGTTTGTGTTCCACCACTGGGTCGTTGAGGCTGGGCTGAAGGCCTGGGCGCTCGTGATGAGGTTCTGCTGGGAGGCCTGGGCCTGGTCCGAGGGGATGAACAGCTTCTCCCCAGCCGACATCAGCAGCGTCTGGCCCGTGGCGAAGCTCTGGACGAAGGCGTCCCCCTTCCAGTCGTATATCGTGGTCCCGTTCTTCGCCGCCAGGATGCTCAACTCAGGGTCCCCGTCGCCGACGGGGACGATGGCTCCGTTGGAGGTGACGAACTTGTAGGCGTCGGTGAGGGCGTGGTTGCACTTCTGCCAGGCCCAGCCGTCCACCAGGTTCACGAACAGGTTGGCGCTGGCGGTGGTGAAGCCCTGGTCGGTGGCAGTCGTGAGGAAGGTGGTGATCTTCTCCTGGTAGTCGTTGAAGCTGGTCGCCAGCTCCCACGCCTGAGAACAGCCTGAGTTGGCCTGGCAGGCCCCGTAGAACTTCTGTAGGTAGGTCGCGTAGGCGGTCGCACATTCGGCGGCGGTGCCGCAGGTGGTGGAGTAGACGCCTGCCCAGGTGGTCGCTCCGAGGGCGGCGGAGTCGGGAGCCGACGTGCAGGACGCGCCGGTGGGACAGGTGATGTCGACCACAGAGCCGGTCATGGTATCGACGAGCACCCCGTCACCCACGGGGGTCACAGAGGGACTGGTCCCGGTATCCACCTGCAGTCCGTCGGGGACGCAGATGAAGCTGTTCTGGCTATTTGGTATGCCCCCCAGGTGCTCGCCGGGGCCGCACTGCTGGGTCGCATTTGGAACGGAGCTGGTCGTAAGAGGCTGAGTCGTGTTGGAGGTAGTGGACGACTCGGTCGTTGTGGTCTGGGCTTCGACGGTTATCGTGACAGTCGCTGGGGTCCAGGTGCAGCTCCCCCCGCCCGCATACTGGCAGGACCCGTCCCAGGTGATCTGGTACACGCCAGGCGGAGTGCCAGCCGGCACGGAGAGGGTGTAGGTCCAGTAGTTGCCTTGGCCGGGGGCCAGGCTCCCGCAGTCATAGGAGTTGGGGGAGGCCCAGGAGGCCGCGTCCCCTGAAGCATACTCCGAAGCTGTGATGGTGTCGGTGTTGCTCGAGTCGGCGAAGCATCCCCACGTCAGGGTCGTCACCTCGCCGGGGGTGACTGTGACGCTGTTGTCAAGCTGGGCGTGGGCGGCGGGGGCGAACTGGGACGTCCCGGCGATGACTGCGGTGAAGAATAGGAGGGACACCGATATCGCCATCGTCCGTCTGGAAATCGCGGTGAGTCTTTCCGTGATATCCCCCAGTGTGCAGGTCCGTGAGAAGTATTTACGCCTGAGCCGCATCGGGTCCCCTCATTCGGCATCCGGGTGCGTTCGGCGTCGGCTCGTCATGGGCTTCTGTGACACCTACCCGAAGGGTAGAGGGTGATCGCGTCAAAGACAGGGTCGTCTATCCTTTTGAAGTTTGGTGACCAGCTCACCGTCCTGATTGGGGCAAACCCCGCGATATGGGCCTTTGGATACGCCGCCCAGAGCCTCAGAGGGAGGCGATCATTGTCGCACCTCTTGTCACAATATCATCGACGAGAAGGATATTCTCTGGGTCAGTCAGGAGCTTCTGCTCGACTCTCTGGGAATCGTAATGCTCTTCGGCTGAGGCCTTGGTTCCGACCGCGCGAGTTCTCACCAGTGAAGTAGAGACGGATGTACCGAGACCGACCTTGCGCATGGCCGTCGCCACCTTGAGCCCAACCCAAAGCGAGTTAGGCTGGAAGAGCGAACTTCGGGTGACCGGCACCAGAACAGGATTATCCCCGAAAAGGCCCATGAATGGAAGGGTTGCCTTGGACTCGAGGATCGCCTGGCCGACCACTTCCGACATGAACATTTCCTTGTCTCCATATTTGACAGTCTGTTCATTCTTGAGATAGTAGCGATAGTCTCTGGAGCGTCTCTCGGTAGGGCTCGTCCCCCACGGAGAGTAGGACCAGAGGGCGCCGTAGGCGAGTTCTATTTTCCCCTTAGCTAAGAAGTCCCAGAACTTCAAGCAGGAATTTGGAGGGTGCTGTGCTTTGACGGAAGATGTTCCAGGAGCTCCTTCGGGTCGGTGAGCTTCATCGCGCCGAACTTCGTCATCTCCTTTGGCCAGTTGAACGACGGCTCGAAGAGCCTTTTCCAGATGAAGAGCGGCCTTCCGAGCCTCAGAGCCTCGTATCCTTGTGAGATTGAACCGCTTGTCTCTCCAGCTTCGACTATGACTGAAGCATCTGCGATCAGGGCCATCGTACGGTTCCTCCGTATGAAGTTTGACTGATAGACCTCCGAGTCGACTTTGAATTGGGAGACTGCGAGATGATGTTTGATAATCTCGGCTTGGAGTTCCTTGTTCTCGGCAGGATAAGACCTGTCGAGCGGTGTCCCCAAGACCGCGATTGTCTTGCCCCCCTCCTCAATGGTGGCTTTGTGCGCGGCCGTGTCGATTCCCTTGGCGAGCCCGCTAACGATCACTACTTCTTCTCTCGTCAGCACCCTAGCAATGTCCCCTGCCTCCGCCAAACCTTCTGCTGTCGCTCGCCTCGAACCCACAATCGCGACTCTCGGACGTGGAAGGGGAATCCTCATGGTGCCCGCAGTGTAGAGTCTGCCGGGTGCGTGCCTCTCCTCGATGTCATTCAGAGGGCGGCCAAGAAGAGCAGTAGGCGTCCATGTGGAGATTGCTGGCCCCCCTGCTCTCTCCATCGACCGTCCCTTGCGGCGTTTCAGATTTAACCCTTCATCAGTCCCTTTCATGGCTCGAGAGGGAGGGAGGCGTCCCTGAAGTTAATACATCTCCTTTGCGCTCTCATTCCGAGTGGCGTTCTGAATCACAGTCACCAAGGGTTCTCCCTCTAAATCCGAATCCCCGCCGCCTGAGCCGTCCTACCCAGTTTTGCGTTCAGCGTCGTCTTCGACCGTAGCTTTCCATGAAGCCAGATCTATGCGACTCCCAAGGCGCGGGGTGCGAAGGTGGTAAGCGGGGACCCGCACTCCAAGGGGCTGGACGGCGTTGGATCCCTCGGATAGAGGCCGGCCACCCAGAGGAACGCGCCCGTGAAGCCCCTGAAGCTGCTTTCACTCGTTCGTGTTTGCGCTTGATTCCAAGGTGGGCGAGGTTTAGCAGAATCAAGAAGCTTCTGTCGCTCTACCCCATCTTGCGCGGGGCATCGTCCCCCTCTGCGAGCTTCCAGGACGCCAAGTCGACCGCCTTGACGCCAAGCTTTGAAGCGTTCCTCAGAATGTAACCGTCGCTGGTAAGGAATCCAAGCCCAAGGCTCTTGGCGGTCGCGACATGGAACGAATCAAAGTAGCTCAGCCTGCTTCTTCCCCCGAACTCAATGTACAGCGAAATCGCCTCGGCAGCCGTCTGAGCGTTCATCGGCGCCGGAGAATGAGGGATAGAGCTAGCAAAAGACGTTATCTTCCTTATTATCGAAGATAACCGCCGACCGATGTCCCGACACATCGGGAGGGTTCACTCTACGCCCTCTAGCCCAGTCTCCCCGGCTGGTGTGGCCGTTTGGACTGGCCCTTCCCGCTCGCCTGCTGGATGTCGCTTCGGTCGATGACGCGTGGCTTAACCCCCTCGCGGAGGTGACAGCGGGTGGTGCTCTGAGCAACTCTGTTACCACCCCTCCTCCATTGACATCCCCATCACTCTTCCGTTCCATCGGTTCATGATGAGGCAGAGTCTGGATTTTAGTCTGGTAACCATAACATCTGACGCATCGGTCCCACATCGTCTTTTCTTTCCTCGTCTTCGGGATGCAGTCGGCGACAGGAACTTCGCCATACCCCAGCGCTCTCCTCGCGATAACGAAGGCAGCGAGCTGGTGCCTGTTGAACCCGCCGAACCTCCTTCGGTACTTCGCGACCCCGACCATGCTGGTGTACGCAGGGTCCACCTCAGCAGAGAGCATGTCCATCTTCAGGGCGTGAAGGTTACGGTCTGGAGCATCTTTCTCTTCATGAAGTTCGAGAGCTTGAAGTTGGTCCTCGGAGAGCGGTCGTACGCCCCCTTGAACCTCAGGTCTTCGACCGCGACGGCGTTGCACCCGTGAGTGTCTTTGCACCACCTCAGCATCCTGTCGACCAGGTTTTCGAGGACCCACTTCCTCTTTTTCCTGGACGCCATGATCAGGCGGCTGTCCCTGAAGAACTTGGTGGCGATGGGGTTCCCGTCTCTCGACACGACTGTGCACGCGATGCCATCCGGGTTGATGTCTATGCCTGCGAGCCTTCCGGTCCACTCCGACGCCGGCTCGTCGAGCTCGAAGGACACCAGCACCTGGTACCCCTTCAATGAGCGGACCACCCTGACGGAGTATGCGAGCCCCCCTTCGAGGAGCCCGCCGCTCACTCCCAGCTTCACCACTCCTGCCCTCCCTATGACGCTCCTCAAGAGACAAGACCAGTGCTCCGGGACGTGCAGAGGCAGGACGAAGTCCCCTCCTGGCCAGTTCCTCAGCTCCAGACGAAACGCATCCGCTTGGTCGTCGTGCGACAGCCTCGCGTTCCCGTTCCCTCGCTGATTTGCCTGTCCAACTGAGAAGACATGATTCGACCTCTTCTCCTGCCACTCCTGCACGAGCTCTTCCCTTCTTTCACCGTCCGCCATCGAAATCTGATGCAGCAACCTGCTCGAGCCGAACGTGGCCCTGGGATACGACCTCTCCAGGAGCTGTCCCTTGAGCTCCTCAGCCCTTAACTCGTACCTAGCAATCTTCCGCCTGCACCCCTCGACCTTCAGCGGGTCCCTCAGATGTTCGACTTTCTCTCTCACGTTCCTGGCCTTCTCCCTGCACTGCTCGATCCTGAACCCGATCCCTTCTTCCTGGGAGGTCATGACGGCGCTGGCCTTGTTGATCGCAGACTGGCACCACCTGGCGTTCTTCACCCGGTACCTTTCACGGAGGACGGCCTTAACGGCGCCCGCCTTCGCGCCGTCCCTGAACAGGTTGTATGCCGTCCTCTCCATGGAGGAGAACGTCCTGCACATCTCGTCGAGCCTGGCGTCCCTCCCTTCCACGAAAGCCCTGACGGTATACTGCATGACTGGCAGTTAATGGGGGCTAGACGTTTTAAGGCACCACCTGGCTCACTGGGTTGGCCCTGATAAGTGAGCAAATGAAATCAGGGAGCTGCATGCCGGACTCCGCCTCGCCTATGACCTCCTCCGCCTGGCGCTCAAGAGATCCTCCACGCAGATAGAAGAAAAAGAGGTCGGTGTCGGCCAGCAGGGTCTTGGGCGGGCTACCTCTTCCAGACAAGGTCTTCGCTCTTCTCCTCCAAAACTTCCCAGTCTGACTTGATGCGGTGCCTGTACTTCCCCTTGAGCTCCTCCAGTCTGGTGAGGGGCTCGAGTTCGACGATGTCCCCCCGCGTGCTCACTTTGAAACGCCTGCTCCGGATCTTGTGCCTGATTTCGGCTGGTATCAACACCCTTCCCTTTTCGTCAAGCTCTACTATGGCGCTCATTTCCCACTATCCCACAGGTGGGAGGTATTTAGGCCAGCCCTAAGGGAGGTTCCTGCGCAGGGACTCATCTGTGAAATTGCCCACCGGCGAGAAGAGTCTTTGCCGTTCAAAATCAACTAGTCATCACTTATATACTGTTCGATGAATATTGAACGGGAAATGAAGACAGAGAGGGTGTACAGGGAATTGCTCTACCGAAGTCTCGAGACGGACAAGACGTCCTTCACCCAGAGGAAGGTGGCCTCCTCCTGCTCAATCTCACTCGGGCTTGTCAACTTCGCCCTGAGGCCTCTTCGGAGGATGGGGGCGGTTCAGGTAAGGCAGAACGGATTCGACGTCCTCGATGCATGGAAGGTTCTGATGTACTGGTGCTCGGTCAGGGACCTCGGGCGGGAGACAGTCTATTCAACCCTGGTCGATGAACCGGTCCACGCAATAGAGGCGAACCTTCCGAAGGATTCGATCCCCACCGCCTACACTGCATACAAGGAGCGCTTTGGGGATGCTCCAGCCGACTATTCGGAGGTCTATGTTTATGGTGAGAAGGATAGGTTCGTGAAGAGGTTCGGCGAAGGCAGCTCGGGCGGGCGACGAAACATGTTCATTCTCGGGAACGACGAGCACCTCTCCTCGCTAGGGAGAGTCCCGCTCGCCCAGATGTATGCCGACCTCTGGAACATGGAGACATGGTATGCCAGGAGATTCCTCGATGCGCTCGGCGAGAAGCTGAAGCAGATGCTGCCAGGGGAGACGCACTGAATTGTACAGAGAGGAGGTGACCGAGAGGAGCTGGAGGCTCCTCCAGAAGCTCGGCTCAGAACTCTCGTTCGTCGTGATAGGTGGCTGGGGGGTGTACTTCTACACACGCAGGCTCAAATCGAAGGATATCGAAGTTGCAGTCGACCTCGGCCTCCTGGACAAGCTGAAGGCCAGATACGAAGTCAGGAAGAACTCCCGACTGAAGAAGTATGAATTCACAGTGGATGGAGTCGACGTGCACACCTACGTGCCCTTCTTCTCCGACCTGGGGATACCGGTGGAAGAATTGCTGAGGGAGACAAGAGAGATCGAAGGTTTCAGGGTCCCGAAGCCGGAGCTCCTCCTTGCGACCAAGCAGGCCGCAGAAATCGGCAGGAGAGGGAGCGACAAGGGGTTGAAAGACAGGATAGACGTATTGTCCCTGCTGCTCTTGGGCGACCTCGACCTGGTCGACTACGCACGCCTCCTTGCATCCCACGGCCTCGAGGCATACCTTCGCGAGCTCAGGAGCATTGTTGTTCGGGCGAAGTATGAAATGACGGAGCTCGGGTTCGACGACCCGGGGAAGGTCAAGCGACTGAAGCGGGAACTCATATCGAAGATCGACGCGGCTCCGGCCAGGCATAGGCCAAAGAAATTGCGCCGCCAAGGGTAGGTTCAGGGGAAGGACATGATGACCGGGGCCGGAAACGAACGAGACGGCTAGCCGTCGGCCCTTCTGATCGTAAGTTCTTCCTTCCCGCCGTCCAGCGCAGCCACGAAGGCGCGGAGGAACGCCCGGCCGACGACCTTCTTCTCGACTTCGGGGGAGGAATGGACGGTCGACTCGAAGCTTTCGTCCCCCAGCTTGACCCGGCACCTGGACGTGTACAGCCCGAGTTTCCTCGAATCGGGGAGGAGGAGGGAGAACTCGTCCTTGGAAAGCGCGCTCAGGAATCCCAGCGATTTGAAGAGGGAGAAGGGTATCAGCACGTCGCCGTCGAACCCCGTGTCGACCGCGACTTCCACCGGGAACCTCTCCAGGGTCAGGTCCATCACGGGCACGGGGGGGTCCCGCCTGCGGCTATAGCGCCAGCTCAGCTCCAATCTCGAGCACCTTCTTGGCCGGAGGCTCGTCCACTGTGAAGACCAGGGCCACGTCGTACTTCGACGAAAAGTTCCTGGCGCTCGCCTGGTCGTCGAAGACCCCACGCAGCCTCCCGCCCTGCACGACCACCACCTTCCCCCGATGAGCCTTCAGCCTCTCCCATGATCTCGACACGAACGCGCGGTCGGCGCGGACTTCCCTGTCGATGGCCGCCGTGTCCGAGCCCTTGGCCCACTCCTCCAGCGCTTCGCTAACAGCGCTGCCGATGGAGACGCCCTTCAACGCTGCCGCCGCTTTGGCCCTTCGATAGGCAAATTCGTCGACGCCCCTGACAAGGATGGTCCGCTTCATCATGCAAGATGGTGATATACAAGATAATAAAGATATGCAAGTGCTTTCTTCGAGTGTTGAGACAGGTCGGTGAAAGTGTTACAACAAGTCCTTTACGGCTACCTGGGAGCAAGTCCGCATGTACACGACCGACCACTCTAGGGAACTAGGACCTGAACAGGAGGCCTGAATATCCGAGGTCGAAGCCGGGGGAAAGAAGAGCCATTGCAAGAGCAGGGTCCCGGGAGGAAGAGATTCTAGGCCGTCTTCAATCGGCGTCGGCCGTCTCGTCAGCTCCGCGAGCTTCATCTGTCGAGTCCTCCGCGCCGATCATGTCCACCTTCAAATCTGAGACCTCCGCTATCCTCTCGAAGTCGCCGTCTCCAGAGACCAGCCTTTCCGCTCCGCCGGCGAGCGCGCTCCCGGCTATCAGGACGTCCAGTGCATTCACCTCTGCTCCCGACCTGAGCAGGCGGCCCATGATCTTGGCCGACTCCTCGGCCGCTTCTTCGTCGAGAGGGAGGAGCCGGGCCTGCTTGAAGAAGGACCTCACGAGCCTGCCGTGCTTTACCAGCTTGCGATTGTAGATGGGGTGCAGCAGCTCGAAGGCGGATACGGTCGACAGGCCAACCACCTCACCTGACTTCAGAGCCGATTCGACAGTCGCGACGGCCGACCCTCTGCCTCTGAGGAAATCGACTGCGACGGTTGTGTCGATGACGATCAACGCCGCAGCACCGTCCTCTTCCGGACCGCTGCGATGTCCTTCAACATTCCGTCGAACTCGTCGTCCCCGGAGAACACCCCCGCGTAGGACATCAGCTCGCTCTTCCCCTCGAGGAGCCTCTCTATCACGTCGCTGAAGCTCTCTTCGTCCCTCTTCCCCTCCAGGAGCTTCGCATAGACTGCTTCCCTTATCGCGATGTTCTTTGAGGCCATCTTCGTATATACATATCGATATGCATATTTAAGGCCCCCGGGTCGATATCAGTCGGGACGAAGACGGCGTCTACGTAGCCGAATGCCCATCTCTCCCGGGCACCGTGTCTCAAGGGAAGACCAAGAAGGAGGCGCTTGAGAACGTCACCGACGCGATCGAAGGCTACATCGCCAGCCTGAAGAAGCACAACGAGCCTGTCCCTCCGCCCACATTGAAGTCAATGACCCAGCGCAACCGAGCATGAAGTAGATGGGCATGATGGGACTTGACCCCGCCTTCGAGAAGCGACAGGTGACCGGGCAGCTTCTTGCATTCGAGAATCATCAGTGACAGGCAACTTCCGGGCCCTTCACCGTCTCGGGCGCCTATCTTGTAGCCTTCGGGGCTGCGCGCCTCGACCTGAATGTCACCAACGTCGCTCCGATCACTGCGACAAGGATCGGGAGGCCGATGGGAAGCAACCCTGTTCCAGAGGAGCCGCTGGCGACAGGGGTGCTGGTCGATGTGAAGGCATTGGCCACGAAGGGGGTGCCCCCCAGGACGGAGGTCAATACGGTACCGCAGACTTCATCCCCGGACTCCGTAACACCTGACGGGGACACCCAGGCGGGGCCGTTCCAATACAGCGGCATTTGCGGTCGGCGCGAATTGGACGGTGCCGAGGAAGGCCGAGAGCGTCAACAACAGGAGGACAAGCACTGAGCCGGCGTTATTGGACCTCTTCACGGACGGACGAGGCTCCTGGAGCCTTTTGACATGGCACCCCTGGACCCCGGGACCTTCCGATGAGCCGGAGCCGAGGATATTACAATCGTGATGACTGGCGCCACTGCTCCCCGGCGTCTTCAATTCGGATTATGAACGATTCAGGGCGGACATGGAATTTCAGTGCCTCGGCGGGGGAGAGCGCACGGGGACAGGCAGGGCGAGCCAGTTGGCGAGTATCCCTGCGTCTAAGCCCCCCAGGACAGACCCAGGAAGGCGTGGAGGAACAAGACCACGAGGCCCAGACCTACGAAAGTCAGGGCGTCCCGCTGAGTTGATACGATAACCCATGCATCTGGAACCTGCACTGCCCCGAGGGCCCTGCCAATGATATAATACCGGGCTGCTGCCACTGGGTCAACATGACCAAGAAGCAGAGGACGAAAGCAGCCCAAATTACTGGGGAAGTGTCAGGTAGGAATCGAAGCTGCGGGTGAACTTCAGTGGAATCTGTTGTGCTGCTCAAGCTAATTCACGCCGATGACGAGATGGCATCTTCATGAATACCTCCGCGTAGCGCTCAGATTCCATCCCTGACTTGGTCAAATCAGTCGGGTGATCCATTGCAACCAGACCGGGAGCAGATGCGCCAGATACAACCTGTCCTCGTCGTTGAGGAGTTTCAACAGTTTAGCCAAGACGAGGTAGAGCCCAATTCCGAGAACGGTGTAAGGCACCAGTGTCAGCACCCGGTTCGATATCATCACCGATGGGATATACACCGCTAGGGCTAGGCCCCCCGACGCGACAAGGGCCTTGGCGTAGAAGGCGACGTCTACGGGCTTTGGAAGGTACTGTCGGATGAAGTAGAGAGACAGGCTGCAGCCAACCAGGAAGATCACGACCCTGCTGATAGCAGCTCCGGCCAGACCGAGGGTCGGCACCAGGGAGACTGAAAGCGCGACCTCGCCGAGTGCTGTCACTGCCCCGACGACGAGCACCTGGCGCGTACGGCTCACGCCCTGCAGGATGGCGATGGCTATGGTCTGGATGGCGGTGAAGACGTAGAACAGGGTGATGAGCTGGAGGTAGGGGATACCCTGGGAGTAGTTCCCCCCGCCAGAGAAGAGGTCGAAGAGCTGGGGGGCCATGGCAGCGGCGAAGAGGGAGGCGGGGAGGAGGGTGACGAGGCTGAAGCGGAACGCCAGAGACGTCCCACGCCTGACCTCGTCCTCGCTCGCGGAGCTGAAGGATGTTTCTGCGAAGAGCGCGGTGACGAGTGGGAATACGAAGAAGGAGGAGAGGACGCTCGATATCTGCACGGCTGCGTTGTACACCCCCAACGAACCGAGGCTGAGATACCCGCCCACGACTACGATGTCGGCGTTATTTGCCACTGCGCCGACCAGCCCTGCCAGGCCGAGGAGGTAGGCATACTTCATCACGACCCCGTAGTAGGGCCTTGGGTCGGCCCGTCTGAGTGGATCCCATGCCACCGGGAGGGCGGCGAAGAAGACCAGCAGCCCGTAGACGATCTGAGCGGCGATTGCTACGGCCAGGCTCTGATAGAGCGCGACCCCAACCACGGCAATGGCAACTGCGACGAACCGGGAACCGAGGAGGACCTTGGCAAGAAGAGTATACCTCCTCATCCCCTGGAGCAGGGCCTGGACTGGGGTTGCGATTGAGGATGTGAAGTTCCAGGCTGCGCCCAGGTAGAAGGCCCAGGCCAGGGAAGGGCTCTTCGCGAAGTAGTCCGACAGGTAGGGCGCAGCGCCGACGAGGAAGAGGGAGACGGCGGCAGAAAGCGCGACGGTCAAGTAGAGGGCGGCCTTTGCCGAGCCCCATCCGGAGCCCCCTTCGTCAGAGGACGACGGAGCTAGGAAGCGCACGACGGCGGAGCTCAGGCCGAAACCGGAGACTACCCCCGCTATCCCCACCGTGACCTGCACGGAAGCGTAGGTGCCGTATGAGCCGTAGGAGGCCTGGGGGAGGAACCTGACGAGCGATGCCAGGAGGACGAAACCTAGGACCGCGTTGAGGACGCTCTGAAGGGTGAGAGAGCCGACTCCCCTGACGATTGTCTCTGCTCTGTTGTTTTGGTCAGTATGCAAAGTGGATTCCATGCTTCCCTGCTTCGGCGGAAATACAGATGACGGTTCAGTTATAAGAATGAAGCGAGAAAGTTGAGGTCACTTCGACTGGGCCAGACATAGGCACTGACGCGAATTCCTCTGTCTCCCGGAGTCCTGCCTCTCCGTTGGCCGACAAGCCGGCGTGCATTTCTTCATCTTCTTGGCTTCTGAATTGGTATTGGACGTGCAAGTCCTCCGGCCCATCAAAGTTGCCGATTGGTAGGCCGACCAACAGATCCAAGGGGTCCGCCGTCATTTAGCGCTATTGTCCCTTGATCAGGTTTCCGAAGCTTCTGACCCCCAGAATCACCTTCATGTTTGGATGCGTCTCCTTGAAGTCTCGGAATGCCCTAGTCGCATTGATGTCGTCTGATGCCAGAACGCCACCGACACCTAATCGACCATAGGCCCATTCGTATTCGAAGGACATTGTCTCATAGTTGTGAAGGGAATCATGGTAGAACATCTCGATTGGATCGTAAATCTTCGGTAAAATCTCAGTCGACCGCCCGAGTTGGAGGTCCCAATCCCGATGGAAATCGGATGGCACCAACCAGCCCGCTTGCCTTGTTGATCCAACGTATTTGGTGTCATAGTTTGGAAGATCGATGCTAATGAGTCGTCCACCGTTGTTGTTGCGACGGATTGCGGCCAAGATGACGTATGTGCTAACACCCTGAGCCACGCCAGTTTCTATAACCCGTTTGGGTCGAAACTTCCTGACGAGGGGAAACAACAACGCCGGCCGATATCCGAAATTGGCTCCAGGCGACAATGGATCGCGTTTCAGCCTTTGAGAGATGTCGGCACCGATATCATTCAGGAGGGAAAGGTCTACCTGATGCTGGACGAGGTGCAGTATGCGAGGGACTGGCTCCCAGTCGTGAAGAAGTACTACGACCTGTACCCGGACGTGAAGTTCTACCTCACAGGGTCCTCGTCGCTCCTGATCTCCGACAGGGCCCTCGCCAGCCTCGCGGGGCGCTTCTTCTTCGTCGACGTCTACCCGATGTCGTTCAGGGAGTTCGCGGAGGCGAGGGGGGAGGTGAGGTCTGGGGAGAACCGAGCGGCAGGCTCGAGCCGCTGTTCCACGACCATCTAGGGAAGGCGGGCTTCCCCGAGGTGGTCGGGTGGGACGACGAGGAGAGGGTGGTGGAGTACGCCAGGAGCTCAGTCGTCGACAGGGTGCTCCTCAAGGACTTCGCCGTACTGACCGGGGGGAGGGACGCCCTCCTCCTCGGAAAGCTCTTCGCAGCGCTCGTCTCGAAGCCTGGGACGACCGCCAACCTGGACGCCCTCTCGAGGGAGTTCGGGGCGAGCAGGATAACTGTGGGCAGGTACCTCAGGTCCCTCGAGCGTTCGATGCTCCTGCGCGGGCTCTCCAACTACAGGCCCTCGACCCGCTCGTCGTCGCGCAAGCTCAGGCGGTACTACCCTGCGACGACCTCCCTCGTCAGGGCGGTCTCCAGGCAGGCCTTCGAGGGGGACCCGGGCGGGGTCCAGGAGGCGTACGTCGTGAACGCCCTGGGGGCCTCGCGATACTACAGGGAGGGGCGAGAGGAGTTGGATGTCGTCCTTGGCGACGGGGAGACAGCGGTAGAGGTCAAAGCCACACCCGACGCCAGAGACGGGGCGCGGCTGGCGAGGGTGGCCGGAAGAATCGGCGCGAGGAGGAGGGTGATCGTCTCGCTTTCAGAGGGTGCCTCCTCGGTGGGAGTGGACACGGTGCCGGCCTATGCGCTCGAGTGGGAGATGTCCAAGCGCGAGGGAACGCACGACCGCGGCCCGGAGGCCGAAGCCCGCTAGAACGCCCGATGCGGACCGTGACCTGCAAAGCGGAATAGGCTCCGTGGTCTGCCGAGGGGAGGAACCTCAGCAGGGACCCGACGAGGACGAACCCAAGGAGAGAATTGAGAGCGCTCTGGACAGTTATCGAGCCTAGGCAACGGACAAGATGCCTGCTCCTATTGCCTGCATTGTCACTCTGAGGAATGGGAGAATCCTTCTGCATCCGCCAAAGCCTCCTGGCTCCATTATTTGAGGTGGTGAAGCACTGAAATGTCGGATGCCGACTTATGGCAGTTCATTAAATCACAAAATAGTTAAGAGGGTCGTCCGCGGATGATCATATCCCTGGAGGTCTTGATCCTCCTTGCAATCCTATCGCTGGCAGCATCCCTGGACAACGGGGGGCCATGGGAGTGAGTACGGGTCAATCCTCAACGTAGAAATGGATGAGTCTTAGAGATGTTCCCAATCAATGTTCCAATTTGCGGATGACCCTCTTGATTGAACGCGAAATGTTGACCACCTGCCCGTGGGAAAGTCCAATTGAGGACGGCAGCCACAATCCCCTTGGGCAGACTTCGGTAGTTACGGAGAACCCGGAATCAGATTGTGCATATGGAATCTGGGTGTGGATGGGCGGGTAGAATGGGCGGCTGCCTATTCCATGTTCTTTGAGTGAAGAGGCTACAGCCTCTCTTGGTACGCTCAACAAGACGTCCGCGAACCATGGAATAACTTCTTCGAGGTCCGTTTCGAGAAATTCCACCGAACGAACGTCTGATAGTTCTTCGCGATACCATCTGTATATGTCTCTTCGACTCTTCATCCTGAAATTTATCTTCCTGAGCTGTTCTAATCCAATTACGGCCTGAAGATCTGTGAATTTGAAGTTGAAGCCCATGCCTGTGTGCGTGTCGACTCCCGGCGTCACGCGACTGAAGTCTTTCAGGCTGCTCACCTTCTCATAGATTTCCTTATCATTGGTGACGACCGCACCGCCTTGGCCTGTCGTTATGATCTTGTGAGGAGTGAAGGAATAGACTCCCGCGTCTCCGAAAGTGCCTAGATACTTACCCCTCCACTTGGAAGCAAGTGACTGCGCTGCGTCCTCGATGAGTGTTAGCCCCTTGGCATGGCAGAACTCCACAACTTCGTTAAGCTTGTCAGCCCGGCCATTCATCGAGACGTACATCAAGGCACGAGTGTTGGGCTTGAGTTTGACCTCGCTAAGATCTAGGCAGAGAGTCTGACGCTGAACGTCCGTCAGAATTACATCTGCGCCGGCCCACTTCACGGAGTTCGGAGTCGCTATCATCGTATAATCCGGCACCACCACCGATTGACCGCTCTTCATACCGCATGCAAGAAGCGCCAGGTAGAGAGCGACGGTTCCGCTCGTCACAACAACAGCGTACTTGCTTCCGACAAACTCTGCGATACTTCGTTCAAATTCTCGGGTCTTTTCATGCTCCGTCAACCAGCCGCCAGAGCGCATGTATTCGTCGACCTTCTTGCGTTCCGCGTCTGTGATGTAAGGTTCCACTTGTGGAATGAATTTCTGCAGGGGATGGTCTTTCAACGCTGACTCACCGGGTTGATGCGCCTTCTGTCCAGCTCGAGGCCGACATAGGGACCATTTTTTACTTCAAGGACCTTCGTTCCGTCCTCGAGAACCTCATAGCCATGGCCTCCACCCAAAAGAACTAGGGTGTCGCCTGAAGTCATTTCTAGAGACGCTACTTCCTTCTCATCTTCCGAGTACAGCCGAGCGCGAAGTCTACCCTGAATGACATGAATCAATTCTTGAGTTCTGTCAATTTCTCTCCTTACACCTTTGTTGTGTATGTGCGGCAGGAGTTCCTTGCCAGACTCGTAAACCCAAGTTCCCACTTGGATGAAATCGCTGTCTGAAGTATAGAAGTTGAGCCCCTTCTGAACCTCTTTTCCAGAGACGTAGATGGCCAGTTTCAAACCTCCTTGTTCTATGGCTCGCAATCTTCAACTGTTCCTCGTGTACCATTCGACCGTTTTCTGAATCCCGATAGCAAGGTCTGTTGGAGGTTCCCAACCGAGTATTGACTTCATTTTTGACACGTCGAGAATCTTCTTTGGAGCCCCATCGGGCCTATTTGTGTCAAAGGAAAATTCGCCGTCCCATCCTACGGCCTGTTTTATGGCATAGGCGATTTCCCTTATCGTATATCCTTTTCCCTGACCGATGTTCATTATTTCAATGTCGTCGTACTTTTCGACCGCACGAAGTATCCCTTCCGCCGCATCATCAACGTAACCCCACTCCCTGACAGGACTGCCGGTCCCCCATATTTCGACCTTCCCTCTGCCTTCTCGCTTTGCATCTACAATCTTTTTGACCAAGGCTCCAAGGGCATGTGACCTCACTGGGTCGAAGTGGTCGTCCGGGCCGTAGAGATTGGGCAAAACTAGGTGTATTGAATTGAAGGAGAACTTCTTCTTCATGGCCCAAGCGTGTACCCACAAGGCCTTCCGAGGCATGCCATAGGTTAGGACGGTATCATGTATTGGGCCGTCCCACCATCCACTTTCAGAATAGACTTCGGCGACCCCAGGGAAGGTACAGTTTGGCATTATGTTGACAAATTTCTTGACGCCTGCTTCGTGTGAAGCCTTGAGCAAATTGAATCCTATCAGCAGATTATCCTCGTAGACCTCGACAGGCTTCAGTGCGTTATATGATATTCCACCTATGTGAGCAGCGGAATTTATGACTACGTCAGGCCGGATATCTTTCAAGTATCTGGACACTACATCGAGTTGTCTAATGTCGATTCCACTCCTTCTACTGAATGAAAGAACATGGCAACCGGTCGACTCTGCATGTTTGACTATCGATTTGCCCAGAAAACCAAAGCCGCCGGCGACTGCCCAAGAATTGAACTTGGACATAGCTAGATCAGGTACTCGCGCCACTCTTCGTTATGCTTTCTGGTGCCTTCAAGGAGCACCCGCGTTGCTCTCACATCGGATGCGACCATCAGTTTGACAAGCTTTTCAAATCTTGTGTTTGGCTTCCAGCCCAGGTCTTTCCTTGCCTTGCCGGCATCTCCAAGGAGCCTCTCCGGATCCACCGGCCGAAAGTATTCCGAAGATGCCTGGACCACAGTTTCGCCGCTGGTTAACCTCGCTTTCCCATAATCACTTTCACCTATTTCCTTGGCGACGGCTTTGGCATTTGCCCCAGACCCAGACCATTTCAGTTCTATGCCTATCTCTGTGAAGGCCAAATCTATGAATTCTTTGACCGTATGGGCTTCGCCAGTTGCTATCACGTAATCCGTTGGGCGCGTATTCTGCAACATTTTCCACATCATCTCGATATATTCCGGGGCGTACCCCCAGTCTCTCTCTGAGTCAAGAGTTCCCACAATCAGGCGTCGCTCTATCCCCAACAGAATTCTCGCGACTGCTCTAGTCACTTTCCTTGTAACGAATGTCTCGCCTCGGCGAGGACTTTCATGATTGAACATGATTCCGCTCGCAACCCACATACCATAGCTCTCCCTATAGTTCGCACAAAGGAAGTGGGCCGCTGTTTTGGCCACCGCATAAGGACTCGCAGGATTGAATCTTGTGCTTTCGGACTGTGGAGGTGAGGCACCGCCAAACATCTCGCTGCTACTTGCCTGGTATATTCTGGGGTTTAACCCGGAAGACCGGATGGCTTCCAGCAAGCGCAGAACCCCAGTGGAACAGACATCATAGGTGTAGTAAGGCAACTCGAAGCTCACTTTAACATGGCTCTGAGCCGCCAGATTGTAGACTTCATCAGGTTTGGTTTCGGCAATCACTTGCAGCAATGAGGATGCATCGGTCATATCGGCGCGCATCCAATTGAACCTTCCAGCAGGGTGCTTCCGTATTATATGGTCAATTCTTGAGGTGTTGAAGGAGCTGGAGCGTCGTACGATTCCTCTAACGTTGTATCCCTTTTCCAGTAAGAATTCCGCCAGATATGATCCGTCTTGGCCTGTCAACCCCGTTATCAGGGCTGTCTTCAATCTCTTTCCTCACACATCTTTCTCACAATGAGGTACCTGTTTCCGACGTGAACGAATCTGTAGACAATTCGTCTTCGCCAGAACCAATCCGATTGATTATCCACGCGAAATGAGAAGTTCTTGGTCTTGCAAAGTAACTGCCCCATTTTGGGCGCCTCTCAACCTGGAAGGTCACGCCACCTCTGGGCCCTCAGGAGTGATCCACTTCGCATTTTGCGATTCTGTCTTCTCGAGGATCTACTTGCCCCTTCACTTTCCCTGGAACCCCAAAAACAACCGAGTAGTCGGGAACGTCTCTAGTGACAACAGTCCCTGCCCCTATGACAGATTGACGCCCAATCTTGATTCGCGGAAAGAAGATGACTCCGACGGCTATTCTTGCTCCAAATTCAATTCTCGCGCCCTTCAGGGTCTTCCAATGTGCTCCTGTGACCTTCGAATACCCTTTGCGGTAGTAAATCATCTTGGGGTCATTGGTCATTACGCAAAGGGGAGCCATGAACACGTAGTCTCCTATCTCGGAGTTCTGCCCAAGGTGGTTGTTCGAGTGAATCAAAGAGTGTTCGCCAACGCTTAGATTTCCTTCAAGCATGGTCAGGTTTCCAATGACGGAGTGGGCGCCAATCCTGGAATTCTGCCTGAGAATAGAATTGTGCCCGACAATACAGTCAGGTCCCAATTCAACACCACCGTAAATCACGGCACCCGAATCGATTTTTGCTCGCTTTCCTATGATGGTCCGATTCCCTTCAAATGGAACAAAGACAACCGATGAATGAATCTGAGCGGTAGACTCGGCGTCAACCCAACTTGGAATTTTCTGCATCTAAAACTTTCCTTCGCGCAATTCATAAACAAAATTTCCATTTATAAGGCTTAAGCCTTACAAACTCGTTGCAATGCCCTAAGGTATGCGCTAATGCATATCAGATTGATTAATCCGTGCGGACCTATGGAAGTCATTCGAACATGGCCTCCACCCACCCTAATCCCTTGACCTGTCCGTTGAAGCGGTTTACCATCGACCTGACGCATCTTCATCCCCGAGGCAGAGTCTTCCCGAGCGGACAAGCCGAATGTTTCGCGCTGAATTCTATCCTTCTGCTCCTTCATCCTTCTCAGGGTGGCAGAATAAGGCGTGAACTGAAATCCACAATTTGAGAAATTACCCCTTATCCGAAAGCGATTGGCTATTAAGGTAACGCATTTAGATCAGCGGCGCTATAAGCGAATGCAATCTCCAAGACCCGTTTATTTGGAAATGAGCGGTAGACTCCATAACTTCTACAAGTCCCTGATAAGCGAACCTCCGGCTGGTTACAGGATTATCAGCAAAGACAATTATGTTCTTCGCGGCGTCAGGAACGAGTCACTTGAGCGGAAATTCGACAGCGCTATGTATTACTTTGGTAGGACGAAGATTCCAGTCAAAGTTCTAAAATCGCTAGCTTCGGCATTTACTAGAGGGCCGCCAGATTCGGATCTCGTAATGACTAGTGGTTTCATCAATCTACGCAATGAAGAGTGGTTGGTCTGGATTGAAGATGCATTATCATCCCTTCAAGGAACGGCGATAGACAATAAGTTGGTGCATGGTTTCATCGAGTCAAAGCTTGCCAGCGAAACGTGCAAAGGAATCCTCTGTTTCAATGACGCTACCAGAATTTCCCTCCTCTCCACTTATCACAGTGGAGACTTCAAGAACAAGATCAAGATTGTACCTCCATCTGTCTCGCTTGTTTCTCGATTTGAACGGCCGAGAGAGAAGAAGCAAATCGACATCGTGTTCATTGGTTCGACTCAATTCACTTCGACAATCCAATTCTTCCTGAGAGGAGGTCACATCGTAGTGAAATCGTTCCTCGCTCTTGCCAAGGAATTTAGCAACATTCGACTCTGGATACGCTGTACTACTCCTACAGAGTACATTATGGCTTTGAGAGGAGAGAAGAGAATTGCCATTTTGGGCACGTTGGATAGGAATTCATTTGCCGCTTTGCTGCGAGATGCAGATATTTTTGTCTTACCAACCATAACCACTCCTTGGACAAGCTTTCTCGATGCGATGAATTACGGGCTCCCAATCGTGACAGTGGGGACTCATGCCAATTCCGAATATGTCGAGAATGGGAAAAGTGGCATAGTTGCCGCCGTGCCGAGCGCACTCTCCAGTATTACTCATAACTATTGCATTCCCAATTGGAATACAATGCACAGAGTGCTCCACACTTGGTTTGAAGACGAAGAGTTGGTAACAGAGACCAAGAACGCCCTGCGCACTTTGATTCGAGACGCTGACCTCAGGAACGAACTAGGTCGTGAGGGAAGAAGGAACATCGAAGCAGGTGGCAAGTTCTCGATAGGCAGACGAAACCAAGTACTAAAGCAAGTCTTGGACAGTGCGCTGATAAGATGACACGTATTGGGAGGAGAAGGTGCCCGCTCCACAAACACGGGAGAAAGTCATGCGCAGAACATAGTTATCCCATTGCTATAGATCAAAGGGTTTCGACCAAGCAATGAGCAGTAAAGTTGGTCCAATTCAGCGAAACCGGCCGATACCCTAGCCTGAACTCGGCGCTGATAGGCGTCTGGGAATAAACGCCAAGTATCGAGCCCGGGCTCTGCTCCAGTTGATTGCGCATTGCTTAGAACGACTTCGTACTCGGTTGCATTAGACACGTAACTCAGGCTTATCGGGTAAACTGGATGCATGACATAGAATGAGTATGGACTCTCGACCATGCCGTCGCCAATTAGAATGGGGACATAGTTTTCCAGACCCAACTCGGCGAAAGTTGATGCATACAATGATTGCGGATAATTCGAACTGGAATTCGTCTGAACTTTATATGCTATGAATGAAGGAAATGACAGAAGGACAATCAGCGCAATGAGCACCTGAATTCGATAGCTTGAATTGGATTGGCTTCATTCGAACAAGAAACCTGATTAGCAACACGGCAGTAAATGGAGCAACTGCAAGAAGTATTCTCGTTTCGTCAAATTGCCCCACTCTTAACCAAGAATTGAATCGCTGCTACAGCCAAAGATGGAATGATGACATCCTCGAGATGCAGAGGTTGGCGTTCTACCATTCGAAAGAGCTAGATTATAGACGGTAGAACGAATAGAAGTATAATGGAGACCAACTCGCTGATTCCGACCCAAGACGGGGGGGATGCTGTGTTGCTCGTAGCGGTTCACAACAGGTAATCATGGTGCGAAGGATTAAGAAGTGACCCACTTGAAAGATTCCGCTTGCCAGCACGGATAGTAACTTGTTCGCAGTAAGGATGCTTCACGTTTCGAACAGTAGAATCGATTGAGGGATAAGCACGTGGCTTGGAGAGAGAGATTTGGATGGAAATACTGTCGTGTGTGAAGGCGGGGGCCGAGAAGCCGACCCAGACCATGTACAGGGCTAACTTATCCTGGTCCGCGCTCAAGGCGCACCTGGCAGCCCTCGAGCAGGGGCAGCTCCTCCGTGAGGTGGAGTACAGGTCGAGGGTGAGGTACGAGCTTACCGAGAAGGCAATCGGGGTCCTGACGACGAATGGCATAGGAGCTGTTGTACCGCGACAACACGCTAGGCACTCCGTTGAGTGTTGCTTGTTTGGTTACAAACTCGTTTCCGGATGGAGGAGAAGCCAAAAGACTAGAACATATTGATCTGCCTTTCCACAGATACTCAAGATAGACACATTTCTTATCGGTATTCATGACAAATAATCTTACTTAGGGAAAAGGGCATCTGACCCAATGTGAATGGCAGTCGAACATGGCCAAGAGAGATGAACCCCACTTTCGGGTTCCCCTAGAGGTCGGTCTCTCGGCTAGTGCGTAATCAATATTCGATGGAGACCAATTGGAAACGAAGGGACACTTTCCATGGAAGTCCAAATTTGCACAATTCTGTATGAAGATAAGGGTCACTCGTCTCATTTGCCACTGAATAATACGCTTAGGAACTTATCATCATAGACCCGATTGTACTGCGAATTCAATTTTTGGACAAATGACTGGTATCCTGGATCATCAGGATTGGCGCCGTAAAGGTGATACGTTGCCGAAAACAACGAATTCGATAGCATCACAATCGAGTCGGGAGTGGACCGGTGTCCTAGAAGGACCG
>JAGWHB010000119.1 GCA_028867035.1 Nitrososphaerota archaeon | reverse complement strand
AAGCCGACCACGCCTGGGATCAGCATCGAAAGGGGCTGGCCGAGCATGGCGGCCTCGGCTTCGATGCCGCCCACGCCCCAGCCGAAGACGCCGAGACCGTTGACCATGGTGGTGTGCGAGTCGGTGCCGACGAGCGAATCGGGAAAGGCGAACAAGGCGCCGTCCCGCGGTTCGCCGAAGACAACGCGCGCGAGATACTCGAGATTCACCTGATGACAGATGCCGGTGTCCGGCGGCACCACGCGGAAACTTTGCAGGCTCTGCTGGCCCCAGCGCAGAAACGCGTAGCGTTCGATATTGCGCTGCAGCTCCATTTCCGCGTTGACCTTGAACGCATCGGTTGTGCCGAATTTGTCCACTTGCACGGAATGATCGATCACGAGCTCCGCCGGCAGCAGCGGATTGATTTTCTTCGGATCGCCGCCGAGCTTGCGGATCGCGTCGCGCATGGCCGCGAGATCGACGACGGCGGGCACGCCCGTGAAGTCCTGCAGCAAGACGCGCGCGGGCAT
>JAGWHB010000118.1:274-512 GCA_028867035.1 Nitrososphaerota archaeon | reverse complement strand
GTCCGCTCCCTGCGCGCGATCTACATCGACGCGGGGACCCACGACGAGTATTTCCTGGATCTCGGCGCAGAGGCGTACCGGCGGGCGCTGGTGGCAGCCGGGGCGCCGGAACCGTTCTTCGAGCTGTTCGACGCTGGCCACGGTTCCATCGAGTACCGCTACCCCGGCGCGATCCGCTACCTGGCCGAGCGGCTCCAGCCGTGACGAGGCCGGAAGGGACTGGCGCGCCCGGCGGGAC
>JAGWHB010000118.1:0-264 GCA_028867035.1 Nitrososphaerota archaeon | reverse complement strand
TGATCGGGGACGAAGGGCCACCGCCAGCGGAGGTGGCGCGCCCGGCGGGACTCGAACCCACGACCTTCAGGTCCGCAACCTGACGCTCTATCCACTGAGCTACGGGCGCACGCGGGAGGTGGCGGAGAGGGAGGGATTCGAACCCTCGGAGCAGGTTACCCCACTCAGCGGTTTAGCAAACCGCCGCACTAGGCCTCTATGCGACCTCTCCGCGCGGCCCGGATGATAGCACCCGGACGGGACCGGGCCGCACGAACCCGGGCC
>JAGWHB010000117.1 GCA_028867035.1 Nitrososphaerota archaeon | reverse complement strand
TTCTCCCTCCTGTCGGCCACGTGGGGGCGCGTCCCCGCGATGGGGAACGTCTCGACCCGCCTGTCCTCGACCCTCGCGAGCATCTCCGGGCTCGAGCCGACCACCTGCCTCGCCCCGAACTTCAGGAAGTACATGTAGGGCGAGGGGTTGATGGCGCTCAGCGCGGCGTAGAACCTCGTCAGGTCTCCCGAGAGGCGGAAGTCGTAGCGCTTCGAGAGGACCACCTGGAAGATGTCCCCCGCCGTGATGTGCTCCTTCGCAGCCTCGACCATGCTCTCGAACTTCGCCTCCCCCACCGAGGGCCTCGGCGCGGAGGCGCTCAGCCCTCCGTGCCCCACGCGCCTCCTCAGGAGCGCGTGCACCGTCTCCGCCCTGTTCTCCCCGAGCGTGTAGTAGTGCGTCTCGCGGTTGATGTGGTCGAAGACTATCCCGTCCGTGTAGATCCCGAACTCCATGTCGGGCAGGGCCAGGTCGTCCTCGGTCCGGGAGGGGAGGCGCTCCCAGTAGCGGACG
>JAGWHB010000116.1 GCA_028867035.1 Nitrososphaerota archaeon | reverse complement strand
AAGTACGACTACCACTTCAAGCACATGACGACGGTCGGCGAGCCGATCGAGCCCGACGTCTGGCGCTGGTACCACGATGTGGTCGGCAAGGGCGAGGCGGCGATCGTGGACACCTGGTGGCAGACGGAGAACGGCGGCTTCCTCGGGAGCACGCTGCCGGCGCTCCAGCCGATGAAGCCGGGCAGCTGCGGCCCGGGCGTCCTCGGCATCTACCCCGTCGTCTACGACGAGGAGGCCAACGAGGTCGAGGCCGGCAGCGGCCGGGCCGGCAACATCTGCATCCGGAACCCCTGGCCGGGCATCTTCCAGACGATCTGGGGCCAGCCGGAGCGGTTCGTCGACATCTACTACAAGAAGTACTGCCGCGACCCCGAGTCGAAGGACTGGCGGGACTGGCCGTACTTCGCCGGCGACGGCGCGATGCAGGCCGCCGACGGCTACTTCCGCATCCTCGGCCGCGTCGACGACGTGATCAACGTCGCCGGCCACCGGCTGGGGACGAAGGAGCTCGAGTC
>JAGWHB010000115.1 GCA_028867035.1 Nitrososphaerota archaeon | reverse complement strand
TTCGGGCTCGTTCACGAACGGCGTGACGGCCTCGTCGGGGACTTTCCTGGCGACGGGGGCGGGCCAGTACGCTCTCTCGCTCTCGACCTCGATCACGTTCGCGCAAAGCGCGGGCAACGGCCTGGGCATCCGCTGGGGCGACGGGACGATCTCGACGACGGCGGCGAGCGGCGCGGGCGCCGCCCCGACCGGCCCCGCGGGCGGCAACCTCAACGGCAGCTACCCCAACCCCGGCATCGCCTCCCTTCCCGCCATCTCGGGCGCGGCGCTCACCAACCTCACCGCCGCCAACATCGCCGCCGGCACCGCCGGCATCAGCGTCACCGGCAACGCGGGAACGGCCGCCGCCCTCGCCGCCAACGGCAGCAACGCCGCGTCCACCTTCCTCTGCCTGGGCGTGGACGCGTCGGGCAACTGCGAGCCCGCCGCGACGAACAGCGCCACGGCTGGCGTCTCCGGCTCGACGCTTCCCTGGACCTCGGGCGCGGCCTTCACCGCCGAGGCCCTGAACGCCAAG
>JAGWHB010000114.1 GCA_028867035.1 Nitrososphaerota archaeon | reverse complement strand
CGCACGCGGCGGTGCTCTTCCTCCGTCGTCTCGGAGAGCGCGCCGCCCGTCGTCCCGTCGAGCCCGCTCTCGACGACGGTGCGCACCTGCTCCCACGCCTGGAGGCGGTCGAGGATCGCCGTCGACACGACGCCGATCTCCTTTCGCAGCTCCCGCAGGTCGTACGCGCCGAAGCGCCTTCCGAGGACGCTGACGCGGCCGCGGCTCGGCCACACGTAGCCCGCCAGGACGCGCAAGAGCGTCGTCTTGCCCGCGCCGTTCGGCCCGAGGATGGCCCAGTGCTCGTCGCGGCCGACGCGCCAGCTGATGCCGCGCAGGATCTCGCGATCGGGCGTGCGCAGCTGCTCGATCTCGCACTCGAGCACGTGGCCGTTGCTCTCGGGACCTGATATGGAGCGGCCGGTCAAGAGTCACCGGCGGAGCGCGGACGTCGATGGGCGACGGACGAGCAGATGGCAGCGGCGACTTCAGGCCACTCTGATATCCGCGGATCGGGACCGCATGACAGTGGTCGGTCGGAAG
>JAGWHB010000113.1 GCA_028867035.1 Nitrososphaerota archaeon | reverse complement strand
CACCGTGAATCGCGGCGAGTACGCCAATGCGATGGACGTGCTGAACAAGCAGGTGAAAGGCCACATCAAGGCGGCCGACATCCGCGGCGACGCCAAGGTGTGAAAGGTGTCCCTGGTGGGCGTGGGCATGCGCACCCACGCCGGCGTCGCCGGCAAGATGTTCCGCACCCTGGCCGAGGAGGGCATCAACATCCAGATGATCTCCACCTCGGAAATCAAGATCGCGGTGGTGATCGACGAGAAATACATGGAGCTCGCGGTGCGCGCGCTGCACAAGGCATTCGGGCTGGATCAGCCGCAATGATCCGCTGCTTTGTCCGTCCCGGCGGGAGACCCATGCTATAGTTTCAACCTGATCCGGAGAGGTGGCCGAGTGGTCGAAGGCGCGCCCCTGCTAAGGGCGTATATGGCTTAACACCGTATCGAGGGTTCGAATCCCTCCCTCTCCGCCAAATAAATATAAGTAAATCAATAAATCAGGCTGTTCTAGATTGGCTGGTGGCAAATCCTAATGGCAATTTTCT
>JAGWHB010000112.1 GCA_028867035.1 Nitrososphaerota archaeon | reverse complement strand
TTCGACCTCAAGCCATTTCACGCGGCCTAACGACCTGAGTTCTGCTCCCGCTTCCAGTAAGAGGTTGACATAGCTCTGGGTTGGCAAAGTCAGGACCACGAGCTTGCCCTTCCTGTTTTCCTCAATGGCTTTTCTCACGAAGGCGGTCGGGGAACCATCCTTCTTTCGGAAGGGCGGATTGACATAGCTCGAGAGTCCCCATTCATCCCAGAGCCCGTTCTTCCCGAACTCGCCGGGATACCCGCAGGGGTCGAAATCGAAATGAAATTCAGCGTTCAATCGTTCGTAGAGGTCCGGTGGAGTCAGCCAGTATCGGTTCATCCTTCCAACTCCTTCCGCCCCTCGTCGCCGTGCGCTGTCTCTTCGATGATTGACAGCAGGGTCTTCTCTTGCCATTCCCTTTCAGCCGACCAAGCAGCCGACTCAGCCGACCAAGCAGCCAACCAAGCAGCCGACCGAGCAGCCGACCGAGCAGCCGACCGAGCAGCCGACCGAGCAGCCGACTCAGCCGACCGAGCAGCCGACCGAG
>JAGWHB010000111.1:286-531 GCA_028867035.1 Nitrososphaerota archaeon | reverse complement strand
GACGATGCGCGTCGAGCAGATCGAGCCCGGGCCCACGCCGACCTTGACGCCGTCCGCGCCGGCCGAGGCCAAGTCGCGCGCGCCCTCGTAGGTGGCGACGTTGCCGGCGACGATCTCGGCCTTGGGGAACTTCTTGCGCAGGTGCTCGACGGCCTTGATCACGTGGTCGGAGTGCCCGTGGGCCACGTCCACGACCAGGCAGTCCGCCCCGCCCTCGAGCAGGGCGGCCGCGCGCTCGACGTAGT
>JAGWHB010000111.1:0-276 GCA_028867035.1 Nitrososphaerota archaeon | reverse complement strand
CCGACGACGCCGACCGCCGCGCCCACGAGAAGGCGGCCTTTGCCGTCGAGCGAGGCGTCGGGATGCAAAGTCTTGTTCTTCAAGTCCTTCGCGGTGATGAGCCCGCGGAGCTTGCCGTCCTTGTCGACGAGGGGGAGCTTCTCGATCTTGTGATCGCGCAGGATCTCGCGCGCCTTGGCCGAGCCCACGTCGGCCGGCGCCGTGATCAGCTTGGTCGTCATGACCTTGCGCAGGGATTCGTCGGGCTTGTCGCGGAACTGGACGTCGCGCTCGGTC
>JAGWHB010000110.1 GCA_028867035.1 Nitrososphaerota archaeon | reverse complement strand
CGGTGTCGCAGATCGCGCTGACCGATCCGGAATTCGCGCCGCCCATCCTCTGACGGGCTGCAATCCAACAGGCCGCGCTCAGGCCAGGGCGTGGTCCAGCCAGCGCGAGAGGCTTGCGGCGTCCACCGCGCCGGACTGGCGGGCGATCTCG
This sequence comes from Nitrososphaerota archaeon, assembly GCA_028867035.1. GTDB lineage: Archaea > Thermoproteota > Nitrososphaeria > Nitrososphaerales > Gagatemarchaeaceae > UBA183. The sequence continues at coordinate 390 of JAGWHB010000110.1, read as the reverse complement.
CGTCCCCCGCGGAAGAGGATCAGCGTCGGGATGCTGCGGATGCCGAAGCGCCCGGCGAGCTGCGGCTGCTCGTCGGTGTTGACTTTGCCCACGCGAAGCCCGGCCGCGCGCTGTGCGGCGGTGCGCTCGAGCACCGGCGCCACCATGCGGCACGGACCGCACCAGGGCGCCCAGAAATCGACCAGCACCGGCAGGGTGGCGCGGTCGACGTGCGCGGCGAAGGAGGCGGCGTCCAGCGCAACCGGCTCGCCCGTCAAAACCTGCGCCTTGCAGCGCGGGCACTTGGGATGCTCGCCGGCCCGCGCCTCGGGCACCCGGACGAGGGAGTGGCACTGCGGGCAGGCCACCAGCACGGCGCCGGCGGTGGAGGTCTCAGCCGTCATGGCTGCT
>JAGWHB010000010.1 GCA_028867035.1 Nitrososphaerota archaeon | reverse complement strand
GGACATCACCGAAAGGCTCGTGGCCGTGGAAGCCAAGGTCCGCGACCTGGAAGCAAGGGCCTAGGTACCCCTCAGGCTTTTATCCGGTCGTAGACATACCATCACCCGTGTCGCAGGAGACAAAGTTCAAGGTCAACGTCTACCCCGCGGTGAAGCCAAAGAAGGTCCCCAAGGTCGTGTCCGACGAGCTGAAGGGGTCGGCAGGCCCCAAGGCGATATCGAGGATGAAGAAGGAGAGCGTCGACTGCCCGGTCGTCAACAAGGAGGTCGCTTTCCTGGTGTGCTTCGCGTGCCCGTCTTTCCTCCGGAGGGTGTCCGGCGTCGTCGACTGCGCCGGGGGCCAGGGCCCGCCGAAAGAATGGCTGCTGGGCTAATTCAGCCTTTGAGCAGTCCGACCGCGAGCCCGATTATGAATGTCAGGGACGAGTAGGGGAGGTACCCTGCGACCCTGTTCGCGTAGGTGGTGATGCTCCCGCTCGAGTGGACCAGGGAGAGTATCGGCGCAAGGACCTGGCCGGGGGTGACAATCCCAAGCGCGATGAGTATGATCACAAGGACCGCGATGGCGATTCCGATCTTGAGTGCGCTCTTGATTATCACTCCTACGATGAATCCGATTATGAGAGGAAGTATGGCCGCCACCAAGAAGGTGGTCGACAGGTCGGGGGGGAGGAAAGTGACCATGGGATTCCCTACTCTGCTGACCTTATCAACGTAACTATGAGCTTGAGAGGCGTTCCGTGAGGTCCGGCGAATCTTCTCGCCTGATCGACCTCCTTGGCCGCCCATAAGACCGCCGGTGCAACCGTATGTGTTGCCGTAGGTTAGAATATAAGTTAACATATGGGAATCTGCGCGAAAACCCGATGCTGACACCGGCAAGACTGAACTGGAGGAGTCGCTGTTTCTATTTTACGAGCCTGGGGCCGGCTGCGTCCTCGACGAAGTGGTTCGGGAATATACCCTTCAGGAGGTTGATGTCCTTTGGTTCGTGGGCGCTCTTTATGAAAATGAAGAACCCGGTCGCCGTGGGCTCGTTGAGCAGCTCGAGGAACTGCTTGAGGAACTTGTAGGTCTTCTCGATGCCTGCCATGAGGAGGAGCTCAGACACGTTGTCGAAGACGACGACCACCTTGCCGCGCCTTGAAGCGAGAGTCTTGTCGGCCACGTCCAGGAATATCGCCGTGTCGCTCTGCGGTATCAGGACCTCCCGGGTGTCCTCGGCGACCTTCATGTACGACACCCCGCTGGTTGTCAGGAAGAACTTGATCCCCGTCCCACCTGACAGGGCGTCATGGAGCGGGCTTGCCTTCGGGGTGAAGACGAAGACGGCGTTCCCGACCCAGGCCAGCTCCTCGAGCGTCTTCCCAAGTGTCGCTTCGTAGGGGACGGTCGGGTCCACCTCGTAGAGGACCTTCTTCCCCGCAAGCGACTCTGCCAGTGGCGACAGGCCAGCCTGGGGCCTCGGGGCCCCCTGCGACTGGGCGGCGACCCTTTCCTCGACGAATCCGGCAAGGGACGCAGACCTCCTGAAGTTCCTGATGACGGCATAGAATATGACGGCGTCGGCGGCGTACATCATGCCAGTGGCGTCGACCCCGTAGGTCCAGCTGTAGGTCTCTGTCAGGACGTAGAGCCCAGACACCACTGCCCATCCGAAGCCAAGGCCGATGATGCTCCTCCTCAGCTTCTTGTCTTCCACCTTCGATGCGCTGACGAGCATCAGGGTGGTGGGGTAGGCCAGGAAGAAGACGAAGATCCCGACGACAAGCGCGAAGAGGCTCGGGGAGACGAACATCGAGGGGACGCTGTTCCCTGCGAAGTCGGTGGCCTCGACCGCCGGCGGGGGCTGTACGACCGTGAAGAAGAGCACGACGACCGCGGCTAGGGCGGTGAATGCCAGGAACACCACGGCGTGCACCTTATGCTTCGCAAGCTCGCCTGGGAAGCTCCGGAGGGTGGTGGCGGCGCCGAAATAGATCCCCTGGGCCGCCGCGAGAAGCAGAACCCCTTGGAGGAGGCCAAGAACTATGCTGAGCGCGGAGTAAATCGGGATGATGGCCTCGGTCCCGACGGTCACCCTCGCCAGGTCGAGGAGCATCAGGAAGAAGATGAGCACGTAGATGCCAAGGACGAGGCTCCTGACAATCTGGTAAGACGTGAGCCGCTGCCTGTAGACCAGGAGGCCGGAGACAAATGTTATGGCCAGTGCGACCCCGTAGACCGCCGGTTCGGCTAGCTGCTGAACCAGAGTTGTGACGATACCGTATCTACTCCTTCAGGCCCTTTAGAGCATGGACTGGGTTTGTATTTCTCAAATAAGAGTCCGAGACGAACCGGCGTAACTTTCCGTATTTAACATGAACGTAAACCTGAATCCATGTGCCGAATCCAGTAGAATCCTAGAGCGAGGCAGTCCACTTGATGGTCTCTTGCTGCCTCGCCCTCTGAGTTGACAGAGCCACGCTCCGGAATGCACATAACCACCACAAGTGTCGTGCCACCTTCAGACTTGGGAGTCCCAGCCGCACGACCGGCCACTTCGATCAAGGGGAACACCCTGAGAGTGTACCTCTTTCTGATGCGGTCCGGCGAGTCCGAACTCAGGGACGTGCAGAAGGCCCTTGGCTTCACCACGGCGTCGCTCGCTTCCTACCATCTTGGCAAGCTCATGGACGCCGGCTACGTCCTCCAGAACGCCTACGGCAAGTATCTGGTCGCCAAGGACTCGACCCAGGAGATCCTCGAGGGATACGTGAAACTGGGGACCAGGGTGGTCCCCCAGCTCTTCTTCTTCGCGGTCCTATTCAGCGCTGTGGTCGGCTTCTTCGCCGTCATGTCAATGAACTTTGCCGCCTACGTTCCCTTGCTTGCGGCAGCGTCCCTGGCCCTTGTCCTGGTTCTCTGGTATGAGACCATCAGGGTCTGGCGCAGGTTGACCTCCTGGAAGTAGAGCCCGGGGTCCTCCCACATGAGAGAGACCCTTCAAACCCTTTGAATGCCATTTGGGAATATCCCTCCTAGCTTTCAAGAGCGTAGGATTATCCCCCCAACCAGGCACCCTCCCAGGCAATGTCAGTCGGAAGAAAAACTGTGACATATACTGCGGCAGCCGCGCTCATATCGATAGCGATAATCGCGGCCTCATTCATCTACCTAGGACTTCCAGCCTCCATCGGTTCCAGCTCTGTCCAGGGGCCCAAGTCGGTCCTCGTGATACAGCTGACGGACCCTCCACATGTTCCAGCGCACACCAGCTCGCTCAACCTGACCTACTCGTCCTTGGGCCTTCTGGTGGGTGAGCCCACGGGCACCCCAGACCAGTTCACGACCAAGACTTTGACTTTGACGCCGTCGGGCGGATCTGCCACTCTGGACCTGCTCAGGCTCCAGAACATCTCGCAGACCATAGCTTCGGCGAGCCTCCCAGCCGGGTCGGTGATCTACTCGGTCACCTTCACGGTGACGAGCATCAAGATAGACGTCAACAACACGGTCTCGGTCGTGTCCCTGTCCTCCGGTGGTAGCAGCTTCAGCGTGACAATGGCGTCGCCATCCGCGCTCTCAGGGACCGACGTGGCCCTCCTCCAGCTCAACCCGGTCGTCGTCGACACACCGTCGGGCTATCAGCTGATACCCTCGGCAGTCGGCGTGATCAGGCCCTCCCACGGCGGGGGCGAAGACCAGGTCGGGTGGCAGCAGCAGCTGACCAACGAGGACGAGCAGGACCTCGAGCACGCGCAAGGCAACGTCACCGCCAGCCTCACGGCCCTCTCGGTTTCAGGTAACGTCACCTCGATCACCGTCCAGGTCAACAACACGGGGAGCGTCCCCGTCGAGCTCAACGGCATAGGCCTCCACGGCAACTTCACCGTATCTGGCAACATATGCCAGAGCACTGAGACTCATACGACCGAGACTGAGACGGAGTCCGTGGACCATTCGACCACCACATCCACGTCTACTGCCACATCGACCACGACGGTCCAGCATTGCGAAGTGCCTGACCACTCTGACGAGGTTGTCTTCGTCCCGGTGATACCGACCCCCACTTCGACCACGACTACCACGTCCACAACTTCGACTTCCACAACGACCACCACGACCGTATCGCACACCTGTTCTCCGGGCCAGATGAGCCTGGTCAACGGGGACGGTGAGGACGGCCAAGACGACGGGCTGACCCTCAGCCCAGGCCAGTGCGTCAAGCTGACCTTCACAGGTCCGCTCTCCTTCGGTGAGTCGCACTTCGTGCTGATACCCTCGGTGTCCTCGGGCCAGACCTACGGAGTCCACATCATAGCCTCCAACGGGGCGAACGAGCAGCTCAGCTGCGTACTGCCCCTCGGGCCGAGCAGCTGCAAGGTACAACAGGAACATATCGACCAGTGATCCGCGGCCGCACGCGGGTCACGACCTCCTTTTTACTGGAATCCCCCAACAGAATCCATCCGCTTCGGTGTGTCCCAGCGGGAAGAGACTCCTCTGGGCGAGATGACGATCATTCCTGGAGTGCTCCGCATCTGGTCGGACGGGCCTGGACCTGGCCTGCAGCCAAGACGCTGAATCCATATTCTCACTCCCCAAACCTAATATTCACAGACGCCTAATTCCGCGACAGAATGCCGCTGGAAGACGTCGTCGGAAGGGAGCCGCGTCAGCCGGAGCCCCTCCAACCTCTCGTGCCCGAGCTGTTCTGGAACCCAGACTGAGAGGGGAGGAAAGTGAAACTCCGCGGGCCAAGTCTGCAGGTATCCTACGACTACCAGCTCGCCTATCTGCACGGCCTGCCTAGGGGAATACTGGGGGAGCTGGCCGGAAACACGGTGAAGATCAGCATGCCGAGCATCATAGACAGCTTCGCCAGCAACCTGGTGGACGAGGTCATGGAGCTCCTGAACGTTGTGATCCTACACGAGCTCTCGCACTGGGCCGACGCCAAGGACTATGGCAAGGACTTCAAGCACAGCTCGAAGTGGAACCCCGTGATCTTCGGGCTCCTCTGAACGGACTGATCAGGACCCCCTCTTCACGTTGGTCAGAGACCCGGGGTCCGGAGCTTATCCTAGTGGCATCGCTTTCAAGGGGAATATCCTGAACTTCGGGTTGCTTGCTCTGACGAATTTCATCACGCCCTCGTTTCTTGCCACCTCCTCCCGGTACGCCGAGACCTTGGTGATGCGCTCGTCATCGAGGATCGACTGGATTGCCAGAGCTACCCGCTCCTCAGCAGCCAATCTCTCGGAACTTGGCTTCGCTCCCTTGGCAGGGATTTCGAAGAGCGAAATGTCCGACGGGTTTACCTCGTGAGCGCCAGCCGGCGCCCTCTTGAGGAGGTCCTTCTCGACGCCTTCGACCGCTATGCCAGCTGTCGGGAGCAGGTACGTCGTGTCCACCAGGACGCGCACGGCCTCGTCACCATTCCCGTCGTCTTCCCTCCAGCCTCGAGGACAGCTCGCGCCGGTGGGCACGGGCGTCTCCCTTGGATATCGTGACCGTAGCGTCCGCTTCGAGCAAGGCCCCTACCGAAGGTATGGGCTCGACGAGGAGTTTCCTCCCCTCTATGCGGTACCTCACTTTCACTCCGGGCCGAAGACCCAGGATCTTGCGCAGCTTCTTCGGGGGATAGAGCTCCTCCTTGGACCCAACGACGCTCTCTGATTCGGACTTCATCCCGGGTAGAAAGATGCGTGCCGGGTATTTAATGTCTCCCCCGGGACGTCCGGGTATTGCCGGGTCCTCCAGTATCCGTAGTAGCAGGGCCTCTAGGCGGCCAACTTTTCCATGGCGCCCCCGAGTTCCTTCTCGATCTTCTCCACCTGCTCCAACTCCGAGGCCCTAGGCCAGACCCTCGCGGCGTACTCCTTCATGGGGAGGCCCTTCTCGGGCCGATGGGCGAAGACAAGGACGGGAGGGGCACGCGGGGAAGGTTCAGATGCAGCGTGACTCGAGGGCGGTCGGGGTCATCGAAGGGTATCCCCTTCGAGAAGGCTTGGTCACTCTGTGTTCTTACGTATGACCAGGCTCCCTTCGGCGTCCAGGAACACGAGAATCTCTTCTGCCTCGAGTTCGAACCTGTCCCTGACTTCTTTCGGGATTGTTACCTGGAACTTGCTGCTTATCTTGCTCGTCCCGAGAATCTGTCGTGACATGGGTTGCCTGACAATCAAAGAAAGTAAAGGATAGATAAGCCGAACCCAAGAAACCTTTACTTACCAAGGATTTAAAGGGGGACTGCGCGAGGCTGTGGCGGTCCACGATGAACATCTACGAAGGCTTGGCTGAAGTGAAGACATTGAGGGCGAGGCTTGACGAACTAGCGCAGTTCAGGAGAGCCAGCAACGTCTACGAGACGGGTTCGACCCCCGACTTCCGATTTGATGACCTTACCGATCAGATCGAGAAGATATTCGCGAGGATAACGGAGCTGAAACTTGCAATTCTGGTGGCCAATCAGGCGAACGATGTGAAGGTGGGAAATGAGGAGATGCAACTTGCAAGGGCGATACTCGAACTGAGTAACGTTAGGACCCGGCTGGGATATGTCACCGAAATGGTGAAACCGGGTCGCGGGGGCTTCGGGCTCCTGGAGAGAGAACGTAGACTATCCAACGAAGTGCCGGAAATAGCCCAGAAGTCCAAAGCCGACCTTCTCAAGGCCAAGGAACAGTACGAGAAAAGGAAGAACGCCCTCGACTCGGCTATACAGGAGGCAAACAACAAGGTGGCCCTTCCCATCTAGGACAGCCTGGCCTGTGGACGGACGGGGTAGGAAAAAGCTGAAACATGGACGCCTTGCTAGCGCAAGAAAACTCTTCAAGAATCAATGCTTACGTGTCAAAGTTCAGAGTCGCACAGATTAAGGATCACCAGCCTCGGTTTAATCTTGCCTCCCCGTTTGCAGGCAGACCCTAAGAGAGGGAAGGGCGCCTCAAGGAATGTGCAGGGTTAGATGGAACGCTTGACCTCAGGTCCGGCCCCGTAATACAGTGTACCGCATTCAGGAGTGCTCAGCTCGCTCAGAATGGTAGGTAGACGAACGCAAGGTATGCCGCGAACAGTACGACGGTGAGCAGGAGGCCTCGCAGCCGGATCTCTGATATCGCCTTCGCGGCGCCAATATTCCCGGACTTCAGTGCCCTAAGGGGCGAGACCAGCAGGTATCCGAGGGGGGTCAGAGCAAGGACACCGAGGGGGAGAACGCCGGTCAGCGCAGAAACTGCGATTAGAGCCACCCCCGAGACGACGAGTAGTTCTGCGAGTCCCACCGACCTTCCCATTCCTAGCCTTGTTGCGCTGGTCTTCCCGAAGGCCGAGTCTTTCCCGAGGTCCCTGACCTCCTGAAGCACCCCTGACATGGCCGCCAAGCAGAAGACGACGCCCGCGAGCAGGTATGTCCCAGCCGAGGGGGGAGCAGAGATCGCGTAACCCATGACGACGAAGAGCGCCGGGACCACGCCGTGGACTGCGATGTCTACCACGGGGAGAGTCTTGAACTTCGGCCCCCATGAATATCCCCAGTACAGCCCGTACACCAATGGAGCGGCATAGAGGGCCGGAGGCCGGATGAAATACAGTGCCGCGACCGAGCCGGCCGACAGCAAGACGAAGACAGCTACTGCCGAGGAACGGCCAAGCTCTCCAAGCGAGAGGGGGTTCCTCGTCTCTGTCGACAGGGAGTCCTCGCGCCAGTCGACGACATCGTTGAGGACGAAGGCGGAGGCAGAGAAGAGGCCTATGAACGCGAGGAGCCCGAAGAGGCCGACGGGAGACGCCGAGCCGGCATAGAGCGACCCGGCCAAGCCGGCCAGGAGGAAGAGAGGCCCATATTCTTCGAAGCGGAGGAGGGCTAGCCACGGCCGCACCGGCCTCATGGGCAGCATCGCGCTCCCTGCGGGTCTTAAGCCTTGACACGGAGCGAGGCGCCGTAATATGCCGCAATGCGCAAACTACCCAGCTTCGGCAGGTTCTCGGCGGAGGCGTTCAGAAAGCGCGTGCTTGCGAATGTCGATCGTGGCGACCGGTTGTCCCAGTCTTTTCAGGACGCTAGGTACTCAGTCACCTCCGATGGCCGTCCAACCCGCGACCGCAGACCGATGGGCCTAGGTCTTTCCTTCATCGGCCGAAGCGCGGGGCGGGGGCTTCTTGGCGCTCCGCTTCGACAGGACGTCTAGCCACGGGTTGTCGACCGTCGACTCTGGCACAGAAACACCCGCGTCCGCGGTCCATTTGGCGGCCCCCTCGGGTTTGACCACGGCGGCCTGTTCCCTGGGCCTGGGCTCGACCACCCTTGCCGACGGGGCCATCACCCTCAGGCTCGAAACACTGGAGGCCTGGCTCGGGAGAGTCGGGCCGCTTGTCTTGATGGTAGAGAGCTCCTTTCTGACCGCTGTGATCTCAGACATTATCGAGGAGACCTTGTCCACCAGCGCCGGGTCCATCTTCTGGTCGGTCCCCCTCATCTTCTGGCCCACCTGGTTGACCGTGTCCGTGAGCTTCCTGAGCGAAGTCTCGATGTCGGCGTACACCTTCTCCGAAGGAGGCTTGGTGAACGGCTGCAGCACCACCCTGAGCACGATGAGCATGGCCCAAAGGAACGTCAGGGAGTACACCCCTATCGGGAACGCGGAGACGTAGAACAGGTAGAGGATGGTATCCGCGGGGAAGGGAGCCAGGACGGGGAAGACGAAGCTCCACACGAAGACGCCGATGACCCCTATCCAGGCGAGCACGTCGAGAAAAGCCAGAGAGAGGGAGCCTGGCGCGCCGTGGCTCTTCCTGTAGTACACGAACCGCATCACGAGCAGGACGAGCCCCCCCAACGCTCCGACCCCGGCAGTAAGGGCGTAGTCGTCGCCCATCAGGTGGGCGTCTGGGGCGATGATCAGGTACAGCAGGCCGCCGGTCAGGACGAAGAAGAGAAGAAGTAGAAAGGCCGACAGGCTCTTCCTGCTCTTCGGGCCGGCCAACACAGCGGCCCGACGCTTCTCCGTCTCCTCAAAGGTCATGGGCGAACCCTATCTGTCGAGATACTGCCATCCTTCCCGCTCGTCCCAGTCCCAGGTGAAGTCTTCTGGGATGTACATCCCGTAGGCGACGCACCCCTGCCACACGTTGTAGACCGGGTTCTTCGTAAGGACGACGTTCACTCCCTGGATCCCCTTCGCGTCGAGCATCAACCTGATTTTAGTGGGGGAGTCGACGGCGAACGCCTCCATCCCCGCGGGGACGGCCCAAGAGAAGCCCCCTCCCGAGAGGAAGATGGAACGATAGAGCGCCGGCTGGATTTCGAAGCTGCACTTCTGGATCGACTGGATGACCACGTCAGCTAGGTCAGTCGTCCCCGAGACTACCCGGCCTTCGGCGTAGGAGTCCGCCGGTTTCGGGAACCCCCTTCGGTAGTAGGATGAGAAGTATTCGTTGGAAGGGTCGAAGTAGAACTCTCCGATGAGGAACCGCTGCCAGCTGCTCTTGTCCAGGTCGATTGCTATGCGGGTGTTCGGCACCCTGAAGACGGCGCCGTGTTTCGGATTGTTCTTGTCATCCATCACCTCCTTCAGGCTCTTCGGGACCAGCCCGACCGCCTCCTTGAAGAGCTTGACAAGTTTCGGTTCCCGAGCCAGATCCCCGTAACCGGCGTCTCTGAGTATCTCAGCTGCGACGAGATCACAGTCTCCCCCTCCGCGGTTGAGCGTGATGAGGGCATTGAATATCATCCCGCTGCTGAGGGGGGCGACCTGTGTGTTGTGGACGAAGACCCCCCCAAGGCCGGCCATGAACGTCTCGTTTCCTGGGCAGGAGACGTCGTAAACATACTTTGAAGATGGCTTCACCTGCTTGACTTCGACCACCTCGTCCCAGAACAGGTCGCTCTCCGACAGACTGGACAACCAATCCAGCGCATCGCTGCGGGGCCCTCGCGCATAAGCAGACACGAACTGGGACAGTCTTTGTCTGGAGGGTTTGTTCTTGCCTTCTTCGTACTGGAGGACCAGCCGCTGGCCGATTCCGACATCCGACGCGACATCGGTCGACCTCAGGCCACCCCTCGCCTCTCTAAGGAAGTCGGTGCACGGCACGACATCTACGTTCGTGTTCGCCTTCGGCCTGATCATGGCAAACCCCCCTGCAACCTTCCGCGAGGAGGCGAAGCCTACCTGCCTGAGGAAGTTCGATACGTCCGTGGTCCCGCTTATCTGGACGCAGTGGTATGTTCCGATCTGGTTCTTCGATCTAATTCTGCGTCGGCGCGTGTGGACCACGATGCCGTATCTCAGGAGTGCCACCACCAGTTCAGATGCAAGAGTCGTGCTCTTCGTAGTGCTCTCGATCCCTCCCCCTCCTCTCGTTCCACGTTTCGGCGCCGAGCCGTCTCCCTCGTAGTAGCAAGCCAGTGCAATGGCCAGCCTTTCAGGCGACTGCGACAACAGCAGAGGTCCGAGACGTTTGCTCCCCGCGTCTGTCCCATAGAGTTTGAAGAAGACCCTTGAAAGCACCAAGTTGTTGATGGCATAGGCGCCCGGGGCTGAGAGGTCGGTGAGCTTCGCGTATCTCCTGAAGAAGCTCTTCACGAACTCATCCAGCCACGAACACTCCGTGCTGCAGATTCCCATCTCGCGTCCGTGGGTCAGCCCCTCCGAAATGTAGACTCCGCTGGCGGCGAGGAACGCGTCGTCCATCGGGATGATGTTGCTCATGTGAATGCCGGCCCCGCTCGCCGAGACCGTCAGGTCTCTCGTATCTATGCCGAGATGCCTCTCTATGCCCCTGAACTTGTCTGCCCGGATGGACTCGCCTCTCGAGAGGATCCCGCTCAATGAACTCCCAAGGGCTCGCCGGACCTGCGGGTCGTCCTTGTGTCTCCAGATAGTCTGTCGCAAGTGGTAAGTCGTGATTACGCGGAGCCACCTCGGATATCTGAGGAGCCTCAGAACGTTGATTTCCCTCGGTCCCTCCCCGATGAATGGGACGGTTCTCGGCAGGGGCACGTAGTCCCCGACGACCACCTCGTTGGTCCTCAGAAGAACGAGCTTGCCTCCTCTCATGACGTACAGGTTGTGGTCTTTCGTTATGACGACGCTCCTTCCCTTTCGGGTTCTCACCCGATAGATGTACTCTGGGGACGGATGGCGGTAGACCTCTTTGACCCTCCTGAAAGACACCTTCAGTGTGGACGGGTCGAATGATAGGGTCGCCAAGTCGGAATCAACCTTGGCGCATTGCGTTCCTTGCCTCGTTTCGTACCCTCGTTCGATTATGGTGTCCACGACATCGCCGATCTTTCTCAAGCCGATCATCCCTCCGGACCTTATCAGCATAGGCTGGTCATACGTGACCGAGTTGCCCGCTCCCGCCTCGAGCACTGTGCATGCGAGAGCCTTCTGTGATATCGCGACCGCAAGCGGCTGGGGGATTATCGAGAGCGCCTTGATGACCTTCCTTCCCTCTTCCTGGTTGATCTCCCTGTGGATCTCGAACAGCCTGTCGTACATGTATCTCGGGGCAGCGGCCGAAAGCGCGGCCACGGCTTTCACCCCGTCGAACCCCGGCGACTCGGGGATGTGCCTCAGAAGGGCGTACCTGGTCAGCTCCTTCACCACAGACCACGACCTGTCGTCGTCCCTGTCGATGACGCCGCTCCGCATCGGATAGATCATCCTCTCTGCTATGTCCCGCTTCGCCTCCACGAAGTTGGCGACGTCGGGCCCCACCACCAGCAGCTTCTTGTCGGGGCCACCTGTCATCCTGACCATGGAGCTCCTCGTGTCCGGGAAGTAACCCCTGTTCTCTATGACGTCGGGGACGTTGCCCAAAGTGGCCGGGCCAAACTTCAATTCCGAGGTTCCGTAGTCCTCTCCGAAGACGGCGAGCTCCTTTGGTGTCGACAAGCTTCTTGCCGCGCCTTGCTCCGTCTCCAAGGTATTTGAGGGTGCCCTTGGTCGGTGCGGACAAGTGCAAGAAACAGGAGGGGAGTTATATATTGGAATAACATTGCATTAACATGATGACCAACATAACATTCTCGCTCCCGGCGAAGACCATCAGGCGGCTGCGCAGGCGCGCCGCAGACACAGGGAGGAAGAAGGGGGTCATTTCCGAGCTGGTGGACGAGGCCATTGCATCCTACCTCGACGCCCTCGAGTCGTCCGCCGAAGGACAGACCTTCACGGCGCTGAAGGGGGAGCGGCCCGTCGCCGAGGGGAAGTCCCTGCAAGAGCTGGCTTCGGCCCTGAGGGCCAGGGGGGTCGACCCCAGGTCGGTGAGGATAGTGAGCAGCGAGCCCCTGGAGCCCGTCGGGCACATGGGCCTCAGAGTGCACGCAAGTTGAGCTCCTTCGTGGGCGCCACCCCCGCAGTCAGGCTGTCGGTCAGGAACCACCTCCTCGGGCTGTCTTATCCGACCGTCGGGTCCGCGCTGGGTGTGGTCGACACCGGCTACGACGGTTTCCTCGCCGTCCCGGCTGAAATCTTCTCTGCGTTGGGCCTCGACAAGCTTCCTTCTGCGTCTAGGACGGTCCTGGCCGCCGACGGCCGTCCACTGAAGCTCGCTTCGTCCTTCGCGTCAGTCTCGCTGCTTGGCGTCGGTCAAAGCCTGGACGGCCCGGTCGAATCCGGCCCAGGGATGGGGGAGATACTTGTCGGTACGAGGTTGCTCAGGCGGTTCAACATCAAGCTCGACTACTGCTCTGGCGTCTTCAGGATCGAACGCTGTAGATAGAGGAGCCCGCCGGGTCAGGGGACGGGTGTCAAATCAGGCCGCCAGCCTGTCCATCGCCTTCCTCAGCTCCTTCTCGATCTTCTCCACCTGCTCCAACTCCGAGGCCCTCGGCCAGACCTTCGCGGCGTATTCCTTCATGGGGAGGCCCTTCTCGAGCTGAGAGGCGAGCAGTTCCACCTCGCTGTCGGAGGCGCTCTTCAGCATCAGCACTTCGGCGAGCCTCTTGTTGACCCTTGCCCTGACCTGCCTGGCCTTCTCGAGTGCCTGGCGGTATTCCATCGAAGCTGCGCCTCCGGCCTTCCGTGCCTCCAGTTCCTTCGAGGCGTCCGCCGCTTCCGCGAGTAGGCCCTCGTCGACCCCCAGGCCTCTGATTTCGATGCTGGGCTTCATCGCAGCGTACAGCTCGTCGGCCCCCTCGACCACGGTGAACTTCCCTCCCGTCTTCTTGGTCACCTTCTCCAGAGTTTCCCTGTTGACCTTCCCTCCGATCGCTATGACGTCGATGATCGCCCTGACCGCGACCTCGTCGCTCACCACCTTCTCCGGCTTCGGGCCGACGTTGGACCTCTCGTCTGTTATCATGATCAGCTTCTTTATCCTCTTCATCTGTCCTTCGTCGGAGCCGTAGAGCTGGCGCAGGCCTTCCTCGATGGCGATGCCCGTGGGCGTGGCGCCGCTGACCTGGATTTTGGAGAGCTTGGCTTCTATGTCCTCGCGGGTCAGGGCGTCTGTCCGGGTCAGGGGGAGGACTACCTTCACCATCTCCTGCCCCCCGGCCAGGAAGATCCCCCCCGCCCGCGTCGGGGCCTGGAATGTCAGGACCCCGAGCCTGCTCCCGTAGGGGAAATCCCCCGCCTTGAGGAGGTCGCCGATGGACCGCTTGACCGAGTCGATCTTGACGAAGCGCCCTCGCCGGGAGCTGTGCGATTCGCCCATGCTGGAGGATGCGTCGATTGCATACAGCACGTCCCACATGTGCCCGTGGTGTCGCGCATGCGGGCTTAAATCCGCTTTCGCAGTGGTCGGTGGCATCTTGGCAGCCCCGGTCGCATCTTGGAAGGAAGAAGGGCTGAAACGGGTCTCGAAGGTGAAGAAGCTCCCCGCCGAGTGCATGAAGCACGTCCAGGCCGGCGATGACTCCCTGGCCAAGCAGATACTCGCCGCGGTCCTGAGGGCCTCGTCGAGGAAGAACGAGCCCGTTAAGCTCGCCGACGTCGCCGAAGTGATGTATGGGCCCGGCCAGAAAGACAAGCTCGACGTCGTGCGCCTGACCATGGACAAGACGCTCATCAGGTGCGGCATAGTCGACAAGATCTACTTCTCCGACAGGGACGTGAGGTACTTCCCGGTGGCCTATCGATTCCAGGAGGTCAGCAGGGTCGAGACAGGGTCGGGGAGCAAGATAGAGCAGCTGGTGGGGGATGCCATCGCTCTTCCGCGCGAGTTCTGGCCGGTGCCGAGCGAATACTTCGAGCTGCTCACAGCCAAAGGGGCCGCCGAGGACGCACTCGCCAAACTGGAGGCGGACCATTCTCTCGGGGCTGTCGAGGACCGGACCTATGAAGCGACGAGGAAGTCGCTTGTGAAGGAAACCGAGGACCTTACGAAGAAGCTCGGGCGGTACGCCGAGATAGACGACGCTATGAAGTAGTGGGCCCTTCGGGCTCGCCCAGGTCCTTCCTGAGCCCCGCTGTCAGCTCGTCGTAGCGGGCCTGGCCTATCCTGCCTGATTTCCTCAGCTCCCCCAGGCGCGCGAGCATCCTTGCCGCTTTGAACCTCTTCATCTCCAGGCTGTACGGCGAGGCCGCGGCGTTGAGGGGAGGGGGCCGGGTCCTTATGATAAGCACGGCGACGACGAGCGCAGCCAGCAGCTGGTAGGTTACCCAGGAGGAAGCAGACGCGACAGTCGAAAGCTGGGACTGATAGTATGTCACCGAGTCGATGAGCGAAACAGTCTGCGGGCTGGCGTAGGTGACGTTCCCCGCCTGCTGGTAGACTGTGATGTCAGCGAACCCGTCGAAAGCCACAGCGCCGGAGGGCACGAACAGGTCGGCGGGCCCGTTCGACGGCGGGGATGCGACCCCCAACATGATGACCCGCTGCACTGTATCGGAGGTCGAGAAGTTCTGGTTGACCTTGACCGTGGACGTGCTCAGCACCTCCCAGTTGCCCACCACCCCAGACGTTGTATTGATCGCGAGCGGCTGGCGGACTCCTACCCCGACGTCGTTCACTCCGATAGTGAAGTTACTGTTGGAATCCTGGACGCCGACCGTCAGGGCTACGGCCACCTGCTCCCCGGAGACGACGTACGACGGGTGGCTCACAGCGACGCTGACGCTCCAGTCTCCGGGCGACTGGGCGAAGTGCTCGGTCCTCCCCCCGGACGCGGCCCCGGCGGCGTAGGACGAGGCGAACAGGATCGACGGGACAAGCATCAGCAGTATGAGGAGGGGCTTCCTGTGCCTCCTTACGAAGGATGCCACGAGGGACGCGAAGCGGACTCGCGATTTAAAGGCTGAATGGACTTGGAATCCATTCTCCGCGCTAGCGGCTCGCGAAGCCCTCCCTGACGGCGTAGACCAGGAAGAACTGGGCACCCAGGTCTGTCTTGATTATGTTCTCTCCGAACACGCAGAGGCAGACGACTTCCCCGAGCCTGTACCTGTGGATGTAGGAGTCGACCGGGAGGAACGGGAGCACGAAGTGCTCGCTCCCGCCCTTCGCGTAGGCGGACGTGTAGAACTTCGCGACCACGTCGGTCCCGGTCATGTTGCGGAGGTAGTTCACCTCGTCGTGGGGATAGGCGTAGTCGGTGAACGCCAGGCTGCCGTGGATGCCTTGGGCGACGGCGGCCCCGAACTCCCCCGAAGTCTGCAGGCCCGCCCCCCGCAGCCCCCAGACCCCGACGGCGAATGTGCTCCCGAACCACCCGGCGGACTCGGAGTCGAACGGCTCGAAGGGGGTGGCCCACGCCCTGCTGCCGTCGAACTGGAAGCCGTGGCCGGCGACGAAAGTCTCGATCTGGGTGGTCCTGCTGTAGTTCACCTCCCCCCAGAACGTGTTCCCGCTCATCTCGACGACCCTTCCGCCTGAGGCGACGAACTGCCTTAGCTGGTCGTATTCGTTCCTCGTCACGTACTCCTCGTGCCCGAGGATGAGGACGTCGAACTGCCTGGCCCCGCCGGCAAAGAGTGCGCCGTTGTCGACGGCTATGTCGTCCGTCATGCGGAGGTCTGTTCCCAGCACGAGCCCGCAGTCGGACGCCGTCCTGGAGGTAAGGAAGTCGGAGAGCGGCTTCTCGTCGTTCAGTTCCCGGGGGCTCCATTTGGCGGTGACGTGGGTCTTCAGCCATTCCAGGTCCTTGGTTATGTAGCCCTGCGCCCAATGGTACTTCATGTAGAATGCGTAGAAGGAGTGGTTGAAGTTCACGTAGGGGGTCAGGGTGAAAGTAGGGATCAGGAAGCCCACCCTTGCCTGGATCTGAGGAAGCGACGCCGTGCCGTTGAGGCAGCCACGGATGTCGTTGACTGTGGTCGCAGGGGCGGCCTCGGGAAAGTGGGACCTCCACGAAAGGTGGCCGGCGGTCGGCAGGAGCAGGATGACAAACGAAACAGCGAGGAGCCTCCTGGCTGCGGCGGGCCGCGGGGAGTACATCGCGCTCAAAAAGGGGGTGGGAGCACGGCGTCCTCTACCCCGTGCTCACCGAGGTGGCTGTGAACTCGACGAGGATGTTGTAGTCCCCGGGATTTCCGGTGGTGAAGGTGTAGTGGAGGGTGACGGGGGCCGGCGTCAGTGAAATGGCAACGTTGGACGCGAGGCTCTGGAAGTCAACGAAGGCCCCCGAGGAGTCGTTCCAGACCTGGACCGTTACCGACAAAGTCCCCTTGAGCTGGCTGACCCCGTCCTGGGAGCTCATGTTGACGGACACTTCCAAGGGCTGGCCGGTGAACGACCCGCTCACCCAGGTGACTATGTTGGGCTCCGACGCGTCGACTACCTGGAATCCATAGGAAGACGAGTATGTCTTCTGTCCGTCGGCGTAGGCGATGGCGGATCCGACGAGGAGTACGAGAGCGGCGACTGATAGTGTGAGCTTGCTCCTTTTCGAGAGCGTCTTTGTGTACCGCATTTGTCTTCGTCGTGCATAGGGAAGTTCGGAGACCAAATCCTGGGAGTTCCCGACGGGAGAAGGCGAGGAGAACCGGAGGGGAACTGCGGCCGAACTGAGAGGATGGGCGCCGACCCAAAGACGTGCCAGGTCATGATAAGCCGCCCGCTTCATGTGGCGCCCAGTCTGACGGGAGCAGGTGGAGCGGGGCGAAGGCCCCCTCGATGGCTAGGCCAGGGGGGGCTCCACGCCGACCTGGAATGACGGGAGTTTCGCGTCCGGCGTCCCGCCGGTGAGCGTGTCCAGCCTTAGGATCGTCATGTCCTCCCTAAGATCGTAGTAATGGCTCAATGCCGTCAACCCTCGGGACGTCAGGTGGTACGTCGCGGAGGTGCCCTCGAACTGCCTCGATACGAATCCGTGGCGCATGAGTACCTCGAGGTACATCAGAAGCGCCTTCCACGGGAGGTTCGCCCTGTACATGATTCTCGTCGGCCTCTTGGCACCTGCAGAGATGACTGCGAGTATGTCGCAGGCCATCTCCAACTTCGATCTCCGCCGCGATGCTTCCCTACTTGATTCCCCGAACAGGTCCCACGACAATGATTCTCACTCTACCCTCTGCCGGGCGAGGGCCAAGTCCGATTCGAGGGCCATCGTGCTCGTCGTGCGGCAGCGCCTGTCGCAGCTGGGGTCGAGAAGGGCGACCGATGCTGCCGGCTCGTTCCACTCTGTGGGCGTGTGACCGTATCCCATTGTCTTCGGGTCGTATGGGCGAGTTCGGAGTGGAAATCCTTGGAGTTCCCTAGGACGAGGGGGCGGAGAAAACAGAGCGAACTTCGGCAGAACTGGAGTGGTTCAAAGCGGCGGGTGACATCTCTCATGGGTCTAGCGAACCAGACAGAGGGCCAGGGCGCCCGCGTTGGCTCTGCAACCGACACCTATCGCTGGTGCTCCCCTGACTCGTTGGGGTGTACAGGAAGGAAGATCGCTGATGGTCGAAGCGAGAATAGTGTAGAGAGTTAGGCGACACATGGCACGACCTGAACTCGGAAACCATCCTGTTTTCTCGTTCGCGCGCACTCATCGGGTCAGGAGCGCTCTCAAATGACCACACTTGCTTATCGGAATACAAGGAGGCGGATCAGAAGGCTCTTCCCATCTCTGGTGGTCGCAGTCGTCGCGGTGCTGACGACTTTAGGTGCAATCAGCAACTACTCCGCTGGCAAGTAAACTTTCGCGTTCAATGTCTATTGGCCGTCGCCGAGGGACTATTACCCGGGGGTGACCCCTCCCAACCTCTATCTTCGAGTCGACTACACCGGTCCCGGCTTTGGCAACTATACTTACATCGTCACCCACAACCCCAATCCCGGGGTCCGAGACAGCCGACGGTGGTAACGACTTGGTCCCGCATCTCTCCCCATTTACAGCCTACCAGTCGACTACCATTTCTGCAGGCATCGTAACAGTTGCAAAGGCGCAGGTCTTCAGGAGGCCTGCCCTGCAGCAGAATCTTGTGTACTGCAAATCGATTGACCTTTGAATGCCACCGACGGGCCACCGCTAGGGGGAGTTGCCCTCTTTCCTCGCCCTTACGTAGAACAGGATGATCGCCGAGTATCCCAAGACATAAAATGCGTATCCCAGCCAGCCGTGGAGGCTCCACAGCAGGTCCACGCCTCCTATGATTCCGCCTGCGACCAACCCTACCACCCTCAAGGAGTTGAGCAGGAGAAATAGGGCCGAGCCTCCAATCGCGAAGAACAGGCTGGTCCTCGGTCTTTGTTTGATGTCGAGGTGTATCATCGCGATGACCAGCAGGAGAATCGAGATGGATGCGATGCCAGAGCATTCCTGCGAAATGTACAGATTGACGGGCGTGCCTCCCGCTGCCACGAAGCTGATGTAAACAGAAGACCAGTGGACCGGCAGTCCGAGCAGCCAAGTGACTGCGCTGCCGATCCAGGCCACGCCAATTGCCAACGGGTCACCCAGGGCGTCGGTCAGCAGACCTACAAGGCCCACGGCTGCAAGGTAGACGAGAAGGTACGGAGAGAGAAATGGAAAGAGGGACGGCCTCAGTGCGATGGCGATCCCCACCCAGGAGCAGACGAGTGCCACCCCCGCAAATGAATAAGAGTCGCTGAGCAAAGGTCGGGTCGCCAGCAGAGCCAAGAGGGGGATCATCGCTATGCTCACACCGGCGGCCGTGGCGTTCAGGTCCCGCTTCCTGTCGGAAAGGAGCAAGCCGAACTCCCTTCGTCTGAGCGACACGAACATCAACACGAAGAACATGCCGGCCAGCGGATATGCTGGCACCGTGGTGTCGAACACCCCGCCGAAGACCTCCCCGATCTTCAGCAAGAGCAGAAGCGCCTGTTGGCCGTATATGGCAAGCGAAGCCAGAGTGGCAGCGAAGATTGGCAGCAGGTCGCTCAGGGCGGAGGCAGGTCTGTTCACTCTCCCACGTTCCTTGAACCGGCTCTCGACACCAATTAAGGCCTGTCATGAGATTTCCCGGGGGAGCCGCACCCCTGCCAGACAAACATGGTTTTATGCGCGAACCTGAAGGCGGACAGTCGTGAATATCCGGGCCGGCCGCCTTTCGTCGAAAGCGCGGCGGAGAACCCAATGAAAGAGTCTGCCTCGGGTGGCCTTGCGGTCCTTGCCGTCACCGCCTTGGTCGTCCTCGCCGTCGCCGTGGCGCCTTCCGCCCACGCCCAAGATTCAACCCAGGTGAGGGCACAGATAGGGCAGGCGTATGCGGCGCTTCTGAAGGCTGAGCAGAGCGGGGGCAACGTCACGGCATTGACCGCCCAGTTGAACTCGGCCATCTCCCTTCTCCACCAGGCGGACCTGGTCAACGGCACAGACCCGTCGAGGGCTCAATCTCTCTATTCCCAGGCTTCTTCTCTGGCTTCTCAGGTCATCCAGAGCGCTCCTGGAGTCGCCTCCGCCGGCGCGGCGTCGATTGCCACCCAGCAGCTGGACCTGGGGCTTGAGACTGCCGTCCTGGCGGCCCTGGCCATCGTTGTTTACGTTTACGCGCCCCGCGTCTTCTGGCGGTTCTGGCTTAGGACCCACAGGGACTGGAGGGTAAGGAAGTCATGATAGACGAACAGCTGCAAGCTGCGACGGTGGGTATAATCGTCTTGATAGCCGTCTTCAACGTTTCAGGCTACTATCTCGCCAACAGGAACGTCGAGCCATTCTCGGAACTCGGCATCCTTGGCCCGAACCAGAAGATAGCAGACTACCCGACACACGCGCTCGTCGGGCAGAACTTCACCCTCTATCTCTACGTAGGGAACCACGAAGGCCATGTCATGTACTATCAGGTGCTCGCGAAGGTCGGTGACAGGGCGAGCGTAATCAACGAGAATGTGTCACTGGCCGCTCCGCCCGTGGCCACCTACAGTACGATCCTCCGCGACAACCAGACCTATCTGAACCAAATAACGCTCAGCCTCAATCATAATGGGACCAATGTCCGCCTCGTCTTTGAACTGTGGGTGTACCGGACGAACACAACGAGCTTTGCCTACGACCACCGTTTCGTGCAGCTCTGGTTGAATGTCACGGGGCCGTCGATATGAGCAAGGAAGAGAGGGCGAAGGAAGTGCTGAAATCAGCACTTGGGAGCGAGCTCACCGCCGGCGAGGCGGTCTCTCGTGCAACCCAGGGGACAGGCGCCCCGACATGGGTCGCGACCAGGGCTCTCTACTCCCTCCTGGAGGAGAAGAAGGCAGGGCTCACGGACCCTTCCCCACCCGGGACGACCTTCGAGTACCTGGCTTCCCCCTACTCGCTCTGGTTCTGGGGCACCGTCGCGGCCCTGCTGGTCACTCTCGCCTCCATCTATGTCCTGTCCCCGGCCCCGCCTTTCATCTACGTCAGGTACGTGTTCGGCTCTCTTGCAGTCCTTTTCCTCCCGGGCTACACGCTTATCGAAGCCTTGTACCCCAAGAAGGAAGACCTGGACGGCCTCGAAAGGCTCGCCTTGTCGATCGGCCTCAGCCTCGCGCTCGTCCCGCTGGTGGGCCTGCTCCTCAACTACACCCCCTGGGGGATAAGGCTCGACCCGATCGTCGTGTCTCTTTCGCTCCTCGACATCTCCCTGGCCACCGGCGGCGCCGCGAGGAAAGAATCCTACGTCAAGCTCGCCGCGAAGACGAGCGTGTGATTCAATGGCAAGGGCGAGGTACTTCTCCTTCGGCGTTGGGATCGCGGCGTTCGGGGCCGTCCTCGCCTACGTGTCCTACTACTTCCTCTTCAGCGTCCCGTTCGCAGCCCTGGGGATAGCATGCGTAATCCTCGGGGGGGCCACGCTCACCCTCCCCGAATCCCCGGTCCCCAGCGGCGCCGTGAGGGGAGTGATTCACGCGTCTGTCATGAACGTCGAGGCCCTGCTCGAGGAGTTCGACGTCACCGAGAAGGCGGTTTACCTCCCTCCCAAGGACGGGCAGGCGGTAGCCTACGTCCCACTGTCCACCAACCCGCACCCCCCCACCCTCGACGCGCTCTTGGCCGCACCAAGGAGGCTGGTGACAGACGCGGGGGGCGTCCCGGTCCTGCTTGTGGTCCCGCCGGGGGCTGAGCTCGTAAGGTCGGCCGAGCTTTCGGGGGCCTCGGGGGTGGAGGACGCGATACAGTACATCCTGACCGAAGTCTCCGAGCTCTGTTCGTCGGTGAAGGCGGTCGTCACAGGGGACAGGCTCGTTATCGAAATGAAGGGGATCAAGGTGAAGACGGAGGCTGCGAAGTATCTCCTGTCCCTCGGGAGCATCCCGGCGAGCGTGGCCGCGTCCGTGGCAGCCACGGTCATGAAGAGGGGTGTCACCCTCGTATCCGAGAGCATCGAACGGGAGAAGTCCTTGGCCACGTTTGAGATTCTCTAGTTCCGGCGCCCTCGGGTGGGGCCCCCGCGTCTTGATGATGGTAATATTTGCTTCCGATTGGAAGATTTATCTACCAGAACTCCCAAACTCTGGGCCATGGCGCTGCGGGACTTCTCTGACGTCCTTGCCAGCAAGGCGGGCATCCGTGTGATAAGGGCGCTGGTGAAGTACAAGGGGAAGGTGTTCACCGTAAGAGAGCTTGCCAGGACCGCGGGGGTCACCCACCCGGAGGTGTCCCTGGTAGCGAGAAGGCTCGAGGAAAGGGGAATGGTGAAGATTCAGCCCGTGGGTAACGCACTGCAAATCATCCTCAACGACGAGAGCTACATCATAAGGTCGGCGGCAGAGCCTCTGGTAAGGGCAGAAGAGGGGGCGGTCAAGGAGCTCGTGGCCACCATCAGGCCCTTCCTAGACAGCGAGCCGGTCATTTCAGCGGCCATCTTCGGTAGCGTGGCCAGGGGGGAGGAGAAGAAGACGAGCGATGTGGACCTGCTGGTGGTCACAAGGGACAAGGAAAAGGCGAACGAGTCAGTCGCCGAGGCCAGCGCAAGGGTGATTTCGAAGTTCGGCGTGGGTCTCTCTCCTTTGATAATGGATGACGCTCAGTTCATGCGCGGTCGGGGAATCGTGGGGTCGGTGCTCGAGTCTTACGTAATGGTCGCGGGGCAAGATTTGGAACGCCTGGTGAGGAGACGACGTCGGTAGACAGGAAGCTATACAAGAACTACCTTAGGAAGGCCGAGGAGATGCTGGAGGTCGCTAGATATGCCATGGAGAGCTCCAGGAACAATGCGGTGGTGACGCCGTCCGACTTGTCCGGCCAAGGGCGTCACCCTAGAATGCCTGTCTCAGGTGACTTCGCATAGATGGAAAGGCAGAACCTCTACCTGATGACGCTCGCTTCGCTCCTCCTTCTTTCTACCGCCGGGCTCTCGATGATCGGAGGGTACACCGTCGACGTGTACGTCAGTCTGTTCACCATCTGCTACTTCGTGGCTTCGACCATATTCCGGCCGAGGAGGCTGACCTTCGACTTCGTGGGGGTGACCCTCTTCATCGTCTTCGCCTACATAGTGGCACTGAGGGTCCTGGCGATTCTCCCGCTTTGAAGAAGATACTCGCCCTCCTCCTGATAGTGCTGGTGCTCATATCTTCCCCCATCGCCTTGTCTATCCAAGTCCCTCGCCAGGTCGACCCGAGCTCCGCGCCCGCCGACCCGGTATACGGCCAGGGGCTGTACCTATTCTATGGTTCCATCGCCGCTCTACTCGCTTCCGGGAACTTCTCCGCGGCCCGCCAATTGATCAACCACACCGGATTCATACACATCCCTCCCGAAATCTCCGACGCGTTCAACAGCTTCAACAAGCTCGTGAGCTCGACCTCAAGCCAGTTCACAACCATCGACCACCAGTTGAAGAACGCCAGCAACTACCTCGCCACGGGGAGGCTTCAGCTTGCCAAGGAGAACGTGACCGAAGCCGTCCTGAACCTCAGAAGCGCCAACTCTACGCTCACGCAGCTCTTCGGGTCAGCTCCTCAGCTGGCGGCGCTGACAGGGATTCCCTCGTCGCTCTTCCTCCAAAAGCTCCAGCCTCTTGAGACCATCTACACTGGCTACGTCGCCGAGGCCAACCATCTCACCGAGCTGATAACCGGGGCTACGAAACTCGACCAGACGTTCCTGGCCTTCGTGGCCGGGCCGTCGACCATCGAGACGGGTTCCAACGTCACTGTCAGTGGTCATCTATCTAGTTCCTCGGGCCCGCTTGTCTCAAGGAATGTCACGGTCTATTTCGGAAACCAGGCCATCGGCCAGGCTCTGACCACATCCTCAGGCAACTATTCTGCCGAGCTAAGTACTCCCTACTTCTACGGAGGGACTGCGTCGCTCTTCGCCTCCTTCCTTCCTGTCGGCAATGACACACTCGTCTACGCCCCTGCCACCTCCGTCCATGCTCGGCTCAACGTGACTTTCTCAGCGCCGACCTTGGCAGCTTCAGTGACGAAGATTACCTATGCGGGCCAGCCCCTTCTCGTCAAAGGCAGCCTGGCCTTCGGAGGGCACCCTCTTTCCGGGTTCAGAGTGTCTGTTTCAGGCTTCAATCTCGCGGCGACGGGTACGACACTTGGGAATGGTTCTTTCTCGCTGGGATTCGCAGTCCCATCGGGGGTGGATCAAGGTGCCTATCCCCTGACACTCCAGACGTCAGGGAACCGGACCATCGGGCCCTTGACGTCGACCCTCCGGGTATTCGTGATCAAGGAAGACCCCGCGGTTACCTCTAGCGTCCCCGCCATCGCCTTCGCCGGATTTCCGACTACAGTCTCCGGGTCGGCCAGGGCCAACGGCACAGGTCTCGTCGGGGCGAGGGTCCTCAACGTCGGACCAGGGCCCTCTGTCAACGCCACCACCTCGAACGACGGCACCTTCAGCTTCACGGTCACGCCCGCGCTGACCACCCCGAACGGCGAATGGAGCTACACGGTCGAACTGTACCCCGCCCAAAGCTGGATCTCGCCGACCCAGGTCAAGGTCAGCGTGCTTGTCATCAACCCGCTGGTGCTTGTCTTCCCTGCATCAAGCCTGGGGCTGCTCGCCTTTGTCATCAGGAGGAGGCGTCCGCCTGTCCAAGCGTCCGTTCTGGCACCGGCTGTGGAGGCAACGCCCCCCGAGGCTGTCCTGGCGAGCCCCCCTCCCGTCGGCCTTGCAGGAGTCTATTCGAGGGCTGTGGAATTGGTCGCGAGGGCGACTTCCGTCCCGCTCCAGCCGCAGATGACCATCCGTGAATATCTTGGAGCGGTCCGGGGGAAGCTGAAGCGCATCGAAAGTTTCGAATACATCTCTTCCGCCCTGGAGTCCCAGCTTTACGGTCCGGGGATCCATCCGGAGGCGGAGAAACAGGCGGAGGCCGAACTCGACGCGTTGAGGGGAGAGCTTGAAGCCTAGCACGGCGGTCGTCGTCGGGATAGTGGCCGCGCTGCTCTTCGTCTCCCTGGCGGTCTACTTCACGCCGTCGGTGAGCGTCCTCGGGAACCCGGACGACTTCAGCCCCACGAACACCGCCTGGAACGGGCTGAGCACCTTCGTATCGGTCGAGAAGCCGACGGTGATGCAGAACCTGTCGTCCCTCTCCCCGGTCGGGACAGGCTTCGTCCTATTGGAGGACGGCCCCTCGAGTCCCTACACCCCCGCCGAAGGGGTGGGGGTATCATCGTTCGTCAGAAGCGGGGGGACCCTGATACTCGCCGACGACTATGGCATCGGCAACACACTCCTCTCGGGCATGGGCCTCTCCTCGAGGTTCACAGGCTCGCTCCTCACCGACCCCCTGTTCAACTTCCGGAACTCCTTCCTCGTGGTCGCCCCCACGGTCGCGATGCGCAACGTCTCGAGCCTCGCCTTCAACTACGCCACGACGCTCACAGTCTCCGACTCGGGGGCGCAGGTCCTGGGCTACTCCAGCGACTTCAGCTATCTCTACCCGACCCAGCCCGGAGGTTCCATTGCCAGTGCCCCCCACGGCCCCTTCCCCGTGCTGGCCGAGATACCCGACGGGAAGGGCAGGGTCTACCTCATCGCCGACGACTCCGTGTTCATCAACTCGATGATTGACAAGAACGGCAACGCCGCCCTGCTGAAGGACCTTTCGACAGGCACCATGCTCCTAGACACCTCGCACCTTTCGATTGGGCCGGGAACGGTGGCCAGGAACTTCGAACTCTCCGTCTACTCCACGATCTCGATACCGGAGATCAGGTACTCGCTTGTCGTCGTAGGTCTGGCAGGGATCCTTGCCTACCGTTTCGGTACGAAGGCCGGGGCCGCGGAGGAGGAGTTAAAGGCCGTCCTTGAGGAGCACCCAGAGTGGAGCGAAGAGAGGCTCCGAAAGCTGAAAGAGGAGATGGACGCACGGTGAGCGAGCTGGAGACTCCGCGGAAGATAGCCGACAGCGTGGAGTCGGTGGTCGTGGGGAAGCGCGATGTGATCGAGAAGCTCCTGATCGCCCTGATGGCAGGTGGGCACGTCCTGCTCGAAGGGCCCCCCGGAATCGGCAAGACGACCATGGCCAAGACATTCTCCTTCTCCATGGGCGGCTCGTTCAACAGGCTGCAGCTCACCCCCGACCTGCTCCCCTCCGACATCCTCGGCTCCAACGTGTTCAACCCCAAGACGGGGGGATTCGAGATAAGGGAAGGGCCGATGTTCGCCAACGTCGTCATGCTCGACGAGTTGAACAGGGCCACCCCGAGGACCCAGGCTGCGATGCTCGAGGCGATGCAGGAGGGGCAGGTCAGCATAGAGGGGAGCACTATTCCCCTCCCTAGACCGTTTATCGCGATAGCGACACAGCTCCCGGCCGGGGCCGCCGGGACGTATCCTCTCACTGAGGTGCAGATCGACAGGTTCGCCATGCGCGTCCCCATGGGCTACCCCTCCCCCGACGAGGAGAAGCTCATCCTCACTCACATCGACGCCCTCGACTTCCCGGACGTCCAGCCCGCGGTGAAGCCCGACGCAATCAACAAGCTGATCGGTGCCACGCGTTCCGTGCTCGTATCCGACAGGGTCAAAGAGTACGCCGTCTCGATAGTGAACTCGGTCCGTTCCAACCCGGACATCCGGACAGGGCCGAGCCCGAGGGCGACAATCTGGCTCTACAAGCTCGGGAGGGCCAAGGCGCTCCTCGAGGGGAGGAAGTTCGTCCTCCCGGACGACATCAAGTATGTGGCGCCTGACGTCATATCCCACAGAGCAGTCCTCACACCGGAGGCGGAGGGCGAAGGAGTAAGCTCCGAGAAACTCGTCGCGGAGGCACTGAACGCGGTGCCCGTGCCCAAGGAATGAAACTCACATCTCGCGGGAAGCGGCTGGTTGTCGGGCTAGTTCTCCTGCTTGGATTCGGAATCATCTTCCTGGACCTACTTCTGTTGGCTGTCGTCCTCTTCGGGGCGGCATTCCTCGTCTACGACCTCGGAGACGCAATCTATCTCGCCAGGGGAGGCGGCGCCTTCCGCTTCGAGCCGGCCAAATTAGACGAAAAGGCGATCAGGGGTGCTGACAAGCGGGTCGAGCCCACGCTGAGGACGTCCAGGGCAATCCAACTGGACGCGTCCTCCGCCCCGTGGCTGTCCTTGGGGGCATCCTCTTTCGCCGCAGGGGAGTGGCCGGTCGACATGGGCCTGTCGTCGGAGCTTGCCGGGAGCTACGCATCTGAAGGCATTCCGGCAGAAATCAAGAGTCGATACGGCATATTCTCGACTCGGATGACTGTCCCTCTCGACATCAGCCTGCGAGTCTACCCGCGCTTCATCGCCACCGCCCTCGCCGCACTCGAATTCCTGATGCGCTCCGGCGCGGGGACGGAAGGAGAGGTAGAGACGAGCTCGATCG
>JAGWHB010000109.1 GCA_028867035.1 Nitrososphaerota archaeon | reverse complement strand
CCCTCTCGCTATAGTCGGCACCAAGCCAAACGTCGATGAGGGTTGGCACGACTGGCCTGTCGCGAAGTACTCGCTCGGCAAGGGAGACGATGAAGTCCTCGAGGCCGGGCTTGGAAAGGGAGCCGATGAAATAGACGACCTCGAACTCGCTCTTGCCTATCCAGTCGACGCCGCTCACAGCGCTGATGTGGTCGAAGCCCAGCCCGTCCCTGACGAAGAGGGCGACCTCCTTGATCCTGTCGGGCGCGACGGTGACCTTGAGCCGCCTCTCCCGCATGTAGTCGACCCTCACGTCAGGGAACTTCGCCGCGATCTTGCCTGCGAGTTCCTTGGCCCTGACGGGCTCCGCCTTCGGAGGAGTTCCGGGCGCGGCTGGTCTGGCGGGTGGCTGCGGCTGCGGGACGTTGGCCTGGCTCATGGGCGGGGTCAGGCTCCGCTTAGGCTTGGAGAGTTCCTGATCTTTTCTTGGAGAAGTACTATACCCTGCAGGAGAGCCTCGGCCCTTGGCGGGCAGCCAGGGACGTAGACATCGACCGGCATGA
>JAGWHB010000108.1 GCA_028867035.1 Nitrososphaerota archaeon | reverse complement strand
CAGGCGCCCGCCGAACGCCGCGCGCAGCGCCGGGTAGGAGGTGTTGAGCACCTGGAAGCCGCGGTCGAGCCGGAACCCGTCGACGACGTCGGTGGCGATGCGGCCCCCGGCCCGGTCGGCACCGTCGAGGACGACCACGTCGACGCCGCGCCGGGTGAGGACCTGCGCCGCGCGGAGGCCGGCGAGGCCCGCCCCGACCACGATCACATCGTGCGCGGCCACGTCAGGAACCGATGGCCGCCGCGATCGGTGCCGGACTGCCCATCCACGAGCCGACGGGCAACATGGTCGTCGACATCGGCGGCGGCACCACCGAGGTGGCCGTCATCTCCCTCGGAGGAATCGTCACCAGCCAGCGCGGCCCCGAGGGCGGGTTTCGCCTGGCCCGCGACCCCGACGAGGTCACCGTGGCCGACGTGCTGCGCGTGGTCAGCGGCCCGATGGCCGGCGTGCGCGGCATGCGGCCCGAGACCCTGCACTACGAGGGGGAGGCCGCCCACCTGCGCGAGGTGTGGATCGCGGTGCGCGGGACGCTGCGCGAGGTCCTC
>JAGWHB010000107.1 GCA_028867035.1 Nitrososphaerota archaeon | reverse complement strand
GTCTCGACCTAGGGGCCCTGCGCTCTAGAAAGCATTTTAGAGCCTGGAAAGGCCAGCCGCCCTCGCGCGGGAGTCGCCCAGCATGGCCAACGGCGTTGGACTGAGGCTCCAATCCCTTAGGGGTTCGTGGGTTCGAATCCCACCTCCCGCACCATCCAACCGACCAGCGTGAGCTGTGCCGCGCCGACTTGCGAACGACCCCTCGACGCTTATCTAAGGCACGAAGCTCGCCGTGCGGGATGAACTACACCGAGCCGCACGTCCCGACCCCCGAGGACATCATCCCGACGATGCTATCCCTCGCCTCCGTGAAGCCCGACGAAGCGGTCTTCGACCTCGGCTCCGGCGACGCCAGGATAGTGATAGTGGCCGCGAGGGACTTCCACGCCAGGGCGACGGGCGTGGAGACGCGCAAGCGCCTCGTGAGGGCCTCCCGCCAGAAGATCAGGGAGCTGGGCCTCTCCGGCCGGGCCAAGATAACGAACCGGAACTTCAAGAAAGTGTCCCTCCGGAAGGTCGACGTCCTCTGCACCTACCTCTCGAGCTACACCCTGAAC
>JAGWHB010000106.1 GCA_028867035.1 Nitrososphaerota archaeon | reverse complement strand
GAATTGCTTCTAGGCAGCACGAACGGAAGGGAGGTGATAGATTGGAACCACAAAAAGACAAAATCAAGATGGTGAAGACCACCATAAATCTTCCTGAAGCAATGTGGAGAGATTTTGCCATCAAAATCATACAGACAGAAGGAGGCCGAAAGAAGAATGAAGTCATTCAGCGGTTAATCCAGAAGTTTCTCGATGGGGAAATCCGTCCGTGAAGGTCATTCAGAGAAGCCACGAGTGCGGACCCGCATCAGGAGCACCGCCTTGAGCGCCTTCAGCAACGACAGCGAGCGCGTCAGGAACGAACAGTCCGGCAGGGTTGAAAGTGAGGCATGAGACGCTTGATTCAGGATGCCTTCGTTAAAATTGACAACAAAATCTTGTCAATCTTCCTAATCATATGGCTATTCGTTCCTGCCTTGATTCTACACAATTATTGGATTGGGGGTTTCAAAGGATGGCTAAGACGTACATGGGAATGGGATTGGTTTCCCGAAGCAACCTCATCTGGAGTCGATAGAACAAGATGAGCCTCTTCTGGGGCAACGACACAGACCAGGTG
>JAGWHB010000105.1 GCA_028867035.1 Nitrososphaerota archaeon | reverse complement strand
CCGAGGTGGACTCGTCGGACCACGCCGACGGCGACGCGAAGTAGCGTCGAGACAGAGACAAAGGAGTAGTCCGTGAGCGACATCGAACTCGTCCGAGGGCGCATGGTCCTCGATTCTCGAGGCAACCCGACCGTCGAAGCCGAGGTGCACCTCTCGTCGGGTGCCACGGGTCGGGCCATTTCACCCTCGGGCGCCTCCACCGGCATCCACGAGGCGGTCGAACTGCGCGACGGCGCGAGCGAGTGGGGCGGCAAGGGCGTCGAGCGCGCCGTGGCGTTCGTGAACGGTGAGATCAATGACGCGCTCGAGGGCTACGACGCCCGTGACCAGCGCGACGTCGACGTGGCGCTCATCGATCTCGACGGCACCGCCAACAAGGCCCGTCTCGGGGCCAACGCGATCCTCGCGGTCTCGATCGCCACCGCCAAGGCGGCGGCGCTCGAGAGCGACCTGCCGCTCAGCCAGTACCTCGGGGGAGTGAACGCTCACGTGCTGCCGGTGCCGATGTTCAACGTCGTCAACGGTGGAGTTCACGCGAAGAACTCCATTGACTTCCAGG
>JAGWHB010000104.1 GCA_028867035.1 Nitrososphaerota archaeon | reverse complement strand
GTGAGACACCGCGATGGGCTTCTGGCGGTCGTGCGCACCCTAATGGCATACTGTCCGCTTGCTGCGGAGAGGTGGCAGAGCCCGGTTTAACGCGCACGCCTGGAACGCGTGTAGACTCGAAAGGGTCTCGGGGGTTCAAATCCCCCCCTCTCCGCCACCCAGTCCCTATCTCTGGCGACACGCCGCTCGAATCACCGCAAAACTTATCCGACCGCCACAGCCCGGAAAATATCCAATGTGAGCAGGATTCGGCCCTTGACTTTGGCGGAGAGGGAGGGATTCGAACCCTCGGTACCGGTTACCCAGTACGCCAGATTAGCAATCTGGTGCCTTCGACCACTCGGCCACCTCTCCGCTCAATAAAATCAAATACTTACGCGGTATTTGCCTTGGGGGCAACCGCGAAAGTGTCCAAAAAGTGTCCAAGATTTTTGGAGCCCGTCGTCAGGCTCTTCGCCAGCCTGTCCACCGAATCGGTCTCGACATTCTTGAACCAGTGCGAATAGACCTTCAGCGTGACCGCCGGACTGGAGTGTCCAAGCAGGCTCTGAACCTCGGTC
>JAGWHB010000103.1 GCA_028867035.1 Nitrososphaerota archaeon | reverse complement strand
CGAGAATTACGACGATGCTTACGAAGGCGGCAGAAACCATGTCCGGGGCCTTTGGGGTAGTTCAACCATGAAGAACGCACAACGATGCGAGAAGGCCCGCCAAGAGGTCATTTGGTTCGCTCCCAAGCCCGCCAGCCCCGAGCCGAGGTCGCAACCAGAATGAAGGAGAAGATGGTGGTGGCGCACCTCTATTTCTACCCCGACGGAGATGGACACGCAATCAGGTGTGCCCTCGGTAATCCTGAAATCCATGACGGTTCTTTTCCCCTCGGCCTCGTCAAACGGAGCGACCTCGATTGACAGCCGAGCCGAAGGCGAAGCCGACATGATGGCAAAAGAGAAGAGAGACGAAAGGTTCTGGGCGAAGGTCGAAAAGACGCCCACCTGCTGGAACTGGAAGGGAGGCAAGCTCTACGGATATGGATACTTCAACCTCGATAAGGCCAGGCACCAGAGAGCGCACCGGTATGCCTACGAATCTCTTGTGGGTCCAATACCCAAGGATCTGGCGCTGGACCATCTGTGTAGAAACCGGGCGTGTGTGAACCCTGACCACCTGCA
>JAGWHB010000102.1 GCA_028867035.1 Nitrososphaerota archaeon | reverse complement strand
AAGGAAGAGACCATCACCGGCATGATCTCCGGCAAGGTCAAGGGCGGCTTCACCGTCGACATCAAGGACGTCCGCGCGTTCCTGCCGGGCTCGCTGGTCGACGTGCGTCCGGTCCGCGACCCGGTGTACCTCGAGGGCAAGGAGCTCGAGTTCAAGATCATCAAGCTGGACCGCAAGCGCAACAACGTGGTGGTTTCGCGCCGCGCCGTGCTGGAAGCCAGCATGGGTGCCGACCGCGAAGCAGTCATGGAAAACCTCAAGGAAGGCGCGATCGTCAAGGGCGTGGTCAAGAACATCACCGACTACGGCGCCTTCGTGGACCTGGGCGGCATCGACGGCCTGCTGCACATCACCGACCTGGCCTGGCGCCGCGTGTCCCATCCCAGCGAAGTGGTGCAGATCGGCCAGGAGCTGGACGTCAAGATCCTGTCCATCGACAAGGAGAACGGCAAGATCTCGCTGGGGCTCAAGCAGCGCAGCGCCGACTCCTGGACCGCCATCGACATCAAGTACCCGTCCAGCTCGCGCCACAAGGGCAAGGTCGTGAACCTGACCGACTACGGCGCGTT
>JAGWHB010000101.1 GCA_028867035.1 Nitrososphaerota archaeon | reverse complement strand
GAGCCTGAGGTCTTTGAAGAGAGCGACCAGCTTCTCGCCGCTCTCCAGGAAGAGCACAAGCAGGTCTCGTCGTCCGTCAACAAGGCCGCGGACAGGCAGTACCGGGACATGTACGTCGGATACAAGAATCTCTCGACCAGAAACAATGAACTGGAAAAAGAGCGAGTCTCGATCATAAGATTCATCGAGAGCGTGGAGTCAGAGAAGAGGAAGGTCTTCGTGGGCGCCTTCGAGAAGATAAACGCGGAGTTCAAAACGATTTTCAACAGGCTGACTGGAGGAGAAGCCTGGCTCGAGCTGGAAAAGCCGGACGAGATCTTCACCGGCGGGGTCAGGCTGCTGGCCAAATTCGGCACCAAGCCGCCGTGGGAATCGCTTTCGCTGAGCGGAGGCGAGAAGGCGGTCTCGGGGGTCTCGCTCATCCTGGCGATGCAGGGAGTCCAGCCGCAGCCGTTCTACCTGTTCGACGAGATTGACTCCGCTCTGGATGCAGTCAACTCTGCGAACCTCGCTTCCTTCCTGAAAGAGAGGGCGATTAGCGCCCAGATCGTGGCCATGTCTCTCAGGGA
>JAGWHB010000100.1 GCA_028867035.1 Nitrososphaerota archaeon | reverse complement strand
AAGCTGCCCTCGAAGCGCTTGCTCAAGCACCTGCAGCAAGTTGTGATGCTCGTCGATGCGCTCGGTTTTTACGGGGATGCGCAGCCACCGCTCCCCCGCCACTTCTATCTCCAATTTTTTTCCTTTGTTTGGCGGCGGCAGCGTTGCGGTCATGGTCTCGGCAGTATACCACTCCGCTTCGCGCGGTTCCGAGGTCTCGCTCTTCTGCGCCAAATCTGGTACGCTGCCCCCATACGGAGAGGTGGGTGAGTGGCTGAAACCGGCAGGTTGCTAACTTGTTGTGCGGGTAAAACCGTACCGAGGGTTCGAATCCCTCCCTCTCCGCCCGAAGACCTTAGTATCGGACAGACCCGAGTGCTTAAAATTGTGAAATGCTAAAATGTCATCAATGAAGACGTTGGCGGTTCGTCTCAGGGATGGACAGGATGTCGTCAGTGAAATCAAACGAATTGTCGAAGAACACCGGGTTGACGCGGGCGTTATTCTTTCCGGTGTAGGTAGCCTAAAGACATCGAGCATCCGTGTTCCCGTTATCGACGGTGAGGTTAAGTACATACACCCACAAAATCTTGAAATC